>UCNG01000011.1 GCA_900473915.1 Hyphomicrobiales bacterium | reverse complement strand
CCCCCCCCCCCCCCCCCCCGGCCGGCGCCGCGGTCGCCGGCAACGCTCCTATAGAGTGAGAGTGGGGACGGGTTTTGCCGTGACGGGTTGAGGGCCGGAGGAGAGTCTTCCGGCGCCCGTCGCGGAGAACCGCGATGTCCAGACATGATCGCAGCGTTCGCACCGGCCTGGACCGGACGAACCTCTATGACGAAATCACCACCAAAATCATCGCCGAGCTGGAGGCGGTCGCGTGCCGTGGGTGCAGCCCTGGGGCACGTCGGCCGCCAAGGCGCCGCTCGGCCTGCCGAAAAACGCCGCTACTTCCCGCAGCTACAGCTGCATCAACGTGCTCATCCTTTGGGGCGCCGTCGTCGAGCACGGCTTTCCCGGCCAGGGCTGGCTCACATTCCGGCAGGCGCTTTCGCTTGGCGGCCATGTCCGCAAGGGCGAGCACGGCACCACCGTCGTCTATGCCGACCGCTTCACGCCGGAAGACGAGAAGCGCCGCGCCCGCGAGGCCGGCGAGGAAGCGCATGCCATCCCGTTCCTGAAGCGCTTCACGGTTTTCAACGTGGCGCAATGCGACGGGCTGCCCGACGACATCGCCACCGTCGCGCCGCCGCCACCGCCCGGCCTGATCGAGCCGAAGGTCGAGGCGCTCATCAAGGCGACCGGCGTCGATTTCCGCATCGGCGGCAACAGGGCCTTCTACGTCCCGTCCCAGGACTATGTGATGGTCCCGCCGCCCCAGGCGTATTTCGAACCCATCAACTGGCACCGGACGGCTCTGCACGAACTCGGCCACGCCAGCGGCCATCACAGCCGGCTGAACCGTGACCTGACCGGCTCGTTCGGCTCGAAGAAATATGCCTTCGAAGAGCTGATTGCCTTATCCTGACTCTGTGATCCTGTCTCAGAATCATGCATTGGAGGCGCCTCACCACGGCTCCGGTGAAGCTCTTCAGACGTCCGGGTCAAGCGTTCCCGCAGCGTAGCGAGGACAACGCTTGACGCGGCGGCGGCACGACAAGCTGTTCATGGGGTGCAGGCTAAGTCCTGCACCCCTGCCACGCGGCGAGCGGGAGAGCGCGAGGGGAACCCCTCGCATTCTAAACAATGAAGTTGCGCCGAAGGCGCTCCGCTTGGGTATCGTGCGTGCATTTGTATTTTACCGATCTTGACACTATTTCGCGTCCGCTTTTCCTTGATGACCTTGCAGTGAGCCTCGCGCCCGGTGCGCTCGACGCGGTCGAGCGCACCGGGCTGATTCACGGCATGCCGTTCATCCTGATGGATGACGGCAGCTACGATCTCGCTCTCAACCGGTTCTTTCGTGCCTGTCCTGCTATGGGAGCGCGATCGCCGAACACGTGGCGCTCCTACGCCCGCGACATTCTCGTCTGGGCGCGCTTTCTTGTCGAACGGCGCGGCGGCAAGACGGTCTGGCAGGCCGGCCGCGACGATGTCCTGGCCTTTCACCGGGCGCGTCGGCTGTCGGCAGCTCCCTACCGCATCTCGGCTGCGAGCTGGAACCGGAGCGTTGCCGCGCTCGACAAGCTCTATCGCTGGGCTGTCGAGGAAGGAATCATTGCGATCTCGCCCTTCAGCTACGGCGCCACCCTTCGCAGGGCCGGCGGTAGCCGCGCAGTGCTCGCTGTGACGACGAACCGTGCCCGCGAGCGCGCCGCGCGGCGCCACGATACCCGTTACATCGATCTTGGCCGCTACCTGCTGTTCCGCGAGGTGGGATTGCGCGGCCGGCTTCCCGACGGCTCGGAGGACGCGACGTGGCGCGGCCGCAACGGCGAGCGCAATGCGTTGTTTGCCGAGCTTCTCGTCACGACCGGCCTGCGGCTGACAGAGGCCGGCAGTCTGCTGCTGAGTGAGCTGCCGCGCCTGACCGATCCCGAATCGCGCTCGGTGCCGTTCGATCTCCCCGGTCCGATCGCCAAGGGCGGACGACCACGGCGCATCCGCGTTCCCCGCCGGGTACTGAGATTGATCGGCGACTATGTCGATCTCGAGCGCACGGTCTCTGCCGCGCGCTCAGAGCCTTCGGTGTCCGATCCGCTCTGGCTGATGCTGGAGGACGGGAAGGCAACAGACGCGGCGGGCAAGCGTGTCCGGCTCGACCGTCTGACGCTGGGCGAACGCCGCCGCGTGCTGGTCGGCACGCCCGGCCAGGCGCAGCATGCCTTGCTCTGGCTGACTGAAGGCGGCAAGCCCGTGCCCTCGGCGACTTGGGAAGCTGCCTTTCGGCGGGCCTGCACCCGCTGCCGCCGTTTCGGCATCGAGGTCGAGGTGACGCCACACACGCTGCGGCACACCTTCGCCGTCAACATGCTCTCCATGCTGATCCGCGAGCAGATCGGATCCGTGTTCGATCCGCAGGACCAGCACGGCGCAGCCTATCGGCGGATTCTCGGCGATCCTCTGCAGAAGCTCCAGCACCTGCTGGGGCATGCGAGTATCACCAGCACCTACATCTATCTCGACAGCCTCGCCGAGGCGCAGGAGCTGGTCGAGGCCGCCGCGGATCGCTGGGCCGAAGACACGGCTGGCGGCGCGGCATGACCGCCGCGGCGGCTCCATCGGTGCGGCGGCCGGGTCGCCGCGCCCTCTTTCCCGAGGCGCTGCCCGATCCCGAGGGCGAGGCCGCCGCTGCGATCGCATCGCTGCGCTTTACCGTCACGCTGGCGGATCGCAGCAAGACGATCGACCTGACGATGCTCGCCGGCCGCAAGGCATTGGCGCGGACCTTTGCCGGCGCGCTCTGGCGCGCCTGCCAGGTCGGTGGTCCGGCCGGCTCGATCTCGACGGCCTACGCCTATGCCAATGCGCTCAAGACATTTTGGCGCTATCTCGATTCCGCCGGATCGCACGTCGCCCGTCTCTCCGACGTCAGTGCCGTCTGCATCGACGGCTTCGATTCCTGGATGGAGGGGAGCGGCCTGCATCCCAATCACCGCCTGCACCGCATGAGCAAGGTGCTCAACCTGCTGCGGCTTGCCGAGGCCGCGGAGCCCAGCCACCTGCCGCCCGATGCCTCACGCCGGCTGATGTACACGAGCGATCGGCCTGGCGCGCACCGATCTCGCCGCCATCATCCGCCGCTTGGGCGAGGCCGATCGTATTCCGGCGGTCGAGGATTCCGATCGGAGCAAGGCGCTGGCAGCAACCCACAAACAGGTAATGGAAGTGATCGACGCGGAAGGCGTCATCGGGCACAGGCACCCTCTCTTCAAGCGACTCTACACGCTCCGCCGCGAGAGTGGCCTGCCGAACGATCGCCTGATCCACGATCTGCATGGCCGCCGGCATCTCATCGCCGCCGATCTCGTGCCGCTCATCGTGCTTATCTCGCTCGACACCGGCATGGAGATCGAAGCGATCAAGGGCTTGCGAGCGGACTGCCTGAAGAACCCGGCGGGCGGCTATGTCGAGATCGAGTATTGCAAGCGTCGGGCGCGCGGCGCCGAGTGGAAGCGGCTGCGTGTGCGCGACGGCGGTTCCTCGACGCCGGGCGGCTTGATCCGCAAGGCGCTGCAGTGGACCGGTCCGGCGAGAAGCCGGCTCGGCGCCGACACGCTCTGGGCGCACTGTGCCTGGGGCCGCCTGACCCCTCGGGTGCTCAGCATGAAGGAGCTCGCGGCTTCATGGACGCGCCGGCACGGCATCCTTGATGAGCGGGGCCAACGCCTTCGCCTCAATCTGACGCGCCTGCGCAAGACGCATAAGGCGGCATGGTACCGGCGCACGGGCGGCCAGCTCGACCGCTTCGCCGTCGGCCACACTGTCGCGGTCGCGGCCGACCACTACGCCGACATTCCCGCGCTTCGTCATCTGCACGAGGCGACAATTGCCGACGCCATGACCGATGCGCTCGACGCCGCGTTCCCCCCCTGTGTCCTGTCGTCGGAGGAGGAAGCGGCCGTCCAGACCGATCCCGACAAGGCGACCGGCCTTCCCGTTGTCGGCGCCGCCGCGGTCAAGGCGCTGTTCGGCGGCGAGCAGGACGTCTGGCTCGCCAGTTGCGGCGGCTTCTACAACAGCCCGTTCGGCTCGGAGGGAGAGGCCTGTCCGTCCCCCTTCTGGGGGTGTCTCGAATGCAGCAATGCCGTGGTCACCGCCCGCAAGGTGCCCGCGCTCCTGGCCTTCCTCAACTTCATCCGGGCGCAGCGGCAGGTGCTGAGCGAAGCCGACTGGATCGCCAAGTTCGGCCGGGTTCACGGACGCATCGCCGAACAGATTCTGCCCCGGTTCGCCGACGCCGAGATCGAGGAAGCCCGTCGGATTGGGTCATCGGACCCCGCGCTCCTCTACCTGCCGCCCGAAGCGAGAGCGCCATGATGCCGGCACCGATCAAGCTGCCGCAGCACGCGTCGCTGCCTTCGGCCATTTATGGCAACGACGAGCCCGTGCTTGCCGGCGTGGCGGTCAGGGACGATGCCGACCGCACGCGACTTCCGCGCTTCGGTGACGATCTTTGGGACCTGGGCGCCGCCATTTTCCGGGTGAACGCCCGCTACAGCAATTACCGGCTGAACCTCGCCCGCATCGCCGATCCCGTCACGCGGCGGCTGGCGAAGGAGTACGTGATCGCCCGCCTGCGCATCCATGTGCCGGGATATCGGGCGCCCTGCGGCGCGACCTCGGCGATCCGCCTGCTGCGCTACATCCAGCATTTCGCCGCGTTCCTCCGCGCAAGGACTGGCGCCGTCGATCTCAGCCGGATCGATCAGGCGCTGCTCGACGCCTATCTGGCGTATGCCCGTGACGGCGGACGGCGAACGCCTCACGAGACGGTGAAGTATGTCGAGGTGCCGATCGACCTGCATCACCTGGCGCCATGGCTAACCGGCGGCGGCATCGGTTTCCTGCCGTGGCGTGGACGTGCGGCGCACCGCGTTGCCGGCCGGCCGCCAGCGCCCGCCGAGAACGCCACGCCGCGCATTCCCGAGCCGGTCATCGGCGCCATGCTGCGCTGGGCGCTCAAGTATGTCGAGGTCTATGCGCCCGATATCCTCGCGGCGCGGGCCGAGCTTGACGCTCTCGAAGCCCGCTGCGCCCGATTGATGGCGCGGGACGCGCGGGCCGGACGGGCCGTGGCCAAGAACTATCGCGCCCGCGTGGCCAAGTGGCTCGACGTGCGCCGGGCCATGGGCCGAGGCGTGCCGATCTGGGAGCACGCGCCCAATGCGGCCCGCCGCATCGACCCGCTCACCGGCGAAGAGACCCCGCCCTACAATCTCCATCTGATGCGCCTTCACGCCGGCGCTCCGCAGAGCGGCCGCATCAGCCAGTCCGAGCCGACTGCACGACTGATCGAGAAGGCAGCCGCCGAGCTCGGAACCGAGATCGGCGGGCTCGATACGCCGATCTCGATCGATCCGGACACCGGACTGCCATGGCGCGAGCGCTTCGACGGCCTCAGCCTCGCCCGCGAAGAACGGATGTTGCAGGGCGCCTGCTATCTCGTCTGCGCCTACCTCACCGGCATGCGCGACAGCGAGGTGCAGGCGATGCAGCCGGGTTGCGTGTCGCCGGTGCGCAGCGCCGACGGCCTGGTCGAGCGGTACCGGCTGCGCAGCACGGTGTACAAGCGCCATGGCGCGCGCGGCGTCACGGCCGACTGGATCACGATCGAGCCCGTCGCTCGCGCCGTCGCGGTGATGGAGGTTCTCTCGGCACGCAATCGCCGAGAGAAGGAACTGTCATCCTTGTGGGTGGCGCTGAAGGACTGGCCCTGGAGCAACGATCATCTCGGGATGGGTGCAACGCCGACACTCAACCTTTTCCGCGAGGGCCTCGACACGCGCTCGGAGGCCGCGCCGGCGATTCCGCGCATCGGCGACGAGCCTTGGAAGTTTACGACCCGGCAGCTCCGACGCACGATCGCCTGGTACATCGCCAACCGGCCGTTCGGCACGGTCGCCGGCAAGATCCAGTACAAGCACGCCTCGGTCGCCATGTTCGAAGGCTATGCCGGATCGGCGCAGGCCGACTTCCGCTTGGCGATCGAGCGCGAACGTGCACTCGGCCAGCTCGACGACATTGTCGCCCATTACGAGGCCTATCTTCGCCGTGAAGGCCCGGCGGGACCGGGTGCTGCGCGACTGCGACGCGAGTTCGGCCGCGTGCAGGAGGAACTTGGCGATCTTCCCGGCCGGATCTTGGACCGCAAGCGGCTGCGCACCATGGTTGCCCATCTCGGGCGGACCCTGCATGTCGGTTTCCTCAACGACTGCCTGTTCGATGCAGCGACCGCGCTCTGCCTCACCGGCGCGCCAGATGCCGAGCGGACGGCGCCGGCCCTATCGCGCTGCAGCCCCGACCGGTGCCCGAACGCCTGCCTGACCGCCCGGCACCGCGAACCGTGGCAGGCCTCGATCGTCGAGGGCGAAGCGCTTCTGGCCGACCGGCGTCTATCGCCGCTGCAGCGCACGGCGATCCTGCGGGACAACGAGCGCAAGTGCCGGCTGATCGCGCCTCTCATGGACGGTGACGCATGACCGCGCTCGGGCCGAAGAGCCAAGCGGCGCTAAGGGCTGCCATGAAGCGGTTGCTCGACGGCCGCCCTGAACGCACCGACGGGGCGCTGACCGTCGCCAACCTGGCGCGCGAGGCCGGCGTCAGCCGAGCGACGGCGAACCGGGCCGGCGATCTTCTCGCCGAGCTCCGCGCGGCCGAAGCCCGCCTGCGGCGATCGTCGCCCAGGGCCCTCAAGGAACGCATCCATGCTCTGGAAGCGGAACTACGCGCCGTGCGTGGTGCCGAGATGGCGGAGCTGCGGGCGCTCACCCGGACGCTCGCGCAGCACATCCAGATGCTGACGTTGCAGCTCGCCGAGCGAGATGCCGTCATCGAAGGTCTGCGAGCGGAGCTGTCTCGATCCGTGGACGCCAGGGTCGTCCCGTTGCGGCGTCCGCCTCTGGACGGCACCGGCTGACAGCCGCGCTTCATCCTGACCGGTCCAGGCGCCGCTCGCCGGTCATGGCTGCCTCCCGTGCTCGCCCGTCGAGGCAGGGCTCGGGTTGTGGCAGACGCTGCCGGCCCATCAACCCTGTTCCGCACCAGCACCGAGAACAGGGTGTGACGGCCCGGCTTCCCGCGTCTGCCCCTGCCGCCTCGCCCTCGACGGAGAGGGCGAACACAGGAGGCAGCCATGACCACCGATCGCACACCCCAGCCCCGGAACGACATCTACGAGCGTGTCACCAGCCAGATCATCGCCGCCATCGAGGCCGGCGCCGACCAGTACCGGATGCCCTGGCACCACGACGGATCGGCCATCACTACGCCCGTCAACGTCGCCTCGCGCAAGGCCTATCGTGGCGTCAACGTCATCGCACTCTGGGCCGCCGCGCACGCCGCCGGCTTTCCCGCCGGCATCTGGGGCACCTATCGCCAGTGGCAGGCGCTCGGCGCCCAGGTCCGCAAGGGCGAGCGCGGGCACCTCGTCGTGTTCTGGAAGACCGTCGATCGCCACGGCAAGGCAGACGTACAGGACGGCGACGAGGATCGCGACGAGCCCGCCCGGCGCATGTTCGCCCGCGGCTACACGGTCTTCAACTGCGCGCAGGTCGACGGCTACACGCCGCCCGAGATACCGGTGCTACCCGAGGCCGAGCGCATCGAGCGGGCCGAACGGTTCTGCGCAGCGCTCGGCATCGACATCCGCCACGGCGGATCGCAGGCCTGTTACCGCCCATCCACCGACCACGTGCAGATGCCCGACTTCGCCTGCTTCCGCGATGCCGCAGCCTATTACGCCGTGCTGCTCCACGAATGCGGGCACGCCTCCGGCGCCAGGCATCGCCTCGACCGTGATCTCTCCGGACGGTTCGGCTCGGCCGCCTATGCTATGGAGGAATGCACGGTCGAGCTCCTGAGCGCCATGATCTGCGCCGACCTCCATCTCAGCGTCGAGCCGCGGCCCGACCACGCCAGCTATATCGCCTCCTGGCTCGAGGTGCTTCGCTCCGACAAGCGCGCGATCTTCACCGCCGCAGCCAAGGCGCAGCAGATCGCCGACTGGCTGCACGCCCAGCAGGGCAACGCTTGCCGGAACGACGTCAGGGGCGCCGCATAGGCGCTCCTCGACCCGATCAGTTGACAGTTCGCTCCCGGAACAGCGCCTCAATCAGCGGACATTCCGGCCGCGTGCCGTCGGCGCATTGCGCGACGACGTCCTTGAGCACCCGCTCCATGCGCTTCAGGTCAGCGATCTTCGCCCGCACATCGTCGAGATGCGCGGCGGCGACCGCGCTTGCCTCGGCGCAGGGCTGGTCGCGTTCGTCGACCAGGCGCAACAGCTCGCGGATTTCGTCGAGTGAGAAGCCGAGCTCGCGTGCCCGCAGCACAAAGCGAAGGCGCCGCTCGTGCGTCGTGTCGTAGCTGCGGTAGCCGGCCGCCGTGCGCGGTGGCTCGGGCAGGAGCCCGACCTTCTCGTAGTAGCGCACAGTCTCCAGATTGCTGCCCGTCCGCCGGGCGAGCTCAGCCCGCTGCAGGCCCTTCACGCCAGCGTGATCGCGCATCGCAAAAATCCCTCTTGACCCTGTAGTTGCTACAGACCGCATGGTACTGCGCAATGAGGATTTCGGCAAGGAAAGCGAGATCGGACATGGATATATCGCGACCCAGCACGGCGGGCATGACGTCCGCCACGACCGACGTGCTCGCGTCGGACCGAGCCGAAGTCGGACGGCAGCGCCTGGTCGCCGTCGGCGGCATTCTCGGCGCGCTTGCCGCCTCCTCGTGCTGCATCGTCCCGCTCATCCTGTTTAGCCTAGGCATTGGTGGCGCCTGGATCGGCAATCTGACGGCGCTCGCGCCCTACAAGCCGCTCTTCGTCGCCGGGACGACGGGCGTTCTCGGCTACGGCTTCTATCTCGTCTACTGGAAGCCGAGGCGGGCCTGCGCCGAGGATGCTGCCTGCGCGCGCCCGATCCCCAGCCGCATTGTCCAGATCGCGCTCTGGTTTGCGACGGTGCTCGTCGCGGCCGCCTTCGCATTCGACTACGTCGCCCCGCTGCTGCTTTCCGCCTGACACCAAGAGGAGACCCGTCCCATGAAGAAGAGTTTGAGTGCTCTTGCTTTGATCATGTCGGTGATGACCGCGCCTGCCGTGTTCGCTACCGAACGCACAGTCACCTTCGCCATCGACAACATGACCTGCGCCTCCTGCCCCTACATCGTGAAGACCTCGATGGCGGCGGTCCCCGGGGTCTCGACGGTGGCCGTCTCGTTCGAAGCCAAGACCGCGACCGTGACCTTCGACGACGCGCAGACGACCCCGGATGCCATCGCGGCCGCCAGCATGAATGCCGGCTATCCGGCCCGCCCGACGCAGGAGCAAGGCAGTTGACATGCATGACCGCGCCCTGATCCGCACCGGCGCCGCAGGCGCCATTGTCGTTGCGATCTGCTGCGCGGCGCCACTCCTTGCCGTGCCCCCGCCGCTGGCCGGCCTCGGCGCGTGGTTGACGGGTTCGGGTCTGGTCGTGCTTTCCCTGATCGCCGCGGGCCTCGGGCTTGTCGCCTGCGGCATCCATCATCGCCGTGCAAAGGTCGTCTGTTCCAACACGAAGATTCTGAATGAAGGCCTGAAGCCATGAACGATTGCTGCACATCCTCCGCGTCCCGCGACAAGGCGACGGTTTCTACATCCGCAACGGTGCCGAGCTTGGCCGTGCGGCCGGGTGTGACGTTTCCGGACTGGTCGGTGGTTTCGTCACCCGTGGTGAAGGAGGCCCTGCTGGCCATGGTCGGCTCCGACCATGTGCTCAACCGCTGGAGCGGCTACGAGGCGGCCACGGATCGCGTGCGCGTTGCGTTGCTACAGCTCTACGCCGAACACGGGCGAGCCCCGACCCCAAGCGCGCTTGCCAAGCGTGCGGGGCTGAGCGAGGAAGCCGTCCGTGCGCTGCTCGAAGAGCTCCGCCGTCGCGACCTCGTCGTACTCGATGGCGACATGATTGTCGGCGCGTATCCCTTCACCGACCGCGACACCGGCCACCGGGTCACACTGGACGGACGCACTCTTACTGCGATGTGCGCGGTCGACGCGCTCGGCATCGGCGCTATGACCGACCAAGACATCTCGATCGTCTCGCGCTGCCGCCACTGCGGCGCGCCGGTCCGGATCACCACGCAGGAACGGGGCCGGGCTCTGGCCGACGTTGAGCCGACGACGGCCGTCGTATGGCTCAGCGTCCATTACGAAGGCGGATGCGCTGCGAACTCGCTGTGCACTGCAACATCCTTCTTCTGTTCCGACGATCACCTCGCCGCGTGGCGCCGGCAGCGTCCTGCAGACGAGCCGGGATTCCGGCTGTCGATCGAGGAAGCTCTCGAAGCAGGTCGGGCGATCTTCGGGCCCAGCCTTGCCGGAATCGGCACAATCGCCGGCCACGGCAACAACGCGGCCGAGACACAAGGTGAGCCTCAATCGTCGGGCGATACGGCATCGCCGGACAGGCCCGTGACGCATCGGCGCCTTGGCACGAATGGCCGCAACAATGGTTCCTACGACCTTGCCATCATCGGCGCCGGCTCGGCCGGCTTCTCGGCCGCGATCACGGCAGCCGATCAGGGCGCCCAGGTGGCCCTCATCGGCAGCGGCACCATCGGCGGCACCTGCGTCAATATCGGTTGCGTGCCGTCGAAGACGCTGATCCGCGCCGCCGAGACGCTCCACAATGCCCGAGCCGCGGCACGTTTCGCCGGCATCACGGCCGAGGCCGAACTGACCGACTGGGGCGGAACCGTCCGTCAGAAGGACGCGCTGGTTTCGGAGCTACGTCAGGCCAAGTACGCCGACCTGCTCCCGGCTTACAACGGCATCGCCTATCGCGAAGGGCCGGCGCGCATCGTGGACGGCGGCGTCCAGGTGGACGGCACGTTTGTCTCAGCCGGCAAGATCATCATCGCGACCGGCGCGCGACCGGCCGTCCCTGTCATCCCCGGCATCGAGACCGTGCCATACCTGACGAGCACGACGGCGCTTGATCTCGAGGCGCTGCCCCGATCTCTGCTCGTGATCGGCGGCGGCTATATCGGGGCCGAACTCGCCCAGATGTTCGCCCGCGCCGGCGTCGAGGTGACGCTGGTGTGCCGCTCGCGTCTCCTTCCGGAGGCCGAACCCGAGATCGGCACGGCGCTGACGGGGTATTTCATGGACGAGAGCATCGCGGTGATTTCCGGCATCACGTACCGGACGATCCGCAAGACCGCGGACGGTGTTGCACTCACTGTCCATCGCGACGGCAAGGACGTCACGATCGACGCCGATCAGGTGCTCGTGGCGACGGGCCGCGCGCCCAATATCGAAGGTCTCGGGCTCGCCGAGCATGGGATCGCTCTCTCGCCGAAGGGCGGCATCTTCGTCGATGACCGCATGCGCACGACAAGATCGGGCGTGTACGCTGCCGGCGACGTCACCGGTCACGATCAGTTCGTCTACATGGCCGCCTACGGTGCCAAGCTCGCGGCGAAGAACGCCCTCAACGGCGACAGCCTGCGCTACGACAACAGTGCCATGCCGGCCATCGTCTTCACCGATCCGCAGGTGGCGAGCGTCGGGCTGACAGAGGCGGCTGCGCGGACCGCCGGCCACGCCGTCCGTGTCTCCACGATCGGTCTCGACCAGGTGCCGCGCGCGATTGCCGCCCGAGACACACGCGGGCTCATCAAGCTCGTCGCCGACGCTGGCAGCGGCCGGCTGCTCGGGGCGCATATCCTCGCACCGGAGGGAGCCGACAGCATCCAGACGGCGGCCCTGGCAATCCGGCACGGCCTCACCGTCGACGACCTCGCGGATACGCTCTTTCCGTATCTCACCACCGTTGAGGGCCTGAAGCTCGCGGCTCTTGCCTTCGACAAGGACGTGGCGAAGCTCTCATGCTGCGCCGGCTGAGCCGTGAAGGCTCGGATGTCGAACGTGACAATGTTGGAGGAGATCTAGTGGCGAAGAGATATGACCTTGCGATCATCGGCACGGGAACGGCTGCGATCGTAACAGCACACAGGGTTCGTGCGGCTGGCTGGAGCGTCGCCGTCGCGGACTTCCGGCCCTTCGGGGGCACCTGCGCCTTGCGCGGTTGCGATCCGAAGAAGATGATGGTCGGCGGCGCCGAGGCGGCTGATCACGCCTGGCGCATGAGCGGACGTGGAATCGAAGGGGACGCGACGCTCGATTGGACGGGACTGATGGCCTTCAAGCGCAGCTTCACCGATCCGGTACCGCAGAAGCGTGAGAAAGCCTTTGCCGACAAAGGGATTCACGCCTTCCACGGTCACGTTCGCTTTATCGGCCCGAATGCGCTCGAGTTCGGAGGAGAGAGGATCGAGGCGGACCGTATCGTGATCGCCGCCGGCGCCGAGGCCGTGCCGCTCGGCATTCCGGGCGAGCAGCACCTGATCACCAATGAAGGCTTCCTGGAACTGGAGAGCCTGCCTGAACGCATCGTCCTTGTCGGCGGCGGTTATATCGCGGCCGAGTTTTCGCACATCGCGGCGCGCGCCGGAGCACAGGTCACAATTCTTCAGCACGGGAAGCGAATGCTCAAGCAATTCGACCCCGATCTCGTCGGCTGGCTGATGGACAAGTTCAGCGAGCGCGGCATCAATGTCCGCACACAGGCAGGGGTGACCGCCATTGAGAAGGTATCAGACGGCTATCGCGTCCGGGCGGACTGTCCTGACGGCGAACTCGATATGGACGCAGATCTGGTCGTCCATGCCGCGGGTCGGGCGCCGGCGCTCGCGACGCTCGATCTCGATGCCGGGAGCGTAAAGCACCATAACGGGCGGCTGGCGTTGAACGGATTTTTGCAAAGCGTCTCCAACCCCGCGGTCTACGCAGCAGGTGATGCCGCCGGCCTAGGACCGCCGCTCACTCCGGTATCAAGCCATGACGCGAAGGTAGTCTCGGCGAACCTGCTCAACGGCAACACGGTCAGGCCTGAATACACAGGCGTTCCGAGTGTCGCCTTCACCATCCCGCCGATCGCAGCCGTCGGCATGAGCGAAGCCAAGGCGCGTGAGAAAGGCCTGAACGTTCGCGTAAAGACCGAGCGCGTGGACGGCTGGTTCACCGCACGCCAGCAGGCCGAGACGGTGTATGGCTTCAAAACGTTGGTCGACGCGGACACTGACCGCATCCTCGGCGCCCATCTTGTCGGTCCGCACGCTGACGAAGTGATCAACATCTTTGCACTGGCGATCAGGCAAGGGCTGACGGCAGAGCAGTTGAAGACCACCATGTTCGCATATCCCAGCGGCGCGTCAGATATCGGCGAGATGCTTTGAGCGTAAGTGAGGTGGTCGACCGGTACGGCCGCGGAGCAGTCTGCACGAAAGAAATCCCTTCACCAGTCGCATTCGGTTCGCTGAGCAGTCGTAAAAACCACGAACCGCAATGCGAAGAGCAGCCCTCCAGATACTCCCGAGTGTCTCACCCGTTCTAAAACCGCGCAACGCCGCCAGATCGGCTGGTTTCGGCTGATGAAAGTCCGCTGAGACAGCTTGACTGTTCAGATAACGCGCCGAGCAGATTTCGGCCTTTAGCTGCGCCGCGCTCGGCATCGTGCCGACGGTGCGCCACGCCGATTATATCGGTAGTTGGCTGGAGGTCATGCGCGAGGATTCCCGCGCCATCGTGCGCGCTGCCTCGCAGGCGAGCAAAGCGGCCGACTGGCTGCTGTCCTTCCTGCCGGAAGACGAGCAGCAGGCCGTGACATCCGAAACCGGCGTCGACAAGAGGGCGGCATAAGCGCTCCAGAGCGATCTACGGACGGACATTGCGCAGCCGGTAGCGTGCCAGGAATCCGCAGTAGCATGGTGTCCGATAGGAGCACCTATTAGCTTCGCGTGATGAACCGTGCGCGCTCAAGCAGTTCATCAAACGTCACAATGTCGATACTGCGGGTTTCCCGGCGAAAAAGTTCAAAGGTATCGCGCTTGATGTTTGCAGCTCTCGGATGGTCGGCGGGCGAGAATTCGGAATGGGAGCCGATCACCAGAATGCTCTTGGTATTCCTCGTGCGAGCTGCCAGAGCTTCAGTCCCCGCCTTATTAAAGTGCTCGCCCGTTTGCGCGAAAGATAACCATTCCGCCTTTTGTTCGATGATCTGGGAAACAGCGCTCATGAACTCCTGGCTGAACTCCCATGTTCCCGCTCGTCCGCCACGGTTGGCACGAAAGATGGGGGTGTCGGGCCTCTTAATTTCAACGAGTACAGTATAGTCGGTAAAGCTCATGAGAAAGTCGATGACAGGCTTGTTCTGATTATCTGTGCCCCCGGTTCCCACCGTCATCTCTCGCCCGAACTGTCGCATCACGCGATAGTCGAGGCCGTACCCGAAGACCCATTGCTCGCGCTCAAAGAAGTCTTGCCACTGCGCTTCACTCCAATCGCCGACGCGCATATGCTCCTCGTACTCCTCTAATCCCTGTCTTCGCCCGAGCAGGATATTGATCTCTTCATCGGTCAACGACTCTTGGAGCGCGCGGAGAAGACCATTTCGTTGGCCGTCCGGCATGCTTCTGATGCGATCAATGATACCCTGATCCGAAGCGTCAATGATCGCCTTTGGGCCAGCCTTCGTGGAGATATCTTCGATCTGGAAATTTTCCTTATTCGACAGATCGATGAACTTGATCTGTGCCAAGAATCCGAGAAGACGTTCAAACTCGTCGGCTCGAAACGTGAACTCGTCTTTCTCAACCGCTTCGATCCAGTCTCCCGCTCGGGTCTTGAAGGTCTGAAGCGTGATCCGCTTGATATTCTTGTCGTCTTGGGTGACAAGCGCAGAGACTTGTGTTTTGCGGACATTTCCGGTCAGGCGAAGACAAATAGCGGCCTCAACTTCGCCGACGAGAACCTTGTCATTTCCCTCAAACACCATTTTTACATTTCGGAGAGGCTCTGGATTTTGCCCATTGAAGGTGAAAACCTTCGAGATGTATGTTTTCGCCTGTTTGCGTAGCTTGAAAAATTCGTACTCGCTCTCATCGCTCATTCCATAAACCTCACAAACTTCTGCGAAACACAGTATCAAATATTCTGTTCATCCGCTCGGGTCGAAGACGGCTGAGCGTCTCTGCTTCCACGGCTATTTGCCTGCCGGTAGCAAAGCCGTGCACCTGCATCCCATGACGGCTGCGCAAGGTACGAAAGAGAGTGAGAGAGGGGCTGGGGATTTCGTGACGGGTTGGAAGGTCGAGAGAGGGTCTCGGCCGCCCGTCACGGAGAAACCACCATGGCCAAAGCTGCCAGGAAGTCGAAGAAGCCCGCGGTCGCGATGATCGTCTTCTCGCGCTCGCGCGACATTCCCTTCAATCGCATCCGCCTCTCGGACAGCAATGTCCGCGAAACCGACGTTGAGGCCGGTCTGGACGATCTCACCCACGACATCGACCGCCGCGAGGACATCGTGCAGGGCATCAATGTCCGTGCCGTCCTCGACGCCGACGGCAACGAGACCGGCGATTTCGAGACCCCGGCCGGCGGCCGCCGCTTCCGGGCGATCGCGCGTCTGGTCGAGGCCGGACGCTTTCCCGCCGATGGCCTCGTTCCCTGCCTCGTCAAGAAGGCCGACGCCAAGACCTCGGCCGTCGACGACTCGCTCGCGGAGAACATGCTTCGGCTCGGCCTGCATCCGCTCGACCAGTTCCGGGCGTTCAAGCGCATGTTCGACGACGGCATGACGAAGGAGGAGATCGCTGACGCCTATCGCACCACCCCACGCTACATCACGCAGCGTATGCGGTTGGCTTCGGTCTCGCCGGCACTTCTGGAAGTCTATGCGCGCAATGGCATGCCGCTGGCGATGCTGGAAGCCTTCACCGTCAATCCCGACCATGCCCGCCAGGAACAGGTCTGGGAGACTGTCCAGCGCTCCTACAATGTCCAGCCCTGGCAGGTCCGCCAGCTCCTCACCGAAACCACCGTTCCAACCGATGACAAGCGCGTGCGCTTCGTCGGCGTGGACGTCTATGAGCAGGCAGGCGGCGCGATGCTGCGCGATCTCTTCTCCGAGAATGACGGCGGCTGGCTCGAAGACGTGGGGCTTCTCGACCGTCTGGTCTCGGAAAAGCTGAAGGCGATTGCCGACGACGTAGCGGCCGAAGGCTGGAAGTGGATCGCTGTCGAAACCAGCCATCCCTATGGATACGACAACGGCCTTCGCGAAATCACTGGCAGCTTCGTCGATCTCACCGACGAGGAGCGCGCCGCGCGCGATGCACTCCGCAACGAGTACGACGATCTCGAATCGGAATATTCCGAGCACGATGAACTGCCCGAGGAGATCGATCGGCGCCTCGGCGAGATCGAGGCCGCCCTGGACGCCTTCGAAGAGCGCCCGATCGTCTATGATCCTGCCGAGATCGCCCGCGCCGGCGTCTTCATCAGCATCGACCGCGACGGCGATCCTGTCATCGAGCGCGGCTACGTCCGGCCCGAGGACGAGCCGGTGAGCGATGCCGAGGACGGCGAGAGCGACACCGGCGTCACCGCAGGAAATGACGGTGAGGTACAGCGCGCCGTCATCACCATCGGCGGCCAGCCGGTCAAAACCGAAGACGACGGCGACGATGACGACGATGGCATCAAGCCACTGCCGGAGCGGCTCGTCATCGAACTGACCGCCCATCGCACGCTGGCGCTGCAGGATGCGCTCGCCAACAATCCGCATGTCGCGATGACGGCGCTGCTCCACCGCATGGTGATGGAGCGCTATCATTACGCCGCGCCGACCGGATGCCTAGAAGTCTTCGTGCGCCAAAAGCATTTCTCGGCGCAGGGCTCCGATCTCGGTGACTGCCCGTCGGCCAAGGCCATCGGTGGGCGCTATGACGCCTGGAAGACAGATCTGCCTTCCGACGAAGCGGAGCTGTGGGACTGGATCGCCGCGCTCGATGAAGCGAGCCGCTTGGCGCTTCTCGCTCATTGCGTCAGCTATGGTGTCAACGCACTCTATGAGCGTCCGAACATTCATAGCGCTTCCGGCATCTCGCAGCATGGTCTTGATCGTCGCCTTGCTGGGGCCGACCGGATCGCCCGCGCCACCTGCTTCGACATGGTGGTCGATGCGGGATGGCGGCCCACGGTCGAGAACTATCTGGGTCGCGTGACCAAGACCCAGATCCTCGCGGCGGTGCGCGAGGGTGCGGGTGAACGGGCGGCGCAGCTCATCGACCATCTGAAAAAGGGCGACATGGCCAAGGAGGCCGAACGCCTGCTGGCCGACACCGGCTGGCTGCCCGAACCGCTTCGCCTAGTCGATCTCGATGGCGATGCGGTCGCCGACACCGATACCGACGGCGAGGTGGAGGCTTTGCCCGACTTCCTCGCCGGTGACGGCGAGGACGAGGAAGCCGCGGCTGAAGACGAAGAGGACCGGCAGCACCTCGTCGCTGCGGAATGACCGCATACGGGGCGGCGCAGGCCGCCCCGCATCGTTTTTCAACTCGCCCGGCCATCGCGCCGGGCATTTTTATGGAGGCCGTCATGGCTGACCACATCGACATCGACTGCATCTTTCGGGTCGACCGCGAAAATCCCCCGGCGGAGCGGTCGCTGCCCTGGCAGGAGACGCGCGACGGCGTCACCGTCGTCGTCGAGCCCAAGCCGCATTGGGCCAAGGATTTGCGAGCCTTCCGACTGGATGCCCGCGAGTATTGCTACTATGCCGACTGGAGCCGATCCGGTGCGCGCGCCCGGTTCTATGGTCATATCGACACCAGTGGCGATGATCTGCTGCTGAAGGCCCGCGCCCTGATCGTCCGCGAGATCGCCGAGGGGTATTGGAGCTGACCATCATCCTGGTCGGGTTTCGGTTTCACCAGCATCCGCATCCTTGCGATACCGTGTGGAGCTGGCTTCCGTCCCCGGCCAGAAACATCGATCCGGCTGAGACCGGCATGAAGGAGAGGCTGGCACCACGGCTCGGCACCTGCGACGGGTTTTCGGCATCCTGTCAGAGGCAGAGCACCACCCCGCTTCCATTCGCTGACCTTGGTCTGAGCCGTCTCCTTGTCAATCAACCCACGAGGGGTCGGCTTACGCGAGCGTGCCGCCCTCGCGGATTCGGGACATGCCCGAACGCGCGAGGGTGATTGCAGATCCGTTCAGACACTTCGGGCGCCTGTCGCGCGGGGGATGGTCCCCCGCCTCCAGAGACAGGAGCCGGAACCCATGTCCTACGCAGATGCCACCGCCTTCGCCGCCAGCCTCGCCACCACGCTGATGGTCTCGATCGTCGTGTTCCAGGCCGGGGACGGAACCCACGGCGCCATGCCCGCCGACGAATTCGACGGCGACGACGAGATGGTGAAACTGGAACTCGACCCATGGAGCTGAGGCGCGCAGGCGCCTCATTCCCGACGGCCCGGAACGCTCGGGAGGCGTCCGGGCCTTCCGCCGTGCGATGGTCGGCCCATCGCTGGAAACGGTGCCGTGGCGGTCGCCTTAGGCAGATGAGAGGAAGAGGTCGGGCCTTTGGCCGTGACGGGTTGGAGGCTGAGAGAAAGGCTCTCGGCGCCCGTCGCGGAGCGATCCCGATGACCCAAGCCACCCAGTCCAACTGCGCCCCGATCGGGCGAATGCTCGCCGACCGGGTGCTGCCCGGATTTCAGCGGGCGCAGAAGCTGCCACTGCGCGTCTCCTGCCTCGGCACCGTCAGCTATGCCGGAGCCACCGATGCCGATTATCGCGACCGCAGCGTCTCGCTTGGCGAGGCTGCATCGCCGGAAGCCGCCGTCGCTCTTGCCGCGCTCCGCGTTTCGCGCGGCGACCTCGGCCCCGGCGACGACACCGGGTTGCGCTTTGAGCCGCGCCTGATCGTCATTCAGGACAGCGCGCTCGGCCTGGTCCTCGCCGGTGAAGTCCGTGCCGGACTCATCCTCTGGCAGCAGCCGGTTGCCAGCGGCGGCGAGGCCCGCCGCATTGTCATCGAAGCCAGCCGGCAGCGCGGCTTGGCCTTCGCTGCCTCTGGCCGGGACGATCACGCATCGGCCCGCGCCCTGCGGTTCCGCGCGGCGTTGCTGGAAGCGCGGCTGGTCGATCCCCTTTGGCGCGAGGCCGCCGCAGAGCTGCTCCGGCTGCCGCAAACGGCCTGATCCCATTCCCTTCCTTCAATCAGCCCGGCCTCGCGCCGGGCGTTGCCGGTCGATGGAATGATCACCGCCAACGAATATACCTTTACCGAGGCCGGATGTCGTTTCGGCTGACTTGACAAGCGCCCCGCCTGAAGCCGGGCGCTTGTTTCATGCCTGCTATCGCCTCGGTTCAGAGCGAGAGGCTGGCCGGGACGGATGTGAGTCTGTGCGGTCGAGAGAGAGCGCTGCGCGGGCTCGATTCGGTCCCGCTCTCCCGAGGCTTCTTCCATGAACATGATTTCCACGCCTGCGGCGGCATCCGCCACCGCGCCGCTTTCGCTTGCCCCTGACACAAACATCCCTGCCGCCGTCTTCGCCGCCGCGCAGCTTCTCCTGCCTCATATCGAGCGCGGCCAGCGCATCGATGCCGCCGTGCTGCGCGGCGCGATGGAGGCTGCCTTCGGCGCTTCCGATGCCGCCGGCGCCTGGAACTGGAAAATGGCCTATGACGCCTGCGAGGCGGCGACCGTTCTCTTCCTGCGCAAATACGGCAAGACGCTTTTCCGTAAATCCGCTTCTCCGGTGTCGGTGCTGCCGCAGCTCGCCAAGATCGCCGGCCTTCTGCCGACGCATACGCGCCGCTCGAAGGAAGCGCAGACCTTCCAGCAATTCTCGACGCCGATCCCGCTGGGCCTCGCGGCCGTGACGGCGGCGGCGATCACGCCCGCCGACCGCGTGCTGGAGCCGTCCGCCGGGACCGGGCTTCTCGCCATCCTGGCCGAGATCGCCGGCGGCACGCTCGTCCTCAACGAACTCGCCGAGACACGCGCCGGGCTTCTTTCTCTTCTCTTTCCGGCCCTGTCCGTTACCCGCTTCGATGCGGCGCAGATCGACGATCATCTCGACGCCGGCATTCTTCCTTCCGTCGTGCTGATGAACCCGCCGTTCTCGGCCATGGCCAACGTCGAAGGCCGGATGGCAGACGCCGCCTTCCGCCATGTCGCCTCGGCGCTTGCGCGCCTTGCTCCCGGCGGCCGCCTCGTTGCCATCACCGGCGCCAACTTCGCCCCTGACGCTCCGGCCTGGTCCGAAGCCTGGGGTCGGCTGCAGGAACGCAGTCGCGTCGTCTTCTCCGCTGCGATCGACGGCTCGGTCTATGCCAAGCACGGCACGACCTTTCCGACACGCCTGACCGTCATCGACAAGCTGCCGGCCGAAGATCCATCCGTGTTTCCGGCCGCGCCGGGCGTCGCGCCGGATGTGGCCACTCTGCTTGGATGGTTGGCCAAGTATCTCCCGGCACGCCTGCCGGTCGATCCGTCCGTCACCGTCCCGGTGATCGTGCCTCGTACCGTCCGCGCTTATGTGAACCGGGCGGCCAGAGCCGTTCCCGCCGTGGCGCATGCCGAGCCGGAGGGCGCTCCGCTCGATTACGAAATCGTCGACTGGAAGCCGGCAGATGCCGGTCGCCTTTCCGATGCGATCTATGAGGAATACGGCCTCCAGACCATCCGGATTTCCGGCGCTCAGGCGCATCCGACCCAGCTCGTGCAGTCGGCGGCCATGGCGAGCGTCGCCCCGCCGAAGCCCAGCTACCGCCCGACACTGCCGGCGAACGTCGTCGATCTCCTGTCCGACGCGCAGCTCGAAACGGTGATCTACGCCGGCGAGGCGCATTCGGATTTCCTCGCCGGTGCGTGGATGGTGGACGACACCCTCGACAAGCTGACCGCCGCGTCCGAGGACGCCAAAGGCGCCGTGCGTCTCCGCCAGGGCTTCATGATCGGCGACGGCACAGGCGTTGGCAAGGGGCGGGAATCGGCTGCGATCATCCTCGACAACTGGTTCCAGGGACGTCGCAAGGCGGTCTGGATATCGAAGTCGGACAAGCTGATCGAGGACGCGCAACGCGACTGGGGCGCGCTCGGCATGGAGCGCCTGCTGGTCACGCCGCTGTCGCGGTTCCCGCAGGGCAAGCCGATCACGCTGAGCGAGGGCATCCTATTTTTAACCTATGCCACGCTGCGCTCCGACGACCGCGGAGAGAGGGTTTCGCGCGTCAAGCAAATCGTCGAATGGTTGGGCTCCGACTTCGATGGAGTGGTGATTTTCGACGAGGCGCATGCCATGCAGAACGCCGCTGGCGGCAAGGGAGAACGCGGTGATGTCGCCGCCTCGCAGCAGGGCCGCGCCGGCCTGCGCCTCCAGCACGCGCTTCCAAACGCCCGCGTCGTCTATGTCTCCGCCACCGGCGCGACCACCGTCCACAATCTCGCCTATGCGCAGCGGCTCGGCCTGTGGGGTGGCGAGGATTTCCCCTTCGCCACACGCGCCGAGTTCGTCGAGGCGATCGAGGCAGGCGGCGTGGCGGCGATGGAGGTACTCGCCCGCGACCTGCGCGCGCTCGGCCTCTACACCGCCCGCTCGCTTTCCTTCGCCGGCGTCGAAAACGAGCTGGTCGAGCACGAACTGACGCCTCAGCAGGTCCGCATCTACGACGCCTATGCCGGCGCCTTCGCCATCATCCATAACAATCTGGATGCAGCGATGCAGGCCGCCAACATTACCGGCGGCGGCGAAGGCGGTTCGGGCACGCTGAACAGGCAGGCCAAATCCGCCGCCCGTTCGGCCTTCGAAAGCGCAAAGCAGCGCTTCTTCGGCCATTTGCTGACCAGCATGAAGACGCCGACCCTGCTTCGCTCGATCGCCGCCGATCTGGAGGCGGGCCATTCGGCCGTCATCCAGATCGTCTCGACTGGCGAGGCGCTGATGGAGCGGCGGCTGGCGGAACTGCCGACCGAGGAATGGAACGACGTCCGCGTGGACATCACCCCGCGCGAATACGTCCTCGATTATCTCGCCCATTCCTTCCCGGTGCAGCTCTACGAGCCGTTCACCGATAGCGAGGGCAATCTGTCGTCGCGTCCGGTCTATCGCGACGGCCAGCCGGTCGAAAGCCGCGAGGCCGTCGCGCGCCGCGACACGCTGATCGCGACGCTCGCCAGCCTGCCTCCCGTTCCCGGCGCGCTGGACCAGCTCGTCCAGCATTTTGGCACCGACATGGTCGCCGAGGTGACGGGCCGGTCGCGGCGCATCGTCCGCAAGCGCGGCGGCAGCGTCACCATCGACCGCCTTGTCGTCGAGACGCGCGCGGGGGCTGCGAATCTGGCCGAGACGCAAGCCTTCATGGATGATCAGAAGCGCGTGCTGGTGTTCAGCGACGCCGGCGGCACCGGTCGCAGCTACCATGCGGAGAAGTCGGCGAAGAACACGCGGCTTCGCGTCCACTATCTGCTCGAGGCAGGCTGGAAGGCGGACACCGCCATTCAGGGCCTCGGTCGGACGCACCGCACAAACCAGGCGCAGCCGCCGCTCTTCAGGCCGATCTCGACCAACGTGAAGGCGGAGAAGCGCTTTCTCAGCACCATCGCCCGCCGCCTCGACACGCTGGGCGCGATCACGCGCGGCCAGCGCCAGACCGGCGGGCAGGGGCTGTTCCGCCCCGAGGACAATCTGGAGAGCCACTACGCCCGCGATGCGCTGCGCCAGCTCTACATGCTGCTGGTGCGCGGCAAGGTCGAAGGCTGCTCGCTCCAGCGCTTCGAGGAATCCACCGGCCTGAAGCTGATGGATTCGAACGGCATCAAGGATGAGTTGCCGCCGATCACGACGTTCCTCAACCGGCTGCTCGCGCTCACCATCGAGCTTCAGGGCATCCTCTTCACGGCTTTCGAGCAACTCCTGACCGCCCGCATCGAGGGTGCCATTGCGTCAGGCACCTATGATTCCGGGCTGGAGACGCTGCGCGCCGAAAGCTTCGTCGTCATCGATCGGCAGACGATCTATACGCATCCGCGCACCGGCGCGGAAACCAGCCTGCTCACGATCAACGAACGCCGGCGCAACCGTCCGGTCACGCTCAACGCCGCTCTCGCCGAACTCGGCGACCCGCGCGCCAGGCTGCTCGTCAATGAACGCTCCGGCCGGGCCGCCGTTCAGATCCCGGCCAGCAGCATCATGCTGGACGATGGCGAGATCGAGAGCCGCGTCCGGCTGATCCGACCGACAGAGGCGCACAATGTCCCGGTCAGAATGATGGGCGAGACCCATTGGGTCGAAGCCGACGAGAAGACGTTCGCGTCCGCCTGGACCACCGAGATCGCGGAGGTGCCGGAGTTCTCGGATTCCACGCTGCACATGGTCACGGGCTTGCTCCTGCCGATTTGGAAGCGGCTCCCGAACGACTCGACCCGCGTCTATCGGCTTCAGACCGATGAAGGCGAGCGCATCATCGGCCGCAAGGTTTCGCCGGCTTGGGCCGCCAATGCGACCGCGACCGGCACGACCTCACTCACGCCGGATGACGCCTTCATGGCGCTGATGGGCGGCAAGACGATCCTCGACCTTGCCGAGGGCCTTCAGCTTCGCCGTGTCCGCGTCATGGGCGCGAACCGCATCGAGCTGTCGGGCTTCGACGACACGATGCGCGAGCGCCTCACGGCCTACGGCCTGTTCCACGAGATCATCTCGTGGAAACTGCGCATGTTCGTGCCGACCGATGCCAATGGTCCGGCGGTTCTTGCTAGGGTGCTCGACCGCTGGCCGGTGGAGCGCATCGGCGAGAAGGAGGCAGCGTGATGGCCCGTCACGACGCTTCCGAACTGGCATCCCGTCTCGGCCGCAATGCCGAGGCGGTTTGTCGCCACTACCTGTCGTCCGGCCACCGTGCCGGGCGATACTGGGTGGTCGGCGACGTTCAGAACAGCCCCGGCCGCTCCATGTTCGTGCGGCTGACCGGGCCGGAATCCGGCAAGGGCGCTGCCGGGAAATGGACCGACGCATCAACGGGGGAACATGGCGATCTGCTCGACGTCATCCGCGAAACGCTCGGCCTTGTCGACTTCAAGGACGTGGCCGAGGAAGCGCGCCGCTTCCTCGCTCTCCCGCATCCCGAACCTTCGAGGCCGAGGACACCGACCGGCAGGATGTCGAAAATCGCTGTCGGTTCGCCTGAAGCGTCGCGGCGACTCTTCGCCATGTCGCAACCGATTGGCGGCACGCTCGCGGAAATCTACCTCAACGGTCGGGCGATCACCTCCCTCGTGGGAACCACCGCGCTACGCTACCATCCGCGGTGCTACTACAAGCCCGATGAGCATTCGCCCACCGAGATCTGGCCGGCGATCGTCGCTTCCGTCACCGATCTTCACGGCAACCAGACCGGCGCACACCGCACCTGGCTCGCCCCGGACGGTTCGGGAAAGGCGCCCGTCGAGTCACCGCGGCGGGCGATGGGCGACCTTCTCGGGCACGGCGTCCGCTTCGGCATCGCCGGTGAGGTGCTCGCAGCCGGCGAAGGCATCGAGACCGTGCTGTCCCCCCGTCAGGTTCTGCCCCACATGCCGATGATGGCGGCGCTTTCCGCAGCTCACCTAGCTGCCATCCTGTTCCCGGCCGCGCTGCGCAGGCTCTATGTCCTCCGTGATCGCGACCCGGCCGGGGACGGTGCACGAGACAGCCTGGTCGCCAGAGCAAAAAGCGTCGGGATCGAGGTGATTTCGGTGTCGCCGGTGCTCGAGGACTTCAACGAAGATCTGCGCCGGCGCGGCATCGACGCCCTCCGGGCAACCTTGATGGAGCAGCTTCATCCCGATGACGTCCACCGTTTCGTGGAAGGGTGAGGAGATCGGCGGAGGACAAGGCGCAGTCGGGGCGTCTCCACCTGCCGTCTCCATTCAGCATCGCAAGCATCCTTTGAAATCGGAGAGAGCAGCGCCCACGGCCTTCTGAGAGGGCGATCGGCCCACAAACGGCCCGGACAGGCAATGGTCGCGTTCGGGCTATTTTCCGCCGGCGGGGCGAGCCCCGCCTTTGCAGCGCGAAACAAAATAGCCCGAACCCGGCCATCGGAGCCCTCGCTGGAGCGCGAGGGTGCCAGTCCAGTCCGCCCGTGGGCTTTCGACGCCTGCGAAGGCCGCGATGGGCGCGGTCTCCAGACGAAGGACGCTCACGATGATGAACGAAGACGATACCGCAGGTTTCGAGCCGAACCACACCTCGTCCCCCACCGACCATATCCTCACCGAACTCCAGCTCTACGGCTGGCGGCCGTATCAGGACGAACCCGATCCGAGGCCGCTCCCGGAGGGCAACGCCGTCGCCGCAGCCGTCGCAGATATCTTCGACGCCCTCGTCGCGACGCTCGGCGACACCCGCCTCGAACCCGACCTCGACGAGTTGCTCTGGCGGACCGTCAATCTCTTCCACCGCGCCGCGAGCCGGGTGGAACGCGATCTCGACGACAACGAGCAGGCGCAGCGCCGCCTCCAGCGTGAACAGGACGGCAGCGAGGTGAAGTCGGTAGAGCTTGAACGCCTCACGGCAGAAGGTCAGACCCTGATCGAGCGGCGCAACAGCATGGAACTCTTCCGCGACGTCGCCTCGGAAGCCTACGAGCACCACACCGGCAGCGCCTGGCGGCCCCGTACCGGCTCGATGGTCAACCATCGCAACCTCACCGCCGCGATGATCGACAGCCGGGATTTCCTCGCCGCGAAACATCGGGCCGAGACCGAGGTGATGATGCCCGCCGGCTCAAGGGTTGCCCTGACAGGAGGCGCCGACTTCAACGATCACCGCCTGATCTGGGCGAAGCTCGATCAGGTTCATGCCAAGCACCCTTACATGGTGCTGATGCACGGCGGCACGCCGAAGGGCGCTGAACTGATCGCCTCCCGCTGGGCAGATAGCCGCAAGGTGCCGCAGGTCGCCTTCCGGCCCGACTGGACGAAGCACGGCAAGGCCGCGCCCTTCAAGCGCAACGACGCGATGCTTGACGTCCTGCCGGTCGGTGTCCTCGTCTTCCCCGGCACCGGCATTCAGGAGAACCTTGCGGACAAGGCCCGCAAGCTCGGCATCCCGGTCATGAAGTTCGACGGCGGCGCGTAAGCGCCGCCGCCTGGCGGCTGTTCCAGCCGCCAATACTTGACTATCGGAGAGGGAAAGGGCTCTTATGAAACATCCTTGCAGAACCGGAACAATAGCATAGTCGCAGGCGGAGCGTATCTACAGGCAGCCTGTCGTGATCCTTAACCGATCGTGTGGAGGTTTCCATGTCGCTCATCCTGCTCGCCATCTCCTTGACGATCGCGTTCTGCATCTTTGCCTACAATCTTGCGATCTACGCTTTGCCGTTCATGGTTGGCCTGTCGGCCGCCCAATATGCCTGGGGCGCTGGAGCCGGCATTTTCCTGTCCGGACTGGCCGCCGTCGGCGCGGCATTACTTTCGATCGGCCTCGTCATCGCGGTTCTCGGCTTCGCCAGGAATCCGGCTCTGCGGCTGACCGCTCTTGCCGTCTTCGCCATACCTGCCGTCATCGCCGGATATGCGCTCGTCCACGGCGTCGCGAAGAACGCCATCGATCCTGGCCTGATGCTCAATCTGCTTTCCGGCAGCGCCGGTCTGTTCATCGGCATCGCGGCCGTCGTCAATCTGAACGCCCTCGGCGTGTCACTGTTCTCGCGCTGATCGGACAGCCGCGATCTGACGCGCCTCTGAAAAAAACCCGGCGGCTTGCACCGCCGGGCATTGGGCTTCCCGCGCAGTCGAGGCTGTCGCGTCAGCGCTGCCATTGTCATCGTTGCTTTCGGTCTGCTTCGCCCGGCTTGGGAAATCGGTCATCGGCCTGAGATCGGCATGCCGCAGGCAATCGGTGCCCACTAGTCCGTCCATTTCGTAGTGGGGACGCAAGGACGAAGCAGAACCTTCATGCCTTTCTCGCAATTCGGCTGAATCGGGCCTTCCGTCGTCGAAGATGGTGATTCGGTCCTGTTCCGTGCCCTCAGAGCCCGGAAGCCTCCTCGTTCTTCTCCCGCCCATGTGTCCGTCCGAACGGCGACGACGCGGGGTGGCCGGAAGGGGAGAAGGTCGGGTTCCGCCCCGAAGCATGCAGGTCCGTGCACCTGCCTGGTCGCTGTTGCCGGCAAGGACAATGGTTCTGCTGCGCGTCCCCGTATTCCTGCTTTCAAAGGCACCAATCCCTCCGACTGACTGATCCCTAAGTCCGTTCAGTTTCCACCAGCAACCCCCGCGGCTTCCAGCCGTGTTGCCGCGCAAGCGCGGCTGCCCGCTCCACCTGGGGCCTTAAGGGTGAGCTGCCGAAGGTTTCGGCAGTTGCGGGAGTCTCCCGACGGCCTTGGCCGGGTCTCGTCGGAGGGATGGTCCCTCCGAGAAGCAACGGAGACTTACAATGCAGAACATCGTCATTCTCGCCGGCAACATCGGTCAGGCCCCCGAAACCCGCACGCTCCAGGGCGGCACCCGGATCACCCACTTCACGCTGGCCACCTCGCGCCCCCGCTATTCGGACGGCAAGGTCGTCCGGGACGAGAAGGGCTGCCGGGTCCAGGAAACGGAATGGCACCGCATCACCGCCTTCAACGGTCTCGGCAAGACGATCCAGGAGTATTGCGAGAAAGGCATGAAGGTTTTGGTTCGCGGTCGCATCCACTACTCGAAGTGGACCGACCAGCAGGGCAATGACCGCTACGGATGCGAGATCATCGCCGAGACGGTCGACTTCCTGAGCCGGGCGAAGCAGACCGAAAGCAACGACGGCAAGTTCATCGACGACGATGACATCCCGTTCTGAGCGGGAACCGCAAAACCCGGCGGCGTAAGCCGCCGGGTTTTTTCATGGTCGCGCCGGATCGCGAACACCGGTCGTCCGACAGGCCGGCCATGCACCGAGACGACCGAATCAGTCGTCACAGGAAAGCTGATTATACAGCCGGTCAGGCATTTCGTACTGGTGAAGCGAGCCAAGAGCGACTAAATTAGTCGTAGTTCTGGAGTGCGCACAGGTCCGAGTGGGAGGTGATCATGCATGATCACCGCCCGACAATCACGGGCCGCGCGCGCGTTGCTGGGTTGGACGCAGGAGACGCTCGCTGACAAGGCCCGAGTAGCATTGACCGCACTGAAACGCCTCGAATCCGAAAACGGTCTCGAAGTGTTCGAATCGACTCGCGATCAAGTGCGCCGGGCTCTCGAATCGGCCGGGATTGTTCTCCTTTCAACAGACAAGGGCGAAGGAGTTTTGCTCCTGCATGACAGGACCGATTCCTCTCGATAGTGGCGCCGGACGCCGAGCCACCAAACCCTTGTCAAAAAAAGGGTCTATCTCCTGTGCGAGATGGTCAACGGACGTGGCGCGCGGGAATAAGGTGGCTCGATGGGACAGGAGACGCAAACATTTCTGGACGAACCACCGTCCAGCGAAACGATCACATCTTATGACCGCAAACATATGAAGCTCTACATGCGGCTGGTCGACGCCCACCGCGACGGCGCAGACTGGCGCGAGGCGGTACATATCCTGTTCGGCCTCGATCCAAATCGCGACCCCAAGCGCTGCCGCTCTATCCACGATACGCATCTGGCGCGCGCCCGGTGGATGATGGAGCGCGGCTATCGCGAACTGGTTCGTGAGAGCCAGCGCGGGTCGCCATCGTGATGCGTCGGACGCATCACCTGTTGAGGCGCGACTGACTTCCGCAGATCAACCCAAACGGGAATCGTGATTCTCCCAAAGACTTAGACAAATACTTGGGAGGATCAGCGATGACACCCGACGCATCGATCTGGCGTTCCTCGGAATATGATCATCTGGACGGCCTGACCGCGTCCGATCTGGCCTGGGAATGGCTTCGCCGTAACGACGCCTATGACGCGGATTTCGAGGCTTCGGCCTCCGCTCGCGGAATGCCTGAACCACTGACCGTGCGAATTCGACAGCAGTGGGGGTTGCGATTTCCCGGTCGACCCCCTGACACCTCCACCAGAAGCGCCTGTGTTCTGGCTTCCGCAGGAGGACACAAGCGTTGTCATGCTCACCGAGGCGCCCCTTGACCTCGGGTCCGGTATCACAAGCGATGCTCCCGCGCTGTGGCGGCGTGGGTCGCCGAAGGGCGATGATGACGCTGCATTTCGCTTAGCACTCGCGAACGGTCAGTCCCTCCAGATCATTGACCACGCCATCGACGGAAAAGAAAATGCCGTTGCGGTCATTCCTCTCGGCATAGACGGCTTCGACCGGATCGAAGCCGTCTATCGATTCCTCTCAGCCTTGCATGGCCGCGCCATTCCCCCGGACACGCGCCTGACGCGTCAGCAGCGCGCCCGCCAGCGCCGCATGCTGCGCGCTTTCGACGGCTATCGCGCCGGCGCGACGCAGCAGGAAATCGCCGAGGTCATTTTTCACATCGACCATCTCGACCGTGACGACTGGCAAGCGTCGTCCATACGGCACGTCATCAAGGCGCTCCTGCGCGATGCCCGCGCCATGATCGCGGGCGGTTATCGAAAACTCCTTCGTCATCGCCGCCAATCCTAGCGCGGTCTCGCCCTCTGCATGGTGGGCGAATTCGATACCCCCCAACTTCGCCCTGCAACTCGCCGGCTCTCCTCCGCCACCGTGGTCTTTGCCCGCCGCTGATCCGCGACGGCCATCCCCATCACCACGGAGGCCCGATCCATGCCACACGAACCCGCCGTTCTCCCGCCGCGCTTCCTGCGCACCAAGGAAGCAGCCGAGTTTCTCAGCCTCTCGGCCCGCACCCTCGAAAAGCATCGCACGTACGGAACTGGCCCGGCCTACCGAAAGCTCGGCGGCCGCGTCGTCTACGCCGTCGACGATCTCGAAACCTGGGCCGCTCGCGGCGCGGTGACGTCGACCTCCGACCCGCGCGGCTCCGTGCTGCCGGCGAAGCGCCACACGCCTGCCCAGCCGGTCCATGCCGGCCGCTACGCACGCTGACCGCGGCCGGTTCCGTTCATGGCGGTGCGGCGTCGATCCCTTTCGGAGCGTGGGCAGCTCGACCTGTTTCGCGCGCTCCCCGGCGACTTCGCGCCACGAGACGCGCAGGATCTCATGGCCTATCCCTTCTTCTCCCTTTCCAAGACCCATCGCGTCGCCCCGATCGATTTCGTCGCCGGCAACGTGACGATCCGGGTCGAGGCGGTTCCCGATCATGGCATGGCCACGATCTGGGACGCCGACATCCTGATCTGGGCGGCGAGCCAGATCGTCGAAGCCCGAGATACCGGGCTTCGCACCTCGCGGCTGATGGCCGCCACGCCGTACGAAATCCTCACCTATGTCGGCCGTGGCACCAGCTCGCGTGACTACCAGCGCCTGAAAGCCGCGCTCGACCGCCTGCAATCGACCACTGTTTCCACCTCGATCCGACAACCCGCTGAAGGTCGTCGTCATCGTTTCTCATGGATCAACGAGTGGCAGGAGCGCACCGACCGCAACGGCCGCCCCGAGGGCATCGAGCTGATCGTGCCAGACTGGTTTTATCAGGCCGTCCTCGACGATGCGCTCGTGCTCACCATCGACCGGGCCTATTTCGATCTGACCGGCGGCCTCGACCGCTGGCTCTATCGCCTGGTGCGCAAGCATGGCGGTCGCCAGCGCGACGGCTGGCGTTTCGATTTCCGGCATCTGCATCAGAAATCCGGAAGTCTGTCGCCGTTCAAGCGCTTCGCCTTCGAGCTGCGCGACATCATCCGCCGTCAGCCGCTGCCCGGCTACAGGCTTCTTCTCGAAGCCGAGATCGGCGGCCGCATGTTGCTCGCCTTCGAGCCGCTGTCGGCCTGTGGAGAACCTGTGGACGGACTCGTGCTATCAGGAACCCGCACTCACGTGCTATCGGGAACCCGAGGCTCGTGCTATCAGGAACCAAAACAGGGCTTAACGGAAGGAAACTCCACAGGAAATCTCGCCCTTAACTTAGAGTCTAACATAGACTCTAACCTTGAAGAGCGCGCGCGCGATGTGGAAAACCTCATCCGCGACGCTGCCAGAAACCTCAGCGTAGCCGCGAAGAAGAGCATCGCGCTGCCGCCAGCGGCCTCCCGGTCGGCCCCGGAATCCAGCTCCCCATCCTCTGAAAACACCGATCGGCCGCAGCTTCCTCTCGATGCACCGGGAGGACGCCGATGATCGTCGCGCTCCTCAACCAGAAGGGCGGCGTCGGTAAGACGACGCTCGCCCTGCATCTCTCCGGCGAACTGGCGATGCGCGGCAAGCGCGTCACCCTGATCTACGCCGACCCGCAGGGCTCGGCGCTCGACTGGTCGCAGCAGCGCTCGCGCGAGGGTCTGCCGCGCGCCTTCCGCGTCGTCGGCCTGGCGCGCGATACGCTGCACCGCGAAGCGGCCGAACTCGCGCGCGACATCGATCACGTTGTCATCGACGGGCCGCCGCGTGTCGCCGGCCTCATGCGCTCCGCGCTGCTCGCCGCCGATCTCGTGCTGATTCCAGTACAGCCGTCGCCGCTCGATGGCTGGGCTTCGGCCGAGATGCTGGCGCTCCTTACTGAGGCGCGCATTTACCGGCCGCAGCTCGTCGCCCGCTTCGTACTCAGTCGCTGCGGCGCCCGCACCGTCATCGCCCGCGAAACTGCCGAGACCCTGGCGGATCACGATCCCCCAGTGCTCGCCAGCGCTATCGGCCAGCGCGTCGTCTTCGCCGACGCCGCGCAGACCGGGCGGCTCGCCTCGGACATCGACCGGCGTTCGCCCGCCGCGCGCGAGATCGCGGCGCTGGCGGCCGAGATCGAGCGTCTCGGCATCGGGAGGACCGCGCCATGACGGTTCTCCCCGAAATCATATTGTCCGGCGACTGCCGCGATCGCATGCCGGCACGCGGTCCGTACGACATGATCCTCGCCGATCCCCCGTACGGCGACACATCGCTCGCCTGGGACCGCCGCGTAGAGGGCTGGCTGGCGCTCGCGCGCGCCGCGCTTGCGCCGACGGGCTCGATGTGGGTCTTCGGCTCGCTGCGCAGCTTCATGGCGACCGCCGACCGCTTCGCCGACGCCGGCCTGCGGCTCGCCCAGGAGATCGTCTGGGAAAAGCAGAACGGTACCAGCTTCCACGCCGACCGCTTCAAGCGCGTGCATGAGCTGGCCGTTCAGTTCTATCCCGCCAAGACGCCGTGGCGCGACGTCTACAACGACGTCCAGACAACTCCCGATGCGACGGCTCGCACGGTCCGCCGCAAGCAGCGTCCTCCTCATACCGGCCAGATCGACGCCGGCCACTATGTCAGTCAGGACGGCGGACCACGCCTCATGCGCTCCGTCATCTACCTGCGCAATTGCCACGGCCGCGCCATTCATCCGACCGAGAAGCCATCCGCGTTGCTGGAAATCCTCATCCGCACGAGCTGCCCGCCCGGTGGGCTTGTCGGCGACTGGTTCGCCGGCTCGGGTTCCGGCGGCGAAGCCTGCCGGCTCTCCGGCCGCCGCTATATCGGCTGCGAGATCGATCCCACGATGGCCGACCGCGCCCGCGACCGCATCGCCACCGTGCTGACGTTCCATGACGGAGACCCGTCATGACGGCCCCCACCGAAAAGCGCAGGTTTGCGCAGCGCCCCGTCGATCCGGATGGATGGATCAAGGCTGCGGACACGCCTCCGCCACGCAATGGCGGAGCCGTTACCTTCACGGCCCGGCTCACCATCGACATCACGCCCGAGCTTCGCGGGCGGATCAAGATCGCCGCAATCAAACGCGGCGGCACCGTCACCGACATGCTGCGCGAGCTGCTCGCGCGCGAATTCCCCGACACATCAGGAGAAACACGATGACCGGCAATGCGGCGCTCCGCATCGGCGGCCGTCCGTTGCCGGACGGTCCAGCCGCTTTCACCACGCTCGTTGAACTCACCTGGATCGAGAAGCGCATCGAGAGCTGGATCAAGTTCGGCCGCGAAAGCTACGAGCAGAAACTCGACCGCCGTCGCAGGGTGGTCGGCTTCGTGCCCGGGACGATCTTCTGCCTCGTCCGCTGGGCGGCGAACGAGTTCGGAACGATCATCTCGCGCTTGGATATCGTGCGCGCGGTCGACCGTGGCGAGCCGTTCCAGACGCTGCCCTTCGTGCGCCCCGGCGGCGAAATCCTCCTCAAGGTCGAGGGCTGGTCCAAGGTCGAGGAAGTGCTTCGCCATGTCGACGGCATCGAGGCCCTCGGCATCGATCCCGCCGACGCCGATCCCGATCACTGGCGGCACGTCGCCCACTGGATGAAGGCCGGCGAGACGCCGCGCCCGTACACGGCCGAGCGCCATAAGGCGTGGCTCTGGCGGCGGGAGATCGGGCGATGACGCGGCTCGGCTACCTCGCGACGACATCCGTCGCCGTGCTCGGCATCGCGGCAGCCAGCGCCATGCCGCTGCCTTTGAAACTCATCTGGAACGCGACGGCGAGCGCCCCGGTCGGGTTCTACACGGTATCGCCGGTCGGGCGGATCGAAGTGCCGGATCTCGTCGCCGTCATGCCGCCGGAGCCGTTCGCCTCCTTCATGGTCGAACGCGGCTATGTCGCCCGCGATGTGCCGATCCTCAAGCACGTCGTCGGGCTGCCGGGACAGCGTGTATGCCGCGACGGCCTCGCCATCACCGTCGACAACGTTCCGCTCGGTGAGGCACGCGACCGCGACAGCCATGGCCGCGACCTGCCGGTCTGGCGGGGCTGCCGCGTCATCGCTGACGGCGAACTTTTCCTCATGAACCTCGAAGCCGCCGACAGCCTCGACGGCCGGTACTTCGGCCCGTTTCCCGCCGCCGCGGCGATCGGCCGGGCCACCCCGCTTTTCACCGACGAGGACGGCGACGGCCGCTTCGTCTGGCGCGCGCCGATGCGGTGAGCGCGCGCCCTTCGCAATTCCACCGCATCGCAGGAGACCACGACCATGGCCCAGATCGGACATTTCACGCGCACGGAAACCGGCTTCGAAGGGCGGTTCAGAACGCTCGGCATCGACGAGGAAATGACCCTCGTTCCGGCCGAACCTTCGGAGACCGAGAACGCGCCGAAATACCGCGTCCTGCTCGGTGACGAAGATGGCTTCGACATCGGCGCGGGCTGGATACATGTCGGCGAACGCGCCGGCGAGTTCGTCTCGATCACGATCTACAGCCCGCTTCTTGGTGGCACGTTTCGCGCAAATCTCTTCCGCGCCGGTGACGATGATTCCGCCTGGGTGCTGACCACCGTCCAGCCCTCCAGGAAGCGGCAGGAGGGCTGAATGGCGGCGGCCCGACATCGCGCCCGCGCCGGACGCACTTCCGCCGTCCGGCGCTCAGCGCTCCTTCTTCTTTCCGGCCTGATCGTCACCACAGCCGCAACGCCGACGGTTCTGGCGCAAATCCCGTCTCCGGCGAGCGCCGTCGCCGCACATCCGCATGCCGCGCATATCGCCGAGGCATCGCGCCGCTTCGGCATTCCGCCGGCATGGATCGTGGCGGTCATGCGCGCCGAAAGCGCCGGCGATGTGCGGGCCGTCTCCTCGGCCGGCGCGATGGGTTTGATGCAGGTCATGCCCGACACATGGGCCGAGCTTCGCGTCCGCTACGGTCTTGGCCGCAATCCCTATGACGCACGCGACAACCTCCTCGCGGGCACTGCGTATCTGCGCGAGATGTGGGATCGCTATGGCGACACCGCCGCCATGCTCGCGGCCTACAATGCCGGTCCCGCGCGCTATGACGAGTACCGTTCGAAGGGCCGCCCGCTGCCCGCGGAAACGCGGGCTTACGTCGCGTTGCTCGCGCCCGCGCTGCGGGGCGAGCGCCCTTCGAAGAACGGTTCGGCGGTCGCCCGGCCGCGCGACTGGCGCGAGGCGGCGATATTCGTCGGGCGAGATGGCGGCACTTCCAGCGCCAATCCCGCGTCTCCGGATCGCTCGCCGGACGACGCCCTTTCACCCGTCCCGGCGACGCCGCAGATGCTCGTCGCCGCACAGCCGGAAGGGCTTTTCATCGCCCGCGCTGCCGCTGGGGGCCGGCCATGAGCTGCGCGGAGGCTTCTCGCATTCCACCGTGCGCTGGCGTGTCATGGAGAGCGCCGGGGGCGGCGGCAGGCGCAGCAACCGGCCGATGGCAGGATAAAAGGGCGCACGGTGCGCTTCGGTCGGGCGGTTGTTTTTGTTCATGTTTTCGGCGCGTTCCGCACCGTGCAGCGCTGGCGCGCGCCGTGCGCTCCCCGCCCATCCTCCTGATTTGCCTTCGAGTTTTGCACGGTGCGGGGTCACGTCATGTCCGATGACCACGAGTTCCGCATCCGTCCGGGGCGCATCCGATCGACCCGCGCGCAGCAGGCTCGGCCTTTCGTCGCACAGGCGCTCGCCGCTGCGAAGAAGGCAGGCGGCGGCGTCTCGCGATCGGGCCGCGTCACCTCCGGCAACCGCTCACGCTTCGGGCACGGTCAACGCGCCAGCATTCAGGCCAACCGCCTCATCACGTCGCGCACGCGTGGCGCTGTCGTCAAGGTGCGCGTGGTCCGCCACTCCCCACGATCCGCGCCGCTCGGAACCCATCTCGACTATCTGCGCCGTGACGGCGTGACCCGTGACGGGGAAAAGGCGCGGCTGTTCGGGCCGGGAACCGAGAATGCCGATGCCCGCGCCTTCGCCGAACGCTGCGGCGACGACCGGCATCATTTCCGTTTCATTGTCTCGCCTGACGACGCGCCCGACATGGCGGACCTCAGATCCTTCACCCGCGATCTCGTCGGCCAGATGGAAAAGGATCTCGGCACGAGGCTCGACTGGGTGGCCGTCGATCACTGGAACACCGAGCATCCGCATATCCACCTGATCGTGCGTGGCGTGCGCGATGACGGCCAGGATCTCGTGATCTCGCGCGACTACATCAAGGAAGGCATGCGCGACCGGGCACGCGATCTCATCACCCAAGAACTGGGACCGCGCACCGACCTCGACATCCGCCGCTCGCTCGAAAGCCAGATCGAGACCGAACGTTGGACGCAGCTCGACCGCCAGCTTGTCCGTGATGCCGGCAAGTCTGGCATCATCGACCTTGCGCCGCACGCCGACCGCCAACCAGACGAATTCCATGCGCTGAAGGTGGGCCGGCTGCGGACGCTGGAAATTCTCGGCGTCGCCGGGCAGGTAGGTCATTCGCAGTGGTTCATCAAACCCGAGGCGGAGAGCGTCCTGCGCGAGCTCGGCGAGCGGGGCGACATCATCAAGCGCATGCACCGCGCGCTTGCCGAACGCGGTATCGAGCGCGGCTCGGCGAGTTATGTGCTGGCCGGCGAAAGCCTCGACGTGCCCGTTGTCGGTCGCTTGCTCGAACGCGGTCTCGATGATGAGCTGAAGGGGACGGCCTTCGCCGTGGTCGACGGCGTGGACGGCCGCACCCATCATATCAAGCTGCCGCATCTCGACGCCGCCGGCGACAGCCCGCCCGGATCGATCGTCGAGCTGCGCGCCTGGGAGGATTCGCAAGGCCAACGCCGTGTCGCCCTCGCCGTCCGCTCCGATCTGGATATCCACGCGCAGGTCAACGCAACGGGCGCGACGTGGCTCGACCGGCAGGCGGTTGCCCGCGAGCCCATCGCGCTGTCGGAGGGCGGCTTCGGCGCCGAGGTGCAGCAGGCTCTTGACCAACGGGCCGAGCACCTCATCGGCGAGGGTCTAGCCGAGCGGCAGGGCGGGCTTGTCGTCTTCGCACGGCGGCTGCTCAACACGCTTCGCCAGCGCGAGGTCGGTGCGCTTGGCGAAAGGCTCGCCGTCGAGACCAGCCTGCCATTCAATCATGCCGGCGGCGGAGAATATGTCGCCGGCTCCTATCGCCAGCGCTTCACGCTCGCCTCCGGCCGCTTCGCCATGATCGACGACTGCCTCGGCTTCCAGCTCGTCCCCTGGTCGCCCTCTCTCGAAAAGCAGATCGGCCGTCACGTCTCCGGCGTCGCGCGCGATGACGGCGGCATTGACTGGGATTTCGGGCGCAAGCGCGGGCTCGGCCTCTAGGCGCAATCAGAAAGGAGCTTCGTCCATGTCCGCGACCAAAATCCTCTGGGGACAGATCCTGATCGTCTTCCTCATCGTCCTCACGACCACCTGGGGCGCAACGCAGTATGTCGCATGGAGCCTCGGCTACCAGGCGCAGCTCGGCGAGCCGTGGTTCACGCTGCTCGGCGTGCCGATCTACTTTCCGGCCGCCATCATGTGGTGGTGGTATTTCTACGACGCCTATGCGCCGGGCATCTTCGCGACGGGCGGAATGATCGCCGCCTCGGGCGGCTTCATCGCCATTGCGGTCGCCATCGGCATGTCTGTCTGGCGCGCACGCGAGGCGAAGAACGTTGCGACCTATGGTTCCGCCCGCTGGGCAGAAAAGGCCGAAGTCAAGGCCGCCGGGCTGCTCGACCCGGACGGCGTGGTGCTCGGTCGATACGAACATGAGTATCTGCGCCATGACGGACCGGAGCATGTGCTGTGCTTCGCACCGACACGCTCGGGCAAGGGTGTCGGGTTGGTCGTACCTTCGCTTCTGACCTGGCCGGGCTCGGCCATCGTGCATGATATCAAGGGCGAGAACTGGCAGCTCACCTCCGGCTTCCGATCACACCATGGCCGCGTGCTGTTGTTCGACCCCACCAATCCGAAATCCTCGGCCTACAATCCGCTGATCGAGGTCCGCCGCGGCGAATGGGAGGTCCGCGACGTCCAGAACATCGCCGACATTCTGGTCGATCCCGAAGGGTCTTTGGACAAAAGGAATCACTGGGAAAAAACCAGCCACTCACTTCTCGTCGGCGCGATCCTGCATGTCCTCTACGCCGAGCCGGAAAAGACGCTGGCCGGCGTCGCCAACTTCCTCTCCGATCCGAAGCGCCCGGTGGAATCGACATTGCGCGCCATGATGAAGACCGCCCATCTCGGCGAGGCCGGACCGCACCCCGTCGTCGCCAGTGCAGCCCGCGAGCTGCTCAACAAATCCGACAACGAGCGCTCCGGCGTTCTCTCGACCGCCATGTCGTTTCTGGGTTTGTACCGCGATCCCGTCATCGCCGAGGTGACGCGGCGCTGCGACTGGCGGATCAGCGATATTGTAGGCGGCGAGCGCCCGACCACGCTCTATCTCGTGGTGCCGCCGTCGGATATCAATCGCACGAAGCCGCTGATCCGTCTCCTGCTGAACCAGATCGGGCGGCGCCTCACCGAGGATCTGCAATCGGGTGGCGGCCGGCATCGCCTGCTCTTGATGCTGGACGAGTTCCCCGCGCTCGGAAGGCTCGATTTTTTCGAGAGCGCGCTGGCGTTTATGGCGGGATACGGGCTCAAGAGCTTCCTGATCGCGCAATCGCTGAACCAGATCGAGAAAGCCTATGGGCCGAATAACTCGATCCTTGACAATTGCCATGTGCGCGTGAGCTTCGCCACCAACGACGAGAGGACCGCGAAGAGGGTCAGCGACGCTCTCGGCACAGCGACCGAAATGAAGGCCATGAAGAACTATGCCGGGCACCGGCTTTCGCCCTGGCTCGGCCACCTGATGGTGTCGCGCTCGGAAACCGCACGCCAGTTGCTCACGCCGGGCGAGATCATGCAGCTCCCGCCGACCGACGAGATCGTCATGGTCGCCGGCATTCCGCCGATCCGGGCGAAGAAGGCGCGCTACTATGAGGATGCCCGCTTTCGTGAACGTCTGCTGTCCCCACCCGACCTGAAGCGCCCGGATCGGGTCTGCGCGGATGACTGGAGCAGCCTGCCTATCCCGGCGCGGCCGGAAGCGCTCGACGTGCCGCCGGCAGGCCGCTCCGATGATGAAGACCCGACCGATTCCGAACGGCGGCTGCAACCCGAACTCAGCCGGGCGAAGCCGGTGGAAAAAAAGGCGCCGATTGAAAATGAATTCGAGATCGAGCCGCCGGACGATATCGATGAGGACGCCATTCGCAACCGACGTATGATCCGCCAGATGCAGGGCGTCGCTCGGCAGGTCGCGCTCGATCCGAATGACGGCATGGAACTGTAGGCGCCATGACCACTCGCCGGAAGAAGATCAAGACCACAGTCTATCTCGACCCAGATGTCGAGAAGACGCTGGCGGATTTCGCCGCGCGCCGCGATCAGTCGCAGTCCATGATCGCGGAGGCGGCCATCGCGTCGTTCCTCTCGCCCGACGAAGCCGAAAGGCGGGAGGCGATTGTCGCCAAACGTCTCGACCAGATCGACCGCCGCATGACGCGCCTGGAACGGGACGTCGGCATCGCTGTCGAGACCCTTGCGGTGTTCATTCGCTTCTGGATCACCACGACGCCCGCCTTGCCGGAGCCCGCCGCGCAAGCCGCTCGCGCCAAGGCGAGCGAGCGGTATGAGGCTTTCATCACCGCCCTCGGGCGGCGCTTGGCGCAAGGGCCAAAGCTGCGTCAGGAAATCTCGGAAGACGTGGCTGGATCAGACAAGCGATAAAGCCTTCTTGTATGTGACCCTGCGCATTGGGCCACCGGCTGCTACCGACCCATCGCGACCATTCCCACGTCCCCGGTTGTTCAGAAGCCGTCGCGCCCGGTACCTGGAGTAGCTTCTTGCCGAGCGGCTGAAATTTCCACGGAAAGTCTGCCGCTTATACCTCTTCGCTATGTTGAGGCAGGTGGCGGTGCTGCTTGCTTTCCCAAGTCTCGATTAAGAAGAGTGCGATCGAACTTGCGGAATTGAGGGCTAGGCGGGCGATACGTGCGTCAATGCGTCGGAAGCCTTTCTCACGCCCGTGGGCGTCACCGCCATGTGTGCGCAGCGCACCAATACCCTTGGTAACAGATGTGAGTCCGCCGAGGACCTGGCGCACATCTTGCTCGATCTCCGCAGGCAGGTCGGTGCGACCTGGGGAGAGTCCTAATGGTTCCTGCACCGCTTTGAGCAATCCGTCGATGTCTCGCTTCGGCGGCAGCGGCAATCCTAGCTCGATCAAGATTGAGCGGCATACCGCTTCTATGAGCGAGCACGCTGCTGTGACCGCGTCTTCTGGATCGGTGTTGAGACTCGGCAGCGCCCGCGCAATTTCTATCTGCACGGTGTCAAAATCCAGCTTTACTACCTTACTGATGAAGGGCTCGACGATGAGCCCTGCAGCCGTGCGCTCGACCAGGTGCGCCTTACCGCTGACAATGGTGATGGCTAAACCGTCGGCTTCGAGCGCGGCATTCAGATGCTGTCTGACTGCAACGGCCTTTTCGGGAGCAGAGAGATACTCGCGCGGATCACAGACGCGCAGGATTACGCGCTTCATAAGGTCGTCGCCGTCCCATTGAACGGCGAGGTCGCGTAAGAACTGGGTCGTCGCGGGTACGCGCGAACTGCTGCCTATGCGCATGTCGAGACTGCAATCGAGAAACAGCGCCTCTATCTTCGGGCCGCTCCGATAAATTCCGATCGGCTCGGAGACATCCGGTCCTTGGCCCGCGCCGCCGGTAATGACATCCGTAAGTGCCTTGATGACAAAGGGGGAAAAGCGACCGCTCATGCCGCTGCCGCCAACCGTCGATCGAGGTCAAAACTCCCGATCCATTCGGCCCACAATTTGACGAAGTCCAAGAAGGCTTCCTCGGTCGTGATTACCACCCTGTAGGTTTCAGCTTGCTCGCGTTGTGCCGCAGTTTCCTCGTAGCGCGAGAGGAACGCCATGTAGACCATTTGATGTCCGGCGATCTCCTGGCCGTTCTTGTCGAGATAGATGATGTTACCATGCGCCAAGGCATTACGGAGCACACGTAATACCTCGTTGGCTTTGCGGGTTTGGATCGTGTTGGCTTCTTCTGAACGCGGGTCGCGGCCGTCCTGATCCAACCAGCCATGCACTTCATCGACGGTGTTCACGATGCGGGACTGCCGCCATACGCCGTCTGGCGGACCTCGCCAAAATGGCGCTTCCAGAAAAACGGCCTTCTCTAGCGCCTTTAGATTTTTGACTAAGTCCGCGTCGCGCGCGTCATCGTGTAGGAAATGACTTTTGCGCATCCGTTCGAACGGGATCGTCAGGATTGCAGATGCTGCCAATAGGCCAAATGAGCCGAGGAGGTTGTTCTCCCTTGCCGGCGCCTCGAGCATGCCGATGAGTTCAAGCGCCCGTCTCGGATATTCAATAGCAAACCGATCTGGCACTCCCATGCCACCCCTCCCAATAAATGCAAGAAAAAACGGTCATATTGCATGTGGAAGAAAATCCCACATTGAAATCAAGCTAGATGGCAACCAACTCGGCGAGCTTATCCGCCACCACTGTCATAGAGTCTTCTTCGGTGCTCAGGCCGCTTCGCGAGGCGAGAAGGGGGCTGACATTTCGGAGAGCTTCGTACGTCGTGTTGTGGACGATAGGCACGAGCTGTTCGGTTGCCAGGAGTGCCGAGAGCTCTTTGTCGGCTACACCCGCTGCTGGAAGACGGCGCAGCAGCGCAGGCGTTACTAGCACGACCCCGACGCGCGACTTCACCAATCCCTTGTCGATTTCACGAAGCAACGACGTGCCGAGAGCAACGTCTTTTTCGCTGAACCAGACCGAGACGCCGCGTGCTTCGAGCAAGTCATGCAACTCCTTAGCATCCCCCTGCCGGTCATCCCAAGCATGGCATAGGAAGACGTCACGGAGATCAGGTAGTTCCGCACGGCTCTCTACAGTCTGGCGGATTGGGGTAAGCGCCCGCACTTCTGTAGGTGTGTACAATACGGTTGAACCGGCCTTCGACCATCTTGCTCCTACACGACCGGACCCGCCGCTGCTTCCCGACGACGAGCGGTAAGTTGGGGAGGGAGATGATGGGGACGAGTACGAGCCATAACCGCTGTAGTTGCTATAGCTGCTGTAACCACCATAGCGGCTGCGGCCACGGCATGCTGGACAGTTTGCTGCGGCGCTCGCTGAGCGATGGCCTTCTTTTGGTGCAGTGCATCTAGCCACCCCAATCCCCTTTTCCTGATTCGCTTTAAAAGAAGTATCCAACTTGGAGATACTTAATTCAACTATGCTGCTGCGACTTGGCGGCTATAACGCTAGTATCCCGTACAACAAAGTGAACTGCCCGCAAATCACCTACAGTCGGAATGCCGGCTAACAAGCCAGATCAAATCCGATACCTTTGGGATTGTTTGCAGTCCTTATGGCAGAACACCCGCGCCGCCGTTTTCCTGTATTTGCACGCTACGCTACTACTACGACCGAAACTTGTTGAATCGACCTGATTTCGGGCTCTTTTAATCATCCCCGATCCGGGGATCATCTGTTGTCCCCACGAAATACGGGGACGACATGGCAGCCACTCACAACAGGCAGGAAGCGATCCAGCGCGGCGCGCGCATGTTGCGCACTGCGCTCGGAGCGGCCATCGCCCGGTTTCTGGAAGACCCGGCCGTGGTCGAGGTGATGCTGAACCCCGATGGCCGCATCTGGGTAGATCGGCTTTCCGAAGGGTTGGCCGACACCGGCGAGACGATGACGGCCGCCGACGGCGAGCGCATCGTGCGTCTGGTCGCGCACCATGTCGGTGCGGAGGTTCATGCCCGCTCCCCGCGCGTCTCGGCCGAGTTACCGGAAACGGGTGAGCGTTTTGAGGGCCTGCTTCCTCCCGTCGTAGCGGCGCCCGCCTTCGCAATTCGCAAGCCGGCTGTCGCGGTCTTTACGCTGGACGACTATGTGGCGGCCGGCATCATGACAGCCGACCAGGCTGTGAAGCTGCGCGCAGCAGTTCAGTCCCGCGCCAACATACTCGTCGCCGGCGGCACTTCCACCGGCAAGACGACCCTGACCAATGCACTGCTCGCCGAAGTGGCGAAGACCGCGGATCGCGTCGTCATCATCGAGGATACCCGCGAGCTGCAATGTGCAGCGCCGAACCTTGTCGCGATGCGGACCAAGGATGGCGTCGCCACGCTCTCCGACCTTGTTCGGTCCTCGCTGCGCCTGCGGCCTGACCGCATCCCCATCGGTGAGGTGCGGGGTTCAGAAGCGCTCGACCTCCTCAAAGCCTGGGGCACCGGCCACCCCGGCGGCATCGGCACAATCCACGCCGGCTCCGGCATCGGCGCCCTGCGCCGTCTCGAGCAACTCATCCAGGAAGCCGTCGTCACCGTCCCACGCGCCCTGATCGCCGAGACCATCGATCTCGTCGCCGTCCTCTCCGGCCGCGGCTCGTCGCGCAGGCTGGCCGAACTCGCGCGTGTCGACGGCATCGACCCCGCCACTGGCGACTACCGCATCACCCCCGCAACGATCTCGAACGGAGAAGCTGAATGAATTCGCCCATTATTCCGAATGTGACCAATCCGCCCGTCCTGACGACGGTGCCCGTCGATCCGGAGCTGCCCACCGGCTTCATCATGCGCGGCAGCTACAAGCGTCTCGCCAGTTCGACCGCGCTTTTCACCATCATGATGCTGGCGGCTACGCCCCCGGCCCATGCCTCCGGCTCATCCATGCCGTGGGAGCAGCCGCTTCAGCAGATCCTCCAGTCGATCGAAGGGCCGGTCGCCAAGATCGTGGCAGTGATCATCATCATCGCCACCGGCCTGGCACTCGCCTTCGGTGATACCAGCGGCGGCTTCCGCCGCCTGATCCAGATCGTGTTCGGCCTGTCGATCGCGTTCGCGGCCAGCTCGTTCTTCCTTAGCTTCTTCAGCTTCGGCGGCGGGGCGCTCGTCTGATGGCGACCGTCCTCGAACAACTCGACGCGGTGCCGGGCTTTTCCATGCCCGTCCATCGCGCCTTGACCGAGCACATCCTGCTCGGCGGTGCGCCGCGTTCAATCGCGATCATGAACGGTACGCTGGCCGGGGCCGTGGGCCTCGGCCTGCGCCTCTGGCTCGTCGGCCTCGCCATCTGGGCGATCGGTCATTTCGTGGCCGTCTGGGCGGCCCGCCGCGATCCGCTCTTCGTCGAGGTCGGGCGCAGGCATCTGCGCATTCCGGCTTTCCTCGCAGTGTGAGGAGCGCGGTCATGATGAATCTCGCCGAATACCGCCGCTCCGCCGCTCGCCTTGCCGACTATCTGCCCTGGGTCGCTCTGGTCGCGCCCGGTGTCGTGCTGAACAAGGATGGCTCTTTCCAGCGCACAGCCCGCTTTCGGGGTCCGGATCTCGACTCTTCCGTCGCGGCCGAGCTGGTTGCTGTTGCAAGCCGCATCAACAACGCCTTTCGCCGCCTTGGCCTCGGCTGGAGCATCTTTGTGGAAGCGCAACGGCACGAGGCCGCCACCTATCCGGATAGCGTCTTTCCCGATCCGGCTTCAGGTCTGGTCGATGCCGAGCGCAAGGCCGACTTCGAAGAGGCGGGCGCACATTTCGTATCGAGCTATTTCCTCACCTTCCTGTTTCTTCCGCCGGCGGAGGAAGCCGCGCGCACCGAGTCCTGGCTTTACGAAGGCCGTGAGCGCTCGGGCGTCGACCCCCACGAGATCCTGCGCGCCTTCACCGATCGCACCGACCGCGTGCTGGCGCTGCTCGACGGCTTCATGCCGTCCTGCAGTTGGCTCGATGACAGCGAGACGCTGACCTACCTGCATTCCTGCGTGTCGACAAAACGCCACCGCGTCCGCGTGCCGGAAACGCCGGTCTATCTCGACGCGCTGCTCGCCGACCAGCCACTCACCGGCGGTTTGGAGCCGCGTCTTGGCGACCAGAATCTGCGTGTGCTGACTATCGTCGGCTTCCCGACGGCGACCACACCGGGCCTGCTCGACGAGCTGAACCGACTGGCTTTCCCGTATCGCTGGTCGACGCGCGCGATCCTGCTCGACAAGACCGACGCGACGAAGCTGCTGACCAAAATCAGGCGGCAGTGGTTCGCCAAGCGAAAGTCGATTGCCGCGATCCTCAAGGAGGTGATGACCAACGAGCAATCGGTGCTCGTGGACACCGACGCCGCGAACAAGGCAGCCGACGCGGACATGGCTTTGCAGGAACTCGGCGCCGACGTCGCCGGCATGGCCTATGTCACCGCCACGATCACGGTCTGGGACGCCGACCCCCGCCTTGCCGATGAAAAACTCCGGCTGGTCGAGAAGGTCATCCAGGGCCGCGACTTCACTGCCATGATCGAGACGGTGAACGCCGTCGATGCCTGGCTCGGCAGTCTGCCCGGCCATGTCTATGCAAACGTGCGACAGCCGCCGATCTCGACCCTCAATCTCGCCCACATGATCCCCCTCTCTGCCGTGTGGGCGGGGCCGGAACGGGACGAACACTTCGATGCGCCCCCGCTGCTTTACGGCAGAACCGAAGGTTCGACTCCGTTCCGGTTGTCTTTGCATGTGGGCGATGTCGGCCACACGCTCGTTGTCGGCCCGACGGGCGCGGGCAAATCCGTGCTGCTCGCGCTCATCGCTTTGCAGTTCCGCCGTTACCTCCGCAGCCAGGTCTTCGCCTTCGACTTCGGCGGCTCGATCCGTGCCGCCGCGCTCGCCATGGGCGGTGACTGGCACGATCTCGGCGGCGGACTGACCGAAGGATCGGACGCCTCGGTATCGCTCCAGCCGTTGGCCCGCATTCACGATACCTATGAACGTGCCTGGGCCGCCGACTGGATCGTCGCGATCCTGATGCGGGAAGGCATCAAGATCACGCCGGAGGCAAAGGAGCATATCTGGACGGCGCTGACCTCGCTTGCCTCGGCGCCGGTCGGCGAACGCACGATCACTGGCCTCAGCGTTCTTCTTCAGTCCAACGATCTCAAGCAGGCGCTCCGGCCTTACTGCGTGGGCGGCCCCTACGGTCGGCTGCTGGATGCCGAAGCTGAACATCTCGGCTCGGCGGACGTGCAGGCATTCGAGATCGAGGGGCTGGTCGGGACGGGGGCAGCCCCGGCTGTACTCGCCTATCTCTTTCATCGCATCGGCGACAGGCTCGACGGGCGGCCGACGCTGCTTATCATAGACGAGGGCTGGCTTGCGCTCGATGACGAAGGCTTCGCCGGCCAGCTCCGCGAATGGGTGAAGACGCTCCGTAAGAAAAACGCCTCGGTCATCTTCGCCACCCAGTCGCTTAGCGATATCGACAATTCGGACATTGCCCCGGCCATCATCGAAAGCTGCCCGACGCGACTGCTTCTGCCGAACGAACGCGCGATCGAGCCGCAGATCACGGCCATCTATCGGCGCTTCGGCCTCAATGACCGTCAGATCGAAATCCTCGCGCGGGCGACACCCAAACGCGACTACTACTGCCAGTCGCGGCGCGGCAATCGCCTGTTCGAACTGGGCCTCTCCGAAGTCGGGCTCGCGCTCTGCGCCGCTTCCTCGAAATCGGACCAGACCCTGATCGCGAACCTCGTCGCCGAGCATGGCCGCGAAGGCTTTCTCACGGCCTGGCTCAAGGCTCGCGACGCCGGCTGGGCCGCCGATCTCATCTCGACTTTTCCGACCGTCGTCCCCGAAACCGAAAAGGAAACCAAAACATGACGACCCGCTCTGTCCGCTCGCCTGCGATGCTTCTCGCAGCAACCATGCTTGCCACCCCGATCGCGCTTTCGCCGGTCGCGGCCACGTCTGCCTACGCCTGGAGAATCGTCTTCGATCCCAGCAACTACGCGCAGAACGTTCTGACCGCCGCGCGCACGCTGGAACAGATCAACCACCAGATTACCTCGCTTCAGAACGAGGCGACGATGCTGATCAATCAGGCGCGCAATCTTGCGAGCTTGCCGTTCTCCTCGCTCCAGACGCTTCAGCAGAACGTTCAGCGCACGCAGCAACTTCTGACCCAGGCTCAGAACATCGCCTTTGACGTACAGCGGATCGATCAGGCGTTCCAGCAGCAGTACGGCAGCGTCTCCATGTCGGCCACGGATCAGCAGCTCGTCTCCGACGCGCGCTCGCGCTGGCAGAACACGGTCGGCGGTCTGCAGGACGCCATGCGCGTCCAGGCCGGTGTCGTCAGCAATATCGACACCAATCGCACGCAAATGAGCGAACTGGTGAACCAGAGCCAGGGCGCGACTGGCGCGCTTCAGGCGACGCAGGCCGGCAACCAGCTTCTGGCGCTTCAGTCGCAGCAACTCTCCGATCTGGTGGCGTTGCTTGCGGCTAACGGGCGCGCAGGCGCTTTGACCGAAGCCGAGCGCACAGCGGCTGCCGAACAGGGCCGCGAGCAGCGTCGTCGCTTCCTGACGCCCGGTTCAGGCTACCAGCCGGGCAACGCGCAGATGTTCAACGGCAACTGAGGGCGAGCTTATGGACGGCAAGATGCTGGCCCGGCTGGGCGCTGTCGTGTTCGTCGCCATCGCCATCACGGCGGCGGTCGTCGAGATGACCCGTAAGGAGGAGCGGTCAGAGGATTTCTCCACGCGCACCATCGAACCTCGGCGCGATCCGCTGCGTGAGGCACAGCGCCGGTGCCAGCAGCTTGGCCAGCAGGCCGCGAACGACGCTGAATGCCTGCGCGTCTGGGCCGAGACGCGAGATCGGTTCCTCGGCCGCTCGCCTGCACCCGCGTCACCATCCTCCAGCGAAGGGCGGTGAAGCATGGGCGGCTCCGGTGTTATCGACACGTTCCTCGGCACCTTCACACGCTATATCGACTCCGGCTTTGGTCTGCTCGGCGGCGAGGTGGCGTTTATCGCCACATCGCTCATCGTGATCGACGTCACCCTTGCTGCGCTGTTCTGGAGCTGGGGCGCGGACGACGACATTATCGCGAGGCTGGTGAAGAAGACCCTGTTTGTCGGGGTGTTTGCGTACCTGATTTCCAATTGGAACAACCTCGCCAGGATCGTCTTCGACAGCTTCTCCGGTCTTGGCCTGAAAGCCGCTGGCACAGGCTTTACAGCTCAGGATCTCCTTCGCCCCGGCAAGGTGGCACAGACCGGCCTCGATGCGGCGCGTCCTCTGCTTGACGCGATCTCGCCATTGATGGGCTGGATCGCGGTCTTCGAGAACCTGATCCAGATCGTCTGCCTGCTCTTTGCCTGGGCGCTCGTCATCCTCGCTTTCTTCATTCTGGCGATCCAGCTCTTCGTGACGCTGATCGAGTTCAAATTGAGCACGCTTGCCGGTTTCGTGCTGATCCCCTTCGGCCTGTTCGGCAAAACCGCCTTCATGGCCGAGCGCGTGCTTGGCAACGTGATTTCCAGCGGCATCAAGGTGCTGGTGCTCGCCGTCATCGTCGGCATCGGCTCGACATTGTTCAGTCAGTTTACGCAGGGCTTCGGCGGCCAGACCCCGAGCATCGACGACGCCATGGCCATCGTGCTCGCCGCGCTTTCGCTCGTCGGCCTCGGCATTTTCGGTCCCGGCATTGCCTCGGGTCTTGTCAGCGGCGGTCCCCAACTTGGCGCAGGTGCCGCGGTTGGCACCGGCCTTGCTGTCGGCGGAGCAGCACTTGCCGCCGGCGGCGGCGCTATGCTGGCTGCCAAGGGCGGAGCCGCTCTTCTTTCCGGCGGCGCTGCTGCCGCGCGTGGCGGAGCAGCGGCGGCCGGCGCGGCGTCGTCGGCCTATACCCTTGGCTCTATGGGACAGTCGGGCGCGTCCGGCGTCGCGTTCGGCCTCGGAGGCGTGGCACGCGCCGCCGGATCGGCCTCCGTTTCCCCGTTGCGCCGTGCCGCGTCCCGCGCCTCGGAAAGCATGAAATCCAGCTTCTCCGACGGCGCGCGTGCAGGCGTCAGCGGCAGCGGCGGCTCCTTCTCGTCTGGCGCGGGCACCGACGAATCCGATCCCGCTTCCGTCGCTCCCGCAACCACACCCGATCAGCCGCCGGCATGGGCCCAGCGCATGAAGCGCGTCAGCCATGTCTCCCACGGCGTCAGCGCTGCCGCCCATGCTGTTCGCTCGGGCGACAGCCATGGGTCCGGCGCATCCGTCAATCTCTCCGAAAGTGACCGTTCATGAATCTCTTCAAACGACCGGCCGTGCATTACGGCAAGACACCTCAACCGGAAACACCTTACCAGAAGGCCGCACAAGTCTGGGACGAACGTCTTGGATCAGCGCGCGTGCAGGCGAGGAACTGGCGCTACATGGCGTTCGGTTCTCTGATCCTGTCGGCGGGCTTCGCCTCCGCATTGGTCTATCAGTCCGTGCGTGGGACAGTGGTTCCCTGGGTGGTTCAGGTAGACAATCTGGGTCGGACCCAGACCGTCGCCCCGGCCACGGCGGACTATCATCCGACCGATCCACAGGTGGCCTGGCATCTCGCACGCTTCATCGAGCAGACCAGAAGCATTCCCGCCGATCCGATCATCGTCCGTCAGAACTGGCTCAGGGCCTATGAGTGGACGACCGATCGGGGCGCGGCTGCGCTCAACGATTATGCCCGCGCCAACGATCCCTTCACGAAGGTCGGCAAGCAGCAGATCGCCGTCGAGGTTTCCAGCGTCATCCGCGCTTCTCCGGACAGCTTCCGCGTCGCGTGGACGGAACGGCATTTCGAGAATGGCCAGCTCGGCGCGACCGAGCGCTGGACCGCGATCCTGACCATCGTCATCCAGCCTCCGCGCGATGCCGAGCGGCTGAAAGTCAATCCGCTCGGAATTTACATCAACGCCATCAACTGGTCGCGGGAGATGAGCCAATGAAATCGGCTTTCCCTAACCCCACCATTCCGGTTTTCCGTAAATCCGTACTTCCGGTTCTGCTGTTTTCCGCCACCGCGTTGGCTGGTTGTGCCACGCCGCAAAAGCCGCCCGAGATCAGCTACGATCGAGATGTTCCGGCTTTGCCGGCCGTTCCCGTATCGGTGACGGACGATCGGCCCCGTCCGATCCACATCCCTCCGGCCTGGACGCCGGCAAAGGGCGGCACGGCGGCCAGCACACCAATCGCTCGCGTCGAGAACGCCAACGCTGCCGCTCGCGTGCAGCCGCGCCGGGAGGGGTACTTCAATGCGATCCAGATATACCCCTGGTCGGAAGGGGCGCTCTATCAGGTCTATGCAGCTCCCGGGCAGATCACCGATATCGCGCTAGAACCCGGCGAGTCGCTGACAGGGGCCGGGCCGATTGCGGCTGGCGATACCGCACGATGGATCATCGGGGACACCGAGAGCGGCACCGGCACAACGCGGCGCGTCCACATCCTCGTGAAGCCGTCCCGGCCGGACATCACGACCAATCTCGTCGTGACCACCGACCGGCGCGTTTACATGATCGAGCTGCGTTCCGGAGCGAAGCCCTATATGCCCTCCGTCGCATGGTCCTATCCGCGGCCGCGCGCCGGACAAGGCCAGAGCATCCCGGCGACGCCGGTCATCCCGGTCGTCGCGGCGCGCAACTACCGCTACGGTTTGACCGGCGGGAATCCGCCCTGGAAACCCGTCTCCGTCTATGATGACGGCCGCAGGGTTTACGTCGAGTTCCCGCGCGGGATCGTCCAGGGCGAAATGCCGCCGATCTTCGTCATCGGTCCGGACGGCGAAGCGCAGCTCGTCAACAGTCGTATCCACCAACACATCCTGATCGTCGATCGCTTGTTCGGCGCGGCGGAGCTGCGGCTCGGCGGCGGCGACCGTCAGCAGGTCGTCAGAATTGTCCGCACCGACCGGAGACCCGCATCATGAGTGAGGACAAAACTAACACTGCATCTTCCATGCGTCTGCGCGCCGAGGCACCGCGCGTTACCCGCCTTTCGCGGAAAGTGCTGGCAAGCGTTGCGGCCGTCGGGCTCGTCGGCATCGGCGGCGCGCTGATCTACGCCCTCCAGACCCGCGACGGAGGTCAGGGCGGAGAGGAACTTTACTCGACCAACAACCGCCAGACCGCAGATGGCCTCGCCGGCCTGCCGCGCGATTATACCGGACCTGTGCTAGGTCCGCCGCTGCCCGGTGATCTTGGGCGACCGATTCTTGACGCCCAGAACAGGGGCCAGCCCGTTGTTCCGCCGACGATCGCGACGCCGACCGTCGACGAAGCCGAACAACGCCGTCCAGCCGAAGAAGAGGCGGCCCGCACCAGCCGCGTCTTCTTCCAGACCCAGCCAAGTGCGACACCCAGGACGCCCGGTGGCGCGACCACGCCAAACGTTCCCGGCTTCGATCTCGCCGGCTTGACCGGGCAACTCGGACAGCAGACCGCGCAGGATCGGCAGCTTGCGTTTCTGAATGCGCCCGCCGATCGCCGGACCACATCGTCGGATCGGGTCGTGGCTCCGGCTTCGCCGTTCATCCTTCAGGCAGGAGCGGTGATTCCCGCCGTGCTCATTACTGGCATCCGCTCCGATCTGCCCGGCCAGATCACGGCACAGGTGACGGAAAACGTCTACGACAGTCCGACCGGCCGCATTCTGCTCGTGCCGCAAGGCACCCGGATTATCGGCAAGTACGATAACAACGTGCAGTTCGGTCAGAGGCGAGCGCTCCTGGTCTGGAACCGGCTGATCTTCCCGAACGGCCGTTCCATCGTGCTCGAACGTCAGCCGGGCGCCGATACCCAGGGCTATGCTGGCCTTGAAGATGGCGTCGATTACCACTGGTGGGATCTGGCCAAGGCGGCGGGATTGTCCACGCTGCTCGCGGTCGGCACAGAACTGGCGGTCAGCGACGAGGACCGCTTGGTGCGCGCCATCCGTGATGGAGCACAGGACACCATCAACGACGCCGGCCAGCAGATCGTCCGGCGCCAGTTGCAGGTTGCGCCGACATTGACCATCCGACCGGGCTTCCCCGTCCGCGTTATGGTCACCCGCGATCTTGTCCTCGAACCCTATAGAGGCTGACCATGGCAAAGCTGAAACTCGGACCGATCGTCGACGACAGGCCCGTCAAGGTGACGGTAGACCTACCTGCACAACTGCATCGTAACCTTGTGGCCTATGCCGAAATCCTGGCCCGAGAGACCGGCCAGCCCGTCGCCGATCCCGTGAGGCTCATCGTGCCCATGCTGGAGAGGTTCATCTCGACAGATCGGGGCTTTGCGAAAGCTCGGCGCTCCACGCAATCGTCGACGGCGCAAGTCTGACGGCCATTGCTCTCGCCATGGAGAGGAATCGCCTGAAGGCGGGATTGTCGTTGCTGGCGGACCAGACCGCGGAGAAGGGAAGATCCTCGTTGCTGATCGGCCGGTAGGCCACACCTGGGAACCGTGCGACGGTCATCGCCTCGCTCACCAGCGTCAAACCCCGCCCGATCGCCACCAGCGGCAGGAGATTGTCCCGACCGACCGATTGCACCTGGATCTCGGGATGCTGGCCGAGCCCGGCCAGCTCCCGCACCAGATAGTCATGGATCTCCTGACCCGGCGCCGCCTCAGTCACGATGAAGGGCTCATCCATCAAATCCTGCCAGGCGAGCTCGGAGCGAGCCGTGAGGTGGTGGTGATCCGGCAGCACCGCAAAGATCCGCTCCGACCACAACGCCGCGCGTTCGCAGGCCAGCCAATCCCTCGTCCCCGTGATGAAGGCGACGTCGAGGCGCAATTGCCGGATGGCCGCGACGTGCTCGTCGGGGTTGCCGTCGATCAGTTCGATCCGGACCGTGCCATGTCGTTCGCTGTAGTCACGCAGCAGGTCGGCCAGGAAGCCCGAGGCGATGGAAGAGTAGATGCCGATCCGGACGCGCCCGTTCTCGGATCGGCCCGCCGAGGCCACGTCATATGCACCTTCGCCGATGGTCCTGATGGCCTTGCGCGCTCGCCGCAGGAAGCGCTGTCCGGCATAGGTCGCCGATACGCCCCATGTATGCCGATGAAACAGGGACGCGCCGATTTGGTCCTCGAGGTCGGCGATGCATCGGCTGATTGCCGCCTGCGATCGCCCGAGGGCAGTTCCCGCCTTGCGGAAGCTGCCGTGCTCGGCCGCAGCCACGAAATAGCGGAGGTGGCGAAGTTCTATTGAATCGGGATACTTCGTCACCTCCCGCATCACACACCCTCCTTGCACCATGACGGCTGGGCGATGGCCGAGCGAAGACAGCTCGGAGCCGCGTGGTCCGTTCGGAAGGCTCGCCGTCGCTGGCGCTTGGCGACCGGGAGCGCTGGGATCAAGGCGGCCATAGGAGTCCGGTCTCCGGTCAGGTGAGGCGACCGGCCGGGGGAGACATGTTTGTGCTTCCACCGCCACATCGTTCCTACCCCTTTGGCCAGATTGGATGATGGTCATCGATGACAAAAGGGTGGGCGTGACGGACCGGCCCATGGCGATGGCCGCGCTTCGCGTCGGCCTCGCCGGAGAGAGGCGGCGCATGATCGACCCCGGCTTCAAGCGGATGGCTGTGCTCGATTTCGTGGTGATCGTGCTCGATGATATCGGGATCATGTGCGGGCCAGAGTCGCACGGCAGCAATCGCGCCAGCCCCAGCCGCGATGGCCAGCACCGCGAAAGCCGTCGTCATCCCGAAACCTGCTCCGAGCCAACCCGCCAGCGGATAGGTCACGAGCCATCCAGCATGCGACAGCGCGAATTGCGCGGCGAAGAGCGACGGCCGATCCTCCGGGTGTGCGGAGCGACGCAGCAGGATTCCACCTGGCGTCATGACAGCGGAACCGGCGGCGCCCAGCAAGAACCAGAGAACCAGAATGGACCACCAGCTCTGGTAAAACGCGGCAATCGCGAGCAACACCGGCAAAGCTACTGAGCCCGTGATCATGACGCTGCGCGGTGATCTGCCTTCGAGGAGTTTGAGCAAGGCGAAGGCGACGACCATGGAACCCGCCCCATAAGTAGCAAAGAACCATGCAACATCGCCTTCCGTGCCCCCGAAGCCTGCGCGAACGATGACCACCGTGTTCACGATCACCATCGCGCCCGCCGCCGACGAGGCAAAGCTGAGGGCTAGCAACCCGCGCAGGCGCGGCGTCGCGAAATAGATCCGGCTTCCGCGTGTCAGCCGTTCAAGGAAGGGGCGCTGCACCGTCTTGGCGACCGGCAGGGCGACCGAAAGGACCAGCAGGCCCGAGGCGATGAAGCCGATGGCATTGCCGAGGAACAGCCAATGAAAGCTGATGAGCGTGAGCAGAAGGGCGGCCAGCAGTGGGCTGAGCAGGGATTCGAGGTCATAGGCCAGCCGCGACATGGAAAGCGCGGCGGTATATTCCTTTTCGTCGGGAAGAACGTCGGGAATGGTCGCCTGGAAAGTCGGCGTGAAGGCAGCCGAACAGGACTGGAACAGGAAGACCAGCGCATAGATTTGCCAGACCTCCGTGACGAACGGCAGTAGCAGAACCATACCGGCACGCAGGACATCGAGCGTCACCAAAAAGGCGCGGCGCGGCACCCGGCCCGCCAACGCGCCCGCGAAGGGCGAGACGCCGACATAGGCGATCATTTTGACGGCGAGGGAGATGCCCAGCACTTGACCGGCGTCGGTGCCAGCCAGATCATAGGCGAGGAGGCCGAGGGCGACCGTGGTGAGACCCGTGCCGATCAGGGAAAGGACCTGCGCGGCGAAGAGATTACGATATGTCCGGTTGACGAGGATCGAAACCATGGCGATCCTATTGGCTGGTGAAAAATTCGCGCTCGGCCGGCCCAAATTGGACCGCGTCGAAGCGCACGCAGGTCGTGCCTTCGACCGGCGGGCCGGATTTCGTTTCAACCGACAAGTTGTTCTTCACCAAAGCGTGCATTACCGTCTCCTTACCTTCGTCAATCGGGCCTCAGACAGAACTGTGCGGTCTCCAATGGTTGGAAGGTCAAGACCCGATTTCATCTGATTCCCGGCAAGCCGACCCAAGCTCGCGCGCCGGACTGAACGCGGCGAGTTCAATCTTCGTAGTACGGCTCAGACACGAAGCGAGGCGATGAGTTAGCCGTGCGGAGCCAAGGACGCAGGTGCCGAATTCACATCGTGTTTCGGATGGCTCCGCTGATTTTACCTAGTCATCAGCATGGTCTTCGTGGATATGGAACGCCATGTCGATCAGCATGTCGCTTACATGGCTGTCCGCCACTTCGTAGAAGACCTGCTTTGACCGACGCTCCCCTCTGACGAGCCTTGCACCTCTGAGCAGCCGCAAATGATGGCTGACCAACGTCTGCGATAGCTCCAGATTCTCAACAATCTCGCCAACAGACCTTGGACCTGGCAGGCAAAAGAGCAGAATTCTCAGTCTTGTGGGATCGCCCAGCAGGCGGAAAGTCTCTGCCAATACGGTTACGTCGTGCTGCGTCAAGGATGGGGCTTGTTTCAATGCTCATGCTCCTGTTAGGCGTGGACGTGCTCATGGCCATTGTCATGGTCGTGTCCATCCCCATGCGCGTGGCCCGTCGGGACAGGGAATTGGGACAGGCTGCATGCTTCCGCTTCGTCATTCCAGTCGATAGCGATAGTCGCATGTTCGATCGTAAACTGTGACTTCAGTTCATTCTCGACTCCGCGCACGACCGAGCGAGCATCGACATCGGCAGCCGGTCGCACATGCATCGTGGCCAAGGTCCGCCCGGAGGTGATCGACCAGACATGGATGTGGCTAACGGACGCCACGCCAGGGATATTTTCGACGAGATGACGTTCAATCTTTTCCGGCGTCGCGTTGTCGGGCGCACCTTCGAGCAGGATATGGATCGACTTGCCGAGAAGGCCCCAGGCGCTGCGCAGGATCAGCAGGGAGACAACCACCGACAGGATGGGATCGATCGGGGTCCAACCCGTGTAAGAGATCACAATGGCTGCTGAAACCGCACCCACGGAACCGAGCAGGTCACCCATGACATGAAGGGCGGCGCCCTTGATGTTGACGTGCTCGCTATCGCCGCGCGTCAGAATCCAGAACACCAGGATATTGATGAGAAGGCCGGCGATGGCAACGCCGAGCATCGGTCCCGCCAAGATCACGTGCGGTTCCTGGAAGCGCTGCCAAGCTTCATAGACAATCCAGACGACGATCGCGAACAGCGTGATCGCATTGATGAAACCGGCAAGGACCTCGAAACGCAGATAACCGAAGGTTCGCTTGGGGTCGGCCGCACGCCGTCCGAACCGAAAGGCCGCATAGGCTAGCGCCAGCGCAGCCGCGTCGCTCAACATATGTCCGGCGTCGGCCAGCAGCGCCAGCGATCCTGAGATCAGACCGCCGATCACCTCCACGATCATGAACGTGAAGATCAGGAAAAACGAGAGAAGAACCTTGCGCTCATTATCGCTCGTGACGGTCGGCGCATGGGAGTGATCGTGGGAATGGTCATCGTGAGAATGACCATGGCTGTGTGAATGGGACATTTCAGGGCTCATCCGTTTGACATATAACACATGAATAGATGTTCATATGTTGTATGTCAACCACCCCGCTAGCAATCCGCCCCAGCGGGCAGGGTCTACGGCGGGGTAGCGGGTCACCGTATCGCGCCGGTAGGCTTGATCACGGTCCGGTCAATGGACCGGGATGGGGTCGGGGGAAACCTGTCCGCTGCTGGCATTGACCAGCACCGCCGCAATGACCGCGGCAATCACGAGGGCAGCTCCAGCGCCCATAAGCGCAGGACCATAGCCGAAGATCAGTGCGTCACTGGCAGATCTCTCCACATCGCCACCGCCGGCCTCGCGCGCGATAGAGCGCACCGAGTGCATCCGGCAACCTGCTCGCCGTGACCGAGATGGAAATGGTCGAAAGGACGGCCAGCCCCAACGCAACGCCGACTTGCTGCGAAGCGTTGAAGAGTACCGAAGCAATACCAGGAGGGGGGTCCGGCCGCCGCTGAGGTTCGATGTCCGCCGCCTCCGCATTGTGATCCGTGACGCATCGGCAGTTGTTGACCTGCGTAGTCGGCAATGGCCCGTCCCGTTTCTGGCTCATCCATCCTTGGATCTCACTGGACAGATCATATCTTAATGACGTGCTGGCATTCTCTCCGAGGCGCGGGAAGCTTACCGATAGCCAGATAAGCTTCAGACAGTGGCTTGTGAGAAACTGCGGCACCAGTCTCTCGCGCATCAATCAGTTCAAGGGTCTGCAAAAGCTTCTCGGCAACTTCCATGTCGCCGTCGGAACAGGCTCGTTTGAACAGGTGCAGGATTTCGCGGGCGAGGATCATAGCTACTGCTCCCTGGCGCCATAGCTGCTTCTTTTTGCCTGTGCCGAAACAACGGGCCCGAGGTGCTCGAACTTGTTACCCGTCGCTCCAGAACGACGGCGAGTCTTGGGCGTCCTGTCCGACTTACCATCCGCCGAGAGTTCGTCGATGATCGGGCAGTCCGGTCGGGCATTACCCCGACAGTTTTCGGCCAGATGCTTGAGCGTCATGCTCATCTCCTGGAGTTCGCGTGCCTTCCGCTCAAGCTCTTCGACATGCTCAAGTGCAACACGCTTGACGTCAGCGCTCGCACGGCTTCGATCTCGCCACAGGGCGAGCAATTCGGACATTTTCTCGACCGAGAAGCCGAGATCGCGCGCATGCCTGATGAAGCGCAATGTATGCACATCCTTTTCGGAGTAGTCGCGATAGCCGCTATCTGTTCGGGATGCCTCTGGGATCAATCCAATCGATTCGTAGTAGCGGATCATCTTGGCCGAAACGCCCGATGCCGCCGCAGCCTTGCCGATATTCATCATCCTGTCCTTTCGGTAGGTTTTATGTGGTCGTTTCTTCGGGCGTAAAAAACACGTCCGCATGCATGTCCTCGCTCCGCAGGCCCAGTTCGCGAAACATGACGCCGGCAGCGTCAATCATGGCGGGCGGTCCCGCCATATATGCCTTCCAGCCATCGAGATCCTGAATGTCACTTACGATCGCATCCGTTACCAGGCCGGTTCGGAAGTGATCGGATCGGCTCACCTCCGAGAGCACGGGAATGAACTGGAGATTGTCGTAGGTGCTCGCCAGAAGACTGAAATGTTCGACCAAATAGAGATCGCGTTCCGTCCGCGCCCCAAAATAGAGATGGATCGGCTGACGCAGGCCGCTTGCCAGCGCCATTTCGACAATCGACTTGATCGGAGCGAGACCCGACCCGCCGGCGACCGCGAGAATTGGACCGGTATGCTGTTCGCGCAGAAATGAACTGCCGAGCGGCCCGCGAACCGACACCTCGTCACCAACTTTGAGTGACCTGGCGACGTGTTCGCTCGTGGCTCCACCGGGCACATGCCTTATATGGAATTCGAGATGGGACCGGCCTGGCTGGTTCGCCATTGAATAGTCGCGCGCCGGCGCACCGGCAAACGTTACCTGCGCATACTGACCTGCCCTGAAGGCGACGGTCTCCCCCGCTTCAATCTCCAGCCTGATCTGGCGGATGTCGTGGGTTGCGTCATCGATGGCGACAACGCGGGTCCGATAGGTGCGAACGGGAAGATCAAGCTCCTCCTCATCCTCATCGAGCCACGCCACCGTACAGTCCGTGAGCGGTCGCGCCCGGCACGCCAGGATCAAGCGCTGGTTTCGCTCTTCATCCGTCAGGGAAAACCGCGTGTGCGGCAGGAGGTCGACCTCGCCACTGAGCAGTCGGGACTTACATGAGCCGCAGCGGCCCGAGCGGCATCCATGAGGATATGCGATCCCTTCCTCCAGCGCCGTCTCGAGAATGGTGCGGCCAGCCGGTACGGTGATGGTGCGCGCTGCCTGCCGAATCTCGATCTGTCTTGCCATGGCAATCTCCCTCAGGCAGTGCCCAATGACAGGGCTTCTGCCAGGCGAGGCTTCTGGTCGGCAAAGGTTCCGTAGAAGACCTGTTCGTTGACGATCGTGATCGGGGCGACACGCACACCGGTGCGCGCCTTCGCCTCTTCGGCTATCTGGGGATCTGACAGATCTCGCTCTTCATATGGAACTCCCTGGTCTGCAAGCCACCGCTTGACAGCATGGCAGTCGGGGCAGGTTGGCGTTGTGTAAAGCACCACCGATGGGCTCTTCGTATTGGTCATCGTCCATTCCTTTCTTCATATCTGGCGAGCCTGCCGGAGCAGACCCGCATGTCTCATTTCGCGGGTGCGAGTTCCGGCCGATGGTGCGGGGCAGCACCGCTCTCCACCTGCGCGGGGGCGCGGAAGGTCTTGAGCCGGAGCGCATTGCCGAGCACGAAGACGCTCGACAGGGCCATGGCGCCGGCGGCGAAAACCGGTGACAGCAGGATGCCGTAGGCCGGATAGAGCAGCCCGGCGGCAACGGGGACCAGAGCCGTGTTGTAAGCGAAGGCCCAGAACAGGTTCTGCCGAATGTTCCCAATCGTCGCCTTGGACAGTGCGATTGCGTTCGGTACGCCTTGCAGGCTCCCCGACATCAGCACCACGTCGGCGGCCTCGATGGCAATGTCCGTTCCGGTGCCGATGGCAAGACCGACATCCGCTTCGGCCAGCGCCGGAGCGTCATTGATGCCGTCGCCGACGAAGGCAACCTTGCCATGCTCAGCCTTGAGGCGACGCACCGCGTCGACCTTGCCGTCCGGCAGGACTTCCGCCACCACCTCGTCGATCCCAAGGCGCTTGGCGATAGCCTCGGCCGTACGCTTGTTGTCGCCGGTGATCATCGCAACCTTGAGGCCGAGATCGTGCAGCGCCTTAATCGCCGCAGGCGTCGTCTCCTTGATCGGATCGGCCACGGCGATGATCGCCGCGAGTTTGCCCTCGATCGCCGCATAGAGCGGCGACTTGCCCTCATTGCCGAGACGTTCGGCAACCTTGGCGAAGCCTGCCACGTCATGGCCGAGTTCGGTCATGTAGCGGTCGGCGCCGATCTCGACGCGCTTGCCACCGGCCAGGGCCTTGACGCCGAAACCCGTCACCGATTCGAAGTTCGATACGGCCGGCAGCGGAATGTCCTCCCCTGCGGCTGCATCCACGATCGCACGGGCAATCGGATGCTCCGACTTCGCCTCGACGGACGCCACCAGACCGAGGACATCCGCCCGGTCGAAACCGATGGCCAGTTCCAGATCGGTGAGCGCCGGCTTGCCTTCGGTCAAAGTGCCCGTCTTGTCCACCGCGACGACCCTTGCGTCCTTGAGCAGTTGTAGCGCTTCACCCTTGCGGAAGAGCACGCCCAACTCCGCCCCCCGGCCAGTGCCCACCATGATCGAGGTCGGCGTCGCCAGACCCATGGCGCAGGGGCAGGCGATGATCAGCACGGCGACGGCATTGACCAGCGCGAAAGTGAGCGCGGGCGACGGCCCGAAATAGAGCCAGGAAGCGAAGGTCAGGGCCGCTACGGCGAAGACCGCCGGCACGAACCACATGGTCACCTTGTCGACCAGCGCCTGGATCGGCAGCTTCGATCCTTGCGCTTCCTCGACCATGCGGATGATCTGCGACAGCACGGTGTTGCCGCCGACCGCAGTCGCACGGATGGCGAAGGCGCCCTTCTGGTTGACCGTGCCGCCAACCACCTCGCTGCCGTGCTTCTTGGAGACCGGGATCGGCTCGCCGGTGATCATCGATTCGTCGACATAACTCTCGCCTTCGATGACCTCGCCGTCCACCGGGACGCGATCGCCGGGCCGAACCTCGACAATATCGCCGGAAACGACCGAACCGATCGGCAGGTCGACCGTCTTGCCGTCCCTGCGCACACGTGCCGTTTTTGCCTGAAGGCCGACGAGACGCTTGATCGCCTCGGATGTCCGGCCTTTGGCGCGCGCTTCGAGCAGCCGCCCGAGCAGGATAAGCGTCACGATCACCGCGGCGGCCTCGAAATAGACGTTTACCGTTCCGGCGGGGAGGAAGCCGGGCGCGAAGGTCGCCACCAGCGAATAGCCATAGGCGGCCAGCGTGCCGACTGCGACCAGCGAGTTCATGTCAGGGGCGAGCCGCCCAAGTGCCGGAAGCCCCTTGTCGTAAAAGCGAATGCCCGGAACGAACAGGACGATGGTTGTCAACACGAATTGGATGTACCAATTCGACTGCATGCCGATGGTCGAGGCGATCAGGTCATGCATGCCCGGGATGACGTGTGAGCCCATCTCCAGGATGAAGACCGGCACCGTCAGCACCGCTGCGAGGGTGAAATCTCGGGTCAGTTCGCGGCGTTCTGCTTCCTTCTTCGCGGCGCGATCATCGGTCTCTACTTGGGCGGCCCCGGATCCCGCCGCGATCACCTTGGCGTCATAACCCGCGTTTTCGATTGCTGCCACCACCACAGCGGCGTCGGCAGTTCCCTGGACCGTGGCCTTCTCCGTTGCGAGATTGACGACGGCGTTGGTGACGCCGGGCACGGCCCGGAGAGCCTTTTCGACACGACCCACGCAGGAGGCGCAGGTCATACCCTCGATCGCCACCTCAAGCGAGGCCGCCGCCGGCGCGGAGAAACTTTCCGGAACCTCATAGCCTACATCCTTCACGGCCTTGACGAGCGTGGCTGGATCAACCGGCTTGTTCGTAGTGATGCTCGCTTTTTCCGTTGCCAGATTCACGATCGCATCGGCGACGCCTGGCACGGTCTTGAGGGCTCTTTCGACACGACCCACGCAGGAAGCGCAGGTCATCCCTTCGATGGGGAGTGATATCGTTTCAGACAGGTCTGTTGCTTGAACGGGGGCATTCATAGCCGCCTCCTTTTCTTGTCCCGAATTCCAGTTCGGACAGAAGATGCGGCTTCCAACCATGGGAAGGTCAAGAGATGAGAAGGAGAAAAATCGCTATTGACCTTCCCATGGTTGGAAGCCGCACATTCGGCAACGTTAAAGCAAGACAAGGAGATTTCTCATGGAACTCAGAATCGAAGACATGACCTGCGGCGGCTGCGCAAAATCCGTTAGACAGGCGATCCTGTCGATTGATCCGAATGCCAGGGTCACGACCAATCCCGAGGCGCGCACGGTCGTGGTCGAGACGACTGCTACCCTGGCGGCACTTCAGCAGGTCCTTGATGAAGCCGGTTATCCCGCGACCGCAAAAACGCCGGGCACGGCCTTGAGAACCTTATGATCAGAGCAGAGCCATGAACAAACTCACCCCGATTTTTATCGCCGGCGCGCTAGCTGTTGCCGGCGGTCTCGCCTACGCGCAATCGCAGATTGGCGAACAAGAACAAGGAGCAACCATGAACCGCAGTGAACATGCCGGTCACGGCGCAAGCACGCCTTCCGACAATCCTGTCATTCGCGCCTATCAAGATGTCAACGACAAGATGCACGCCGATATGGCCATAGAGTTCACGGGTGATGCGGACGAGGATTTCATGCGCGGCATGATCCCGCACCACCAGGGTGCGATCGATATGGCGCGCGTCGTGCTCGAACATGGAACGGATCCGGAAGTCCGTAAGCTCGCCAAGGGCGTGATTACTGCCCAGGAAGGCGAAATCGCCATGATGCGCGAATGGCTGGCAAAACGCGGTCAGTGACAACCGGGAGCGGCACTCAGGAGCCGCCTTCCCCCATGAAAAATGCATAAGACATGGTTGGACGGCGTCGCCGTTGACTGTCAAACGACCGAAAGGAAGACGATCGATGCAAAGGCGTACTTTTCTGGCAAGCCTTGGGGGCCTCGTCGTGGCCGGGCCTGCAATAGCTCAAAAGCACGATATGGGCGGCATGGATGGCCACGGTAATCACGCCGTGCCTCCCACAAACGCCAACCCGGTTTTGCCGGAGGGACATCCGCTCAAGGAGCTGCCACGCCTGTCCAATCAGTCGGCCGCACCGGGCGTATTCAAGGTAAAGCTCGCAGCAGAACCAGGCACCATGCGGTTCGCCGAAGGGTTCGATACGCCTGTGCTTCTCTACAATGGCACCAATCCCGTAATCGAAGCACGTGAGGGTGACAAAGTCGAGATCAGCTTCAAGAACGGAATTCCAGGCGAACCCACGACGATTCACTGGCATGGCATGCCGGTGCCGGCCGATCAGGATGGCAATCCGATGGACCCGGTGGTATCGGGTGGTGACCGTATTTATGCGTTTGATCTGCCGGAAGGCAGTGCGGCACCTTACTGGTTCCATCCCCATCCTCATGGTTTGACCGCCGAGCAGGTTTACCGCGGACTCGCTGGTGTCTTTCTGGTCAAGCCAAAGGACGATCCCATCCCGTCGGAGTATGGCGACACGATCCTCATGCTCACGGATCTCAGGATCGCCGCCGACGGGACAATGCCGGAAAGCACGATGGCTGATCTGATGAACGGCCGCGTTGGCGATCATGTGCTCGTTAATGGGCAGAAGAACCCGACGATGGCTGTTGCAGTTGGAGAGAAGCGTCGCTTGCGCCTTTTTAACGCGACAAACGCGCGATTCCTACGGCTCAAGTTCGAGAATGCGAGCATGACCGTCATAGGAACGGATGGTGGCCTAATCGAAGCCCCTGTCGCCGTCGATGAGCTGCTGCTCACGCCGGCCGAACGCGTTGAGTTGATTGTTTCTTTCGACAAACCGGGAATGGCCATGCTCACGACGCTCGAATATGAGCGCGGCTGGATGGGGCCGGGTAAGCCGAACGAGGCCGACATGACCCTGTTGACGGCACACGTATCAGATGCGCCGGCAAGCGCAATACCTCCGTTGCCGGCAAAGCTACGCACCATCGAAGCTCTTGAGAATCCGGTTGTCACGCGTCGTTTTGTGCTGACGGAATCCATGGGCGGTATGGACCATAGTAACATGTCGATGCAGGGCATGGATCACTCCAACATGTCGATGTCTTCCGACAGCATGGAGATGAAGTTCCTGATCAACGGTGCCAGCTTCGACATGCACCGCATAGACGTAGTTTCGAAAGTCGGACAAGTCGAACTTTGGGAAGTCGTCAACGAAGCGGATATGGACCATCCGTTCCATGTGCATGGGACGCAGTTCCAGATAATCGAGCACGAGAAGGACGGAAAGGTCACCAGGCCAGCCTATCGCGCATGGAAGGATACCGTGAACATCGTGGCCGGAGAGACGGTTCGGATTCTGCTGCGCCAAGATCTGCCGGGACCACGCATGTATCACTGCCATATCCTCGAGCACGAACAGCTCGGAATGATGGGTACGATTGACGTTCGAGCCTAAGTTTTGGATCGGCACATGAAACAAAGGCCCGCCGCGAAAATAATCGCGGCGTGCTAATTAGGATACATGGCTCTGTTGTGGCGTTGCACCGCCGGCTCCTGCTTTTCAGGGGCACATATTCCGCCGCGGGGCGCTGGGACAAAGGCTTGCCTTCTCGCGCCCTAGCGCCCGCCGAAAGCCACTGATTATTTGATTTGGGAAAGCCGCCGGTCACGCTTCGTTAGCGAATTTCCGGCCGCTGAGGCGTTCCGCACGGCCGTTCCTAAGAAGCTAAGACGAACTCCTCCCGACCGAGCGCATCGGAGAAATCAGCTTTGCTGACGACCTGATCAAACACTTGATAACTCACGTCAAGAGCTTCTTCTAAAAAATTATTTCTCGGCTCTTGACCTTCCCATGGTTGGAAACCGCACCTTCGTAAAAAGTCACCGCCGTCTCACGCTGTGAGGTGGTGTGCCCTTATGAAGGAGAACGATAATGAGTCATAAAGCCACCACCCTGATGCTTGTTGGGGCGGTCGTCGCGGGTGGTACTCTTGGCACTGTCTATCGCGAAGAATTAGAACAATACGCCGAAAATCTACTGGTACGCGTTTCGTCGGCTACCGTGCCACAAGCCGCTGCACAGCCGGCTCAAATGCCTGCCCCACAGGTCCCCGTCGCCGAAGTCATCACGCGCAAGGTCGCGCCGTCCGCGGAGTTCACCGGCCATCTCGAAGCGACCAGGGCCGTCGAACTGCGTCCGCGCGTCGGCGGCGCAATCGACGCCGTCAGCGTTCCCGAAGGCGGCCTCGTGCGACCGGCTGAGCTTCTCTTCCAGATCGATCCGAGACCATTCCAGGTTGCGCTGGACGGAGCCAAAGCCCAGTTGCAGCAGGCAAAGGTTCTGCTCGATCAGGCCGAAATCGATTTCCGGCGGGCCGAAACACTGGCTCCGAATGGGACCGTGTCGCGCAAGACCTTCGATGACGCGCAGGCAGCACGCCGTCAGCGCCAAGCCCAAGTAGAAATCGCCAAGGCTGCCGTTGCGGCCGCGGAACTTGATCTGTCGTTCACGCGCGTCACGGCACCGATCGCTGGGCGGGTCGACCGTGTTCTCGTGACAGAAGGCAATCTCGTCACCGGTGGCAATGCAGGGGCTGCGACCCTGCTCACCACGATCGTCTCGACCGATCCGCTCTATGTCTATTTCGATATCGACGAAGCCACCTATCTCGGATTCGTCGCTCGTGCACGCGCATCAGACTCGGAGAGGGTTGGCGGCAAGCTTCCGGTGCAGGTCGGTTTGATGACCGATACGGGCTTCCCACATGCCGGCGAACTCGACTTTCTCGGCAACCGTGTCGACCGGAGTACGGGAACGATCCGCGCCAGGGCGGTTGTCAAGAACCCGGATGGCCGGCTGACGCCTGGCCTCTTCGCACGAGTGAAGCTCGTTACCGCCGAACCGGCTCAGACCGTGCTCATCGACGAACAGGCAATCGGTACCGACCAGGGACGCCGCTACGTTCTAGCTCTCGGAGCCGAGAACAAGGCTGAGTACCGACCGGTTGAATTGGGGCCGATGATCGATGGTTTGCGCGTTGTCTCCAGCGGCCTAAAGCCAGGCGAGAAAATCATCATCAAGGGGCTGGTCCGCCCCGGAATGCAAGTTGACCCGCAGACGGTTTCGATGTCGCCGGGCCAATCCGTCGATGGCGACCGGGCGGCGGCTGCATCGCAGGAGGCGCGTCGATGAACATTCCACGCTTTTTCGTCGACCGTCCCATCTTCGCGGTCGTCCTGTCCGTGTTGATGCTGATCGGCGGTGGCCTTACGCTCCTGAAACTGCCATTGAGCGAATATCCGCAGGTGACCCCGCCGACGGTACAAGTCACCGCAAGCTATCCAGGCGCCAGTCCCGAAGTGATTGCAGAAACGGTTGCCGCGCCGCTGGAGCAGGTGATCAATGGCGTTGAGAACATGCTCTATATGAGCTCGCAGGCGGCGACCGACGGGCGCATGACGCTTACTGTGACCTTCCAACAGGGCACCGACCCCGACATGGCGCAGATCCAGGTGCAGAATCGCGTCTCGCGCGCGCTTCCGCGTCTGCCACAGGAGGTTCAGCGTATTGGCGTCGTGACGCAGAAGACTTCGCCCGACATCCTGATGGTCGTTCATCTCGTGTCACCCGATGATCGCTACGATCCTCTTTACCTGTCGAACTTCGCCACCTTGCAGGTACGCGACCAGCTTGCGCGGCTGTCAGGTGTGGGTGATGTACTCGTCTGGGGTGCTGGCGAGTATTCCATGCGGGTGTGGCTCGATCCGGCCAAGGTGGCAGCGCGTGGTCTGACCGCCTCGGACGTGGTGGCGGCAATTCGCGAGCAGAACGCTCAGGTGGCCGCAGGATCGGTAGGCCAGCAGCCAGATGCCTCGGCTGCGTTCCAGGTCACGGTCAACACGCTCGGCAGGCTTTCAAGCGAGGAGCAGTTCGGCGACATCGTTGTCAAGACGGGCAGCGATGGCCAGATTACCCGTTTACGCGATATTGCCCGTATCGAGCTCGGCGCAGACGCTTACGCGCTGCGCAGTCTTCTCGACGGCAAGCCGGCGCTGGCAATGCAGATCGTCCAGAGCCCGGGCGCCAACGCACTCGACGTGGCGAGCGCTGTTCGCAGCACCATGGAAGAACTGCAGAAAGGCTTTCCCGAGGGAATAGAATACCGCATTGCCTACGACCCCACCGTCTTCGTCAAGGCGTCTCTGGAGGCCGTGGTGATGACACTGCTCGAAGCCATCGTCCTGGTCGTGATCGTCGTCGTGCTTTTCCTTCAGACATGGCGGGCTTCGATCATTCCGCTCGTTGCGGTCCCGATATCGTTGGTCGGCACATTCGCGCTAATGTATATGTTCGGCTTCTCGCTGAACACACTGTCGCTGTTCGGTCTCGTACTTTCCATCGGAATCGTGGTCGACGACGCCATCGTGGTCGTCGAAAATGTCGAGCGGCACATCGCGCTTGGCGAAACGCCGAAGGAAGCGGCGCGCAAGGCCATGGACGAAGTGACCGGGCCGATCGTTGCCATTACGTCCGTGCTGTCGGCCGTGTTCATCCCATCAGCATTCCTGTCCGGCCTGCAAGGCGAATTCTATCGCCAGTTCGCGCTCACGATCGCAATCTCGACCATCCTGTCGGCGGTCAACTCCCTCACTCTCTCTCCGGCGCTTGCAGGCGTGCTCCTGAAGCCGCACCACGGCGACCTGAAGCGCGATCTCCTGACCCGGGTGATTGATGGTCTGTTCGGCTGGTTTTTCAGGCTGTTCAACCGCTTCTTCGACACGGCCTCGAATGCTTATGTCTGGTCCGTGCGCCGTGCCCTGAGGGTAAGCTCGCTCGTTCTGATCGTCTATGTCGGCCTGTTGGGTTTGACATGGATGGGTTTCCAGTCTGTACCCAGCGGATTTGTCCCGGCTCAGGATAAATACTACCTCGTCGGCATCGCCCAACTGCCGACCGGAGCCTCGCTCGACCGGACCGAGGCAGTCGTCAAGGAAATGTCGGAGATCGCTCTCGCCGAACCGGGCGTGGAGAGTGTCGTGGCATTTCCGGGTCTGTCCGTCAATGGCATGGTCAATATTCCCAATGCCGCCGTTATGTTCACGATGCTCAAGCCTTTTGACGAACGCAAGGACCCCTCGATGTCTGCTTTCGCCATCGCAGGCCGCCTGATGGGCAGGTTCAGCAAGATACCCGATGGCTTCGCCGGTATCTTCCCGCCGCCACCCGTTCCAGGCCTCGGCTCGACCGGCGGCTTCAAGCTCCAGATCGAGGATCGGGCGGGACTTGGTTTTGAAGAGCTTGCTAAGGCGCAGGGTGCAATCATGGCAAAGGCGATGCAAGCACCGGAGCTGGCCGGTATGCTTGCGAGCTTCCAGGTAAATGCGCCACAGGTGCAAGTGGACATCGACCGGGTGAAGGCCAAGTCGCAGGGTGTGCCGCTCAACACCATATTCGAAACGTTGCAAGTCAACCTTGGCTCGCTTTACGCGAATGACTTCAATCGCTTTGGCCGGACCTATCGTGTCGTCGTCCAGGCGGACGCCCCCTTCCGCATGCAGCCGGAGGACATCGGCCGCCTGAAGGTGCGAAACGCAACGGGCGAAATGATTCCGCTGTCGGCTCTGCTAACGATCGAGCACAGTTCGGGGCCAGACCGGGTGATGCATTACAACAGCTTCCCGTCGGCCGATATCAGCGGTGGGCCTGCACCCGGCTACTCGTTCGGACAGGCAACTGCTGCGATAGAACGGATCATCACGGAGACTTTGCCGCCCGGCATGGCCTTCGAGTGGACCGAGCTTGCCTATCAGGAGAAGCAGGCTGGAAACACAGCAATGTACATCTTCCCGCTGTCCGTTCTGCTCGCGTTCCTCATTCTTGCTGCGCAGTATAACAGCTGGTCGTTGCCGTTCGCTGTGCTGCTGATCGCGCCAATGGCGTTGCTATCGGCCATCGCGGGCGTCTGGTTGACCGGCGGCGACAACAACATCTTCACCCAGATCGGCTTTGTGGTGCTGGTTGGCTTAGCCGCCAAGAACGCCATCCTGATCGTGGAATTCGCGCGAGCGAAGGAAGATGAAGGCGTCGATCCATTGAATGCCGTGCTCGAAGCGGCCCGGCTCCGCCTGCGGCCGATCCTGATGACATCACTCGCATTTATCGCCGGTGTCGTTCCACTTGTCATCGCAACCGGCGCCGGCGCCGAAATGCGGCATGTCATGGGCATTGCCGTGTTCGCAGGCATGCTCGGCGTCACGCTCTTCGGCCTGCTCTTGACGCCGGTGTTCTACGTCGTCGTGCGGAAATTTGCGACCCGCCGCGAAAGGCGCATGAGCACAGAAGGGGCTGTCCTGAAACAGCAACCATAAACAATTCACGGCGATCGCATCCAGTTTGGTCGTAAGACCCGAGACCGAATGCGATCGCTCCCACAATCAAAAACGATTCTGATGCGCTGAAGAAATGACCGCAGGCGGGCGGCGCAAGCCTGACTGCTCACTTAGACTCAGCGCAACTCTAGTGAGAGATCTTTATGAGAACCACAAATTACGTTGTGCCTATTATACTAATATTCCTCGCCGGCTGCGTCACTGGCCCCGATCACGAAGCCCCACAAATTGCTTTGCCAGATAAGTTTGGGGAAGGCTCCGTGGCAAGCAATGGAAATATGGCACTGGCCGCATGGTGGAATGCATTTGGCGATGCTCGCCTCAATCGCTACGTCGCCCTGGGGCTGGAACAGAACTTGACGGTGCAGCAGGCGATCGAGAGGATCAACCAGGCGCAGGCGGATGTCATCGTAGCCGGCTCTGGAGCTCTCCCGAGCCTGATAGCCTCCGCGAGCAACACTACTAGCGAGCAGAAGGGCAGTCTGTTCAATGCCGATCAACCCATGAAGAACATCACCGCCGGCGGACTTGGCGTCAGTTGGCTTGTCGACTTCTTCGGGCAATATCGTCGCGCAAAAGAAAGTGCTTCCGCTTCGCTCGATGCGGCTTATGCCGACATTAACATTCAGCGCCTTGCATTCATATCGCAATTGACCTCAGCCTATGTTGATCTTCGATATTATCAGGAGCGCATCGAGATCGCGCGCCAGAATCTCAAGTCGCGTCGAGAAACACTTGCGCTAACGAAACAGCAGTTGGCAGCAGGTGCGACGTCGCGATTGGACGTTACGCAAGCAGAAGGACTCGTCCAGGTGACACTGGCCGAAATTCCTGAACTGGAGATCAATTTCCGTCGATCAGCTCATCGCATAGCAACACTCTTGGGGTTGCCTGCTTCATCTTTAATTAGCGAGCTTCAAAAAGGGGCCAGGCAACCCGTCGCACGTGCGGTTGCGCGCAGTGGCATTCCTGCCGATCTGCTGCGCAATCGCCCCGATATCCGGGCGGCAGAACGGCGCTTGGCCAGCTCGGTCGCGAAAATAGGCGTCGCGGAATCGCAACTCTATCCGAGTATTCAGCTGAGCGGATCGATTTCTCCCAGCTACACCTTTCTCAATGGTGGGTCGAGTGGTTCCTTGAACGTCTGGTCCTTCGGGCCAACGCTGGTTTTGCCAATCCTCGACGGTGGCCGCTTGCGCGCAAATGTGGCCATCGCCAACTCCGCAGCCAAGGAGCAATATCTTGAATGGAAAGAGACTGTTCTGGTCGCAGTTGAAGAGGTTGAGAGCGCACTGGCAGCCATAAAACGCAGCGTGCAGCAGGAAGCCACACTGAGAAAAGCCGTTGAATCCTACAAAGACGCTCTTTCTATCGCGACGACCAATTACCGGAACGGCGTCTCAACCCTTCTCGAAGTTCTGGATGCTCAGCGATCTGTCGCCGACGCACAAGCCGATCTTGCTAGAGCCGTCCAGCAGACAGCGTTAAGCTACGTATCCCTGAATGTTGCGATTGGCGGAGGGTACGCGAACACGAGCGACGTCAGGTTTGTTATGCGTTGAGCTACAGCCATGCCGCCTACCGCGCGCACGATTTGCCCACGGTCGGCGCTGTAGATTCATGAGCCGATCAGATGAGAGCCGAACGACTCTTGTGTTGTTCGAACACGAGGATGCCGAGGTCTTCTTCCAGCGCCTTGATCCCCGCGCGGACACTGGACTGGCTGATGCCACGCGCCCGTGGGGCACGGTGAAAACTCAGGTGTTCGGCGACGGCGATTGTCTGGATTAGCGACGCCATGGGAATGCGGCCGCCAACTAATTGGGGCGATCGACCCGGTTGCGCATTTTTCAAATGCCGCCGTCGCATGGTGGCTCACTACTTTCTCGTTGCCACGCCGGCGGCGAAGATGCCGAGCAGGGTGAGCAGCGCGATGCCGAGCGTAATATAGCGTGCGGAGTCCACCGCAGATTCCCCGCCTGCGGCCATCAGCGTGCCTGCGAGCGCAGAGGTGATCGAGAAAGCAATAAGCTGCGTGATGGTGATCGCAGCCGCCGCCTTGCCACCCTCGGCGGGATCATGGGTGCTGCTCATCGCGGCAACTCCCAGCAGCGGCCAAGCCAGTCCGATGCCGACCCCGGCAAGCGCGAGGACGGCCGCCCAGATCAGCACCATAGTCGTATCGGCAGCCGCGACTTGCAGCAGGCCATAGGCAATCAACCCAGCTGTCAGCAGTAACGGGCCGAGACGGATGGCGCGACGGCGGCCGCTCTCACTTTTGACCGACACGACAAAGAGCTGCGCGATGACCCAAGCCAGCGACAGAACCGCCCCGAGAAATCCGGCGATCAGCGGGGATAGCCCAGCCAGTTTCTGGCCAAACAGCGGGATGAAGTTCTCTACCATCACGCCCGCGCTCAGAGCCGCGACCGTGAGATAGATCCATTTCAGTGAATTGCCGCGACGGTAGGTGATGTGGGGAAGGATAGTCTCTTTCGCCCGCCGCTCCACGACGACGAACAGCCAGAGCAGCACAAGGCCGATTCCGACCATGGCCAGCGTCGGCCAGCCTATCGGCACGATGGCGCTGAGGCTAATAGCGATGGCCGCAAGGACAAGCGGAATGAGAGAGGCGACGGGAACGGGCGAACGATGCCCCGAACCGGCCGTGCGTCCAAACGCTCGGTGTGCAATAATTCCGAACAGCAGCGAAACCACAGCAAGCGCACCGTATGACCAGCGCCAGAGTCCGAGTTCCGCGAACACGCCGCCGAGCGCCGGCCCGAACAGCGTGCCCAGGCCCCACATGGCCGATACGACGCCGGTTGCCCGTGCCCAATGACGTCCGGGAAGTGCTGCGCGGATCACTGCGTAGCCAAGGCCGGCCAGCAATCCGCCACCGAGCCCCTGCACCACTCGGCCGACGATCAGCAGTTCCATCGTCGGGCTGGCGGCATTGGCCGCTGCGCCGAGCGCGAAGACGGCGAAGGCCGCGACATAGGCAAGCGCCGCTCCCTTCCAGTCGAGGATACGGCTGACGAATAGGGAGGCCACGATGGCCGAGATGACGAAGACTGTCGTCACCCACGCATAATATTGCTGTCCGCCAATATCAGCGACGATGGACGGCATCAGAGCGGCGGTGAAATAGAGGTTCATGGCATAGAGCAGGACACCGCTCGCCATGACCAGAACGATGGCGAGATGACGCCCGGATAGAAGATCGAACCAGCCGTCCGCATGGGATGCTGGCGTGTTTTTGGGATCGGCCGATTGGGCCGGTGTAGGTGAGTCGTTCATGGAAGTTTGCCTCGGTGATGAGAGTTACCAAGCTGCCGTGCGCCGCACGATCAACGACAAGCCCAGCACAATGAGAGAGACGAGCAACACGATGCTTGGAGCGACCGAATGGCCGTAGTCCACGTTCAGCAGCGTTGTGAGGGTGGCGGCTGCCATCACGATCGCGCCCAGCCCGGCCCCAAGGGGACGTGTGGCTGTCCGTATCAGCAGCAGCCCGGCCGCCAGCTCGAGGATAGCCGTGATGTAGTGGAACCAGCCGGGGTAGCCCCAGGCCGCATAGGCCGCGGCGTTTTCTTCGGAAATGAAGGCGTTTCCATACGCCCCGAACAGAAAGAATGCAGCCAGAAGCCAGGCCAGGATGGACGATATAACAGGCAGGGATTTGTTCATGACACCTCGCACCTTCGAGAAAGCGGATTGGCCGAGGCCGCATTGTGCTGGACCCGCTGGCCGTTCCAACATAGATTGAGTGATCACTCTAGTTATGATTGCGGCAAGGTCAAGCTATATTAGAGCGATCATTCTATGATTATGGAGGCCCCATGGTCCGCAAGCTCGTTCCCGAACAGCACGAAGGCAAACGGCAGGAGATTCTCGCGGCGGCGCACCGCTGCTTCCTGCGCCACGGGCTGCAAGGCGCGTCGATTTCGATGATCTGTAAGGAGGCGGGCATGAGCCCCGGCCACCTATATCACTACTTTCCGAGTAAGGACGCGATCATCGAACAGATGGCCGACGAATACCTGTCGCAACTCCACGCCCATTTCAGCGGTCATGCAGAAGCCGAGCAAACTGCGACCGTGTTGCTATCGGAACTTTGGAGCATGAAGGGGTGGGACGACCTCACCCATTGTCGCATCCTGTTTGAATTGCTGGCAGAAGCGGGACGTAACGAAAGAATCCGCGCTATCCTCAAAGAGAATACCGATGGCGTGCGGGCGCTCCTGATGGAGACCCTGAAAGCCGGCCAATCGCGTGGAGAGGTCGATCCCGATCTTGACCCGAAGCACACAAGCGCGGTTCTGGTGGCCATCCTTGATGCCGCGCCGATGCTGCCGCTGATGGCGTCCGACATTGGTTTCGAGGAAAGCAGGAAGCTGATCACAACGATGGTGAGCCGCTTCTTGCGACCTGCTACATGAAATTTGTACGTCATGCCGATGCATCATCGGCTCATGTCGCAACCTGCCTCTACCGAAAAGCGACGCTGGAGTTAGAGAAAGAGAATTAGATTAAGCCGGTTGCATTCGTGGCCGAGATCGACTTCCTACCGATCACCGACGAGGCAGATCCGGTCACCTTTTCGGTCGTTTGGTCCCTGCACAACCACAGCCCCGCCCTCCAGAACTGTTTGCCATGGCGGATACTATGAAACATTTGGACGATTACGATTCATCGCCGTGTTGACCATGTGTTGACCAAGCCAAAAAAGTAAAGGCCGCCCACAGGCGACTCTCGCTTAAGCCGTTGATTTCTTTAAAGAACGGGAGCGGGCGAAGGGGCCCGAACCCTCGACCCCAACCTTGGCAAGGATCGGCACTTATGCCGCCGTCCGGAACAGCAGGTGAAGATGGATGCATGCTCCCGCAACCATCTTTGCCGGCGTCGATCGCAAGTTATGATCGACGCCGGTCCCCGCAACCATCTTCACTTGCTCGGGGAGCAAGTGAAGATTAGATCCTGCCCCCGCAACCAACGATCCAAAACCCCGTTGCCCACGCAGCGGGGTTTTGGCGTTTCCGGAGCAAACATGACACCCGCAGATAATGACGCCTTTCAATTTAGGCGTAGAAACTGAAGGGGGTGAGATGTTCGGCGCCGTGCAGCCGTCGAGCGGCAAGTTCACCGTCGTGGAAAAAGCGCACGAGTTTACTCTTGTCCCGTGGCGGCCTATCATCGACCGCCAGCTCGGTCGTGAGGCGACGGGTATCATGCAGGGCGGATCGGTTTCTTGGCGGTTGGGGCAGCAGCGCGGCTTGGAACTTTAGCTCGACCGACGCAAAGTAAAGCTCTCTTCTTGCACCGCTACGTATTGCTCTTTCTCGCGCGACGCTCGACTTTGGCGAGCAGAACCAAGCTGGCCATCAGCAAGAGCGTTCCGTTGAACGGATGAAATGCGAGCGGTAGCGGGGTCGCTCCCGCCGCCAATGCGAACTGAATGATATAGAGGGTGAAGACCAAGCCGGCCCACCAGTTGAATCCACGCAAGCGCGGCACAGCAAAGGCGCCAGCGCATAGGACCATTATCGGCAAGGACAAGGCCCCTCCGATTGCCTTGTGTATCTCCCAATCCCACGCTCCGCTGAAAAGCGCCGCTCCCGCACTCAGGAATTGACTGACAATGCCCAATGGAAGCAGCCGCGCGGACAGGAAAAACCAGGGAGGCGTACCAAGGTGCAGGTCGGTCAACGTGTCATGTCCCTTTGTCATGGTTCATCCTTTCTTCGAACCGGAATTGGCGATCCAATTCGTGAGAGTGGCGGTGTAGTTTTCGCTGGCGGTCTTGATCTCATCGGTAGACAGCTTGTCGGCCCGGTATAGGACGAACGGCTCGGTCCAGATCAGTCCGCATCGGTGCGCCGTGGCGCGCAGGGGCGTGAATATGTCTGATATCTCAAACATGTTGGCTCCGCCGCGCCGATATGCTTCGGCCGTGTTGCCGGCGGTTGCCGCTATCATCAGTGGTGTACCTTCAAGGCGACGCCCCTCCGCCTCGTAAGCGATATAGAACATGCGCGTGAGCACGGCATCCTGCCAGGCTTTCAGAAGAGGCGGCGTCGAATACCATTGAACTGGGAACTGCAGGACGATCCGGTCCGCTTCGAGCAACCGCGCTGCCTCACGCTCGCCGTCACGGACCATGTCCACTCCTTCGGGATAGGTCTCCTGCATACCGACCACCTCGACATCGGGCAGCGCTGCCGCCCTCCTGGCAAGTGCGGCGTTGGCTTTGGAGCGGCCTAGGTCCGGATGGAAAAGAAGCACAAGGGTTTTGGTCATCACCAACTCCAATATTTTTGTTGGAGAGACGATGCCGGAAGTCAGAAAATCATTCCAATCGATATATTGTCTATCTTATTATCCGTAACATGAATTTAAGATCGGTCGACCTGAACCTTCTTGTCATCCTTGATGTGCTGCTGGATGAGGCCCACGTCGGCCGCGCCGCCAACCGGGTTGGACTGTCGCAGCCCGCCGCTTCAGCTGCCTTGCAGCGATGCCGCCAGTTGTTCGGGGATGAACTTTTCGAACGCGGACGCGGAACGATGCGGCGGACGGCCAAGGCGGAATCTCTTCGCGCTCCGCTCAAATCTCTGCTTGCCGGGATCACGGAACTCGTCGATCCGCCGGTGCTTCCGCTCAAGGAGATTCGCCAGACCTTGCGTCTTTCGATGGCGGATTATCCGGCGCTCTTCGTGCTGTCGCCGCTTCAGCGCGCTTTGCAGCGGTCGGCGCCCGGCATAGATCTGGTGATCCTGCCCTGGAAAGGAGCAGAGGCCGCACGGACTGCATTGATCGACGGCGCAATCGACCTCGCCATTTCCGTCCTTCCGGGTGAAGATGACGACATCCATCGCGATACTTTGCTGAATGAGCACTACGTCGTTGCGCTTCGCGAGGGCCATCCGGCGGTGGATGGTTTCAATCTCGACCGATGGCTGGATTTTCCACACATTCTGGTTTCAGGCAGGGGTGAAGGACGCAGCCCGCTGGATATGGAATTTGCCCGGATCGGGCGGTCGCGGCGTGTCGGTTTGGTGGTTCCGTCATTCGGAATGGTGGCTGAACTGCTGCGCGGCTCTGACATGATCGCAATGCTGCCCTCGCGTGTTGCCCAACTTGCCGACGGCCTCACCATTTTGCCGCCACCGATCGCTGTGCCGGGTTTCGCCCTGCATCTTGCATGGCACAGGCGGCGGACAAGGGATGCGGGATTGCAGCATGTTGTGGATCTGGTGAAAGGATTGCTCTCGGAAAGAAATTCATAGCAGCGGAGTATCGGCGCCGACCACGTGCGCATTTCCGACGGCTTTGCAGGCCGGCGCGGTCGGTCAACTTGGCCTGTTTGCACGATTTCCTGTCCTTTTCGCGGGCGCGGGGAGGCGGCTGGCATGGGAAGACCTGTCGCAGTGAACAATAGAGTCGAGTTGTTGAGTTATGTCAGGTCCCGCAGCAAATGCTCCCCAATCATCGACGCCGTCATCACCACCCGTCCGCAGCGCATGGCCGCTCCAACTGGCACCGTGGCTGGCCTGTGCCCTTGCCCTAGGCGGGATTGCCTACACGGTTGCAAGCTGGGATGCGTGGACGAGCAGCCGGACCATCCAGTCGACACAGAACGCCTTCGTCAAATCCGAGCCTGCGGTGCTGAGCGCGCGCGTCAGCGGCTATGTTCGCGGTCTTCCCGTCACGGACTACCAGACGGTCAAGGCTGGAGATATCATCGCGGAAATCGGGAGCGACGATTATGCGGTCAAGGTAAGAGCGGCGGAAGCGTCGCTTGCCAAGGCGCAAGCGGTCCTCGACAATCTGCGCAACGAGGAAGCGCAGCAGCGCGCCACCATTGCGCAGGCGGAGGCGTCGCTTCACAGCGCTGAGGCGCGGCTGGAGCAGTCCCGGCAGGATTATGACCGCAAGGCGCAGCTGGTTCAGAATGGAATCGTCTCGCAGAAGTCCGTCGATGATGCCAAGGCTGATCTTATCGCAGCAACAGCCTCACGCGATGCGGCAGCCGCCGCCCTGACGCTGGCGCAAAGGCAGCTGGATACGCTGGCGGGAGAACGCGCCCAGCGCATTGCGGATCGCGATGCGGCAGCGGCTTCGCTGGCTTCCGCCAGACTGGAACTGGGATATACCCGGATCATCGCGCCTTTCGACGGCGTGCTTGGACGACGCGGCGTTCAAATCGGAAGCCTCGTGTCACCGGGGGCGCAGATCGTTACCATAGTGCCGCTCGCTCGCGCCTATGTCATCGCCAATTACAAGGAAACGCAGCTCAAAAACGTGCGCGCCGGCCAACCGGTAAATGTCACGGTCGATGCGCTTCCCGGATTTCATTTTCGCGGGCGCGTCGATGAGATCGCGCCGATGAGCGGCAATGAATCCTCGCTCATCCCCACCGACAACGCGACCGGCAATTTCACCAAGGTCGTTCAGCGTATCCCTGTGCGTATCGAACTGGACCCGGAACAAGCAGATATCGCCCTGCTGCGGCCCGGCATGTCCGCCGAAACCCGGATCGATACAGAGGGTGCGAAGGTGGCCGTCTATTCCCGCCAACGGCTCGGTACGGTGAAAGAGACCTACGCCAATGCCGCGCATTGATTTCGTGTCTGACCGCGGCCTCCTGCGCCCGGCTCAAACGCCGAGCCCTGCCTTGACGGTGGCGGTTGTGTTCATGGGCGCATTCCTCACCACTCTGCAGGGGCGGCTTTTCACGATGTCGCTCGCAGACCTCAGGGGGCAGTTCGGTCTGGATGTCATCGAGGGTGCCTGGCTGAGCACGGCGATGAACGCGGCGCAGTTCCTGACGATGCCGATCACGGTCTGGCTTTCGCTCATATTCGGACCGGCGCGCGTCCTCATCGTGCCGAGCCTCGCAATTGCACTGGCGGCCCTCGCAATACCTTTTGTGCACAGCTATGGCCTGCTCGTTTTACTGCATGTCATCATGGGCTTGTGTCTGGGAACCTATCTCCCGCTGACGATTTCGCTGGCGCTACGCAGCCTGAAACCGCAATATTGGCTGCTGGCGATGGCGGTCTATAGTCTGCGCGCTTCCTTCGGAACGGATGTGGGTGTGGGCATGTCAGGCTTTTACGTCGACGTGATCGACTGGCGATGGATCTACTGGACCGCGTCGATCGCCGGGCCGCTGATCGCAGGGGTGGCATGGAAAGGGATACCCCTCACGCCGGTAGACCACGCCAGATTGCGTGGCAGCGACTGGGGCGGCATGACGATATTCTGCCTTGCTCTGGCGATGCTGTTTGCCGGATGCTCGCTCGGCGAAACGCTCGGGTGGTTCGATTCCGGCGCCGTGATGGCTTTTTTCATAGCCGGTTCCCTGCTGCTGGCGATATCGATAGCCCATATCGCCTTCAGCAACGATGCGTTCATCGATTTCAGTGCGCTCGGAAACCACAATGTCCGCACCGCCCTGCTGATAGCCTGTCTCTACGCCTTCCTGATGGCGCCGACATCGACGCTGATACCGGGCTTCCTAGCGGCAATCGGCAAATTGAAGCCGCTCCAGACCGGCAGCGCATCCTTCATCGTCTTCGCCACCTATCTGATGATGACCCCAGTCGCAGTGTGGCTCGTCCGGCGCGTGGATGCGCGGCTCATCCTGATAGCGGGCCTCGGCATCATCGTCTTCACCGCGGGCTGGTGCGGATCGAGCATCAACAATGAATGGCGGACCGATCAATATGTGCCCGCCCTCGTTCTGTTTGCGACGGGGGAATGCCTGACGCTGATGGGGATCATCCCGATCATCGTCGTCAACATGAACCCGGCGCATGGCATCGCCATCGGCTTCTATGCGCCGCTGGCGCGCATCTTTGCGCCGGGGATTGCGGGAGGCATCATTCCGGTCGCGTTGCGTTTCTCGACGGATGTTCACAGCATGATACTGAAGGCAGGCGTGGAAGCCGGGCAGCCTGTTGTCGTCCAGCGTGCCGCCGCGAGCGGCGTGTCCGGCATCGCCGCCCTTGTCGCACGCGAGTCCGCCGTGCTGTCCTATGTGGACGGATTCTATCTGGTCTTCTGGGTGGGGATCGTTGCCCTCATCCTGTCCGCCACCCTCAAACAGGCGCCGCCCAATCCGCTTACGCCACCGAGGCCCGCCTGAGGCATGGCCGTTTCACGCTAAAAAATGGCCGGTTTGTGCGAGTGGTTGGTGCTATGGTCGCAAAGGAGCTAAGGGGAGCGCACAGGCATCGAGGTATTCATGACCAATCCAATCCTTCCTCCTTTCAACTATCCGGACGCCATCGCGCGGCCGGTCGTCGGGTTGAAAGTCGAGCTGGCCTTTGCCGGGGAGACGCAGCCGCACAAGCACCGCAAGGACCAGTTGCTATATGTCATCGAGGGGCTCATCACGGTCGAGGCCGCGCAGGGGGTCTGGACCGTACCGCCGCAATGCGCCATCTGGATTCCGGGTGGGGTCACGCATTTTGCGCGAGCGGCGGGGCAGGTCTCTCTAGGCAATCTTTATATCGAGCCGGACGATAGCGGCAGCCGGCGCGCCGATTGCGGCATTCTTTTCGTCCAGCCTCTCTTGCGCGAACTGATCCTGCGGTTCGTCAACGAACCGCATTGCTACTCTGATGGCGATATAAGAGAGGAGCGGCTGGCGTCAGTGTTGATGGACGAGCTCGAGAACGCGCCGGTGGAGCCGCTGCGCCTTCCCATGCCCGCTGACCGGAGATTGAAAAGGCTGGTCGAGACGCTGATCGAGCATCCGTCCCTTCGATTGAACCTGGAGGAATGGGGCGCGCGCGTCGGCGCAAGCAATCGCACCCTGACGAGGCTCTTCCAGCGCGAGACGGGCATGTCGTTCGGCCGCTGGCGGCAGCAATTGCATGTCGGCCTTGCGCTTCAGCGGTTGGCGGATGGCCATTCCGTAACGAATATCGCCCTTGATCTGGGATATGAAAGCCCGAGCGCCTTCATCGCCATGTTCCGGAGGATGCTCGGCACGACACCGGCGCGCTATCTCACCGAAGCGGCGGCGACCGAGGCGAGCGGCGGCGGGCAAGAAAACGTTTATCATGTCTGCGGTGCCCGCTGCCCACACAACGCATCTCGGGCCGTCGGCAATGTTGTGCCGCTTTCCCGCCGGGACCATTCACGCTGAATTGGTGGTCTGGCTGTCAACGGTGCGCAATGCTGATCGCATCTTCGTTCTGAAGGACGGTAGACTGGCGGAGCAGGGCACCCATGAGGAACTAGCTCAGGCCAACAGCATCTATGCAAATTTGCTGAGAACCGGAATATAGAAGTGGAGAAGGGGATAGCCTGCTAATTCCGAAGTTTAAAGGATATGAGAATGTTAGGTTCGAGACGGGTTGTTGTCGTCGGCTGCGGTATCATTGGCGCTTCTGTCGCATGGCACTTGGCTCGTATTGGCGCAGGTGTAACGCTTGTAGACCAGCATAATGGGCTCGCTGCAGGAGTGACGCACGCCTCGTATGGTTGGGTAGGTACAGGTAGCTCGTTCCCACCACACAATGGGCAACGATTTGAGATGCAAAAGGATGCCTTGGATGATTTCCACCGTATGGAGCAAGCTCTCGGAGCGCTGCCGATAGCAGCAAAAGGTGCCCTGGTCTGGTTGGAGACAGCCGATGAAACGGAGAATTTCATAGCGTCCCAGCAGGCAATGGGAGCACGGGTTGAGCAGATTATGCAAAGCCACATTCAACAGTTGGAGCCGCGAATTTCAACTCCACCGGTTGCGGCAGCGTGGCTCGCAGATGATTTTGCAGTCGACCCAATCGCATTGACCAACCAATTGGTCCATGCGTCGGTTAAATATGGCGCGCAGCTCTATCTTGGAGAAACCGCACAAGTCATTGAGATAAGGGGCGACCGTGTGGCCGCCCTCCGCACAACGAAGCGCTCAATTCCTGCCGATGTTATTGTGCTGGCCAGTGCGGGGATCACGCTGTCCTGTGCAAAAGATCTCCAACCGGAATTGCCCGTTAAATATGAACCAGCTGTTTTGCTGCGGTTTAAAACGGACGAAAAACTCTTGAAGCACCTGATCTGCAATGCGGACCTGGAACTACGTCCGGACATCGACGGGAATCTGGTCGTGGCCGCAGACTATCCAGAGCGCGGAGAAGACGGACTTGCCGATCTGGGGATCGAGACCGGTCAATTGATAGGTGATCTGTTTTCAGATTCGCGTATTTCACTACTTTCGATAGTTGCTGCATCTCGTCCGATGACGAAAAATGGGCTCCCGTTTCAGCAATTTCTTCCTGGCGTGGAAGGGGTATATGCAGTGGTCGGCCACCCTGGCATAATGCTCGCCCCTCGATTGGGCAAAATTGCTGCCCAGGACGTTGCCACCTTTTTGTCGTAGGAACTCCATTCACTGGTCGATGATCCGGTTTTTACAGCGTTGCGGGTTGCCTCGGCTACCTGTTTGATACCGGTCGGATTTCGTTACAATAACCGCGGCGGCTGCGTCGGTGTAATGTTGGCAAACAGCGCAGCTATACATCAAGGGACGGGAACAATGACCAATATTAGCACACGGCCTGCTGTTGTAGGCGAGCAGCCCGTTCTACTTGACTTGCAATGGCGTGCGTCTTTGACCCACGACGCTTACCGCGAACTGCTGCTACAGCATCCGGAAGCTGTCGAGCTGCCTGTTTCTCATATTGAGGACGGCAACACGATAGTAGCGGAAGTGGATGGGCTGATTGTCGGCTTTGCTGTGGTTCTCAGACTATCAGCGAGCGAGATGGAACTGGATGCCTTGTTCGTGGAGCCTGAGCGCAGTGGTGCAGGTATAGGCCGATATCTGGTTCAGAAGGCAACGCAGCGAGCACGTGCGGATGGAGCCTCGAGCCTCATGGTTATCGCCTCACCCGAAGTGCTGGGGTTTTATCGTCGGTGCGGCTTTGTGATTGTCGAGGAAACCCCTGTGCGTTTCGGGGTTGCTTTCATGTTACGGAAAATCATTTCAGAATTTGAGGATGCTTAATTGCGATGCTGCAATTAAGTGGAAGTACGAGGGGCAACCACGAACCCTCAGTGTTAATCCGGTCCCGCAGCATCGACTGTTTCTGCAAGGCGCAGAATGTCGGCAAAAAGCGCAGCTATGCGATCTTCCGGTTGCGGCTGGTCGCCATTCACGGTGTATACAGCGCAAACCTCTTTTCCTTTACTTGTCGTGCCTATGGCAGAGAGGTTCAGTACCCCAGTTTCCGATCCCCCTTTGAAGCCGATTTGTGGCCATCCGAGTTCTGCGAACAGAGGATTTGTGGAACGCGTGAGGGACGGTGCGTCTTTCAAGCTCCGCAGCAGATCGCAAATCTCGCTCGCTGTCAGGTGCCATTCGACATCGCGCCATGTGATGGAATGACCGATTTCGGCGATTGGGGGTAAGGATTTCGACGACAGGTCGTCGAGCAGTTGAAGACGTTCCAGCCTGCTTGCTGCTTTATATTGATCCCGGATTTGCTCTGCCCCGGACGCTATGAGCTGAAAAAACTCCCGCGTGTTTAAAAATGGCGTGTTACGTGGCGACAGCGCCTCCAACTTGTCCCGACCGAGCAAACGGATAAGGATATCGGTTGCCGTGTTGTCGCTAATTCGGATCATCAACTGCGCCAGCAACTCCACCGTTACCGGGGTTCCAGCCGGCAATTCCTGAAGCGTCCCCGACGGCAGGGAACGATCATGCTCCCCAAGGATGGCAACCTGATCTCGTTTGACCGTTCCTGCCTGAATGGCGTCCTCATACGCTTTGAGGACCACCAGTTTGAAGGCCGAGCCGACAGCCATTGGCCTGTCGCTGCCCCGATCCAAGATCCGCTTGCCATCTATCATAACAAGCACCGAAATATCCCCGGTCCCGGCACTGTTTATGTCCTGTAGCAAACCTTCGAGGGATCTATTTTCCGACTGGGGCGGTCCGAACCACAGGGTTTCAATTTTGCCCTGCTGATCCAGCACTATGCGAACTGGCACACGTGCGTTCTCGAAATTGACGAACCCTTTGTTCTCCGAAATATTTATAGCGGACGGCGCACCAAAGGCGGATTTCATCTGGGTGATGATCTGCTCGACCTGCGACGCGGAAACCTGTTCGAGAAACGCTGGCGCAAACCAGTCCCGATCGATCGATTTCGTATCAAAGAGCGATTGCAGTTTAACCACCGGGTGGGTTTCTCTTGTCTGTGCTGCCGCGGGAGCAATTGGCAGCGTAGTTGTACCGGCAAGAAATGTTCCCATCCCGACAAAAAGTCCCAGAGCTGGCGCGACCATCTTCAGCATGGCTTGTCCTGTCAGGTGTGGTTATCGGTGATCCAGCCACGGTTCATGAAAATTTCGTCATAAATTGCGCGCACCGTATCCTGTTTTCTTGCATTGTAGACGGCCGCGTTGAATGACCCGCCTTTTGCCCGCAGCTTCGCCTCGGCATATCGCTGCCTGTCCGCTGGATGCTCCCGCAACCAATCCCGAAAGAGAATATGCCGAATATGTTCAGGGCAGGCGGGGCCGAATACATGTAGATTTACCCGTGGATTTTCATGGCGCAACATGCGGTGCTGATACCATGAGCGTTCCCTGATCGTCAGAATATACCCGAGTGCTTCGAGCGCAGGGACATATTCGTTTTCCCGTTCTGGATCGGAAACGATCAAATCGATATCAATCACCGGCTTGGCAGGAAGTCCGGGCACCGCCGTCGATCCGACGTGTTCGATGTTCAGTACCGTCTTCCCGAGTGCTCCTGTGATCTGCGTCTTGCAGATTTGGTACTGCTGGGGCCAGAGAGGGCTATAGTCTTCGATCTCGATTTCTTCGCGTTTCGGTTTTCCGTTGACCCAGGGATTTTCACTGGGATCGCCATCTTCGAACGTGATGATCGAAGCGGGATCCGGCCATGCTTGTTCTCGTAGGCTCATGATTCTGGACCTTTTCGACGGGAATACACTCAATCTTTCCATGGAAGGCGCGCGAGGTGCGCGTAAATCAGATGGCGTTGCTGGGTCGCAGAAAACTGCCGGGGCGAGATAATGGACTGCACTCCAATCCCGTCGATCAAACAAAACAGCAAGGCGGCTTCCTCTTTTACATCGATCGGTGCGGAGAAGGCATCCGCTTGTGAAAGGTGCACGAAGCGTTGCACCCAATGCTCGCGAATTGCTTCGTAAAGAAGGTGGTGTCGTTTATGATGTTCCGGGCGGCTGAAGGCCGCTGCGGTGAAACTCAACCAGACTCGCCACATCTGCTTGCTGTCGGCATCGCGGGGAAGGGTGTTCGCCACCTCAGTCGTGAAGGCATCGAGGGATCGTACTGATGTATCCTCGTTCCCATCGTCTTCAAGTGCATTGACGATCGACTTAAGGGCAAAATCCAGAAGAGCGTCCTTGTCGCGAAAATAGTGCGTCAACACGCCGGTGGTACAACCGATTTCCTGTGCGATCGCTCTCATGGAAGCCCGCTCAAGCCCGTCGCGAGCAATGACCAGCAGCGCGGCGCGCGCAACCTCGTCACGCTTGGCTTCGTAGTTGGCTGACTTTTCGCGCCCTGGCCGGCTAGCATTTTGATTCTTGATCGACATGCGGAAAGCATAGCCCTGACGATCACGGAACATCAACACGAAAGCGCATTGACATCATAACAACTGTTATGATTTTATCCGTGCGAATATGAGCAAGCAAATTGGGTTTCGCGGGGCGCGCCGGTGCAAAGGTCAGCGCTGCCCCCTGCAATGTCATGGATGAAGAGCTGGAGGAGGCTTTCTGGGCTTGAGAAATCAGGAGTTTGCGCGGTGCACAAACTTTCTTGACAGAAACTGGACAATTTCACGGTTCACCGCTTCGCGATTTCGCGGTTTGTCAGCTTTTAAAGGTATATAGAAATGAGGTATCCCCCGGGCCTCCTGCTTGCCGTCTGTTCCCTGGCTTTCATCGCTGTCCATGCCGCACGGGCGGAGAGGAATGCGGCTGCCGCAGCCGCGCCAACCGAGCCTGCGCCGCGCGCCGTATCGGTTTTTGCCGCCGTCAAGGCGCCCGCCACGTGGAAATTGTCCTTCAACGGTCTGTTTGTCCCGCGCGAGGAGGTGGCAGTCGGCACGTCGCTGCAGGATCAGCGGATTGCTTCCGTTGAAGTGGAGGCAGGAGATGTGGTGTCAAAGGGGCAGGTGCTCGTCCGGCTCGATACGGGCAAGCTCGACAATCAGGTCCGGGAAAACGAAGGCCGCGTGGCGCGTGCCCGCGCCGCCCTTGCCCAGCAGCAGGCGACGCTGGTGCAGGCCAAGGCCAATTTCGAGCGGGCAAAGCGGCTGATCGTTTCCAAAGCGATCAGCAAAAAAGAATATGACGACCGGCAATCCTCGCTCGATGTGGCGCATCAGGCGGTCGCGGCGGAGGAGGCCGAATTTACGCAGGCCGAGGCGCAACTGGCCGAAGCCCGACGGGAGCGTGCCCGCGCCGTCATCGAGGCGCCTGTCGCCGGGATCGTATCGGAGCGCAAGGCGCGCGCCGGTGCGCTTGCCGGCAGCGAGCCGCTTGTCAGTCTCATCCGCGACGGCGAAATCGAGCTTGCGGCGGAAGTGCCGGAAAGTGAGCTGCCTTTGCTGAAGGCGGGACAAGCGGCACGCGTCACCCTGCCCGACGGTACTGTGGTTCCGGGGCGCATCCGGCTCGTCTCGCCCAGGATCGAACGGGAAACGCGACTGGGCACGGCCTATATTGCGCTCGAAGGGAAGGGGGAGGCGCTCTTTTCGGGGGCTTTCGGCAGAGCCGAAGTCGAAGTTGCGCATAGAAATGCGATCCTCGTCAGCGACTCCGCGCTTCTTCATGGCGCGCAGCCCCGCGATGCGTCGGTATTTGTCATTGTCGACGGCAAGGCGGTCAAGCGAAGCATCGAGCTTGGCGCGCGGCAGAACGGCAAGGTCGAAATCCGCTCCGGCCTGCGAGACGGCGAGCGGGTGGTCGCGAAGGCAGGGCCGCTGCTTCGCGATGGCGAGCCTGTCACGCCCGTCGACGTCCAGACCCCCTGAAAGTTATCGTTGTGACCAGCAATATTTCCGCCTGGGCGATCCGCAAGCCGGTTCCGACCATCGTTCTCTTCATCGTGCTGACACTGGCTGGCTGGATCGCTTTCACCAAGCTGCCGATCAATGCCAACCCCAATGTGACCTTCCCGATCGTCACGGTGGCGGTCACGCAGCCGAGCGCGGCCCCTTCCGAGATGGAAACGCAGGTAACCCGCCGTGTCGAAGGCGCGGTTTCCGGCATTGCCGGGGTCAAGCATATCCGCTCGAGCATCGCGGATGGCGTATCGACGACGACGGTCGAGTTCAAGATCGGCATTGATCCCGATCGCGCGACCAATGATGTGCGCGAAGCGGTGACGCAAATCCGCTCCGACTTGCCGCAATCGATCCAGGAACCCGTGATCTCGCGCGTCGATGTCGATGGCAGCGCCATCCTTTATTACATGGTCTCCGCGCCGCAGATATCCCCGGTGGATCTGTCATGGTTCGTGGACGATGCGATCACCCGCGAGCTGCTGACCGTTCCGGGCGTCCAGAAGGTGCAGCGGCTGGGCGGCGTCAACCGGGAAATCCGTGTTTCCCTGAAGCCGGACCGGCTGCAGGCGCTGGGTATCTCGGCGGACCAGATCAACACGGCGCTGCGCGAATTGAACGTCAATGTGCCGAGCGGGCGCGGTAATATTGGTGACCGGGAACAGTCGGTTCGCACCATCGCCAGCGCCAGAACCCTGGACGACCTCGCGCGGCTGACGATATCGCTGCCGGGCGGCCGCTGGATCCCCTTGCGTGAGATCGCCACGCTGGAAGATGGCCCTTCCGAGCCGCGCGGCTTTGCCCGTCTGGACGGCAAGCCGGTGGTCGGCTTCTCGATATCGCGCGCCAAGGGTTATAGCGATACGACAGTCGCCAATGCGGCCACCGCTCGTTTGGCGGAAATCCAGAAGGCGCATCCCGAACTAAAGCTCATCGAGCTGATCTCCACCGTGGAGTACACGCTCCAGAGCTATGACAATGCCATGTCGGCCCTGATCGAGGGTGCAATCCTGACGGTCGTCGTCGTGTTCCTTTTCCTGTGGAACTGGCGCGCGACCCTGATCGCCGCCGTCGCCATGCCTCTGTCGATCCTGCCGACCTTTTTCGCCATGCATATGCTGGGCTTCACGCTCAACAGCATCAGCCTCCTGGCCTTGACGCTGGTTATCGGCATTCTCGTCGATGACGCCATTGTCGAAATCGAGAATATCGAACGGCACGTGCATATGGGCAAGCGGCCCTATATTGCGGCGCTCGAAGCCTCCGACGCTATCGGGCTCGCGGTCGTGGCGACCACGCTCACCATCGTCGCCATCTTCGCGCCAGTCAGCTTCATCGGCGGCGCGGTCGGGCAATATTTCAAGCAGTTCGGCCTGACGGTTGCTATCGCCGTGCTGATCTCGCTGGCCGTCGCGCGGCTATTGACGCCGCTGATGGCAGCCTATCTGCTGCAGCCGGCGGGCGCGGCGCACCATGATGCCACGGAAAGCTGGCTGGGCCGCTGGTATCTGGGCGTTCTTGGCTGGACGCTCGATCACCGCAAGACTACCTTCGCGCTCGTCGCGGCTATCTTCGCAGGCTCCATCTATCTGATGACCTTGCTGCCCACCGGCTTCCTGCCGGATGGCGACTCCAATCTCTCGCAGGTAAATGTCAAACTGGCGCCTGGATCGCAACTGAATGAAACCGCCGAGGTTTCCGACCGGATCGTTCGACGATTGCTGGAGCGGCCTGAAGTAAAGGATGTATTGGCGTCCACCAGCGACAGCATTAGCGATTTCGATCTCCTGATCAAACTGAAGCCGCGTTCGGAACGAAGCTTGAGCCGCAAGGCGTTTGAGGCGGCGGTTCGCCCAATCTTCACCGCCACGCCGGATATCCAGTTCACATTCCTGAACGATAGCGGCGGCAAGGAAGTTTCCGTCACGCTTGCCGGGAACGATGGCGAGGAACTCACCCGTGCTGCCCGCAAGCTTGAGGCGGAGATGCGGCAATTGCCGGAACTGGCCAATGTCGTCTCGACGGAGCCGCTGCCTGCACCGGAATTGCACGTGAGGCCGCGCCTCGATGAAGCGGCCAGGCTCGGCGTTTCGCCGGCAGTGATCGGCACGGTTGCGCGTATAGCCACGCTTGGCGAGACCGATTCCAACTCGGCGCAGTTCAATCTTGGCGACCGGCAGATTCCGATACGGGTTCGCCTGGAAGGAACCGTTCGCAGCGATCTGGATATATTGCGCAGTCTGAAGGTGGGAACGGCGTCTGGAAAGGCGGTGCCGCTCGCTTCGGTGGCCGATATCTCGTTCGGCACCGCCGAAAGCCGGTTGGAGCGGCTGGACCGCAAGCGGCTGATCCAGCTTGAGGCCAATCTCAACAATGGCGCCACGCTGGGAAGCGCCATGGCGGCGATTACGAAATTGCCCGCATACAAGGATCTCCCCGCGGGCGTTAGCCAGATCGAATATGGCGATGCCGAATCCATGAACGAGATGTTCGTCAATTTCAGCCTCGCGCTTCTGACGGGCATATTGATGGTGCTTGCCGTGCTGGTGCTCCTGTTCAAGGATTTCCTGCAGCCGCTCACCATTCTGATCGCCCTGCCGCTTTCGATTGGAGGCGCGGCGCTGGCGCTCCTTATTTACGGCGCGGCACTCGATCTTTCTTCGGTCATCGGCATTTTGATGCTGATGGGCATCGTCTGCAAGAACTCGATCCTGTTGGTGGATTTTGCCATCGAATGCCGCAGGGAGGGTCTCGATCGCCGCTCCGCGCTGCTGAAGGCCGGCATTACCCGCGTTCGCCCGATCATCATGACCACCATTGCAATGGTGGCGGGCATGGTCCCGGCAGCCATAGGCGTCGGTGGCGACGCAGCCTTCCGCGCGCCGATGGCGATTGCCGTCATCGGCGGCCTCATCGCTTCGACGGCGTTGAGCCTGATCTTCGTGCCGGTCATGTTCACCGCCATGGACGATCTCAATGGCTGGCTCGGCAGCAAGCTGAAACGGCTCACCTCCGTGACGGAAGGTGATCGCGCGCTTGGCGAGCAAATCCTGAACAAGCAGGCGCCTGGATAGAATGAAGGCACCCAGCGTATATGCGATAGCTTTGCGCGAAAAAGGATGGGGTGATCGCTTGCGACAACTTTATCCGGATCAATATGTTAGGTGAGCTGCATGAAGGGAAAGAATGATGCTTGACTGGGTTATGCCGGCTGAGGATCGGCATCACAGCCGAACGTTCCTCGCCTTCGGCGCGCAGGACGCAATTTGGGGCGATCTGACAGCCGATGTGCAGAAGGCCATTGGCGCTCTCGCCAGGTTGATCGCCCGGTTTGAGCCTGTGACGGTTTTATACCGCGCAACCGAGTTGGAAAGCGCGAAGCTCAATTGCGCTGCAAGCAATGTGTCGTTCATCGAGGCCGAACTCGACGATATCTGGATGCGTGATATCGGACCGAACTTCGTCGTGAACGCGCGGGGTGAACTGGGCGCCGTTGACTTCAATTTCAACGGCTGGGGCGGGAAGCAGCAACACGAAAAGGATAGCGGTGTGGCGCGGCTCGTCAGCGATGCGTTGGCGACGACTTATATTCGCAGCCGGCTGCACGGTGAAGGAGGCGGAATCGAAGTTGATGGTTATGGTACCGCGATTTTAACGGAAAGTTGCTGGATCAATGACAACCGCAATCCCGGTTGGAGCAAACAGGACATTGAGGCCGAGCTTCGTTCGATGCTGGGGTTGCGGAAAATCATATGGCTACCGGGTATCAAGGGCCGCGACATCACGGATGCGCATGTCGACTTTTATGCCCGCTTCACGCGAAGAGGAGAGGTCGTGGCCAATCTGGAGATGAACCCCGCTTCCTTTGATTACGACGTCACCCGAGAGCATCTGGAAATATTAAAACAGGCCACGGATGCCGATGGAAATCGCCTCCGCATCCACACATTGGCGCCCCCGTTGAAGCCGCGCCGGAACAAATTTTCGCAGAATCCTGATTTTGCCCCGGGCTATATCAACTATCTGCCAGTCAATGATGGCGTAATAGCCCCGGAGTTCGGCGATGCAGAAGCGGACGCAAGATGCCGGGAATTGCTGGCCGAACTCTATCCGGGGCGGGAAATCGTTCAACTGAATATAGACGCGATCGCCGCAGGAGGCGGAGGCATCCATTGTGTGACCGGGCACCAGCCGATGGCGAAGGCAGGCTTTTAGCGTCATGCTTCCCGCGTTGGACTTCCTGATCCAGGTGCTAGCGCAGGAATTTCGCCCCAGCCTACGCAAGAAGGTCTTCGATGTCATCGAAGATCGACTGCCATTCTTTCTGCGTCAGCTCGAACAGGTTGAAGCTTCTCAGCCAGAATGCGCCTTCATTGGCAATGAATGCCAACCGTGCCCGCCGTCCTTCCGGCGTGGAAACATCAAGGCCGTCCCATTGCTTGCGATACCAGGCCCGGGTTTCTTCGAGATAGTGGGAGTTGGGAATAAGGCTCGCCATCATCGCGGCAAACCGTGAATCGTCGTCCGCGTCGCTTTCGCGTGTCACCGCGATATGGGCTGCTATGTGTGAGATCGCGTCATTCTTCTGCTGTTTGCGTGCCGCCACCTGATCATCGAACCGATCGCCCAGCCGTTCGATCATGGCTTTCATCAGCCCGTCCTTGTTGCCGAAGCAATATTGCACGCCGCCCTTGGTTACGCCGGCGGCTTGCGCAACCGCGTCCATGGTCAGCGCAAGGATGCCGCCTTCCTCAACCAGCTTTTCAGCCATGTCGAGCACATGATCGCGGTTGATCGAGCGCGGACGACCCGTTTTTTGCAATTTCTTACTTTCCATACGGACGGATTTATATTAGGTCGGCTCCTCTGACAAGTTTGAATACGAACGTATTGAAAAGGTATGAACCGATGTTGCCGCAAAATCGCTGGCTCGTTCTGGCAATTGTTTCCAGCGCGTTGTTCCTCATCGTCGTGGATATGACAGTGCTCTACACGGCCCTGCCGCGCCTCACCCATGATCTCGCGGCAACGGCTTCGGAAAAGCTCTGGATCATGAACATCTACCCTCTGGTGGTGGCAGGTCTGCTGCCGGGCCTCGGCACGCTTGGCGACAAGCTCGGCCACAAGCGCATGTTCATGAACGGGCTGGCGGTGTTTGGCCTTGCCTCGCTCTGTGCGGCCTATTCGCCAAATCCGGAAATTCTGATCGCGGCGCGCGCATTCCTCGCCTGCGGCGCGGCCATGATGATGCCTGCCACCCTCTCGATCATCCGTCTCACTTTCACCGATGAGAAGGAACGCTCACTTGCCATCGGCATATGGGCGGCAATCGCTTCGGGTGGCGCTGCCATCGGCCCGGTCGCGGGCGGCATTCTGCTGGAATATTTCTGGTGGGGTTCGGTTTTCCTGATCAACGTGCCGGTTGTTCTGGTGGCGCTCGGGCTTTCGGCCTTCCACCTTGAAAACCGCCCGCTCGGCTCAAAGCGCAAATGGGACCTCGTGGGCTCGGTCCAGATCATGATCGGTCTGATCGCGCTCACCTATGCCGTCAAGGAACTGGCAAAGCGCGATGCATCGATGATGGTATTCGCGGCAGCTCTCGTCATCGGCCTTGTTGCCACGACGATCTTCGTCCGCAGACAGTTTGCAAGCGCTGAACCGCTGATCGATTTCTCGCTGTTCAAGACGAGACTATTCTCGTTGGGCGTGTTTGCAGCGCTGGTCGCGTCGGGGTCGATGACCGGCATGGAACTGGTTTTCAGCCAGCGCATGCAGCTGATCGAAGGCATGACACCGCTGCAGGCCGGTCTGACCATTCTGCCTATCCCGCTGGCGGCCTTCGTTGCAGGGCCTCTTGCGGGCGCAATGTTGCCGCGCTTCGGTGCGGGCAAAGTGCTTTGGGTATCGCTTGGCGTTACGGCGCTCGGGGTGATGATCTACATCCTCACCTATCGGCTCTCGGCGCACTTCTACCTGGCCGGGCTCGCCGTCCTTGGCTTTGGCGTCGGCTGCGCGATGACCGGCGCCTCATCCTCGATCATGGGAAGTGCGCCTGCCGAGAAGGCGGGCATGGCCGCTTCGGTGGAGGAAGTCTCGTTTGAGCTAGGCAATGCACTGGGCGTGACGATTTTCGGCAGTATCCTGTCGGCATTCTATACGGCGAGCCTTGTTCTGCCAGCCGGTTCAGGCATTCCTCCGGTTGTCCGCGACAGCCTCGATGAAGCGCTGCTTGCAGCGCAAGCGATGGCCCCCACTGACGCCAGTGCGCTGACCACGCTCGCTTCGCAGGCGTTCGAGAATGCCTATGTCGCCGTTGTGGTGGCAACGGCATTGCTGCTGTTCGCTGCAACCGTTGCTACCTATCTGGTCCAGCGTTGCACGAGATAGAAAAACCCTTGACGACCATGACGCGCTGTCGCATCGCTGCGGCGGCGCGGAGGGCTATTCATTCGCATGTGAAGGTATCGACCGGCCCAAGCCCGGAGAGCCGCCACTTCACGCAATGGTATTTCTCCAGTATTGATGCGTGCAAAGGTGGTTGGGAGACGACCCGTCATGGGCACAGCAAGCGATGCGCGTTTCTGGGATCGGACGTCGCGGAAATATGCCTTGGGCAAAATCGCGGATCAGGCCGGCTATGAGCGCACGCTGGACCGGACCCGAGCTTTGCTTGGAACAAGTGACAAGGTGCTGGAGCTGGGTTGCGGCACAGGAACAACAGCGCTTAAGCTTGCAGGCGCTGTGCAGGGTTACCTCGCGACAGACTTCTCGGCTGGAATGATCGCGATTGCCGACGAAAAGCTTGCAGCTGCCCCAATCCCGGCTCTCAGCTTCCGGACTGCCACCGCGGAAACGCTTGCGTCCGAGGCAGTACGGTTCAACGTGGTTCTTGGATTCAATTATCTCCATCTGGTTCGCGACCTGCCGGGCACGCTGCGCTGTATCCATACCCTGCTTGAGCCTGAGGGCTTGTTCATTTCCAAGACGCCTTGCGTGGGCGACATGAACCCGCTCATCCGTCTTGCCTTATTGCCCGCGATGCGCGCGATCGGCAAGGCGCCCTATGCGGGCGTCTTCGGGGCAACGAAACTGAGCCAGCAAATATCTGCCGCAGGCTTCGATATTCTGGCGGTCGAAGGCCACGCCATGACGGGCAATGATAATCGTCCTTATATTGTGGCGCGCAAGCGCGCGCAGCCATAAGGATGTCGCGCGGTTGCCCTTACGGTCTGGCTTCCCATTTCCAATTCCGGATTTCCGGCATGTCCTCACCATGTTCACGCACGTAACGTTTGTGAAGGACCAGTTTTTCCTCGAGCCTGGCGATCAAGGGAGCGGCCACATCATCGCTGACTGGCAGCCGTTTGACAGCCGCGATGGCCAGATGAAATCGGTCCAGTTGGTTCAGGACCGTCATATCGAAAGGCGTCGTCGTCGTCCCCTGTTCGATAAAGCCATGCACGTGGAAATTGGGATGATTGGCGCGTTTATAGACCAGCCGGTGAATAAGATAGGGATAGCCGTGATAGGCAAAGATGACGGGCCGGTTGGTGGTGAAAATCCGATCGAATTCGTCATCGGCAATGCCGTGCGGGTGGTGTTGCGGTGACTGGAGGACCATCAGGTCCACGACATTGACCACGCGGATGCACAGATGCGGCAAGGACTGGCGCAGGAGATCGACCGCGGCAAGCGTTTCCATTGTCGGCACATCGCCCGCGCAGGCCATGACGATATCCGGTTCCAGACCGTCCTCGGTTCCGGCCCAGTCCCATATGCCGAGACCGGCTTCGCAATGGCGCACGGCGTCGTCCATCGACAGCCATTGCGGTTCGGGCTGTTTTCCCGCCACGATAACGTTGATGCGATCCCAGGTCTTGAGGCAGTGATCGGCCACCCACAGCAGCGTGTTGGCATCCGGCGGGAAATAGACGCGGATGATATCGGCGCTTTTATTGGCCACCAGATCGACAAAGCCGGGGTCCTGATGCGAAAAGCCGTTATGATCCTGACGCCAGACATGAGACGTCAAAAGATAGTTGAGCGAGGAAATCGGTTTTCGCCATTTCAGTTCGCGCGCGACTTGCAGCCATTTGGCGTGCTGGTTGAACATGGAATCCACGATATGGATGAAGGCTTCGTAGCAGGAGAAAAATCCGTGCCTTCCGGTGAGCAGATAGCCTTCCAGCCAGCCCTGACAGAGGTTCTCGCTCAACACTTCCATGATGCGACCATCGGCTGAAAGGTGATCGTCTATGTCGAGGGTTTCAGCCATCCATACGCGGTCACTGGCGTCGAAGACGGCGCTCAGACGGTTCGACGCGGTCTCATCGGGGCCGAACACGCGGAAGCTCTTTTCCGGCTCGTTCAGCTTCAGCACGTCCCGGAGGTATTCGCCAAGTATCTTGGTGGACTGCGCCTCAATCGCGCCCGGCTCGCTCACCTCGACGGCATATTGCCGGAAGTCGGGCGTATGCAATTCCTTGCGAAGCAAGCCGCCATTTGCATGCGGATTGGCGCCCATGCGGAAATCGCCTTTCGGCGCCAGCGCGCGCAGTTCCGGCTTCAGCGCACCTCTTTCGTCAAACAAATCCCCCGGGTCATAGCTTCTCATCCAGTCTTCAAGGATTTTGCGATGGGCATCGTTTTCCCGGCAGTTGGCAACGGGTACCTGATGCGAGCGCCAGAAATTCTCAACGATGAGCCCGTCGACTTCCTTCGGGCCGGTCCAGCCTTTCGGGCTTCGCAGAATGATCATCGGCCAGCGTGGGCGTTCCGGTGATTTTACATCGGCATGTTGCTTGATTTTCGTGATCTGCGTGAAGATCGTATCGAGGGTTGCTGCCATTTTCTGGTGCATGGCTTCGGGTTCGCTGCCCTCGACGAAGAAAGGCTCATAGCCGTAGCCTTTGAAAAGGCCGGCCAGATCGTCATCGGAAAGACGCGCGAGAATGGTGGGATTGGCGATCTTATAGCCGTTCAGATGAAGGATCGGCAGCACGGCGCCGTCGCGCGCGGGATTGAGAAATTTGTTGGAATGCCACGAGGCGGCGAGCGTTCCCGTCTCCGCCTCGCCATCGCCGACCACGCAGGCGACCACCAGGTCAGGGTTGTCGAAAGCAGCGCCATAGGCGTGGACCAGCGCATATCCCAGTTCGCCGCCTTCGTGAATTGATCCCGGCGTTTCCGGCGCTGCATGGCTTGGTATGCCGCCGGGAAAGGAAAACTGCCGGAACAGTTTGCGCATCCCTGCCTCGTCCTCGCTGACGGCAGGATAGATTTCAGAATAGGAACCTTCCAGATAGGTGTTCGCTACCATGCCCGGACCGCCATGCCCCGGCCCGCATATGTAGATTATGTTGGCTTCTCTTTCCCGAATGATGCGATTGAGATGCGCATAAATGAAATTGAGGCCGGGCGTCGTACCCCAGTGGCCGAGCAGTCTTGGCTTGATATGCTCAGGCTCCAGCGGCTCGCGCAGCAGGGGATTGTCCATCAGGTAGATCTGCCCGACGGAAAGATAGTTGGCGGCCTTCCAGTAGCGATCGATCAGCGCAAGTTGCTGTGGTGCCAAAGGGCCTTGGGCGATTGCTTTGCTCATGCTTTGTCTCCTTCGCGGATGGTTAGGCAGACACGCTGGCCGCCGTTTCAGCCGTGTTCTGGATGACCTCCAGTGTCTGGGAGGCGATGATCTGTTCTTCGTCGGTAGCAAGCACGAACGCTGCTACCTTGCAGGATGGTTTTGTGATCCGAAACGCATTGTTTTCATTGGCAGAAGCGTCCATTTCCAAACCGAGCCAGGAAAGACGCGCGCAGACGGCTTTGCGGATTGCGGGCTGATGTTCCCCGATGCCTGCGGTGAAGATGAGAGCATCGAGACCGCCAAGCGTCGCAGCGAGCCGGCAGATTTCACCGGCAATGCGCGCGGTGAAAATGTCGATGGCCTCTCGCGCGCGGGTATCGTCGCTTGCGAGCAGATCGCGTGTATCGCCACTGATGCCGGACAATCCGAGAAGGCCGGAGCGATGATAGAGCAGGTCGGAAAGTGCGTCGGCTTTCATGTTCTCCTGCTGCAGCAAATGCAGAAGAACCCCCGGATCAAGGGCGCCGCAACGGGTCGCCATTGGAATGCCGTCAAGCGTTGAAAAGCTCATGCTGGTGTCGACGCTTTTCCCTCCGTCCATGGCGCACAGGCTTGCTCCGCTTCCCAGATGTGCGGCGACAATCTTCCCGCGGGCAAGCTCCGGTTCTCGTCGGGAAAAGTTCTCGATGATGGACTGGTAGGATAAGCCATGAAAGCCATATCGCTTTATTCCGCGTTCATGGAGCGCGATGGGCACCGCAAAACGCCGGATTGTGTCCGGTATGGTCTGATGGAAGGCGGTGTCGAAGGAAGCAGTTTGGGGAAGATGGGGAAGGAGCTTCCGAACGGCCTTTATCAAAGCTGTGCTTTTCGGCTGGTGGAGCGGCGCGTAAATGGAAAGGCTCTCGATAGCCTCGATATGTTTGTCGTCCAGCAATATCGGCCCGGCAAATTCATCGCCGCCAAAGACGACGCGATGGCCGATGGCTAGAATGTTTTCGGGACTGACATGATCGGACAAGCGAGCGAACAGTTCTTCCAGAATGCTGACGATATTCGCGGTTCCAGCAGATGCCAGGGCAATGTCCAGCTTCACGCCTTCACCGCGCAACTGAAAGGTTACGGGAGATGCATTCAGATCGATCTCGCCCCGCGCCAGTTTTCGAATTTGCTGTCCGTCAGAAGCGAACGTGCCGATCTTGACGCTTGAAGAACCGGCATTGAACGTAACAAGCTGCTTGTGCACGCCCGGCCTCTCCCTTGTTCGTGGCTGATACGTAACAAGATAGGGGAGTGTTTCGGGCTGACGATATGTCCAGCGCAGATCATCGGGCTGGACCCCGCACCCGGGACCGGGGCTACGCCAGATCAGGCAACGGCGTTTCCATATCCGGATGAAATTTTCTGTTACAACTTTATAGGGAACAAAACCGCTTCCCGTTCATTTAATTCGAGCGTTTGTCCGGGAATCACCGGATGATCTGCTGTGTCCAGGTTTCCCATCGTCGTAAGCCGGGAAGTTTGGGACATATCGATTTTTTAACGATTGGAGTTCGTGATGGGGATTTTCGACAAGATTAAGAGCGCCATTTGGGGAGAGGCGCATGCAGCAACTCCTGCGACGGAAACCGCTGCTTCGTCTGCGCCAACGCCAACCGCATCGCCGAGCGCTGCCGCTCCGGCACAGTCGGCACCTGCTGCCGCGGGCTCTGTCGACGTGGGCGCCATTCTTGATGCTGCCGTCGCCAAAAGCGGCCAGAAGCTCAACTGGAAGACTTCGATCGTCGATCTGATGAAGGCACTTGGCCTCGACAGCAGCCTGGAACACCGCAAGGAACTTGCCAAGGAGCTTGGCTATACCGGCGATACGGGCGATTCCGCCACCATGAATATGTGGCTGCACAAGCAGGTCATCCAGAAACTCAAGGACAACGGCGGCAAGGTGCCCGCCGGCTTGTAATCAGGAGGGTTCCCGATGGGAAGCGCAGGAATAGGCTGGATTGCGGCAATCATCATCGGCGGACTGGCCGGCTGGATTGCCTCCAATTTCATGAACAGCAATACCGGGATATTCATGAATGTCATTCTCGGTATCATCGGCGCAGCCGTGGCGAGTTTTATCTTCGGACTTCTCGGTGTTTCGTTCGGCGGCTGGCTGGGCTATCTGATCGCGGGCTTCATCGGCGCTTGCATATTGATATGGCTGGGCCGATTGATAACTTAGCAAAAAGGCGCCGGGAGGCGCCTTTTTCTTTTGCGGGCGTGGTGTGGTTACATCGACGATGCGGTCGAAGATGCAACCGGTATTGCCATCTGAAGCTCAGCCTGACGGCCCAGCCTTGTCATCCATTCCGTGAATTGTGGGTTCCGTTCAATCTGGCGTCCGTAATGCCTGCGCAATGCGCTCATCAACTCGCCGTTACGCCCAAGCTGTTCGTCGGCAAAGCCGATCATCTGTGAATTCGGCCAGGCCTGCGGGCGAATGGCGACAAGGCGTGCGAAAAGGTTGTCGGTGCTCTCATCGGGATTGCCCTGCGCCATGAGCGAAACCATGGCCGCTGTCGAACGCGATACGCCCATATGGCAATGGACCAGAAGGTGGCTCGGCGCCTCCGGGTTTTGCGCGGCAAGGAATTCCGAGCCGAACTGGAGGATTGCGCTTACATGATCAGGCGTTGGCATCGTGTGATTGTCAGCGGCATTGATGATGTCGTGAAAGCGCAGCGTCAGACGGTGATGTTCCTCGAAAGCCTGAAACGCATCCAGTTCGGGAAGATCGGGATCGACCAGCGACAGAACATGGGTGACTTTGCGCGTCCGCTGTTCGAGGAGTTCCTCAATCCCGCACACCGTCAGCTGCGGGGCAAAATGCACACTCATGCCAGTCTCCTTGAATTTCAGTTCTGCTGTCCGGTTCGATGAATCTGTCCACAGGATTGGAGCATTTTCCCGGCGCACAATCTAGCGGCTATTCCGTGCTCCCAAGGCGTGAGCAATAAGGCTGTGGCTCTCTGCCCGTATTACCTTCGCAGCAACTGTCCCCAGACCGCCGGATCAGGAGTTTCCGACAGGCAACTGGTTCAGCAAGGCAAACAGAATGGCTGAAAGTATCGCCGCGGCGGGAACCGTTACCACCCATGCAGCGGCAATCGTCAGCGCGTGTGAGCGACGAACCAGCTTGCGGCGGCGACGCTCTTCAACCGGGATGGATTCAAGCGGCAGGGCCTGACGAGCCTTTTTCAACCGGCGTTCCGTATCCCATTCGCGAAAGAACCCGACGCCAAAAATCGCACCGATAGCGATGTGGGTCGAACTGACCGGCAATCCGAGCCAGCTCGCCAGAATGACGGTGATTGCGGCGGAGAGGGACACACAATAGGCCCGCATCGGGTTGAGCTTGGTAATCTGGTTGCCAACCATTCGAATGAGCTTGGGGCCAAACAGGCACAGGCCGAAGGAAATGCCGCTTGCGCCGATCAGCATGACCCAGAGCGGAATCTCGACGCCATCGTTTAACGCGCCGGTCTGCGACGTCTGGACGATTGCCGCGAGCGGTCCGACAGCATTGGCCACATCATTTGCGCCATGGGCGAAGCTCAACAGCGCCGCAGAAACGACCAACGGGATGCTGAACAGCACTTTGAGTGACTTGTTGCGGTTTTCGAGCCCCAGCGACTGGCGGCGAATGACCGGGATCAAGGTTAGCCAGCTTGCAAGCCCGAAAGCCAGGCCGATGAGCAAGGCGACCCCAATCGACACATCGACCAGTTGCTTCAGCCCCTTCATGATCAGATATGTTGCAAAGGTTCCAGCCATAAGGCCGACAAGGATGGGTACCCATACGCGCGCTGCCGCGATTTTGTCTGCACGATAGACAATGCGGGCCTTGATCAGCCACAGAAAACCGGCAGCGACGATTGCGCCCAACACGGGCGAAATAACCCAGCTTGCCGCTATGGCGGCCATCTGCGACCAGTTCACCGCTCCAAAGCCTGCCGCAACGATGCCCGCGCCGACGACGCCGCCGACAACCGCATGGGTGGTCGAAACCGGAGCGCCGATCCACGTCGCAAGATTGACCCAAAGCGCCGAGGCGAGCAGCGCCGCCATCATCGCCCAGATGAACATGACCGGGGTTGCGAGCGTATCGGGCGCAATGATTCCGGTTGCTACTGTCGAGACGACATCCGCGCCTGCAATAAGTGCGCCCGCACTTTCAAAAACGGCGGCAATGGCAATCGCGCCGCCCATGCTCAGCGCATTGGCGCCCACTGCTGGGCCCATGTTGTTGGCAACGTCATTGGCGCCGATATTCAATGCCATATAGGCGCCGAAGACGGCTGCGGCCACAACGATGAGCGTCTGACTGGTCTGGCCGAGCAGCATCGCCGCTCCAAGCCCGGCAAGCATGATAAAAACAAGAGCGATGCCGGGTGCCACGAGCGGACGGGAAACGTAGCTCGCCGCCGTTTCCAGCTTGACGAAGCGGCCGAGGTCGCGATCCAGAGTCTCTAAATGCCGAGCTTCGAGATCTTCGTTTGCCATGATTTACTCTTGATTTCTAACGTTGCGTACCGGTTCAGGCGGCCGCCGGGGAATGATCCGTTTCAGGAATGTGACAGGTGTTTAAATGCGGGGCCTTTGAAAAGTCAATGATTCGAGTCTGTGCCGTTTGTGAGGTGCTTGGCTATCGCTTCCGCCCTCCGCCTTGGTCCGGCATTGCTGACCCTGTCGACCGACCGCTGAATGCACGGCCCTGCGCGGGAAGGGAAAAACTGGATCAGGCTGTTGCCAATTAATTTGTTGCACGACCTTGTTTTGAACAAGATGTGCACCTATATGGCTGTCATAGGCATTGCTCAAGAGCGCTGGAACGCGTCTGTCGCTCGCAATAGCCTTCATCGCTTGATGCTTTTGACCACGGATGTACTGGCACTGGTAGGAAAGCGATGATGAGGAAGGTCGGTGCGTTTTCGCCCCGGCCTTTTTTGTTGTCTGCGATTTCCGAGAGAAAAGCCGGACGGCCTGCCTGGAGGTTTCAGCAGGCCGTCCGGTTAAAGCGTATATGCATTAGAAATCAAGCAGCGAGTGCTTCGTCTTCCGAGGTCGGGACTTCAGAAATCGTCTTCAGGACCTGCGAAGCGATCTGGTACGGGCAGCCCTGCGAGTTCGGGCGGCGATCTTCCAGATAGCCGCGATAGCCATCCCTGACGAACGAGTGCGGAACACGGATCGACGCGCCACGATCGGCGACGCCGTAGGAGAACTTGTTCCACGGAGCGGTTTCATGCTTGCCGGTCAGGCGCATGTGGTTGTCCGGGCCGTAAACGTCGATATGGTCCTGCAAATTCTTCTCGAACTGCGTCATGAGCGCCTCGAAATAATCCTTGCCGCCCACTTCACGCATGTATTTGGTCGAGAAGTTGCAGTGCATGCCCGAGCCGTTCCAGTCGGTGTCGCCGAGCGGCTTGCAGTGGAATTCGATGTCGATTTCATACTGTTCGCAAAGGCGAAGCAGGAGATAACGGGCGATCCACATCTGGTCGGCGGCGTTCTTTGAGCCCTTGCCGAAAATCTGGAATTCCCACTGGCCCTTGGCCACTTCCGCATTGATGCCTTCGTGATTGATGCCGGCATCGAGGCAAAGATCGAGATGTTCCTCAACGATCTTGCGGGCGATGGAGCCGACATTCTTGTAGCCGACGCCGGTGTAATACGGACCCTGTGGGGCAGGGAAGCCCTGTTCCGGGAAGCCGAGCGGACGGCCATCCTTGTAGAAGAAATATTCCTGCTCGAAACCGAACCATGCATTGTCGTCTTCCAGCACGGTTGCGCGGCTGTTGGATGGATGCGGGGTGACGCCGTCCGGCATCATGACTTCGCACATCACGAGAGCGCCGTTCTTGCGCGCGGGATCAGGATAGATCGCGACCGGCTTCAAGACGCAGTCGGAGCTGCGGCCTTCGGCCTGCATCGTCGAAGAGCCGTCGAAACCCCAGAGCGGCAATTGATCAAGCGTCGGGAAAGCGTCGAATTCCTTGATCTGCGTCTTGCCGCGCAGGTTTGCAGCTGGCTTGCACCCATCGAGCCAAATGTATTCGAGCTTGTACTTGGTCATCGCTAGTCTCTCTGTCATCCTCGGTTGATCCATCACCACAAGTCATGCGGTGTCGCGCGGCTCGGTGTTCGATTTAAGAGAAGCAAGGACCGTGCCAGTTTTGAATCGGATGAGTTTTCAGGGCGGAAAAGGCAAGCGCGACTGGGCGGGCAAGATTTGCGCAACGCAAGCGGAGATTATCTGCTCAAAAAACAGGCAACGGATCAGAATTTCATCACGTCTTCGGTGCAGGCCTTCATCAATGCTGCGGAAACCACCGTATTGGGCATCGCGGCGCATTGGCCATGCGGACGAGAATGCCGACCTTCGTCAGGCCGGCATGGGATGAGGGAAGATTCGGCGGTGATGTTGCCATCTGGCGTCCTGGCAAGCCGCCAGCCGATGCGTCGCCTCAGACACTCGCGTTTTTGCGCATGTCATCAAGCTGTCTTAAAGACGAAAACAAGGATTCCCGATCGCGGAGATGCTCTTCATAGAGAGACAGGAAAATGGCGTTCGTTGTTACATGCGGCCCGGGCGCGGACCGAGCGCGGTGCAGGCTGTTACTGGCCTTGCGCTTGGCGTCTTCGACTTTCGCCTGCAATTCCTGAAGCATGCGCGAATTGCCAAACGCATGAAAACCGGCTTCCGGTGCGCCCGAGGCGACGGTATTGGATGTCGAGTGAATCATGGTCTGCATCTCCGATGGCAAGATATGGAGCTGATCGTGACGTCCGTTTATGATATAATCGTGGTGCAAACCGTACGAAATTACACTCTTGTGATGGTATGTTTCGGGCGCCGCTTTCAGGATAATTCCAATTCGTGCTGAAAAAACTTGTAGCACTGCAAGCGCCTTGGAAACGAGGAACTCAATGCCAAAACCTCCAAGGAACAGGAAAAAAACTCACGGTCCAGCTGGAAGCGAACAGATCAGCCCGCGTGCCTTCGCAGCCTTGAAGGGGCATCAATCAGCGTCGTGATTCATGAAAGGGAGCATATCGACGGTGTCGATTGTCGTTGGCTCGACGGGATTACCGTCTGGCTTGGCAAAAATTATCACCCACAAACAATAGATCAGAAATGCCGCCACGCCGATCGCTAGCAGGCTGACAAATATGAGTGACCAATCCAACATGCCTGGCACCTTGGCCCAGTTTGCGCGCTAACTCAACCGTCTAAATTTGCTTGCGCGAAGGGAGCGACACCCGTTAGCGGGTTCACTTCTTGTGGGTCTCGATCCAGGTAATGCCGAAGACGACAGCGCTGACGGCCAGGATCGCTGCTATCTCAATCCAAAAAATCAACTGCATGGCCATGTCCTCCAGCATGGTTAACAAGAACCTGGCGAAAAGGTTTCATTCACGCTGACGTCACCTGGCAGCGGATGGATGGCTATCGCACCTCACGGGGCGCTCACAGCGTCCGCGATGCCGCCGCAATCGAACTGTCCCGAATATGGGCAGCGTTTCGATATGCGCGCGGAGTAAGCCCCGTTTCCAGCAAGAAATAGCGGTTGAAATTGGAGAGATTGTTGAAGCCCGCTTCAAAACAAATATCGGTTATTGCAAGATCCGTTTCCACCAGCAAGGTTCGCGCCCGCCACACCCGAACAGAACGGCTGTAAGTCGAAAACGTCATGCCTGTCAGCCGCTTGAAAGCGCGGGAGAAAGACGCTGTGTCGAGGCCGACAGCTTCGGCGACATCCTGCATCTGGCGGTCAGGGTTGGATTGCAGAATCTGGATCGCCTGATCGATACGCCGATGCCGCTTGTCGGAGGCTTCGCTATAGAGCGATACGAAATGCTCGCTGGCGAGGGGCCGCTTTTGCCCAGCGCTATCGATCGCATTCAATATCTCAAGAAAAAGACCCAGCCCCGCAGCATCCGACTGCCGGTGCAATGCCAGTATCATTTCCCCGATATCGAGCGCTTCGTGACCTGTGATTTCGATCCCCCGGCGGGATAATTCTTTCAGGCGATGCAGCACTTCGAATTCAGGGCAAACCGACCGAACCTGAATAAGTGCATCGGCATTGAACTGGAGTACGAGATCACGGCCCGGAATGGATGCCGCACCCGGCGTAATCCAGTTATGGGGCAGGTTCGTCCCGGTCAGGACGAGATGACCGGGCTGAAATGGCCCCACGTAATCGCCAACATAGGCCAGACCCTGTGCTTGAGGAATATAATGGATTTCCCACTCAGGATGATAGTTCCAGATGCATATCGGATTGGGATAGTCGTCGCGGCGGATGAGATAGGACTTCCCGCCCGGCAGCGTGATGCGCTCTCGCGTGGCAGCATAGGCATTCGGCAGGGAGGACGAAATTTCCGATGATAGAACCATGATATCTCACCGCATAAGGCGCCATAATATCAAAATAGTATCAATTATTGACAAAAAGCAAACTAGTCCCTTCTCGCCGTTTTTACAAAATTCAACCCACAGGATGCGGGGAAGAGGAGCATCCGGTGGAACATAATGGGAGGAACGACATGCTACGTACATTTTTGCGTACCGGTTGCGCTGTCATAGCGCTCACTGCCGCATCCAGTGCCATGGCGGCTGCGGTTTGCAGCAAGGATGTAAGAGTTCTGGCGCAACCGCGCGATGGCCTTACTTTGCTTGAAGACTACGTGGACGAGTTTGAGGAACTGTCCGGCGCCGGTTTTGAAATCAGCTATCTGAACGAGAATGACCGCCGCGCCAAGTCACAGGCGGATGCATCGACCGTAGGCAGCTACAATGTCTACTATGTCGATGAAGCCAATCTCGCATTGTTTGCATCGTCGGGCTGGATCGTTCCGCTCGAAGGCTTTTATCCCAAGGAATATGATTACGACGATTTCGACGCAGGCATGCGTGCGGCTGCCACTTATGACGGCAAGCAGTGGTTTGCACCCGTTCAGGGCGGCGGCGACCTGATGGTCTATCGTACCGATCTGCTCGAAAAGGCTGGCCTCCAGCCGCCAAAGACCTGGGACGAATACAAGGCAGTCGTCGCCAAGTTGCATGACCCGGACAATGGCGTCTATGGGACCGCATTGCGCGGACAGCGCGGCTCGGGCGCCAATGTCTGGCGGTGGATGCCGTTGTTCAAGGCAAACGGCGGCGAATGGTTCAAGGATGGCAAGCCTGCTTTCAACTCGGACGCGGCAGTGAAGGCAACTGAGGAATATCTCGATCTTTTCAAATATTCCGCTCCCGGCACCCAGACGGGTTCGTGGGATGAATCCACTGGTGCTTTCCGGGCAGGCAAGGTAGCAATTATCATTGAATCGGCTCCCCTTGGCGGCATGTCGGTCGATAAGGCGCAGAGCCAGGTGGCGGACAAGGTCGCTTTCGCTGTTCCGCCAACGCCTCTTCCGGGAGCTGGCTACGCGCATGGATTTGCAATTGCGTCCAAGGCCAATGCGACGGACGAAGATAAGGCTTGCGCCGGCCTCTTCGTGGCATGGGCGACCTCCAAGGAGCAGGAAGCCCGTCGTCTGGCTGCGGGGCAGCCCGGTGAATTGACACGCACCAGCACCTATCGAAGCCCGAAATATGCCGAGACATTCGGACAGAACCTTGCAGATGCAATGGCCGCTACCGGCGCCCGCACTACGGTAACTTTCTGGCAGGACGCGCGCTGGCAGGAACTGGGAAATCAGTGGGGCATCATGCTGGAAGAACTTATCACCGGCAGCCGCAAGGATATCAAAGCGACGCTCGACGAGCTTCAGTCATTCGCTGAGAAGCTCTAGGCATCGCGCGTTCGGGGCGGTTTTGCGGCCACATCGGTCGAAACCGCCCCGCCTCCCAAGATGGGTACTGCCCTGAAAGCCACGTGCGCCTCACGCTGCCGGGCCGTCCCAGTCACCGCCTTCAGACAAGGAATGTTCATGCAACGTGGACGCTCGCTCCCATATCTTTTCCTTGGGCCAACCCTGCTCATTCTCGTCATTCTGGCGCTGGTTCCGACTGTTTTTGCGATTACGATTTCGCTCCAGAACAGGACCTTGTCACAGCCAGTGGCCGAATATGTCTGGTTTGCGAACTATGCCGCTCTGCTCAGCGATCCGCGTTTTCTCAACGCATTGTGGGTTTCGCTGAAATGGGAAGTCCTGACCGTGGCACTTACCATGCTGACCGGCATCGGACTTGGTATTGCGATGTTCGAAGCCGCCAGCCCGCGCTTGCGAAATCTTCTTTGCGTCCTGTTCATTATTCCTGTGTTGTTGCCGCGCGTCTGCGCAGCATTCGTATGGAAGTTTGCTTTCCATCCGCTTTATGGCGCCCTGACCTGGCCTGTCCGTGAACTGACTGGGGCTACGCCCGATATACTTTCCACGCCAGCCGGGGCGCTTCTTGCCGTTGCTTTCGTGGACGTCTGGCAATGGGGTCTGTTTTTCGCGGTCATCATCCTGAAACTGCTCGAAGCGTTGCCGGTCCAGCCTTTGGAAGCGGCTCGCATCGATCGCGCCAAAAGGTGGGAAATCCATCGCTTCATCACCCTTCCGATGCTCAAGACGCCGCTGATCAGCCTTCTGCTCGTCAAGGCCATCGAAAGCCTGCGTTCTTTCGATCTGGTTTATGTCATGACGCGGGGCGGTCCCGGCATCTCGACCGAAACGCTTGATATGTATGCCTATTCGCAAGGCTTCATCGAGTCCGGAAAAATCTCCTACGCCTCGTCGATGGCCGTCATCATGATGCTGCTGACCATCGTCATTTTCACTGTCGCCTGGAAGAGACTGAACCGATGAAGATTTCGACCTTCCTTCTGCGCGCGGTCCTTGTCTTTGCGGCAGCGCTCGTTGTGTTGCCATTGCTGTGGACCCTGCTCAACGCGTTCAAGACCAACGCCGATCTTCTGGTCAGCACGCCGAAAATTCTATTTCAGCCCGTATGGGACAATATGAGCTATGTGCTCAATCGTCGTTCGGTTGCCCGTGCGCTTACGAACTCGCTTATCATCTGCTCGGCCGCTGTCGTCATTGGCGCTCTGATTGGCGTGCCCGCCGCCTATGTGATCGCGCGATACAAGAACCGTATAACAGCCGAAGCTCAGTTCTTCGTTCTGTCCTTGCGTTTTCTGCCGCCGGTGGCAGTGGCCATTCCGATGCTGGTGATCTGGCTCTCGCTTGATCTCTACGACAGCCGCCTGTCTCTCATCGTAACCTATCTGATCATTACTGCATCGATTACGATCTGGTTGTCGGTTCCCGCGTTCGAGCGCGTGAGCCTCCATGTCGAGGAAGCGGCGCGGGTCGATGGATTGGGACGTTATGGAACTTTTTTCCGAATTGCCCTGCCTATAGCCCGATTTCAGATATTCGGCGCCATCGCTTTTTCCTTCGTACTGGTCTGGAATGAATTCCTGCTGGCAATGATGCTGACGACGTCTCGCGCCAAAACATTGCCGATCATAGCTTCTGAAATGTCACAGCTCGGCATGAATGTGCCATGGGGCATTCTCAATGCCGCTGTCGTTCTTCTCTCCCTTCCGCCCTTAATTCTGCTTGGGCTTCTTGCTGGCGGATTAAATGCCGTCTTCACCAAAAAACAAAATCAGGAATGATCCGATGAAAGCACTTGTTCTGGAACGCATCGGCGAATTGAATCTGCGCGACATTGAATTGCCAACCGATATGGGGCCGGATGACGTTCGCATCAAATTGCACACCGTAGGCGTGTGCGGGAGCGATGTGCATTATTACACGCACGGGCGTATCGGGGATTTTGTGGTCGATCAGCCCATGGTGCTTGGGCACGAGGCGGCTGGCACGGTGGTCGAGGTCGGCGGGAACGTGAGGCATCTCAAGCCCGGAGATCGGGTCTGCATGGAGCCGGGCATTCCAGATCCGCTCTCGCGCGCTTCGAAGCTTGGCCTCTATAATGTCGACCCTGCCGTGCGTTTCTGGGCAACGCCGCCCGTCCACGGAGTCCTTTGCCCCGAAACGGTTCATCCTGCAAATTTCACATATAAGCTGCCGGACAACGTCTCTTTTGCAGAGGGCGCGATGGTCGAGCCCTTTGCGGTCGGCATGCAGGCGGCAACGCGCGCGCGCATCAATCCGGGCGATACAGCCGTCGTGACCGGCTGTGGGACAATCGGCATCATGGTTGCGCTTGCGGCCCTGGCAGGAGGCTGCTCCCGCGTTCTGATCTCGGATTTTTCGGAAGCCAAGCTGCAAATTGCAGAAACCTATGAGGGCATTACCGGCATCAATCTTGGCGAAACCGACATCGTTGAAGCGGTCAATGATGCTACCGGAAATTGGGGGGCGGATATCGTCTTTGAATGTTCGGGAGCGGCGGCAGCCGTCCAGGACTTGTTCAAGATAGTGCGCCCGGGTGGCACGGTTGTGCTGGTTGGCCTGCCTCCCGAACCCGTCCTGTTCGACATTTCGGCGGCGACGGCACGGGAATGCAGGATCGAGACGGTCTTCCGCTATGCCAATGTGTTCGATCGCGCTCTTGCACTGATCGCCGCAGGCAAGGTTGACCTCAAGCCGCTGATCTCTGGAGTGTTTTCATTCGAGCAATCCATTGCCGCTTTCGATCGCGCAGCGGAAGGTCGTGCGACAGACATCAAGCTGCAGATCGTCCTGGACGGGGAGAAAAACTGATGTCCACCGTGGAATGTCGGTCCATACTGAAGCGATATGGCGCGCAGGAAGTCATCCGGGATTTCAATCTTGAAATCAGCGATCATGAGTTTGTAGTTTTCCTTGGGCCCTCCGGCTGTGGAAAATCCACGATCTTGAGAATGATTGCCGGGCTTGAGGAAATCACAGGCGGCGATCTTCTGATCGGCGGCCAACGGATGAACGATCGCGATCCGGGTGACCGCGGTATTGCCATGGTGTTCCAGAACTACGCGCTCTATCCGCATATGACTGTTCAGGAGAATATCGTTTTTGGATTGGAGCGTGCGGGTATACCGAGGCAGACGATAGCCGAGAGGCTGAAGCCGGTCGTGGCCGCTCTGGGACTTGAAGTCTATCTGGGACGCAAGCCGTCCGAGCTGTCGGGCGGCCAGCAACAACGCGTCGCAATCGCCCGCGCGATGATAAAGACGCCCGAAGTATTCCTCTTCGACGAGCCGTTATCCAACCTTGACGCAAAATTGCGCGGAAGCCTGCGGGTCGAGATCGCCAATCTCCATCGCGAACTGAAGACGACCAGTATTTATGTCACTCACGACCAGCTTGAAGCCATGACATTGGCGGACCGGATCGTGCTGATGAAGGATGGGCGCATAGAGCAGATGGGAACGCCCGAAGAAATCTATGAGGCGCCCGCGACGCTTTTTGCCGCCGGATTTATCGGTACGCCCAATATGAATTTCTTCGAGCTGAACGCTGACGAGGAGAAAATTGCCGACGAAACCATAAGCCTGCCGCGTCCTTCCGGCTTGAAGCCGGGTCCGGTAACGGTCGGCATTCGGCCGGGAGCATTCCGACTGAACGAGGTTGAAGGCCAAATTCGCGGCGAGATCGAACGCAACGAATTTCACGGAGAGAACCGTCTGGTTACAATTCGGGCCGGTAAACATATCTTCAATATCGCCGTGCCTACTTCCGTGCGCCTGCGGGAAGGGCATAATGTCGGGCTCGATGTGATGCCGAACAGCTTGCATCTGTTCGATACGCAAACCGGCTTGCGTAGCTCAATATCCGGCGGGTAGCAGCATGGAACTCAATTCTATCCCTGCGCTATTCAGGCAAAAAAGCGGCCTTTGGAAACCGCTTTTGTTGATTGCTCCCGCTCGCGCGTATTCTTGGCGCAGTTAGCGCACTTCAAGTACTTCGCCGGTGCGGCGATCTATGACTACGCGCATCTCATCGTCGCGACGGTCTATTCCTCGGACAACATAAACGTTCCTGCGCCTTGAGATGCTTTCGACTTCGTCCATCCCTTCGCTGCGCGCGATTCTGGCGGCCCTGCGTTCGCTGATTTCCTCGCGGCCGTAGCGTCGATTCCCATCCGGATTGACCTCTATACCGTTGGGACCGATTTCAATGCTCTGCGCATGTGCGGGAACAGTTGGAATGAGAGCCGACAGTACCAAAACTGCGATTGCCGGAAACTTGTACATGGCAGTTATCCTTGCTGGTTTCACGCTTGCCGTCGACATCAACCGATAAGTCCGCCGCCGGTTCCCATCGGGGTGGTCAACTCCTCCTAACACTCCGAAGATATTGTGATGAGAAGTGTCATCGGTCTTGCTGTGTCAAGTCGGTCATGGCAGCCCGAAACCGTGAACGTTTCCCTCTATCTTGCCGTCTTGACAGTATTACATTCGCGGCACTAGGCTGCAGTAACACGGCAGATTTTTACTGAAGTGAGGGGAGGAATTCATGACTAAAAGTTCAATTATTACAGGACTGGGTCGGGTTTCAATTTCACGGCGCCAGTTTATAACATCGAGCGCACTGGGCGCCGGTGCTCTGCTTCTACCGTCCTTGCCGTCTTTCGCGGCGGACAAGCCCAAAGTCGGTCTGGTCATGAAGTCGCTCGCCAATGAGTTCTTTAAGCAGATGCAGGCAGGCGCCGAGGATTATGCCGCCAAAAATACCGACAAGTTCTCTTTTGCCGCCGTCGGCATGAAGGACGAGCGGGATTTCGCTGCCCAGGTGGATGCGGTCGAGAATTTCGTCACGCAGCAGTTCGATGTGATCGTGCTTGCCCCGGCGGATTCCAAGGCCATGGTGACGCCGGTCAAAAAGGCTCTGGAAGCTGGCATCAAGGTCATCAACATCGACGTGGCGCTCGATGAAGAGGCGAAAAAGCAGGCCGGTGTCGATCTTGCCTTTTTCGGCCCCGACAATCGCGAGGGTGCGAAGCTCGCTGGCTTGGCTCTTGCCAAGGAACTGGGCAAGGGCGGCAAGGTGGTTATTCTGGAAGGCAATCCTGAGGCCGACAATGCCAAGGAGCGCAAGAAAGGGTTTGATGATGCCGTGGCCGAGGGCGGCCTGACACTGCTCGATTCCAAGACCGCGCATTGGGAAACGGAAGAAGCCAACACGCTTATGACCAATTTCCTGACCCAGTATCAGGACATTCAAGGTGTCATGGCAGCCAACGACTCCATGGCGCTCGGCGTCGTGAAGGCGTTGGATGCGGCCGGAAAATCGGGGCAGATCAAGGTGGTGGGCTTCGACAATATTCCTGCCGTCCAGCCTTTGATCAAGGATGGCAAGATGTTGGCCACCGTCGATCAGTTCGGTGCGCAGATGGCAGCCATGGGCATTGATTACGGGCTGAAGGAACTGGCGGGCGAGAAATTTTCCGGCTGGGTCAAGACGGATATCAAGCTCATCACCGCCAAGGATCTCTAAAAAATTGCCAATCATAGGGCGGCGCGTTAGGCGCCGCTCTTCACCACCCGGCAGGCAGGAACAGACATGCAGTCAGCCGACGCCATTTTGAGATTGGAAAATGTCGGCAAGACCTTTCCGGGTGTGGTTGCGTTGAATGGTATCACGCTGGAACTGCAGCGTGGCGAGACACATATCATCCTGGGTGAAAACGGGGCCGGCAAGTCGACCCTCATCAAGCTTCTCGCGGGCATATATCAGCCCGACGCGGGCGAGATTTTTCTGAACGGCCAGCCCTATAACCCAAAGACCCCGCACGACGCGCAGGTTCAGGGTATCCGCATCGTACATCAGGAACTCAACCTGCTGTCGCATCTTTCCATCGCCGAAAATCTGATGCTGGAAAGTCTTCCGAGGCGCTTCGGGATCATGGATCGGGCAACGCTGAACCGCCGCGCCGAAGAGCTTCTGGCCGAGGTCGGTCTGGCGGTCGATCCGCGGATGCCGGTCTCGGAATTGGGCGTTGCGCAAATGCAATTGGTCGAGATCGCCAAGGCGCTTGGTTATGACAGCAAACTACTGGTTCTCGACGAGCCGACGGCGACATTGACGCCGCCGGAAATCGAGCGGCTGTTTGCGATCATCAAGCGCCTGAAGGCGAAAGGTGTCACAATCATCTACATCTCCCACCGTCTGCACGAGGTCTTCGAGATCGGTGACCGCGTAACAGTGTTGCGCAATGGTCGTCTGGTCGAGACGCGCGACCTGCAAGGGTTGAGTGTGCCGCATCTGGTGCGCATGATGATCGGCCGCGACATCGCGGATGAATACGGCTTCAACGCTGATATCAAGCCTGGTGCCGTGGCTTTGGCGGTGAGGGATGTGAAGCGCAACAACGGTGCCCCGCCTGTTTCGTTTTCGGTGCGCCATGGAGAAATTCTCGGTGTAGCCGGTTTGGTCGGGTCAGGCCGTACCGAGGTGATGCGCGCAATCTTCGGCGCCGATCCGAGATCGGCAGGGGAAATCGATGTTGATGGCAGGCCGGTGAATATTCGCGACCCGCGCGATGCGGTGCGCAACGGTCTCGGTTTCCTGACTGAAGACCGCAAGAGCCAGGGGCTGCTGCTGGACATGCCTGTCTATGTCAACGCCACGCTCACCGACCTGAAAAAAATCTCGCACGGCGGCTTGCTGGATGGCCGCGTGGAAAAAAGTGCGGTGGCTGAGCTGGTCGAGCGGTTGCGCGTCAAGACGGCATCCATCGACACGCCGGTGCGTAATCTTTCCGGCGGCAATCAGCAAAAGGTGGTCCTGGCAAAATGGCTGTTTCGCGGGTCGTCCACGCTGATCCTCGATGAACCGACGCGCGGGGTTGATGTCGGCGCCAGACGCGAGATTTATCAACTCCTGTGGATGCTGGCCGCCAGCCAGAAGGCAATCATCATGATTTCCTCGGACCTGCCGGAGCTGATCGGCATGTGTCATCGCATTATCGTCTTCTCCAACGGCAAACTGGTGGGAGAACTGGAGCGGTCGCAATTCGACCAGGAACGTATTCTTTCGCTCGCTTATCAGGAGCATGTTCACGCATGACGGAACCCACTTCTCCATCTGTCCAACAATCCGATGCTGGCGATCGCCAGAAGCTGAAGCGCTTCCTGTTGCGTGATGCCGGCGTGTTTCTGGCGTTGATCCTGATAACGCTGGTATTTTCTTTCACCGCGCCCTATTTCGCGACGTCGGGCAACGCGCTGAAGATTTTCGTTCAGATCGCGATCAACACGGTTCTTGCCGCCGGTATGACCTTCGTTATTCTAACCGGCGGCATAGACCTTTCCGTTGGCTCGGTGCTTGCCTTATGCACGGTCGTAGGCGCCCTTATCATGACTTCCGGTCTGGAGCCCGCCTTGTCGATCCCGCTGGCCGTTCTGGCTTGTATTGCCGTCGGCGGGCTTTGCGGGTTCATCAACGGCAAGGTGTCGACCTACTGGAAAATCCCATCGTTTATCGTCACGCTCGGCATGCTTAATATCGCCGCCGGTGCGGCACGTGTGGTCTCGAACAATTCCACCATCACCGGGCTTCCACAGGGGTTTGTCGATTTCGGCAATCTGATAGTCGGGGGCTTCCTGCCCTCGATCTTCCTGATCGCGGTGGCTGTGATCGCCGTCGGCTGGTTCGTCCTCCGGTTTACGGTCTTCGGCCGCATGATCTATGCGGTCGGTGCCAATGATGAGGCGGTGCGCCTTTCGGGGCATAATCCCGATGCATACAAGATCGCAGCGTTTGTCATTTCCGGCGTCACTGCCGGTATTGCCGCGATTGTCTATCTCCTGCGCCTGAACATCGGCAGCCCCATTGCGGGCGTCGGCTATGAACTCAACGCGATCGCAGCCGTCATCATCGGCGGAACAAGTCTTTTCGGCGGCAAGGGATCAATCGTGGGCACGCTGGCCGGTGCCTGCATCCTGCAGGTTTTGGCGACCGGCCTGCAATTGCTCGGCATAGGTGACAATTACAAACCGATCATTATCGGTACGGTGATTATCCTCGCGGTGATTGTCGATACCTATCGCGAAAGGTTGCTGCGGCGCATTCGCTGACCGCGCCATGAAAGGCTTCAACCCGGCGCTTGATATTTCGTATCGCGCCGGGTTTGGCTTGGAGCCTATTTCTTTGTGGCGGTTGTCAGCGGGACGACGATCTCTTTCCAGAACTTGTCCTCATCGATGTAGTTCTGAATGGCGGCTTTCTGCGTGCCGACCGGTCCCGGCTTTGCTTCGGCATTGCCTCCAATGTCATTGTTGGTGAAAGCAAGGCTTCGGCCATAGTCCAGCCCCATCTCCGTGTTCACGTCCACATAAACACCGGTGGCGGGTGCCGCTGCTCCATCCTTGGGGCGAGGCGCATTGTTCCATGCGAGCACAATCGACGGGTCGATGACGTAGGCGGCTGCAAACAGGTCCCATACATTGTCAGGGCCGAAAGTGGTTCCACCCTCTGCCTTGATCCGTTCCTCTCGGGCAAGCCAAAGCTTCTGAATGCCCGGAACACTGCCGTCGACCATTTTCCGATAGAGGTCTTCCGGCATTCCGCCCGTATGTTCATTGGCCTCCAGACCCGAAATCACCTGATTTCCATACGCCTTGAAAGTTTCGGAATTTGGATCGCCCCATTTTGCCCGAACACTGATCTTGGCGGCTTCCGGGTCGGCCCACCAGTTGAATTCCGCCGATGCCGACGAATTTCCGGGCACATAGAAAGCACCGCCCATATAGACGATTTCGGCGACCTTCGACGGAAAGCTCGGGTCCTTGAGAATGGCGCGGGCAATATTGGTGAGCGGGCCAATAGCGACCAGTTTGATCTGGCCGGGATATTTGTTGACAGTGTCGACGAGAAAATCGACGGCGTCCCTGTTGCCGTCGGGGTCTGGATTATCCAGACCATATACCCGTTTATAGGATGGCGCCTCGCCATATTTGTGTTTGTAAACGTCGGCCCATTTTGCCGTGGGGTCGGCGTCGATCTCGTTGCCCGCATCCGGTCGCAGATAGCCGCCCCAGCCGGTGATGGGGCTGATTTGCAATTCGGCCGCCAGCACTTCCGGCGTGGCTTTGTTCCCTCGCCAGTTGCGAATGCCGTATCGGCTGCCTTCATAGATGGGAACGTCGGAAGCCAGCGCCTCCAATTGTCGGACGCCTGCGGCTACACCGGCTGGCATGGGTGTGTTTCCGGACACGACGGTGACGCCGAGCAGGTCGATATTGGGGGCGCGCTCGAGCAGAAGCATGGCGGTGCCATCGTCGAAGAGCTCGACCATGTCCGCGTCGAGGATGACTTTCGTGCGGGATTCCTGCGAGAATGCGGCGCCGGTTACTGCCAGCGAGCAAGTCAAAGTCCAGGCAAAGATAGACGGCCTGATATCCATTCTGTCCTCCCTTTATGGTGAGCCGCATGGGTAAAACGCAGCATTGGAATAGGATATCATGCAGTTTTTCTTGTCAATGTAAGTATATTCAAAATTATATGTCGTAAGGGAATGTAATTAAGCGGTTTACGGGGCGGTGATCTAAGAGGTCCATCGTCACGAAATAATCCGGCGCAGGCTGCCGGTCGGCCTATGAGGCCGACCGGCAGAGTTTTTACGCCAGCCTACTTCTGCCAGCTCTTGACCAATTCATCGTAATTGACGGTGGTTGGTTTTTCCTTTTCATTTTCGATCTTCAGCTGTGGAGCGAGATTGCCCTTGGAAACGGCATCCTTGTTCCAGAACTCGATGTCATGTTCCTCGGCGAGTTTCGGTCCGATATCACCCTGCACCCCTGCACGCTCCAGGCGGGAGAGAACTTTTTCCTGCTCGGCGCAAAGAGAATCCATCGCTTCCTGCGCCGTCTTTGCGCCGGATGACGCATCGCCGATTGCCTGCCACCAAAGCTGCGCGAGCTTTGGATAGTCAGGCACATTGGTGCCGGTCGGCGACCACTGCACTCGGGCCGGGGAACGATAGAACTCGACCAGACCGCCAAGTTTCGGTCCGCGATCCGTGAAGCTTTGATGATGGATCGTTGAATCGCGGATGAAGGTCAGTCCCACATGGCTCTTCTTCACATCGACCGTCTTGGACGTGACAAACTGCGCATAGAGCCACGCGGCCTTGGCGCGATCATCTGGCGTGGACTTCATCAGCGTCCATGAACCAACGTCCTGATAGCCGAGCTTCATGCCGTCTTTCCAATAAACGCCGTGCGGGGAAGGGGCCACGCGCCATTTGGGCGTTCCGTCCTCATTCACGACCGGGAGACCGGGTTTGGCCATGTCTGCGGTGAACGCCGTGTACCAGAAAATCTGCTGGGCGATATTGCCCTGCGACGGAACCGGGCCGGATTCCGAGAAGGTCATCCCTTGCGCTTCCGCCGGCGCATAGGCCTTGATCCAGTCCAGATATTTCTGGATCGCATAGACGGAAGCCGGTCCGTTGGTGTCGCCGCCGCGCGCGACGCAGGAACCGACCGGGCGTGAATTCTCATCGACCTTGATGCCCCATTCATCGACCGGCAGACCGTTCGGCAGGCCCTTGTCGCCATTGCCAGCCATGGAAAGCCACGCATCGGTAAAGCGCCAGCCCAGCGACGGGTCCTTCTTGCCATAGTCCATATGGCCATAGACTTTCTTGCCGTCGACTTCGCGGCCGGTGAAGAACTCGGCGATATCCTCATAGGCCGACCAGTTGACCGGAACGCCGAGGTCATAACCGTACTTGGCTTTGAAATCGGCCTTGTTCTTTTCGTCGTTGAACCAGTCGTAGCGGAACCAGTAGAGGTTCGCGAACTGCTGGTCGGGAAGCTGATAGAGCTTCTTGTCCGGTGCGGTAGTGAACTTGCTACCGATGAAATCGTCCAGATCGAGGCCCGGATTGGTAACGTCCTTGCCTTCATTGGCCATGAAGTCTGTCAGGTTGCGAACCTGCTGATACCGCCAATGTGTGCCGATCAGGTCGGAATCGTTGACCCAGCCGTCATAAAGATTCTGGCCTGTCTGCATCTGGGTCTGGATTTTCTCGACGACGTCTCCTTCCTGGATAATGTCGTGTGTGACCTTGATGCCAGTAATGGCTGTAAATGCGGGGGCCAGCACCTTCGATTCATAGTCGTGGGTGGTCAGCGATTCGGAAACAACCTTGATCTCCATGCCCTGAAAGGGCTTGGCTGCATCGATGAACCATTGCATTTCCTTTTCCTGGTCAGCGCGTGAAAGGGATGAAAGGTCACCGATTTCCTTGTCGAGAAACTGCTTTGCCTCATCCATTCCCGCTGAAGCTGCGCCTGTCATTGCCAGCACGATGAGTGCCGTAGTTGTCATTAGATGCCGTCGCATGTTGATCCTCCCAAAGCTTGCGAGTGCATATCGACTTTCGGGCGCGGTATGTCCCCCGGCCCACTACTGCATGAAGCGGACCTGTTCCGCTTCGGACTCCTTAAACAAAGCGAAATACGCCAATGGCGTAGACCACCGAGAGGGCGACAGCCCACCACAGGTTCGGACCAACCAGCCCCAGCCATGTCAGATTGATGAATGCGCTGCCGAGCAGCGAGAGAAACAATCGGTCGCCGCGCGTCGTCTCGAACCCCAGAATGCCGTTGCGTGGCGCCCCTCCGGGGGAAGCATATTCCCAGACGCCCATTCCAACGAGCAGGGCGGCGATACCGCAGAAAAAAGCTGCGGTCTGCCAGGTCCAGGCCATCCATGAGAAGTCAGGCATATGAAACATGTTAGACCCTCCCCAGGGCGAAGCCCTTGGCGATGTAATTACGGACAAACCAGATCACCAAAGCGCCGGGTATCAGCGTCAGAACGCCCGCAGCAGCGAGCAATCCCCAGTCCATTCCAGCGGCTGATACGGTGCGCGTCATCGTAGCTGCAATGGGTTTCGCGTCCGTGGTCGTGAGGGTACGTGCGATCAGCAGCTCGACCCACGAGAACATGAAGCAGAAGAAGGCCGCGACGCCGATGCCTGATGCAATCAACGGCATAAAGATCTTCACGAAGAACTTCGGAAACGAATAGCCATCAATATAGGCTGTCTCGTCGATTTCCTTCGGTACGCCGGACATGAAGCCTTCGAGAATCCACACCGCCAGCGGCACGTTGAACAGACAATGCGCCAGTGCGACCGCAATATGCGTGTCGATGAGCCCGAATGCCGAATAGAGCTGAAAGAACGGCAGGGCGAACACAGCCGGAGGCGCCATGCGGTTGGTCAGGAGCCAGAAGAACAGGTGTTTGTCGCCCAGAAACCGGTAGCGCGAGAAAGCATAGGCCGCAGGTAATGCTACCGAAACTGAAATCACCATGTTCATGACAACATAGATGATCGAGTTGATATAACCCGAATACCATGCGGAGTCGGTGAAGATGGCGCGATAATTCTGCAGCGTCGGCTCATGCGGAAACAGCGTCAGCGACGTCAGGATTTCCTGATTGGTCTTGAAGCTCATATTGATGAGCCAGTAGATCGGGATCAGAAGCAATATGATGTAGATTGCCGGTATAAGCCAGCTAAACCGCGACGTCTCGCGTCTGCTCGCGCGTTGTCTGACGGTGCTGGCATCCGGTCCAATCGCATTCACGCTGCCCATAGAGGTTCCTTGTACGGCGTTCATCTCATGCCTCCTGATCGTGGCTGGTCATGACCGTGTAGAACACCCATGACAGCAGCAGGATGATAAGGAAGTAGATCAACGACATGGCTGCCGCCGGGCCGAGATCGAACTGTCCGAGCGCCATCTTGACCAGATCAATCGACAAGAATGTCGTCGAATTGCCCGGTCCGCCGCCCGTTACCACGAACGGTTCGGTATAGATCATGAAGCTGTCCATGAAACGAAGCAGAACAGCGATCAGGAGAACGCGCTTCATCTTGGGCAATTGGATGTAACGGAACACCGAGAACCGCGAGGCTCCGTCAATCCTTGCAGCCTGATAGTAGGCATCGGGGATGGAGACGAGGCTTGCATAGCACAACAGCACCACGAGGCTGGTCCAGTGCCAGACATCCATGAGGATGATCGTTACCCAGGCGTCGAACGGATCGTTGACGTAATTGTAATCCAGCCCCAGCCAGTTGGCGTAATAGCCGAGCAGGCCGATGTCACTGCGTCCGAAAACCTGCCAGATCGTGCCGACCACGTTCCATGGTATCAGCAGGGGGAGCGCCATGGTGACGAGGCACACCGGAACCCAGAAACCCTTTTTGGGCATGTTGAGTGCTATCAGGATGCCGAGAGGGATCTGGATAGCCAGAACGACGAACGAAAAAATGAGATTGCGCCCGAGCGCATCCCAGAAACGGCCGGAGTGAAGAATCTGTTCGAACCAGTCTGTTCCAGCCCAGAAGAACTGATTATTGCCAAACGTATCCTGCACCGAATAATTCACTACCGTCATCAGCGGAATGACGGCGGAAAAGGCGACGAGAACCAGTACCGGCAGGACCATGAACCAGGCTTTGTTGTTCCAGCTTTTCTCCATGGTCAGCCCTCCATCCCCACGCGCCAGGAATCTGCAAATATGCCGATAGCTTTCGGATCGAAGGTCACACGTGGTTCGGCCGGTATGTCCTCATCCTCGCCTACCACCACCGCCAGTTTCTGCCCCTCGAAGCCGGCGCGCACGATGCGGTAACGCCCGATATCCTCGATCTTGTCGACACGGATCGGCATGCCTTCACGACTGAGCTTTATAAACTCTGGTCGGATGCCGAGCTCGATTTGTGTTGAATGGCCAATCTGAGGGATGCCGGGCAGTGAGATAGTTTGCGCGCCGACCGTGGCAATCTGGCCGTCAATACGGGCGGGCATGAGGTTCATGCCCGGGGAGCCGATGAAATAGCCGACGAATGTATGCTTTGGGCGCTCGAACAGTTCAGCGGGCGTGCCGATCTGCACGATCTCTCCATTGTGCATTACCACCACCCTGTCGGCGAATGTCAGTGCCTCCGTCTGGTCATGCGTGACATAAACCATGGTGAAACCCGATTGACGGTGCAGGCGCTTCAGCTGCGAACGCAGCACCCATTTCATGTGTGGATCGATGACCGTCAGCGGTTCATCGAACAGGATCGCGTTCACGCTTGCGCGTACCAGGCCTCGACCCAGTGAAATCTTCTGCTTCTGATCGGCCGTCAGTCCGCGTGCCCTTCGCCGGGCAATGCCGCCGAGGCCCGTCATTTCGAGAATGTCCTTGACGCGGCGTTCCACTTCCGCTTCCGGCATGCGACGGTTACGCAGGGGAAAGGCGAGATTGTCGAAAACAGTCATCGTGTCGTAAACGACGGGAAACTGGAACACCTGCGCAATGTTGCGGTCTTCGGTCGCCAGGCCGGTCACGTCCTGACCATCGAAGAGGATACGCCCCTCGGTCGGCTTCAGAAGACCGGAGATGATATTGAGCAGGGTTGTCTTTCCGCAGCCGGACGGGCCGAGCAGCGCATAGGCACTGCCGTCCTCCCACTCATGATTGACCATGTTCAGGGCGTATTCGCCTGCGGCCTGCGCCTTGGCATTATAGGCGTGGCGGATATGATCGAGTGTGATACGTGCCATCGCCGTCCTCCTATGCCGCCAAACCGGCCGCGTGGCCGACAGCGCGACCAGTCTCGTCGAATGCCATCAGATGCCGCGTGTCGAGGTAGACTTCGATCTCGCGGTCCGGTTCGATGATCTGGATTCCGTGCGCCAGCATGACCCAGCGATCACCTTCGTAATCGAGATGGATGAAGCTTTCCGATCCTGCGATTTCGGACACCAGTGTGCGGGCCCGGATAGGAACTGTAGCGTTCTCCGCTGGGCGGACGAGCAGATGATGCGGCTGAAACGCGATGGTCAGCGGTCCATCACTTATATGGGCCAACTGGCTGGGCACGGCGATGGCCGGGCGATCGGCCCGCAGGAACCGATCGCCTGACTTGACCATGCGAGCCGTGTTCAACGGTGGATCGGCAAATGTGCGTGCTGTGATGAGGTCGAGCGGGCGGCGATAGACGTCGATTGTTTTGCCAAACTGTGTGACGTGGCCTTCCGACAGTGCCGCCGTATTGCCGCCGAGCAGCAAGGCTTCGGAAGGTTCGGTTGTTGCGTAGACAAAGATGGCGCCGGATTCGGCGAAGATGCGCGGCAACTCCTCGCGTAATTCTTCACGCAGCTTGTAGTCCAGATTGGCCAGCGGTTCGTCGAGCAGAACCAGATTGGCCTTCTTTACGATGGCACGAGCAATCGCAGTGCGCTGTTGCTGGCCGCCGGAGAGGTTAAGCGGTGTCCGGTCAAGATAGGGCGTCAGCTTCAGAAGCTCAGCCGCCTTGCGAACCTCACTGTCGATTTCAGACGGTGACTTTCCTGCGATACGCATCGGCGAAGCGATGTTTTCGTAAACGGTCAAAGCCGGGTAGTTGATAAACTGCTGATAGACCATCGCCACATTGCGCTTCTGCACGGGCATGCCGGTAACATCCTGCCCGTCGAACAGAATTGAGCCTTCGCTTGGCTTGTCCAGACCAACCATGAGGCGCATGAGGGAGGTCTTGCCGGACAAGGTTGGTCCGAGCAGCACATTCAGGCTCCCGCGTGGCAGGACCAGATTTGTCGGATGGATATGAGCGGCTCCTCCGACCGTCTTCGAGATATTACGCAGTTCCAGCATATGTCCCGAGGCCTCCTCCAACCGTCGGAATTATTGCGCTTATTGGCAAATCCTCTCAATATGGACTTCAAGGGACTGTGCCTCATCCCTTATGAGCAACTCGTGTTCTACAGGCCGTTTCCGTGCTTGTTCGGAAAACATGCATATTCCAACGCCGTTCCGAGCGTTGCCGAAGAGAGGTTTCGCCAAAGGCTCCGCCCAACTTACCACAACGCCCGACCAGATGCTTGATGAGCGCCCGTCAGCAGGCGCGGCTGTGGAGCCGCGACCTATGCTCGAAAACACTCGAGTTGGATTACCTGGATAAGCATATAGCTTGCAGCTTTTGTCTGAGAAGAGGGCATGCGCATTAGCAACTGACATGTTCCTCCACCTGATCCACACGTTCAGCCTTTGCGTGTGTGAAAGCCAAACAATGAAAATCGAAAACAAAAGGAAAGTCAAATGAAGATAATTGTTGCCTTTATAATGAAGCTATTTGTTGCTCGCATGAAGTGAGGCCAACCACGGCCTCGCTTCGCGCGCAAAGAGCGCCCAAAGCAGGCCGCATACCCGTTTTGGTCAGCCTATCGAGACCAGATCGCGCGAAAGAGCGTTCATCGTTTCCGCCCCGTCTGCGGTGATGAGGAATTGTTCCTCGATCATCAGCGCCCCCAAACCGTTGGCATAGAACGGGGCTTCAACAGCCAGCACCATGTTCGGTTCAAAAACCATGTTGTTGCCCTGCGAGATGAAAGGCCATTCCTCGATTCCTAGCGCGGAGCCGACCGAGTGCCCGAAATGCCCGCGATAATATTCGCTAAAACCACGACGCCGCATGGTGGAAAGCATCGTTTCGTGGACCTGTCCGAATGTATTGCCGGGCTTCAGCAAGGCGATACCGGCATGGAAGGTTTCGAAAAGCGCGTCGTAAATCTGCCTGGCAAGGGGCGCAGGCTCGCCGTGGACATAGGTACGCGCGCCATCTGAAGAATAGCCGTTTACCAGCGTGCCGACATCGGCCTTGATGAGACCGCCTTCCGCCAGTTGTGCCGCCGGGTTCTGGAGGTTCGGCCCGACCGAAATATAGGCCCAGTGACCGGACAGGCCTTGGCCCTTCGCCTTGGCGGCACTGGTTGCTCCGGCGAACCAGGCGTCGGAAAGTTCCGCCGCCGTGGCACCGGAACGCGCTTTCGCCGCCATCTCCTGCAGACCGCTTTCCGCATAATGGGCGGCATTGCGCAGAAACTCGATCTCGCGGGCGCTCTTTATCAGGCGCAACTGCTTGACGATGCCGGAAGCATCGCGCCAATGAACCGAAGGCAGGGTTGCTTTCAGGCGTTCAAAATCGGCGGCGGGTACGAATTCCAGGTCGATCCCGACGCTCGCCCGAGCAAGGCCCCGTTCGGCAATCATGTCGGCAAGCAGTTGAAAGGCTGCTGTCTGGTCGAAGGTTTCCGGGCGCGGTCCGATATTGCCGCTCTCGCGATAAGCCAGGTTAATGTCTTCTATCGTGCGGGCACCGTGAACCGTAACGGCATCAATCCAGATTCTGTGCGAACGAAAGTCGATGTCATCCGTCGTGGCGCCAGCCGCTGCCAGCGCCTGATCGCTGACAATCGCGCCAAGTTGCGCCGATGCCTCTGCCGGAACAAGCGCTATGGCCGATCCGGCGCGCCCCCACATTGTCGCCACGCCTGCCGCAATCCCGGTAGCATAGCGAAAATTTTCAGGCTGAAAAAGCACCAGTGCATCCAGTCCTTCCGCGGTAAGCAGTTCCTGAACGCGGTGCCGATCCATATAGGTCATAGCTCATCTCTCGGGGTTGGTGCTTTGTCGGTGTGGCTTATATCGGATGGTCCGAGCTGGCGTCCGGATGATTTATCCAATCGATTGACTCTTTATAGAATAAATTTCTAATAATTCTCACTATCTCATCGTGTCGCCGCTTACCGATGCTCTCTCCGTCGCGGTATAACCGTCGTCAAGGCATGCTTCTCGAAAGCGGTACCGGTTTCGAAATAAGACAGGCGTAAAAACAAATAGATAGAGCATTCCCGATAGAACGGGAAATGCTCTGACGGAGAGCCCGGAAGGGCACTTTCCACGCAGGAGAATAATATGGGCGGCTTCAACATTCGTAATCGCAAACCCGGATTGGCTTACTGGGGGCTGAGCGCGGCATTGGCCGTGGCGCTTGGCGCCGGATCGTTCAGCCAGGCGCTGGCGCAGGAAAGCGACCCAGACGCGACAATCAATATTGGTTCGCTCTATGAGCCGCAGAACCTCGATAATACCGCAGGCGCAGGGCAGGGCATCAACGAAGCCTTCAACGGCAATGTCTATGAAGCGCTGTTTCGGCTGGCCGATGACGGAAAGGTCGAGCCGGTGCTGTCGAAGGATTACAAAGTCAGCGACGACGGGCTGACTTACACGTTCAAGCTGCAGCCGGGCGTAACGTTTCACTCGGGTGCGCCGCTGACTTCCAGGGATGTGAAGTTTTCCATCGAGCGCGTTGCCGCGCCGGAATCGAAAAGCTCGCGCAAAAGCAGCCTCAAATCCATTTCGGCTATCGAAACCCCTGACGATGAGACGGTTGTCGTCAAGCTGTCGTCGCGCTCCATCTCACTGCCATATAATCTGAGCTATGTGTGGGTGGTGAACGACGAAGCGAAGGATTTGCAGTCGAAGGAAGACGGAACCGGACCTTACGAGCTGGAAGACTGGCGTCGCGGTTCGTCGCTGTCGATGAAGCGCTTCGATAAATATTGGGGCGCCAAGCCGAAAAACGGCGAGGTGGTATTCCAGTATTTCACCGACGCCAGCGCGCTCAACAATGCGTTGCTGACTGGTTCTGTCGATATTATCACGTCGGTTCAAAGCCCGGATTCGCTGGCCCAGTTCAAGGATAATCCTGATTTCACCCTCAGCGAAGGACAGTCCACCACCAAGCTGCTGTTGGCCTATAATGACCGCGTTGCACCCTTCGACAATGTGAAAGTGCGCAAGGCGCTTGCCCGTGCCATCGACGATCAGAAGCTCTTGAAGGCCGTCTGGGGCGATTACGGCACGTTGATCGGTTCCTTCGTGCCGCCGACCGATCCGTGGTATGTCGATCTTACAAAGGTCGACGCCTATGATCCTGAAAGCGCCAAGGAGCTGTTGAAGGAAGCCGGTTATCCGGATGGCTTCACCTTCACCATCGATACGCCGAACTACGATCCGCACCCGATTGCCGCGCAGTTCATCCAGAGCGAGCTGGCCAAGATCGGCGTGACGGTCAAGATCAACGTCATTACCGCCAATGAGTGGTACACAAAGGTCTACAAGGCGCATGATTTCCAGGCAACCTTGCAGGAACATGTGAACCATCGCGACATCGTGTTCTACGGCAATCCTGATTTTTACTGGGGCTATAACAATCCGAAGGTTGTCGATCTCGTCAAGGAAGCGGAAGCGAGCGCGACTACGGACGAACAGACGGCGAAACTGACCGAGGCCAACAAGATCATCGCCGAGGATGCGGCCAGCAACTGGTTCTATCTCTATCCGCAGATCGTCGTTTCAAGGAAATCGGTCAGCGGTTATCCGGTCAACGGCCTGAATTCGCAATTCTTCGCTTATGACATCGTGAAGGCGGAGTAATAACCGCCTGTCGATATCGAGAACATGAACTCGACAGCGCGCGCCGCCTGAATTAGTTTCCGGCGGCGTTGTCGCATTTGCATGAGGGTCCGAGCGCTGCCCCTCACATCGGAGAGGTAAACGCTATTTTCGCCTATATCATACGCCGCTCGGCCATACTGGTCCTGTCGGTTCTCATCGCATCGATCGTGCTGTTTCTGCTGCTGCGCCTGTTGCCGGGCGATCCTGCCAATGCGCTTGTTTCCGTCGGCGCGGATGCAGCGCAGATCGAAGCCGCACGCAAGCAGGTCGGGTCGGACCTGCCGCTCTATGAACAGTTCCTGCGCTTTATCGGCAGTCTTTTGCGCTTCGATCTCGGTAATTCCTTTGTGAGCGGAGCGTCGGTTCTCGGCGAAATCGGCAAGCGGTTGATCGTGACCGTGCCGTTGACGCTGATGGCATTTCTCGTTGCTATCATCATCGCGGTGCCACTCGGCCTTCTGTCGGTCGTGCGCCAGAACCGGTGGTATGGATCGCTCATATCTGTCGTTTCCCAGTTGGGCATCGCCGTGCCGGTTTTCTGGATCGGCATTCTGCTGGTCTGGGTTTTTGCCGTTAAGTTGCGGCTGTTTCCCTCCGGCGGCTTTCCATCGCGCGGTTGGCAGACAGCGCCTGCCGCGTTCCAGTCGCTGGTATTGCCTGTCGCGACCATTGCCATCGTCATGTCGGCGTCTTTGATCCGTTATGTTCGTTCCGCCACGCAGGATGTGCTTGGCAGCGATTATCTTCGCACCGCGCGTGCGCTTGGCGCGACATTCTCGCAGGCGCTTGTCCGTCACGGTATCCGCAACGGCGCAGTGCCCGTGATCTCCATTCTGGGGATCGAGCTTGCATCGACATTGCTGGGTGCGGTTGTGGTCGAGCGCGTATTCTCGCTCCCTGGCCTCGGTTCGATGCTCCTGCTCGGCATCGAGCAGCGCGACTATCCCAACGTTCAGGGTGTCCTGTTTGTCTCCACGCTTCTGGTGCTGCTGGTCGGCTTTGCCGCGGACCTGCTGCAACGGCTGATTGACCCACGCCTGCGCCAACGATCTGCCGGAGAGCGAGCATGACGGAGCCTGTGGAAATGGGAATTTCAAATCCCAAGCCAGCCTGGCGTCTGCCATGGCCGCTGGTCGCGGGAGGGTTGCTGCTCGGAGTGCATCTGGTTGTCGCGCTTCTCACGCTGGTGTGGACGCCTTACGGTGTCGGCGAAATGGTGGGCGGGCGGCTGGAGGCGCCTTCATGGCTGCATTGGGCCGGTACGGATCGTTTGGGGCGCGATCTGATGACCCAGATCATGGTCGGTTCGCGCATTGCGCTTGTCGTCGGCTGCGGGGCGGTCGCGATCAGCGCGGTGATTGGCGTGACGCTGGGTGTCCTTGCCGCGTTTGCGACACAGACGCTCGATGACGTTCTGGCTGCGACGCTCGATATTCTGATTGCCTTCCCCACGTTGTTGCTGGCCATGTTGATCGTCGCTTCCAGCGATGGCGCCAGCCTCACGACAGCGATAGTGGCCATTGGTATTGCCGGCTCGGCCATTGTGGCGCGTCTGACCCGCATTCTTGCCAAGCGGGTTCTGGCGATGGATTACATCACGGCTTCGCGCATTTCCGGCACGTCGTGGCTCGGATTGGTTCGCATCCATGTGCTGCCGAATATCTGGCCGACATTGATCGTGAATTTCGCTCTCCAGTTCGGGCTGGCGGTCATTGCCGAAGCATCGCTTTCCTATCTCGGTCTCGGCGCACCGCCGCCCAACTCATCTTGGGGGCGGCTTCTTCAGGAAGCGCAGGCGTCGGTTTATACGGCGCCCTTTGGTGCCATAGCGCCCGGTCTGGCGCTCGTGTCGCTGGTGATTGGGCTCAATCTGTTCGCAGACGGCCTGAGGGACGTGGCTGACCCGACGCGAAGGAGGCGACGTTGAGCGCTTTGCTGCAAGTAGAGAACCTTCATATCGAAACCGGCGGCAAGCCGCTGGTCTCGGGCGTCTCGCTGTCGGTCGGGCAGGGGGAACGGGTCGGCCTGATCGGCGAGTCCGGTTCAGGCAAGTCGTTGACGGCCCTTGCCATCATGGGACTGCTGCCGGACGGGATGCGCGCAAGCGGATCGGTCATGCTTGATGGCCATCAGGTGGTGGGCGCACGCGACCGCGATCTGGTGCCGTCGCGCGGCCAGAGCGTGGCAACGGTGTTTCAGGAGCCGATGACGGCGCTCGACCCGCTGATGCGGATCGGCAAGCAGGTTGGTCTGGTCGTCCATCGGCGCGCCGCTCGTGACGGGCGCAGGCTGGGAAAGAGTGAAGTGAATGCTCAAGTCCACGCGCTTCTGGAACGCGTGTCCCTGCCGGACCCGGAACGTATAGCCCGATCCTGGCCGCATGAAATATCCGGCGGGCAGCGCCAGCGTGCGGCTATCGCCATGGCTCTTGCCTGCCGCCCCCGGCTTCTGATTGCGGATGAGCCGACGACGGCGCTCGATGTCACCACGCAGGCCGAAATTTTGAAACTGCTGGAGCAACTGGTGCGCGACGAAGGGATGGGGCTTCTGTTCATCAGCCACGATTTGCCGGTGGTCGCTACAGTCACTCAACGCGCGCTGGTTCTGCGGCACGGCCAACTTATAGAAGAAGGGCCGGTCACAAGGCTCTTCACCGACCCGCAGCAACCCTATACGCAGGGGCTCGTGGCTGCGGCGCGGGCATTCGATGCTGCGTTGGAGGTTGCGCGATGACATTGATGGACCTTTCGCGTGTTTCATTCGCCTATCCCGGGGGCAAGACGGTCCTGCATGAGGTGGATCTGAAGCTTGAGACCGGAAGCAATCTCGGCATTGTCGGTGAGTCCGGTTCGGGCAAGACGACCATGCTGAAATTGCTGCTCGGATTGCAGCGCGCCTCCTCAGGAAATGTCTCGTTTCGCGGCAACCCGCTGGATATTCGCAATCGCAGTTTCATGCGCGATTTCCGCCGTTCGGTGCAGGCGGTGTTTCAGGACCCCTATTCATCGCTCGACCCGCGTCAGCGCGTATTCGACATTATCGCAGAACCGCTGCGGTCCCTGAAAATCCAGACCGATATTGCACAGGCCGTTGCGCAGGCGCTTGCTTCCGTCGATCTGCCTGCGGATGCGGCTCGCCGTTATCCGCACGAGTTTTCCGGCGGCCAGCGCCAGCGCATCGCCATTGCCCGGGCGATCGTCTCGAAGCCCGATCTCATCATCGCCGATGAGGTGGTGAGTGCACTCGACCTGACGACGCGCGCCCGCATCATCGAACTCATGCGTTCGCTTTCGGAACGGACCACTTTCGTGGTGGTGTCGCACGACATTGCGCTGGTCGCGCTGCTATGTGAACGGCTGATCGTTCTGGAACAGGGGCGGATTGTGGAACAGGGCAATACGCGGGATATTCTTTCCGACCCGCAACATAGCTATACGAGGAAGCTTCTGACGAGTTTGCCGAGGATGCCCGAGCAGGCTTCTTCTTGAGCTGAAACCGAGAAGGAGCGGCCATAGCCGCTCCTTCCTTGCTGCAACCCGCAGACCGTCAAGATATTACTTGCGCAGTTCAGCCTCGATCTGATCGAGAACCTGATCCTTGCCGATGCCGGTGAGGAAGGGCAATCCCTTGATGACAGGCTTGGTCACCGAAGCCGAAATAGGCGTGGTGGAAACAATGAAATCCACGTTGTCGGCCAGTGAAGCGACTTCCGTTGCCTTCGCCTGCTGGGCATTGAAGGTAAGCCCGCGCTTTTTCATTTCTTCGGTAACGGTCGCGTTCACTGCCGTGGATGTCGCCACACCCGTGCCGCAAGCGAAGAGGATTGTTTTTATTCTGGCCATGGGTTCCTCCAGGTTCATTTATTGAGAGCGCGTTTCATTGCAACGCGGATTGGACGTCTTCCAGCGTGCGCGCCGCTTTCAGCCTGTCGAGTGCGTCAGCATCCTGTATGGTCGCCATAATCTGCTGCAGGGTTTCAATCTGTTTATCCTTGTCATCGATGGCAAGCAGAAAGACTAATCCAACGGGAACAGCTTCTTCAGGGTCTTCCATATTGGCAAATTCAATTGGTGATCTCAGTGTCGCCAAAGCAATTCCGGCCTTGAGGACATGCTCGGGGTCGGTGTGAGGCACGGCGACATTCTCGTCGCGCTCAAGCGGCAGTCCCGTCGGCATCGACAGTTCCCGGCTGACAACGGCGTCGGCATAGCTCGCCTTTACATAGCCGAGCTTTTCCAGTTTGCCCGCGAGTATGCGGATAATTTCTTCATTGGTTTTTGCTTCGCTCTGAAGCTCGATTGCTTGCGGGTCGAGAAACTCAATCAGGCCGGCTGCCATTCCATTCTCCGTTTAAAGAAGGCCGCACGCCGATTGCGACGTGCGACTTTGATTCTTGCGCCGATCATTGCTGCCATCAGGCAGCAAATTCGTCCGCCGGTTCGTCCTCGGCGCCTGCGGCGCGTTCCCATGCCAGCGTGTTGCGACGATAGAGCATGAAAAGTGCTGCAATAACAACGGCAATCACCGCGATACCGATAGCACCAAGCCACTGGATGGCCGAGATGATGACATATGGCACCCACAGGAAACCATCGACCACAGACGTAATTTGCAGGGCGTTTTCAGGCAGCTTGAAGCCCGACGAAACGGCAGCGCTGGTAAACAATGGTGCAAGCGCATTGGCTACGTAGAAGCCGATGGCCAGCGTAATCGTTCCGACGACGACCATGCGGAACACGTTTCCTTTCAGGAGCGGCGCTGTCATCGCGACAATGAAGGGAATAACGGCAAGGTCTGCGAACAGGATCACGCGGTTGCCCGGCAGGATAACCGACAGGATGATCGCAATCGGCACGAGAATGAGCGAGGACGAAATCGCCGCCGGATGCCCGATGAGAATTGCCGAGTCGAGGCCGACGAGAAGTTCACGATCGCCGGTGCGCTTGCGCACGAATTCCTGCGCTGCATCCGACACGGGCAACAGGCCTTCCATCAGGATTTTGACCATGCGCGGCAGAAGCAGCATGACTGCTGCAAGCGTCATGCCGGTGCCGAGAACCTTGGCGAGAACGGTGCCGAAATCGCCCGCATTGTAAAATGCTATGAGTCCGAGCACCAAGCCGATGATCAGGCCAAGCACGACCGGTTCGCCGAACACGCCGAAGCGGCGTTCGATGGTTTCGGTGCTGATATTGATTTTGTTGATGCCGGGAATGCGGTCCATGATCCAGTTGAGGATGATCGCAATCGGCAGAATCTGCGCGGAAGCCAGATGCGGCACGGAAACGCCTGGTACGCCATAAAATTGCTGAACGGCGCGCGCGGACCAGTCTGCAAACAACAGGGATAGAGCGGCAACGAGTGCTGCAATGATGATGCCGTAGGCGAGATTGTCCGTTGCAGCGACGACCAGTGAGCCGACAAAGGCAAAGTGCCAGAAATTCCAGACGTCCACATTCAGCGTGCGCGTCCAGCGCAGCAGCAGAAGCGCAATGTTGACCAGAATACCGACCGGAATGACCCACAAGCCCACCGACGATCCAAAAGCGATCGCCGCAGCCGAGGGCCAGCCGACGTCGACAATATCGCGCTTGATGCCGGTATTGGTGACGATTGCCTGCGCCACTTCACCGATGGAGGTGAACATGAGGCCCAGAACCAGATTGATGCCGATGAAAGCCACACCGATGGTTACGGCTGCGCGGAAGGCTTTGCCCACTTTCGCGCCGAGTATGACGGCAATGATGAAAATGACGATGGGCAACAGAACCGTTGCCCCAAGTGTGTCGATAGCCGACTTTAGCCCGCTCAGAAATGCGTCCATTTATTTCTCCTCCCCCCGGAACACTTTCCCAAAGTGCGCCGAGCTATCAGAACGCCATTATTAGCTCGCACGTATCGACGTTTCAAAGTGTGAAAGAGGCGAAACGGCGGAACATTTGTATTCTATATCAAACCAAAGTTGAATAACAATATGGCATCTGGATGGGAGCGCCCGCGACAATAGAATGAACACACGTATTGACTTAGAAACAAATGTTCATTAATCGATAGGGTGCCAGAGGAGACTGCGAGAATTTTTGCAGGGAGGTTCAGGAGGAAGCGATGGCAACCAATGTGGCGTTGACAGGTTTGGCGCGTGACATGCAGGCGCGCGCGGATAGCGGGCGGCCAATCCGTATCGGACTGATTGGTTCCGGCGAAATGGGCACCGATATCGTCACGCGCGTTGCGCATATGCCGGGCATCGAGGTTGGCGCCATCTCAGAACTGCGCATTCCCAATGCCCTGAAAGCCGTCGATATTGCATTCCGAGAAGAAGGCCACGGTCGCGAGGTTTCCACCGCTTCCGATCTGACCGCCGCCATGGAAGCGCACAAGATCGCCGTAACCGACAATGCCGATCTGATCCTCGAAAACGATCTTATCGACGTCGTGATCGATGCAACCGGTGTTCCGGCTGTCGGCGCCGAAATCGGCCTGCGCGCGATGGAGCATGGCAAGCATCTCGTCATGATGAATGTCGAAGCGGACGTGACGATCGGCGCTTACCTGAAAGCGGAAGCGGAACGTCTCGGCGTCACCTATTCGCTGGGGGCTGGCGATGAGCCGTCATCCTGCATGGAACTGATCGAATTCGTGACCGCCATGGGTCATCCGATTGTGGCGGCGGGCAAGGGCAAGAACAATCCGCTCAACATCGATGCTGTTCCCGACCAATATATGGAAGAAGCCACGCGCCGTAACATGAATGTGCGCATGTTGGTGGAATTCGTCGATGGTTCGAAAACCATGGTCGAAATGGCCGCCATCGCCAACGCTACGGGTCTTGTCCCGGACAAGGCCGGCATGCATGGCCCCGCCGCGACGCTCGACCAGCTCAACAAGACACTGATCCCCGAAAAGGACGGCGGTGTGCTGTCGAAGGTCGGCGTGGTGGATTATTCCATCGGCAAGGGCGTTGCTCCGGGCGTGTTTGTCGTGGCCGACATGTCGCATCCGCGTATTTCCGAACGCATGGAAGACTTGAAAATGGGCAAGGGTCCATATTTCACATTCCATCGCCCCTATCACCTGACGTCCCTTGAAGTGCCGCTGACCTGCGCCCGCGTGGTGCTCTACGGCAAGCCGGACATGGTGCCGCTTTCAAAGCCGGTCGCGGAAGTGGCCGCGGTTGCAAAGAAGGACATGCAGCCGGGCGAAAAGCTCGATGCCATTGGCGAATATTGCTACCGCGCATGGATCATGACGTCCGGCGAAGCGCGTAGCGCGCATGCGATCCCATGCGGGCTTCTGCAAGGCGGTAGCGTGACCAGGCCGATCAAGAAGGGCGAGCTCATCACCTACGATAATGCGGCTGTGGCTCCCGGTTCCAGGATTGCGGAGCTGCGCGCGCGTCAAGACAAGCTCGTTTACGGGGCGTAAGGACAAACACCATGGTTCAAGCCAAAAAAGTTGAGCCGCAGGATACGGGCGACCGTCACAACCTGCCTTATGCCTTCCGCACCTATTCGCCGGACCAGCTGAAAGAAGCGCTGCACAAGATGTATCTCATCAGGCGCTTTGAAGAGGGGGCGGAGGAAAGCTACACGCGTGGCCTCATTCACGGAACGATGCATCTTTCCATCGGGCAGGAAGCAAGCGCGATGGGCTCCTGTCTGCCGCTTAACGACGACGACATGATCACATCCACCCATCGCGGTCACGGCCACTGCATCGCCAAGGGCGCGGACGTGAAGCGCATGTTTGCCGAGTTCTTCGGCAAGGAAACCGGCTATTGCAAGGGGCGTGGCGGCTCCATGCATATCGCCGATGTTTCCAAGGGAAACCTTGGCGCGAACGGTATTGTCGGCGGCGGCATTCCGATTGCGGTCGGCGCTGCGCTTTCCGCCAAGAAACAGAAAAACGGCAAGGTCGTCGTGTCGTTCTTCGGGGATGGCGCGAACAATGAGGGTGCTTTCCACGAAGCCCTCAATATGGCGTCGGTCTGGAAGCTTCCGGTCGTTTTCGTGTGCGAAAACAACGGTTACGGCATGTCCACCTCCACCAGGCGCTCGACAGCGGTTGCCAATGTTGCCGACCGTGCATCGTCCTATAATATGCCGGGCGTGATCGTTGACGGCAATAATCTGTCGGAAGTGGCGGAGGCTGTCAGCGAGGCCACCGAACGGGCACGGCGCGGCGACGGACCAACGCTGATTGAAAACAAGACCTACCGCATCCGGGGGCATTCCAAGAGCGACCGCAACCGTTATCGCACCAAGGAAGAAATCGAGCATTGGCAGAATGATCGCGATCCGATCGCGCATTTCGAGGCCGATCTTAAAGCCTATGGCTTCATCGACGATGCCGAGATCGAGGCGATACGTGCGGAAGTGGAGAAGGAAATCGCCGAGGCGATTGAATTCGCCAAGAACAGCCCCGCGCCCGACCTGACCAACCTGACCCGCGACGTTTACACGGACGATATTTGAACATGGACGCGACAATCCGTGAGTTGAGCTATTCGCAAGCTATCCAGGAAGCCATGGCGATTGCCATGGAGCGCGACGACCGCGTGTTTCTGATGGGCGAAGATATTGGTGTCTATGGCGGCGCGTTTCAGGTGACCGGTGATCTTGTCCATCGTTTCGGTGAAGACCGGGTCATGGATACACCGATTTCGGAACTGGGCGGCGCCGGCGTGGCTGTCGGCGCAGCGCTGACCGGGATGCGGCCGATTTTCGAGTTCCAGTTTTCGGACTTTGCTGCCCTTGGTATGGAGCAGATCGTCAATCAGGCGGCAAAAATCCGCTACATGCTTGGCGGCGCTGTGTCCGTGCCGCTGGTCATGCGTTTTCCGGCAGGCTCTGGAACGGGGGCCGCAGCGCAGCATAGCCAGAGCCTGGAGGCGTGGCTCGGGCATGTGCCGGGCCTGAAGGTCTTGCAGCCTTCGACGCCACATGACGCCAAGGGCATGTTGCTCGCTGCCGTTGAAGACCCGGACCCCGTAATGATCTTTGAGCACAAGCTGCTTTACAAGATGAAAGGCCCGGTTCCCGAAGGTTTCTACACCGTTCCCATCGGCAAGGCCGAAGTGGTTCGCGAAGGCCGCGATCTGACCATCGTCGCAACCGCCATCATGGTGCACAAGGCGCTTGATGCCGCTGCCGAACTGGCCCGAGATGGGATCGATGTTGAAGTGATCGACCTGCGCACGGTGCGCCCGATCGATCGCGAAACCATTGTCAAAAGCGTCAAGAAGACGTCGAGGCTGCTCTGTGTTTATGAAGCGGTCAAGACGCTTGGCATCGGTGCCGAAATTTCCGCTATCGTCGCGGAAAGCGAGGCGTTCGATTATCTCGACGCGCCCATCGTGCGTCTTGGCGGCGCCGAAACACCAATTCCATATAATCCCGACCTCGAACGTGCGACCGTTCCACAGGTGCCCGACATCCTGAAAAGCGCTCGCGATCTGGTTAAGGGAGTGCGCTGACCATGGCCGTGGAAGTCATTCTCCCCAAGGTCGATATGGATATGGAGACGGGGCAGATCTCGCGATGGTATGCCAAGGATGGCGATACGGTCACGAAAGGCCAGCTTCTCTTTGAAATCGAGACCGACAAGGCTGCGATGGAAGTCGATGCCCCCGCATCGGGCATCATCGCAGACATCAGCGCGGCGGAAGGGACGGTCGTGCCTGTCGGTCAGGCCGTCGCATGGATTTATGAAGAAGGCGAAGAGCGCCATGGCAAGCCCGCGGTTGTCGCCGAAGAGCCGGTTGTTGCTGTGCCTGTAAATGCCATTATCGAAACAGCTCCGCCGAGCGATCTCGATCCCAAGTCCTCCCAAGATGATGAACGGGATTCAGCCGCGAAGGTGCGGGCGACACCGCTTGCCCGCCGGCTTGCGCGCGACGCAGGCATCGACCTCGCTGCCGTTCAGGGTTCGGGGCCGAAGGGCCGCGTGCAGAAGAAGGACGTTGAAGGCGATATTGGCATTGCGAAAGCAGCGGTCACGGCCAAATCGTTCGCAAGCAAAAGCGCGGAGCCGCGCTCTCCCGGCCAGCTCAATGCTGTCTGGTTGCGTGAGGGTGAAGCGGGGCGTCTGCCGGTAGTTCTGCTCCACGGTTTTGCAGCCGATCTCAATTCCTGGCGCGGATTGTTTGCCGGTGCATCGCTTGGCCGTCCGATTCTGGCGCTCGATCTTCCGGGACACGGCAATTCGCCACGCATCGTTCCAGAAAGCATCGATGAGATTGCCGTCGCTGTGGAAGCGACGCTGGAGTCTGTGGGCGTAAGCGCGTGTCTTCTGGTCGGGCATTCGCTTGGCGGTGCGGTGGCGACCGTGATTGCGGCGCGGGGGCTGGTCGATGTGCGCTCCTTGCTGCTGATTTCGTCGGGCGGCTTGGGACCCCAGATCAACGGTGCCTTTATCAAGGGGCTTGTCGGCGCGAAAAGCGAAGCCAGCATCGTTCCCTGGCTGAAGCTGCTCGTCGCCGACGAGAACCATCTGACCAAGCCGTTCATCAATGCAACAGTTGCGCAGGCTGCCGATACAGAATTGCGCAATACGCAGGAAGCGATTGGCGCCCGGTTCTTCGCAGATGGCACGCAGACCTTTGAAGTGCGCTCAAGCATTGCCTCGCTTGCGATGCCGGTGAGGCTTATTTTCGGTGCTGAAGACCGTGTTATCCCCGTTGCTCATGCGCATGGTTTGCCGGGTAAAGTCGGCGTCCATATCTTCCCCGGTTGCGGACATATGCCACAAATCGAGGAGCGGGCTGCGGTGCTGCAAATCCTGAAAGAGTGTGCGGCCGCTGCCAATTGATGCCGGTTTCATCGCAAATGCGGCAAACAGAAAAAGCACATTGTTTTGCGACGATGTGCTTTTTGCATCTACCCGGATCGCGCTTTCAGCATCTGCGCAGCACTTTCTTCATCGGTGATGAGAACAGTGGGCTTCAGAAGCTTTATTGCGCCAAGCAGAGCGGCAATCTTCTCTTTTCCACCTGAGGTGAGGATACGCTGCGGCGTCTTCTGAAGGCTCTCGATTTTGGCCGACATGACACGATCATGGACCGGATCATCGACGATCTTGCCGTCCTTGTCATAGAAGTGGAACAGCACGTCGCCAACCGCGCCGTTTTCGATGAGCGACTGTTTCTGCGCCTCATCGATCAGCCCCACACGATAAGATGTGCTGCTGGCGGTCTGAATATCGCCGACGCTGAGCAGGACCATGTCGAGTTTTTCGGCCATGTCGAGTACTGTGTTCAGGCCGCAGCGCTCGATGAGCGCAGTGCGGGTTTCTTTGCTGTCGACCAGAGCCGGGGCAGGGATGAGGTAGCCTTCGCCCTGAAAAATCTGGGCAAATTGCCAGGCGAATTCCGGCGGATTTGAACGGCGCGGCTGTACGATACCGCCAAGCAGGGAAATGACTTTCAGATCGTTGAGCGGACGCGCGCCGATGTGTTGCAGAGTGCTGGAAAGAGTCCGTCCCCAGCCAACGCCGATCGTCATGCCGTGCTGTACTTTTTCAGAGAGATAGGCGCCGGTGGCGGCACTGATCGGCGGGATAGGGTCGACCTCGGGTGAGGAGAGCGGAGCGACGATGGCGCGCTCCAGACCGAAGGTTTTCTCAAGCTCGACTTCAAGGGACGTCAGACTTGCCAGCTTGCCTTCGATGGTGATTTTTACTTCATTGCGCGCACGGGCATCGGCAAGAAGGCGAACGATCGTGACACGTCCGACGCCGAGCGCTTCCGCGATATCGTTCTGGGTCATCTGTTCGACGTAATACATCCACGCAGCGCGTGTTCGCAGCCGGCTTGTACGGTTTTCGGCAGCCACACCTTCCGATCCGATGATGAGGTCGGCTGCTTCCGGATTTTTCTGTGTCTTCCTACCGGCTTTTTTCAAAACTATCCCTCAAATTAACGGCGTAATACTGCATTATAGAAGCGCTGTTCCTACACCGAAACTATTGCTTTTCCGTGTGAAGGCAAACCATAATTCAAGTGTCCGGTCCATCCTGTTGCGATGGTGCTGCCATAAGGAAATCGACGATGTTGCGCACTCTTTCGGAAGAAATTGCAGTCAATCTGAAGGACCGCCTGCGCGGGGTTCGATACATGATTCGTCGCAATTGCCATGACGGTTTGCCGGAAGCCGAAAGGCGCAGCGACATTCCGTCCCCTGAACTGTTGCTGGAACATGCGGCAAGCATGGTGGACAAGGCCCTGACGACAGCCGAAACGATTTCGATTTCGCTGATTTCTGCCGACCCGAAAGTCCATAACAGCGCGCCGCATGTAAAAAGCCTTTCGGTTTATTTCGGCGCTGGCACGGAAGGAGCGCGCGCTTTCCGAAAGGATATGTATTATCTCACCAAGGAAGTACTGCGCCGCCATCAGTTGCCGAACGTGCTGATCCACGAAGCCGCGTTCGTAACGGTTCACGCAAGGATGACGCGGAAATATGGCTCGTTGCTGAAGAACGTGTTTTCGGCAGAAGCAGGCGAAACGAAAATTGCGGCAACTGCCAAGGCCGTGACAGCTCTTTTCCTGGAACTGCTCGGTGAAAGGCCAGTGCGTTTTATCTCCATGGAAGGGCATCTTGACCCGCAGGTCTTGCGTAAATTTGAAACGACCTGTTTCGCCGCGGCGGGACTTGCCTGCGGTCTGGCGACTGCAAAAGCGGCCGATCTGGCGGGCGTCGATCCTTTGGAAAGTGCAATTCTGGCGCTGGATGTGCGCCATGATCGTCTCATGCAGGCGGCAGAAGATCGCGATCAGGCGCAGCTCGAACCATTGTTCCAGACGTTAATTGCTCATCTTCCCTGATCCGGGCCGGACGGCTGAAACATATCCATAATCAGCTTCTTTGCGCGGGGAATTGATGCCGGGCTCATGCTGAGTTCGGTCAGTCCCATTCGCAGGAACGCACCGATGAGTTCCGGCTTGCCCGCCGCCTCGCCGCACATGCCCACCATGATGCCTGCTTCGGTTCCCGCTTTCGCGGTCATCTCGATTGCCGCCATCACAGCCGGATGGCTGACATCGTTGAGCTTCGCAACGGTTGGGTTAAGCCGGTCCGCAGCCATCACATACTGCGTCAGGTCATTGGTGCCGATGGAGAAGAAAGCTGCTTCTTTTGCAAGTTCCCGCGCTGCGAAAACGGCTGCGGGGGTCTCGATCATCACACCAAGATCGAACCCGGCAAAGGCCTTGCCTTCGCTTTCAAGCTCCCCGATGCATTCAGTGATAAGGCGTTTGGTTGCACGGATTTCCTCGACATCCGAAACCATGGGCAACATGACCTTGAGATTGCCGCTGACCGCTGCACGCAAAAGGGCTCGCAATTGTGGCTTGAACACGTCTGGCCGGTCCAGGCACATGCGAATGCCGCGCCAGCCAAGGAAAGGGTTTTCTTCTTCCGGAAACTCGATGCCTGCAATTGGTTTGTCTCCGCCGATATCCAGCGTTCGAACGATAACGGGGTTCGGGGCAAAGGCTTTCAGCAGCGCGGAATAGGTTTCGGTCTGCATATCTTCGGAAGGCAGGTGAATATGCTTCATGAAAAGGAGTTCGGTGCGAAAAAGCCCGACACCCATCGCACCGGCTTCAAGCGCGACTTCGATCTCCTCCAGCGCACCCATATTGGCTGCGACTTCTATGACCGTGCCGTCGGCCCTGCGCGGCGTGACGGAGCGGTAGGCATCCAGCGCCTGCCTTTCCTGCAATGCATTGGAAATGCGCGCTTCGATTGCATCATGGGTGGCTATGTCCGGATCGGGATAAACAATCCCCGAACTTCCATCCACCGCCACGGTTGTCGCATTTCGTAGTTGCTGCACGGCGCTCCCGAGGCCAAGAACCGCAGGAATGCCGTGTGTGCGTGCAATGATCGCCACATGCGATGTTGCGCCGCCATGTCCGCAGACGACGCCCTTGATCTTCTTGAGCGGCGCTCGTGCCAGATCCCAGGCGCCGATGTCGTCGGCGATGAGTACCGACCCTTCCGGCAGCCCCTCCAGATTGACGTCTTCCTTGCCGAGAAGCGCAAGGCAGATCTGGCGGCTGACGGCATGAACATCATCCGCGCGCGCGTTGAGATAGGGATCATCAAGCGTGGCAAATTGTGCGGCCACGGTTGAAGCCGCCGCAAGCATGGCTGAAATGGCATCGAGGCCCCCGCGAATAAGCCCAAGCGCTTCGTCAGTCAGGCTGTCATCTGCGGCAATATCCTTCAGTGCCGCGATAATGCCTCTGTCAGCGTCAGCGAGATCGCCACTGGAAAGGGAAGCATCCATACGCTGTTGGACAGTGACGATAGCGGCTCTGAAGCGAGCAATCTCGGCGTCTATTTCAGCGGACCCAAGCTTTCGGCCCAGGGGCTTGATTTCTTCGGGAAAGAACGGAAAAGCCGCCCCCAATGAAATGCCTTCGCTGGCGCCAACACCCTTGATCTGGCCTGCGGGGAGTTTTGGCGTCATCGCGGCTTGCGGCACGGTTTCGGCTTGAGGTGCAGCCAAAGGTTCAGGTGCAGCCGGCGCGGCGCCCTCTTCCAGCCCCGCTTGCGGGTTTTCCAGATAGCCGATCAGGGCTTCAATGGCTTCAATCGCATCTGCTCCATCGGCACGAACGGTGACTTCATCGAGTTCTTTCACGCCAAGCAACATCAGCTTGACGGAGCTTTTGGCGCTTACGCTTTTACCAGCCTTGGCGATTTCAATATCGCTCTCAAACCCCTTGGCCAGTTTAACGAAGCGGGTAGCAGGGCGCGCATGCAGCCCCTCACGCACCCGGACGATAGTCGAGCGTTCCATCTATGTAAGCCTCAAGTCGAATGCAATTTCAAATCCGAGGATCGGCAGTTTCAGCCGCCAATGGTGATAATCTGCCCTTCCTTGAGAGCAGCCACAAGCTCTTCGCCTGCTATTTCACTGGCACAGATTTCACCGGGGCGATCTGCCGAATCTGCACCCGTAAATGAAATGACGACATGCCCGATTTCGCGCACCTTCTGCCAGGCGCTTTCGCCAACGGCAGTGATTTCGGCTTTGAGCGCGCCGATTGCGATCTTTGTTCCGACAGCCGGGGCCGATGCTTCTGGACCTTCTTCCACCACATGGAGAACGGATACTTCCGCCAGTTCAGGTGGTGAACCGTCAGCAAACAGGATGAGAACGCCACTTTCCGCGAGGTCCGCGACTTCCGGGCCGATTGCGGTGATCCGCGTTTTCAGATGTATCGACATAGAAGCGGTCCTTTCTTCGTTTGGTATTCGATGCCCGTGAAGCTGATCGGAAACATCGTTATTGCATATGTTTGAGAGGTTGCCCGCCGCAGCGCTTGCAGCGGCGGGTCGGGATTTCAGAGTACCGCGAGGCTGACGACCCATGCGATCAGAACCGAAAGCGGGCCCATGATCTGGCGGCTGATCAGAACTGCGGGCACACCGATCTCGATGGTCTTGGGTTTGGCTTCGCCGAGCGCCAGGCCGACCGGCACGAAGTCGCAACCGACCTGCGTGTTGTAGGCAAACAAGGCGGGAAGAGCCATCGCCGGGGCAATGGTGCCGTTTGCAATCTGCGGTCCGATGATCGCCACGCCCACGACCTGTGCGATAACCGCGCCCGGCCCGAGGATCGGCGACAGAAACGGGAGACCGCAAATCGCTGAAAGCACCAGCAAGCCGATAATGTTATTGGCCAATGGTCCGAGCGGTTGGGCGAGAATATCGCCAATGCCGGTATAGAGGATCAGGCCGATCAGCATCGTCACGAACGCCATGAACGGCAGAACGTTACGAATGACCTGATCGATTGTACGGCGCCCGGCCTGGAAGAAGATGCCAACGACGCGGCCCATGACGCGGCCGATGCTGCTGATAAGTCCGACAAGGCCACCTTCGCTTGGCTGCTCCACAGGCACTGGCTTTTCTTCTTCAATAGCCGCAGCGGCGGGAGCGGCGGCGGTTGAGCCGTCAGCCGGAACAATGTTTTCCGGCTTTACGCCCGACACATAGATGTCTTCGGTAATGAATTGCGCCAGCGGACCTGCCTGCCCAACCGGCGTGATGTTCACGGTCGGGATGCGCTTGCGCGGATAAACACCGCAACGGGCTGTGCCGCCGCAATCGACAACCACGACTGCCATTTCGCTTTCGATTGGCGGTGAGCGAAAGCCGTCAACGGCCTCTGCGCCGGTCAGTTCGGCAATCTGGCGCGCAAGCGGGTGGATACCGCCGCCAGTGACCGAAACCACCTTGTTGCGCTGCTCGGTCGGTTGAATGACAAGAGGGCCGCCCCAACCATTCGAGCCGCGGGAAATCTGAACTGCCTTATAGGTCTTCACCATGTCGTCCTCCCCATCTCCCGCTTAAAGCTCGATGCCCTGACGCCGCGCCATGATGGCGGTGATGCGTTCTGTGAGCATGCCTTTAAGGAGGATTACCACGAGCCCGACGATCGCGTACCAGATGGCGACATTGATGTGGTAACCGGTTGGAACCGCGCCTTTTTTCTCAAGTTCGAGAAGGGCAACCAGCACGCCGCCCCAGACAAAATATTCGCCCGGATTGATGTGCGGGAAAAGTCCCAGCGGCGGATGGACGTAGGACACAGCCGCATCATAGAAGGCAGGTTTGTACTTTTCGTCCAGGAACGAACCGAACGTGTAGGCCATCGGGTTGGTCAGAAAAAACACCGACAGAACCGGCAGAACCGTGTAGCGGGTCAGCGCAATGCGCCCCGCGCTGCGTGCGATGCCATGGACGCGCTTTTCGCCGACCAGTTCGGTCACGGCGTAAAACGCGGTCATCAGCACCACAAGTGTCGGAATGATGCCTGTGACAAATCCGGCAAAAACTTCGCCGCCTTTCTGGAATACGCCAATGAAGTGCTTGCCGATGGAGGCAAGCCAGCCGAGCTGCTCTTCCTGCTGGACGTTCTGAAGGCGTTCCTTGAACTGATCGACGGTAATTCCGCCACTGCCCGCATCGCCTGGTGCAGGGGCAGTTGCTTGCGCAAGCTGCAGAAGGTCATTTCCTGCGTGCTCTGCGGCATGTTTGCCATGCAGTGCGGCATCGGAAATCATGCTGCCAGCCATATGTATGGATTGCATCGTTGCGTCGGCATGTTGCGCCAACATCGTCACTATCGACATTGCTCCTCCTCGATTGCTTGTTTCAGGCAAGCAACTCCTATGCTCCCACTGCCTTCAGTCCTTCGAGTTCGGTCCCATCGGATTGGTCTCTTATGCGGCCGATCTGCTCTATCGCCTGTCTGGCGGCAGCCACCACCTCAGGCGTTCCTTCTCCGATCGCGGGATTGTCCGGCAATTCGCCAAGGCGCTTTCCCTCAAAACCTTCGCGGCGGATGAACTTTGCAAAGACGGTACGTCCGCTCATCTGGAGGAAGCGACGCACCACGAGGTTGCGATCGACGACGATCAGCACGATGACGCCTTTGCCGAAGCGTCCCCGTATATGCCCGGCGCCAACAAAGCCGTCGGAATATTTCGAAGTGATACCTTTCATCACATCGGAATAGTGGCGCATCTGGAACCATACGCCCAGTGACTGAAAGCCCCATAGCAAGGCAAGCGCCAGCAAACCCCATTGCCAGATAGCCATTTTGTTCTCCTCCCACGAAGGCGAACGGGGTATTTTCCGCGTCCACCCTTCATCAATTAGAGAACATTTGTCTTCCTGAATGTCAATATGTATAATTTTTCCGCTATTGAAAGGCGAATGAAGACTGACATTTCAATCCACTTCGCTTAATGTCGCTTGGAAACAGGAGGCCGCTCGCACCATGGATTTGCTGCTTAGGGAACAAATGGCATCGATGCCCGATCTGCGTCATCGACTGCGCCAGCTGCGTTGGTTCAGGGCGACGTTCCGCAAGCATGCAAGCCTGCTGCATGAACTTTACGGTGTTGATTACGACATTGATGAAAAGAAGCTCACCGAGGCGTTTCTGAACTGGGTAGAGCTGGTTGACCAGAACAAGCGTTTCGCCAAGGTGGATCGCAAGGATTTCATCACCTTTGCAGCCGGGCTTGTGTTGCGCGAACTGATCCGTCTATCTCCGGCGAAGGTTGTTTCCCCACCAAAGCACGCTGCGGGCGATGCCGCTCGCCTTTACGAGATTGTCAGCTTCTGGCCAGAAGGGTTTCTCTACACAAATTACTGTATCTGCGCGATTGCTGCTGTGCAGGAACAGGAGTTCGGTACGATCCCCGACATAGATCAATGCGCTGATGAATTACGCACATGGTGGTCCTATAGGGAAAATATCGCCGAAATGCCCGGATACGCGATCGCATTTCTCGATAAGTTTCTTGGCGGGGAGCCGAACTGGGTCATGCCCGATCTGGCATCCGCACGCGCGGCAGTGAAGCGCGCTTTGGGTGCAGATAAGCCGGTCACAAAAATTCGGAATAAATAGCCGCTCCTGCTCTTTGTCGTCTCTCCCTCGGTAAGGGGCCTCCCGGATATAATTTGGACAGGCATTCCAAAGCTTATGAAAGCAAGAAACAGCTCCCAATGGCATAGACGGTTGCCAAAAAACCATATTTAGCCAACAAGGGTTGGAATCAAACGCTCAGCGTCAAGAATGGAACATCACTTGAAACGCATCAAAATTAGCCTGGTTTGTCTCTTCCTGGCAGGTGTTTTGCCAGCATATGCGCTCGACGTCCGTTCTCCGACTGTTTTGAAACCGTCGCCTGAGCAGGTGCAAGCCGCCCATTTGACGGCAGAATTTCTTTCCCGCTTCCATTATCGGCCCGTTCCGCTGGATGATGCGTTATCGGTTCGGATCATGAACCGGTTTATTGACTCGCTCGACCCGGACAGGCTCATCTTTCTGCAGGCGGATGTCGACAAGTTCCTGACCAGCAGCAAGGAAATCGATGATGCCATCGACCGTCAGGACCTGACCATTCCGTTTTCGATCTTCAACGTCTACCAGATGCGCATCATCGAGCGTATGACGTTTGCACGTGGTCTGCTCAAGCAGAATTTCGATTTCAGCAAGCAGGAAGATTTTTCCACCATGCGCGACAAGGAGCCTTGGCCGCGCTCCAATGAAGAAAGCGACGATCTGTGGCGCAAGCGCGTCAAGAACGACTGGCTCCGTCTGAAACTCGCCGGCAAGGACGATGCGACTATTCGCAAGACGCTCGACAAGCGATACGAGAACTCCATCGAACGCACGTATAAATACAAAAGCGACGATGCTTTTCAGTCATTCATGGCTGCCTATACGACATCGGTCGATCCCCATACCGATTATTTCGGCGTAAAGGCTTCAGCCGAATTCGATATTTCCATGAAGCTATCGCTGGTTGGCATCGGCGCGGTGCTTCAGGAAAGAGACGACTACACGACGATCCGCGAGCTGGTCGCCGGTGGCCCGGCGCAGTCGTCGGGCAAGCTTGCCGTGGGCGATCGTATCATCGGGGTAGGTCAGGGCAAAGATGGCCCGATCAAAGAAGTAATCGGAATGCGCCTCGATGAAGTTGTGCAAATGATCCGTGGTGACAAGGGATCGGTCGTGCGTCTCGATATCCTGCCGGCTGATGCTGGGGCTGACGGCAAACACCATGTCATCACACTGGTTCGCGACAAGATCAGTCTCGACAAGCAGGCTGCCAAGAAAACGATCCTTCCCGTAAAGGACGGAGACGTTACCCGTAAGATCGGGGTAATCACTCTCCCGGCGTTTTACGAGGATATTCAAGCGCGGCGGAAGGGCGACAAGAATTACAGGAGCGCCAGCCGCGATGTTGCCAAGCTGATCGCCGAGTTGAAGCAGGATAAGGTTGATGGCGTTCTGGTCGATCTTCGCAACAATGGCGGCGGATCGCTGAGCGAGGCGATTGACCTGACAGGTCTGTTCGTTGGCAAGGGTCCGGTGGTCCAGCAACGCAACGCAAACGGCGAAGTCAAGGTTGAAAGCGACAATCTTCCGGCTCCAGCCTGGAAGGGACCGCTGGGCGTGCTTATCAATCGCGGCTCTGCCTCTGCCTCGGAAATCTTCGCTGCGGCAATGCAGGATTACGGTCGTGGCGTGGTCATCGGCGAGCCAAGTTTCGGCAAGGGAACCGTGCAGACCGTGGTTGACCTCGATGAAGTGGCCAACAATCCCAAGCCCGAATATGGCGAACTTAAATTTACGGTCGCGCAGTTCTTCCGTGTCGACGGTGGAACGACGCAGTTGCGCGGCGTGACGCCGGATATAAGCCTGCCCGGCCTCTTCGATCTCAAGCTTGTCGGTGAATCGAGCTTCGACAACGCTTTGCCGTGGTCTCAGGTCTCCGCGGCCAAATACAAATCGTCAGGCGAGATAAAAGCACTGTTGCCAAAGCTGCAAAATCTGCATGACGAGCGCGTGCAGAAATCCCGCGAGTTCCAGGACTTTGTGGAAGATGTAGCGACGCTCAAGGCGCAGCGTGAGAAAACGGTTATCTCTCTCAACGAAACGGTGCGCCGCAATGAGATGACCGCGCAGGAAAATCGAGCCAAGGCACGCGGAAAATCCAATGATGGTATTGATACGCAGATTGACGACGGTTTGCAGTCGAACGAGCGAAGCCTGAGTGCTGACCTTGCAATCGAGAAGAGCCGCAAGAACGCGACGGATGTTCTGCAGAATGAAGCTGCGGCCATCGTTGCGGATTTGAGTGCCCTCCAAGCCAGCACGCCCAAACACGCGGCAAATTAATGCATGTCTCCCAAAAGTGGGAACCGGTTTTGGGAGACATGTTTAAAAACAGAAGCTTAAAGCGTGTCATGCGAACACAATAAAATGCGATATGCTTTGAGGCGCATCCCGCACAGTGCGAAGCGTCTGTGCAGGAAGGGCCGCAAATAGGGCAGGCTGCCCCTTCGGTGCGTTTCGATGCCGTTCGGAGGCCCGTCCACCCCAACACTGTAGGCCAATTCCAGATTCACTCTTGAATGTGCACTAACCCCGACGCAATATCCGCCACTCCGCGCGAGAATCTGCAATTTACTAATGAGTGCAACATGTTCCTTCGGCTTTTTGACAAGTTTCGACCATGGGGTCGGGCTCATCGCAAGATGGCGGTAGCCTTTCCAACCCCGGCGGAACTCGCGGCTCGAAAACGCGCCGACACCGGGCCGGTCGGAACAGTTGTCGCATTCTATACAACCAATAGTTTCTACGAGCATGAAAAGGAACGGCTTCTCGCAAGCGCCCGCCATCTTGGACTCAAGATCATTTCTGTCGCTGTTGAAAACACAGGAAGCTGGGTGCGCAATGCCGGGTTGAAGCCCAGTGTGCTCCTGCAACAGCGCAAGGCCGTGAGAGGCCCGTTGCTTTATGTTGATGTGGATGCCGTGTTTCATCGCAATCCGTGGCCTGAATTGCTGCCCATACAGAGCGACATTGCGGTATATTACGAAAAAAGCGGGCATCTCCTGAGCGGAACGGTGCTCTTGAATGACACTGACGCGGCTCTTGCTCTTCTGGAAGCCTGGCATAAAGGGTGCGCGGAAGCGCCGGATACTTGGGATCAACTTGTACTGGAGCAGATACTTGCCGACGACGCAGCCAAAGCTGCACCCTGTTACTTAGTGGACAGGCTTCCGGTATCGTTCTGCTGGATTTTCGATCATCTCGATAACGAACCGGTGGAGCAAGTTTACATAGAGCACCTTCAGGCAAGTCGCGAAGCGAAGAAACGCCGACGTTTCCTGGGGCGTACCGGAAAGCGGCTGCAGCGCAGGCGTGACCGGATCGCGGAGATCGAACGCATTTTGGTAAGCAACACTGATGCTGAGCGTCTCGATGATGTGACCATGAGGGACGTTTGAATGTCAGTACCTGTTCTTTTATACCATCAGATTGCGCCGCTACCGCAAAAGAACATGCCGTTTCATGGTTTGCTGGTGCATCCGGACCGCTTCAGAAGCCAGATGAAATGGCTGAAGAGAGCGGGTTATCGTGGTGTCTCTCTGCGCGAGGCCATACCTTACATCAAGGGTGAGAAGACAGGCAAAGTCGCCGCGATTACCTTCGATGACGGTTTTCTCAACGTGCTGGAAAACGCAGCTCCCGTATTGGCCGAATATGGTTTCACCGCGACTAATTATTTCGTCGCAAACCAGATTGGCGGAAGTAATGTCTGGGATCAGCCGCTTGGCGTCCCGAAGACGCCATTGATGTCCCTCGCTCAGTTGCGAGAGTGGGCGGCGCTTGGACACGAAGTCGGTGCGCATACGCTCGATCATGTCCATTTGACAGAAACGCCTGACGATGAAGCAAGGCGGCAGATCTCTCAATCGAAGACAATTCTGGAAGATATGCTGGGCGACAAAGTAACCGCATTCTGTTTCCCTTATGGCGAGAACAATCCGGTTCATCGCGAAATGGCAAGAGAAGCCGGGTTCACAACCGCCACTACAACAGTGCGGGGACACGCAGGCCCAGCAGATGATCCGTTCGGGTTGCCCCGGATCAGCATTCGCCGCCGGGATATATGGCCGAAATTCCTGATGCGTTTGCGTGCTTGAGACATGCATACAACGAGTGGGCACATACTCGAATTTACAAGTTTTGTTTGTCCCGCCTAACTTTTCTCAGTCCACTTGAGGATATTGCTGTAATATTTTCTCCGCCAGGCTTTGAACAAAATCCATGGCGAGAGGCAGCGGTGCGCGATGGGGTGGAAAAATCGCGTCGAACGCGAAATCTACACGTGGCGTGAGCGGACGTGACACAACCCCGCGGTTTGCAAATTCCATGGCCGTGAACGGATCGCAAACGGAAACACCGAGGCCTGAAGATACCAGTCCGCAAGCGATTTCCGACAGTGGTGTTTCGGCGCGCATGACCACTTTTACATTGTACATGTCGAGGGTCAGATCGACTGCTGCACGCGCTACCGAAGAGCCTGACAATCCAATGAAATCTTCACCGTCGAGGTCTTCGACATGGATTGACTGACGCGTCGCCAGACGATGGTTTTCGGGCATGACGACAACGCGGGGAATGGATGGCAGCCGAACCGTCGCCAGACCGGATGACGTCATCGGGCTTTCGGTAAAGCCGAGGTCGCACTGATTGTTCAAAACGAGGTCGATGACCATCGGCGAAACAACCCCTTGCATGGAAAAATACAGGTCTCGCTTGTCGGCAAGATATTCACCGGCAAAACGCGGCAGATAGCCATTGATCAATGCCGGTAATGCAGCGATGCGCAACGTGCCTGTCCGACTTTTGCTGATATTCTGGGCGGCTCGCGCAATGCGATCGAGTCCGACATATGACCGCTCGACTTCCGTGTAGAGCGCGACGGCTGCGGCTGTCGGCTCAAGGCCGGAGCCGCGTTTTTCAAACAGAACCAGACCGAGATGAGCTTGCAGGTCCTTAAGGAGCCTGCTGACGGCAGGCTGACTAATCCTCATAAGCTGGGAGGCATTGGTGACACTGCCGGCCAGAATGACGGACCGAAAGGCTTCAATCTGCCGGTGGTTGATCTTCATTATCGTCTCTCTCATAACATTTTGGTATGGAACGGTTAAAATTAAGCATTTGACGAATGGCCCGTCAATTCGGGAAATAGTCGCAAATAGGGAACGATTTGAAATAATTCGAATCTCGTACCGGAGGAAACGAATGAATATTGCTCTGAAACTGACATCGACGACCGCTCTGCTGCTTGTTCTGGCTGGCGCAGCCCATGCCGAAACCAAAACGTTGATTGTTGGTGGCTATGGCGGCAGTTTTGAAAAGACCATGCGCGAAGCGGTTATCCCGCCGTTTGAAAAGAAGCATGGTGTGAAAGTGGAATATGTCGCGGGCAACTCCACTGATACGCTTGCCAAAATACAGGCGCAACATTCAAATCCGCCTTTCGATACGATCCTTTTGGACGACGGTCCCATGTATCAGGCTATCGAACTGGGGTTTTGCAAACCGCTCTCAAATCTGCCGTCGAACGAACTCTACGACGTCGCCCGTTTTCCTGAAGACAAGGCGGTCGCCGTCGGCGTAGTCGCCACGGGCCTGATCTATAACAAGGATTACTTTGCCAAGCAGGGTTGGGAGGCGCCGACCTCTTGGGCTGATCTTGCCGATCCCAAATACAAGGGCAAGGTGGTTATTCCTCCGGTCAACAACACCTATGGCCTGCATGCGCTGCTCGCATTCGCCAAGATGAATGGCGGCGACGAAAATAACATCGATCCGGGTTTTGATGCCATGATCGAAAAGGTGAACGACAATGTTCTTGCCTACGAGCCTTCCCCCGGCAAAATGACCGAGTTGTTCCAGTCGGAGCAGGCGATAATCGGCGTATGGGGTACCGGTCGCGTCAAATCATTTGCCCAGACCGGTTTTCCAATTTCCTTCGTCTATCCGAAGGAAAAGGCCGTAACGCTTCTCGCTGCCACCTGCGCAGTCAACAAGCCGGACGCATCCCCGCTGGCCGAAGAATTCGCCAAGGAACTGCTCACGCCCCGCGTTCAGGAACTGATGGTCAAAGAATACGGATATGGCCCGGTCAACAAATCCGTTGAAGTGCCGGAAGGCGAGCGGGATTTCATTCCCAGCGGCGAAACGGTTGATAAGCTCTACAGCGCCGATTGGTCGGTTATCAATAAAGAACGTGAAAACTGGACCAAGCGCTGGAACCGGGAAGTTGAGCGCTAGAGCATAATCCGACCGGAGTGAAACGAGGATCGATAAGATTATGCTTAAAATAGAAAGCTATAGAGCGCCGATCTGATCCAATCAGATCGAAACGCGCTCTAAAAGCCGCTCATACCGGCAATTCGCCGGGGCTTGAAGGGGCGATACCCAGATAATCCGACTTGCATGCGATGGCGAGACATCTTGCCATCGGCGCGGTTCGCGCCTGCCTACAACTCATATTGGAGAACTTTCGCAATGGGCTTTCTTGAACTCTCGGGCGTGAACAAACGCTTTGGCGATCAGGTGGCAGTGGAGAATTTCTCCCTCTCTGTCGAGAAGGGCGAATTCATCTCCTTGCTGGGCCCATCCGGCTGCGGAAAAACCACCACGCTTCAGATGATCGCCGGCTTCGTCGAGACCAGCGGGGGTGCAATTCATCTGAATGGGCGTGACCTCACGAAAGTCAAACCCGCCAAGCGGGGGCTTGGCATTGTTTTTCAAAGCTATGCCTTGTTTCCGCACATGACAGCCGCCGAAAACGTGGCATTCGGACTGGAAATGCGCGGCGTAGCCAAGCCGGAGCGGGCGGTTCGGGTGAAGGAAGCTCTCCAAATGGTAGGGCTGGCCGGCTACGAAGATCGTCATCCGCGCCGCATGTCCGGCGGCCAGCAGCAGCGCGTTGCCCTTGCGCGTGCGCTGGTGATCAAACCGGAATTGCTCCTGCTCGATGAGCCTCTTTCCAATCTCGACGCCAAGATGCGCGAGGAGATGCAGATCGAACTGCGGCGGCTACAACGCACCATCGGCACGACGACTATCCTCGTCACGCATGATCAGCACGAGGCGATGGCTTTGTCGGATCGTGTTGTCGTCATGAGCAAGGGCCGGATCGAGCAGATCGATACTCCGCTCACCGCCTATGAAAGCCCGGCAACGCCCTTCGTGGCGGGTTTTCTCGGCAAGACCAACGAACTTGCTGGCAGTGTCCGGGACGGGACTGTTGAATGCGGTGGGCTGCGCCATCCAGCCTCTGAGGACACCCCAGCGGGGCTGGTCACCATCAATGTCCGCCCTGAAAAGATATTCTTCGCCGAAAAGGGGCTCGCCGCGAAGGTCGCAAGCCGGATATTCCAAGGCAATAGCTGGCTCTATCAATGCGACACTGAGGCTGGCCCGGTTCTCGTCATCCGTCAGAATGACGGTGTGCGGCCCGCAGAGGAAGGACAGTCGGTCTATCTCGACTGGCGCGATGCGGACATGACGCTACGCGCAGGAGGCCGATAATGGCAGCCCGTGGCAGTCTTCGCACCGCTTTCGCCCTGGTACTTCCCGCCATGATGCTTTTCGTGGCCGTGGTTATCATTCCCCTCGTCATGACGATATTGCTGTCGTTCTATAGCTGGGGCCAATATACGGGCATCGTTGAAACCTTCACCCTGGAAAACTGGCGCGAAGTTCTGACCGACTCCTATTTCGGCGAAATGTTTCTTCGCACGTTGCGGATTTCCCTTCTGGCCACCTTGCTCGCTGCGGTGGTCGGCGCTCCGGAGGCCTATATCCTCAACCGCATGAGCAAGAGCTGGAAGAGCTTCTTTTTGCTCATTATTCTGGGACCGCTGCTCTTGTCAGTTGTCGCGCGGACACTCGGCTGGGCGCTGCTCTTCGGCGGGAATAACGGCATCGCCAACAAAGCTTTGATGTCGGTCGGGGTGATCGATGCGCCGATCCCCTTCATGTTCACCGAAACGGGCGTCATCATCGCGCTCGCGCATGTCATGATGCCCTTCATGGTCCTGTCGGTGTGGACCACCTTGCAAAAACTAGATCCGCAAATCGAAAATGCAGCGCTATCGCTTGGCGCGAGCCAGATGACGGTTATTCGTCGCGTCATCGTTCCCCAGATCATGCCGGGTATCTTATCCGGCTCAATCATCGTCTTTGCGCTGAGTGCTTCGGCTTTTGCAACGCCTGCAATCATCGGTGGGCGTCGGCTGAAGGTCGCTTCCACCCTTGCCTATGACGAATTTCTCAACACGCTCGACTGGCCGCTCGGCGCGACGGTGGCAGTACTGCTGCTCATCGGCATCGTCCTCATTATCGTCGGCTGCAATACCCTGATCGAGCGCCGCTATGCGGAGGTGTTCAAATGAGCCGCAACGGACCTCTGGCCCTGATCTTCCACACGCTTTTCGTGATCTTCATGGTCGCGCCTATTGTCGTGGTCTGTCTTGTGGCCTTTACGCCTGAAGGTTTTCTTGCCCTTCCCACGCGCAGCTTTTCGCTCCGCTGGTTTTACGAGATCGCGAATTATCCGGAATTCATCCGTGCCTTTTTTACCAGTCTGAAGATTGGCGCGTTGTCGTCCACAATCGCGGTGATGGTTGCCGTTCCCGCAGCTTTGGCCATCGCTCGCTATCAGTTTCCGGGGCGCGGCCTGCTCTCGGCACTGTTTCTTTCGCCGCTGATGATACCACATGTGGTGCTCGGCATCGCCTTCCTGCGCTTTTTCTCCATGGGCGGCCTGTCGGGCAGCATGACCGCATTGGTCATCGCGCATATCGTGGTGGTGTTTCCTTTCGCGCTCAGGCTGACGCTGGCGGCAGCAACCGGCATGGACCGCTCGATTGAAATGGCAGCCGTGTCGTTGGGGGCGGACAACTGGACTCTGTTTCGCCGGGTCACGCTGCCGCTGATCCTGCCGGGCGTCATCAGTGGCTGGGCGCTGGCGTTCATCCAGTCGTTCGATGAAGTGACGATGACCGTGTTCCTTGCAGCGCCGGGAACCGAAACGCTGCCCGTGCGCATGTTTCTCTATGTTCAGGACAATATCGATCCGCTCGTCACATCCGTTTCAGCGGTTGTGATCGCGATAACGATGATCGTTCTGGTCCTGCTCGACCGCCTGTACGGACTGGAGGCCATCCTCTCCGGTCATAGCGACAAGAACCGTTAGGAAAAATCGATGCGTTCCGATTATGACGTCACCGTCGTCGGCGGCGGCCTCCTGGGGGCAGCCATAGCCTGGGGGCTTGGAAGACTTGGTCAGAAAGTCTGCGTGCTTGACGAGGGCGATATAACCAAGCGCGCCTCGCGTGCAAATTTTGCGCTGGTCTGGGTGCAGGGCAAGGGCATCGGCAAGCCGGAATATGCTGGCTGGAGCCTGGGCGCTTCGCGCCTTTGGCCTCAACTGGCCGAAGAACTGTTGCAGCAAACGGGTCTCGACGTTCGTTACGAGCGCCCTGGCGGGTTCTTTATCGCGCTTAGCGAAAAGGAAATGCAGCAGCGCGCGGATGTCAGGTCCACCATGTTTGCTCAAGGTGCGCCCGAGGGCTACGCAATGGAGCTGGTCAGCCGGGAGGAACTGGCACGACATATCCCGGAAATCGGTCCCGAAGTGGTGGGGGCGAGCTATAGCCCTGCCGATGGCCATGTGAACTCGCTGCGCGCCTACCGCGCCCTTCACGAAGGCATGCGCTTGTTCGGCGCGGATTACCGACCCGGCGAACCCGTGGCGTCGATCAGTCATCAGCGCGGTGAATTCACCCTGCGGACCGGACGGGGGACTGTTACTTCCGGCAAGATCGTTCTTGCGGCTGGCAACGAAAACCAGCGTTTGGCTGCGCAGGTCGGGCTCTTCGCTCCCATGATGCCGACCCGCGGTCAGGTTCTGGTCAGCGAACGCACCGAACGCTTCCTCAATTATCCGCTAGGCACCATCCGCCAGACCGACGAAGGGACGGTGATGATGGGGGACAGCAAGGAAGATTACCTTGATGACCGTGTCGCCCGGCTTCCGGTCAGCACTGTGATCGCCGATCGGGCGCGCCGTACATTCCCCAGGCTCGGGTCCGTCAATCTTGTTCGCAGCTGGTCCGGCATTCGCGTCATGACTCGTGACGGCTTTCCGATCTACGACCAGTCGACGCAATGCCCCGGCGCGTTCGTCACCTGCTGTCACTCAGGCGTGACGCTCGCATCGCAACACGCTTTGGAAATCGCTGCGATGATCAAGCACGGTGCGCTTGATCCTGAAAAGGTGTCGGCATTTTCCGCACGCCGTTTCGCCGACGCGCCCGCAACGCTCTGACACTCGAAACCCGCAGGAGCAGCCATGTACAGATCAGCAGTCAAGGATGACCGCATGCCGGTCGAGATTTTTATCGAAGGGCAGAAGTTTATCGCCCGCGAGGGCGATACCGTTGCCGCGGCCCTGCTCGCATCCGGCATTGATGCGCGGCGTTCCACTGCGGTCAGCGGTGCGCGCCGCCTGCCTTATTGCATGATGGGCGTCTGTTTCGATTGTCTCGTTACCATCGATGGTGTCGGCAACCGTCAGGGATGCCTCATTCCCGTTGCCGCCGGCATGAAAATCGAAATCCAGAAGGGCAAGAGGGAGCTTGGCAAATGACCCGTCCCCTGCATGACAATTATGACGTGGTGGTCATTGGCGCTGGCCCGGCCGGAATTGCAGCTGCCACTACGGCGGCGTCGGCGGGCGCCCGCACCTTGATGCTGGACGAGAATGCTGGTCCGGGCGGGCAGGTCTGGCGCTCCATTACCGCCACCCCGGTAAAAGCGCCCGATATTCTTGGTGCAGACTATTGGGTCGGCGAGACGCATATTGCAGCCTTGCGCAAGAGCGGAGCGGAGATTGTGCATCGTGCGACGGTCTGGTCGCTGGATGCATCGCTGGAGCTGGCGATTTCCGTTGGCGGCGGCTCGTGTTTCGTCAAGGCGAAACGGGTCATCATCGCCACTGGCGCGCAGGAGCGTCCATTTCCTATTCCCGGCTGGACCTTGCCCGGTGTCATGACGGCGGGCGCGGCCCAGACGCTCATCAAGAATGCCGGTCTGGTGCCGGATGGCAATCTGGTGATTGCCGGGCAGGGGCCGCTGTTGTGGCTGCTTTCGGCGCAGATATTGCGTCTCGGCGGCAGGATCGACCGTATTCTGGACACAACGCCCAAAGGCAATCTTCGCGCCGCCTTGCCAAAGGCTTTTCCATTTCTGACATCACCTTATCTGGCCAAGGGCCTGAAGATGATGAGCGAGGTGAAACGGCAAGCGCGCATCATCAAGCATGTGACTGAAATCGAAGCGATTGGAGACGGGCAGCTCTCCTCGGTCCGCTATCAGGCTGGCGGCAAGTCCGAAACACTTAAAGCCGATGTTCTGCTGTTACATCAAGGCGTTGTGCCGAATGTCAATCTCGCCATGGCTGCGGGTGTCAGGCACGAATGGGACAAGGTTCAGCTTTGCTGGCGGCCGGTTCTGGATGCAGATGGCCAGTCGGACATTCCCGGCATCTACATCGCCGGTGATGGTGCGGGAATAGGGGGCGCGCTGGCTGCTCTGGAACGTGGCCGGATCGCAGCGCTGGCGGCTGCGAAAGCGCAAGGTGTTGCGATATCGCCGCGCGCCGAAACGCAGGCGCGTGCAGCGCTTGTGCGGGCGGAGAAGGGGCGCGATTTTCTCGATCTTCTCTACAAGCCGGCTGAACAATTCCGCATCCCGCAAGGCGACACGATTGTTTGTCGTTGCGAGGAAATCCGTGCCAGCGATGTGCTTAAAGCCGTGGAAACCGGGGCCACCGGGCCCAACCAGGCAAAGGCCTATCTGCGCACTGGGATGGGGCCGTGTCAGGGGCGTTTGTGCGGCCTCACCATGACGGAATTGATGGCCAGGGCACGAGGAACAACGCCGGAGAAAATCGGTTACTACCGCCTGCGTGCCCCGATCAAGCCGATTGCATTGAACGAATTGGCTGATCTGCCAAGCGATGAGGCCGCATTCAAGGCAGTGGTACGGGAATGACGCAACCGGATGCCATCATCATCGGAGGCGGTCTTCACGGCTGTTCGACCGCGTTGCACCTTTGCATGAAAGGGATGAAGCCGGTCCTCATCGAGAAGGATTATGCGGGGCGTCATGCATCCGGCGTCAATGCAGGCGGCGTGCGCCAGTTGATGCGCGATCTTGCCGAGATTCCGCTTTCGATCCGCTCGATGGGTATTTGGGAAAACATCGCCGATCTTGTCGATGACGAATGCGCATTCGAGTGCCATGGGCAGGTGCTGGTTGCCGAAAATGCAGCAGATTTTCAATCCTGCGTGGAGCGGATTGAAACCTTGAAGCGTCATGGCTTTACCCATGAGGAACTGATTTCCGCTGATGAGGTTCGCGCGTTGCTGCCTGCGGTTGCCGAGACTTGCACTGGCGGTATCGTCTCGCGCCGCGACGGCGCAGCGCAACCAGCTCGAACGACAAGCGCGTTCCGGCGCAAGGCCGAGCAATTGGGTGCAAGGATCATTGAAGGCGTCGCGGCGGGAAATGCCCGCTATAAGGCTGGCCTCTGGCATGTCGATGCTGGAAGCGAGACATTCTGCGCGCCGATCCTCATTATTGCGGCCGGTGCTTGGGGTGGCGCTTTCGCCGATCAGTTCGACGAGCCAGTACCAATAAAGCCGGTCGCGCCGATGCTGATGATCACGTCGCGGGTGCCGCATTTCATTGATCCGGTCGTGATCTTACGCAGCCGCAAGCTTTCGTTCAAACAATTCGCCAATGGGACCGTCCTGATCGGCGGCGGGCATCTCGGCGTGGCCGATCCCACCACCAACACCACACTTCTGGACTGGAGAAAACTCCATGAAAGCGCGCGGACGGTGTTCGATCTTTTTGACGTGATGCGTGACGCGACCATCGTGCGTGCCTGGGCCGGCATCGAAGGAAAAATGGCAGACGACTTGCCCGTTCTGGGAAAATCGTCGCGTCATGAGGGCCTGTTCTATCAATTCGGTTTTTCCCTCCATGGTTTCCAGCTTGGACCTGCCGCCGGTGCGGTCATGGCCGAGCTGGTCGCTGAAGGTCGTACCCCGACCGACATTTCGGGACTGTCCATGTCCCGTTTCCACCCTTGAATGACAGAAAGAGAGAAGAGCATGAGCATTTCGCGCAATATCCGTACCCCGATCATGCACCGCGCCGTTTCGGCAAACGGCATCGTGTATGTTGGCGGCACCGTTGCCGACGACACCAGTCTTGGCATGGCCGATCAGACGCGCTCAATTCTTGGCAAGATCGCAGCCTATCTCAACGAGGTTGGATCGGACATTTCCAAAGCCTTGTCGGCGACCATTTTTGTTACCGACCTGTCGAAGAAAAAGGAAATGGATGCGGTTTGGACCGAAGTTTTTGGTGACGATCTGCCTGCGCGTGCAACTGTCGGTGTCAGCGATCTTGGCGGTGGCGCAATGATCGAAGTCGTGCTGACTGCAAACGCCTGATCCATGAGCCCCCGCTATCTGCGGGGTTGCAATGCGTGCTTTGATTGGGCGGCGAAGTCTCCGCCCGATCACTACCGGCTGTAAGGCGCATTCCCTTATGCCGCTTCCTTTGCCGCGCTCTCGTGCACCACACCATTCGCCGTTGTTACCAACGTCTTGCGGAAAATCTCCACCAGCGGCCGCAAATTGATCTTGTGCCAAACTGCCCACAAGGGCGTACGATAGGCAAACCACGACAATTCGCGCAGCACCACGCCAGCGGGCGCCTGATGACGCAGACTCTGTTGGACTGTGGTTACGCCCAATCCTGCAGCGACAAGGCCGAGGGCCGCCAGCGGTTCCGTGGCCTCCATCGAGATGGTTGGAGTGAATCCAGCTTTCGCACAAGCCGCGACAAATGTGTCGTGCCGCAGCGCGTTTTCCTGATGCATCACACCAATCCAGTTCTGTGCGGCGAGATCGGCCGGGGTGATGTCGTGGGCCTCGGCAAGCGGGTGCCCCACGGGGAGCGCCAGCAACATCGGGTCATTCAGTACCAGAGCGGCCTCAAGGTCCGGATCGTCGCGTGATGGCGGTTCGCAAACAAGCGCAATGTCGAGGCTACGCTGGCGTAGACCTTCCAGTTGAACCGCCGACTGTTGATTGTACAGCGCGATATGTACCGCAGGCCGGTCGTTGCGCAATTCAAGCAGTGCATTCGGTAGCACGCCTGAATGCATCGCATATTCCAGATAGCCGATGCACAGCCCACCCTCGTCGCCGCGTCCAAGCCGCCGTGCGAGAGATTCGAGCCGGTTGGCATGGGTCAGAAGCCCCCGCGCCTCTGCCAGGAATGTGTGCCCGTCCCGGGTGAGACGGATGCGTTGCTGTGAGCGCTCAAACAGGGTCAGCCCCAGCTTCTCTTCCAGTTGGGCAATCTGTCGGCTCAAAGGCGATTGGGAAATATGCAGCCGTTCGGCGGCGCGCCCGACGTGTTCTTCCTCTGCGACGACCACGAAGTAATGCAGTTGGCGAATGTCCAGCATTTCAGATCCATTATGTCTTAAGTTTAGCTAATTATGTCTTGGACAGACTTAACTTGCAACCCTAAATCCACGTCACATCAGTTAACTCTGCACAAGGAAGCAGTTATGAGCATTAAAGACAAACTGGCCGGACGCGTTCTCGGCTTTGGCACCGCACCGCTCGGCAACATGTTCCGTGACATCCCGGAAGCCGAGGCGCAGGCCACCGTTGACGCCGCCTGGGAGCAAGGCGTGCGCTACTACGACACGGCGCCGTTCTACGGTGCGGGCCTGGCCGAGATACGGCTTGGCGAGGCGCTCTCCCGGCATAAGCGCGACGAATATGTTCTCAGCACCAAGGTCGGCCGCCTTATCCTCGACGAAGTTGAAGACGCCAGCGCGCGTGCGCTTGGTGAAAAGAGCGGCCTGTTTGCTGCTGGCCGACCGAACAAGCTCGTCAACGACTATTCCGCCGACGCCACGATGCGTTCGATTGAGGATAGCCTCAAGCGCATGAAGACCGACCGCATTGATTTCGTGTGGGTCCACGACATTGCCCAGGACTTCTACGGCGATGAATGGCTCTCCTATTTCGAAGTGGCGCGCAAAGGCGCTTTCCGGACGTTGACCCGCCTCCGCGAAGAAGGCGTGATCAAGGCCTGGGGGCTGGGCGTGAACCGGGTCGAGCCAATCGAATTGACCCTGGATCTTTCCGAAGCCGAGCCGGATGGCTTCCTACTGGCAGGTCGCTATACACTTCTCGACCACGAACGGGCGCTACAGCGCCTGATGCCGAAGGCTGCGGAACGCAAGGCCGAGATCGTCGTCGGCGGCCCTTACAGCTCTGGCATTCTGGCCGGTGGCACGCATTTCGAATATCAGAAGGCTTCGCCCGAGGTCATCGCCAGGGTTGAGCGCATCAAGGCGGTCGCACAAAGGCACGGCGTCGGCATCAAGGCTGCTGCCCTTCAGTTTTCCTTGGCCAATCCGGCTGTGGCCGCCGTCATTCCGGGTGCAAGCCGGCCGGAACGTATTGCCGAGGATGCGGCTGCACTGAAGGAAGTCATTCCAGCTGATTTCTGGAACGAATTGCGTGCGGAGCATCTGGTCGCAGCGAATGCGCCGCTGCCCGTCGATCACATCTAACACCTGATTAGCGAAGGAGCCTACCATGGCACAAGCTTCTGCAACGATTACTCTCTCGGTCGCAGCCGACCGGGTATGGCAATTGATTGGCGGCTTTGATTCACTGCCCGACTGGTTGCCGTATATTCCGAAGAGCGAAGTGAGCGAGGGGGGCCGCGTGCGCCATCTCGCCAACCCTGACGGTGACACAATCATCGAACGGCTTGAAGCCTTCGACAACCGCGAACGCAGCTATACCTATTCGATTCTTCAGGCGCCATTTCCAGTCACCAACTACCTCTCCACGCTGCGCGTGGTCAGTATCGACGGTGATCGGTCCTCGCGCGTCGAATGGTCTGGTGAATTCACGCCGGCAGGGGTGAGCGATGAAGACGCATCACGCCTGTTCGAGGGCATCTATCGCGATGGCCTGAAAGCGCTGGAAGCCACTCTGACCAGCAAGATAGCATGAGCGGACGCGGATACTCCGCTTCCTCATGCCGACCCGGCGCGATAGTGCCGGGTCGCTGCGGCCAATGCGGCGATGGAGGGAGAAATGGCGACTGACGTTCAAGTGGAGGATGTATGCTCCCCTTATCTACACAACAAATATCCCGGTCTGCGGACCTTATGAAAACTGGAGAGTGAGATGAAGCGTTTCCCCTTTGCCGGACGCACCTTTGAGGTCAATTACGGCGATCTGGTCGCAACCAATGCCTATGCCGCCGACAAGAACAGCCTGACCTATGAAATCACCGGCGGACCGCTGAAGGGCGCTACCGCCGAGGTCGCATTCGAATGGACGGAACTTGATGGCGGTAACTTCGTCATCTCCTGGCAGGAGGTCGATGGCTCTACTGTCGTCCATGTCGACAATTTCGAGCAGGGTTCCTCGCTGACCTTCTTCACGACACCAAAATCGGACTTCTACCGGCTTTCAGGAACCTTGCGCGCCCTCAGCGATCACGAGTGAGTTGAGCGTCAAATGGTGCCTCGGAGGCTGACGACAAGCTGATAGGTCAGCCTCTATCTGCCAAGCGGAAAAAGCGTGCTTGTTCGGCAGGAACACGATAGAAAATTTTCACCTGGATTGGAACGGGCACAGCCGGTTCGGATCTGGTATCAACGTATGGAAAAACCGAACAGCAACGACGACCAAGAGACATGGCAGAACCGATCGACAATTCGCAAGCGAAACTCAAAGGCACGAATATTACCGCTTGGGACGTTGCTCGTAAGGCAGGGGTATCTCAATCCACGGTTTCGCGGGCGCTTGCCAATAGTCAGCTGGTTTCCAAGAAAACGCGTGACCGCATTATCGCAATCGCAGAGCAGCTTGGTTATCAGGTCAATATCATGGCCCGGGGTCTGAGCACACAACGTTCGGGGTTGATCGCCGTTGTGACAGGATCGGCGCGAAATCCCTTCTATTGGGAAGTGTTGCGCCAGATCGACGAACGTCTTCAGGCCGAAGGCATGCATGTCATGCTGGTAACGGTGCGGGAGGGCGAAAGCATTGATGCTGCCATTCGCAAAGTGCACCAGTATCGTGTTGACGGACTCCTTGTCCTGTCAGCGGAGCTTTCGTCCAGGGCGATAGATGAATGCAAGGATTTCGGGCTGCCGGTTGTGTTGTTCAATCGTTATGTCGCCAGCGAAGCCGTTTCCGCCGTATCCTGCGATAATGCGGTTGCCGGGCGGGACGTGGCGCAATTCCTGTATAATACCGGGCACCGGCGTTTCGGCTTTATTTCCGGCCTACAGGACAGTTCCACCAACAAGGATCGGTTCGAAGGATACAAAAGCCAGATTGCGAAACTGGGTTGCCAGCCGCCGCTCGTTGAGGTCGGCGATTTCACTTATGAGGGCGGTCGGCAGGCGGTAAAAAGGCTGCTGCTTCAGGGGGAGCGACCGGATGCGATCTTCTGCGCCAATGACATCACGGCTATCGGCGCTCTCGATGGGATCCGGATCGATCTGCGGTTGAAGGTTCCCGAAGACGTTTCCATTATCGGCTTCGACGATATTCCCATGGCTGCATGGTCGGGTATCGATCTGACCACCATGCGCCAGCAATCTGGCCAGATGGTCGAAGCCGCAATAGAAATCCTCAAACAACGGATTGATCAGCCCGAAATGGGGCCTGAATTTCGGCTTGAACCCGGCAAGCTCATCATTCGCCAGACGGTACGTCTGGATCGGACTGCATAAGTTCGCCGGGTGATCGACCGTCAGCTTCTTCTCCGTTCAGAAGGGCGGCATGATAGGCCCAGAATTCGCGGACAAATCGCCCGGCGAGTTGATTATCGGCCCCCTGGCTACGGCGGATTGCCAGAAATCCGGCATCCACGAAGACACCGAACGGCCTGATAACGACGCCTCGTCCGCGAAACTCGGTCGCGGATGACGGATCGATGATCGTAATGCCCGCGCCCTCCGATACCAGCGTCAGAGCGGTATGGGAAAGACGTGTTTCGATTGTCGATGATCGCGGAATTCCGGCCAGTGCAACCTCGACCCGCATCGCAAACAATGTCCCCGGTTCAAGGGTAATCATCCGCTCATTGGCAAGGTCGGCGGGCATGATGTTTTCCATGTTCGCCAAAGGGTGCCCGGCAGGCACGGCAACGACCGCAGCTATTGCACAGGTTTCGATCATGAAGCCGGGCCGGTCGAGCGGACCATCGGCAAAGCCCAGATCCATCTGGCCCGACGCGACGGCTTCGATGACCATCGACGATGGAATGCCATTCAGGGAGGCATGGACATTGGGGCGGTCACGCAGAAATCGCGCCAGAAAACGTGGCATGATTCCATTGGCAAGCGCAGGCATTGCTGCAATGCGCAGCATGCCTACATTCTGACGGCTGATTTCTTCGGCAAAAGCCTTGATACGGGAAAGCCCGACATAGGCCCGTTCCACTTCCTGTAGCAAGGTCAAGGCCTCCAGCGTGGGCGTCAGCTGATTACCGCGCCGGTCGAACAGCTTCAATTTCGTGTCGATCTCGAAATCGCGGATCAGTCGGCTGACTGCCGGCTGGGTGATGGACATCAATTCGGCTGCCGCCGTCATTTTTCCGGTCAACATGACCGTTCGGAAAGCCTCTACCTGACGCAGATTCATCACTCACCATAATATTTGGTTATGCTTGACCGTTTATTTCGAATTTGACTGTATTGAAGCGCGCTGTCAAACCCTCAGAAAATGAATGTGTCGTACGGTTCAGGCCGGAAACGCACGGGAGGGAACAGACTGGTGAATGCGGTCAACGCATATCTCGACCTGATGGGGTTCGCTGATGGCGGCTGGGGCATGGATATGCTCAAGGCCACTGGCGTGACCATTTCGGTCTCATTGAGCGGTTTCGCCACGGGTGCGATTTTCGGTTGCATGGCTGCTGCCGCATCATTTTCGTCGCTGCGGGTCTTGCGTCTGCTGGCCGACGGATATGTCACGATCCTGCGCGGCATTCCCGATCTTCTGGTGATTTATCTATTCTATTTCGGCAGCAGCGCCGTGCTTAGCAAAGTCGCTGTGTTTTTCGGTTCCGAAGGCTTCGTAAGCGCCCCGGTTTTCCTCATTGGCGCTCTCGCAATCGGCGTTGTTTCGGGTGCCTATCAGGCGGAAGTCTATCGCGGTGCGGTTCTCGCCCTGTCCAGAGGCGAGATGGAAGCGGCGAAAGCATATGGAATGCCGTCCGGCCTCATGTTTCGCCGCATCATCCTGCCGCAGGCTACCCGTTTCGCCATCCCCGGTATAGGCAATGTCTGGCAGCTTGTATTGAAGGAATCTGCCCTCATCTCGGTTGTCGGGCTGGTTGAATTGATGCGCCAGGCGCAAATCGGCTCCGGTTCGACGCGCAAGCCCTTCACCTTTTTTCTGACCGCAGCCGTCCTTTACCTGCTGATCAGTTTCGTGTCGGGCGTCCTGTTCCGTGCTGCTGAAAAACGCGCGATGCGCGGCATCCGGCGAGCGATTTGAACATGATCGATTTTCCATTCATCTATGAGTCCTTCGTCAGCCTTTGCAGCGGTATTCCGCTGACCTTGCAACTGATGGCACTGTCCGTGACTGCGGGAGCGTTCCTGGCCGTCGTTCTTGCGGCCATGCGGTTGTCGAACTGGGCGTTGCTCGATCTTCTGGCGCGCGCCTATATCTTTGTGTTTCGCGGGACGCCGCTTCTGGTCCAGCTTTATCTCATCTATTACGGGCTCAGCCAGTTTCCCGAACTGCGCAAGAGCTTGCTGTGGCCATTTCTGCGCGAACCTTATTGGTGCGCGGTGCTCGCGCTGGCGCTGAACACGGCAGCCTATAGCGCGGAAATCATCCGTGGCGGCGTCCTTTCCGTGCCAGCCGGGCAGATCGAGGCGGCGCGCGCCTACGGGATGAGCGGCCTCACCCTGATACGACGCATCATTGCGCCGCAGGCCCTGCGACAGATGCTGCCCGCTTATTCCAACGAAGTGATCCTGATGGTGAAATCGACCGCATTGGCCTCCACCATAACGATGATGGAGGTCACGGGGCTGGCTGCAAAACTCATCTCGGCGACCTACCGCCCGGTAGAGGTCTTCATCGCGGCGGGTGCGATCTACCTTCTGCTCAACTTCACCGTCAGCCGCATATTCAAGCTGATCGAATATCGGCTTTCGGCAGCCCAGCGCCAACCGCTTTTACTGTCGGTAGCAGGAGACAAACCATGACGAACAATTCCACCACTCCTGCAGTGGAGATTACCGGACTGGAGAAAAGCTACGGCGCCCACAAGGTGTTGCATTCCATCTCCTTCAAGGCTCATCAGGGCGAGGTGATTTCCATTCTCGGGGCCTCCGGTTCGGGAAAATCCACATTGCTCCGCTGCATCAATATGCTGGAGATACCCGAGGCAGGCGAGATCTCCATTCATGGAGAAGCCTACAAGCTGGCGCAGCAGCCGGGGCGTCAGCCGCGCATCGTCGATCAGAAGCAACTGCAACGCCTCCGCTCGCAGGCGACGATGGTTTTTCAATCGTTCAACCTCTGGTCTCATCTGACGATCCTGGAAAATCTGATCGAAGCCCCCGTGCATGTGCAAAAACGCAACCGCGCCGAGTGTATCGCGGAGGCCGAAGCCCTGCTTGAACGGGTCGGCATTGCCGACAAACGCAACTTCTATCCGGCCCATCTTTCGGGCGGTCAGCAACAGCGTGCGGCGATTGCGCGGGCGCTCGCCATGCGTCCCAAAATCATGCTTTTCGATGAGCCGACCTCGGCGCTCGACCCGGAACTGGTGGCAGAGGTTCTGCGTGTCATGCGCGACCTTGCCGCCGAAGGCCGCACCATGCTCGTTGTGACCCATGAAATGGATTTCGCGCGCGATGTTTCCAGCAGGGTGCTGTTCCTGCGCCAAGGGTTGATCGAAGAAGATGGCCACCCGGAGGAGGTTTTCTCGAACCCGAGAAGCGAGCGTTTCCGCCAGTTCATTTCCAGGCAGAACATCTAATACCAACAACCAACAAACACAGAGGTGAACCCATGAAATTGAAGATTGTCTTGTCTGCCGTCGGGCTTCTGGCGTCGGTCCATATGTCTCATGCCGAAGACGTTATCCGCATTGCATCAGAAGGCGCTTACGCTCCGTGGAATTTCTCAGGCCCGAACAGTGTTCTGGAAGGGTTTGAAATCGATCTGGCCAAGGAACTCTGCGACCGCATGAAGGCCAAATGCGAGATTGTCGCGCAAAACTGGGACGGTATCATTCCTTCGCTGACTGCTGGCAAATACGACGCCATCATGGCTGCCATGAGCATCACGCCCAAGCGTGAAGAGGTGATCGCATTCTCCGCGCCCTATGCCGCCGCAATCAATTCCTTTGCGGTGATGGACGATAGCGATCTGGCCGACCTGCCGGAACAGGGCAAGCCAATCTCCGTCGATTCCGACGCGGCCAAGCCTGTGTTGGAGGAAATCGCCAAGAAAATCGAGGGCAAGACGGTTGGCGTCCAGGGTGCGACGACGGCGTCCGCCTTCATGGAGCAGTACTTCAAGAACGGCGCCAGCGTACGCGAATACAAGACCACTGAAGAGCACAACTTCGATCTGACAAGCGGTCGCCTCGATGCCGTCGTAGCCAATGCTACCGTTCTGGCTGCGGCCCTTGAGAAAGAGGACATGAAGGGCGTCAAGCTCGCCGGTCCGCTTTTCTCAGGCAAGGTGTTCGGCATGATCGGCGTTGGTTTGCGCAAGGACGACACCGCTCTCAAGGCGCGTTTCGATGAAGCAATTACCGCTGCGGTCAAGGACGGCACGGTGAAGAAACTGTCGGAGAAGTGGTTCAAGGTGGATGTAAGCCCGCAAGATTAAAACATCGCCGACCCGTCGATGCCATCGGCGGGTTGTGCCCGCAGGCATACGGAACGGGAAGCATGCGCAGACTGCCAGATCAGGACATCGTCATTATCGGAGCCGGGCTCGTCGGCGCTGCCATTGCATGGGGCCTGGCTCGGCTGGGCCATCGTCCGATGTTGCTTGATGGCGAAGACCTTGCGTTACGGGCATCACGCGCAAATTTTGCGTTGGTCTGGGTTCAGGGCAAGGGGTTGGGAGCCCCCCATTATGCGCGCTGGACAATGCGATCGGCCCGGTCATGGCCGATATTTGCCGCCGCCTTGCGGGAAACATCCGGTGTGGACGTTGCCTTGCGGCAAAATGGAGCGTTCAGCTTTGCGCTGGATCAGGCTGAGCTCGACCGCTTGCGTGACGAAGTGGAAACCGTAGCGCGCGAGCTGGGCAGCGATGCCCCCGAACACGTTGTTCTCGATAATGCCGAAACCGCCAGAATGGTGCCTGCCATCGGGCGTGACGTCATAGGCTCCATCTACTCACCTCTCGATGGCGACGTGAATTCGCTTCGTCTGTTCAACGCATTGCATATCGGCATGCTTAATCTCGGTGCACGCTATGAACCGCATTGCGACGTTGAAGAAATCCATCCCGTATCCGGCGGCGGGTTTCTCCTGAAGGGCCGATGGGGCGAAGTTTTCGCCAGCCGTATCGTTTTGTCCGCCGGTGTCGGTAACAGCAAGCTGGCTGCCATGGTCGGCATTTCTGCTCCGTTGGTGCGCAGCAAGGGCCAGATTCTGGTGACAGAAAAATGCCAGCCCTTTTTCCCGTATACGGCGGCCACGCTCCGCCAGACCGATGAGGGTGGCGTCATGATCGGTGACAGTCAGGAAACCGGGACGGATTCCATCGCAACCAATCAGGAGATCAGCGCAGTTCTCGCTGATCGTGCGATACGTACATTTCCCTGTCTGAGCGGGGTTAACGTCGTGCGCAGTTGGGCAGGCTTTCGCGTCAAGACGCTCGACGGGCTTCCCATCTATGAGCAGTCCGCAACCTGTCCCGGCGCATATGTGGCCATGTGCCATTCCGGCGTCACCTTGGCTGCGAACCACGCGCTGATTATCGCCAATGAAATTGCCAGCCAACAGGACAAGCTTGCCGACAACGCATTTTCAGGCCGGAGGTTTCATGTTTCGGAAAACTGATACGGCGCAGGAGACCGTCACCATAACATTCGATGGCGCCCCCCTGCAGGTCGAAGCCGGCCAGACCGTTGCGGCAGCACTGCTGGGACATGGCATAAGCACGTTTCGCACCAGCGTTGTCGGTAATCAACCGCGTGGCCCTTATTGCCTGATGGGCGTTTGCTTCGAATGTCTGGTCGCCATCGACGGTATCCAGAACCGACAGGCCTGCATGACGCTGGTGCGCGAAGGCATGTCTGTGTCATCGCAACATGGTGCCCGCGCGGCGCAAGAAGGTCGCTGACAATGGCGCTCACGAAAATCGACGATCTTCAATCGCTCCATATGCGATACGACCTCGCCATAATCGGCGCAGGTCCTGCTGGAATGGCCGCTGCCACAGAAGCTTCTGCCATCGGCGTGCGCGTCGTGCTTTTCGACGAAAATCCGGCCATGGGCGGCCAAATATATCGCGCGATCGAAACCAATACGCCGGCAAAACGCGCCTTCCTCGGCAAGGACTACTGGAAGGGCAAGGAAGTTCTGGGCGCATTTCTCGCAAGTGATGCAACTTATGTGCCGCAGTCGCTGGTGTGGAGTGTTGAGCAGCAGCAAGCGGAAGACGGCCCACTCGTTGAGCTGCGGATTTCGGCGTCGGGGCAAAGCCGGATCATTCATGCGCGGCGGGTGATCTTCGCAACCGGTGCCATGGAACGCCCCATGCCTCTGAAAGGCTGGACATTGCCCGGTGTGATGACGATTGGCGCGGCCCAGATTGCATTGAAATCATCCGGTCTCGTGCCGAATGGCCGTGTTGTGCTGGCCGGCATTGGCCCGCTGCTCTATCTCTTTGCAGCGCAATTGCTGGAAGCCGGCGGGACGCTTGCAGCCATACTCGACACGACACCACGACAAAACTGGATCAGGGCAGTTCCCCATCTGCCTTCATTCCTGTTGTCGCCTTACCTGTTGAAGGGGCTGTCACTGCTGCGCAAGGTGCGGCGGTCGGTTCCCGTTTTTTCTGGCGTCGAACCAATCGAGATTCTTGGTGAAGATCGCGTCAGCGCCATTCGCTTTGCGACTAAAGGTCGGACAGAGAAAATCGATGTTGATGGCGTCTTTCTGCATCAAGGCGTTATCCCCAATAACAGTCTGGCCAATGCGACTGGCTGCGCCATTGTCTGGAATGACGCGCAGAAATGTTTTGAGCCCGAATTGAGTCCAGAAGGGCGCGCCTCGCTCGCGGCGATCTTGATTGCCGGTGATGGCGGTGGCATTGGTGGCGCGCTTGTGGCGGAAGTCGGAGGACGTATTGCTGCCCTGGCCGCATGCATGGATCTCGCGCCTGAAAAAGCGCCCCGTATTGAAGCTGCATTGACAAGATATAAGCGGGAGCGCAAGGCGCTACTTCGCGGACGGTCATTCATCGATGCGCTCTACCAGCCAGCGCTCTCGTTTCGCGTGCCAGCTGATCGTGCGACGATTGTATGTCGATGTGAAGAGGTCACAGCGGGCGCCATCCAGGAAGCTGCCCAGCGCAATGTGATCGGACCCAATCAGTTGAAGACCATGCTGCGCTGCGGCATGGGGCCGTGCCAGGGGCGTATGTGCACTGCGACGGTGACGGAAATTCTTGCGGCCGTACAGCAACGCAACCCGGCGGATGTCGGCACCTATCGGCTGCGCGCGCCGATAAAACCTGTGCCTCTGCGCGAAATCGCGGCTCTTCCTCAGACACCCGACGCTGTTTACGCCGTTACCGGCGAGCGCCCGGATGAAACACAACCCACCGAAAGGATATGAAAATGGCTGAACGTTATCTGCGCACCCCTATCATGCATCGCGTTGTCGAACGCAACGGCATCGTCTATGTCGGCGGCACCACATGCGACGATGAAAGCCTTGATATGGCAGGCCAGACGCGCGAGATCCTTGCCAAGATCGATCACTATCTGGCCGAAGCGGGCAGCGACAAGACGAAGCTTTTGACCGCGACGATTTTTGTCACTGATCTGGGAAAGAAGCCGGAAATGGATGCCGTGTGGAAGTCCTGGGTCGGTCCCGAAGACCTTCCGACCCGCGCCACGGTTGGCGTCGCCGATCTGGGTGGCGATACCATGATCGAGATTGTTGTTTCCGCATTCAAATGATCATCGGCGCTAGGGAAACAGGTCCACATTGAGAAGTTGGAGCGCGTTTCGATCTGATCGGATCGCGCTCTAACCGGAACCGATCTATATATCCGCAAAGCCTTCTTCTTCGATGTCATTGGCACCGAGCGCTACGAAGCGGTCCAGAAGCCAGGAAGCGGCGGGGCCGGGGGGCGCGTCGCGGGGCCAGATGCCACCAAAGCGATAGATGCCGCCTTTGTAATCCGGCATGGCCAGCCGTCTCAGGGTGCCGTTTCTCAGGTCGGAGCGTATATGCGGCAAAGGCATGTTCCCCCATCCGATCCCCTCCCTTAAGAGCGCATGTTTGGCACCTAGATCAGCAATGCGCCATGTTCGCGGACTGAGGACCGCAAAATCCTGTCCTTCCGTCAGATGGGACCTATCGGTCAGCACAAGTTGTACATGATTGCGGGCCTCGCCGGGTGCAATGCGCTCCATCATGCCAAGAGGATGACCCGGTGCCGCGACTGGAGCCATAAGAACTGAGCCGGCTGCAATGCACTCGACGCCCTGGACACGCGCCGCCAGCGGACCGGAGATGCCAATTGCCGCCCTGCGGTCCAGCACCATTGCCGTAACGGCTCCAAGCGCTTCCACGTGCAGGCGCAGCGATACGGTGGGGAAAGTATCGGCAAAGGCGCGCAGTACCTCGCTTAGGCGTTCAGTCGGCATCATGACGTCCACCGCCATATCCACCTCTGCCTCCAGGCCGCTGAGCAATCCCTTCACTTTAGCCCTGAGACTGTCCATTCCATGCGCCAGCCCGCGCGCTTCGGCGAGCACGGCCCGGCCTGCGGCAGTGAGCTGCGGTTTGCGCGTGCCCTGCCGCTCGAACAGTTTGAGATCGAGCTGTGCTTCCAGATTGGCAACGGCATAGCTGATCACGGATACGGCACGATTAAGCTTGCGGGCTGCGCCTGCAAAGCTGCCTGTATCAACGACGGTGAGGAAAATCCGCAATTGCTCGAATGTGGGCGTGCCAGGGTTCATCAGCCTGTTGCTCTTTTCATACCATATATCGATTATGAATGGCCCCGAATTGGGAGCCATTCACGCTACATGCAAACGCATCATATCAGACTGTTGTGAAAGTGTGCGTTTCGGAGAGGTCACCCAATCAGGATGGCCTGAGCAGGTGCCGCACGACCGGCGGATGTTCGCCCATGTGATATGCATTGATCAGGTTCTGATCAACCTGATCGGCGTGGGTGACCCGGGCGTGCTGGCGCTGATGTTCCACCCAGCTTTCGACAACGAAACTTTCCAGTATCCTGCCGGGTTGAGCAATATCCTCCCATACATCCCAGCGGATGGCGCCATCGCGTTGGCGCACAGACCGGAACCGGCGCAGGGCGGTGATGAATTCGTCCTGTTGTTCCGGTGCGACCAGATATTCGATTTCGACGAGAACCGGACCGCGATCGTCACCCGGCTGCACCGATACGACCGGTTCCGCCCAATGGTTGGAAGGAGCAAGGTCGACGCCTGTATCTTTGGGAAGCCGCCAGATCGAGGCCAGCAACAACCCCACAACATTGCCGACGGCGGCGATAATGAGCGCTGTAGAGACATCCGTCCGGGCTGCGATCGCCCCCCAAATGATGCTGCCGCCAGTCATTGCTCCCTGAAAAACCAGCAGATAGACGGCGAGCGCACGTGCTTTCACCCAACCGGGGGAGGCCATTTGCGCAGCGACATTGAGAGACGTCAGCATGCCGATCCAGGCGAGGCCTGCGACGAACATGACGGCTCCGCCGAACCATGCATTTGGCGCCAGACCAAGGGCAGCCGTTGCGACGGCAAACAATATGGTCGCACCGATGGATGTGGTATTGGCTGGAATCTGCTTGCGCAGCCGTTTCAACAGAAGGGCACCAACGACCGCCCCGGCACCCATACAAGCCAGAAGTGCGCCATACCCGGCTGCGTCGAGGCCGAGGCCGCGCCGGGCCACCAGCGGCAGCATTGCCCAGAGGGCACTGCCGAATGCAAAGAAGCCAACCGCGCGGATGAGTACCAGCCGCAGGGCAGGCGAATGACGGGCATAACGATAGCCAGCTTTCAGAGCGCCGAAAAAATGCTCCGGAGGAAGCGTATGCACGGTGGCAGAGCGCTGCCACCGAAACAGGACAAACAACACTGCGGTGACCGACAAGGCATTGAGCGCAAAGACTGCGGGCGTGCCAGCGAGCGCCACGATCACGCCGCCGAGAGCCGGTCCGATGGCACGTGCGATATTGACGCCAAGGCTGTTGAGCGCCACAGCATCGGGAAGCGCAGTCTTGTCTACCAGTTCAGGAACGATAGCCTGAAACACCGGGGCACTGAGCGCAGCCGCAACACCCAATACGAATGTGGCGGTGAGAAGCACATAAGGCGTAGTCAGTCCTTGCCATGTCGCTACCGACAGGATGGCCGCGGCAACCAGGCCAAGCACTTGTGCTGCAAGCAGCATTCGTCGCCGGTCGATGATGTCGGCCAGGGCGCCTGCTGGCAATGCCAGCAGAAACATCGGCAACGTGGTCGCGGCCTGTACCAGCGCCACCAGCAGAGGGCTGGGGGAGAGGGATGTCATCAGCCAGCCTGCGCCAACGTCGTGCATCCATGTGCCGACGTTGGAAATGATTGTGGCAATCCACAACGCCCGGAATACCGGGAAGCTCAAAGGGCTTTTCGCGCCCGCTGCTGCGGAGTCCGACACGGTCATGTCCTTTCCTTCCTGCTGAAGAGCACAGCCACCACGATAAATCCGGCGATCAATCCGACATGTTCAAGGAAGGTATTGCGCTCGTGAAACCGTGCAATCGGATCGTCGATCCGCCAGAATGGGTGGCCGATGAGAGTTGCCAGTGCCGTGAACACGCCGAGCGCGCCTGCACCCAGCCACACTTGTCGGCCGAATATGATCAGCGCTGATCCACCAATCTGGATGATGATTGTCGCAATCGCTACCAGCCATGCCGGAGTGAGCCCGAAATGACTGGCTTCGGCAAGCGCGCCATTGAAGTCAAAGAGCTTGGCGAAGCCACTCGTCCAGTACGGAAGAGTGAACAATATGGTTGCGAGCCTGGTGAGCCATTCCGCGTCGAGCAGCGAAGCTATTGAAGCCGGTGTTTTCATGATTACACCGCCCAGCAACCGCAGCCAAGAACGCCCCAGAAGGTTCTGGCGTCACCCGTCGGAAGATTGGCGCCGAGCGCTGCGGCATGATCATGCCCATGTACAGCGCAATTATTGGCGCAACCACAATGCAGCGACAGCTTGGCGCGCGCCTCGGGCGTCTTGTGATAGCCGCCAAAGGTGGCAACCGGGGACCAATCCGGCATCGGCTTGGGAAGTTGCGGGGCAAGTGGCGCATAGTCGCCCTCACCGTGAACAACCTTGCCGCCGAGAATGGTCAATACCGAACGCAGATGCACGATTTCATCTTCGGGGACGGAGAAATAGTCGTCGGATAGCACCGCAAGATCGGCAAGCTGCCCCGCTTTGATCAAGCCTTTCTTGCCCTGTTCGTTGGAGAACCACGTATTGGCTTCGGTCCATAATCTCAGGGCCGTCTCCCGGTCGAGCCGGTTAGCCTGTGGGTAGAGTCGCGTTCCCCCGACGGTCTTCGACGTGACCAGCCAGGATAGTGATACCCATGGATTATAGCTCGCTACGCGGGTGGCGTCGGTGCCTGCACCCAGAGGGACGCCTGCTTCCATGATGCGGCGTACGGGTGGCGTGCGCTCGGCAGCCTTCGCTCCGTATTGCTCGATAAAATATTCACCCTGATACGCCATGCGATGCTGGACGGCGATGCCGCCGCCAAGGGCGGCGATACGGTCGATATTGCGGTCACTGATTGTTTCGGCATGGTCAAAGAACCAGTTGATGCCCGATAGGGGGATATCGCGATTCACCTTCTCGAACACATCCAGCGCCCTGTCGATGGTCTGATCGTAGGTTGCGTGCAGGCGCCATGGCCATTTGTGTTCTGCCAGCAGCCGGATGACTGGCTCGAGGTCGGTTTCCATATTGGCGGGCATTTCCGGGCGCTCGACGCGGAAATCTTCGAAATCGGCCGCTGAATAAACCAGCATTTCACCTGCGCCATTGTGACGGTAGCTGTCGTCGCCGTGGCCAGGCGAAACCTGCTTCACCCAGGACGAAAAGTCGGCAAGTTCTTCTTTTGGTTTCTGCGTGAAGAGATTGTAGCTGATGCGGACTGTCAATTGACCGTCTCGATGCAGCTTCTCGATGATCTGATAGTCGTCGGGATAGTTCTGAAAGCCGCCACCGGCGTCGATCACACTGGTAACTCCAAGCGCGTTGATCTCGCGCATGAAATGCCGTGTCGAATTGATCTGGTAGTCAGAAGGCAGCTTCGGCCCCTTGGCGAGCGTGGAGTAGAGGATCGTTGCATTGGGCTGCGCAAGCAAGAGCCCTGTCGGATTACCGGCAGCATCCCGTACGATTTCGCCGCCGGGCGGGTTGGGTGTGTGTCTGTCGTAACCGACAACGCGTAATGCGGCCGCGTTCAGCAAAGCCCGGTCATAAAGATGCAGGATGAAGACCGGAGTGTCGGGCGCAACGGCATTCAGTTCCTCTATGGTGGGAAGACGCTTTTCGGCGAATTGATGTTCGGTGAAACCGCCAACCACCCGCACCCATTGCGGCGCAGGCGTGCGAGCCACCTGTTCTTTCAGCATCGCCATGGCGTCGGCCAGGCTAGGCACGCCATCCCAGCGCAACTCCATATTATAGTTCAGTCCGCCACGGATGACGTGCGTGTGGCTGTCGATTAGCCCCGGAATGACACGTCGGCCCTTGACGTCGACAATCGTCGCGTCGGGCGCAGCCGCGCGGGCTTCCGCCTCCGAGCCTGCCAGAAGAAAGCGACCATCGCGGATGGCAATCGCCTCTGCTGTCGGGTTCTGGCGGTCCAGCGTCGTTACCTTGGCATTGACGAGGATTAAGTCCTGCTTACTCATTGTAGCCTCCTTGGCATGGCCACGAAATGGCGAGGAAAGCACCGCTACAGCGGCGCTTGGAGCGGTTCCTGCTTATCCGCATTATCCTGCGTAGAACCGTTTCACACTTTTGCTGGAAATGCTCTAGTTGCGTGTGAAGCGGATCACGAGGGTTTCTTTGTGCGATTGTCTGGCAACGATCCCAATATATGTTCGCTGCACTCGCCCTTGACGAAAGACGCCACTTCCTGCCCCGCTATCGCGCGTTTGGCGAGCGGCACGATCTGCTCGCCAAGCAGCATGCCGAGCAGGCCGATCAGCGCGACCACCGGCGGAGCAGGGGAGCGGACACCAAGCAGACTATAAATCACGCCAACCAGAAGGCCTGTACCGAGCGAGAGTACATACATTTTCATGCTGCATCTCCTTTCCGTCGTTTTTCGGCAGATTTAATGGAACCAGGAAGAAGTCGCGCCACAGTTGAGCCGTCCTCGTGGCACGACTTTTGAAGTTTAGCACATTCAATGGGCGCCTTCGGACGCTCCAAACATTTGCTTGGCATAGTTCAGGCCGATGCCATAGGCGCCGCCCCATCTGGTTGCGATACCCGTGGTGAGGCCATAGGTATCGGCACGTGCCCAATCGCGCTGAAGTTCAAGCAGATATTGCAGCGACGTCATCGGACGCGCACCGGCCTGCACCATGCGCTCTACCGCGCGTTCATGCGCTTCAGGCGATATATCGCCGCTGGCGTCGGTGATGACATAGGCTTCGAAGCCTTGATCGAGCGCGGACAGCACCGGGCCGACGATGCAAACGGAAGTCCACAGACCGGCAAAAACAATCCGCTCTTTGCCGATCCGGTTCACTTCCTCGATCACGGCGGCATCTTCCCAGGTGTTCATCGAGGTGCGGTCAAGAAGCTTCTGGCCCGGAAAAGCGCTGGTAATTTCTTCGAACATCGGACCCGAAAAGCTCTTCTCGGCGACAGTGGTCAAAATGGTCGGAACCTTGAAACCCGCCGCGGCCTGCGAGATCAGGGCTGCATTGTTGCGCAGGATTTCCGGTTCGATCGACTTGGTTGCAAATGCCATCTGTGACTGGAAATCGATAAGAACAAGGGCGTGATCGGTGGGGGAAAGCAACAATTTTCCGGGGGTAGGGGGCGCTGTGATGCTCATGGAGGTCTCCTCGTGGCGAATAATTGGGCAAGCGCTCCGGTTGCCGCGATCTAACTTTCGCAGAGGGCCTCAAATATTGTTAGACGTATAATTTAATCCAATTTGTTCAAGAAAATAGAAAAGTAGTGTTCGGGATATATCCGGATTTTGGGGGGGCACCACGGCTTCGAGGATTGCCGCATGATTTCTCAGCCGCAATGACTGGGTCCCTTCTGGGAATGCAAACGGGGTGATGACCCCGCTTACATGATTTGCGACTCACGCACCTGACGCTGGAGCGGCACCCGTCAGCTTTTTTCTGCGATAATATTCCGCAGGTAGAATGCAGACGAACGTAAAGACGATCAGGAACGATGCGATTGCGGTCAGTGCCGGGGTCAACTCGTATTTCAAATTGGCCCAGATCATCATCGGCAGAGTTTCCTTCCCGCCCATGATAAACAGGGCGACAATCAGGTCGTCGAAGGAGATGAAGAACGAAAAAACGGCTGATGAAATGATCGCGGGGCGGATCGCTGGCAATGTCACAAGCCAGAAGGCCTGCGTCGGGCCGGCGCCCAAAATTCTGGCGGCACGCTCCAGTCCTTCACCATTTTGGCGGATCGCCGCCATCACAATGATGATGACAAGCGGAAGCGCCATGGTGGCATGAGCGAGAACCAGAACCCACCATTGGCCATAGAGTCCCAACCGGCCAATGAGCAGTAATATGCCCAGTGCAAGAATGATATGGGGTACAAGCTGCGGACCAAAGGACGTTATGGAAACGAATTTCGTGGAAAGGGATGGCCGCCGGACGATTGTGATTGCCGCCAATGTGCCGATCACAACAGCCAGCAGCGTGGAAAGCACGGCAATCCACAAGCTCAGCAAAGTCGCATTTGTCCAGCTTGGATGAGTGAAGACAAACGAATACCACCGAAATGAGAACGAGGTGGGCGGAAACGACAGAAACTCACTGTCGCTGAACGAGATTGCGATGATGATGGCAATCGGGAAAAGCATGAATATCAATGCCGCTCCAAGGAAGGTGTGTCCCAGAAGGTTGGGTGCGTCGATCTTTTTCACTTCATTCCCCCTTGGTAATTCTTCGGCAGAACCGTCCGTACAAGCGTGACGACGGGCAGTAGGACGATCAATGCGGAGCCGATCAGAACGATCGCGAGCACAGCCGCATAGTTCCATTGCAAGGTTTGGGTGACTTGCGTGGAAATGACATTGGCAACAAGACTGTCATCCGGGCCGCCGACAAGGGCAGGCGTCACGAAATAGCCCAGCGAGAACACGAATACGAGGATTGCCCCATTGATCGCCCCGACTGCGGTCAAGGGGAGGAACACCGAGAAAAATGCCTTTATTCTGCTGGCTCCCATCACGCGGGCTGCGCGAACAATAGTCGTGTCGATGGAAGACATGGCGCTGAAGCTGCTCAGAATTACAATTGGCAGGAGAATCTGCGTCATCGTTAGATAAACGGCCCCACGGGTGAACAGCATCCGCAGCGGTTCCTGGATGATCGCGGCGTCGAGCAATATGCGGTTGATCAGCCCTTCGCGTCCAATGAGAACCATCCAGGCATAAGTCCTGACCAGAACGCTCAACCACATCGGCGTAATGATTGCGAGAAGAACGAATGTGCGCAGGCCGGAACGCAGCTTGTAAACCTGCAAGGCAATGAGATAGCCGAGAATGAGGCAGGAGATCGCAACGACTGCGGCAACCAGAAATGTTCGTAATAACAGCTGTACGTAAACGCCAGCCGTCAGCACATCCGAGAAATTGAACAGACTTGCACCATACCCCTGTTCGTCCGCGACGCTCCAGCGCAATACTTCCCACATTGGCACGATGAAGAAGACCGCCAGCAATGCAATGGATGGCCATAACAATGCCGACGAGCGTCCTGCGCCGGATACCGGCCTCGATAGCTTAAGCATTTTTCAATTCCCAAGATGCGCTTTGAGCCGCCAGAGTGGTTTCGGGTAACCGGGATTATCGAAGCCACTCCAGCTCTTTGTTTTTAGCGCGTTCCAACACAATGGAGCTTTGCGCTTTTGTTGGAATCGCGCCGATTACTTGCCAGCCAGGCGCCAGCGATCCCATGCACGCTGTATCTCGGTCCGGTGATCCGCCCAGAACTGTCCGTCAAAAACAAACTGTGCCTTCAGGTTTTCCGGATAAGTCGGCAGTTCTTTTCTGAGTTCCTCCGGTAATTGGTCCATCAGGCCCGGTGCGAAACCGGGGTAAGGCAAAAGCTTGGTCAGCTCTGCACCGCGCTTCGCATCGTTCCAGCAATATTTGAGCCACTCATGTGCTTCTTTCACATGCTTGGAACCCTTGAGAATGGAGTGGTATCCAGGAACAATGGCTCCGCCGTTCCAGACGATCTTGACGGGAACGCCCTCACGCTGAAGCGGCGCGACGCGTCCGTTCCAGGCCGTGGCATAATAGACCTCGCCGCTGGCCAGAAGCTGCAAGGGCTGCTGGCCGGACGTCCACCAGATTGCAATATTGGGACGGATTTCACCAAGTTTGTTCAGGGCGCGGTCTACGCCTTCCTTGGTCGCGAGCTGCTTGTAAATCTGGTCTGCTGGCACTCCATCGGCCAGAAGCGCAAACTCCAGATTCTTGATTGGAGTATCATGCAGGCTGCGCGGTCCCGGGAATGTTTTGGTATCCCAGAAATCCGCCCACGAGGACATTTGTTTGCCCTCTGGCTGCTTGTCGGTGCGCACAACAATGGTTTCCGAGTAGGAGTTGATGCCCACGCCATATGGTTGTCGTGCGACATCGGGCAACTTGTGCTCAGGGTCGATCAGATCCCAGTTGATCTTCTCCAGCCAGCCGTTCTCTGCGGCAACCGGCAGCGTTTCAGCCGAGGTATTCGAAATGTCCCAGATCACATTCCCGGTAAGCATCTGGGCGCGGATCTGCGGCGTGGAATCGTCGGTATTCGCTGGCTGAATGATAATGCCCGTTTCCTTGGTGAACGGGTCATCGCACACCTTGCGCAGCGCTTCACCAAACGAGCCGCCAGCAGAGGCGCGAACAATCGTTTTGGCATCCTGTGCCTGCGCATAAGCGCATGTCATGAATAGACATAGAATGGTGGTGCCGAATTTGCTTTTGCTGATTTTCATTTTACTCTCCCATTTTATCGGATTCTTATTTTCTCAGTATTGAAATATCCGAGTTCGATATTTTTGCTTTTATCTTTCCGCCTATCTGCAAAAGATCGTCAGATATATTTTCTGAAGTTCTGAATATCTGAGCCAGAATATTGGATTTGTTTTCCGTCTTGAGATAGACCATCAGGTTGTTGCCCATCATCTGGACATTATCCACTGAAACATTGACGGCTATTTCCTGGTCAGCCGGATGATAGCAGGCCGGCTTGAGGGATATTTTCTCAGGCCTTGCAACAGCGACAAAATCCTGTCCCTGACTGGAAAGGCGGTTCGCTTCGATCCCGCTCATGCCAATGCCCCAGTCATCGGCGAAGAGGCGGTTTTCCCTGACGCTCACGCGGGACTTGTTGCAGTGCCCGACAAACGAAGCGACAAAGCCATCGACGGGCTCATCGTAGATTTTCCGTGGCGTTCCCCGTTGCACCAGACGCCCACCGCTGAGAATGATGATTTCGTCCGACATCGACATGGCTTCGGACTGGTCATGCGTCACGTAGACCACGGTGCTTCCGGTTTCCCGTTGAATCCGCTTTATCTCGTATTGCAGGCTTTCGCGGAGCTTGAGGTCCAGTGCGCCCAGCGGTTCATCCATCAAAAGCACACGCGGGCCGAAGGAAATCGCACGCGCGACTGCCACACGCTGTTGCTGTCCACCAGACAATTCACGGGGCATGCGCTGAGCAAAGCTGCTCAACTGGACAGCTTCCAGTGCCTTCATGACCTTCTGGTCTGCTTCCGATTTGGGGATTTTCCGCATCCGCAGAGGAAAGCCTACATTCTGTTGGACATTCATATGCGGAAAGAGGGAGTAGTTCTGAAACACCATGCCGATGTTGCGTGCTTCCGGCTTCATCGAAACAATCGAACAGCCGTCCAGCAGAATGTCTCCATCGGTGGGCTCGATGAAACCCGCGAGCATGTTCAGCAGTGTGGTTTTCCCCGAACCGCTCGCTCCCAGAAGGGTAACGAAGGAGCCGGGCTCTATAACCGCATTGAATTTTTCCACTGCGGCCATGTCGCCGTAGAGTTTCTGGACATTCCTGAACTCGATACGTCCTCCCGCTTGCGTCATCGTGCACACCTCGTTGAAGTTTTTGTAAAACCCATCTGTCTATGCCTTCGACACCGAGCGGCTCTTCCGCCATTCGACGGCGGCCTTGAGGCCGCTTTCCTTGCGAATGCGCGAGAACTCCATCTTCTCCTCGCCTTCTTCGGCTTCTATTTCCGCACCAGCTTCCAGCGAGGCCAGAAGCGCCTTGCGCATTCCCATCACATCGAAGGTCTGGTTGATGACGCGCTTGAAATAGGCCACGGAAACGGGCGAGGAGCTGACGATCTGCAATGCCATCTCGCGGACGAATTCTTCTCGTTCTGCATCGGGAACGACATGATTGACGATATGCGCTTCTTTGGCGCGCGCCGCATCGAAGCTTTCCAGCCCGCTCATCAGGATTTCCTTGGCGACTTTCGGACCCGCCAGCCAAGGCAACATCAGATTGACGCTCGCCGACCCGAACTTGGCTTCCGGCATCCCGAAACGGGTGCTTTCAGCGGCAACGCTCATGTCACAAGCCAGAGCCACCTCGAAGCCACCGGCGAGGCAGTTGCCATGGATCGACGCGATAGTTGGCTTCGGACAATCCCAGAAGTTCAGCATGAAATCGAAATTTTCCTGATAGCGCTGTTTCCACGCATCCACGCCCTTGGTATTGCGGACCGCGCTCTGCTTGAGATCGAAGCCGGAGCAAAAGGAGCGCCCCTCGCCGGACACCACAATGACCCGCACGTCGTCATCTGTATTCAGCTTTTGCAGCGCATCGCGAGATTCCGCCATCAGTTCGACGGAGATCGCGTTGTGGATTTGCGGTCGCGCAAAGGTCAGATAGCCGATACCGGCATCTTTGCTGACTTTGATCGTCTCATAGTTCATTCAAATCACTCCGTTGTAACGAGCATGTCGACGATCGACATTTTGCCGTCGCGGATCATGATGGGATTGAAGTCAATCCCGGTGACGGAAGGGTTGTGTTCGGCAATGGCGCCCACGATGCGCACAATATTCAGAAGGTCGGCGTAGGAGATGCCCTTCTTGCCCCGCGCGCCATTGAGCACGCCAGCGGCCCGCAAGGTCGCTGTGGCCTCTTCGAGATCCCTCTCGTTCAGGGGAAGCAACATCGAGACGCTGTCCTTGAGGATTTCCGTGAAAATGCCCCCAAGACCGACGGTGATCACCGCGCCAAAGCGCTCGTCACGGTACATGCCAACGATAAGCTCGAAGTCGGCCGCCAGGAACGGCTGGATCATGGCAAGCGGACCGCAGCGCGCCGTCAAGTCTTCATAGGCTTGGCCGAGTTCATGACGATCGCGGATATTGACGATGACACCGCCCGCTTCCGTCTTGTGCTCTATCTCGCTATTGGCCGTCTTGAGAACGAGCGGGAAGCCGATCTGATCTGCTGCTTTCAACAGATCAGCAGCATTGTCGGCAATCGCAAAAGGCGCGATGGGCAACCCAAGTTTCTGCGCGTAAGTGAGCGTCTCCTGGGTCGATAACCGGGAAAAGTCTTGCACAATCTGAGCGGTTGATATGTCCGCCGCCGCACGGTTCGCACCGGAATTCCGTTGCCGGGAATGCCAGCCGATGAATTGGCCGATCGCATAACAGGCAGTTTCGGTCCCCATCAGCACCGGAATGCTTTTCTCCCGCAGCTTGCGCGCGCCGTCACGCGAAATCGTGGAGGACATATTGCCGAAGACGACCACGGGCTTTTCAGTGGCATCGTAAATATCGACGCACGCATTGGATGTCGTTTCCAGGAATTTGCGCCCATGCACAAGATTGGTGCCGACGCCGACCAATGCAACATTTGGATCCCTGGCAGCGATGATGCCGGATTCGGACATCAGCAACTGGCCATCGCCATAACAGTCGATCGGATTGCCCACGACCATGCCCGGATCAAGAATATCCGCCAGAGCCTGCTCGGTCTGCTGCGTGAATTGGCTCAGCGAAAGACCGACGCGGGACGAGACATCTGCGATCAACTGGCGTTCACCGCCTGAATCGCTGACGATGACCGCGCTATCCCCCATAGGGCGTCGGCTGGTGCGGAATACTTCAAGGCAGTCGAGAAACTCGTCGGGATTCTTTGTGACGATCAACCCGTGCTGGCGCGAAATTGCATCGAGAATCTGGCGCGGACTGGACAACCCACCTGAATGCGCCGCGGTAAATCGTGCGCCTGCTTCGCTAAGGCCGACGAACAGGCCAACAACCGGAATCCCCCGCTGTTCGGCTTCGGTCAAGGCTGCGATAAAGCGCTCCGGTTCGCGAATGGTCTCGATCACCAGACCAATCACGCGTGTTTCCGGCAGTGACACGAAATATTCGAGATAGTCGGCAACGCCGGTGGCGATTTCACCGCCCGCGGAGACGACAATATCGAAGCCGAGGTCTCTCTGGCTGCCCACGATGCCAGACCAGGTAGAACCGCTCTGCGAGACGACACAGACGCCGCCGGGCTTCGCATCCGTTGCGGGCACGCCAAATGTCATGGTCACTTTGTCGCGAAAATTGACAAAGCCCATGCAGTTGTGACCGCAAATTGCCAGATTGCCTGCCTTGGCGATGGTGGCCATGGCGTCGGGTATTTTGGTATGGGAGCCTGATGCCCTGTCGAAGGCGCGGGATGGAATGAAAAATCCCTTCACGCCATCGCTTGCCAGACTTTCCAGCGTGGGAACAAGCGCTTCGTCGGGAACGCACAATGCGGCGAAATCGACACCGGAAGAAATGCTGCTGACGTTTGCAAATCCCTCGGCGTTCAGAACCCTCTCGGCACGCGGGTGAATGGCATAGACCTGCCCTTCATATCCACACCCCTCCAGCTCGCCAACAATGCGGCCTCCAACATTGCCAGGCTTCGCACTCGCGCCGATAACCGCGATGCTCTTTGGCCTGAGGAGCTTCCCCATACTGACACTTAACATCCCTCACCTCATGTCGTTTTGCAGGCTTTGCATGCGCATGCAATTTTATTTCTGCTTTCATGTCAATATGAAATCCATGCTGGATAGAGAAAAATGTCAAACTCTATGATTCAGCCATTTTTCCGTATTGACATACACTGAATACGTATGCAGTTTTGAGGAAACAATCAGGAAACCGTGATGCTGATCCCCTCCCAGGCGACCCGCACAACCATCACTCCGCGAGTGTCCGAGACCGATGGATGCGGCCATATCAACAACACAACCCTGCCGGTCTGGTTCGAGGCGGGAAGGCGCGAGATTTTCAAGGCGATCACTCCTTCTCTGCGTTTCTCGGAGTGGAAGCTCAGTCTTGTTGAAATGAACGTGTCGTTCTTGAAACAGATCTATCTGGACCCAGACGTGGAAATATCCACCTGGGTTTCAAAGCTGGGCAACAAGAGCCTGACGATCCGCGAAACCGCGAGCCAGAATGGCGTCATCTGCGCGAAAGGCATGATCGTCTACGTGTATTTCGACTATCGGGAGCAGCAATCCTCATGCATTCCCGATGATGTGCGCGCGCGCTTGTTTCCGTTTGTTCATGAATCTGTGCAGGAGAACGAAAAATGATCGATGCGCGAAGCTCGGGTTACTATTTCGAGGATCTGACCGTAGGCATGACCGCTTCGCTCACAAAAACGATATCGCAAGAGGATATCGATCTGTTCGCGACGGTTACGGGTGACCGCAATCCCGTTCACATCGACGAGGAATGGGCGCAGACCACACGCTTCAAGGGCCGCATTGCCCATGGTGTGCTGACCGCTGGCCTGATTTCTGCGGTCATGGGCACCAGACTACCCGGACCCGGCAATATCTATCTGAAGCAGACGCTGGAATTCCAGGCGCCGGTGAAACCCGGCGATGTCGTAACCGCCACGGTTACGATCAGAGAGCTGATCCCGGAACGCAGGCGTGCGATCCTCGATACCATATGCAATTGCGGGTCGGTGACCGTCCTGACCGGTGAAGCTCTGCTTAGCGTTCAAACACGTGAAAAGCCGTTGTAACAGCGTTTTAGGCAAAGGGTTTCCCGTGATGACTTTCCATGAGTTGAGCGCCAACAAAAAGGGCATTGCGACGGCAGCCGATGTCGCCAGACTCGCCGGCGTATCGCAGCCGACAGTGTCGCGCGCCCTGGCGGACAATCCGCAGGTCTCGTCAAAAACCCGAAAACTTGTCCAGGACGCCGCTGCCATTCTCGGTTACAGGCCGAATGCCATGGCCCGCAGCCTAAGCCTCCAGCGGTCTGGTTTGATTGCAGTCGTCTGCGGATCCATGGATAATCCATTCTACTGGGATATGGTGCGCCAGACCAATGAACGTCTGCAAACGCTCGACCTCCAGGTGTTGTTGTTTTCAGTCGGACCAAACGACAATTTCGACGATATTCTGCACAAGGTCTTGCAGTATCAGGTCGATGGCCTGATCGCTTTATCCGCAGTGCTTTCATCGAGGGCGATCACACAATGCAAGCAGGCTGGATTGCCTGTCATATTGTTCAACCGACATATCGATGATGGCAATCTCAACGCGGTTTGCTGCGATAATTTAGCGGGCGGGCGCGATGTTGCCCGGCTTCTGATCCAGACCGGACATAAAAGTTTCGGCTATATTTCGGGCACGGAAGACACATCGACCAACCGTGATCGCTTCAAGGGCTTTACCGAGCGGCTGGCCGAAGCGGGCTTTCCGATGCCCGCTGTAGAACATGGCGATTATACCTATGTGGGCGGGCGCGAGGCGGTAAAGCGGCTGATCCTCCAGGGCGACAAGCCGAACGCGATTTTCTGCGCAAACGATATCATGGCAATCGGGGCACTGGATGGCCTGCGGATCGACCTCAAGCTGAACGTTCCCGAAGACATTTCAGTTGTCGGTTTCGATGACATTGCCATGGCGGGCTGGTCGGGCGTGGAGCTGACCACGGTGCAGCAACAAGGCGACAGAATGATCGGCGCCACCCTCGATATACTCAAGGCCAATATTGAAAATCCGGATATGGAGCCTGTCTTTCATCTTGAGCCGGGCCGGTTGATCATTCGCAAGACCGTGCGTCTCGGCATGACATAGCCCCCCGCAAACGACTTCACGAATTTAAGCATGGAGGAGCATTCGGCTCACCCAGAGGGCTCGCTGCGGCCTGATACAGCCCGGATTTACAAGTTTGGATCGAACAATCTACGCAAGGATCATGACATGATTAGAGTACTGAAAGATCGCACCGCTTCAGCAAAGGAATTTCAGCGGAGCAATGATGTTCCGCATATCGTGCAATCGATCATCGAGGATGTCCGCCAAAAAGGCGACGAGGCTGTGCGCGCCTATTCAGTCAAGTTCGACAATTGGGATCGCAGCGATTACCGGCTCACCAAAAAAGAGATTCTGGATTGCGTTGCCGAACTTCCACAAAAGGCGCTTGACGACATAAAGTTCGCTCAGGAGCAGGTCCGGAACTTCGCCGAGCATCAGAAATCCTGTCTGCTTGACCTTGAAGTCGAAACCCTTCCCGGCGTCATTCTGGGGCACAAGAGTATCCCGGTCGATTCCGTGGGCTGCTATGTTCCCGGCGGCAAATATCCCCTTCTTGCTTCGGCACATATGTCGGTTATCACAGCGCGTGTCGCGGGCGTCGACCGGATCGTGACCTGTGCGCCGCCCTTTCAGGGCAAACCGGCCCCGGCAATCGTCGCAGCGCAACATCTGGCCGGTGCAGACGAAATCTATTGCTTTGGTGGCGTTCAGGCCATGGCCGCTTTTGCGGTCGGAACCCAGACCATCAATCCCGTCTCCATGCTGGTCGGCCCCGGCAATGCTTATGTCGCTGAGGCCAAGCGTCAATTGTTCGGACAGGTTGGTATTGATCTGTTTGCCGGCCCGACAGAAACGCTGGTCATTGCCGACGAAACCGCCAATGCAGAAATTTGCGCAACCGATCTATTGGGGCAAGCAGAACATGGACCGGATTCTCCCGCTATCCTTCTGACAACGTCGCGCCCGCTGGCGGATGCAACACTGCGCGAAATCGACCGTCTTCTCGAAATTCTGCCAACGGCTGCCATCGCTCGCCAGTCATGGGGCAATTACGGACAGGTCATCCTTTGCGACACCGAAGAAGAGATGATCACCGAGGCTGACCGGATTGCTTCCGAGCATGTTCAGGTCATGACAAGGGACCCCGATATATTCAAAGACCGGATGAAGAACTACGGCGCTCTTTTCCTCGGCGCGCGCACCAATGTCGCTTACGGTGACAAGGTGATCGGCACGAACCATACCTTGCCGACTTTGGGAGCCGCCCGTTACACGGGTGGACTGTGGGTCGGAAAATTCATCAAGACCTGCACCTATCAGAAAGTGCTGACGGATGAGGCCAGCGTCAGCATCGGCGAATATTGCTCCAGACTGTGCATGCTCGAAGGTTTCGCCGGCCATGCCGAGCAGGCCAATATTCGCTTGCGGCAATATGGCGGCAAAAACGTCCCCTATGCGCAAAGCGCATGAAGCTGATACCTCCCATGCCTGCCGGTTCAAGACGATATCCTCGTATGTCGTCTTGAACCGAGATCCGCATAATCCCTGACACAAATCAGCTCCGATCGGATTAAAGATGCTTTCCTCTCCGTCCGTCCATCATCATCCGCAATCCCCGCTGCCCTCGTCGGTGGACGTCGTTATCATCGGTGGCGGAATTATCGGTGTTTGCGCGGCTTACTATCTCGCACAGCGCAAGGTGTCGGTTTTGCTGGTCGAGAAAGGCCGTATCGCCGCCGAGCAATCAAGTCGCAACTGGGGCTGGGTACGCCAACAAGGCCGGGACGAGGTTGAAATCCCCCTTGCGCGCGAAGGTCTGAATCTATGGGGCAAATTACAGGAGAACGGCCGAGAACTCGGCTTTCGAACATCAGGCATTTTATGGGCGACAGACAAGCCTGAAGAGCTTGCGAGCTGGGAAAAATGGGCGGCCAAAGCTGTCGATTTCGGTGTTCACAGCCAGATATTGGGGAAAAGCGACGTTGACGCGCGCATGCCGGGAAGTGCGAAGAACTGGGTTGGCGGGATGCTCACCAGCACAGACGGACGCGCCGAACCATCGCTCGCAACTCAAGGCATTGCCCAATATGCCCGCGATGCAGGCGTCGTTATTCTGGAGAATTGTGCGGCGCGTGGTGTCGAGACCAGCAATGGCCGCATTTCAGGTGTGGTGACAGAACTGGGCAGTATCAGAACCAGCAGCGTTATCGTGGCCGGCGGCGTCTGGTCGAGCATGTTCTGTCGGCAACACAGCATCGATTTCCCGCAAGCCGCAGTCAATGCTACGGTTTTCAGAACTGCTGGCAATCTCGCCATTCCAACCGGAGCCGTCGGAACCCCGACAGTCTGTATACGCCAGCGTTTGGACGGTAGCGTGACTGTTGCCTACAAGGGCAAGGGAACGCTTGATATGACGCCGGACTCGCTACGTTATGCGCGCAAATTCTGGCCAATGTTTCTGGCGCGTCGCAAGGATCTCAAAATCAAGGTCGGCCGTACGTTCCTCTCCGGTCTCGCGAACCGCAACTGGACCTTGGATCAGACAACGCCCTTCGAAAAAGTGCGTATTTTAAACCCCGCTCCCGAACAATCATTGATCGACGCCGCGAAAGCCGAACTGCAAAAGATATTCCCGGAGGCTGCCGGGGCAGGCGTTGCGGAAGCCTGGGGAGGGGCCATCGACTGGACGCCGGATTCGCTTCCGATCATGTCGCCAATCGAAAAATTGCCGGGCCTCTATCTCGCATCGGGCTTTAGCGGCCATGGTTTCGGAGTTGGACCTTCGGCTGGTCATCTCATCGCCGATATTGTTACAGGCGATAAGCCAATCGTCGATCCTCAGCCTTATCGCTATGGTCGACTGTTTGAAAACGCGTCCTATGGAATGCGCGGTGCATTGTAGATGCCTGCTCGTCATGTCAGGTCATGGAATATCCCTGCCGTGTCCCCCTACCATATCCTTGGGGCGCAAAAGGGGCTGAAGCCGCCTGTATAGATTGCTCGCGCTGCGATGCGAGAATACATTGACTGCGTTCATGGGCTTCAGCCAGCGCAATGATCTGGTTGTGTTGAACTCAGTCTGAGCCTAATGCATGTCTCCTAAAAGTGGGAACCGCCTTCGCGGGGAAATCAGTTCACTGGACTGATTTCTGATCCCGCTACGATGGGATAAAGACATACATGAAAACAAAAACTTAAAGCGCGACACGCTTTAGTTGCAGGGGAGGATACGTATCGGCTTTCCTTCCGTTTTGCCCAGTTCCATGCATTTTTGGTCCGCGCAGAAAGTCCAGCCTCCAGTCGTCTTGCCTGACGCAGCGAGGACAATTTCATGGCGCGGAGGAATGTTTGGATGGTAAATATACCACCCTTCCTTGAAAACAGCATCTTCCGGAGGCTCCATGCCCGCGCCGGAGCCTTTGATGCGGGCCTCGGACAATACCAATCCCTGCGCCGTGACAGTCCAGAATTCCTGCCACGGCACTTTTTCAACGCTGTGCGTCCAAGATAGAATAAAACTTGTGGCGGCGATTTTCAGAACGCCGCCAGCCGTTGCAATACAGACAGCCATCAACCTGATGACGCGACGATGGAAGGCCGCGATCTCCAGAAGTGCCAGGCAAGAAAGGCAGCACAGGCTGCAAACCCGAGCTCATCGCTATAGGGATAGGTTGCAAGCATCAGCGCGATGGCAACGAAGGCCCATAAGCGCTCCCACATATTCAGCGGTGTTCGCAGATGCCCGATAGCGGCAGCTCCCCAAAGCAGGATACTGAGTAGCGCCTTGACGATCATATAGGCGAAGGCAAGCCAGAAGCCGAACCGTTCGGTAAGCGGGCCACCCTCCTGAAGCATGATAACCGGCTCGTATACTGCCATGAACGGCACGGCAAACCCTGCCACCGCGATCCGGATCGCCTGCATGCCGATCTTCATGCCGGATTCTCGCGCGATTGGCGCCGCTGCGAAAGCTGCAAGTGCTACGGGCGGCGTGAGATCGGCCATAATGCCGAAATAGAAGACGAACATATGCGACACCAGAAGCGGCACATCAAGGTGAAGAAGCGCGGGACCGGCGATAGAGGAAGTAATGATGTAGTTCGGAATGGTTGGTATGCCCATGCCGAGTACGAGGCAGGCCAGCATGGTCAGTATCAGCGAGAAGAATAGAGAATTCTCACCAACGCTGACGATCACACGGGCAAAGGTCGAACCGGCACCGGTTAGCGCCAGAACGCCGATGATGACGCCGACCAGAGCACAGGCAACGCCCACGGGCAGCGCATTCTTGGCGCCTTCCGCGAGGCTTTGGAGGCAGAGATTCAATGTCTCGCGGCCGCCGCGCACCAGAAAGTTTATCGCAACCAGCACCGCAACAAGACCAATGATGAGCGTAATGCCGCGCAGGGCGTAGCCGAAGATATTGAACGTCGTGCCGAACGCCGCTGCCGACATTATGCCGAGCGCAACCCAGAACAGTACCCGCAGAGGCATCGACATGGAACCGGAAACCGGTACGCCGAGGATAATGAGGGCAGTCAGGCTGAGGCCCACAGTGCCCGCAAAAAGTGGCGTATAGCCTGAGAAGAGGAGCCATACCAAAGCGACGAGCGGCAGAACCAGAAACCAGCGCTTTCTGATGGCATCGAGGGCGCTTGGCATTTCGCTCTTGTTGAGCCCCTTCATTCTGAGGCGGCGTGCTTCGAGATCGACCATCACGAAGACGGTTATGAAGTAAAGAATGGCGGGAACGACTGCCGCCTTGACGATTTCGACATAGGGCAGACCGAGCGTTTCAGCCATGATGAATGCAACCGCGCCCATGACCGGCGGCATGATCTGGCCACCCATCGACGCCACGGCTTCGACGCCGCCCGCAAAGGCCGGACGGAAGCCGGACCGCTTCATGAGCGGAATGGTAAAGGCCCCCGTCGTCACGACATTGGCGACACCGGAGCCATTGATTGTTCCCATAAGAGCCGACGAAATCACCGAGACCTTTGCCGGGCCGCCACGCGACGCACCGACCGTGCCCATGGCAATATCGTTGAATAGCTGGATCATGCCTGCACGTTCGAGAAATGCGCCGAACAGGATGAAAAGAAAAATATAGCTCGACGAAACGTAGATCGGCGTGCCGTAAATTCCTTCTGTTCCGAGAAACAGAACTTCGATCACCTGCTCGAAATCATATCCGCGGTGATTGAACGGGTGAGGCAAATATTGCCCGAACAGGCCGTAGGCCAGAAAGATCGCGCAGATGAGCGGCAGGGTCCAGCCCATCATCTTTTTTCCGGCCCAGAAAACGAGGGCGACCACAAGAATGCCGATCACGATATCGAGCGTATTCGGTTCGCCCGCCCGGACCACCAGATCTTCGTAGAAAATCCAGTGATAGAGACTGAGCGCGAAAGCAACGATGGCTGCGAGCCAGAGAGCTGCCCGTTTGGCTGCTGCGGTGCTTGCATTGGCGTAAAGGCCGAAGAGGAGCAGAAGCAGAAATCCGACATGAACCGAGCGGACCACCTGACTTGGCAGCGGTGAATAAGCGGAAGTCCAAAGCTGGAAAACCGAAAAAGCCACGGCGATGGCAAACAGGATCTTTGCACCTGCGCCGGAGCCCCAGGCGGGAATGTGCTCGGCCGATTCTACGGCGCTGTTCTCGTTCTGCGTCATGAACGGACCTTCATCAGATTATGCATGTTGAGTCACGGAAACGATCCAATCGAGAAGGATTGGGTGTCGGCTGTCAGAACAGCGGCGGTACCGGGATGTCGCCCAGTACCGGCCGCCGACGGGGTTGCCGCCAGTCTATTCGATGCCTTTTTCCTTGTAGTAACGCAGCGCGCCCGGATGAACCGGAACTGGTGACACAATGGTGCTCTTGTCGAGCTTGATCGCCTTTGCCGAAGCATGGGCAGCCGCAAGCTGGTCGAGATTTTCGAAGAGCCCCTTGGTCATCTGGTAAACGAGTTCTTCGTCGAGATCCGGCCGGACGATCAGATAATTGATCACGGAGGCCGTCACGACATCCTTGTCCTGTCCGCTATAGGTATTGGCCGGGATCGTGTTGACCTGATAAGGCGCGCCGATCTTTTCGATAACATCTGCCGGAACTTCCACAACGTTGATATCCACGGAGTTGGCAAGATCGCGGAGCGAGGCAACGCCAAGCCCTGAAGATTGCAGGGTTGCATCCAGCTGGCGGTTCTTCATGAGTTCGACAGATTCTGCAAAGGGCAGATATTCGATCTTGCCCAGATCGTCATAGGATAGCCCGGAAGCTTCCAGAATGGTGCGTGCATTCAGTTCGGTGCCCGATTTCGGAGCGCCGACAGAAAGGCGCTTTCCCTTGAGATCGGCCAATGTCTTGATGCCGGACTCCTTGGAGGCGACTATCTGAACATAGTTCGGGTAGATTGCCGCAAGGGTATTCAGATTGGTGAGTTTCTTCTTGAAGCCAGCAGCTTCATTGCCTTCATAGGCATCGCGCAGGGAATCGCCGAGCGTGAATGCCACTTCGCCGCGCCCGCTATTGATGAGATTGATATTTTCAATGGATGCCTTCGTCGCCTGAACCGACGGACGTACGTCTGGAATACCCGAATAAATTTTCTCCATGGCAACGCCGAGCGGATAATAGACGCCGCTGGTGCCGCCCGTCAGAATATTTACAAATTCCTCGGCCTTTGCTTGGGCAGCGCCCAAGACAAGGCCCAACGCGGTCGCCAGCGAAACTGCCGTTTTCCGATTAAAGATCTGCATATTGCCTCCTCACTCCAATAAATCTTGCCATGGTGCAAACACGACAACTAAGCGGGAAGTTCTTGCAGATTACTTCCCCGCTACATTCATGCCGTCCTCCCACGGAACTGAGGAAACGCTAACGCATTCAGGAAAGAATCCCAAACGTTTTTGGCCGTTATTACCAACCAGTTAGTTTTTAATATTTATTTAGAAGGAAACGAAATGCTGCGACCATCGCGCAGACTGAAGAATATAAAATTCCGGTGGTCAACCAATCATGAAAAGTCTGCAGGAAGACGCAAACAACCCGACGAAGGCCGGGAGCGACAATAGGACGGCTCTGTCGTATGGGCGACACTTATCGTGACACATGGCAAAATCCGGTTTTGCCATGTGTTTCGTCTGAATATCAGCTACGGCTGTTCGGTAGCGTCAATCCGGTAAAACGGATCGACGCATGCGTGACTATTTATATATGATCGCGTGGAATGGTCTGGTTCCATTCGCGTGTTGTGACGATTTCACCATTTTCCTTTGCCCTCAGAACACCGGAAATATAGAAGTTTTCGGCGTCCGAATGCATCTTGGTGGTGCTGTCGATATCGATCATCCAGCCTTCGCGCCCCATCTGATAGGCCTGCGTCAGCACATAGGATGCCGACAACGGATCATTGTCGTTGATACGCAGTTCACGCTTGAGGCTGTGACTCAACTGCGTGCCGATATCGTCAAAACGCAGAACGCCTTCGCCGAACAGACCACCGATGCCTTCCGTCACATAAAGCGTTTCGCCGGTGACGTGATCTTGTTCAGTCCAGCGGCGCACACTGCCCGGATCGAGCTGGGTGATTGGCGTTGCAGGGCCGTGTGCTGGCTTCTGGAACGCAATTTTTGCGTCGTCGGCAGACACTGGGCGAACCGGCAGGTCGAGTACGGACGAAGCGGTGTCCAGTGTCAGAGTGACGCGCTTTGGCGATGGCCAGACCATCGGCCAGTAGCCGGTGGCAACCGAAAGACGGATGCGATGGCCCTTCTTGAAGCTATAGCCGCTGTCGTTCAGTTTGATTGTGATTTCGTAAGCCTTATCCGAAACCAGCATTTCCGGCTTGTCATGGCCATTGATGTGGTTGAGGTTGAAGACCTGATGGCTGACGCGGGTGATGGGGCCATCCGGCAGAATATCGCTCAGACGCAGCGAAATCTGTGCAACCGGCTGATCGACGGTGAATGTCAGACGTGCAACTGGTGCGCCCAGAATGTCGAGATCTTCGGTCAGGACAGCCGTATCGAAGTTGAGCGAACCCCCATCGTCAAGGCGTTGATCGGTCGGGTGCTCGCCTGGGCAGCCCGTTGCCATCCATTCTCCGCCAGCTTTGCCGTGGCTATTTGGCGAGGAGATAGAGAGCACGCCCTTGGCTGCATCGGCCTGGCCCAGCGTGAAGTCAGCACCAAGCGCGAAAGGCTTGTGAGCGATTTCGGTTGATGGCCAGTTCTTCTCGCCAACCCAGCGGCCATTGGTGAAGTCGCGCGAGCCGGTCGGTTCGATAGTGTCGCAGACATAGGCGCGAAGCTTCGGCTCGTCCATGATGCCGGTCTCTTCGCCCTTGAGCCACTGATCCCACCAGCGCACTGCTTCCTGAAGGAAACCGATTGCCGGGCCCGGGAGGCCGTCCTGCGGATAGACATGGCCCCAAGGGCCGATAATGCCGCGCGCGGGAACTTGCAGATTTTCGAGCAGGCGCGGAACAGCATTGGTGTAGCTGTCTGCCCATGCGCCAATGACCAGAACCGGGCATTGGATCGCGGACCAGTCTTCGCAGATCGAGCCGTGCTTCCAGTATTCGTCGTAATGCTGGTGTTCAAGCCAGAGCGCCGGGAAAAACGGCAGACGCTCCAGACGTTCAATCCACGCATCACGCCAACCAGCACCCACGATCGCCGGGTCAAGCGGGCGCGATTGATAGGCGAGCATGATCGTGCCCCACCACAAATTGTCGTTGAGCAGCAGGCCGCCCATGTAGTGGATGTCGTCACGGTAACGGTCATCGGTCGAATAGGCGGTGATGATCGCCTTCAATGCTGGCGGGCGGCAGGCGGCGACCTGAAGGCCGTTGAAACCGCCCCAGCTCTTGCCCATCATGCCGACATTGCCGCTGCACCATGGTTGTGCTGCAATCCAGGCGATGACTTCCAGCGCGTCGTCCTGTTCCTGTTGGATATATTCATCCGCCATATGGCCATCGGATTCGCCCGTGCCACGCATATCAACACGGATGGCGGCATAGCCGTTTTCAGCAAAATAACCATGCATCGGCTCGTCGCGGCCACGCGTGCCATCGCGCTTGCGGTATGGAATATATTCGAGCACGGCGGGAACGGGATTTTCCTCGGCGCCTTCAGGCAGCCATAGGCGCGCGCCGAGACGGGTGCCATCCTTCAAGGTTATCCACAAATGCTCGGTGACGTTTACGGTCATGATCGGTTCCACTTTTAAAATAAGAATTTCGATGCGGCATTGGCGCCGCATCGATAGATCGACTGGCGCTAGACGGCGGAGCGTGCCTTGAGGATGTCGTCCAGCCAGTCGCGGCGCAGCTCCGGAACGGATGTGATGAGCTGCTGCGTATAGGGCTCATAAGGCGGCTCGAAGATTGCCTTCGTGGTGCCGGTTTCGACCACCTTGCCCTTCTGCATCACCATGGTGCGGTCGGCGAGCCGACGTACGACGCCAAGATCGTGGGTGATGAAGAGATAGGACACCTGCAATTCGTCCTGCAGCTTGCGCAGAAGCTTCAAAATTTCTTCCGCGACGAGCGGATCGAGCGCGGAGGTGACTTCGTCACAGATGATGAGGTCGGGCTTTGCCGCCAACGCACGCGCAATGCACACACGCTGCTTCTGGCCGCCAGAGAGCGCGCCGGGAAGGCGACCCGCGAAATCGGCTGGCAGGCCGATGAGTTCCAGCAGGCGCTTGACCTCGATCTCGCGCTGATCTTCATTCATGCCGAAATAGAATTTCATCGGACGGCCGATGATTTCACCCACGGTCTGGCGCGGATTCAGTGCTACGTCGGGAAGCTGATAAACGAGCTGAATGCGGCGCAGTTCCTCGCGGCTACGTTTTTTGTAACTGGCTTCCAGCCGCTGCCCGGCAAGCGAGATAATACCGCTTGAATGGGGCGGCAAGCCTGCAATTACGCGTGCAAGCGTCGACTTTCCAGAACCGGATTCCCCGACGACGGCGAGCGTTTCGCCGCGTCGAATGTGGCAGTTCACATCGGTCAAAACGAGTTTCTTGCCGTAATAAGCGGTTGTGTTCTTTACTTCGAGCAGGGTTTCGCCGGTCTTGTGCTCGGCCTGTTCGCCCGAAATGCTGGCTTCACGTTCGGAAACCAGACGCTGGGTATAGTCCTGCTTCGGCGCTTCGAGAATTTCTTCAGCCGAACCAAGCTCGACCATCTTGCCATGGCGCAGAACCATGATGCGGTCGGCGATTTGCGCCACCACTGCAAGGTCGTGCGTGATGTAAAGAGCAGCAGTGTTGTAACGCTGGATCAGGCTGCGCAGGAGTGCCAGCACTTCGATCTGGGTGGTCACGTCAAGGGCGGTGGTTGGCTCATCCAGCACCAGAATATCCGGGCGGCACGACATGGCCATGGCGACCATGGCGCGCTGCAACTGGCCACCGGAAACCTGATGCGGATAGCGGTCGCCAAAGGTGTCTGCGTCCGGCAGCTGCAATGTATGCAGCAGTTCCAGCATCCATGCCTTGGCCTCGGCTTTGGTCATGAGGCCGTGATAAAGCGGGCCTTCCATGATCTGATCGCCAATGCGATGCGCCGGGTTGAACGACGCTGCCGCACTTTGCGCCACGTAGGCGATGCGTGCACCGCGTGCTTTTTCACGCGTTTCGCGGGTGCCGTCCATCAGCGAAATATCGTCGACGACGACGGTGCCTTCAGCGATTTTACAACCGCCACGGCCATAGCCCATTGCGGCGAGACCGATGGTGGACTTGCCTGCGCCGGATTCACCAATGAGACCTAGCACTTCACCACGCTTCAGCGTCACATCGACATGATCGACAAGCGTTGCGCCATTGGGTGCCTTGACGACGAGGTCGGAGATGGAAAGAACGACATCCTTGCTCATCGATCAGCTCCCTGCGTGGTGGTGCGTCCGGCCAGAAGCCAGTCAACGACGAGGTTGACGCCAACGGTCAGAATGGCGATTGCCGCCGCCGGGAACAGCGGTGCGTAAAGCCCGTAGAGGATTGCCTGCTGGTTGTCTTTCACCATGCCGCCCCAGTCCGCAAATGGCGGCTGGATGCCAAGGCCGAGAAACGACAGACCCGCAACAAACAGGAAGGTGAAGCAGAAACGCAGGCCGAACTCCGCGATCAGCGGCGGCAGCGTATTCGGCAGGATCTCACGCCAGATCAGCCAGCCTAGACCTTCGCCGCGAAGGCGCGCGGTTTCGGCATATTCCAGCACATTGACGCCCTGCGCCACGATGCGCGCCAGACGGAACACGCGGGTGGAATCGAGCAGCGCGATGGTGACGATCAGCACTGGCAGCGAGGAGCCGAGCGCCTGAAGGATGACGAGAGCCGAAATGAGCACGGGAATGCACATGACGGTATCGACGATGCGCGACAGGACAGTATCTACCCAGCCGCCGAAAATGGCGGCGAGGAAGCCAAGCGGTACGCCGATGCTGAACGACAGGAGGGAAGCGGCCAGTGAAACGCCGATGGACATTTGCGCGCCGAACAGCAGGCGCGAAAGCATGTCGCGTCCGTTCTGATCGAGGCCGAACCAGAACTGTGCCGAGGGTGGATCGAACGGCGCGCCGACGATTTCCTCCTGCCCATAAGGGGCGATCAATGGCCCGAACAGGAAAAGAAGGAGGGTGATGGCAACGATGGCGAGGCCAAGCCATGCGGTGAGGGGGATGGATTTCTTCATGGCTTTATCGGGGGTGCCTCAAACGCGGATTGAGCGCGATGGCAGCGACATCGGCGATGATGTTGAGAATGACATAGGCTGCGCCGAAGACGAGGGCCGCAGCCTGCACGAGCGGGAGATCACGCTTGGATACCGCATCGACCATAAAACGTCCGAGGCCGTTATAGTTGAAGACGGCTTCCACGAGCACTACGCCAGTGATGAGGTAAGCGATGTTGAACGCCACCACGTTTACGATGGGCGCCGCCGCATTGGGCAATGCGTGCTTGGTTACAACACGCTTCGTGCGAAGCCCCTTGAGATATGCAGTTTCGACGTAAGCCTGATCCATAACCGACAACACGGCGGTACGTGTCATGCGCATCATCTGCGCAACAGTGACCAGAACCAGCGTCAGTGCGGGCAGGGCAGTGGCCTGAATCCATTCAAGGAACGTCATGCCTTCATAAGTGTCGGCAAGGCTCGGCAGCAGGTTGAAACGGATGGACAGGAACAGGATCAGCAGAAGGCCGAGGAAATATTCGGGCAGCGAAACGAAGGCCAGCGCCACGATATTGATAGCGCGGTCGAAAATGCCGCCGCGTTTGACTGCTGTCACAAGCCCCAGAAGGATTGCTATCGGAACACTGATAACCGCTGCAAAGGCAGCGAGCGCCATCGTATTCCAGAAGCGCGGCCATAAAAGATCCGCTACGGGCTGCTGGTTGGCCAACGACATGCCAAGATCGCCGGTTACGAAACCTGCGAGCCAGGAAAAATAGCGCGAAAGGAGCGGTTGATTGAGGCCGAGACTTTCGCGCAGTATGGCAAGCGCTTCGGGCGTGGCATTCTGGCCGAGAATGGCTGACGCCACATCGCCGGGAAGTATCTGCGTGCCGGCGAAAATCAACGCCGACACGAGGAACAGCGTGAGGAGTCCGAGCCCCACACGCTTGAGAATTAGAACAAACATTTATGCTTCCAGCCAGACTTTTTCGGCAAGGCGCGCACCCATCAGATTGAACATCGGATGCGTGGTCACGCCCTTGAGCTTCTTGGAGGTGGCGTCGAGATAATCACCGAACATCGGAATGAGCGCGCCACCGTCATTGCTGATCATGGCTTGCAATTCGGCATAAATTTCCTTGCGTTTGGCCTGATCGAGCATCGCGCGGGCTTCAAGCAGCTTGGCGTCGAAATCGGCGCTTTTCCAATGCGTATCGTTCTGTGAGGCATTGGAGGCATAAGCGACCGAAAGAGCCTGATCAGCAGTCGGGCGACCGCCGCGATAAGACATGCAGAACGGAGCCTTCATCCAGACATTATCCCAGTAACCGTCCGCCGGTTCGCGCTTGATGTCGATTTCGATCCCCGACTTGGCGGCGGCAGTGCGGAAAATCGCTGCTGCATCGACGGCACCCGTGAAAGCCGCGTCCGAGGCCGAAAGCTGGATCTTTAGCGAATCCATACCAGCCTGCTTCAAATAGAACTTCGCCTTTTCCGGATCGTAAGCACGCTGCGGCAGCGCGGCGTCGAAGAACGGGTCGGAACTTGGGATCGGGTTGTCATTGCCGACGCGCCCATATCCGCGAAGCGCGGTCGTGAGCAATTGTTCGCGGTCGATGGCGTGCTTTACGGCGAGACGGACATTGTTGTCAGTAAACGGCGCCTGCGTGCAATCCATCAGGAAGGAGAAATGCTGGCCGCCGGAAGACTGGACGATGTTGAGATTCGGGTTGCGCTTCAGCAGATCGACGGTCTTGAAATCAAGCTGGTTGATCGCATGAACCTGACCGGACATCATTGCGTTGGTGCGAGCAGAAACATCGTTGATGACGATAACCTCAACCGCATCGACCCAGCCCGTGTTCGGCTTCCAGTAGCTCTCATTGCGCGTGAATCGCGAGCGCACACCTGGCTGGAAACGTTCGAAGACGAACGGCCCTGTGCCGACCGGCTTGTTGAAATCCGTCCAGTCCTTCGGAACCACGAGGAAGTGATAGTCGGACAGGATGTAAGGCAAATCGGCATTGCCGCTCGTGAGCGTGATTTTGACGGTGCCAGCATCAACCTTGGCGACGTCGGTGAATTCCGATGCGAGCGAACGGGCACCAGAGGTGGTTTCTCCGCGATGCAAATTGATCGAGTAGATGATGTCATCAGCGTCGAGCGTCTTGCCGTTGTGGAAGGTCACGCCCTGGCGAACCTTGAAGGTCCATTCCTTGGCGTCATCTGAGGGTTCCCAACTTTCGAACAGCTCGGGCACAGCCTGGTTGTTGGCGTCGATTTCCACAAGGCCGTTCATCAGCATGTAAGCCTGATTGACCGGCACCCAATCTTTCAAAAGACGCGGGTCGAAATTGTCGGTGGTGGAACCGCCGCCGATGCCGAGCTTAAGCACTCCGCCTTTTTTGGGCGCGCCGTCGCCTGCCGCGGCAGCGGGCGAGGTGATCAGACCGCTCATGCCGCTGAGACCAATCAGACCGATACCGGCTGCGCCCGCCATGAAAGAGCGGCGCGTCAATTGAAACTGGCTTTTTTGCTCAGGCATTCTGTACCCCTGTGTTTAAGTCATGGCTTATAGGTTTTGCGGGTGGGGTAGCTTACTGGAGCCCTTATTTTCAAGGGTCGGAGGCCGGATTATGGGCATGACTTTTACGCATACCCCCATGCGAAATGGGTGTCTTGGCATTTGCGCGAACAGGAATAAAGGAGCGTCCAACAGTGACGGCAGGGCGCTTTTCTTTCAGGAACGTGATCGCTGCTTTTTCAGATTTGGATGATCCTGGAGATCAAAATGGGTTTGCCGGATGTTGTCGGCCTGGTGGGCGCGTTCTTCTACCTTTTGGGTTACGCCCTGATTCAATTGCGTATTTTTACAGTCGACGATCCGGTCATTCCGTTGCTGAATGTCCTGGGCGGAGTCGCGCTGATCTATTCGCTGGCGTGGAACTTCAACCTTGGTTCCTTCATTTCGCAGGTGGCATGGCTCATCATCACCGTGATCGGATATATCCGCTTCCGAATGGTTTCACGTCGCCGCGCGGCTCTTCCGCAAGAATAACGCCTGCCGCAAAGCCGATCATCTTTACGTGATCGGATCTGGTCCATTGCTGGCGATAAGCCAGTCGGACACTTCCCTCACAATTTTACGCTGATGGCGGTCGGCTGGCCGCATCAGGTAGAAATAGGCGTCCGACCGCATCATATGACTGTGCACCGGAACCAGTATTCCGCTTGCAAGCTGTTCCTTGATAAGCCATGTCCAGCCGAGTGTAATGCCAATGCCCTGTGTTGCGGCGGCAACGCATAGCCCGTAATCGCCGAGCCGCCATTCCAGTGCGCCCGGTGGCGGCGACAGTCTGGCATCATGCCACCATTCCGGCCAGCCCTGCCATTCGCGCATCGTGTCTTCGATCGCGAGCAGGAGCGGCGCTTCCTGCTCCATGATGTTGAGCGCGCCCGGAGCCGATACCGGTACGACTTCCTCCCGACCGAGGACGGTCAGATTGACGCCAATGGGGCGCTCCTTGCGGTAGAACAGTGCGAGATCAAATTCGTCCAGCCGCAGATGGGCAACGTCATCCGTGACGCGTAACCGGATCTCGATACCGGGAATCTCCGTCTTTAATCTGCCTATTCGTGACAGAAACCACTGGTCGGCAATACCGCGCGAGCAGGCGATTGTAATCTGTCGAGGTCCGATCCATGCCCTGAGACTGTCTGTGACCGCGCTCAGATCGCCCAGAAGCCGACTCACCTCAGAGGCATAGCTCTCGCCGATAGCGGTCAACTGTACGCCGACCGGCAACCGATTGAACAGCTTTGAGCCAATGAAGGCTTCCAGCTTGCCTATTTGCCGACTGACGGCGCTCTGGGTGAGGCCGAGCTCCAGCCCCGCGCGCGAGAAGCTTCCGAGCCGGGCGGCGCTGTCGAAAACAACCAGCGCATTGAGCGGCGGCATGGATTGTCGACCGACTGCCAAGTTGACCTCTCCCATTGTAATTCTGCGGTAGGCTTTTGGGTATCGTGTCCTGGTTCGTCAAGCCCATCCCAGGGATTATCTCCTACCTGCGAGCGGCCTGCTGGCCGCCAAATTGCTGCCAAACTTTCAAGCAGGCCGATATATTTCCAGCTATTTGCTATTGCAGGGGCCAAACGTGTGGATAAGTTGTCAGACCTCCAGACCGTTAGCGGGGTCGCCTCTATTGACGGAGACAGAGTACTTGGCAAGAATCAGGCGAATGCCCGCTATAACGGCAACTGGGTTGTTGATAGCGGGCTGTGGCGCCGTGCAAAGGGTTTTTTATCCAGCAACAAGTGCGAGCGCACGGACTGGCGAGCCAGTGCCTTTTACGAACTTCAAAGGGGCTGCGATCAGGATCGCGCCCTTGGCCGGTAGTTGGTCAAGATTGCTCAGGCTTGCCAGACCGTATCGGTTTGCCTTGTGCATAAGATTGTGTGCTGGAAACGGTGGGGTCATATTTCCCGCCGATCCCGCATCTGTACCGATCGTTTCCTGACCCCAGCCAACAATGCCTTTGGAAAGCAGATACTCGATTGCTTCGGCCGTTGGTCCTGGAGAATGCGGGCCGTTTTCATCGGCATTCAGAAATGTATCAGTCGAACCATTGCGCTTGTACCAGTCGGTGCGCATCAAAACCCATGATCCGGCTTCAATTTCTCCGTGCTCGGCTTCCCATTCCTTGATGCTCTCCTCCGTTAGAAGATAATCGGCGTCGGCGGCAGCCTGTGCGGAACGGTCAATTACGTTTACGGGAGCAACGAAGTTCTGCGGCGGGATCGTATCGGTGGTGTTGTCGGCGTGATCTTTGCCGGTAATCCAGTGACAGGGAGCATCGAAGTGGGTGCCGGTATGCTCGCCAAGCTCTATCCAGTTCCAGGCCCAAAACGGCCCGTTTTGATCGTATTTGCTTATAGTGTGAACTTTAACATTCGGCGTGTTCTTGCCGAACTGGGGGGGGAGGTAAAGGACAGGCGTATCCGGGCCAAGTGGGGCCGTGATATCAACGACCTTGACGGCACCAGACAGTAGCCCAGATGCAAGGCTGGACAGAGCAGATATATCGTTCATGAAATCCCCATTTCGTCCTGAGTCGGCGCCGGCATTATTGTGCGGTCGTTGATGAACCGGTCTCTTTCGGACGTTCGCTCGAAGCCTATGGCAGAGAATATGCTCTTGCAAGTATCCCTTTGTGAAAATCTTCTTGGAACATCCCGTGGAACGGAGGAGTAAGGGTCTGAAAGGCAATTATCTGGACTTTTTGTAAGAGGGGGGACAGTCCGGCTGACAATAAATCCCTGGCGGAGGTGGGTGTCATTATATGCATTCAAGTATAATAGCGGTCGCCGGTGGAAACTTCGCGTGCGTGTCCAAGGCTTGCATATTGTATCCTCACAGTTCGATTGCTTTTCAGGAGGATTGCGTCCCGACCAGCGGACCAATAAAAGGCGCGGGGTGAGGCACTCAGGTTTATTTAGGCTTGAAATATCGGCTGGCTGGCGCAATTCTCGTGACTGCAGCGCAATAATATCACCGGGCGGGTAATGGATCTTGAATTTATAGTCACTGAAGTTGATGAGGGCGAGAAGCAGGAATTGCGCCTCTGGCTTCGTATGCTGGCAACAACGAGACTGGTTTCACAGGAAATTCGCCGCCGTCTGCGCAATGAATTTGGCGTGACACTGCCACAATTCGATATTCTTGCCCAGCTTTACCGGGAGCCGGACGGATTGAGGCTGGGGGAGCTGTCGCGCCGGACCATGGTGACAAATGGCAACATAACCGGCCTGATTGAACGGCTGGAATCCGATGGACTGGTGCGCCGTGAGACACCCGGAGCCGACAGACGTGTTACTGTCGCGCAGTTGACCGAAATCGGACAAGCGGTATTCGCCAAAATGGCGCGGGTCCATGAGAGCTGGCTAAGGGACCTTATGGCTGAGCTCGACCGCGAAACGATCGCTTCGCTGCTGAGAGATATGAAACATCTCAAGGAATCGGTCGGTAATCACCTTATCGATGATAATGAAGAATAGTATCCTCTTCTGCCTGTTCCATATAAACCGCATTGCTCTATCTTCTTCTGCCGTCGCGTTGATTATTGAATAAAAAACAAATAATAACAAAGAGATAGAAGATAAATCATGTTTCTATGAGAGCAAAGGCTTCAGGACATATTCTTCTTGCTTATTTGATCAAATGATCGTTAGATTGGTGTGCGGGGATCGTTTCGGTTGGAGCGGCGTTTCTGCGCACCGCTCAAAACAAGTGCCAGCAGCGGAACGGCGGTGCTGGCATTGGTCCGCCTGCCGATCATTTCACGGCAACGTCGCTTTGGCCGTCGTCTCAGGGCGGGCCAATGCCGACAACAACAGGAGAGATAGATTCATGGCCCGCCTAGCCAAACGTATTACCGAAAGCTCCCGCAAATCCTTTGGTATGTATGCTCGGGCGGCAGCGCTTGGCGCGAATGCCGGTGACCTCATTCACATGGAGCTTGGCAGCCCCCATTCGGATACGCCAAGGCATATCAAACAAGCGACGGTCGACGCATTGATGTCAGGCGATGTTCACTATTCGCATTTTCAGGGAATTCCTAAATTGCGGGAAGCCTTGGCGGTCCGTCTGCGGGAAAAGAATGATATGGATGTTTCAGCCTCCGATATCGTTGTCACCAATGGGCTGACCCACGGGTCCTTTGCCGCTTTCATGGCGCTGCTTGATCCGGGAGATGAGGCAATCCTGTTGGAACCTTATTATCCTCAGCATATCGGCAAGATAGAACTCGCTGGAGCCAAACCCATTCTGGCGCCGCTGGATGCCAGCGATCGGTTTTCAATCAAGGCGGAATTGATCGAACCGAAGATTACAGCCCGCACGAAGGTGATTGTGCTGATCAATCCGTGTAACCCGACGGGACGAGTCTATAGTCGTGAGGAACTTGAAGTCCTGGCGGACATTGCCCGCCGTCACGATCTGGTGGTGGTTTCAGACGAGGTTTACGAAGAGATACTGTTCGATGACGCACGTCATGTTTCGATTGCTTCGTTGCCCGGCATGAAGGAGCGAACGATTTCAATGTTCGCCTTTACCAAGAGTTTCGCCATGGATGGCTGGCGCCTTGGCTATCTCGCAGCCCCTTCGCATATGATCGAAGGCATTTTGAAGATCACGACCAACGACGTCACTCACGTGAACACATTCATTCAGGCGGGGGCACTGGCCGCCGTATCCGGTCCGGAGGAGATATTGGCCGAACTGGTGACGGAAGACAAAGTGAAGCGCGACATTGTCGTATCGCGGTTAAACCAGATGTCAGGTGTCACATGCGACTGGCCAGAAGGCACGATTTACGCATTTCCCAAAATCGCTGCGTTGGGTCTTAAGTCCCAGGATATGGCTGAACGCATCATGACCGAGACAGGCGTGGTGGTGGAAGCGGGAAGTTTTTACGGAGCGGGCGGCGAAGGACATCTGCGGGTCTGTTTCGGTTCGCAATCGGTTGCACGTGTCAATGAAGCCATGGATCGCCTACAGCGTTTTTTTGGTTCCATTTGAGCCGTTGGAAAGCATCTTTGCTACAGCAGGATAGTTCAAGCCGACGCGTTTTTAGTTGAAACTTAAAATTCAATGTGATCAAATAATCAAATAGGTCGACATGAGTAGAACCTGGACTTCTACCGAAAAGAAACGACCCATAGAGGGAACAACAATATGATGATCTGTCGCCGTACATTTCTGGCTATGGCAGGCCTTGTGAGCGCCTTTGCCATGACAACCGCATCTCTGGCTGCCGACACGCTTAGTATCGGTGCATATCCCAGTAATCCTCCTTTTGAATTGAAAAACGCCGATGGGACGTTCGAAGGGTTCGAAGTTGATATCGCTACGGAGGCAGCAAAGCGGGTCGGTCTGGAGCCGGAAATAGCTGATTACGGGTTTCAGGCATTGTTTGCCGCGACTACTTCTCGCCGTATCGACGTGGCCGTTTCGTCTATCACGATCACGCCCGAGCGCCTGAAATCGCAGTCCTTCACCCAGCCTTATTACGATTCAGACATTGGGGTTGCCACCAAGGCCGATAGTGCTGTCACAGGACTAGGTGATCTGAAAGGCAAGACGGTTGGCGCACTTTCTGGCTCTACCGGCGAAAAATGGGTCAAGGAAAACAAGGAGACCAGAGGTTTCGCCGATATCAAGGGCTACAACTCGCAACAGGATCTGTTTCTCGATCTCGGTGCAGGCCGTATCGACGCTGTCATCTCTGACATACCCGGCATGGAGCATCTCTTTCTCAAGATGAAGGGTTTTGCCGTGAAAGACCGAATTCAGACCGGCGAACAATATGGTCTGATGATGGCGAAGGACCATCCGTTGCTTGGCAAGCTCAACGATGCGATTACCGCGATGAAGCAGGACGGTACCACTGCGGCTATTCACAAAAAGTGGTTTGGTACAGACCCAGCAGCCAGTTCTTCGACAGTAACCGTCGTACCGATCCCGAAGTCGTAGTCTTTTGACGTTGATGGCAGATGGGCCACATTTGCAGGATTGGCCCATCTTCAACCGTTACTGCTTCAACTGACCGGTCGTGCGCTCCCGGGATTGCCTGCGAAGGACGCCAATATGACATTCGTCGAAACCTTCCTGAATGCCGATGTTCTCGCTTCGAGTCTGCCAGCGCTTGGACGCGGCCTGCTCAATACGTTTCTTATCGGTATCGCCAGCATTTTCTTTGGTGTTCTATCAGGCTTGCTGATCAGTATCGTGCGCATATACGGGCCGAAGATACTTCGTTATCTCGCCATCGCCTATATTGATGTATTCCGCGCCATGCCGGTTTTGGTGGTGCTGATCCTCATCTATTATGCGCTTCCATTCATCGGCATACGTTTTTCAGCCTGGACTTCCGCCATCTTGTCTTTTTCCATGGTCATGGCCGCATATTCGGCGGAAGTGTTCCGATCCGGCATTGAAAGTGTACCGCGTGGTCAGTTTGAAGCCGCTTCGGCTCTTGGAATTTCATTCCCGGTTACTCTTTGGAAAGTGGTTTTGCCACAGGCAATCCGTATCATCATTCCGCCGACTACCAGCAATTGTGTTTCCATGTTCAAGGACACTGCATTGGCGTCTACTGTAGCTCTACCCGAGCTTTTGAAGGAAGCGCAGGACGCACAGGCGCTTTATGCCAATCCGACACCATTGATTGGCGCGGCACTGATTTATCTCATCCTTTTGCTGCCGCTGGTGCGCCTTGTGGCGCTCCTTGAGACACGCTTCAAAAAAGAGAAAGTCCGATAGATCGCTTGCCGCTTTCCCCGGTGGCATCGGCAACAGCAATATGGCAGACAGAACATGAGCGGCTATTTTCTCTATCACTCGATCGGCACCTTTCAGGGTAAAGCGGAAAAAGTGAGAACGGCACTCAATCGTTACTCGGATATATGGTCGGCGGAAAATGACGCTCAGTGGCCGGCAATGCTGGAGGAGCGGGGCCATTTTATCCGAAGTTGGGAAAGCCTGATTGGCGCTCCCGCTGGATCCATGACCACTGCGGAGAATGTGACGCTGGCCCTTTACAGCCTGATCGGTGCTTTGCCGGATGAATTATTGCGCGGCCGCCGGATTTTAACGGCTGCCGATTGTTTCCCCAGTCTGCATTTTCTACTGGCCGGGTTGCAGACTCGGTTCGGATTCACGCTTGAAACGGTGCCCATGAGACCGGGCGAGAGTTTTGTACGTGATGAAGACTTCATCGACGCCTGGAGCAGCGACGTTGCGGTTGCGTTGGTAACGTGGGTGTCATCCACGACGTCGAAGCGTGCAGACATGGACCTGATCTGCAAATACGGCAAGCAACACGGCACGATCATCGTGGCGGACATCACTCAGGGTGTTGGTATTCGTCCCTTTTCCGTCGGTGAGATAGACGTGGTGGTGGGGTCGTCTCTCAAATGGTTGTGCGGAAGTTCGGGAGCAGGGGCGATCTACGTCCGTCCGGAATTATTGGCCACATGCAAGCCGGAACTGCGCGGCTGGTTTAGTCAACCCAATCCGTTTTCCTGGAATCTCGATACGTTTGCCTATGCCGAGGATGCGCGGCGCTTTGACCATGGCACGCCTGCCGTTCTGGCGGCTATCGCCTCACAACCCGGTCTTGATTTTGTTTCCGCGATGGGTGTCGATGCACTGGCCCGGCACAATGAACTGTTGACCTGCATAATTGCGGAACGGATAGCTGCCAACCCAGCACTGACACTGGTCTCTCCAGAAAAGACTGAAGAGCGGGGCGGCAGTGTAATGGTGCAGGCGACTTCTGTTGAAAAGGCGGCGGCGATCGCGGCCGCATTGAAGGAAGAAAATTTCTATTGTGATTGTCGCAGTCGCATTCTGCGGTTTTCACCAGGGTCGGTGACCTCCCGTGCGGAAACAGAAGCATTGTGCGACGCACTGGAGAGGCTGGCGATTGGTTAAGCATTGCAGTTAAATGCCGATTTCTACTCGAACCCGTTGTTTTCACCGTATTTATGCGGCACCCGGTGATCCTATCGGCCGTTAAAATGCTATAGCTAAAGAACACGGAGACAAGGGATTTGAAGCAAATGATCGGTGAAACCCGTCTGTTGAAAGTATCCTCACGCGTAACTGTACAGGACGGTGTCTACGAACAGCTTCGCCAGGCTTTGATGTGGGGATCATTCGAGCCATCGCAGGCAGTGACGATAGCTTCGCTTGCCGCGGAGTTCGGTACAAGCCATATGCCGGTACGCGAGGCGCTGCGACGGCTGGCAGCGGAAAACGGACTGGAAATTGCCCGCAACGGATCGGCACGCGTCCCCGATATTTCGCGTGAAAGGCTGGACGACATTTCTCGAGTTCGCGTCGCTCTTGAAGGGCTTGCCACTGAACTTGCAACGCCACGGATGGGAGCAGCCGACATTGACCGCTGTCTGACGCTGGCGCGAGAGCATGAGGCTCTCGGTCATGAAGGCAAGATCTATGACATGCTGCGCAAGAACCACGAATTTCATTTCACGATCTATGAACTGTCGGGATCGGAAACGTTACCTCAGATGATTGAAACGCTGTGGCTGCGACTTGGACCCTATATGCGTCTTCTTTCCAATCATGTTCGTCAACAGGTTGATGATGGCATTGTCCATCCTTATTCAGCCTATCATTACGAAATGCTGGACGCCGTTCGCGCTGGCGACGCAAAGAGGGCGGGTAGCCTGATGATCAAGGATATAGAAGCTACGCAAAAGCTCTTGCAGAAACTCTGCTAGGCGCAGATGTGCTCAATCTTGCAAAATGGCGTGGGCGAAGCCGTGGATGTGCCAAACGCCAGATCGTTGTCATAAGCGCTAAACCCTTTCGAGTGCGATGGCGATACCTTGCCCCACTCCGATGCACATCGTGGCAAGGGCAAGGCGACCGCCACCAAGTTTCAGTTCCAGCGCTGCGGTGCCAGTGATGCGCGCTCCAGACATGCCGAGCGGATGTCCGAGAGCGATGGCACCACCATTCGGATTGACGCGGGTATCGTCGTCGGCAATTCCAAGAAGGCGCAACGTGGCCAATCCCTGGCTGGCAAAGGCTTCATTCAATTCGATTATATCGAATTGCTCCTGTCTCATTCCCAGCCGTGTCATCAATTTCTGACTGGCCGGCGCTGGACCAATACCCATGATGCGTGGAAGAACGCCGGCCGTCGCGCCGCCCAGAACGCGAGCGACAGGTGAAAGGCCGAATTTGCGGGCAGCGGCTTCCGAAGCGATGATGAGCGCCGCTGCTCCATCGTTGACGCCGGATGCATTGCCAGCCGTAACCGTGGCACCTTCCAGCCGGTTGATTGGTTTCAGTTTGGCCAATGCATCAAGGGTAGTTTCACGCGGATGTTCGTCAGCGCCGATAATCACGGGATCGCCCTTGCGCTGAGGAATGGAAACAGGCGTAATTTCTTGCGCCAGTCGGCCGTTGCCTTGTGCTGCTGCAGCCTTCTTCTGGCTTCGCAAGGCGAATTCATCCTGATCGGCGCGTGTGACCGCGTAATCGACAGCCACGTGATCCCCGGTCTCCGGCATGGAGTCGATGCCGTATTGAGCTTTCATTACCGGATTGACGAAGCGCCAGCCAATTGTCGTATCGTGGATTTCCGCGCGACGCGAGAAGGGGCTGTCTGCCTTGGGTAAAACGAAGGGTGCGCGGCTCATGCTCTCCACCCCACCAGCAATCATAAGTTCTGCTTCGCCTGCACGGATGGCTCGTGCGGCGGCAAGCACTGCATCCATTCCGGAACCGCAAAGTCTGTTGATTGTCGTCCCTGTAACAGCAACGGGAAAGCCCGCAAGCAATGCTGCCATGCGCGCAACATTCCGGTTATCTTCCCCTGCCTGATTGGCGCATCCGAAAATCACGTCCTCAATCGCCTCGCAATCGAGTGCCGGATTACGCTCGACGAGTGCTCTGAGCGGTGTAGCGGCAAGATCATCCGCGCGGACGCTGGACAACGCTCCGCCAAAACGCCCTATTGGTGTGCGGATGTAATCGCAGATGAAAGCTTCTGTCATCGGGTTTCTCCAGTCTGGCGTGTCGCGAACATGGGGCCGCCCTTGATCGAGGGGAAGCCGTAGCCGTTGACCAAAACGAGATCGATGTCGTCGGAATGGCGCGCAATGCTTTCTTCCAACAACGATTGCCCTTCAAGCGCCATGGCGGCGAGCAGGCGCTGCATGATCGTTTCATCGCTGAAACCGCGTGCGACAATGGCATTGCGTGCGCGGTAATCATCGATCAATGCGTGGACTTCCGGATCGTTTGTGCGAACACCATCCGCATAGCGATACCAGCCGAGACCGGCCTTGCGGCCAAAACGTCCGGCTTCGCATAATTGGTCGGCAACGTCGAAATAGGGAAGGTTCGGATCGCGGCTTGCCGCCGCTCTCTTACGCCGCGCCCAGGCAATTTCCAGGCCAGCCATGTCGTAAACAGCGAAGAGCCCCATCGGAAAGCCATAAGCTTCCATGGCGCGATCGATATCTTCGGGATAGGCGCCTTCGGCCAGCATTTTCTCTGCTTCGGTGCGATAGGCCGAAAACATCCGGTTGCCGATGAAGCCTTCGCAAACACCGGTGACGATGGGGAGCTTCTTGATCTTGCGGGCGAAGGCGATGCCGGTTGCAAGCGTCTCGTCGGATGTTTCCGCACAGCGCACCACTTCCAGGAGCCGCATGATATTGGCTGGCGAGAAGAAATGCAGGCCCAGCACCCGGTCGGCGCGGTTTGTGACAGCGGCCAGTTCGTCCGGGTTGAGATAGCTCGTATTGGTCGCCAGAATGGTTGCCGGAGGCAGCAACGCGTCAAGCTCGCGGAACAGCGAGGCCTTGACGGTGAAATCATCAAAGACGGCTTCGATGACGAGATCGGCATCGGCCAGTGCGGCCATGTCGGCGCTGACGGAGAGCTTCGCGCGTTGCGCGTCAGCGGCCTCAGCGGAAAGCCTACCGGTATCGGCAGCTTTCTGGATCATATCGCTGATCCGCGCATGGCCCTTGGCGGCGGCTTCCGCGGTCGTTTCATAGCCGATGACCTTGTAGCCAGCAGCAAGGCAGGCAACGGCAATACCTGACCCCATGAGGCCGGTGCCGGCAATGCCGACGGTGGAAAGCGCCAGAGGCTTCGCCTCCATGCCTTCCACTTTACCAGCGGCGCGTTCGGCAAAGAAAAGGTGCCGCAAGGCGGCCGCCTCTTCGCTGTCGCGCAGGCGGAGGAATGTTGCGCGTTCTTCGGCCAGACCGTCGGCAATCGCGGTCGTTATGGATAGCTGCACCAGCCGCGCGGCTTCGCCGGGGGCGGTCGCGCCGCGTGCCTTCTTCAGTATTTTCGCCTTGGCCTGCTCAAAGGCGGCAGCATCGGGTGCGGTAACTGGCAGATCGCCGGTCGGGCGCAAGGGCTTGCCGACCAGCGCATTGGCAAGCGCGATGGCGTCGGCCACAAGCTCGCCGCCCGATATCTGGTCAATGAGGCCCAATTGCTGCGCTTCGTCCGGGGCGATCTGGCGTCCGGTGGCGATCATGTCGAGCGCTGCCAGCGGCCCGATCAATCGGGGCAGGTGCTGTGTGCCGCCAGCGCCGGGCACGATCCCAAGCTTGACTTCGGGCAAGGCAAAAGTGGCGCAGGCCGATGCGATCCGCGCGTGAGCGGCAAGTGCAACCTCAAGTCCGCCGCCCAAAGCAGGGCCGTTAATCGCTGCCACTACGGGTTTGCCGGCGCTTTCGATGATCGCTATGACATCCGGCAATGTCGGTTCGACCGGCGGCTTGCCGAATTCGCGAATGTCGGCCCCGCCGATGAAGATCTTGCCTGCGCCGCTCAGCACGGTGGCGCGGATCGCCGCTTCTGCGGAAGCATGGCGAATGGCTGCGGCAAAACCTTTGCGTACCTCGGCGGAGGTGGCATTGACCGGCGGGTTGTCGATCGTGACGACAAGAATGCCATCGACAACGGTGCCGGTCACAACGGAGGAGAATTCGCGTCTATCGGCCATGGCGGTCTCAGTCCGGTATAACGGCAAAAGCCTGTATTTCGATCTTGGCCCGATCTTCGACCAGCGCGACCACCTGCACCGCCGCCATGGCGGGGAAGTGCTTGCCGATCACATCGCGATAAGCGCGGCCGATGCCTTTCAGATTGGCGGTATATTCAGCCTTGTCGGTGAAATACCAGGTCATGGAGGCGATGTGCTCCGGCCTGCCGCCAGCTTCCGCCAGAATGGCGACGATGTTTTTCAGTGTCTGCTCGGTCTGCTCGACGAAATCGTCGGTCTCGAACTGTTGCTGTTCGTTCCAGCCGATCTGGCCGCCGATATAGACGGTGCGTCCACGCGCTTCAACGCCATTGGCATATCCGATGGGGCGGGCCCAGCCTTGCGGCTGAAGTGTCTTAAGCATGTTGTGTCTCCAGAAAATGCGCGCGGGAGGCGGGCTTTAATTCGCCTTCAGCAGTTCGCGCGCGATAATGAGTTTCTGCACTTCCGTTGCGCCCTCATAGATGCGAAGTGCGCGTATCTCGCGATAAAGCCGCTCGACGATTTCGCCGCTTTTCACGCCGCGACCGCCAAACATCTGCACGGCCTTGTCGATGGTTTGCTGGGCGTTTTCCGTCGCAACCATCTTGGCCATCGCGGCCTCCTTGGTTGTGTTCAGCTTCTGAACGTCGCGGCGCCATGCGGCGCGATAGGTCAGAAGCGCTGCAGCGTCGATATCGGTCGCCATGTCGCCAAGCGTGGCTTGGGTCAGCTGCAAGTCGGCCAATGCGCCGCCGAACATCGGACGCGATCGCGCATGCAACAGCGCCTCGCTGGCTGCACAGCGCGCAAAGCCAAGTGCCGCCGCCGCAACCGATGCGCGGAAAATATCAAGCGTGCGCATGGCGATCTTAAAGCCCTCGCCTGGCGCGCCGAGGCGGCGAGAGGCCGGGATGCGGCAATTGTCGAAGCGGATTGTCGCCAGCGGATGCGGCGCGATCACGTCGATGCGCTCCGCGATGGAAAAGCCGGGATCAGTGGCGAAAACGACAAAGGCCGAGATGCCCCGTGTTCCGGGCGCTTCGCCTGTGCGGGCAAAGACGGTGTAAACATCAGCGATGCCGCCATTGGAAATCCAGGTTTTTTCGCCGTCGAGCACATAGTGGTCGCCATCGGCTCTGGCAGCGCAACTCATCGCCGCCACGTCAGATCCCGCAAGTTTTTCCGACAGGGCAAAGGCTGAAATCCATTCGCCGCTTGCCACTTTCGGCAGCACAGCCTGCTTGAGTTCGTATGATGCGGTGAGGCTGATCGCGCCGGTGCCTAGGCCCTGCATGGCAAAGGCGAAATCGGCCAGACCATCGTGATAGGCCAGTGTCTCGCGAGCAATGCAAAGCTTGCGGGAATCGATCCCTTCGCCGCCCGTCAGGCTGACGGCTGCTTCCAGCAGCCCGGCTTTGCCGAGTGCCTTCACCAAAGCGCGGCAGGCATTGTCCGTGTCGCTGTGATCAACATCGGCCAGTACCGGGCCTTGAGCAAAGGCATCCAGTTTTGCGGCCCAATCGGCATGAGCTTTGTCAAAAAACGGCCAGTCGAGGTGCTCCCGCGTCAGCGGCAGTGCTGCGGAACTTTCCATCATCAGTTCCCCTCGAAAACGGGCTTCTGCTTGGCGGCGAAAGCCTCGAAGGCACGGCGAAAATCCTGCGTCGCCATGCAGATCGCCTGCGCTTGCGCTTCCGATTCCACCAGTTCTTCAATGCCCATTGCCCATTCCTGATTGAGCATGGTTTTGGTCATGCCATGCGCGAACCATGGACCGTCGGCGATATTGCGCGCCAGCGCCTCGGCCTTGCCAAGCAGGTCGCCCTGGGGGTGCAGCGCGTTGAAGAAGCCCCAGCGTTCGCCTTCGTCAGCGCTCATGAAGCGTCCGGTATAAAGCAGTTCCGATGCCCGGCCCTGACCGATCAGTCGCGGGAGAATGCCGCATGCGCCCATATCGGCGCCAGCAAGGCCGACGCGGGTGAAGAGGAAGGCTGTCTTTGCTTCCGGTGTCGCGATGCGCAAATCCGATGCCATGGCCAGAATCGCACCAGCTCCGGCGCAAATGCCGTCAATGGCGGCAACGATTTGCTGGGGACATTTGCGCATGGCCTTGACCACATCGCCGGTCATGCGCGTGAAAGCCAGAAGATCGGGCATCGTCATATGGGTCAGCGGTTCGATGATTTCGAACACATCGCCGCCCGACGAGAAATTGCCACCAGCGCCGGTCAACACGATGGTGCGCACGTCGGAGGCATAGACGAGATTGCGAAACAGATCGCGCAGTTCGGCATAGCTTTCAAACGTCAGCGGGTTTTTCCGGTCCGGGCGGTTCAGGGTCAGCGTGGCAACGCGACCGTCTTCGCTTGTTTGCCATAGAAAATGCGTGGCCTGATAGTCCTTGAAAGGCTTCAGATTGCTCGCCATCGAAATCGTGCCGTCGTTCATCCTGCCATTACCTCCCCACCGGCGATTGCAATCGCCTGTCCAGTTATCGATTGCGCGCCGGGCGATGTGAGCCACAGCACGGTTTCAGCTACTTCCTCGGGCTGTATCAGGCGTCCCTGTGGGTTCGCTTTGACGAATTCTGCCAGAACATCTTCCTCCGACCGTCCGGTCTTGGCGACAATGGCCGCAATCGAGCGGGAAATGATCGGCGTATCGGTGAAACCTGGGCAGACGGCATTGACGGTCACGCCCTTGCGGGCGAGTTCCAGCGCCAGCGCGCGGGTCAGGCCCACGACGCCGTGTTTTGCAGCGCAATAGGCCGAGACATAAGCATAGCCGCTGAGGCCCGCCGTGGAGGCAATATTGATGATGCGCCCGCCTTTGCCGCCCGCCTTGATGTCATCAAGGGTCGCCTGCGTCACATTGAAAACGCCGGTCAGATCGACATCGAGAACGCGGCTCCACATGTCGAGGCTGGTTTTCTCGAAAGGTGCACTCGGTGCTTCCCCGGCATTGTTGATAAGAATGCTGACCGGCCCGAATGCGGCGCGCGCGCTGTCCAGCCCGGTTGCAATGGCTTCGCGGTTTGTCACATCGAAACCATCGGTAATGAAGCACCGTTGCCAGTCCAGAAGGGCGGCAGTTGCTTCCAGCGGTTCGCGGCGGCGACCCGCCAGGGTCACATTCGCCCCGGCGCGCGCAAGACCGACCGCGATAGCGGCGCCGATGCCGCTACCGGCGCCGGTGATCAACGCATGCTTGCCGGAAAGGGCAAGCCCAACAGCGGCATCGTTCATCGCAATCTCCCCGTTCTCTCGCCGGCTCTATTTCGCGCCTTGCGGCGTAGCTGCGGCGCGGGCGAGATTGGCTTCATATTGATATTTGGCGGAGCGATATTGCTTCGGCCATGCGATGGAGTTGATGCCGATTTTCGCGGCCTCATGCAGCGTCCAAGACGGATCGGCAAGATGCGGTCGGGCCACGGCGCAGAGATCGGCGCGCCCAGCCGCGATGATCGAATTGGCATGATCGGCTTCCGAAATCGCGCCGACGGCAATGGTCGGAATGTGGATTTCGTTGCGGATCTTGTCGGAGAATGGGGTCTGGAACAGACGGCCATAGACCGGCTTTTCTTCCTTCCAGACCTGACCCGACGAACAGTCGATCAGATCGGCGCCAGCAGCCTTGAACATCTCGGCAAAGATCGCCGCATCTTCCGGCGTGTTCCCGCCTTCAAACCAGTCGTGACAGGAAAGACGAACCGAGATCGGTTTGTCCTGCGGCCAGACTTCGCGGATTGCGTGGAAGACTTCCAGCGGATAGCGCGCGCGGTTTTCATAACTTCCGCCATATTCATCCTCGCGCCGGTTGGTGAGCGGCGAGAGGAAGCTCGACAGAAGATAGCCGTGTGCACAATGCAGCTCCAGCCAATCGACGCCCGCTTCTGCGGCGCGTTTGGTGGCGGCGACAAAGTCGGCTTTGACCCGGTCCATGTCGGCGCGGTCCATCGCCTTCGGCGTCTGGCTGTGCTTGAGATAGGGTAGGGCGGAAGCAGACAGAAGCGGCCATGACCCCTCTTCGAGAGGCTGGTCGATCCCTTCCCACGCAAGCTTGGTTGCGCCTTTACGTCCGGCATGGCCGATCTGCATGCCAACCTTGGCATTGCTGTTGCTGTGAATAAAATCCACAACGCGATTCCAGCCTTCGGCCTGCGTATCGTTCCAGATGCCAAGACAGCCGGGGGTAATCCGCGCATCGGGGGACACGCAGGTCATTTCGGCAAAGACCAGTCCTGCGCCGCCCATGGCGCGGCTGCCGAGATGTACCATATGGAAATCGTCGATCAGGCCATCAGTTGCGGAATACATGGCCATTGGCGACACGACGATGCGGTTCGGTAGTGTCACGCCGCGCAGCGTATAGGGCGTGAACATCGGCGGCAGGCAACGTTCATCTTCTGTCACGTTCAGCCCCTGCTTGCGAGCGAACCAGCGCTCATAACCTTCGAGCCAGTTCTTGTCGCGCAGGCGCAGGTTTTCGTGGCTGATGCGCTGCGAACGCGTGAGCATGGAATACATGAACTGTTCCGGCTCCAGCGTGTCCGCATAGCGTTGGCCTACGACCTCGAACCATTCCATGGCGTTGCGCGCAGCGTTCTGGATACGAGCGACATCGACCCGGCGGATTTCCTCATAGGCATGCAGGACTTCAGGAATGCCCTCCTTGCCGTGACCGAGCTTCTGGAACTGGTTGGCAAGTTCGATGGCGTCGTCGATGGCGAGTTTGGTGCCCGAGCCGATGGCGAAATGCGCGGTATGGGCTGCGTCACCCATCAAGACGACATGGGAGTTGCCGTTGAAGTGGCTCCATTTCCCGCAAATCAGACGGTTGAAGTTCAGCCAGGCAGAGCCGCGCAAATGGCGCGCATTGGTCATCAGCGGCGCGCCTTCCAGCGTTTCCGCAAAAAGCTTTTCGCAGAAATCGATGGAGGCGGTCTGGTCCATCTTGTCCAGACCATGCGCCAGATAGGCTTCCTCTGTGGTTTCGATGATGAAGGTCGAGGTCTTATCGTCGAACTTGTAGATATGCGCCTGGAACCAGCCGTGATCGGTTTTGCGGAAATCGAAGGTAAAGGCGTCGAACAGCTTTTCCGTGCCGAGCCAGATATAGCGATTGGGGCGAACGATCAGATCGGGTTCAAAAACTTCCTCATAGCGATTGCGGATGCGGGAATTCAGTCCATCCGACGCAATGATAAGATCGGCGTCGGGGAAATCGAGATCGCTTTCCACCTCAGTTTCAAACTGAAGCTTCACGCCCAGCGCTTCGCAGCGCGCTTGAAGAATGTTGAGCAGGCGTTTGCGTCCGATGCCGACGAAGCCATGGCCGCTGGTGCGCTGGCGCGTGCCTTTGAATAGCACCTCGATATCGTCCCAGTGATTGAAGGCGTCCTGAATTTCAGCCGCACTTTCCGGGTCCCAGACCTTCATCGATTCCATCGTCGCGTCGGAAAACACCACGCCCCAGCCGAATGTGTCATAGGGGCGGTTTCGCTCCACGACCGTGATGTCATGCTCTGGATGAAGCTTCTTCATCAGAAGGCCGAAATAAAGGCCGGCCGGACCTCCTCCAATACACACGATACGCATGTTGAGTTCCCTTCCCGATATGCTGCCAAACGGCGCCGGTTAATTATTTTAAGTTTAAAATATAATTGGCAACTTCGATGCGTCAAGCGAAAAAAACGCTACCATTTTTCAAATGGCTTCGAGGGCGAGGAGTTTGGTGATGCGGAAAAATATGCAAATGCAATAATTATCATTAGTCTGAAAACCACTATTGACATGTTTTGGAATTGGAAAATATGCTGATGCAAATGAATTGATATTCCGGCAAACGGAAAAGGGGAACTATCATGGCGGAGCGGTCATTCGCCCGCGAGGTCGAGGATCTGAAGCTCGGCGAAGGCGATATTTTCAGCGGCGAAGGCATTCTCGCCATTACCAAAGCGCTGTTGCAGTCAGGCGTGTCCTATGTCGGCGGCTATCAGGGCTCGCCGATTTCGCATCTCATGGACGTTCTCGCTGATGCGAAGGATGTGATGGAGGATCTGGGCGTCCATTTCGAATCGTCCGCATCGGAAGCTGCAGCAGCGGCCATGCTTTCCGCCTCGGTGATGTATCCGGTGCGCGGCGCGGTCACCTGGAAATCGACGGCTGGCACTAATGTGGCGTCCGATGCCCTGTCCAACCTTGCCTCTGGCGGTGTGACCGGCGGCGCGCTGGTCATTATCGGCGAAGATTACGGCGAAGGCTCCTCCATCATGCAGGAGCGAAGCCACGCCTATGCGATGAAATCGCAAATGTGGCTCTTGACCCCGCGGCCCAACCTGCCTTCGATTGTGGAAGCCGTTGAAAAAGGCTTTGAACTGTCGGAAGCCTCCAACACGCCGGTCATGTTGCAGGTGGGCATTCGCAGCTGCCATGTGCATGGTCAGTTTGTGGCGAAAGATAATAAGAGACCCGCCCACACGTTGGCCGAAGCGCTGGAAAATCCGAGGCGCGACGTCAATCGCATCGTTCTGCCGCCGGCATCTTTCCTGCACGAGAAGGAAAAGCTCGAAAAGCGCTGGCCTGCAGCGGTCGAGTTTGTCAAAGCCAATCGTCTCAATGAATATTTCGGCCCGAAAGAGGGCGATGTCGGCATCATCCTGCAAGGCGGGCTTTACAACAGCGCCATGCGTGCCCTGCAGCAAATGGGGCTGGCCGATGTTTACGGCGAAAGCCGCGTTCCACTCTATGTGATGAATGTCGCCTATCCGATGATAGACGACGAGGTCATCGACTTCGTTGCCGGCAAAAAAGCCGTGGTGATGCTGGAGGAGGGCGCGCCTGAATATATCGAGCAGGCGTTGCATACGCTGCTGCGCCGCCGCGATATCCAGACAAAACTGTCCGGCAAGGATGTGCTGCCGTTGGGCGGCGAATACACAACGCCCGTGCTTTTGAAGGGCCTGACGGCATTCTTCGATGCACATGCGCCCCAATTGCTCGGCAACCGTCCGCCGCTGCCCGATCCGTCGCCGGTTCTGGCCGATGAACGTGTCAAGGCGCTGGCAGAAGTGGTGCCGCCGCGCCCTGCCGGTTTCTGCACCGGCTGTCCAGAGCGACCGATCTTCGCCGCCATGAAGCTGGTGGAAAAGGAGCTTGGCGAGCATCACGTGTCTGCCGATATCGGCTGTCACCTCTTTTCCATTCTGCCGCCGTTCAATATCGGCGGCACCACGATGGGCTATGGCCTCGGTCCGGCCTCGGCTTCCGCTTTCAACGTGCCTGCGGGCAAGCGCTCCATTTCGGTGATGGGCGATGGCGGTTTCTGGCACAACGGCCTTGCCACTTCGGTCGGCAACGCGGTCTTCAACAAGCAGGATGGCGTCATCCTCGTGGTCGACAATTACTATTCGTCGGCGACGGGTGGTCAGGACATCATGTCTTCCAGAGCGATCAATCCGCGCCGCAAGACCAACAATTCCATCGTCGATGCGGTCAAGGGAATTGGTGCGGGCTGGGTTCGCCAGATCGACCATACCTATGATGTTGCAAAGATGCGCGACACTTTGAAGGAAGCGCTGACGACGGAAGAAAAAGGCCCAAAGATCATCGTGGCGTCGTCGGAATGCATGCTCAACAAGCAGCGCCGCGTGAAGCCGCAATTCGCCAAGGCCGTCAAGGACGGCAAGCGTATGGTCAAGCAGCGTTTCGGCGTCGATGAGGATGTGTGCACCGGCGATCACGCCTGCATCCGCCTGTCGGGTTGCCCGTCGCTTTCGGTGAAGCACACCGACGATCCGCTGAAGGACGATCCGGTCGCGGCTATCGACAATTCCTGCGTCGGTTGCGGCAATTGCGGCGAGGTTTCGGAAGCGGCGGTTCTGTGTCCGTCCTTCTATCGCGCCGATGTCATCCACAACCCGACGGGATGGGACAAGTTCATGCATCGCCTGCGCTCCGCTGTCATTGGCTGGCTGCAAAAGCGCCGCCGCGCGTCGCGCATCGTCTTTGCGGATTGAGGAACAGGCCATGGCCACACTGAATGTATCGCCGTCCGTTCTTCTTTCGCAGGATAAACCACTGTCGATTGCCATCCTCGCCATGGGCGGTCAGGGCGGCGGCGTTCTGGCCGACTGGGTTGTGGCGCTGGCGGAAACCAATGGCTGGGTCGCGCAAACCACATCCGTGCCCGGCGTGGCGCAGAGAACCGGCGCGACGATCTATTATCTTGAGCTGTTGCGGGCCCGCAAAGGTGCGCATCCGATCCTGTCGCTGATGCCCACGCCCGGCGATGTCGATATCGTCATCGCAGCGGAATTAATGGAAGCGGGGCGCTCGGTGCTGCGTGGCCTCGTGACGCCGGACAAGACCTTACTCATCACCTCCACTCATCGCTCTTTCGCGGTGGGTGAAAAGGAAAAACCGGGCGACGGCACCGGCAATCCCGTGGTCGTCGAAGATGCGACAGCCTTTGCCGCGCGCAAGACCATCGCTTTCGACATGGAAGCGCTGGCAACCAAAAGCGGCAGCGTGGTGTCATCAGCCTTGTTCGGCGCGCTTGCGGCTTCCGGCGCTTTGCCCTTCGACAAAGCCGCCTTTGAAACGACGATCAAGTCTGGCGGCAAAGGCATTGAAGCCAGTCTCAAAGCTTTTGAAGCTGCCTATCAGCGCGCGCTTGGCGGCGCGAATGACAAGCTGGCGGCAACGCCCGCAAAGCGGCTCGACCCTCTGCCCGAACGGGCCGATCACCCAGCACTAGACGCGCTTATCAAGCGCATTCGTAGCGAGTTTCCGGTTGAATGCCATCCGATGCTTTTTGCGGGCATCAAGAAACTGACCGAGTTTCAGGATCCGGCATATGCGAATGAATATCTGACCCGCTGCGCCGCCTTGCTCAAGGCCGATCGCGATAATGGCGGTGCGGCGCTTGGCTTTGCCTTCACCGAGCATGCGGCAAAATATGTCGCTGTCGCTATGGCCTATGACGATGTAGTCCGGGTGGCCGATATCAAGGTGCGTGGCTCGCGGTTCGAGCGGGTGCGCAAGGAAATCGGCCTCAAGAAGGACCAGATCGCCTATACGACCGAATATATGCATCCGCGTATGGAAGAGGTGTGCGGCACCTTGCCGAAAGGCATCGGCGCATGGATTGAAAATCGCCCGAAACTCTTTGCATGGCTCGACAAGCGCGTCAGCAAGGGGCGCCGGGTAAACACGGGAACGCTGTTCTGGTTCACAGGGCTTTATGTTGTGTCTGGCCTGCGTCGTTTCCGGCGCGGTAGCCTGCGCCATCAGCGTGAAGTCGAACACCGCGAAGCCTGGCTGGCAAAGGCTTTGGCCGCATTGCCCAAGAATTATGATCTAGCGGTTGAGGTTCTCGGCTGCCGTCGTCTGGTCAAGGGCTATTCCGATACGCATTCACGCGGCCTGTCGAAATTCGATCGCGTCCTGTCTGCTCTTCCTCTTCTGTCCGAGCGGGAAGACGGCGCGGCCTGGTTGCGGCGCTTGCGGCAAGCAGCCCTGCTTGATGAGGAGGGCATCGCGCTCGATGGCGCTCTGAAAACAATCGCGACGCTCTGATCAAAACGCGCGCCTCGCCAATTCAAAATAAAAGGGGAATGACTATGTCTCAAGTCCAGAGCATAGATGCGCCGGCTGTTGCCGGGAAGGAAATATCGGCAGGTAAAAGCCTGCTCGTCGTTGGCCTGTGCTGGCTTGCGATTTTTGCGGAAGGCTATGACGTCGGTGTCATTGGGGCCATTCTGCCCGCCTTGTCTGTCGATCCGGTCTGGCAACTGACACCGATAGAGCTTGGCGCCATCGGCAGCTATACTGTGATCGGCATGCTGATCGGCGGTATTCTTGCGGGCACGCTGAGCGAACTCCATGGACGCAAGCCGCTCTTCATCGCCTGTATCACTTTGTTTTCGCTGTGCATGATCGTCAGCGCCATGGCGCCGTCCCCGTTCATCTTCGGATTGAGCCGTTTTATTTCCGGCATCGGTCTTGGTGGGATCATTCCTGTCGCGGCGGCGCTAACGGTTGAATATTCCCCTATCAAGAAGAAGAGCTTCAATTACGGTCTCATGTATTCGGGCTATTCGATGGGATTGCTTGCCGCAGCTTTGTGCGGTCGCGGTTTTCTTGAAGCGCATGGCTGGCGCACCATCGTGCTGATCGGCGCGATCCCACTGCTGTTCATCCCGGTCTTCCTAGCATTCCTGCCTGAAAGCGTGGAATCGCTGGTCCAGCGCGGCAAGCATGATGCGGCGCGCAAGACGGCGGCGCGCATGGGCGTCGGCGTTCCGGCGGCGATTGTCCGCAAGCATAGCAAGGTTGGCTGGCGCACGGTTTTCAGCGAAATCTTCTCCCCGAAAAAGGCATTTGAAACGGCCTGTTTCTGGAGTGCGCTCTTCATGGGCCTGCTTTTGGTCTATGGCCTCGCGCAATGGCTGCCGCAGATCATGCGCAAGAACGGTTATGATCTCGGCAACAGCCTGCTATTCCTTGCCGTATTCAGCCTTAGCTCGGCAATCGGGGGTATTGTATTGGGTACATGGGCGGATCGCTTCGGCGTGCGCCGTACGGTTACCTGTTCCTATGCGCTGGGTGCGCTTGGCATTGTGGCGCTTGCCTTCAAGGGTTCGCTGCTGATGAACTATGTTTTTGTCGCAATTGCTGGTTTTGGCACGGTGTCGGCATCGCTGGTTTTGACAGGCTTTCTGGCCCAGCGGCTCGATTCCTCGATCCGCTCCGCCGGAACCGGCTGGGCGCTGAGCTTCTCCCGCATCGGCGCTCTCTCTGGCCCGCTCCTGGGCGGACTGATCGCAAGCCTCAATGTCGGTCCGCAGTGGAACTTCTACATCTTTGCTATTGTCGCCGCTCTCGCAGCTGTGGCAACCGCGCTGATCCCGTCTAGCTCGACGGATTGAGCCACAAAAAGGCCGATCCGCCCATGGCGGACCGGCCTCTTATCCAACATAAGATCAAAGGTCGTTTTTACGGATATTGCGCAGCATTTTCTGCAAAGTGCCGACAAAGGCACGATGTTCGTCTTCATCGATGCCTTCAAATAATTGCAGCAGCAGATCATACATGACCGGCCAGGCTTCGTTGAAGATGTTGCGACCTTCCTCGGTCAGCGAAATATCGCGGATGCGCATGTCTTCAGCGCGCGCCTGACGGCGGATGTAACCCTGTTCTTCAAGGGAATCGAGCGTGCGGCTCATCGTTGATTGTTCGGTCACGGTAAAGACCGCAAGCTCATTGATCGTGGCCGAAGGGGTGACACTCAAGACGGCTAGCGTGCGCAATTTGACGGTCGTGATCTGACGGTCCTTCAGCGCTTCGGCAAGGTTGGCGTTATAGCGCGCCATCAGGCGGTTCATCAGGTAGGGCGCAAAACTGTTCAAGCCGATTTCGCCCAGCGAACGCGCGGGGTTCTCCTCCTGATGCTCGGAAGCCAGAACCGTACCTGAGAAGCGTTCCTCCATGAATTCCCTCGTCATTGATCATGGTTGCGATAGCCATATGCCCGACGCGTTTCAGCATCAGGCGCAACAAGGCGCTCTCATCGGTGTTAATATCGGTTGCGCAAAGATGCCAGTGAAAAGCGAGCCTGAAGCGACAATCGCACCGACCCTCCCGTCCAGATTTCTGAAAACACCGCCGGTCTGGTCGCCTGATCGCAGGTTGGTGTCAGGGGCAGAGAAATTGAATGGCACGGCCTTCGGGATCGCACAGCGTATCGATCACGTTGCAATGATGCGCGCCGTCAATTTCCCAGGCGCTGGTTTCGATCCCCAATCCGTACCAGATATTTGCCAGCAGCGTATTTTGCCGCCGGAATTCCATGAGCTCGTCGCCGCCGACACAGCAATGCACGGCGATATCGGCGCGCGGGCGCTGTAGTGCTGCACTTTCCGCGACCGCTTCCGCCGTATCCATCTGGAAAATATCGTTCATCGTGGTTTTGAGGAGCGGGCGCAGATCATGCAGTCCACTGATGGAAAGAACACGCCTGATCCGTTTTGCCGTTGCGGCAGTAATGGGCGCGTTTTGGCAAGCCATGCGGCTGACCAGATGCCCCCCGGCTGAATGGCCGGTCAAGGCAATGTCGCCGTCCACTTCCTCCGCCAGATGGTCAATGAAGCTGCCGATTTCCCGCGTGATGCCGGAAATCCGCGTGTGGGGGCAGAGTGTATAGCTTGGCATGGCCACGCGATAGTCGCGCGCAAGCGCTCCTTGCGCCAGATGCGACCAGAAGCTTTTATCCAGTCCTTTCCAATAGCCGCCATGGACATAAACGAGTGTGCCTTTGGCCGAACCTTCCGGCAGAAAGAGATCGTAATGGTTACGCGCGCCGGTGCCATAGGCAATGTCTGGGATCAGACGGCCCTGATCGCGCATCTTTTCCCGAAAGCCGGAGGACAGTTCCGTCCAGCGCGGCGGATAGCTGGCGGAATCGTTGATGGCGCTCATATTGTCATAGGCGGTATCGAAGTCGTGAAGCACTGAATTCTCCTGCATATCCATGCGTGAAGCCGCGTCAGGCGCGGGCTTCGCTTGCCGCCTGCGCGCGCAGGGCGGATCGCTGCAATTTTCCGGATTCCGTCTTGGGCAGGCTGGAAACCCAGCATATCACGCGTGGATATTTATAAGGCGCGAGTTCGCTTTTGACGTGGCTTTGCAGTGCTTCCTGCAAGCTCGCATCGCCATTATAGCCCTCGTTCAGCACCACATAAGCTTTCACGATGCAGCCCCGTTCGTCATCGGGTGCCGCCACCACGCCGCATTCCGCCACAGCCGGATGCGCGAGTAGGCTGGCTTCGACCTCCGGCCCGGCAATGTTGTATCCGGCAGAAACGATCATGTCGTCATTGCGCGCCTGATACCAGAAATAGCCGTCCTCATCCATGACATAGGTGTCGCCGGTGATGTTCCAGCCGTTCTCGACATATTTTGTCTGGCGCGGGTCGGCCAGATATTTGCAGCCCAGCGGTCCGCGAACGGCAAGGCGTCCAGGCGTGCCAGGCGGGCATTCTTGCCCATTGTCGTCGATCACACGCGCTTCATAGCCAGGGATGGGTTTGCCGGTCGCGCCGGGGCGGATATCTTTTTCCGGTGCGGAGATGAAGATATGCAGCATTTCCGTTGCACCGATGCCGTCTGAGAGCGACAGCCCAGTTGCGCGTTTCCACGCTTCAAAAGTGGGAAGTGGCAGGGCCTCACCGGCTGAAACACATTTGCGCAGCGAGGAAAGATCGTATTGTTCGATCTTCGAAAGCATCGCGCGATAAGCCGTCGGCGCGGTGAAACAGACGGTTGGCTTGTATTCGCCAATGGCTAGCGCCAGATCATGCGGCGTGGTCTTTGCGGGCAGCACTGTGGAAGCCCCAATCCGGAATGGAAACAGGACCAGCCCGCCAAGTCCGAATGTAAAAGCGAGCGGCGGCGAGCCGATGAAGATATCGTCTTCCGTCGCATCCAAAATGTGATGCGCATAGCAGTCGCAGACAATCAGCAGGTCGCGGTGGAAATGAATCGTGGCCTTCGGCAGGCCAGTGGTGCCGGATGTGAAGCCGAGCAGGCACGGATCATCCCCGCGTGTCGCCACCGCCTCGAACTCGCTGAAGGCGTCGGTCAGCAATGCGCCAAGCTCCCCGCCTGCATTGCCGTCCCAGGTCACCAGTGTTTTGACGAAGCTGGTTTGCGCCATCGCATTCTGCATTTCGCCGATCAGTGCGTGATCGCAAAAGGCAATACTGATTTCGGCCTTGTCGATGATTTGAACCAGCTCCTTGGCGCGCAAGAGCGGCATGGTCGCGACTACAACGCCGCCCGCCTTGATGATCGCCATATAAAGCGCAATCTTGGTCGGGTTGTTGCCTGAGCGTATCATCACGCGATTGCCCGGTTTCATGCCAAGCTTGTCGGTCAGCACATTGGCGATCTTGTTGATCATGGCGGCAAGATCGCGATAGGTCCAGCGCACGCCCGGCGCCTGCAAGGCGATGCGGTCGCCCTTGCCGTTCGCCAGATGTGCATCCACCAGTTCGCTGGTCGCGTTCAGCTGTTCCGGGTAACCGAGCTCTTCGAGGTTGATGATATCCGGCAGAAGTTCCGCAGCCGGCAGATTATCCAGTACGAATGTGTCCACATGAGCGCTGGGATGCATGCTCGTCTCCTGTCAAAGCCAGTCATTTGCGTTCGACTGTCCAATCGATTCAGTGAAAGCTGAACCGTTGGAACCGTCCTAACTATTTGTTTTTCTGCCCATCTTCTCGGAGGGCGATGTGCTCTTGGTCAAACGTGCAGGTAACGTTCCTTGACTTCCGGGGTGTTCAAAAGCGCGGCGTTGTCGCCGCTCCACACCACACGGCCTTTCTCGATGACCACGTGACGGTCTGCGAAGCGCGCCAGCGCATCGACATTCTTGTCGATGACAAGGATCGCTTCGCCCTCATTCTTGATGTTGCGCAGGCAGGACCAGATTTCCTCGCGCATGAGCGGTGACAATCCTTCCGTCGCCTCGTCCAGCACAACCATTTTCGGATTGGTCATCAGGGCGCGACCAACTGCCAACATCTGCTGCTCGCCGCCGGAAAGCTGATTGCCCATATTGCGCCGCCTTTCTTTCAGGCGCGGGAACATCCGGTAGATGCTCTCCAGTGTCCATTTGGACGAGCGCGCATCTGAGCGTCGCGTGGCCAAGAGGTTTTCCTCGACACTGAGCGTCGGGAATATCTGCCGTCCTTCGGGCACCAGCCCCAGCCCCTCGCGGGCAATCGCATGGGGCGGCTTGCCGGTGACGTCATGACCATTGACGAAAACCTTGCCGTCCTTGGGCGGTAGCAAGCCAAAGATCGATTTGATAGTTGTCGTCTTGCCCATGCCGTTTCTGCCGAGAATGGTAACGACCTCTCCCGCACCGACTTCAAAATCGATGCCAAAGAGAATGCGGGACTGGCCATAGGCGTTCTGGAGTCCTTCGACTTTCAGCATCATGCGGCCTCCTCTTCACCGAGATAGGCGGCGCGCACGTCCGGGTCGGAGCGCACGGCGGCGGGCGTTCCGGATGCAATGACGCGTCCGTAGACAAGCACGCTCACCTGATCGGCTAGCGAGAAAACGGCGTCCATGTCGTGCTCGATCAGAACCAGCGTGTGGGTCTGGCGCAGTGAGCGCATCAATTCGACCAGCACCACGGATTCCTCGTGGCTGGTGCCCGCCAGAGGCTCGTCCAGCAACAGCATCTGCGCCTGCGTGGCGAGCGCGATGGCAATCTCTAGCTGGCGTTTTTCGCCATGCGACAGCGCTCCGGCCCGGCGATGAGCGCGGTCGTCAAGCCGCACGCGGGCAAGTGCCGCCATGGCTTGCTCGTTGATTTCGGCCTCCTTGCTCGCCGCCTGAAAGAAGCGGAAGCTTGAGCCTGATCGCGCCTGAACGGCCAGCGCAACGTTCTCCAGCACGCTGAAACCTTCCAGAACCGAGGTGATCTGAAAGGAGCGCGCAAGGCCCAAGTGAACACGCGCGGGCATGGCTAGACCGGAAATGTCACGACCATCAAACACGACCGAGCCACGGTCACTTTTCAGGTTGCCCGAAAGCTGATGGATCAGCGTCGTCTTGCCAGCGCCATTCGGGCCGATCAGCGCGTGAATTTCGCCGCGTTTGACGGTGAGATTGACGCCGTCTGTCACCTTGAGCGCGCCGAAGCTCTTGTGCAGGTCATGGACCTGAAGCAGTTCATCCGACATCGGAACCTCCACGCAGCTTGCGGATCAGCCCGCCAATACCGTCGCGGCTGAAAAGCACGACGAGGACGAGGAAAAGGCCGAGACCGAGTTTCCAATGCTCGGAGAAATGCGCCAGCACTTCTTCCAGCACGATGAAGGCGGTTGCGCCGAGGACCGGGCCGATCAGCGTGCCCATGCCGCCCAGCACCACCATGACGATCAGCTCGCCGGAACGCTGCCAGCTCATGAAAGCAGGCGAAACGAACTGGATCTGGTTGGCGAGCAGCACACCGGCAATCGCCGCCGCCACACCGGCAATCACATAGGCGGTGAGCTGAAACGAGAAGGGCGAGAAGCCGATGGCGCGCATGCGCACCGGATTGTCCCGCGTGCCACGCAGCACGCGACCGAACCGTGAATGTACCAGCATGCGGAAGGTGAGAAACGCACCGACCAGCAGCGCCAGCACAAAATAGAACAGCACCAGATTGCTGGAAAGCAGCGTATTGCCGAACAGCGTGGAACGGGTCGGCAGCGTCATCCCGTCGTCGCCGCCAAAGGCCGACAGAGAAACCATGAAGAAGAAGGCCATTTGTCCGAAGGCCAGCGTGATCATGATGAAATAGACGCCGCTGGTTCTCAGCGAAATATAGCCGGTGACAAGCGCGAAGAGCGCTGCGGCAATGATGGCCGCGACCAGCTGCAAGAGCAGATCGTTGATACCATAGCTGGACAGGATGCCGACGGCATAAGAGCCGATCCCGATATAGGCGGCATGACCAAAGGAAACGAGCGCGCCGTAACCCATGATGAAGTTGAGCGAAAGTGCTGCCAGCGCAAAGATCATGATACGGGTCACGATCACCAGAAGGAAGCTGTCGCCGAGAACGGAGGCAAGAAGAGGTACGATTGCAAAGGCGGCGAAAACCAGCCATGGGCCTGCATCCAGCAAAGGCGAGGTTCGGCCCTTTGCCTTTTCCGGCATGGCGGTATCGCGCGTGCTGTTATGGGTAATCTCGCTCATCGCGTTCCTCCCTGTACCGGGAAGAGGCCTGTCGGGCGGAAATAGAGCACGGCTGCCATCAGAATATAGGTGAGCATCGGCACCAGCGTGCGGCCCATTTGCGAGGCTGCGGCGGGGTCGAGCAGATTGCGCAGCAGAATCGGCCCGAAGGTGCGGCCCAGCGTATCGACGAGGCCAACGGCAATGGCCGCAACAAAAGCGCCACGAACGGAACCGACGCCGCCGATCACGATGACGACGAAGGTGAGGATCAGGATGGAATCGCCCATGCCGGGATCAACCGAGAGGATGGGCGAGACCATGCCACCGGCAAAGCCTGCAAGCATCGCGCCCAAGCCGAACACGACCATGAACAGGCGGCGGATATTGATGCCAAGGGCCGACACCATGTCGCCATTGGTTGCTCCGGCGCGCAGCAGCATGCCGATGCGCGTGTGATTGACGAGGACATAGAGACCTGCCGCCGTCAGAAGCCCCGCCGCGATGATCAGCAGGCGATAGACGGGATAGCGCAGGTTTCCGAAAAGCTGGATGGAACCGGAGAGCGATTCCGGCATCGGCACGCTGAGCGGTGCGGCACCCCAGATGATCTTCACCAGTTCATTCACGATCAGGATCAGCCCGAAGGTCGCCAGAACCTGATCGAGATGGCTTCGTTCATATAATCGTCGAAAGACCAGCACTTCCAGCACGATGCCGATGATCAGCGTGACGGGAAGCGCAATCATGATGCCATAGAAGAAGCTGCCGGTCATGGCAGTGAAACTCGCGGTCAGATAAGCGCCGACCATATAAAGCACGCCATGCGCCAGATTGATCAGGTCCATGACGCCGAAGATCAGCGTCAGCCCGGCGGCGACGAGAAAGAGCAAAATGCCGAACTGAATCCCGTTAAGGGATTGCAGCAGAAAAAGATTGAGCATGGGGGACGTCCGGAACTCGTTGTACTGAAACCGGCGTCACGCCAGATCGGCTGGCGTGACCTGTTTCAGACTTGGAAATTGAGAAGACTGGGCTCATCGGAGCACCCTTCTTCCACCGGGTTACATCTTGCATTCAGTTGCGTAATTGTCCTTGTAGTCGTTGAAAATCGTTTCAACATAGGACGTGGCGAACTGGCCGTCGTCACGCTTGACGACTTTGGTCAAATAGAAATTCTGGACCGGGAAGTGATTGTCGCCGATGCTGAATTCACCACGCGGCGAGGTGAATTTCGCGTCTTTCATGGCAGCGCGCAACGCGTCCTTGTCGGCGATATTGCCCTTGACCTGCTTGACGGCCGCATCGATCAGCATGGCGGCGTCATAGGCCTGCACGGCATATGTTGCCGGTACGCGCTTGAACTTCGCCTCATAGGCGGTCGCGAATTCCTTGGCGGCAGGTGAATCGAGATCAGGCGCCCAGTTCGAACCGGCGAAGAAGCCGACGGCTGCATCCTGCTGCGCGGGCAGGGTCGTTTCATCCACGGTGAATGCGGAGAGGAACGGCGTGCCTTCAAGACCAGCCTGACGATATTGCTTGACGAAATTCACACCCATGCCGCCGGGCAGGAAAGCATAGACTGCGTCCGGCTGTTCAGCGGCGATCTGCGCCAGTTCCGCCGAATAATCCAGCTGGCCGAGCGGTACATAGATTTCCTGCGCGACTTCGTTCTTGTAGGAATGCTTGAAACCGGCCAGCGCGTCCTTGCCCGCCTGATAGTTCGGGGCGATCAGGAAAACGCGCTTGTAGTTCTGTTTTTCGGCATATTTGCCGGAAACCTCATGCATCTGGTCGTTCTGATAGGAGGTGACGAACAGATTGGCGTTGCAATCCTTGCCAGCCAGATTGGATGTGCCTGCATTGGTCGAGATGAGAAACGCGCCGGAATCGGTCGCAGGCTTGACGATAGCGTTGAGGACGTTGGAGAAAATCGGCCCGACCACGAAATCCACCTTGTCGCGCTGGATCATCTGCTGGACCTTGTTGACGCCGATATCCGGCTTCTGTTCATCGTCCTGAATGATGATTTCCGCATCGAGGCCGCCGAGCTTGTTGCCCAGCTTCTCCATGGCAAGCAGGAAGCCGTCGCGGGATTGTTCGCCCAAAAGGGCGGACGGTCCGCTGAGCGTATAGATCAAACCGATCTTGATCTTGCCGTCCTCGGCCTGCGCGGTTCCGGTTAGCATGGTTGCGGCGAGCAGCGCGAAAGCCGCTTTCGTCGAAATTGTCATAGTTCCACCTCGATTGCAGATTTTTGCTTTGTTTTCTTATTCTTTCGCATTGTCCGATGCTGGAAATGCTTATTACCCTGCAGATGTACTCCCATACGCCTGCCGGGCGGATGCATTATTCTTCTGGCGCGGGCAAAAATTCAACCTCATGTGTCGGCGCAACGCGAACTATTTCAGCGGGATTGCCGACATTGTTGATGCGAACGAACAGGTCCCAGAGTTTTGCGGTGGGCGAAACCCAGAAAACGCACTTCACCGGCTGTTCGGTCTTGTTGAAAATGCCATGTGACACGTTGCGCGGCAGGCAGACGAGATCGCCAGCCTCTGCAACGGCTTCCTTGCCGTCGAGAAGCAGGTCGAAGCGTCCTTCCAGCACATAGATGAATTCTTCCTGCGTGGTGTGGATATGCGGCGGTACGAAGGTGCCGGGAGGAAAGGTTGCGTGCCACGACATGGAGCTTTCGCAGACATGCTTGGGCACATAGGTCTGGCCCAGGATATGCCAGACAACACCGTCCACGGAGGAGCCGGATTTGGTCACGCCAGCTGGAAGATCAGTCACTCTAATTTCCCTTCACAATATTAAAGATGCAAATTTTCAGGCAGAAGCGGGGTCACTTTCCGGTTGACCTGCAGTGTTGAAAAGCCAGCCTTCGCGGCATAGCCGCGAACGATTGCTTCGCGCTCGGCAAAGCTGATGATGCCGTCCAGATCGGCAACGCCGGACGGTGCGCGACGTTCGACCTCATCAATGACGCCTTCCGGGCCACCCAGCCGGTTAAGCCTGACGATTTCCGCCGTCGCGGGCAGGCGGATGGACTGATAGGCGGCAAGTGCTGCGCGGCCATGCTCAGCGGTGGCAAGATGATCAGCCAGCGTGCGCGCGTCGATGATCGCCTGGCTCGCGCCATTCGACCCCACCGGATACATCGGATGGGCGGCGTCGCCGATCAGCGCCACGCGGCCATCCGTCCACCAACGGGCGGGATCGCGGTCGCACATCGGATATTCGAAGAATGTATCGGTTGCCCGCACCAGAGCGGCGAGGTCCACGACATTGATGCCGAATTTTTCGACATGGGGCATCAGCTCTTCATGCGTGCCGCGACGGCTCCAGTCCTCGCGCTTCGGGGCAGGTGATCCGTCGGTGCCGGGACGATAGGTCACAACCCAGTTGTTGAGAATTTTGCCGGGCGTGGTGCCCCTGGCTATCGGATAAAGCACCAGCTTATAGGTAAAGCCGCCAGCGACGATCATGGTGCGACCGTCAAGGAACGGGTCGCTTTCAACAGCGCCGCGCCACATCATGACGCCATTCCATTTGAGACCGGCTTCGTTCGGGAACATCTGCTGCCGGATGACGGAATGGATGCCATCCGCGCCGATGATGACATCTGCAGTTGCAGATGCAATTTTCGACCCTTCGGCAAAGTGAATGGTCGCCGAACCTTCGTTCTGTGCATAGCCGACGCAGCGCTGGTCCGTGACGATGGCGTCTGGTCCAAGCCGCTGGATCACCGCGTCATAAAGCAGTTTCTGCAAATATCCGCGATGGATAGAAAATTGCGGGACGTCATAGCCCGCATCCATGCCGCGCGGTTCGCGCCAGATTTCCTGACCCTGCCGTGTGGCGTAAATCAGCTCACGGGTGCGGATGCCGGTGGCGTCGAGCGCGGGGAGCAGGCCGATTTCGGCCAGTTCGCGTATGGCGTGCGGAAGAACATTGATGCCAACGCCCAATTCGCGGACTTCCGGCGCTGCTTCGAAAATCCGGCAGTCAATGCCCCGTGCATGCAGCATCAGTGCCATGGTGAGGCCGCCAATGCCTCCTCCAACGATAATCGCTTTCATTCGCGGTTCCCTTTTTTCTGGCTGCTCTCTGGCGCCTAGGCCTAACGATAAAAGCGGGAACGACGCTGTCTATCACCAAAACGCCATGCCTGACAGGAAACCGCCAGAAACACGCTTTCTGGCAAAATATTCGCGATGCTTGCGCTCTGGGCGCAGCGTGATACTTTAATCTTAAAATAAAATGCTCTCTAAATGAGATACGGGGAATATCGTGATGCTGACTACGAGCTATATGCACCGGCTTTCGCCGTCCATTGATTCGTTCCAGGATACTATGTCCGGGCTGCTCCGGCCTTGCCGCATCTCGAAGAAATCCAGCCGGACCTACCGCACGGAAGTCGCACACGGGCGCATGCGTCCCTTCGGCCTGACGGCGATCCGCATCGGCGGTCATGCACGCATCGAGGTGGACGCGCATAACGATATGACCTTGTTGCAGGTTCCGTTGCAGGGTATCTTCGTCTCACGTGACCGGCGCGGCGACGAGCTTTTGTATCAGTCGGGCATGAATGCCCAGCTGGTCGATGCGCATTCGGCCATCGACCTTGAATTTCACCCGTCCACGCGTATGTTGATCTTCAGCCTTAACGATGCCCAGATCGACATTCTGGGCGGCAAGGAGTTCATCGAGCAGTTTACCCATAAAAAGCGGGTCGTGTCCTTCGACACGCCAGTGGGGCATGCCTTCTATCATCTGGCGCATTTCGTCATGAACGAGATCGAGAAGGACAAGGAAGCATTTTTCCATGGTGGTTTGTCGGAGCGGCTGGAAGACAGTCTGATGGCGTCACTTGCGGCGGCGCTCGATACGCAGCTCTACGCAAGACCGCTGGCGAGCGTGGTTCCAAGCTATATCCAGCGTGCCGAAAAATTCATGCTCGACAATCTCGACAAGCAACTGACCTTGCAGGAGCTGGTCGACGCAACAGGCACCAGCGCCCGCACCTTGCATCGCACCTTCCGCAGTATCCGTGGCAACACGCCGCTCGGCGTTTTCAAGAACATGCGGCTGGACAAGGTGCATGCGGAACTTACCCGTGGATATGCCGGGCCCGGTGATATTACGCGTATCGCCATGGCCTGGGCTTTCAACCATATGGGCCTGTTCTCGGCCGATTATCGCCAGCGCTTTGGCCATCTTCCATCCGAAACCGTGCGCCGCGCACGATAATCCATCAATACATCCTAGGACCAAACAGCTAGACACGGCACTGCTTTTGGGTGTCCTGTGACTGTCGATTTCAGGGGGGGGACAGGCGGCTTCTTGTTAGGATGAAGCTGGTGCTGGTTTAATTATTTGGAGAATGGCGCAAAGCAAGAAAAGGCGACCGTTCGGTCAATTTGGACTACTTGCGCCTTTCTCTTGGGTGCCTTTGGATGGTGCAATTCAGAAACGCTCGCGCCAAGCGCCGTCAAATTGCAGTTCGCGAGAACTATCCTCCTTGTCGTAAAAGACGTAGATGGGAAACAGAACGATAAGGCCGGGAGCCCGGCCTCCAAGGTTCGTCAGTGGATTGAGTCTCAGTGGCTGAAATTCAGAACCGCTTCAAGCTCGTCGTCATAGGTGTCTCCAGTCGGAGTGAAACCAAGACGCTTATAGAACTCTTCCGGACTGCCTTCTCCCAAGCCGTAGCTCGTATAGAGTTCCTTGAACCCTCTTACTTTCAGGTCTCGGACCAGCAAGCTGATTGCCTTCTTTCCGAACCCCATCCTCTGATAGGGGCCGGCGATCATAAACCGCCATAGAAAGACGCCGGGGCAGTCGATACCGTCGTCATGATCAGCTCCAATGTGCAGCATGATGAAGCCGATCAGAGTCTCATCGGCATAGATGGCGCGGAACCACGCGTTCTCTGAAAAATGCGCTTCAGCGATGGACGTACCATTGTCTGCGACCACATTGCGTTCGGCGTCCGACAAAGTTTCGCTGAGAGCGCAAACATCGGTGACGGTCAAAGCGGAGATACGCCGAAACGAAATCTCGGCATCCCGCGAGACGACTATCTCACTCATAACACTTCCCTAGATTTTGAGAGAAAGCCGACAATAAGTCAGCGCGGTTTCGAAATCGTCCGCCAACGACGTGGGCTATTGTACCCAGATTTTAGTTGAAACCAAATTCTGACGAAGGTCAAGAGGCGCTTGCCTTGCGGCAGAGCTTCCTGTCCATACGTTCCCAATCGTTCTCTGGGGTGAATGTCCTGCAGGCGGCCGACGCACCTGACGCAAGCCATTCATGAGGTGATGGCCGGACGGACTGTATCCGCTCTTGCTCGCGGTTCGCATTGCTGCTATACGGCTGACCGGTCAGCAGTTCACCTAGGCATCGCCGCCCTCGGGCAAGCTAAACCTGCATTATTTGTTTCCTTGACGCATACACCTTCCTCGTGCCGCGTCGGAATGGCGATCACCGATTTTCTATTGAACGGCACGCCTTGAGGATCAGGGATCATGCCTAGGGAATTGATACCATTTCATGTCAACGACATTTCCAGTTTGGCTCGCAGTTTACGCAGTGCGTTGGCCGAGCGGGATAAACCGCTCTCTCATGTCGAGGTTCTGAATATCCTCGCCAAAGGTGCCGGTTATAAAAATTTCCAGCATTTGCGGGCCGGCGTCGAAAAATCGGAAAAGATCACGGAAGATCGGCAGCCTGTCATTAATCAGACGCATGTCGAGCGCGTAGCTCGCTGCTTTGACAAGCAGAAGGTTCTCACACGTTTCCCCAGCAAGCGGTCGGATCAGATACTGGTACTATGGATCTTGTGGTCACGAATACCCGCCCGAACCGATCTGACAGAGGGTGAAGTAAACGCGCAGTTGAAATCATGGCACAGCTTTGGCGATCATGCTCTGCTGCGGCGCGAACTATGCGATACGGGATTGGTTTCGCGGACCCGCGACGGTCGTGTCTATCGCCGCATCGAACAGCCGATGCCTGCCGAAGCGCAGGCTGCCGTGCGCCTCGTCGCTTTAAAATAAGCCGACATCCATCGCCTGACGAAAGCAGCTATCGCTGCTGAGGAAACATCATGACCAATTTTCAAACCGGCTTTCTGCTTGGCAAAATTCCCTATCTTCGCACGGAAGATCAAACTGACCCTGTGATCGTCATCAATGGCGGACAGGGATTTGTGCGCAAGCACAGCTTTGAAAGAATGCAGCGGGATGCAACACGAGTTGCGCGCATGCTTCCGGCGAAGCGGGGCTTCATTCTGATCGGTTACGATCAGCAACCCCATCCGGATGCAACCATCGAGACGATCGTTGCGGATATTGAACTGGCAATCCGTTCAATAAACCCCCAGGCCTCTACCCTTATGGGAATATCCTATGGCGGGTTGCTGGCGACGCGGCTTGCCGCCAGACACGCAGGATGGATCAAGAACCTTGTTCTGGTGGCGAGCGCTCACAAATTCAGCAAAGAAGGCGAGAGGCGCATCCGTCGGCAGGAACAGTTCGCCGCACGAGAAGAATACCACCAGCTGGTAGACGACTTTACCACGATATTCCGCAATCCGTTGCTGAATCTTCTCCTGAAGATGAAGTTTTGGATCGACCGCAAAAAACTTGCTGAGAAAATGAATTCAGGCCAAGTCATTGTCCGATACCTTCAACTGATAACAGAGGCGCGGCCAGCCGATTTGGCCTCAATCACAGCAAGAACGCTGATAATCGGTGGCGAGCGGGATCAGTTTTTCGGGGACGGTACGATGGAATCCGCCAGAAGCGGCATTCAAAATGCCCAACTGTGGGTTCTGAAATGCCAAACCCATATGGCCCCAGTGGAATGTGCCCGGCAAGTTCGGTTCTGCCTGACGGAATTCCTCGCATAGGGATACAGTCAATTCTCCACGAAGGCGTTGGCAGCGGCGCGCCGTTTCAGACCTTCCCTGAGCAAGATGGCTGAGGGTGCCAAGGGAAACTTCTGAGTCCCGTTCGTCGCCGCGCTTGCGTGGATCACGTCACCGAGGAACCGGGTATGTCCGAGAGACGGGCCTGCCGGGTCTCGGTCAGCATTGTTCCACAGCGCAAGATCGCCAAGATCCCGGACGATGAAGCGGCGTTGACCGCCGACATCCCGGCGTTTGCACTAACATTCCAAACGGATCACCTCATGGGTGCAGGCCAAGGGCATGGAAGGAGGCCGTTCATTTCACGTGGCCGGTAAAGTGATTATAGAGAGCCGATATACTGTTCATCCGCTCCTCCACCGAAGGTCCGATCTGGTTGACCACCTCGTTCAACAGCAGATTGCCCAGAACACCCATCATTGCGGTCGAGTCCCAGAAGGTCCCCAGTTCAGTCGGTACATTGAACGTTTCGCTAGCAACGCCTCTGCACCAGTGGCAGTAAGGATCGGTAAAAAGCGTGATCGGAATACTCAGTTCCTTTGCCTTCTGGGCAAGCAGCATGGCAAGGTTGGAATATTTTCTCGCCTCGAACATGACGAGCGCGGAATCGGCGTGGTCCGCCAGAAATATTTCCTGAAAATTACCACTGGATGTGTCGACGAGGAAAACGCCGTCCCGTAGATATTGCAATTGGTTTGCGAAATATTGCGCCAGACCGCGCTCGGTCTGAAACCCGACGACGAATATCCTGTTGGCGCTCGCGAGGCGACTGGCAGCGCGGGTCCATTCGGGCTTGCGGGTAAATTCGTGAATATGAACCAGGGCAGCGATTTCCTTTTCAAGTATCTTTGCGGAAGCATCGCCCTGATTGCTCTGTTCGGTGAACTCCTTGAGACGGTCGCCCACCAGCCATGGCTGGTCTCCGATGGATTCACCCAAATCCTTCTTCAAGTCCTTGAAATGCCGGTATCCGAGCTTGCGACAAAACCGTCCGATCGTGACTTCGCCGACCCCGATTTTTTCCGCAAGCGTCGCCGCGTTCTCGAAGGGGAGCGTGTTCAGATTGATAAGCATGTAGTTCGCTATCAAGCTGTCGGCGGCGGTGCCAGCTTCCAGGCTGGCCTTGAGACGCTCACGGATAGATTCGGACATTGACTCTCCCTTTTTTCAGTATTGGTATTTTTCTGTCATAAATGTATTGACGATAGAAATATACCAAAATACCCTCAGCCCTAATATGACGCGTCAAGGCATCGCCAAACAAGACGCGCAATCCGGAACATATGAACGGTCAGTGGAGGAGTTATGAACCGTCGCGTATTTCTGCTGTCATCGTCAGCCCTTGTGCTGGCAACGGCGGTCTCGTTTTCCGCACTTCTGCCCGCACAGGCAGCGCCTTCGGAAGCCACGATCATCCTCTCGAGCGATGAAACCGGTGCGCCGCATCTTGATCCGATTCGCGCCACGCTTTTGAGCGTCGCCGCTGATCTGATCTATGACCGGCTCGTTGCTATGTCCAATGAGCACACATTTCATCCGCATCTGGCACAGTCCTGGCAGGAGAGCGATGACGGTCTCAACTGGACATTCCAGCTGAAGAAGAACGTCCGCTTCCATGACGGCGAACCTTTCAATGCCGATGTAATCGCCTGGTGGATACCCCGGTTCAAAGGCACTGCGAACGAGCATGTGGCTGGTGCAATCGAACGGGTCGTCGTGTTGGATGAGCATAGCGTGCGTTTCGAGATGAAGCGGCCCGATCCGAATTTGCTCTATAACCTGGCCTCCTATTTCATGGGTATTCCATCTCCCAAGGCCTATGACGCAGCGGGAGAGAATTTCGGCGTTATGACAGCGGTTGGCACTGGAGCCTACAGGCTGGAAAGCTTCGTTGTCGGACAGGAGACGATCCTTGTCGCCAACGAGGATTATGCCTGGGGAAGCGAGCTTTCGCAGAATAAGGGAGCGCCTGCGATCCAGAAATTGGTGCTGCGTGAAATACAGGATTCCTCGACGGCGTTTCTGGAACTGAATACGGGCGGCGCAGATATATTGCTCGGCGTTCCAACGGAATTCGTTCCCCAGTTGAAAGCGAACGGCGATATCGAATTGCGTAATATGCCAGCGACCGGCGTTTCCTATTTGCAGTTCAATACGAGTACAGCGCCGTTCTCCGATCCGGTCATCCGGCAGGCGGTGGCGCTTGCGGTCGATCAGGAGCCCATTCTCAAGGCGATATTCGGCGGTTCGGGCGCGGCGGCGCATCAGTTTCTCGCTTCTTCGCTGGAGGAATCGAAGGTGAATCCGGCGCTTCTGATCCAAAAGGATGTTGCGAAAGCAACGCAGCTGCTGGATCAGGCGGGATGGAAGCCGGGGGCGGATGGTGTTCGCAGCAAGGACGGAACGCCGCTGAAGATACAACTATGGTCGTCTTCCGAAACGGCCTACAAGCGCATGGCCGAAATCATTCAGGCCCAGCTGCGCGCTGTGGGGTTTGTGGTGGACATCACTCTATACGACAGCGCAAGCCTGCGGGACGCCTTGCGGCGAGGCGAGCATCAACTGGTCGTCAGCCATTACGATTGGGACAATGCCGACATCCTTGGCTGGTTCTTCAGTGCGCAGAACATTCCGCATCCCAACAGCACGCGCTGGGATGATCCCCAGTCCGAAAAACTGCGCGAAGATGCTGAAAGCGGCGCCCTTAACTGGAATGAGCGGGTCGCCAAATATACGAAATATCACGAAAACCTGTTGCAGAGTTTCGTATTTGTTCCCCTGCACGAATTCGAGAAAATAAACGCCATCAATCGCAGGCTGGTTCTGCCACCGAACATTCGTGAGGTCGCTATCGGGAGCATGACGCTTCTCGACGCGAAGTGGCAGTAGGCCATGACGGCATTCATATTGCGGCGGCTTCTCGGCGTTATGCCGGTCTTTTTCGTCGTCTCCGTCATAGTTTTTCTGCTGATCCATCTGGTCCCGGGAAATCCGGTCGACAACCTCCTGCGCGCCGGGTCATCCCCGGCGCTGCGTGAGCAGATGACAGCCCGATACGGTCTCGATAAGAGCCTGTTCGAGCAGTATGTCATCTGGATGGGGAATGTCCTGAAGCTGGATTTCGGTACCTCGATCATCCAGTCGCGGCCTGTCGCGGCACTCATCGCGCAGAACCTCCCGGATAGCCTGCTTCTTGGCGGCGCGGCGTTTCTTTTTTCAACCATCGCTGGCATCGGCGCCGGTGTGGTGGCGGCAAGATATTACGGAACGCGTATCGATAGCGGCATCACCACCGGCATTCTGCTCGGCTCGACCATTCCGGGCTTCTGGCTGGGACTTTTGTTGATTCTGGTATTCGCAGTATGGCTGGGCTGGGTTCCGGTTTCGGGTGCCCGCGGGTGGAACTCGCTGATCCTGCCCGTCATTGCCACGGGCCTTGGCGGCGTGGCGCTGGTGGCGCGCGTGACCAAGGTCGCGATGATCGAGATTGCCCGACAGGATTTCGTCATGCTGCTGCGCGCAAAAGGCGTTTCGGAGCATGCGATCCGCCTGCGCCATGTGCTGCGTCATGCCCTTGTGCCTGTCATTTCCATTCTTGGCCTGCGGATCGGCTGGATTCTGGGCGGAGCAATCACTGTGGAAGTGGTTTTCGCCCGCCCGGGTCTGGGATCATTGCTGATCCGGGCATTGAATCAGCGCGATTATCCGCTTGTTCAGGGATGCCTGCTGATGCTCGCCATGGCGGTCATCCTCGGTACTCTTATGGGAGACATCGCCCAGGCGGCCATGGACCCAAGGCAGCGTGAGGTTTCAAAATGACCGATACGGTCACCTTGCCGTCGCGGTGGCGGCTTTCCATTTCGATGCCCGTGGCTCTGGCCGCAAGCTTCATCGTCCTCCTAGTGTTTGCGGCGATTTTCGCTCCGTTCGTTGCTCCCTATGCCTATGATGCGCAGAACATCTCGATAATGAATGAGGCTCCCTCACTCGCCCATCCATTCGGCACGGACGAGTTCGGTCGAGACGTCCTGTCCCGCATAATTGTCGGGGCGCAGACTTCCTTGTCCGTAAGTGTCACGGCGGTTGGTTTCTCCGTTCTGCTCGGCCTGGTGCTGGGTGCCGTCTGCGGTTATTTCGGCGGTTTCATCGACCGCTCGCTGATGACGGTTATCGATCTCACCTGGTCCTTTCCGGAAATACTCATCGCTCTCATGCTTGTCGCCGTGGTCGGCGCGGGGCTGCATGGCGTGATCATCGCGGTTGCCATCGCCTATCTTGCACAGTTTGCGCGGCTGACCCGCACACAGGTCATGCAGATCAAGAAAGAGGCTTATGTGGAGGCGGCGGTCAATCTGGGGGCGGGAAGCTTCCATATCCTGTTCCGGCATCTCTTGCCGAATGTGCTGGCGCCAGTCCTCGTCGCGGCCATGCTCGCCACGGGTGACGCCATCATTCTCGAGGCGACGCTTGGCTTTTTCGGCCTTGGCGCCCAGCCGCCGACACCGAGCTGGGGAGCGATGATGAGTTCGGGAACTGCGCAGCTCTTTGTGGCTCCATGGGTGATCATCATACCCGGCTGCGCTGTAGCCTTGACGGTCATCGCGCTCAACGTCGTCGGCGACGCGATCATTGGAGCGCTGGATTTCCGCACCAGGGCGAGGGAAGGGTGAATATGCTGCTTTCCATTGAGAAACTGCAGATAGCATTCGGGGCCTTCATACCGGTGCGCGACGTTACAATCAGCGTTGACCGTGGCGAAATCCTAGGCGTGGTCGGGGAATCGGGATCGGGCAAGTCACTTACCGCCACTGCAATCATGGGCCTGCTCGGCTATGTCGGGGGCCGCTTTGCAGGGGGCCGGATTATCTTCGATGGAAGCGATATAACCGGCTTGCCGGAAGAGGGGATGCGTCGGCTGCGTGGCGGCCGCATAAGTCTGATCACGCAAAATCCGATGACATCGCTCGACCCTATGGTTCCTGTCGGCAGGCAGATAGAGCAGGCTGCCCGCCTTCATCTCGGGCTCGATGGCAAGGCGGCTTTCGCAAAGGCACTGGAGCTTATGAAGGATGTGCGCATTCCCGATCCCCAAAGGGTGCATCGGCTTTATCCTCACCAACTGTCCGGAGGGATGAAGCAGCGGATCGTTATCGCCATGGCTCTGGCGGGTGAGCCCGACCTGCTGATCGCCGACGAGCCAACGACGGCGCTCGATGCGACGGTTCAGGCGCAGATCATCCGCATTCTTGTGGAGCTGGTCAGGCAGCGCGGCTTGGCGATGATCCTTATCACCCATGACATGGGCGTGGTCGCGCAAACCTGCGACCATGTCGCGGTCATGTATTGCGGTCGTATCGTGGAGCGCGCGCCGGTCCGATCCATTTTCGCAGCAGCCCGCCATCCCTATACGGAGGCGCTTATTCGCTGCATTCCGCGCAGCGACATGCAGAGAGGCAGCCTCGTGGGAATTCCCAGCATGGTGCCCAGCATGGCGGCGCTGCCGCCAGGGTGCAATTTTCATCCCCGCTGCGCAAGGGCGCAGCCCGTTTGTGGTGAAAGTGTTCCGGAGTTCCGGCAATGCGGAAATCATGCTGGCGTCGCGTGCCATCTGGTGGAATCGATATGACCGGAATTCTCACTGTCAGCAATCTGAGCCGTCGCTTCGTGACGAAACGCCTGTGGCGCAAGCCGGAAATCTTCTCTGCCGTGCGGGACGTGAGTTTCGATGTCGCCCGTGGGGAAGTCGTCGGCGTAGTGGGAGAATCCGGTTGCGGCAAGTCGACCCTGGCACGATTGATCCTGCGGCTGCTGGAACCGAGCGAGGGTGGCGTCGCCTTCGAAGGTCGTGACCTTGCTTCGCTTTCCAAAAGGGAAATGCAGCGCTCGCGCCAGAAGATGCAGATGGTCTTTCAGGACCCTTACTCCTCCATAGACCCCCGCTTCACCGCGCGCGAGGCATTGCTGGAGCCCTTCAGGGTCCAGGGGATGCAGGCGGTCGGAACGGAAAAGCGCATTGCGGAGCTTTTGACCATGGTGGGGCTTGATGCCTCTCTTGCGCGCCGTTATCCCCACCAGCTATCTGGAGGGCAGAAGCAGCGTGTCGGTATCGCGCGTGCACTCGCGCTCAACCCGTCACTGATCGTGCTCGATGAGCCGACTGCGTCGCTGGATGTCTCCGTGCAGGCACAGATTATAAGCCTGCTCGATCGGCTGCGCAGCGAACTCGGCCTTACCTATATTTTCATTTCCCATGATCTGAGCCTCGTCCGCTATTTCTGCGACAGGACAATCGTCATGTATGCGGGCCGGATTGTCGAGGTGCTCCCGAAGCAGGGAGTGCCAGTGCACCCCTATACGCAAATGCTGATGAGCAGCGTTTTCGAACCGGACCCGGAAAATCGGCGCGAGATTACCAAACTGGCTGGCGAAGCACCCAGCGGCTACGCCTTGCCCGCAAGTTGTGCCTTCGCGGCACGCTGCGCTCAGGCAAACGGAATATGTCATCAGGCCGACCCGGCGCTGGAGCAGTACGCCGTCGGCCATCAGGTTGCCTGCCATCACGCCCAGAGAGAGGAAGCGCAATGAGCTATTGTGTCCTGACAGCTGAATTCGCCCATGAAACAAACACCTTCAACAGAGTGAAAACCGGTTATGAAGCATTCGCTTCGGTCGGTATTCTTGAAGGTCGGGCGGCGATTGCAGCTCGTGGCGATGCGAATACCGAGCTTGCCGGATTTCTCGACAAGGGGCGCTTATATGGCTGGGATGTCGTGCATACGGTCAGCGCCGAGGCGGAGCCGGCGGGGCCGGTGACGCGCGATGCGTTCGACCGGATTGCGGGCAGGATCATCGACAAGGTGCGTGAACTGGGAAACCGTCTCGATGGCATTTTGCTTGGCCTTCATGGAGCGATGGTGACGGAATTTTCGCCGGACGGGGAGGGCGAATTACTGGAACGGTTGCGTCACGCAATGGGGCGTCGCATTCCCGTCGCCGTAACACTGGATCCCCACGCGAATGTCACCGCCAAAATGTGCGAGTACGCGGATATTCTCATCTCGTTCAAAACCTACCCGCATGTCGACATACGCGAGACGGCGCATCATGCGGGCGAACTTCTACAGCGCGCCATGGCAGGCGCCGTCAACCCCCGAACCCTTCTCGTTCGCCGCCCCATGCTTGAGGAAGCCAATTCCGGTCGCACCGATATAGGCCCGATGGTCGAATGGATCGCCGAGGCAAGGGCGCATGAAAAGACACCCGGAGCGCTCTCGGTCAGCATCAATGGCGCTTTCGCCAGTGCAGACATTCCCGAAATGGGCCCGACGGTTCTGGTGACCTATGATGGTGATGCAACACCGCACAGGGTTTTCGCCGAGCGGATCGCCGACAGTATGTGGGACAATCGCGCCAACATCCTCAACAGGTTTCATACGCCGGAAAATGCCGCCCGGCTCGCCACGCATTATTCAGGAACACGCCCGCTCGTCATCGCTGACTATGCCGATAATCCCGGCGCAGGCGGTTACGGTGATTCAACGGCGCTTCTGGCTGCTTTGCTGGAAGCGGGCGTTAAGGATGCCTGTTTCGGTCCCATGGTCGACCCGGAAGCGGTAGATAGTCTGTCCCGGACGGAAATTGGAGATACGGTATTCCTTTCGCTGGGCGGCAAGATGGACCCTCGCTTTGGCGGCGCCCCGCTGGATGTGAACGCGAAGCTGATGCATCTGAGCGACGGCAGGCTGATGGGGACGGGCCCACAGATGGGCGGTCTTGAGTTCAGCTTCGGGCCGACCGCCGTCGTGGCAATCGGTGGAGTGAACGTATTGGTCGTGAGTGAGCGCTCGCAACTTCTGGATCAGCAGCAGTTCAGGGCGTTCGGGATCGAGCCGACCGCACATCGCGTGATCGTGGTCAAATCCATGCAGCATTTCCGCGCTGATTTCGAGCCGATTGCCGGAGAGGTTATCGTTTGCGATAGCGGTGCACTGTGCACGATGAATTACGCGAAGCTTCCATACCGGAACGTGCCCCGGCCCATTTATCCCCTCGACCGGATGTAGGCACCGATTCAGCCGGGGATTTCCGCAGTCTTTGAAAGTGGAGAATATAATCATGACAGGCGCTGCTGCGGCGACACGGGCGGATGTTCTGGTGCTTGGGGCGGGCATAGTCGGCGTTTGCGTCGCGCTTCATCTTCAAAAGCGCGGAAGGTCCGTCGTGCTTGTCGATCGCAGGGAACCAGGAGAAGAGACCAGCTACGGCAATGCAGGGCTGATCGAAAGATCGAGCGTGGTGCCCTATGGGGTGCCGCGCGAGTTCGGGACCTTGCTGCGTTACGGATTGAACCGCTCGGCAGACGTGCGTTTCGATTGGTCATATCTGCCGCGTATTGCGCCGTGGCTCTGGCGCTTCTGGCGGGAATCCTCGCCCAAACAATTGGCGAGGGCCACGACCGACATGTGGCCGCTCATTCGCCGTTCGGTCTCAGAGCATGAACTGCTGGCGCAGGAAGCGGGCGTATCGCTGGAATTGCGCAAGACGGGCTGGATCGAGGCATTTCGCAACGAAGCCGCATTTGAAAAGGCCAGAACATCTACCGAGGCGCTGGTTCCCTATGGGCTGCGCTACGAATTGCTTGATGGCGCCGCGTTGCGGAAACGGGAACCACAGCTTTCTTCAGAACTGGTCGGTGGTATTCATTGGTTGGACCCTGCCACCGTGCGCGATCCCGGAGCACTCGTGAAAAGCTATGTGGCCTCGTTTCTGCAAAAGGGCGGCCGCTTTTGTCAGGCGGATGTATCGAAACTGGAGCGGGATGGCGAGGTGTGGCGTCTGAAAAACGAGAGAGAAGAATTCCATGCCAGGGAGGCGGTGATCGCGCTCGGTCCCTGGTCGATCGATCTGGCTGCGAAATTGGGATACAGCATGCCGTTCGCGGTCAAACGTGGTTATCACGTGCATTTTTCAGCGCAAGGCGAAGCTATCCTAAATCGTCCCATTGTCGATGCCGATGGCGGCTTTGTGTTGTCTCCCATGCGTCAGGGCGTCCGGCTTTTAACGGGAATCGAATTCGCGCCTCGCGACAGCCGTCCAAATTATAGTCAGTTGGACCTCGTGGAGCCGCTTGCACGGCGCGCCTTTCCGCTCAATAAGCGCATCGAACCCGTGCCGTGGATGGGTGCGCGGCCCTGCCTTGCCGATATGCGCCCTGTCATCGGCGCGGGCACTAAGCACAAGGGCTTGTGGTTCGGCTTCGGCCATAATCATCACGGCTTGACCTTGGGCCTGTCACGGGTCGGCTGCTGGCCGAATTGATGACGGGGGAAGCGCCGTTCACCGATCCGGCCCCCTATGCGATATCCCGGTTTTCATAGGCGCCGACCATTCGAGGCGAGGGTTCCAATGTTGTTGACATTCGTTTCAGGAGTAATCATGGCATCCATTTCCACCAGTGACCTGCCGCACCTTGATGCTGAAAAAGTCCAGACCATCGATCGATATGTAGCCGCAGAGATGAAGCGCCAGCGCATTCCGGGGTTGGCGCTCGGGATTTACAGGAACGGCTCCATCATTCTGGCAAAGGGTTATGGTCTGGCAAATGTCGAGCTGAATGTGCCGATGACGGTGGACAGCGTTCTGCAATCGGGTTCTGTTGGCAAGTCCTTTACTGCTACTGCTATCATGATGCTGGTGGAGCAAGGAAAAATCGGGCTGGATGACAGCATCGCGCAGTATTTTCCCGAAGCGCCGGAGAACTGGAAACCAATCAAGATTGCCAATCTGCTGTCGCACACTTCGGGGCTTTCATCCTATGACACGCCCGAATTGCAGAAACCGGGCGGTCCGTTCGATATCCGTCGCGATTATTCCGAAAATGAGCTGGTGGCGGCGATCACACGGCTGCCCATCGATTTTCAGGCGGGTGAAGGGTGGGCATACGAAAATACGAATTTTGTCCTGCTCGGTGTCCTCATTCACCGCGTTACCGGGATGCCCTACGGCGAATTTCTCAAACAGAATATTTTCGCGCCGTTGGGCATGAAATCGACGCGGATCGTTTCGGACACCGACATCGTTCTCAACCGGTCGTCCGGCTATGAAATCGTTGACGGCAAACTCCAGAACCAGCAATGGGTCTCGCCAACCTTCAACGCGACCGCAGACGGCACGATGTATTTTACTATCCGCGACATCGAACATTGGGACCGGGCGCTTTACGGCGAAACTCTGCTAACGGCGGAATCGCTGGAGAAGATGTGGACGCCTTACCCCCATCAGGGACAATGTCCGAGAGGAGGATATGGCTTCGGCTGGGAAATCCATTTTGTCAATGGGCATCGCGTGATCGAGCATGACGGCGCGTGGCAGGGCTTTACAACCTCCTTCTCGCGCTATGTGGATGACGGGTTGACGGTCGTTGTGCTGACCAATCTCGCCTCCGAGCATAGCGATCCCAGTATCTTCGTACGCGAAGTCGCCGGGTTGGTCGAGCCAGCCCTGGCCGTTCGGCCTAGCAGCAACCCCTGATGACGTGGGCAGGAGCGGTCAGAGATGAACACGAATGTGGTCCGAATGATGGCTCTCGCCCTTCGGCGGACGCCGCATCGTTCTGGCCATTGCGGGAGCCTGAAAAGCCAACCAGCGATGTAGGCGATCACTTGCCGCTCAGCCGACGACACGACATGCAAAGAGATCACTGACGACAGCGAGATACAGCCAATTATCGAGCCGGAGATTACGATGACTGTCTTTACCGGCAATCCCGCGAAAGGCTGCTTCGACCTTCTTTGATCGGGTAAGACGCTTTACGCTATCCCACTTTGCGCTCGCGTTGCGGTCTTTGACTCGCGGCAACTGGCAGCAGAATATGGAGCAGATTCACGCGGACTGAGCCCCAACAACATTGCCGATATCCTGGCAAAGGAGACGAGCGGACTTGATGTTCGTTTCTTCAGTGGTAACGCTGATGTTTCGGAACTACCCGGCGCCTACAAGAACGCCGCACAGGTCAAGGCGCAGATCGGGGAATACAGACTGGCCGAGATTGTAGATGAGGTCATTCCTTATGGCTCGATCATGGCCGGTGACTGGCAGAAGAATGCCCCATGGCGGAACAAGAAGAAACGCTTATAGAAGCCCGAATAGACGGAATGGCCCGGATTTCCGGGCCATTCTTTTACATCGATCAGAAACGATAGCTCTTCACCTCATTTCCGCGTTCGATGTTGCGGTTTTCAAGATGACGTGCGGCCTTGGCCTCTTCTATCTGGTCCTCCTGCAGATGCTTCAGGACCATTCCAAGGCGCTCCAGCGCTGTTGCCCTGTTTCGATGCTGAGATCGCTCATTGCGTGCGATTAGCTGGATGCCCGTTGGAATATGAACAACACGTACAGCACTGTCGGTTGTGTTCTGGTGCTGACCGCCTGGGCCGCCAGCACGCAAAGTTTCAAAGCGAACGTCATTTGGCTGAATGACAATTTCTTCTATTGTTGGCTTGGTGATCCGGCTCACCAATATAAACCAGTTCTGCCGCTTATGTTGTGGCCGAACAGGGCTTTTGAACACCAACCTTATTGTTCCGCAAAATTCTTGCGCAATCTGGTCAGACGTATCTCCCTCCAGAGTTACCAAGGCGGATTTGGGGCCATGTTTATCGGCGGCAATTTCGGCTGTAACTTCGAACAGGCAACCCCGATTGGATGCCTCTTTGGAAAGAATGTCAATGAAACGCCCGACTGCAATACGGCATTCCGCAGGCCCGCTCCCCGAAGATATAAGCAGATCAACGCTTTTCATGACGCTTCTCCTTTTTGTTCCGCCTATCAGCCATTTCGCGAGAATTTCCCGGTCGATCGACGGCTTTCTTGTAAGTAATGAGCGGACGCATGGCGGCAACGCATTCCACCAACCGATGCGCCTCCAGATCCATCACGACCTGGCTGCAGTCTTTATAAGCGGAGGCCGCTTCTTCAATCAGGAGTGAGCGGTCATCGCAGATTGCCCGTCCACCCCAGCCGTTGCGCGCCAACTGCTCTCGGTGTGAACGTGAAGCGCCGACACGTCCGTGCATGCTGGCCCGATCAAATTTACGCCCCGCTCCGTGAGAAACTGCGCCGAGAGACTGATGCACTTCTTCCCGAGCCCGCACGATATAACTGAGGCTTGCTCTTGATCCGGCAATAGGAACGAGATCGCCGCACTCAACCGCCGCCGCACCTTTGTGGTGCACAATCCCTTCCGACCGAACGCGCACCAGATTATGTGGCACGTCTGCCACCAGTATAGCATCCGCCCGTAGTGCTCGTGCAGCGCGTTCCGCGATGAAGCGGCGGTTAAGCGCTGCCCAAGCGACACATTGATCATGCATCGCCATCCACTGGGCTGCAAAGGGATCGTCTAACTCAAATCCAGCGTTCGGTTTTTCGTTAGTGGCGAGGAATTCTGCAAATACCGCAGCTCCCACGCCGCGAGAACCCGAATGAACGAGAAGATACAGACATTGATCGTTGATCAAATGTGTCGAGGACGACCTGAAAACCTGATCAACGGCCTGCAATTCGCAAAAGTGGTTGCCACCGCCAATAGTTCCCAAGGCTTCGGGGAAGAGATCGTGCGGAAGGCCGTGAGCAGATAGCGCGGCCTCTGGATCGCCGACTTGTTGGTATTCCAATTCTCTTAGTCGCTGTTCAGCCTTATCGATGCGTAGCTTACGCAATGGCAAATCGAGTGCGAATAAAGCCATCCCGCAACCGATATCGTTGCCGATCAACAGCGGATGCAGGCGATGAGAAAGAAGTGCAACGCCCGTTGCGCCGTATTTTCCCGGATGCAAATCGGGAAAAGCAGCAAGCGCCTTTGCTCCATCAAGGCGTGACATTTCTTCAAGCTGTCGAAGCGCTTCACCTTCAATCCAGCTTTGCTCGGAATAAAAACGACGAAGAGTTGCCGGAGATGCTCCTCCAGCACTGAAAGAGCCGAAGCTCTCAGTATGATTGCCCATGATATAAAACTCTGGATATGGGATATCGTCTGCTGGCGTAACCAACAGTTCAATCAGCATCCGTCAGTAAGGACTGAGCTAGGCTGAAACCCCAACGGGGCGAAGGATGATGTCCTGCATCGTCGTGCTCCCTTTCCAGAAAAGCCGGTTTGGCTTTCGAATAGCAGATCCATACATAGTATATGGTAAGAATTCAACCAATTGTTCAGACGAACTCGGCTTAATTTCCGGAAAAGAAACAACTTCTCCGCCTCCCAGATCGCAGGCTATCTCTCGAAAGGAGGCATTGCGGTCGTCGAGATCGCAATGCCGTAACATTTCGAGCGGGGCCGTCCGAGGGCCGAATACGCCGATTATATGCTTAGCGTCAATCTCGGCCGAACGATCCAGTCATTAAGACAGTCCGCGTGGGATGGACAAAAACGCATCCGCGGGCTCAAAAGTGAAGGCTATCGCGAAATCTCCGTACTCGTGACGTTGCACCCAAGTTTTTATACAGCAAAAGTTTAATACGTTATTTTGCAATGGCTCGATGGAATGAGCTCCTATTGTTGTTGAATTGAAGCCTATCGAAAAACATATGGCAGAAACCCTATTTTGCCGATCGCAGAATGTCGGCTCTGCGTCCGACATCGGGGATTGGATTGTATTTCACAAAGTCCTGAAAAGCGCCGATCCGATTACAATTCCGTTTTGTAAGCAAGTACAGTTTTTATTTTTTGTAATAGGTCATCACAGTCGAGGAAGCGTCTACTGGGGAGTAAGGAAGGGCCGGATATCTCTCCACTCCAGGTATTAAAGGCCGAAGATTGCCGATTGGCAATCATGTAATGAGGATGGCAGCGCGAGGTAGAAGCCATTCTTTCTGTGAACTAAGCTATTTGGATCCTGAGCGTTTCGACACAATTCAGAGCCGAGAGAATTGTCGATAATGCTATTGACGCATGGTGGTCAGCGATAAAAGCGGCGCATTGACTCCTCTTGAAAACGCGTTATAACCGTAAATGCAGACTGAAGATTTAAGACCATCTGCAAGGATGGTCTTATTGCGTCTGGAATCCGGATAAGTCCTCTTGCAGATGTCATAGCGACGTTGGGAGGACGCCGTAATGCACGGAAGCAAAATAGCCCTGAGGGGCGTACCGGATGTTATTTCCTACATTGATGCGAATGACGGTATTCGAGGCCGCGCCGGTATCATCTGGTGGCTTGCCCTAGGCGGGCTGTTCCTTGATGCCTTTGCCAATTCGGCGCTGAGCGCAGGGCTTGGGCCGATGACACGCGATCTGGGACTGGATGCGGCGCAGGTTGCGCTGATGACATCCTTCGCCTCATGGGTATCGATTGCGTTCAATCCGATTGGCGGCTGGATCGCCGACCGTTGGGGCCGGATGCGCCCGCTCGTTTTCGCAAAGCTTGTCGCGCTCATTGGCGCGGTACTGGTGATGACGGCCCATTCTTATGAAGTCATCCTTATGGGGCGTTTCTTCGTGGGTGCTGCCTACGGTATCGACTTTGCCATCGCCATGGCTGTGCTCGCCGAGTTCACGCCAGCACGCCTGCGCAGCCGTCTCAACACCTGGCAGGGCATCTGGTACACAGCCGTTTGTACAAACGTGCTCCTGGCCATGCTGTTCTACAGCTGGGACGTAGGTGACTCGATCTGGCGCTATTCGGTTGCGGCAACCGGTGTCTTCGCCTTCGCAATCATGATGCTGCAGTTGGTGTTCATGGTTGAAAGCCCGATCTGGCTTGCCCGCAAGGAAAGGCTGGAAGAAGCCGCCCGTGCGATGACCCGCATCTATCATAGGGATTTCGTTGCCGCTCTGCCGGAAGATCGTTTGCCGGTTCTCAATCAGGCCCGTCGTGGTATTGCCAATGTCGCCCTGATTTTCCGAGGCATCTATCTGCCGCGCACCATTCTGGCCGCGACCGTCCAGATCGGGCAGTCGATCCAGTATTTTGCTGTGGGCTGGTATCTGCCGCTCATCAGTGCGGCATTGTTCGGCAAGGATTTTCTCTATGCCATGATGGGCACGCTGGTGTTTAACGTGTTCGGCATTATCGGTGGCTTCTCATCCCCGGTCATCGGACGCGTGCTTGGCCTGCGCAAGGCTTCCGCCATCGGCTTTGGTGCTGTCTTTGTCATGCTGGTCATCATGGGCCTGTTCCATGACACAATGCCGACCTGGCTCGCGGTGATTGTGCCGTCGCTGTTCATCCTGTTTCATTCCGGTGGTCCCGGCGCAAATGGCAAGAGCCTTTCATCGCTCTCGTTCCGCAGCGAACTGCGTGCAGGCGCCAACGGCATCATTGGTGCGCTCGGTGCCATGGGTGCGGCGCTCGGACTGCTGGTTTTCCCGATCTTCCGCGAGACCTACGGTCTTGGCACGACATTCCTGATCCTGTCGGCGGTTCCGCTGATCGCCTGCATCATCTGCTCGGTCATCCAATGGGACCCGACCCGTACCAAGGTCAGCCCGGACGACGAGCCGAATGCGCCGCAATTCGAAGGCGACCGGTAACAACGGAGGATAATGTGAACGGACGCAAACAGGCCATTCTGGCCATTGACGAAGGAACGTCCGGAACCAGGGCCGCGCTTGTCGCGGCCGACGGCTCGGTCTCCGCGGTCAATTACACGACGCTTGCCGTCTCTTCGCCGCGTCACAATGTGGTGGAGCAGGACGCTGATGTTCTGTTGCAAAAGACTATCGAAGTGTGCGGCAAAACGATTGCTGCAGCGCGTGATGCTGGCGTGGAAATTGCTGCAATGGCCATCGCTACGCAACGCGCGACCGGTGTTCTGTGGGATACGGAAACGGGCCGGGCGCTGGTTCCGGCCATGGTCTGGCAGGATTCGCGCTATGCCGAAGAGCTGAAACCACTGGGGGCCATATGGGACGCGAAACTCGTGCCGCTCGCAGGACGTCCCGTTGGCGGACGGGCGATCTATCTGTGGGCGGCACGCCATATGCAGGAAACGCCCGCTGTACGCGAGGCGTGGAAAGCGAAAAGGCTCGCCTTCGGTACCGTCGACACTTGGCTGCTGTGGAACCTGTCAGAAGAACGCAAAGCCGTCACCACGCCCACCAATGCGACCTCTGCCGGCGCCTATATTCTCGGTGAGAACCGTTATTTCACTGACTGGGTTGAGGCACAGGATTTTCCGCTGGAGTTGCTGCCCGAGCTGAAACAGGACGCTGACGATTTCGGTTATACGCGCCAGGATATTCTCGGTATCCGCGTGCCGATCAAGGCGTCTTGCGGCGATCAGCTCGGCGGTCTTGTCGGTCTTGGCTGTCACGATGCGGGGCAGGCCATGTGCGTGCATGGCACGGGTAGCTTCGTTGATCTTGTGATCGGAAAGCAGACGCCGAAAAATCCTGGCCTCTATGAAGCAACTTTCACCATGACGGCCTGGCGGAGCGAAAACATCTCGCATTTCGCGGTCGAGACCTATGCCGCGACCACAGGATCGGCGCTCAACTGGCTCTGCAACGAAATGCGCTGGTTCGAAAATGCCAAGGAGATCAGTGAACTGGCTGCGGCAGTGCCGTCTTCCGATGGTCTTTTCTTCATGCCAACCCTGACGGGATTGCGTCAGCCGAACATCGTTCCAGATGGACGGGCATCGCTTACCGGGCTTTCGATGGCGCACAGCCGCGCGCATCTTGCTCACGCCATTCTGGAGGGCATTGCCCATTCGGTCGTTTCCTGTGCGGAGGCGAGTGCAGAAGTTGCGGGAGTCCCTGTACGGGAGGTGGTGGCAGGTGGCGGGCTTTCGTCCAGCGATACGCTGCTTCAGCTGCAGGCTGATCTCAGCGGTGTGCCTGTGCGGCGCATGGCGGATCAGGACCGCGCCAGCCTGCGGGGCGCCGCCTTTCTGGCAGGCAGCGGTGGCTTGCTCTGGGGCGACCTTGCGGAAGCGCGCGCCACGCTGCCCGAAGGCAATCTTTTCATCCCCAAGACCAGCGAAGCGGAAAGACAGGGCCGCAGAGCGCGATGGCACTCCCTCACGAATGAGGAAGTCGCACGCATCCGATCCGGTCATTATGAATAAACAGGAGTTGAAATGCTGAATCTGCGCTCCCGGCGCGCGGACAAGGATCGCGCCCGGATGATCCGCACCGAGCCGCTGCGGCTGAACCGTTCGGAACAGGAAGACCGTCTTGCCACTGAAACCTACGATATTCTGATCGTTGGCGGCGGCGTGACAGGCGCTTACTGCGCTTTTGACGCCAGTTTGCGCGGCTTTCGTGTTGCGCTGGTTGAGAAGGATGATTTTGCATCGGGCACATCATCGAAATCCTCCAAGATGGTGCATGGCGGCTTGCGCTATATCGAGCAGGGCAATCTTGGCCTGGTTCGTCATTCCCTCCTGGAGCGGCAGCGCCTGCGTCGCAATGCCAGCCATCTTGTGCAGCGCCTGCCTTTCCTGTTCCCCATTCTTGAAAGGGATGGTGTGTTCGATGCGCGCTTCGCCAAGGCGTTTGAGGGCTTGCTTTGGACCTATGATCTGGCTGGCGGCTGGCGCGAAGGTATTCTGCACCAGAAGCTAACCGCTGCCGAAGTGCTTGCACATTGTCCGACCTTCAAGGACGAATATCTGCGCGGCGGCCTCATGTATTTCGATGCCCGCGTCGATGACGCACGCCTGACGCTGGCGCTTGCCCGCTCTGCCGGTTTTTACGGGGGCACGGTCCTCAACCATTCGAAGGTAGCCGAGATTACCCGCAGCTCGGGCCGGGTGGATGGCGCTATCGTTCACACCGTCGAGGGCAGGGAAATCCGGGTGCGCGCTAAGACCGTCATCATGGCGACAGGCGTATGGCTGCGCGACTGGATGGGGCTTGGCAAGAATGGCGAAAAGCCGTTGCATGTGCGCCCTGCGAAGGGCGTTCACGTGGCGATCCCCTGGCTAAAAATCCGCAACGACTGCACGGTGACCGTGCCGGTGCCTGGGCGCAGTCGCCGCGCAACCATCACGCGCTGGGGCAATGTCTCCTATCTCGGCACGACCGACGAGGATTATCAGGGCGATCTGGATGATGTGCATTGCACGCGCCGCGAGCTTGATTTTCTGATCGAGGGCGCGTGCAGCGCGCTCAATATCGACCTGACGCCGGATGATGTCGTTGGCAGCATTGCCGGTTGCCGTCCGCTGGTCGCCGCTTCGTCGGGCGGCAGCACCATGGATGTCAAGCGCGACCATTCCGTGCATGTTGCGCCCGATGGCCTTGTCACGATTGTAGGCGGCAAGCTGACGACGTCACGCCATATGGCCGAGCAGACGGTAGATGCTGCTGCAAAAGTACTCGGCGATCGTCGTCGCTGTACCACGAAAAAAGCATTTCTGCTGGGTGCCGCCGGTTATGACGCGCAAGCAATCGTGGCCTCCGGCGGCATGGAAGCGCATCTGGGCGAACGCTATGGCACGGAAGCGCGTTTCGTCAGCGATCTGATGGCTGCTCGTCCTGAGCTCGCCGAACCGGTGGTGGAAGGACTGCCCTATACCGGCGGCGAAGTCGTCTACGCCGCTCGGCATGAGCTTGCCCGGACAATCGATGACGTGCTGTCGCGTCGTATGCGTGCTCGCCTGATGGCGCGCGATGCCTCCGCTCGCGCTGCCGCAAAAGTCGGCGCCCTGCTGGGCGAGGAGCTTGGTCTCCCCCAGGCCGAAATCGACCGTCAGGTCGCCGCTTATGTGGCCGCGACCGAAAAAGAAAAATCCATTCTCATAGGAGCGAACTGAACATGATCAGCAAGGAAGCCATCAAGCGCGGTTACAATCGTGGAAATTATGTCGTTGGCGCACCGACCCAGCCGCACTATGCTGGCAGCATCAAGGAAATCGGGACCGAGGCCGATCTGGCTCAGAACGCCGTTGCCGTAGACGCTGCTCTCGTTGAAAAGCTGCGGGGCGTTGCAGACGAAGTTCTGACGGCGCGCGAAGATGTCGTCGTGAACACCCGCGACTGGTGGGCGCGCACCATGGTCGCGGAAACGGGCGGAAAGCCTGCAACGGTTGACGGCGTATTCGTTCGCGTTTCGACGGTGGAGCAGGTTCAGGCCGTCATGCGCCTTGCGCACGAAGCAAAGGTTCCGGTTACGGTTTCTGCCGGGCGCTCCAACGTTACGGGCGCGGCGCTGCCGTTGCGCGGCGGCATCGTGCTCGATGTCTGCAACCTCAACCGTTTCGTCAGCTTCGATGCAGACAGCCAGATCGTTGAAGTTGAAGCTGGCATGTTCGGCGATATTTTCGAGGAGATGATCCAGCGCGACTTTGGCATGACCATGGGGCACTGGCCGTCCTCATTCGGTATCAGCACGGTGGGCGGCTGGATCGCCTGCCGCGGCGCAGGTCAGCTTTCCACGCGGTACGGCAAGATTGAGGATATGGTCTATGGCATGGAAGTCGTGCTGGCGGATGGTTCGCTGGTGACGGTTGGAAACTATGCCCGCGCAGCCATCGGACCCGATCTGCAGCAGATATTCATCGGTTCGGAAGGCACGCTCGGCATTATCGTGAAGGCGCGCCTGAAACTGCATCGCCTGCCGGACTATGCCCGCGCTATCGCCTATGGCTTCAAGAGCTTCGGCATCGGTCTGGAAGCCTGCCGCCGCATCATGCAGGGCGGTGCCAATCCGGCAGCGCTGCGTCTTTATGACGAGCTTGAAAGCGGTGTGCAGTTCGGCCTGCCGGAAAGCAACGTGCTTTTGATCGCCGATGAAGGCGCGAAGGAAATGGTCGATGCCGTGATGGCGATCAGCGAAAGGGTTTGCGCTGAACTTGGCGACAAGCTTGATGGTGACGCGATCTTCGAGAAGTGGCTCGATACGCGTTATCTGACCGGCAAGAGCGCCGAGGGCTTCAAGCGCAGCCCCGGCTTTGTTGCCGACACGCTGGAAATGACCGGATGCTGGCGCGACCTGCCTGCGATTTATGACGAGGTGGTCGCTGCAATCAATGCCGTGCCGGGCACGCTGGCGGGGTCGGCGCACCAGTCGCATGCCTATGTCGACGGCGCCTGCCTCTATTTCTCGCTGCGCGGTGACGTGGACGTGGAAAAGCGTGGCGAATGGTATCGCGCTGCATGGGATGCTGCCAATGCCGTGCTAATCAAGTATGGTGCAGCATTGAGCCATCACCACGGTGTCGGACTGCTACGCGCGCCTTACATGAAGGACGCTCTCGGATCGGCATTTCCGCTGCTGGAAACTGTGAAAAAGGCGCTCGATCCAGACAACCTGCTTAACCCCGGCAAGCTCGGACTTTCGCTCGACATGCCAAGAGACGGAAAATGATGAAATGACATTGGATAGGACGATCGGTGAGCGGCTTTTGCGGGCGCCAGTCATGGCGACGCTCTACGGCGTGGACAATCTTCAGGCATTTCTGGACAGCAAGGCGGAAGTAGGCATAGTCGCCAACATCGCCTTGCGCCATGTGGCCGAAGTGCTGAATGCGCTCAAGAAAAGCAACAAGCTGATTGTCCTGAACATCGACAGTTGCGAAGGCCTGTCGCAGGACAAGGGAGCCATCGAGTTTCTTGCGGAGATCGGTATTTCGGTACTGCTGTCGACCCGCGTTCCAACCATCCAGAAGGCCGCGCAATGCGGCCTTCTGACCATGCAGAAGGTTTTTGTGACCGACCGCTCCACGTGGCCACGCAGCCTGAAGGCGATCTCGCAAAGCGCGCCCAACCTGGTGCAGATTATGCCTTCGCCGATGCTTGGCTATCTTTCAGTGGAGGACAAGCGCCGCCTGCCGCCCATCGTGGCTTCTGGCTTTATCTGCAATGAGGCGGATGCTGCTGCGGCAATGAAACAGGGTGCGATCGCGGTTTCGTCAAGCAACAAGTCGCTTTGGGATTACAAGCGATAATCGGTGCCTGAAGGCTGTTTTCAAACATTCGTACCTGACGCGCAGATCGGGTATTCTGGCGTTTTCCCGTACGATCCTTCAGAAGCCCGGTCTTCCAGGGTTTTTCATGCCTTCCCGGTAAATCCCAGATATTCCCGGTCACTGCCATCTCATATTGCGGGTTACAATAAAGCAGTTTTGCAGTGCAAATTACGAGTAACGAAGGTGATTGCAATTTGATTGCTAGCATCAATATGGTGAAAACGAAAACAAGCTAAGTCATTGATTTTTTGGTGCCGCTTGCGTGACTCGAACACGCGACCCCATCATTACGAATGATGTGCTCTACCAACTGAGCTAAAGCGGCCCGGAACAGTGTGTTCCATTTTCCCGAAGGAAGCCAACCGTTTCCGGCTGGACGGTGCGCTGATAACCAAAAGCATGGAGGAAAGCAAGGCCCAAATCAAACAATCTGTATGTTTGTTCAAAAGCTTTCACAACATGCGCATCGTCAGCGCCCGGCAATGCTGAAAGAAGCTGTCTTCAGCTGCACAAAAGCGATTGTCTTTGTGGATGTGCGTGGTTGGAGCCCGCGCCAGCCGTCAAGCCAGCGCGGTCGACAACCAGAGAATCATACGCTCGCGCAAAGACGCTGGCGAGCTTCCTTATACTCACGCTCAAGACGGTCAATCAATTCCCCGGCGGGGGCCACTTCGTGGATAGCGCCGATGCCCTGGCCGCAGCCCCAGATATCCTTCCAGGCCTTGGCGCCTTCCTGCTGCGCCTTGTCGAAGTCCATCTTGGAAGGGTCGGCCTCCGGCAGATTGTCGGGGTCCATGCCCGAATTGGCGATGGACGGCTTCAGGTAGTTGCCTGCGATCCCGGTAAAGTAGTTGGAATAGACGATGTCGGAGGAACTCGAGTCGACGATCATCTGTTTATAGGCATCTGTCGCGCGCGCTTCTGTCGTGGCAATGAAGGGCGAGCCGATATAGGCAAGATCGGCACCCATGGCCTGCGCGGCAAGGATCGAGTTGCCGTTGGCGATGGCGCCCGAAAGGAGCAGGGGGCCGTCGAACCAGGAGCGGATTTCCTGCACGAGCGCGAAGGGCGAGAGCGAACCAGCATGACCGCCCGCACCGGCTGCCACGGCGATAAGGCCGTCCGCGCCCTTGCGGATTGCCGAATTGGCATGACGGTTGTTGATGACATCATGGAGGACGATGCCACCGTAGGAATGGATTGCCGCATTTACTTCGGGCACCGCGCCGAGCGACGAGATGACGATCGGCACCTTGTATTTCACACAGAGGCCGAGATCGTGCTCAAGCCGCTTGTTGGAACGATGTACGATCTGGTTGACGGCGAAAGGTGCTGAGGGCCGGTCCGGATTGGCCTTGTCGTGGGCAGCAAGCCCTTCGGTGATTTCCGCCAGCCATTCATCGAGTTGCGCTTCCGGGCGGGCATTGAGAGCAGGAAAGGAACCGACGACGCCTGCCTTGCACTGCGCCATCACCAGAGCCGGATGCGAAATGATGAATAGGGGAGCACCAACCACCGGGATGCGCAGTCTGCTTTTCAGAATATCCGGCAAGGCCATTTTCAATCCTCCTCCATGATTGACGTTTCCGTAAATGTAATACCTGTAACATTTCCTTGCCCAACGGCAATATCAAAAGCGTGCGAACGTGTCTGTTGCCGCCAGTCTGCCTTCGATAGCCACTCGCAGACCTTTGCCGAAATGATCGAAGGCGAGGGAATCGGCAATATACTTCCGGAGGTGTGGCTCACCTGGGGGCGGTGTTCGGCGCTGTAAAAACTATACGGATGGGGGAAAACCGCATTTAGAGTTAATATTTGGTGTCTCTGTTAAGCTTATCGGCTAGTCAAAGCGGGTGATGAACAGGTAAATGCCTTGATTCAGACGTTAATTTCGCTGAGGCTTATGAAACCGTCTGCATCGGGAACCGCTTGCTCCTGTTGAGGGCGCAAAGAAACGGCGGGAAAAACGAACAAGGGAAGAGCAGCCTTTGGAAAGTATTGAGCGCGCGATCAGGAATGCATTTGCCAAGGCGGATGCACACAATCCGGCGACCCGGCAGCGAATTTATGAGTCCGCCTGGGGTGCGCATGAGCGCGCGCTCGCGACCAACACTGCGCTCAGCGATGCGCAGAAGGAACAGCGGCGCCAGAACCTGAAGGATGCGATTTCCGGTATCGAACAGGAGTTCAAGACCGGTGGCGGAGAGACGAGCGCTCGTCGCGAGCCCACGCTTGATGCACAGCTGAGGGAAGATCCCGTGCTGGGCGGGGTGGAGGAAACGTCGCCCGCGCTCGATACCGGCGATATTCGCTCGACCTCGCGGCAGAAGAAGCGCAGCAATGCCGACCTCGGCTATGAGGGTGGCGTCTCACGAAAGGACCGCCGCAAGAAGAAGCGCCATTCGCCTTTCTACAGCTACGGCGTTCCGGCACTTGTGCTCGCGGTTGCGGCTTTCATCGGCTATTCGCTTTATAACAGCTTTATCGATCTGAGCAGCCGACCGGCTAACAACCCGCTGCATGGCGAAGGCAATATTGCTCCATTGAAGGAAGGCGAGGAGCCGGGCGGAGCGAAATGGATCACCATTTTCCAGCCTTCGGAAGCCACTCGCATGTCCGTCAAGGGACGCGCCACGGCTGAAATCAGGCAGGAGGGCACGCGCAGCTTCGCACGCATTCAGTCTGCCGGTGCCGAAGATACGGTCACATTCGATGTGGGCGAGGGCATTCTGGATCAGTTGGTGGGCAAGACCGCGACCTTCAACATCGTGGCGCGTGCCGACGATGGCAAAACGACCCAGATGTCGGTCAACTGCGATTTCGGCGGTCTTGGCGATTGCGGACGCAGGCGCTACGACGTGCGCGATTCCGTGAGCGATTTCCTTTTCGATATGGAAATGCCATCCGGCCAGAAGGCAGGCCGTGCGGGAACAATCACGATCAATTCAGACCTGAGCGGTTCCGGCAAGCCGGTCAATATTTACGAAATCCGCGTGTCGACGGCAGCTGATTAGAGCGCATCCCGAAAAGTGTGAAGCGGTTTTCGGACAAGATGGCTTCAAAGAAAGACGTTCCAATCAGGATAGCAGCTTTTCCAGCGTTTCAAGCCGGTCCGCTTCGCGGGGCGGCTTGTCCCAGCGCAGCCGCGAGAAACGCGGAAAGCGCATGGCGACGCCCGATTTGTGGCGCGTGGAGCGATTGAGACCCTCAAAGGCAACCTCAACCACCAGCCCATGATCGGGTTCGGCGCGTACGGATCGCACCGGCCCGAAGCGCTCGGTGGTATTCTCGCGCACAAATTTGTCCAGCAATTTCAGTTCTTCATCCGTAAAGCCGAAATAGGCCTTGCCGACCGGCACCAGCACGGGTTCATCTTCCGGTCCCGTCCAGACCGCAAAGGTGAAATCGGAATAATAGCTCGACCGTTTGCCATGCCCGCGCTGGGCATAGACGATCACCGCATCGATGGTAAAAGGATCGCGCTTCCATTTGAACCACGGTCCCTTGGGGCGGCCCGGAAGGTAGGCGCTGTCATGGCGCTTCAGCATGACACCTTCGATGACCGGATGTGGCGGATTGGCGCGAAATCGCGCCAGTTCCTCAAAGTTGGAAAATGGCAGGACAGGCGAGAGATCGAAGCGGCGCGGATCGAGCCTGCTGACAAAGCTTTGCAGGCGGGCGCGGCGCTCCAAAAAGGGCAGGGCGCGTAAATCGGCGCCTGTCTGCTGGTTCCCTTCCTGCAACAGGTCATAGGCTCGCACGAAGGCCGGATAATCGCGCAACTGTCTTGCGCTTACGGTCTTGCGGTTCAGCCTCTGCTGGAGATCGGAGAATGTGGCGGTCTCTATGCCGGTTTCGCCGTAGTGACCGACCAATAATTCGCCATCGATCGCGCCTTCGAAATCCATGGCTTCCAGAACATCCGGGAACGCGCCGGAGATATCGTCACCGGTGCGCGAATAGAGACGGCGCAGGCCGTTTTCGGCGACAGCCTGAACACGAATGCCATCCCATTTCCATTCCGCAGTGAAGGCGGATGCGTCAAGCGCGGGAATTTCCGCTTCGTCAAGCGCAGTGGCCAGCATGACGGGGCGAAATGGTGCGGCTGCGGTAGCGGCGGGCCTTTCACCGCGGTCTTCGAGCCAGGCGAACAGCGCCTCATAGGGCGGCGATTGGCCGTGCCACAGTTCTTCTATTTCCACGACGTCGACGCCGCCGAAATCCGCCAGCGCCTGCTTCGCCAGACGGGCCGAAACACCGACGCGCAAGCCGCCGGTCACGAGCTTCAATAGCGCGTATCGTTCGGAAATGCCAAGCACGTCGAGCCATCCGGCGACGAGAAGCGGGCCTTCGCGGCGCGAAGCATTCTGCAATTCGTGCACCACGATACCAAGCGGCAGATCGGCGCCCGGAGCAGTTTCGCTGGGGCCGGGCCAGATCAGTGAAATCGTTTCGGCAAGATCACCGACATAATCGTAGGAATAGGCAAACAATGTCGGATCTGTCCGCTCGGCAATGAGCGCGCGCAGCATGGCCGGTTTTACGCTTTGCAGTTCCAGATCGCGGGTGATCGCCGCCAGCGCTACCCCGCGATCCGGGTCGGGTGAGGCGCGGAAATAGTCGATGAGCAATCGCAGCTTGCCGTTTCGCTGTGGCGTCAACACCAGCCGGTCGAGAAGTTCGGCGAAAGCGCGCATCAGTCGCCCTCATCTTCATAGCCGACGAGGTGCAGCGGCTTCGCCGGTATGTTCTGCAACTCGCACCAGCGAACAAGGGCTTCTTCCCGTCCATGCGTGACCCACACTTCGGCGGGAGCGATTTCCGTTATGGTTGCTGTCAGCTCGTCCCAGTCGCAATGATCGGAAATGATCAGCGGCAGTTCCACGCCCTGCTGTCTGGCGCGCTGGCGGATGCGCATCCAGCCCGAGGCGAAGGCTGAAACAGGATCGGGAAACCGTCGCGCCCAGCGGTCAGAAAATGCCGATGGCGGGCCGACGATGATCTTTCCTGCAAAATCCGGCTGTACCTCGCGCTGCTCCAGCGTGGCGGGTTCCAATACGCCGAGATCAATACCTTGCGACTGGTAATATTCGCAGATCTTTTCCAGCGCGCCGTGAATGTAGATCGGCTCCGCATAGCCCGCTTCGCGGATGAGCTTGATGACGCGCTGCGCCTTGCCGAGCGAATAGGCTCCCACCATATGCGCCCGCTCGGGGAACTGCCGGATCGATTTAAGAAGCGTTGCGATCTCGTGGGATGCATCCGGGTGACGGAATACCGGCAGTGCAAACGTCGCTTCGGTGATGAACACATCACAGGCGACAGGCTCGAACGGCGCACAGGTCGGATCGGCCGCACGCTTGTAGTCGCCTGAAGCGATGATGCGGGTGCCATCCATTTCCACCGCGATCTGGGCCGAGCCCAGCACATGGCCCGCACCGTGAAAGCTGATCCGCACGCCATTGATCGTCAGGCTCTCGCCGAGGCTTATCGGTTGCGTCGCTTCTGCAAAGTTTGCGCCGTAGCGCAGCGCCATGATGTCGAGCGTTTCGCGCGTTGCCAGCACATGGGTGTGGCCCGAGCGGGCATGATCGGAGTGTCCGTGGGTGATGAGCGCGCGTTCCACCGGGCGCACCGGGTCGATATAGAAATCGCCGGGCGGGCAATAAAGGCCTTTGGGAGAAGAGCATAGAAGCTGGTTGAAGCGCATGGTTTCCAAGATAGGTCACGAAGTTTGCGCAGAAAAGGGAGGGAGCTTGCGTCTGCTGACAAAATGAGAACAAAAGTGAACAAACACCTTGGCGGCTCGCTTCGCTGCGATTAGATTGACGGCGTGACACTGAACCAGAAACCCGCCGCCGCATCTGCCGCTTTTCCCTTGCCGGACCGTTTTCTTGAATGGTTCGCGGCCAAGGGCTGGTCGCCGCGCGCGCATCAGCTGGAGCTTCTGGCGCGTGCCGAACAGGGCCAGTCCACGCTCCTGATCGCGCCCACCGGCGCCGGCAAGACGCTGGCCGGGTTTCTGCCCGCGCTGGTGGACCTGGAACGAAAGGGCCGTAAAAAACCGGGTATGGCGAAGCGTGGTGTTCATACGCTCTACATTTCACCTCTCAAGGCGCTTGCGGTCGATATTCATCGCAATCTGACAGTGCCGGTTGAGGAAACGGGTCTCGACATTACCATCGAGACGCGCACCGGCGATACGCCAGCGCACAAGCGCCAGCGACAGAAACTGGCGCCGCCGGATATTCTGCTGACCACGCCGGAGCAGCTTGCGCTGTTGATCGCATCCAAGGGCGCAGAACAGTTTTTCAAGGGCCTGCGCTACGTGGTGCTTGACGAATTGCACTCGCTGGTCATTTCCAAGCGCGGGCATTTGCTTGCGCTGGGGCTGGCGCGGCTGCGCCGCCTGCAACCGCAAATGCAGACCATAGGCCTTTCCGCGACGGTGGCCGAGCCCGACGAGCTACGCCGCTGGCTGGTGGAGCAGGACGGGACCAGTTCCATGGCCGGTCTCGTGACGGTCGATGGCGGGGCGAAACCGGAAATCACCATTCTCGATTCCGAGGAGCGGGTGCCATGGGCAGGACATTCCTCGCGCTATGCGATACCTGATATTTATGAGGCGATCCGTCGGCATCGCACGACGCTTTTGTTCGTCAATACGCGCAGTCAGGCGGAGATGCTGTTTCAGGAGCTTTGGCGGGTCAATGAGGATACGCTGCCGATTGCCCTGCATCACGGCTCACTCGATGCCAGCCAACGCCGCAAGGTCGAGCAGGCGATGGCAGCCAACGCATTGCGGGCTGTGGTCGCCACCTCGACGCTCGATCTAGGGATCGACTGGGGCGATGTCGATCTGGTCATCCATGTCGGCGCGCCAAAGGGTGCGAGCCGCCTTGCGCAGCGCATCGGCCGCGCCAACCACCGCATGGACGAACCGAGCCGGGCCATCCTCGTGCCCGCCAACCGTTTCGAGGTGATGGAGTGCCGTGCCGCACTCGATGCCAATTATCTGGGGGCGCAGGACACGCCGCCTCTGATCGAGGGGGCGCTGGATGTGCTGGCCCAGCATGTGCTGGGCATGGCCTGTGCCGAGCCTTTCAATGCCGACCAGCTTTACCGTGAGGTGCAGAGCGCCGCGCCTTACTCGAACCTGCCGCGAGACACGTTCGACCGCATCCTGGATTTCGTGGCGACCGGCGGCTATGCGCTCAAGACCTATGAGCGGTTTGCGAAAATCCGCAAGACGGTGGACGGCACCTGGCGAGTGTCCAATCCGCGCATCGCGCAGCAATATCGCCTCAACATCGGCACCATTGTCGAGGCGCCGGAGCTGAATGTGCGGCTCACACGTGGCGGAAAGGGTAGCAGTGCAAGGGGCGGGCGTGTCCTTGGCCGCATCGAGGAATATTTCCTTGAGACGCTCACGGCTGGCGACACGTTTCTGTTTGCCGGAAAGGTGCTGCGTTTCGAAGGCATCCGCGAGAACGAATGCATCGCCTCCAATGCTGCGGGACAGGATGCCAAGATTCCTGTCTATGCTGGCGGCAAGTTTCCGCTTTCCACCTATCTGGCCGCGCAGGTGCGCGCCATGCTCGCCGATCGCACGCGCTGGCAGTTTCTGCCGGAACAGGTGCGGGAATGGCTGGAAGTGCAGCAATGGAAATCCGTGCTGCCCGGCACGGACGAGCTTTTGATCGAAACCTTTCCGCGCGGCAATCGCTTCTACATGGTTGCCTATCCATTCGAGGGCAGGCTGGCGCACCAGACGCTCGGCATGTTGCTGACGCGCCGTCTGGAGCGCATGGGCGCGCATCCACTTGGCTTTGTCGCCACTGATTATTCGCTGGGTCTCTGGGGCCTCAAGGATATGGGCGCGATGATCGGCACGGGAAAACTCAGCCTCACCCGCCTGTTCGACGAGGACATGCTGGGCGATGATCTCGAAGCATGGCTTGATGAAAGCTACCTGTTGAAACGCACTTTCCGCAATTGCGCCGTGATTTCCGGGCTTATCGAACGCCGTCATCCGGGGCAGGAGAAGACAGGCCGTCAGGTGACGGTTTCCACCGATCTGATCTATGATGTGCTGCGAACCCACGAGCCGGACCACATATTGCTGCAGGCGACGCGCGCGGATGCGGCGACCGGGCTTCTGGATATCAAGCGCCTCGGCGACATGCTGGCGCGTGTGAAAGGGCATATGCTGCACAAGCCGCTCGACCGGATTTCGCCGCTGGCGCTGCCAGTGATGCTTGAGATCGGGCGGGAGCGCGTGGCAGGCGAGGGCGATGAAATGCTGCTTGAAGAGGCCGCGGACGATCTGATCAGAGAGGCGATGCAATGAAAACCGCAGTGTGGGGAAATGGAGAGGCCTACAGTCTGGCCCATGCCGAAGTGCGTGGCGTTGCGGCTGTTTGCGACCCATCCGGCGCGCTGTTCCTGCCCGACCTGCATATGCTGGTCGTTTCCGACCTGCATCTGGAAAAAGGTTCATCCTTTGCCCGGCGCGGCCAGCTTATCCCGCCTTATGACACGGCGGCGACGCTCGACATGCTGGCGCTGGCAATCGCGCGTTACCAGCCGCGAACCGTCATCAGCCTTGGTGACAGTTTTCACGATGCGACGGCCAGCGAGCGCCTGCCGTCACTCTATGCCATCCGGCTGAAATCGCTGATGGAACATCGCGACTGGTTCTGGATCACCGGCAATCACGATCCGGATCGCCCCGTCGACCTGCCGGGCGATTGCGTCGAGGAACTCGCGGTCGGGCCGCTGACTTTCCGGCACGAACCGTCGCGCAAGGCCGGGCAGGGCGAGATTGCAGGCCACCTTCACCCCGCCGCCCGCATCGTGCGGCGCGGACGGTCAGTGCGCCGCCCCTGTTTTGTGAGCGACGGCGAAAGGCTCATCATGCCTGCTTTCGGAGCCTATACGGGCGCGCTCAACATTCTGGATCGCGCCTTTCGAGGACTGTTCGCTGATGAGACCCTGCGCGCCTATATGCTTGGCCAGGGCAAGGTTTACCCGATGACGCGCAACGTGCTGCTTGGTGGGTAGACCGTTATACCAGAACACGATGAGCTGAACGGTTCCGTACGATCCGGCGACACGCTTTAATCGGGCTGATAGGAAAAAGTAAGTCCTTCACCCAATTTGCATTTGAAGATTCTCGTTTCGCCAATGGCTTCAAATGTCTTTGATGAAAAGACTTTGGTCGTGATTATCGCTGTTTGATCCGACGCGACGCGATAGCGAAGGAATTCATGTACGGGCAGGTCATCATGCACTGTCGAATGATCGTCCGAATAGAGGATTGCTTCGGAGGGTTCCTGCACATTCATGAAGCTGGGAATGACGAACCCGCCTGTCAGACCTTTCATTCCGATTTTTGAACCAGATGTCTGCTCGCACTTGTCGAGTTGCAGGATGGAGGTCGTTCGCTGTCCGGCAAGCAAATGTTGCTTGAGTATCTCGTACTGGCCGGGCTCTTCCGCCTGGGCCGCGCTCATGCCGCCAGCACCGATTAACATCACCAATAACAAAGTATTCCTGAACATTGTCTGGCTCACTTTTCCAATAAGTACGCTAGAGCTTAGCGACTGTGGCAGTGGGCGCTACTCCAAGTATTTGCTAGTTCTATAGGAGGGCATACCAAAAGCGGTTCCCGTTTTTGGGAGCCATGCATCAGTCTTTTTTAAACAGAATACGCCCGAACCAGCCGGTGAAGACGGCAAGGAAAACCGCAAACAGGCCGTAGAGAAAACTGTTCTGATGGGCGGCGTTATATATGCTCTGTTCGAAACCGGCCTTCACGATTTCCAGGCTGGCATTAGCTTCCCGCAGGAAAACGCCGTTGCGAAACAGAAGCGCGCGCGCCTTGTGGCGGCCAACAGGCACGTTGGCTGGCAGTTTCAACGTAGCGCGAAACAATGTGCGCGAAATGAATTCCACGCCTCCGATACGCTGCGTATAGAGACCTTGCCGGATTTTCATCTCGCGCAGTTCATTGCCAAATCGGGGAATATTGCCAGACAGGCTGCCGGGGTCTTCGGGAACGAGATAGAAGTTGCGCACGCCAACCGAAAGTTGCCGGTAGATTTTCTCTTCGGTTATGTCCTGAAGATTGCGGGTGGAGGCCAGCGAATAGGAAAGCGGCACCCCCAGGAAAGTTTCCGAGTCCGCATTCAGCCACACGCCGAGATAACGATCCTTCTTGCGCACGACGAGGTCGCGCGAGGGGCCTTGCAACACTACAATGATATCATAGCGGCCCTGCCGCTGGATCGTTGGATCAGCATTGTCGAGCGCGCCGAATATGGTGAGGTCGGTGCCGCCGAAATTCGATGTGATGGCGATGGTTTCGGTTGATAACCCGATTTCGATGCTTTCATCGGCTGGGTTCTGCAATTGCGGGACGGGATTGCCATTGCCGCTGGAATCGACCTGCGCAAATGCGCTTCCTGTCATCAGAAGCATGAACAAAGCACAGAAGATCCTACCCATCTCACATATCCGCAATCGAGATGGAGAACAGATTGTCCGGCCGCACGAACAGGCCGAAGGCAAGGCGCAGGCCGACGGCGAGCACGAGAAGTGCTAGCAGAAGGCGCAACTGTTCGCCGCGCAGTTTTTGTCCTGCGCGCGCGCCATATTGCGCACCGATAACGCCGCCAGCCATCAACAGGAAGGCAAGCACGATGTCGATGGATTGGTTGGTCGTCGCCTGCAGGACCGTCGTGACTGCGGTGACGAAGGTGATCTGAAAAAGAGAGGTGCCGACAACCACATTGGTCGGAACGTGCAGCAGGTAGATGAGGGCTGGCACCATGATGAAGCCGCCGCCGACACCCATCACCGAGGACAGAAGGCCAATGAAAAAGCCGATGCCGAGCACCGGAATGATGCTGACATAGATGGTGGAGGCGCGGAACCGCATCTTGAACGGCAGGCGATGTATCCACGTGTGCTGGCCGGACCGCCGCACAGCGCCAGCCTGTCCCTTTTTCACGCGGCGGAGCGCCCGCACGCTTTCCACCAGCATCAACCCGCCGACAGTGCCGAGAAAGAAGACATAGAGGATCGACACGATCAGGTCCAACTGGCCGAGATCGCGCAGCCACGCGAACACGAAGATACCGGCGAGGGAACCCAATATGCCGCCCGCCACAAGAAACAGGCCAAGCTTGATATCGAGCGTTCGACGTTTGAAATGTGCCAGCGCGCCGGAAACCGACGAGGCGATCACCTGATTGGCGCCTGTGGCGACCGCGATGGCAGGCGGAATGTTATAAAAGATCAAAAGCGGCGTGATGAGAAACCCGCCGCCGACGCCGAACAATCCGGATAGAAAACCCACGGCGGCGCCCATGCCGAGAAGAACCAGCATGTTGACCGATAATTCCGCAATGGGAAGATAAATACCCAATTCCCAACCCGGCTTTCACGAACGCATGACATATAGCTGCTTGCGGTCGCGTTTCTCCGCAAGATATCTCACCTTACCAAAACATCTCCGGCAACATTATGAAACTGTTCTGCGCACGGAAATGCATGAAAACAAGTAGTTAGGCTTTATTCTGCTCGCGAGTTCCAGCCTTGGCCACCTCTGATAATGTCTTGCGCTGTCGTCGCCGGGAAGTCAAACGCCGATTGCCGATAAGGTTACCTTGCGGGAGTATATTGAAGGAAAAATCCGAACTGTTGTTTGGGAACAACAAAAAGAGCGTCAATGACCATAGAAAACAGATTTCATCGATATAATCCTACAGATTATATGGGATATACTTCAGCGGTTCCGGTGCTGATGCGCTTTGAATCAGTCGGCTGCGTTCTGGCGATTACTGATGACGATATTGATATCTTCTTTGGGCGTGATGACCGAATAGCCGGACGACGGATAAAACTGGGCGCGGATTGAAATGTTGTCCGACATTTTACTATCGGTGAGGCTGCCGTTCTTTATGATGTAAAGATAGGGATTGGTCAGGTTGACACTGAAATTCCCGGCAAAGCGGCTGCTGGATTTGAAGCCGAAGCAGTTCATGCTTTCGGCATAATAGCTGCCATTCATCACATTCCAGTCTTCCATCGGGCTGGAGCGCGTCAGACAGGTTTTCTTGCCGTCTGGCGTGGTGAAATTCGCATTGAACGATACGGCGATGAAGATATTCTTCAGTTCGAAACTGCCGGAAAGAACCTTGAAAATGGATTTGTAGGGATGGATGTCCTCGGCGGGGATAAGCTGCTTGTCACCAGAGGAAATTTCAAAGTCGATCGCGTCCCCCTGGAAACTTTTGATATCCTTGTCGAGCGCGAGAGGGATTTTCGCGATGATACCGTTTTCCATGTCGTTGTTTACATGCAAGAGCATAGTCTATCCCCTCGTTGATAGGGTGTAGATAATAAGCCTCGGCGAGTCGGATCAACCTGTCACTTCTCTCAGACGATTGCAGCCGAAAACGAAACAAGGGCAGCTTATGCCGCCCTTGTTTAATCCATATGATTTCAATGAGTTACTTGTTCTTTTCAAGCAGAAGCTGGACCAGCTTCTGGTCCACGTCTCCGGTGGGCGCCTGTCCGTTCGCTTTCTGGAACGCGGCAATCGCGGTGCGGGTCTTGCCCCCCATTACGCCGTCGGCTGTGCCGACGTCGTAGCCGTTTTTCTGAAGAATGAGCTGGATGTTGCGGACGGCCTTTTTCATGTCCACCGAGCCTGTGGTGACCGGCTTCGTTTCGGTCCATGCATCCGGCACGTCAATGGAATTGGTCGCCTGATCGAGCGGCTTGGCCTTCCAGAGCTTCACCAGATCCTTGGCGCGTTCAAGCTGCTCCGGCTTCAACGCCTTGGCAATCTGGTCGCGCTTGTCGGCTGCATCCTTGTCGCCAGCATTGGCGGCAAGCGAGAACCACTTGTAGCTTTCTTCCAGATTGACCGGCATGCCCAGCCCCTTGGCCGCGAGGATGCCGAGATTGAACTGGCTATCCTTTACGCCGAGTTCAGCAGCATCGGTGAACCAACGCACGGCTGAAGCATTGTCCGGATTGCCGTTGGCGCCGGTTGCGAAAAGGACGGCGAGATTGTGCATCGCGCTTGCATTACCCTGTTGGGCGGAGAGCTGATACCAGGTCTTGGCCTTTTCGAGATCGCGGGGCATGCCAAGGCCCTTCTCGTTGAAATTGCCGAGACGATATTGTGCGGGAGCAAAGCCCTGGCCTGCGGAAATTTCATACCAATTGGCAGCCTTGGCAAAGTCGGCGGCAACGCCGCGGCCTTCCATGTAGCGATTGCCAATTTCAAAGAGGGCGCGGGCGTCGCCCTTGGCCGCAGCTTCGCGAAGCGCTGCCGGACCGGCTTCCTCTGGAACGGGCGGGATCGTGGGCTGGGATTGGGCAGCGGGTTCGGCCGTAGCCGTTTCCACAGGCTTCACCGGATTGGCCGCTGCTGCGGCAGGCTGTTCGATCCGCGTGGGGATTTCCACCGCCGCCTGCTGTTCGTCGACTGGTGCCGGGGCCACTGCCGTAGGGGCGGGTTCAGCGGATTGCTGTGGCGCCGTGGCTGCATCCGTTGCAATCTTGGTCGCGATTTCGTCGGCTGGCGGGGGCGTCTTATCGACGGCACTTGTGTCAATTTGCGGCGAAGCCGTATCGATTGCCGTTTCCATCGGTTCGTCGCGGTTAAGGAAGGCGGAACCGATTTGCAGGCCAGCCATCGCGATCATCACCGCGCCGATAGCCATGAGGATAGGCTTGCGCTGGCGCTGGATCATCTCGCCGACGGACGATTTCTTGTTGTTCGTGCGCTTGGCCGCGCCCTTTTGAAGCTGTTCGGATTCGGCAGCGGCAAGCTGGGCGGCGCGCCGGGCTGCGGTTATGAAGTCCACTTTACCATTGGCAGCAAGTGCTGCATCGGCAGCATCTTCGCGCTGGCGGCGTTCTTCGCGCACCCGCTTCATGATTGAATTGAGGTCGGGCATTCCTTCGCCTCGGGGACGAAGCGAGGAGGCCCTTTCCAATTCGGGTTCTTCACGTGTGACCGGCTCGATTGCCGCAAGGTCGCTTTCGAAGGCAGGCGCGTCGAGCGTCGCATCAAGCGCCATGGATTCGAGCGTTTCGCCGTCCTTTCCGGCGGATTTTTCGGCGCGACGGCCACGTATGGCCTTGGCAAAGCCGCCGAACAGCGATGATTTTGCGCTCACATTATCGGCGCGCGTGTTGGCAGGGCCAGCTTCGTCCTGAACGGTTGCGAAAGCGGCCTCCGCCGCTGCCGCCGCCGGTGAGCGCGGCGTGGACAGGCGCGGCGAGCCGGAGTTCGGGCCCTTGAAGGTCGGCTTTTCCGCATCCGGCGCATCCGGTCTGCCCGCTACATCCTGTTCAAGCTTGGCCAGGCGGTCGACAATCTTGACCAGCGTGTCATGGACGGTCTCGAAAGTCTTGCCGTTGCGCTCGTCGGAATTGCGCGCCAGGGCCTCCAGCGATTTCATGTCTTCGGCCAGTTGGCGGGCAATCGCGCCGTCATTGTGCGATCCGTGTTGCAGCACGCGCGCAACCGCGCTTTCGGCGGCTTCGCGTGCAGCATCCAGGACGGTTTCACGATTGGAGGCGATGGAGCGCTCGATGGAATCGAGACGCGGCTTCAGTTCCGCGATTTCGGCAACGGGCTGCGCCAGATGATGGGCGATATTGGCAATCTGATCCTCAAGGCTGCGGATCGCCTTCATGTCCAGTCCGGGACCGTCATAGGACGGTGCCTGAAGGAGACCCAGCGAAATCTGCTGCGAAAGATCGTCGATACGGCCTTCCAGCGTATGGAGCGCGCTGGTGTCAACATGCTGCGTGGCATATTGCGTGTCGAGACGTTCCGTCAGTTCCGCAAAGCGGCGGTCGATCTTTTCCAGAACGGAAGGATGCGGCTCTTCGGCCCGGCGTTCAGCCGCTTCGAGCTTTTCGCCAATCGCTTCAAGGCGCGCTTCAACGGCGTGATAATCGGACTGGCTGAGATTCTCCATAACCTTGCCAACCTGGCTGGCGAGCAGGTTGATCTGGTGCGCAAGCTGGTCGATGACACCATCCGGCAGCGCGGAGCCGCTGGCAAGGCCGTCAATGCGTGAGGAAAGTTCGCCGAGCTTGCGATAAAGTGTATCCGAGTTCTGCTGTGTCGCGGAAGCGGCAAGCTGATCTGCAAGGTCCGCCAGACGGCTTTCGATGCGCTCCAGCCGGCGTCCGCCGTCCTGATCCGGGCGCTGGGCGCGGCCTGTGGCAATGATGGCGCGGCTGATTTCATCCAGCCGCTCGTCAATCTGTTGCAGGCGGCCCTGTTCGAGCGACGACGCATGTTGCGGATTGAGCGATTCCTCAATGGAGCTTGCCAGCTGGCCGATGCGGTCTTCGATTGCGCTCAGGCGGTTCGACTGCGGCAGGGTGCCGATAGCGTCGCGCACCTGTTCAAGACGCGAGCCTATGGCATCCAGCGCCGGATCGACGGCATTATGACGCTGCTCGAAGGCTTCGAAACGGGCGTCGAAGCGGTCCCAGCGATTGTTGAGGCGGTGCAAGGTCTCCTCGCGGGCAAGGCTCTGGACCGTTCGGTTCAGCTCTTCGAGCTGGCGGCGAAGCGCCTGCGCATTGGCTTCGCTGCTGCGCTCTGCGAGAAGGCGCACACTGTCGTTGAGGCGCTCGAAATCGTCGCTGACCCGCTGTGAAAAACCTTCTTCGCTTGCGGCGCGCTGGAGACGGGTCATTTCGCGGCTGGCCCGGCTGACCTCAGCGCTGGAGGCATAATTCTGCTGGTGTTCGTCCTGGCCTCCCCGCATGCGGCGCAGGTTTTCGGCGATTTCCGCAAGACCCGTGACCGTCTCGTCGGCTTGACGCGCGGGCTGGCGTTCCGAGCGCAAGATATTGCGCATGTCCGGCGCGTCATCCTGTTCCAGATCCATCAGGCGCTTTTCAAGGCTCGCCAGCGTGCGGTTGAGTTCTTCCATGGCAGGCGAGGGAGCGCGACGCTCGCGGCGGGCGTTCAATTCGTCGATAATGGATCGTGAACCTGACGCCAGATCTGGGTTTGCCATGAGAAATTCACTTTTTCCAATGATAGAGACCGCCGGAGCAGATTTCGCCAACGCAACTGGCAAGAATTTGCTCTGCCTAGTTTTGTACAAACGTGGTAAACAACTCGTTAATATATGTAGCCAACTGAGTGCTTTAGTGGTGCCGGAGAGGCATCTCGCTGCAAAGCGGTCGAAATCGGCGTGTCGAATACGGACTGACAAGATAGCGCATTTACCAGGCATGAAAGACGAGTGGATTGCGGCGGCGAGTATAAGCCGCGGCAGTGGCAGCGCGGCGCTGGCAGCAATGTCAATTTGAGCTGCCGTCAATAATGGTTCCATCGCGCGTTCGTGCGGTGGCCGGGCGTTTCCGGGGGCGGAAACAGGGTAGAAGATGAGTAAACAAAAAAACGCGCCGGGACAGACGGTAGATATCGCCATCGCGGATCTGCTGACCGGGGCAAGCGGGAATGCGCGAAGGGAAAATCAGTCAGGGCAATTATACCGGATCGGTGATCTTGCCGAAGAATTCGACCTGACATTGCGGGCCTTGCGCTTTTATGAAGACAAGGGACTGCTCAATCCGCGCCGCGCGGGCATAACGCGGCTCTATGACTACAAGGACCATACAAGATTGCGTCTGATCTTGTTCGGGCGCCGCATCGGCTTCACGCTGAGCGAAATGGGTCAATTGATCAGCGTGTGGGAAAAGGGCACCGCCGACCAGGCTGAGGCCGAGAGCCTGCGCAAGCGTTTCAAGGATAAACTCAGCAAACTTGAGAAGAAAAAGGACGAAATCGACCGCTCCGTCGAAGAGCTGCGCGCTGTTCTGGCGCGCATGGCCGAGTGAGCGGCGAAACAATCGATCTTTCCCTGTCCTGACGGCCTGATTGTTTCAGTCTGTCGCACTAAGTGTGCCGTTCCGCAGGAACTTAGGCGTCCCGATGCGGTTATTTCAGCCTTGCGAGTGATAGCGCATCCCGAAGCAGCGCAAAGCGGCTTTCGGATAGGATGTGCGTCGAAACGAACCGACAGAGCGCTCATCTGATCCAGATCAGGTCAAAAATCGCTCTGATGCGAAAGTGAGGCTGAAAATGAAAAAGGCTCTTGTTCTGACCGCAGCGGTGTTTTTTGCCAGTTCCGGCATTGCGCTGGCGCAAGATCGCGTACTGGTCGAAGTGCCGCAAGCAGCACGTGACTATGTCATCGCAAATCCATCGGAGCCGGTCGTCATCGAGGGCGAAATCCGCGATGGTTACGTTCTGCCTGACGCAATCGCCGTTCACCCGATCCCCGACAATCCGGATTTCGGCTACATCTATGTCAATGGCGAACCGGTAATCGTGTCCATGCAGAACCGTCAGGTCGTCTATTATACCGAGGGGCCGAATGCCGGGCCGCTGGTTCCCAATGAAGTGGTGACCTATATCGAAGCCAACCCGGTCGATCCGGTGGTCATCGAAGGCGAGATCGCTGAAGGCACAGTAATTCCTGAAGGCGTGCCTCTGGTGGCTGTGCCCGATCAGCCCGCCTATTCCTATGTTTATGTGGAAGATCGCCCGGCCCTGATCGATACGCAGACGCGCCGCGTCGTTTGGGTCAAATAAGCCCTGGACGTCTGGATGAAAGGCGGTAATTCCGCCGCCTTTCACGAGATTTCAACAGGGTTGCTGCGTCCTGATCGCTTTGCTGGCCAGGATGCGCCGTTACGAAGCTGCGAATTTGACCGCAACGCCGCGCTGGCGGAAATAAGCCTGCATCAGCTTTCTGCCGGAGCGGTTGTTCTGCACGAGTTTGGCCGGGTCGAATACGGCTTCTTTGGAACCTGCGCGCTCCAGAGCGGCTTTGAGCGCTGCGATATGCAAGTCCAGATCGAGATTATCAGCCCGAAGCGATTCATAGATCTGGTCTGTCGCTTCCGCTACGGTAAGTTCGCTCACCACTATACTCCTGTCGTTGTCTGGAGCGGTTCCTGTTTCAACGGAATCGTTGGAACCGCTCTATCTGTTTGTTTGGCTTCGAGATGCCCTCGGCGCTTTAAGCGTCAATCCGAGCGAGCCAGACCTACGCTAACATTCTTTAACGCGCCTCATGTGGGGATGCGCTCTAACACACTTTCGTTCGGACCACTATCAGCCCCGAATGCGCCTTTGCATACATTTTGTCCGTCCTGCACGAACTTGTGTAATTTTTGACGTTTACGGAAACGTCAAAGTAGGCTAGCTTCAGCTCCGAATTGGTCGGACCTGCGCGAAATCCGTGCTACGGTCGGCCAAAAAGTAACGAAAAGGGCTGTTTTTCGCAGAAATTCATCCGTTTTTGTTGCAGCATGCCTGCTGTCACAGCAATTCGCTATAATGTGGCATGCAGGCATGAAACGCGGTTACGGGCTCGTTCCAATCATCGCGGAACGGCTCAGGTGGTGAATTTGGAGGATTTCTATGCCGAGCTATCGCGCGCCAGTTGAGGATACGAATTTCGTTCTCAACGACGTTCTGAATTATCAGCGCTACAACAACCTGCCGGGCTTTGCCGACGCGTCGCCCGATGTCGTCGAGGCAATCCTGTCGGAAGGCGCGAAGCTTGCGGAAGGCACGCTGTTTCCGGTCAATCACAGCGGCGATCAGGAAGGCTGCAAGCGCTCATCGGATGGCTCGGTCACCACGCCGAAGGGTTTTAAGGAAGCCTATAATCTCTATCGTGAAGGTGGCTGGCTCGGTCTTGCCGTGCCGGAGCAATATGGCGGGCAGGGGCTGCCTTATCTGCTGCACACCGCGGTCGGCGAATATATGTCTTCGGCCAATATGGCGCTCACCATGTATCCGGGCCTGACGCAGGGCGCGATTGCCGCGATCCTGACCCACGGCACCGACGAGCAGAAGGACACCTATCTGCCGAAGATGGTGGAAGGCACCTGGACCGGCACGATGAACCTGACCGAGCCGCATTGTGGCACCGATCTGGGGCTTCTGCGCACCAGTGCCACGCCGCAGGCGGACGGCAGCTACAAGATTTCCGGCCAGAAGATTTTCATCTCGGCTGGCGAACACGACATGTCGGAAAACATCATCCATCTGGTGCTGGCCCGTATCGATGGCGCGCCGGAAGGGGTGAAGGGCATTTCGCTGTTCATCGTGCCGAAGTTCATTCTGGATGAAAATGGCAATCCGGGCGCGCGCAATGGCGTTTCCTGCGGCTCCATCGAGGAAAAGATGGGCATCCACGGCAATGCGACCTGCGTCATGAATTACGACGACGCGACCGGCTTCCTGATCGGCGAGGCCAACAAGGGCCTGCGCGCCATGTTCACCATGATGAACGAAGCGCGTCTCGGTGTGGCCTTGCAGGGCCTTTCCATTGCCGAAACCGCCTACCAGAACGCCGTGATCTATGCGCGCGAACGCATCCAGGGCCGTGCGCTGTCCGGTGCGAAGGAGCCGGAAAAGAAGGCCGATCCGATCATCGTCCACCCGGATATCCGCCGCAATCTCATGAATATCCGCGCTTTCAACGAGGCCGGTCGTGCGCTGATCCTCTGGATCGCGCTTCATTCCGATATTGCCCACCGCGCAGGCGATGAAGCCGAGCGTCAGGCCGCAGACGATCTGGTCGGCCTGCTGACGCCGGTTCTGAAGGGTGTTCTGACCGACAAGGGTTTTGAGCACGCCGTCATGGCGCAGCAGGTCTTTGGTGGCCACGGCTATATCGAAGAACACGGCATGAGCCAGTATGTGCGCGATGCACGCATCGCCATGATCTATGAGGGTGCGAACGGCATTCAGGCGCTTGATCTGGTTGGCCGCAAGCTGGCGCTGAACGGCGGCCGCGCCATCACCGCCTTCTTCAAGGAAGTGGGCGAATTCTGCGAAGCCAATCGCGAAAACGAAAAGCTCTCCTTCTTCACCAAATATCTGAAGAAGGGCGTCAACGACCTTCAGGCCGCAACCATGTGGCTGATGCAGAATGCGATGGCCAAGCCCGACAATGCGGGTGCGGCCTCCAATGATTACATGCATCTCTTCGGTCTGGTGGCGCTGGGCTATATGTGGGCGCGCATGGCCAAGGTCGCGGAAGAAAAGCTGGCCGCAGGCGAAGGCAACAAGGTGTTTTTCGAAGCAAAGCTCGTCACCGCGCGCTATTATTTCGAGCGGATCATGCCGGAAAGCGTGGCGCATCTGGCCCGCATCCAGTCGGGTGCGGACAGCATGATGGCGCTTAACGCGGACACATTCTGAGGCTTTTTGATTTGAGCCGGTGCCGGGGGCACCGGCGGGCCAAATTTGGCTGGAAGGAGCAAACATGGCTGAGGCTTATATTTACGATCACGTGCGCACGCCGCGCGGGCGCGGCAAGAAAGACGGATCCCTGCACGAAGTGCCTGCCGTTCGTCTGGGCGCGAAGGTTCTGGAATCCCTGCGTGACCGCAACGGCATCGACACCGCCAAGGTCGACGACATCATTTTCGGCTGCGTCGATCCGGTTGGCGAAGCTGGTGCGGTCATTCCGCGTTCTGCCGCTTTCGAAGCCGGTTACGACTTCAAGGCGCCGGGCATGCAGATTTCGCGCTTCTGCGCTTCGGGTCTCGATGCGATCAATCTGGCTGCGGCCAAGGTCGCTTTCGGTTCCGACGATCTGGTGATTGCTGGCGGCGTGGAAAGCATGTCGCGCGTCGGCATGGGCATGTCTGGCGGTGCCTGGTATATGGACCCGTCGGTCGGTTTTCCGGGCTATTTCATGCCGCAGGGTGTTTCCGCCGACCTGATCGCCACGAAATACGGCTTCAGCCGCGATGACGTCGATGGCTATGCTGTCGAAAGCCAGAAGCGCGCCGCCAAGTCGTGGGAAAAGGGCTACTTCAAGAATTCGGTCATTCCGATCAAGGATCAGAACGGCCTGACCATTCTCGACCGTGACGAACATATGCGCCCGTCAACCGACATGCAGGCGCTGGGCCAGCTTAATCCGTCCTTTGTGATGCCGGGCGAAATGGGCGGCTTCAATGCCGTCGGCATTCAGGCCCATCCGGAAATCGAGACGGTCAATCACGTCCACCATGCCGGTAACTCGTCGGGCATCGTCGATGGCGCGGCTGGCGTTCTCGTCGGCTCCAAGAAGGCGGGCAAGGCTTTCGACATCAAGCCGCGCGCGCGCATTCGTGCTTTCGCGAATATCGGTTCGGAACCGGCACTGATGCTGACCGGCCCGGTCGATGTGACGGAAAAGCTGCTGAAGCAGGCCAAGATGAAGATTTCGGACATCGATCTGTTCGAGCTCAACGAAGCCTTCGCCGCTGTTGTGCTGCGCTACATGCAGGCTTTCGAGATTCCGCACGACAAGATCAATGTCAATGGCGGCGCCATCGCCATGGGCCATCCGCTCGGTGCGACCGGCGCGATGATCCTCGGCACGGTGCTGGATGAGCTGGAACGCCGCGATCTCAATACCGCTCTGGTGACTTTGTGCATCGGTGCCGGCATGGGTACGGCGACGATCATCGAGCGCGTGTAAAGGGGAGGTTTAGACAATGGCTTATGTAAATTTCAAAGTTGAAACCGACGCCGACGGCATTGCTCTCGTTACCTGGGACATGCCTGAAAAGTCGATGAACGTTTTCACCGTCGAGGCAATGCAGGAACTGAACGCCATCATCGATGCGACGACTGCTGACGAGAAGGTCAAGGGTGTTGTTATAACATCCGGCAAGGAAAGCTTCTCTGGCGGTGCAGACCTGACCATGCTGGAAGGCATGTTCAAGGAATTCCAGAAGCAGAAGGCCAAGGACCCACAGGGCGCCGTCCAGACGCTTTTCGACAATGTTGGCAAGATGAGCGGCTTGTTCCGCAAGCTTGAAACCTGCGGCAAGCCGTGGGTGTCGGCCATCAACGGCACCTGCATGGGCGGCGCGTTCGAAATGTCGCTCGCCTGCCATGCCCGCGTGGCATCCGATGCGCCGGGCGTGAAGATGGCCCTGCCGGAAGTGAAGGTCGGCCTGTTTCCGGGTGCTGGCGGCACGCAGCGCGTTCCGCGCCTTGCCAACCAGCAGGATGCGCTCCAGATGATGACGACGGGTTCGAGCCTGACGGCGCAGCGCGCCAAGGCCATGGGTCTCGTCACCGAGATCGCCCCGGCCAAGAAGCTGGTCGAAACCGCCAAGAAGCTCATCAAGGGCGGCCTCAAGCCGGTTCAGCCGTGGGATGAAAAGGGCTTCAAGCTGCCGGGTGGCGCGATCTATTCGGCTGCGGGTGCAAACCTTTGGCCTGCCGCAACGGCAATCCTGCGCCGCGAAACCTCCGGTAATTATCCGGCGGCGCTGGCCATTTTGAAGTCGGTTTATGAGGGCCTTCTGGTGCCGTTCGATACCGGTCTCAAGATCGAGCAGCGCTATTTCACCGAAATTCTCCAGACGACCGAAGCGGGCATGATGATCCGTTCGCTCTTCGTGTCGCTGCAGGAGCTGAACAAGGGCGCACGCCGTCCGGCGGAAGAAAAGCCGACCAAGCTCAAGAAGATCGGCGTTATCGGCGCGGGCTTCATGGGCGCTGGCATCGCCTATGTCACCGCCAAGGCGGGCATTCCGGTCGTGCTCATCGACCGCGATCAGGAATCTGCTGACAAAGGCAAGGCGCATACGGCAGACCTCATCGCCAAGGAAATGCAGAAGGGCCGTGCCACCGAGGCCGACAAGGAAAAGCTTCTGTCGCTCATCACCGCGACGCCGGATTATGCGCTTCTCGAAGGCGCTGACCTGGTGATCGAAGCCGTGTTCGAGGACCGCGAAGTCAAGCGCGTTGCGACCGAGAAGGCCGAGGAAGTTCTGAAGTCTTCGGCGATCTTCGCGTCCAACACCTCGACACTGCCGATCACCGGCCTTGCAAAAGTGTCGAAGCGTCCGAAGAACTTCATCGGCATTCATTTCTTCTCGCCTGTCGACAAGATGATGCTGGTGGAAGTGATCCTCGGCAAGAAGACCTCCGACAAGGCGCTGGCCGTCGCGCTCGACTATGTCCGCGCGATCAAGAAGACGCCGATCGTCGTCAACGACACGCGCGGCTTCTACGTCAATCGCTGCGTGCTGCGCTATATGTCAGAAGCCTACAACATGCTCGTTGAAGGCGTTCCGGCGGCCATGATCGAAAACGCCGCCCGCATGGCCGGCATGCCGGTCGGTCCGCTGGCGCTCAACGACGAAACGGCCATCGACCTGTCGCAGAAAATCCTGAAAGCAACGCTTGCTGATCTTGGCGAAAAGGCTGTCGATCCGCGCCATGTGGAACTGGTGGACAGGCTCGTCAACGAGTTTGACCGCAAGGGCCGCAAGAACGGCAAGGGCTTCTACGACTATCCGGCAAAGCCTGCCAAGAAGCATCTGTGGCCCGGTCTCAAGGACCTCTATCCGCAGCAGAACCCGGACAAGGTCGATGTGAAGGAGCTTAAAGAGCGTTTCCTCGTCACCATCGCTCTGGAAGCTGCCCGCGTGATGGAAGAAGGCATCGTTACCGATCCGCGTGAAGCCGATGTCGGCTCCATCCTCGCCTTCGGTTTCGCGCCTTATACGGGTGGCACTCTTTCCTATATCGATGGCATGGGCGCGAAGAAATTCGTCAAGCTCGCCAAGGAATTGCAGAAGAAATACGGTCAGCAGTTCAAGGCGCCGAAACTTCTGCTCGATATGGCCGAGAACGGCGAAAGCTTCTACCAGCGCTTCAACCCGTACAAGACGGAAACGAAGAAGGCAGCGTAAGCTCATCCTTTCGCAAGAACATCGAGCGCGGCATGTTTCATGCCGCGCTTTTGTTTGCGCTTCCCGCCACTGCCGAATTGTATCCGTAGCGAATAAGAAAATTTTCCCTGTTAATTCAGCCATCTTGCGCAATTCGCGCTTTTTCGGTAGGTTGAAGCTGAAGATGGGACGGAAATTAGGTTTAAAATCCTTTAAGCATATCGCCTGACGGGGCTGTTCAGGGAGATATGTCGGAACCTACGTGGCGGATCATGACTATGTTTTCTCACGAGAGCGTGTGGGCGGCCATCGATGCCTTGGCCGAACGTCATTCCCTCAGCGCGTCCGGCTTGGCGCGTCGTGCGGGGCTGGACCCAACGACCTTTAACAAATCCAAGCGCTATGCTTCCGATGGACGGGCGCGCTGGCCTTCGACGGAATCACTCGCCAAGGTGATGGAAGCAACCGGCTCGACCTTCGATGAGTTCACGCGGCTCATCGGCGGAGGAACCCGCACGCCGCAATTTGGCGAATATACGCAGGACATGCAATCGATCCCGCTGCTTGGCATGGCCGAAGCAGGAGCGGGCGGCTACTTCGATGATGCTGGCTTTCCGGCGGGGCAGGGCTGGGACATTGTGGAATTTCCCGCCAGCACGGGCGAAGGAGTATATGCGCTGGAGGTTTCGGGCGACTCGATGTTGCCCCTTTACCGTGATGGCGATACGCTGATCGTCGCGCCCAATGCGGCGGTCCGCCGTGGCGACCGCGTGGTGGTGCGAACGAAAGACGGAGAAGTGATGGCCAAGATCCTGCACCGCCAGACCCCGCGAACCATAGAGCTGCATTCGCTCAACCCCGAACATTCAAACCGCACCTTCGAAACCAGGGATATCGAATGGGTCGCCCGCATTCTGTGGGCCAGCCAGTAATGGTGCAATCAAGGGATAGAAGCCATGCGCGCGCCGTCTTTGGCGGTCTGGCTGGCGTAACCGGCGCGGTTCTGGTCGCGGCATTCGTGGCGCCGTTCTATGGCGCTCTGGACCGTCGCGTGGTCGTCATCGATTCCGGTGATGCACAGACGAAGACCGGTACAGGCAACGGCATTGTTGTCGAACAGTTTGACTATAACGAGCCGGGAACATCGCCTGAAACGGGCAATATGCGGGAGGGAACTTCACCGCAGCCGGGCGAGGGCGCACCCGCTGAAGGGCAGTCGCCTGCATCGCCGGAAAACGGCACAGCTAACGATCAATCCAATGAAGGTGACATGCAACGCGAGGCGCCGCGTCCGCCGCTGAGCGATCTTGGCCTTGCATCCACGCCCAAGCCGCCGGAGCCGCCTGCACCGGCCACGCCTGTCGATGCGGGCGAGCAGATGCAGCTTCTGCAGCGGCCTGTCGCCGTGGCGGCAGGTCGACTGGAAAGCCAGGGCCGCACAATCGAGCTCCAAGGCATTGAAATCGTGCCCGTTGAACAGACCTGCCAGACGGCTTCCGGTGAAAGCTGGCCATGCGGCATGCAGGCGCGCACCGCCTTTCGGCAATGGCTGCGTTCCCGCGCCGTCATGTGCCGCCTGCCTGAAAACGACAGCGGTGCGGCGGTCGCGACCGAATGTACGCTTGGCAATGAAGATGCCGCCGCATGGCTGGTCGCCAATGGCTGGGCGAAGGCTGCCCCCGGCGGCGCCTATGAGGAAGCGGGCCGCAAGGCCGTGGAAGCGCATCTCGGTATTTTCGGCGACAAGCCCGATACGTCGCTGCCCAATCCGGAACCCGGCAGCAGCGATATGATGGATAATCCTTCGCCGCTGGCCCCTGAACCGAAACCGCAGCCATCTTCGCCGTCCCCGCAGCCGCTGGATGGTTTTCCACCCGCACCACCCGCACAATAGAACGAGAAGAACTTAGAGCTTTTTCGAGCCAAAAGTGTGAAACGGTTTTGCGTTCGCAAATGCGAAGCACCGTGTCGAAAGGTCGGGCTTGAGCTTTCTGAACACTCGTGCTTCGACAGGCTCAGGATGATGCTACGCTTCGCTCTGCGCGTCGGTGAGGCTGTGCAAAACAATATGGGCGGCTCGAAGCCGCCCATATTTTTAATTTCATTGCTCAGGGGCAGAGCGTGCCTTACGCCAGTTCGCCAGCCAGCGCCTTTTTGATCAGTGCGCGGGTTTCATCGATGCCGTAAAGCGCGACGAATGAGCCGAAACGCGGTCCGCGTTCCTGACCGATCAGCACTTCATAGAGCATCTGGAAGAAGGAAACCGAAACGCCGGGGCCACCTTCCGGGCTCTTCTTGCTGTGATCCTGATAACGCTCGATGGCGCGGGCAACGTCGAGAATGGCGTTCTGGATTTCGTTGCCATCGGTGCCAGCAGGCAGGGTTGCAAGCTTCGCATCCAGCGCTTCAAGGGCTGCGCGCTCCACGTCGTCCGGCGCGCGGAACTGCTTGGTCGGCTTCACGAAATCGTTGAAGTAACGGATCGCATAGCCGACGAGCGCGTCGAGTTCCGGATTGTTTTCCGGCGTGACGCCCGGCACGTGCCGCGAGATGAAGCCCCACAGTACAGAGGGATTTTCGGCATTCGATGCACTGACCAGATTGAGCATCAGCGCAAAAGTGACCGGCAGGTTCACCTTTGGCGGATTGCCGTAATGGATATGCCAGACCGGATTGCTCAGCCGGTCCTTCCATTCCTGACGCTCATAGGCGGAAAGATAGCTGAAATATTCGTCCACCGCCTTCGGGATGACATCGAAATAGAGCCGCTTGGCGGTCTTCGGCTTCTGGAAATTGTAAAGCGCAAGGCTTTCGGTTGGCGCGTAGGCCAGCCATTCATCGATGGAAATGCCGTTGCCCTTGGACTTGGAAATCTTCTGGCCAAGCTGGTCGAGGAACAGTTCATAGACGAAATGTTCCGGCGCCCGCCCGCCAAGGATTTCGCAGATGCGGTCATAAACGCCCGCATTCGTCTGATGGTCCTTGCCGAACATTTCGAAATCGACGCCGAGCGCTGCCCAGCGCATGCCGAAATCCGGCTTCCATTGCAGCTTCACATTGCCGCCCGTGACGGACAGCGTGGTCTCAACGCCGTCCTCATCGTCAAAGGTGATCGTGCCAGCCTTGGCATCCACGCGCTTCATCGGCACGTAAAGCACGCGACCGGACTTGGGCGATATCGGCAGGAACGGGCTGTAGGTGGCCTGACGCTCTTCGCCCAGTGTCGGCAGCATCACTTTCATGATGTCGTCATAGCGTTCGACTGCCTTGAGCAGCACGGCATCGAACTTGCCCGACTTGTAATAGTCGGTCGCGCTGGCAAATTCATAATCGAAGCCGAAAGTGTCGAGGAAGCGGCACAGCATGGCGTTGTTATGGTCCGCAAAGCTCTTGTAATCGCCGCCGAACGGATTCGGGACGGCGGAAAGCGGCATTTGCAGATAAGGCTCAAGGGCGGCCCTGTCCGGCACATTGTCCGGAATCTTGCGCATGCCGTCGAGATCGTCCGAGAAGCAGATCAGGCGTGTCTTGACCTTGTCTTCAGTAAGAATACGGAAGGCATGGCGCACCATCGAGGTGCGCGCCACTTCGCCGAAGGTGCCGATATGCGGCAGGCCGGAGGGGCCATAGCCGGTCTCGAAGATCACCGTATCCGGCAGGCCGGTCTTCTCATAGCGCTTGAGGATTTTCTTCGCTTCTTCAAAGGGCCATGCTTTCGCTTCCGCAGCCGCCGCGGTCAGTTCCGGGGTCAGCGTGATTTCGGGAAGGCGGTGCGAAGTCATGATTTTATCCTGATATCCTGTGAAGGGCTTTAATCTTTGAAAACGATGCGCGAAATGCGCGCTCCTGCTCTATGGCGCGGCAACCCCGTGCCGTCAACGGTCAGCGCCGAATTTCCTTGCGTAACCGAGTGAGGCTTCCTAATTTTCCGGTCAATTCCAATGAAATGATGATTCCGATCATGTTGTACAGGAGTAGCCCGATGAAAAAGATCACGCCGCAGGATGCGCTTGTCTACATCATGATCACCACCTCTGCGGCAGACACGACCATGACCGATGCGGAGCTGTCGTCCATTGGCAATGTCGTTTCCCGCCTGCCGGTCTTTCAGGGGTTCGACAAGGAGCGCCTGCCGAAACTCGCCAGTGATTGCTATGCGCTTCTGGCGGATGAGGACGGACTGGAAAAAATCCTCGATCTCGCGCATGACGCATTGCCGGAACGCCTCTACGATACGGCCTATGCGCTCGCTGTCGAAGTGGCCGCCGCCGATCTGCATGTCGAACAGGAAGAGCTTGAGTTCCTCCAGATGCTGCGTGACCGCTGGACGCTGGATGAACTGACCGTTGCCGCCATTGAGCGCAGCGCCCGCGTGCGGTTTCGCAAGCTCGATCCTGCTGTCTAGAACAGCTTTCCTGGATCCTGGCATACAAAACGGGCGGAAAATCCGCCCGTTTCTATTTGTTCGGGAAAATCAGCACACGACCGGGAGCAGTCGTGCCTTGCGCCTTTCCAGAGCGACACGCATGATGCGGGCAGCTTCTGCGAATGTAGGCGTTTCCTTCCAGTGTTCGGCATGAATGATACCGGTCGGAACGATATCTTTCAGCGCTTCCAGCGTGTGGCGCGGCACCATGTCGGTGCAGTTCCACAGGCGGCGGAAAACGACGCTGATCCGTGTCACCTTGCCATTGACCTGAACGGACGGCTCGGTCGTTTCGAGCGTCCAATCCTCATAGGCATCGACTGCATCCTGAAATGCATGATGCAGATAGATCGGTGCGTGACCGTCGTGAAGCGGGGGCAGCAAACTGGACATTTCTGTTTCCTCTCTTCCAATGTGGTTCAGTTTTAGAGTGCATCCCGAAAAGTGTGAGAGGTTTTCGGAACAAGATACGCGGTAAAACAGCAATCAGGGACATTTGTCGCCGGATGGAATGGACCGGCAGCGTACAAATGCATTTCGAACAAGAGCCTGAATTGCTCTTCATCGGTCCATGTGTGCCGTGCAGAAATTGAAACTCACGAAATACGACAACACATAATTAACCATGATCTACGGAGGAACCCCTGTTTGACAAGAGGGGATTTTCTTTAATTTAGCTTTTGTCGGAAAAATAATTCAAACGCATAGGTTGAATTACTGCAATATTAAGCTAGCCAGTCTTTGAAATATTATATTTACTTGACCGTTACAAATGCCGGAAAGCCAAGTGTTTTTCGGTATTTATTGTCACCGTAACAGATTTTGATCCTGTCATTTGCGGGTGACTGGTATAGAAATGCGAACAACTGACATAAATTGCGGGGCACGAGATATGGCGCAACTGGTTCTGTCGCGTAGGGCTTTTCTGGCGGGATCGACCGCCTTGGCTGCTGTCGCCGTTTGGCCGCGAGGGTCGAAAGCGGCAGGTCAAGCGCAGAAAGGCGGGCGGCTGGTCGTGGCCGCCGATTCAGAGCCGCGCAATCTCAATCCGGCCATCGTCGCATCCAACGGTGTTTTCTTTGTCGCAAGCAAGGTGATCGAACCCCTTGCGGAAGCTTCCTTCGAGGGCGAAAACGGTCTCGCGCCGCGGCTTGCCACAGGCTGGGAAGGCTCCGCCGACGGGCTGACCGCGACGTTCCGTCTGCGCGATGGCGTCAAATGGCATGACGGCAAGCCGTTTACATCGGCGGATGTGGCCTTTTCGGCGATGGAAGTCTGGAAACCGCTGCAAAACCTTGGCCGCGTTGTGTTCAAGGCGCTGGAAAAGGTTGAAACGCCAGACGAGCTTACCGCAATCTTCCATTTCTCCGAACCGACGCCCTTCCAGCTTATCCGCAATGCCTTGCCGGCGCTGACCGCAGTGCTGCCGAAGCACGTCTTTGCGGGCACTGACATCATGGCCAATCCGGCCAATGAAAAGCTCGTCGGCACCGGCCCGTTCAAATATGCCGAACACAAGACTGGCGAATATTACCGGTTGGCGCGCAATGACGATTATTGGGGCGAGGGCGAGCCTTATCTGGACGAGATCGTCTATCGCGTGCTGCCGGATCGGGCGGCAGCGGCTGGCGCGCTGGAGGCGGAAGAAATCGACTTGGCCGCGTTTTCTGCCGTGCCGCTCGCCGATCTGGACCGCATCTCGAAAGTTCCGGGCCTGACGGTCATCTCCAAGGGCTATGAAGCGCTGACTTATCAGCTCGTTGTCGAGATCAACCATCGTCGCAAGGAACTGGCAGACCGGAAGGTTCGACAGGCGATTGCCCATGCCATCGACCGCGATTTCGTGGTGAAGACGATTTTCCTCGGCTATGCCAAGTCCTCGACCGGTCCCGTGCCGCGCTATGACAGCCAGTTCTATACCGATGACGTGCCGTCCTATCCGTTCGATGTCGCGAAGGCGAATGCGCTGCTGGACGAGGCCGGTTACAAGCGGGGCAAGGACGGCACGCGCTTCACGCTCAGGCTGCTTCCCGCCCCCTATTTCAACGAAACGAAACAGTTTGGCGATTATCTGCGGCAGGCGCTTGCCGCCATCGGCATCGATGCGCGCATCGTCAATAATGACTCCGCCGCACATCAGAAGGCGGTTTATACCGACCATGATTTCGATCTGGCCATCGCGCCCACCGTCTATCGCGGCGATCCGGCCATATCGACGACAATTCTGGTGGAAAGCGGCATACCGGCAGGCGTGCCGTTCTCCAATCAGGGTGGCTATGCCAATGGGGAACTGGACGCGCTGATCGCCAATGCGGCGCGCGAGATCGATGAGAAAAAGCGCACGGCGCTCTATCATCAGTTCCAGCAGATGGTGGAGGCGGATTTGCCGCTCATCAATGTCGCGGAATGGGGTTTCATCACGGTTGCCAGCGACCGGGTGAAGAATGTTTCCAACAATCCGCGCTGGGCTGTTTCCAATTGGGCGGATACCTGGCTGGAACAGTGACGAACCTCCCGGATTGATTGTATCCTGCCGTTGTGAAACAGATTCTGGCCCTTTTCCGCAAACGATTGGTCGGCAGCATAATCGTGCTACTGATTGTCATTGTCGGCTGCTTTTTCATGTTGGAAAGCGCGCCGGGCGATGCTGTTGACGCCTATGCCGTGACATTCGGCGGCGATGCGGCCACGATTGCCGACATGCGGGCGCGCTGGGGGCTGGATCAGTCGATCTGGCACCGGCTCGGGGCCTATCTGGCCGCGCTTGCGCAGGGTAATCTCGGCTGGTCCGTCAGTTTCAACCGGCCCATTCTGGGCGTCATTCTGGAACGCCTGCCCAACACGCTGCTTCTGATGGGGGCGGCGACAGCCTTGTCTTTTGCCGTGGGCTCGCTTCTTGGCATCGTTGCCGGTGCCAGACCCGGAAGCTTTCGCGACCGGTTCCTTTCCGTGGCATCGCTGGTTCTTTATGCGATCCCCGGTTTCTGGCTGGCGCTTGTGCTGGTCATCCTGTTTTCGATCCGGCTGCGCTGGCTGCCGTCGAGCGGCATTGAAACAATCGCCTCCGGCAAGCACGGGCTGGCGCGGGCTGGCGACATTGCCGTTCATCTGGTGCTGCCGGTTGTCTCGCTGGCGGTGATCTATCTGGCGCTTTATCTCCGAGTGATGCGTGCCGCCATGGCTGATATATGGCGCATGGATTTCGTACGCGCCTTGCGGGCGAGGGGCATTTCGCATCCGCGCATTGTCCTGCGTCACGTCGCGCGCAACGCACTTCTGCCAGTCGTCACTGTGCTGGGCTTGCAGGCGGCATCCATGCTTGGCGGCAGCGTGGTGATCGAAAGCGTCTTCGCCGTGCCGGGTCTGGGACGGCTGGCGCAGGAGGCCGTCGCAAGCCGCGATACGCCACTTCTGCTCGGCGTCATTCTGGTCAGCGCCGTCATGGTGATCGTGGTCAATTTCCTGATTGACCTGATCTATCTCTGGCTCGATCCGCGCATTGCGCGTGGGGGCGGCGGGGCATGAGTCACTCGAAACGTTATTTCAGAACGGGTGAAGGTGTAACGGGCACAATCCTGCTGGCCCTGCTTGTGCTGGCAGCACTTATGGCACCTCTCCTCTTTCCCGGCGATCCATTAAGCATTGTCTCAGCACCGCTGCTGCAACCTTTTGAAAATATGGACTTTATTTTCGGAACAGACCGGCTTGGACGCGATGTTCTGGCCGGGATTTTCTATGGTGCGCGCACCTCGCTTCTCGTCGGGCTGGCTGCGGCCTTGGCTTCGATCATCCTTGGCAGCATCGTCGGAACGCTGGCCGGTTTTGCGGGCGGTATCGTCGATGAAGTGCTGATGCGCATCACCGAAGCCTTCCAGACTGTTCCGGGCTTCCTGCTGGCGCTGGCTCTGGTCAGCATTGCCGGGCCGTCGCTGCCGGTGCTGATCGCTGCGATTGCGCTTTCAAGCTGGACGCAGGCGGCGCGCCTCACGCGCGGACAGGTGCTCTCCATCCGCGAAAGCGATTATGTGGCCTCGGCCCGCGTCATCGGCATGCATCCGATGGAAATCGCTTTCCGCCAGATATTGCCCAATGCCCTGCCGCCGGTGCTGGCTCTGGCGCCTGTCATTGTCGCTTCTGCCATATTGATCGAAGCGGCTTTGTCCTTTCTGGGCCTCAGCGATCCCAACCGCGTAAGCTGGGGCGGCATGATCGCCGAAGGGCGCACGGTCCTGCGGTCCGCGCCATGGCTTTCAATTTTGCCGGGGCTGGCGCTGGCAATGACTGTTGTCGGCGTCTATCTGGCGGGCGAAGGGCTGACGAATAGTCTGTCGCGGCGCGAGGTGCGGTCGTGAGCAGCCTTGTCCACGTTGAAAACCTCTCCGTATCCTACGGCAGCGAGCCTGCGCTGGAGAATATAAATCTCGATATAGGGCAGGGCGAAACGCTGGCGATCATTGGCGAAAGTGGTTCGGGCAAAAGCACGCTGGCGCTGGCCTTGGCGTCGCTGCTGCCGGGCAATGCGCGCATGTCCGGTCAACTGGATTGGGCGGATGGCAAGCCGCGACCGGGACGTGACATAGGCTTCGTGTTTCAGGACCCGGCGTCAAGCTTCGATCCGCTGATGACGGTCGGCGCGCAGCTTGTCGAGACTATTCGCGCCCATGCGAAAATCGACAGGCTGGCGGCAAAAGCCAAAGCAATAAGCCTTTTGCAGCGGGTCCATATTCCGCAACCGGAGGCCAGCTTTGCACGCTATCCGCATCAGTTTTCCGGCGGGCAGAAACAGCGCATCGCGATTGCGCTCGCCATTGCCGCCAGCCCGCGCCTGCTGATCGCGGACGAGCCGACAAGCGCGCTTGACACCATCGTGCAGAAGGAGATCGTCTCGCTCCTGCGCGAACTGGTGCGTGCAGACGGAATGACGCTGATCTTCATCACCCACGACATCGCTTTGGCGTCGGGGCTGGCCGACCGCATTGCTGTTTTCCGTCAGGGAAAGCTGGTGGAGTTCGGCTCGGCACGAAATATCGTCTCGAACCCGCAAACGGAATATACAAAAGCGCTTATCGCCGCCGTGCCGGTGCTGGAGGCGGCCCATGGCTGAACCGCTTCTGAAAGCCGACGATCTCATCCTGCGCTATGGTGACGCCCGCGCGCTGGATGGCGTCAGCCTCGCGATTGAGCGAGGCGAAACGCTGGCGTTGGTGGGGCCATCCGGCAGCGGCAAGTCCACGCTGGCCCGTGCACTTTTGCGGCTTCACCCGCTTCAAAGCGGCGCAATCCGCTTTGAAGGCGGCGACTGGCTGGCGCTCAACGGTGCCGAACTTCGCAAAGCACGGGCGCGCATGCAAATGGTGTTTCAGGACCCGCTTTCAGCCTTCAACCCGCATGCGAGCCTTCATGATCTCCTGAGCGAGCCGCTGCGCATTCACAGGCTGAAGCGCGACATTGCCAGCCTTCTGCAAACGGTGGGCCTCGATCCGGCGCTTGCGCGGCGCGGCGTTCATGAGATTTCCGGCGGGCAGCGCCAGCGTGTGGCGATTGCACGCGCGCTTGCGACCAAGCCGTCGCTGGTCGTGCTGGACGAAGCGGTTTCGGCGCTCGATGTCACCGTGCGCAGCGCCATTCTCAACCTGTTGCGGGACATACAGAAAGCCGAGCGGACGGCCTATCTCTTCATCACGCACGATCTGGCGGTTGCGGCACAAATGGCGGACCGTATCGCGGTGATGGAGCGGGGGCAGATTGTCGAATGCCGCCCGACGCAGGAGCTGCTGGCGGCACCGCAAGCGCCTGTCACAAAGGCGCTGATCGAAGCGGTGCCGCGTCTGTTTGTTTAAGCCTTGCCCAGTTCCACCGAACGCTTGCGGGCAGCTTCCACGGCTTCCGCAACCAGTTTCTTGAGGCGGTCGCCGCCCATCAGCACGTCGAGCGCCGCCGCCGTGGTGCCGTTCGGGCTTGTCACCTGTTCGCGCAATTTTGACGGCGAGTCGGTGCTGGCATCGGCCAGAGCGCTTGCGCCCATCACCGTCTGCATGGCAAGCAGTGCCGCCGTTTCACGCGGCAGACCGGCGGTCACACCGGCCTCGGTCAGCGCCTCGATGAAGTGGAACACATAGGCCGGGCCGGAACCTGAAACGGCAGTCACGGCATCCATCAGCGCTTCATCGTTCACGCTTACGACCTTGCCGGATGTTTCAAGCAGGCGGGCGATGAAAGCTTCATCTTCGTCGCTCACATTGGCGTTCTTGTAGGTGACGAGCATTCCCTTGCCGATGGCGGCGGGCGTGTTGGGCATGCAGCGCAGCACGGCTGCATCCTGACCGAGTTGGCTTTCAAAAAGCGCGACCGGAATACCTGCTGCGACGCTGACGAAAGTGGCCGCTGGTGCAAAACGCTTATAGGCAGGCAGAACCTGTGCCATGACCTGCGGCTTGACGGCCACGAGAACCATGCGCGGCTTCAGATCGCCCGGCAGGGCGTCAGCATCGGCAAAGGCATGAACGCCAGCGCCAGCAGCGCGATCGCGAAGCGCTTCCGTCGGCTCCACGACGTAAACGTCCTTCGCCTTGAGGATACCGCTATCGAGCCAGCCCTTGAGCATGGCGAAGCCCATATTGCCGCAACCAACCAGAATTACCGTGTCATGCATAGTAATCGTTCCGCCCTTGGAGTTCGTTTGGGGCATGGTATAGCGCCGCCTCGCCGGACTGCGCAAGCATATGCGGCCTATCCACGTGTTTCTGAGGTTAAATCATTGATCCATCAGCCTATATCGCGCAGTATGAACGGGAATTGACTGGATTTTCGGAGGGGAAGAATGGACGCGGCTTTGACAACGGGCGTGCCGCCAGCCGAAGCTTTCGGGCATGTCCGTATCATTATCGGCATGATCCTGGGCTTGTGCGTTTCCCGCCTTCTGACGGGATTGGCGCGGTTCATCCAGCATCCCGGCAAACAGAGGATTTATCCGGTCCATCTGGCATGGGTGGGTTTCATCCTGCTCTCGGTCATCCATTTCTGGTGGTTCGAGTTCGGCTTGCGAACCATTCAGCTCTGGACCTTCGAGAAATATCTCTTTGTGATCTTCTATGCCGGCCTTTATTTCCTGCTCTGCACGCTGCTTTTTCCCGACAGCATGGAGGAATATACCGGCTACCGCGATTACTTCATTTCCCGGCGCAAGTGGTTCTTCGGTATTCTGGCACTGGTCTATGTGGCGGATTTCATCGATACACTGTTGAAAGGCGCTGATCACTATCGGGTCTACGGGATCGAATATCCCATTCAGGTTGCCTGCTTCATCCTGTTCAGCCTGATCGCCGTGTTATGGGGCAACAGGCGCTATCATGCGGTTTTTGCGGCCGTTGCGCTGGTTTACCAGATCACTTTCACCCTGCGCCACTTCGCGACCCTGAGTTAGAGCATTTCCACCAAAATTGTGAAACGTCTACGCGGCGAAATCAGTTCACTGGACTGATTTCTTATCCCGCTTCGATGCGTTGGATAATGCGATAAAACAAATGGATAGAACGGCTCTGTTTTAACCGGAACCGCTTTACGACTGTCGCTCTCCATTGCGCCGGGTTTCCGCATCCACGATGTCGCGGAACTGGCGCAACAACGGATGACGGGCGGTCTGCCTGACGCCATAGCCAAGATTGAAAGCATAGTCGAAATCCGGCGGATTGAGCCCGATATTGTGCTGGAGCATGGTTTCAAGCTTGTCGAAGCCCTTGGCGAATATCGCTTCCGGTGAGTTGCCTTCGTTATAGTCCGCCCAAAGCTCCATGATTTCGTTACGCAGATCATCCGGCAGCGGCGCGCACAGGGTCAGGAGATCGGCTCTTTCGCGCGCGGCGCGGCCGTCATCGGCAGATTGATGGATAGCAGGTACGTCGCCCGAAATCGCCTCGCCCAGATCGTGGACGATACACATCTTGATGAGTTTCAGCCGATCGCAATCGCCGAGTTCCCGGTCGAACAGCGATACCAGCAGGCAAAGCCGCCAGCTATGTTCGGCCGTACTTTCCGGTCGGCCCTGGGAGGTGTGACCGGAACGTAATGTGCTTTTCAGCCGTTCTGCATTCTGGATAAATCGGATGATGCCGTTCAGCCGGTCTGGATCGATGGCGTATTCCGTTTCGGCGCTCATACTTGGCCCCCTGATTTATCTACATGAATCAACACATATAATTGCAATTTTAACGGTTTATTTGCCATAATGAATATTAATCTGGATCAATAGCCACGGTGCAAGCGGGACGGAACGATGGTGGAGAGGGACAGAAAGGCGAGACGTGCGGCTGCCCGCCCGCTGCTGGCCTATGCGCCGGAATTTCTTGAGCCGGTTTCCTCGTCCCGCGTTTTCCAGAACGATGAAGAGCGCGAACACCAAAGGCGCCGCGAGGAACTGCTTCGCCGCAAGCAGGAATTGTTGGATGCCGGGCATGATGGCTCGATTGATCGGAAGGCCGATATGCAAGGCCGCATGTATGCCGTGCGTGAGGCATTGCAGGCCAATCTCGACAGCGCGGCGGCGAGCGCGCAACCTGCGCCGGAAGCTTCCGCGAAGCCTGAAAGCGAGCCGGTGAAATTACCGCGTCGCAGGCGGCGCTGGGGGCTTCTGGCAGGCTTTACGCTCTTGGGCGGAATTATTGCAACAACATATGCCTTTCTCGTGCCGCCCCAATATGCGGCGACGGCTTCCATGCAGGTTTTCCCGCCGGAACGGCGCAGTGAAATTGCCTCGAATGTTGTTCTGGAACGTGCCGCGCAGATGGCGCGCATAACGCGCGCGGAGGATTTGGGCCGACCTTCCTTTCAGGAGGAATTGCGCGCTCGTCTGAACAGGTTGCTGCCAGAGGATTTGCAAACGCCAGCGTCAAAACCGTCTGGTGTCGATTTGCTGCGCCAGCGTCTTGATTTCACACAGGCGCTCGACAGCGGCACGGTGAATGTCGAGGCCACGGCAGACAGGCCGGAAACGGCGGCGCTTCTGGCCAATGCGGTTGCGCAGGCGTTTCGCGATCAGCTGCAAGGCGGCTCTCCATTGAGCGCGGCTGAAGGCGATCTTCCGGCGCGCCTGCAAAGTCTGGAAGCGGATGCCGAAGCAGCGCGACAGGCGGCAACTGCCTTTCGTGTCAGCCGCGATTTTGGCAACGACGACAACAAGGCAGCGCTTCAACGCGAGTTCGCCTACAGCAAGGCCGAGACGGAGCGGATCGCCGCGGAGGCCAACAGCCTGAATGGAGCCAACGCCGGAAGTCTTGTCCGCGAAGGCGTGCCGGAAAGCATGCGTTCCGGGCCACTCGGCGCGCTGGTGGAGCGCTATCGCGCCGCAGGGCAGGGGGCCGAAACAAAGCAGATTGAGGCGGAGATCGATAAGGAGATTTCCAGCCAGCGCAGCCGCTTGCAGGCCGATCTTAAGAATGCAGTCGAACGCGAACAGAAAGCCGCCGCCGCCATTGCCGGTTTCGGCTCGGCGCCTGCGACGGATGAAGACAAGGCCCACCTGCAAATGCTTGAGCGCGATGCCGCGACAAAGCAGGCGCTGTTTGAAGATTTGCAGATGCGCGCGGCGCGGGGTGAGCCTGCCTCGACCGGCTCGGCGGCGACAGTGCGGATTGTTGCGCCTGCCATTGCTGAACCGAACCCGCGCAGTCTCCCGCCGCAATGGATCATCGCTGTCGGATTTGGGGGCGGCTTCCTGCTTGGCCTCCTTTCCATGGCGCTGGCCGGTCGCGAGCCCCGGTCGTTGTCAAAGACGGAAGCCGAGCCGGAAGACGTTCTTGAAACCTATGGCGAGACCCGTCTTGCCGCCGTGATCCGCGAAGCCAATGCGCGCTGGGAAGCCGAGAATGAAGGCGCCAGCCGACCGCGGGAAAATTCGGCCATTGGTCGCGCCATTGATGAGGTGCGTTCGTCCCGCGCCTCGCGGCTCTGACATCTGAAATTTCATAAAATCCTGCCATAAAATCCTGCATTGTCGCGCATTCGCCGATTGTCATCGGGCGTCATGACGCTTATGGGCATGTGTGCGGAAAATATGTCGTGTATCTCCCAGACAATCACGAAAGAACGGAGCGCTCGCTATGGCCCAATTGATTGATGGCAAGAAGCTCGCCGAGGATGTGGTTTCCACGGTGAAGACCGAAACCGAAAAGCTCGTGGCCGCAACCGGCATCGTGCCCGGCATTGCAGTGGTGATTGTCGGCGAAGACCCGGCAAGCCAGGTCTATGTCGCTTCCAAGAGCCGCAAGGCCAAGGAATGCGGCTTTCACTCCGTTCAGCATGATCTGCCGGAAACGGCATCGGAGCGGGAACTTCTCGACCTGATCGAGGGCCTGAACAACGATCCCGCCATCCACGGCATTCTGGTGCAGTTGCCGCTGCCCAAGCACATTGATGCAGGCCGGGTGATCCAGACCATTTCTCCCGACAAGGATGTCGACGGCTTCCATTTCATCAATGTCGGAAAGCTTGGCACCGGCGAGGTCGAAACGGCTTTCGTTCCCTGCACGCCAGCAGGCGCGATGATCATGATCGAGCGCGTCCATGGCCGCGATCTTTCGGGGCTCAATGCCGTGGTGATCGGGCGTTCCAACATTGTCGGCAAGCCGATGTTCAATCTTCTGCTCGCCGCCAATGCAACCGTGACAGTAGCTCACAGCCGCACGAAAGACCTGCCCGCAATTGCCCGCACGGCTGACATTCTGGTGGCAGCGGTCGGGCGTCCGCAAATGGTCAAGGGCGATTGGGTCAAGCCGGGCGCAACGGTAATCGATGTCGGCATCAATCGCATTCCGGCGCCGGAACGGGGCGAAGGCAAGACGCGGCTGGTTGGCGATGTCGATTTCGCGGAAGCCGAAAAGGTCGCCGGAGCGATCACGCCGGTCCCAGGCGGCGTTGGTCCGATGACCATTGCCATGCTCATGGCAAACACGCTTACCTCGGCGTGCCGCACTGCTGGCGTGAAAAAGCCAGTTTTTTGACACAATTGAGCTGCGCTTTTTGCGCAGTTTCATTCCATTTTTGATGGTTTGAAGGGCAAAACAGTGTGAATCACTGTTTTGCCTTAATTTTATTCGGGTGTTTTCAGAACACCGAAGCGCCTTCGTCGGCCCGTCCGGCGATCTGGCGGAAGGCGCGGAACAATTCGCGTCCCATGCCATGTTCATTGCCGGAAAGATCAGGGCGATCCTCGCCGCGATCGTTCAGCAGGGCGATATTGGCCAAAACCTCCAGCGTACCATTGACGGCATCGAGGCGGATAACATCGCCATCGCGGATTTTTCCGATGACACCGCCATCGAGCGCTTCCGGCGTGACATGGATGGCGGAAGGCACCTTGCCAGATGCCCCCGACAGACGGCCGTCAGTGACAAGGGCAACGCGCTGGCCGCGATCCTGCAAAATGCCGAGGACGGTCATTAGCTTGTGCAGTTCCGGCATGCCATTGGCTTTCGGACCCTGATAGCGGACCACGGCGATGAAATCGCCGGTCAGCTCGCCAGCCTTGAACGCGGCCTGCATTTCCGCCTGATCGTTGAACACCTTGGCGGGCGCTTCAATGACCTGACGCTCCGGCTTCACGGCGGAAACCTTGATGATCGCATTGCCGATATTGCCGGTCAGAACCTTGATGCCGCCGGTCGGCTGGAACGGCGCATGAATCTTGGCCAGAACCTTGTCGTCCCCGCTTTTTTCCGGAACCGGCTCGCGCATGACATTGCCGTCGGCGCCAAGCTTCGGTTCAATGGCATAAGGCCGCAGGCCTTCGCCCCATACAGTGCGCACATCCTCATGCAAAATGCCGCCATCGAGAAGCTCGCGGATCAGGAAACCCATGCCGCCAGCAGCATGAAAATGGTTCACATCGGCAAGGCCGTTCGGATAGACACGCGCCAGAAGCGGCACCACATCCGAAATCTCCGAAATATCATGCCATGTCAGCTTGATACCGGCGGCAGCCGCCATGGCGATCAGATGGATGGTATGGTTGGTCGAGCCGCCGGTCGCATTGAGGCCGATGACGCCATTGACGAAGGAGCGCTCGTCCAGCATTTCGCCGACCGGCGTATATTCATTGCCGCAGGCGGTGATGGCCAGCGCGCGCTTGGCGGCCTCGCGGGTCAGGGCATCGCGCAGCGGCGTGCCCGGATTGATGAAGGATGCGCCCGGCAGGTGCAGGCCCATGATTTCCATCAGCATCTGGTTGGAATTGGCCGTGCCGTAGAAAGTGCAGGTGCCGGGACCGTGATAGGATTTGGACTCCGACTCCAGCAGTTCGGCGCGCCCGACCTTGCCTTCTGCATAAAGCTGGCGGGTCTTGGCCTTTTCGTCGTTGGGCAAGCCGCTGGTCATCGGACCGGCAGGCACGAACACGGCGGGCAGGTGGCCGAAGGTCAAGGCACCGATGATAAGGCCCGGAACAATCTTGTCGCAGACGCCGAGATAGACGGCGGCATCGAACATATCGTGCGACAGGCCGACGGCGGTCGCCATCGCGATGACTTCGCGGGAGAACAGCGACAGTTCCATGCCGGCAAAACCTTGCGTCACGCCATCGCACATGGCGGGTACGCCGCCTGCAACCTGCGCCACGCCGCCCGCTTCGCGCGCCGCCTGCTTGATGAGCTGCGGAAAGGTTTCGAATGGCTGATGCGCCGACAGCATGTCATTATAGGCGGTGATGATGCCAAGATTTGGAATCTCGTCGCCGATCAGCGCTGCCTTGTCATGCGGTCCGCAGGCGGCAAAGCCATGGGCGAGATTGGCGCAGGCCAGAACCGTGCGGTTCGGCTTTTTCAAGGCAGCCTCACGCACGCGGCCAAGATAGGCCTCTCTGGTCGGCTTGGAGCGTTCGCGAATGCGCGCGGTGATTTCCTGTATGCGTTTATGTGCGGACTGCATGGGCATGGGTATCACCTGTGCCAATCTGGCCTGTTGGAAATGCTCTATCTCTTTGTTTTTACGTGCATCTTGTCCGAAATCGTTTCACGCTTTTCGGGATACGCTTCAGCTTGTCCAGTAGAGCTGGACGGGGGTGCGGGCATGATGGAAGACAGCCCGTACCGGCATTTCATTCTCGTCGTCGCCGGAAAGCGCCTTTTCCAGCGTTGCCTGCTTGGCAGCGCCTTCGATGTGCAGCACCAGCATGTCGGCTTCCGCGATGAGCGGCAGGGTCAGCGTCAGGCGCTTTTCACCGGCGCTCTCGGCATGGATCGGCAGCACGAGCGCGCGCGTTGCCGGATCGATCGCCTGATCGAGCCGGTCGGCATCGGGAAAGAAGGATGCGGTATGACCGTCATTGCCCATGCCAAGCACCACCACATCAAAAGGCTGGCGCAGCGCATCGATGCGGCTGGCGGCGGCAAGCGCCGCCGTTTCAACCGTCGCTGCCGGATTGTAGAGGCCGACAAACCGGGCCACACCTGCATGGTCGCGCAAAAGATGCTCGCGCACCAGCTTTTCGTTGGAGCGCTCGTTTTCAGCGGGCACGAAACGCTCGTCCACGAGGGTGATCGTGACGAGGTTCCAGTCGATCATCTTGCGGGAGAGCACCTCGAACAGCTTGAGCGGCGTGGTGCCGCCGGAGACGGCGAGCGTTGCCTGTCCCCGTTCAGCGATGGCGGCATTCAGCTTGTTCGCAATGGCTTCGGAGAGCGCCTGCGCCAGTTCTGTTCCGCTGGTGAAATCGTGCCGTTCGATGCTCATTCCATTCCCTTCCAAGACAGAAATCAGAGGCTCTCGTGCCATGTGCGCCCGTCACGCTCGATAAGCGCGATGGAGGACGAGGGACCCCACGTTCCTGCTGTGTAGCCCTGAACGGGCTGGCTGTTCAAATCCCATCCCTGAAGGATCGGATCGACCCAGCGCCATGCGGCTTCCACTTCGTCGCGGCGCATGAACAGGGTCTGGTTGCCGCGAACGACATCCATGATGAGGCGTTCATAGGCATCCGGATTGCGCTCGCTGAAGGATTCGGCAAAGCTCATGTCCAGCGGCACGTGGCGCAGGCGCATGCCGCCCGGACCCGGATCCTTGATCATCAGCCACTGCTTCACGCCTTCATCCGGCTGGAGGCGGATGACAAGCTGATTGGCTATCACCTTGCCAGCGCTTTCACCGAAGATGGAATGCGGGATCGGCTTGAAGGTAACGACGATTTCCGAAACGCGCGTGGCAAGCCGCTTGCCGGTGCGCAGATAGAACGGGACGCCCGCCCAGCGCCAGTTGGCGATTTCGGCCTTCAGCGCCACGAAGGTTTCGGTATTGCTGGTGTCGCTTTCCAGATCTTCCAGATAGCCGCGCACGGGACCGCCTGCCGAAGCTCCGGCGCGATACTGGCCGCGCACCGTCACGTCCTCGACATTGAGATTGGTGATCGGCTTCAAGGAGCGCAAAACCTTGACCTTTTCGTCATGGACGGCGTCGGCTTCAATCGATGCAGGCGGCTCCATCGCAACGAGGCAGAGAAGCTGGAGAATATGGTTCTGCACCATATCGCGCAGCGCGCCCGCCTTGTCGTAATAGCCTGCGCGCCCTTCCAGGCCGACGGCTTCGGCAACGGTGATCTGCACATGGTCGATATGGGCGGAGTTCCACAGCGGCTCATAAAGCGCATTGGCAAAGCGCAGCGCCATCAGGTTCTGCACGGTTTCCTTGCCCAGATAATGGTCGATGCGGAAAATCTGGTCCTCGCGGAAAACGCTGCCCAGCGTATCGTTGAGCGCCATGGCGGATTCCAGATCGCGGCCAATCGGCTTTTCCACGATGATGCGCGTGTCGCGGGTGATGAGGCCATGCGCCTTCAGGCGCGTGGCGATGTCGCCGAAAAGCGTCGGGCTGACGGCGAGATAGAAGGCGCGAATCTTTTCCGGCTTCTTGCCGATCAGGGTCTTGAGCGTATCCCAGCCTTCTTCGGACTTGGCATCGACAGCCACATAGCTGAGGCGGGCGAGAAAGCTGTCGACTTCCTTCTCGTCGACTTCCTCGGCTTTCACATGCTCATGGATGGCATTGCGTGCGAACTGGCGGTATTCGTCGTCCGTCATGGCGCTGCGCGATGCGCCGATGATACGTGTCGGGTCGGTGAGCTGGCCTGCACGCTGACGCTGATACAGCGCCGGGATGAGCTTGCGCTCGGCAAGATCGCCGGAACCGCCGAACACGATGCAGTCGAAGGGCTCTACCGGAATTGTCTGGCTGGTCATCTATCGCTCTCTCTTCTTGCGCAAATCAGTCTGCCTGTGAGCAGCATGCGATTTTCACGCTGCCCTTGTCTATTATCTAATCGATTTAAATTCAACAGTCGCAATGCCGCATTCCCGCGAAATTGAACGCGCCCTGCGATAATTGACGGATTAACGGCTTGTGCACACATGACATGTTCATCTTAAGGCCATATTGGAACAAACAATCTGGATTCAAGTGATTTGGCCAGGTTGGACGGTATCTTGGTTATGCCAAAGGAGAATGACATGAAGAGGCTGCAAGACAAGGTCGCGATCATCACCGGCGCCGGTTCCGGCTTCGGTTCAGGCATGGCGCGCCGGTTTGCGGCCGAAGGCGCCAAGGTCGTTCTCGCAGATGTGAATGTGAAGCGCGTCGAGGACGAGCTTGCCGATATCGGCAGGAGCGGCCTTTCCGTGCAGGCCGATGTATCGCGCAAGGACGACATGGAGCGCGTGGCGCGCACAGCCTTCGAGGCGTTCGGCCGCATCGACATCATGGTCAACAATGCCGGTTTCACGCATCGCAACATGCCGCTGACGGAAGTGACGGAGGACAGTTTCGATCTGATCGCCGCCGTGAATATGAAGGCGCTTTATTATTCCAGCCAGATCGTTGTGCCGATCATGGAGCATCAGGGTGGCGGCGTCATCATCAATACGGCTTCGGCAACCGCACTGCGCCCGCGCAAGGGGCTTGTCTGGTACAGCGCCTCCAAGGGATGGATCATCAGCGCGACCAAGGCGATGGCGCTGGAACTGGCGGAGAAGAATATCCGCGTCAACTGCATTTGCCCCGCCGAAAGCGACGGCGAGGCATTGAAGCTGTTTCTGGAAGAGGACACGCCGGAAGCCCGCGCAGCGCTGAAACGCACCATTCCGCTCGACCGTTTTTCAACGCCGGAGGATGTGGCAGAAGCCGCGCTCTGGCTGGCCTCCGACGCCGCCTCCATGGTGACGGGGACGGCGCTTAATGTCGATGGCGGTTACTCTATCTAGGGTCAGGACCTGTTAATTTGGTGAAAATGGTGTGAGGCCATCCGTTTGGATACGAGGAGAAAAGGCGAAGGAAATGTGGTACATTTTCGAGCCTTTTCGACGAGATAGCCGGGCGGATGGACCACATCCTCTGGACACCGAAATGACAGGCGATCTGCTGCGTCGAACCGCTCGGCCGGGGGAACCACCCCGTCCTTCGCGGCTCTCCTGGCAGCTCTTGTCATTTCAGGTGCCATTTCCATCAAATTAATAGGTCCTGACCCTAGCCATCCGCTTCGGCAAGGAAGTCATCAAATATGGCTTCCAGCCGCCTGTGCCTCTCAGTGGCCATCAGCTTTCCGGTTTCCGTCCTGAAACCGGAAGCGAGGCCGAACAGCTTGGTGCGGAAATGGTCGAGAGCGAAGCGCTTGTCGTCCAGCGGACGGTTTTCGGCATGGGGGTCGCGCCAGTCGTAAAGCGCGCTGCCCATGCGGCCCGCAATGTAGAAACAGCGTGCCGCGCCAATGACGCCGATGGCATCCAGCCGGTCGGCGTCCTGCAATATCTTCGCTTCCACCGTGACGGGCTCGATATTGGCCGAAAAGCTGTGCGCCTCAATGGCGTGGGCGGCAAGGCCGATGCGCGCGTCATTCCAGCCGAGGTTCTGCAGCAAGGTTGTTGCCTTTTCCGCCGCCAGTCGCGAAGCGCGATTTCTGTCAGGCGAGTTTTTCTCCACGCTCACGCAGTCATGCAGCAGGGCGGCGGCGCACAGCACTTCAGCATCGCCGCCTTCCTGACGCTGGATTGCGGCTGCATTTTTCCAAACGCGGGCAAGGTGGGAAAGGTCATGCGATCCATCCTCGCCGTGTTCAAGCGCATAGGGCAGAAGCCTTTCCGCAAGCATTTCGAAAGGGGCGAAAATATGGGCTGTCATGCTGGTTCCGCCATTGTGTCGGGGGTTTCGGACGATGACGGAAACTACGGGTTCTTGCGCAGGACGGTCCAGTTATAAATTGCGCCGAGCGCCATGATCAGGCATGTGCCGAGGAACACGGAGCGCATGCCGAAGTGGCCGCCGACGAAGCCGCCTGCAACTGGCCCGGCAACCTGTCCGATATATTGGGCCGAGACGGAAAGCCCAAGCACTCCGCCCGCTACGCGGTCGGGGACGTTGTGCCTTATGACGCTGCTGATGCAGGGCAGAAGCCCGCCCAGCGCCAGCCCCATCAGAAAGCGCAGGCCGATCAGTTGCCAGGCTTCCGTCACGAAAGCCTGCGGGATCAAAAGCAGCGCGGAAACCGACAGCGCCCCGATGATGACGCGCGTGTGGCCGATGCGGTCGGCAAGGCGGCCCAATCGCGAGGATGACAGGATGCTGCCGAGCGCTGCCGCAGCCATCACCACGCCGGAAATCAGCGTCACTTTCGTCTGGTCGTCCATCAACTGGATTACGTAGACGGTGATGATCGGCTCTATCGACATATTGGCGAAAAGCAGCAGCATGCCCGTCACCAGCATGGCGATGACCGGTTTCCGGTTGGGAATTGCGCTCCAGATGGATTCCGCCTTCTGTTCCTGCGTCGGCTTTGGCGGCTTGCGCTCTTCACGAATGAGGAAAGTCGTGGCCAGAAAGGTGAGAAAGATCACGCCGCCCGCCAGCCAGAAGGTTGCGCGGATGCCGATCAGCGGCGGCAAGGCGCCGCCCAGCAGCGGGCCTGCCAGATTGCCCGCCATGATACCCGCCGAAAGTGCGCCCAGCGCCCAGCCGGTCTTGTCCTTCGGCGTCTGCGTGGCGACGAGGATCATCGATCCGGACGAATAGCCGCCCGCAATGCCTACAAACAGGCGCAGCGCCACCAGTTGCCACACGCTCGTCACCATGCCGATCAGCGACATGGCGATGGCCATGCCGAGGCTGGCGCGGATCAGCATGAGCTTGCGCCCGTAACGATCACCGAGCTTGCCCCACAGCGGCGCGACGAAGGCTGCAGCCAGAAAGGTCGCGCCATAGGCGATGCCCGACCACTGTACGATGGCCGCGTGATCGGCGACGCCAAGCTGCTCCACATAAAGCGGCAGGAAAGGCAGAAGCAGCGACATGGCAATGAGCGTCGTGAACGACCCGATGAGGCAGATCAAAAGGTTCTGCTTCCAGTAGCGTTCGTGGCTTTCCAGGACCGTTTCATTGCTTTGCTGGGGCGTTTCATTTTCGGCGGCGGCTTGGGCGGTACTCATGTCATGTCTCGCGGTTGCAATGTATGCCGTTTTGGGATACCAAATTGGTATGCATGAGTGCGCCTGTTGACGCCGCTTGTCAATCGGGGTGCAGATTTAAAACGGAGAATGGTCGCCAATGTCACAGATGAGGCAGGTTGAAACGCAGCTTCGCGACATGATCCTCGGGCTGGAACTGGGGCCGGGCGAGCGTTTGACCGAGCGCTGGATCGAGGCGCAGTTTGCCGCCTCGCGCACCCCGATCCGGGCCGCGCTCCTGCGGCTGGAGGCGGAAGGGCTGATCTGCCGCGAAGGGCGCGGCTGGACGGTTTCGCCCATCAATCTTGGTGAAATCGAGCAGATTGGCGTCTATCGCGAGGCGCTGGAAATTGCCGCTCTGAAGCTCACCTGCGCGTTGGAAGACCGCAGCGGCGTGGAGCCTATTGCAGCCATGCTGGACAGTTGCGATGCCGACACCTCACGCGAGGAATGGCATCGTATCGGCATGGATTTTCATATCGAACTGGCGCGGCTTTCCGGCAATGAGTTTCTCAGCCGTGGCGTGCGCGACGCCATGCAGCGCCTCTCACGGGCGCGCTGGCTGGAGGTGCGCGACGAGGCGGCGCTTGCCCGCGCATGGGCGGAACACCGCGCCATTCTCGACGCGGTGCGCGAAGGGGACGCCGACAAGGCGACGGGTCTGATGAGCGCTCATCTGGACGGTAGCCGCAGCCGTCTCGTCAGCAATCTGCACGAGGACCGGCGCGGCCTCAAGGCGCGGGGCTTTGCCGTCATCAGCGGCTGACGCAGTCACCGCCATTCGGGCAGCTTATGGCCGTCCCGCGAATAATATTGCGTGCGCCCATCGCCTATACCGATATCGCGCAGGAGATATTTCGGCGAATGCTCGGTGATGACGATGTGGGTGCGCTTGCGTGAAAACAGGCGGGAGAACAGCGCGCTCCAGCCGCTGTCAGCCTCATGGCAGATAGTGGGTGCCGGGGCGGCGGCAGAATTGAGGTTCTTCATGGTCTTACCTGTCGGATGAAGCGGCTGTGGGAGGCAGCGGCCCGTTAATCTGTGCCCGTAGATATGCGCCCGAAAACCTTTGTTTTCCAATTGAACATCAATTAGTGTGCATAAGGAGGACTTATGTATCATGACCGCAGCGCTTCCCCCTTTATCGGCCATTCGCGTTTTTGAATCCGCCGCCCGCCATGCAAGTTTCACCCGCGCCGCGGCGGAACTGGGCATGACGCAGGCCGCAGTCAGCTATCAGATCAAGATATTGGAGGAGCGCGTCGGCGCGCCGCTTTTCCTGCGCAAGCCGCGACAGGTGGAACTGACCGAACTTGGCAAACAGCTTGCGCCCGCGATTACGGAAGCATTCGAGACGATGCGCAACGCCTTCGCCAGCCTGCGTGAAGACGCGGAGGGCACGCTGTCGATCAGCGTTCTGGGCACATTTGCCGCGAACTGGCTGGCGCACCGGCTTGGCTCTTTCCAGATGCGGCATCCGTCGCTTGCGGTCCGGCTCGATACGTCCGACAGTGTGATCGATTTCGCGACGACCAATGTCGACATCGCGATCAGGAGCGGTTTCGGCAAATGGCCTGGTCTGGAAGCGCATCAGCTCATCAAGGCGAGTTTCACGCCCATGTTGAGCCCGGCCCTGGCCGCGACCATTGGCGGGGTAAAGGAGCCTGCCGACCTGTTGCGGCTCAAGATAATCGATGCGAGCGACCCGTGGTGGAAGATCTGGTTCAAGGCGGCGGGGATTGAAAACCCGCAATTGCAGGGAAACTTGCAGAACCGCCTGGGCGCCCAGCATATTGAAGGGCGGGCAACGGTTGCGGGGCAGGGCGTCGGCATCCTCACGCCGGCTTTCCATCAAATAGAAATCGCCACCGGGCAGCTCATCCAGCCCTTTGACATTCTTTGCGACGATGGCCGCGCTTATTGGCTGGTCTATCCCCGGTCCCGCCGCAACACGCCAAAGATTCGGGCATTCAGGGAATGGATATTGAGCGAACTCGACTGCGAATAGCGCTGAAGAAGCGCATTCGATTTTTCGGGCGCACTCAAAATTTTTTCCGTCGCATGTCACATTGGGCAATTCTGTCTCGTCATGTCTGTCGAACCTCTTGAATCGAAAGGAACGATACGATGACCCCTCTGCTCAACCCGCTCAATGCCGCGCCTGCCACGATGAAATCCTGGCTGAACGCCTCGATGACCATTGCATCCAGTCTTGAGGCGAGCCTGATCGAGCTTGTCAAAATCCGCTCATCGCAAATCAATGCCTGCGCCAATTGCATCAATATGCATACGGTGGAAGCGCGTTCCCTCGGCGAGACCGAGCAGCGCATCTATCTGCTGTCGGCCTGGCGCGAAGCGCCGTGCTATTCTGAGCGTGAACGTGCGGCTCTGGGATGGGTGGATGCGCTGACCCGCCTGTCGCAAGGTCACGATCTGGAAGAAGCGCGCGCCGCCATGCAGGCACAGTTTACCGAGGAGGAGCAGGTGAACCTTACATTGATGATCAACATCATCAATGGATGGAACCGCATTGCGGTCGGCCTCGACCTCTGGTTCGACCCGGAAACCAAGCAGCCCGTAGCAAAGGCAGCCGCATGATGGCCGACATATCCCCGCAAGGCGATGCAGTTGAAAGCTTCGATCCGCTGCGCCCGAAACTGATCCGCGTTGCCTATCGCATGCTGGGTTCGGTCGCCGACGCGGAGGATATGGTGCAGGAAGCGTTCATCCGATGGATGAACGCCGACCGCAGCGCGGTGCGCGAGCCGGAAGCCTTTTTGCGCCGCGTTGTTACCCGCCTGTGCCTCGATTTTCTGAAATCCGGGCGCAACCAGCGCGAAACCTATTTCGGGCCATGGATTCCCGATCCGGTCGTCGAAGAAGAAGCGGATGACGATGTCACCCTGCCGCTCATGCTGGCGCTGGAGCGCCTGTCGCCGCTGGAACGCGCCGCATTCCTGCTGCACGATGTCTTCGGGCTGGATTTCGACGAGATAGCAAGGACCATCCAGCGGGATGCGGCCGCCTGCCGCCAGCTTGCGGCACGCGCGCGAAAACATGTGCGCGAGGAGCGTCCGCGCTTTCAGGTCGACAGGCAACGCGGGCTTGAGCTGGCGCAGGCTTTTTTCACGGCGTCGCGCAGCGGCGACATGAAGCTGCTCGGCACCATGCTCGCCGCAGATGTGCACATGCATGCCGATGGCGGCGGCAAGCGCCCGGCCTTCCCGAAGCCTGCTTTCGGCTTCAGCGAGGTGATGGAAATCCACGAGAAACTGGCGGGCTATTTCCGTGGTAACCAGTCGACGCTGCTGCGCATGGTTTTCATCAATGGCTTGCCCGGCTTCATCACGCGCGAAGCCGATGGAGAAATCCAGACGACGGCTCTCGATATGGAAGATGGCAAGATTGCCGGGATTTATGTCGTCCGCAATCCCGACAAGCTGAAGCATCTGCATTGAGCATAATCTGACCCGAGTGAAGCGAGAAACGATCAGGCTCAGCTTGAACAAAGACAGGTTGGAGTGCCGATCCGATGAATTGGATCGGCACTCCAGATTGCCGTGTCGGTGCGCAATCTTAGAGCATAATCCGACCGGAGTGAAACGAGGATCGATAAGATTATGCTTAAAATAGAAAGCTTTAGAGCGCCGATCTGATCCAATCAGATCGAAACGCGCTCTAAAACCGTTTCAAGCTCCGGCAAGCCGGAGCGTTTCGATCCTCAGCTTACCTTCTTGAGCGTGCTCGTATCCTTGTGATCGAAAGGCTTTCCATACACCTGCAAGTTGGTTGTTTGGCTGTATTTAAGTTTGTCTTTGGAGAAATCCATGTCTATGGAGAATTTCAAGGTATTGTCGTTCTCCAACATATAGTCAGATTCCGCAATTCCCTGATTTTTTGTTTCAAGTTTCATCACATCGCCAGCTTTTCCTTCAGCAACGATGCAAACGCCTCTTGGGATGCAAAAAGAATTGTATACTACATCATTCTTTTTGTCATAGATCATGTATCCCCTTTGATCATGAAACTTGGCGTTATCTCTTTTGCGAAATACTTCCTGTTTGTAATAAATGGCGGTCAGAGCCTGATCGCTTGCATTTTTCGCGTCGGCAGCGGGTTCAAATGTATAAACTTCGTAATATGGCTCCACCGCAAGGCCGCCTTTGCCTACGGCAGATTGTGCCTGGCCGGGGGCTACGTCAGTGCCGCCAGTTTCTTCCGTTTTCCACGTGCCGATGAGTTTTGCCAATGGGCCAAAATCCAGGCCGTTTACTATTGTGCTGTTTGTTTGGGAGGCGGGCGTATCTTTAGCGTATGATGGAAGAGTCAATGCTGAAAAAGATAGAGCTAACAAAGCAACTTTGAATCTAAGCATAGTTTCCTCAAATATGCGCCGATTTAAATAATTTCCGTAACTATATAAATATCGTGTCTGTCATGTACGGCGCAGTTCAGCTTAGATTTATTCTAAAAAAATTGTCAATTGAACAGAAATTGACTATTTCGTGAACATAGGAGCGCCGATCTGATTGAACAGATCGGCGCTCCAACGTCTAGTTTTCACACCCATTTCAAAAGGCGCACGGCGCCTTCGGCTCACCCGATCAGGTAGCGGCAAGCGCCCGCCGCGCCGATGCCGATCAGCACGGTCGGCAGCATGGAAAAGCGTGTTGCGGCGAAGATCGTGATTGCAAGCGCGATGAGGTCGGCAGGCTTGTCGGACACGAAATCGGGCGCGATGACCGAGATCAGGACACAGCCCGGCGCTGCTTCCATCACCGCCGTCGCGCGTTTGCTCAGCGTGCGGTTGCGCAGCAGCACATAGCCGCCGATGCGGGTGAGATAGGTGACGCTTGCCATCAGAACGATGGTGAGAACGGCTAAGGGATCAATCATTCTTCACCTGCCAGCAGATAGGCTGCAACGAGGCCGGACAAGGCACCGGCGGCGACATACCAGGCGCCGGGAACAGTGAGATAGGTGAGCGCCGCCACCACAAGGCTGACCAGCCACGGGCGCGCTGCCGCAAAACCTTTCCACATGCCCGCCAGCAGAACCAGAAACACAGCCGGAAACGCCATGTCGAAACCGTAGGGCCGCAGGTCTCCCATCATCGGGCCGAAGGCCGCGCCAAGAGTGGTGAAGACCACCCATGCGAGGTAGAAAGGTATGGCCACCCCGGCATAGAAGGTGAGGCTCATCGCAGGATTGACGCCTTTCGACTGGCGGCGTTTCGCATCGGCAAGACCGAGCGCCCAGCTTTCATCGCACATCAGAAACAGGCTCGCGAAAGCCTTGCGCTTGGGCAGGTGGCGGATGAACGGAGCCAGAGCCGCGCCCATCAGCAGATGGCGGCTGTTGACGAGAAAGGTGATCGCGACGATTAGCAGAACATGCGGCGGTGAGGTCCAGAGCTGGATGGCCGCAAATTCCGATCCGCCTGCGAAGTTCAGCCCGGTCATCAGCGGCACTTCCACGATGCTGAGGCCTTTTTGGGCTGCCTGCGCGCCCAGCACCAGCGCATAGGGAATGATGCCAAGCAGAACCGGCAGGCCGGCTGCGGCCCCGCGGCGGAATTCCGATCCGCGCCCGGATCTGCTTTTTTGAGGCACATAGGCCTGTGAAATATCCATAAAATTCCTGTTGGCTGGCCCTTAACGGGGCCGCCCCTTTCCAGAGCATTTCCAGCAAAAGTGCGAAGCGGTTTTGCGTTGGATAATGCGATAAAAACAAAAGGTTAGAGCCGTTCCGGCGACTCCGTTTTAACCGGAACCGCTCCAAGTCTCTTGCGAGTTTGCTTGAGAGTTGCGCAACTATAATCAATTCCGTCAGCAATTTGGTTGCGAATTATGCCCTCATGCATCAATATTTGGCAGGGAATGCCAACAAGATTGGCATAAATGGAATCGAGCGCTAATGAAGCTGGATGAGATCGACAAACGGATTCTGCGCGTGCTGCAACGCGACGGCCGCATCGCCAATAACGATCTCGCACGCGAGGTCGGCCTTTCGCCTTCGCCATGCCTGCGGCGGGTGAAGCTGCTGGAGGAGGCGGGCGTGATCGACCGTTATGTCGCGGTGCTGAACCCGGCCAAGGTCGGCAAGGGGCTGACCTTCTTCACCCGCATCCGGCTGGACCAGCAGGACGAGGAAACGCTTCAGACCTTCGCCAAGGAAATATTGAAGCTGCCGCAGGTGCTTGAATGCTATTTCATGCTCGGCGACTACGATGCGATGATCCGGGTGGTTGCGGCGGATATCGAGGATTACCGCCGCTTCCAGTCGGAATATCTGAGCCGGATCAAGGGTGTTCAGAACCTGAAGACCGACGTGCCGAGCCAGACGGTCAAGCAGACTTCCGAAATGCCTCTGTAGCCTCGTCCACGGCCCGGTTTTTCGAAATGACCAGATCGAGCCGCGCCAGTTCCTCATTGACCTGATCTGCCAGCGCGAAGAAGCGTCTTCGCATCTTCGAAGCATAGGGATTGGCGTGCTCGATGGCCTGAAACACTTCTGGCGCATCGTGGCGGACCATGTCGACCGCCTGCATCAGAAGATCGAAGCTCCTTGTCGTCATGCGGGTGGGGAGCGGCTCCATCTGCACCAGAACCCTGGCGATGAGATGCGTCAGGCCCTGAGCCATCGCCGCCTCGCGGTCATGGTCTTCCGGCGTTGTCATGATGACATCGAGGGAAAGGTGCTTCTTCAGGAAGGCTGCAACCCGATGGAACCGCGTGCCGCGCACCGGACAGACGGCGATTTTGAGCCCGGCAATGCCGTCGCGCACGCTTTGCGGGCCGAAAAGCGGGTGGGTGGCGACAATATCGACATGCGCGGGCAGGCCGCGCCGCATGATATCGGCAGGCCCGACCTTCACCGAACCAACATCGAGAACAAGCGCGCCGGGGCGCACATGCGGCGCAATCGCCTCCACCACCCGGTCAAGCATTGCGACCGGCGTTGCCAGAATAACGATATCGCACCGGGCGGCCTGTTCCAGAGAGGCCGGAGCAACGCCGTGTATCAGCGCCGTCTGTTCAAGGTTCGCGGCAGGATCATAGGCATAGAACTGGAAATACGGGTTCAGATAGCGGGCGATAAGCTGCCCGAACGCACCAAAGCCGATAATACCAATTTTCGTATGCTGATTGTTGTCGCGAGACATGAACTGACCTCTTAAGGGCCGCATGGCCAGAGGCGCTGTCCTTGAAACTCAACCGCTGGCAATGCAGCGGTTGAACTATGACAAAGCAAACCCGCCGCTATGTGAGCGGGGCGTAATAAGACCGGGTGCTGATGAGTGCTTTGTTCATGCCGTCTAGCTATTCCTGCCTTGAACGGATGTCAACACCGTCTATTTCAGATAGGCGCGAACCACATCGACAAGCTCGCCCGCGCCTTCGTCGCGCTCCTTCTGCGGAAGGGCGCCATCGGCCACATGCATCAGGATATGGTCTTCGATCACTTCCGCCATCAGCCCGTTGACCGCGCCGCGAACGCCGGCAATCACCTGCATGACCTCGGCGCAGCCCTTCTCGTCTTCGAGCATCCGTTCCACGCCCTCAAGCTGGCCGCGAATGCGGCGCACGCGGTTGATGAGCTTCTGCTTTTCGCGGATCGTGTGGGTCATGGATGCTCCTGAAATCTGGACGGTCAGGCGGTTCGCGGTTCCACCTCCACCGTCACATGCGACAAATCATGGATGGCTGCAAGCTTGTTCCGGTAATAGGACGGCGCTTGCGGCTGTTCCGCGATGATCGAAACGATGGCGCCGTGATGGCCCGGCCCAAGCTGCCAGACATGCAGGTCGGCAATTTCGCCACCCTCGCGGATGATGATTTCGGCGATCTCCTGCGGCAGGTCCTCGTCCTCCGGCAGATAGTCGAGCAGGGTGGAGCCCGTGTCCTTTATCAGGCCCCATGACCAGTTTGCGATCACCAACGCGCCGACGATGCCTATCGCCGGGTCAAGCCAGAGCCAGCCGTAAAGACTGCCCAGCAGAAGCGCTGCAATGGCAAGCACCGATGTCAGCGCATCGGCGAGCACATGCATATAGGCTGCGCGCAGGTTCTGGTCATGGCTGTGATCATGGTGGTGGTGGTCGTGATGGTGCGAATGATCGTCCCTGAGAAGCCAGGCACAGACGAGATTGACGATCAAACCGATGACGGCGACCAGAATGGCCTCGTGAAAATCGATGCTGACCGGCGCGCTGAAGCGCCAGAAGCTTTCCCAGCCGATCAGGAGGGCGATCAGCGCCAGAACAATCGCGCTGGCAAAACCTGCCAGATCGCCGAGCTTGCCGGTACCGAAGGTAAACCGTGAATTATGCGCGTGCCTGCGCGCATAGAGATAGGCCAGCGCTGCAATCAGCATTGCCGCGGCGTGGGTGGACATATGCCAGCCATCGGCGGTCAGAGCCATGGAGCCGTAAAGGTTTCCGGCGGTGATCTCGATTATCATCATCGTCACCGTGATGGCGATTACCATCCAGGTTCGCTTTTCGTTGCGCTGGTGGTTCTCGCCCAGAAAAACATGCTCGTGCCGGGACGAAAGCTGATGCCCCGGGTGGTCTGGATGGTGATGCGCGCCCATGAAATATCCTTTCAGTTAGGATAGGGGGGTATACTATTATACGAGGGCTGACAAATCACATTTTCAGGCGCGGCGCTAATTTTGGCCGACGCTGTTGCATGCGGGCCTATCCGCCGGATGGATGAAAGTTACACCTTTGGAAGTAAAGCCGTGCGCCTTTTCGAGAAGCCCGATGGCCTGATTGCCGGAATCTATTCGGGGGCGGGATCAGCTAAGATTGGGAACATCAACTTGGGGCAAAGCATCGAAGCGCCACTGGTCCGGGCAACGCGGAACGACGCTTCAGGGTTGGAAGCTGTGCATCGTGCTTTGCTAGAAATCCACGCTGATTTTCAGGCCGGTGCCGTAACGAGGAGAGCGGAGGGATACATGTCTTCGGAAAAGAACCCGCATTCGCCGCGCAATCGTGCGCGACGGCATTTTCTGGGTCTCACAGCCGCCGCTGCCGCGAGGATTGCGGCGCTGGGCGTGTTTGCTGCAACGGTGTCGTCGCGGCCGTCGCAGGCGCTGGGCACGAAATGGTGGCATGGTGGTCACGGCGGAGGCGGCGGCACGGGCGCCAATTGCCTTCTGAAAGGAACGCTCATCGAAACACCCACCGGCCCGGTGGCGGTGGAGGCATTGTCAGTTGGCGATCTAGTGACCACGGTTCGGGGCGACGCCCGCCCGGTCAAATGGGTCGGCTGGCAGAGCCACAGAAAGGGCGGCGCAGAATGGAACGAGAGCGTGATGCCGATCCGCGTCAAGCGCCATGCCATCGACGGTAAAACCCCGCATCGCGACCTTTATCTTTCGCCCAACCATGCGCTGCTCATCGATGGCGTGCTGATCCGCGTGAAGGATCTGGTCAACGGCCAGAGCATAGCGCGCGTGTCGATGGACAAGCCGATTGACTATTACAACATCGTTCTCGACGGTCACGATGCCGTGCTGGCGGAAGGGACTGCCGTGGAGACTTATCTGATGCGCGGCGACAGCTACAAGAGCTTCACCAATTTTGCCGAGTATCAGGAACTATACCCGGAAGAAGCCAATATCATCATGCAGCCCTATGCGCCGCTGATGGGCTATGAAGGCGCCCGCCAGCACATGCATGCGCTGTTGTGCATAAGCGGCATTCTTCCCGTGCGGGACGTGGTTGAGGAAACCTATCAGCGTCTGGCCGCGAAGGCAGGTGCAAGCGTAGCGTAGAACATGAAGCACCGGACGATGGTAAGAATGGCGAGGTGCAGACTGCACCTCGCCTTTTTCATGAAAGAAGGCTGACCTAAATTCTGTCCATCAATGCATACCATGACAGGGCAAGGAACAGGAGCGGCGAGCGGAAGGTGCGTCCACCGGGGAAGGCGGGAATGCGCAGTTCCTCGAACAGTTTCAGCCTGTCGCGATTGCCTGCAAGGGTCTCCGCATAGAGCTTGCCCATGTAGTTGGCCAGCATGACCCCATGGCCGGAATAGCCGCCTGCCGAAATGACGCCGGGCATGACCTCGCGCACAAAAGGCTGGCGCGGCATGGTGATGCCAACCGAACCGCCCCATGCATGGGTGATCTCGACCTTGTCCAGCGCCGGGTAAATTTCGGCGATCTGGCGGCGGATATGCGTGCTGATGTCGCGCGGATTGTCGGCGGTATAGGCCTCGCGCCCGCCGAACAGCAGCCTGCCGTCCTTCGAGCGGCGGAAATAGCGCACCACGAAGCGGGAATCGTCGACGGATTCACCGCCCGGAATCACCGGGCTGTCGTCGCCCAGCGGCACCGTTGCGCCGATGAAGGAGCGGATCGGCATGACATGCGATGCGCCGACCGGTTCCAATAGCCCACCATAAGCATTGACGGCGATGAAGGCGTTTTTCGCGACGATGGTTCCGCGATTGGTTTCGACCTCGACCCGCCCGCTTGCTGTGCTGATTTTGGTGGCTCTTGTGTCTTCAAACAGCTTCGCCCCCGCTGCATGGGCGGCTTTAGCCGTTCCGATGAGCAGTTTCAGCGGATGAATATGGCCGGTGCCTGCATCCCGGACGCCGCCATGATAGCGCTGCGAACCGAGCAGGCGCGCCGTTTCCTCACGATCGAGCAGGCGCAGGTGCGGATAGTTGAAGCGGCTTGCCATCAGCTCGACATGACGCTCATAGGACTTCAGATAGCGCGGCTTGTGCACGACCGAAATCTGGCCGGGCACATATTCCATGTCGATCCTGTGCTCGTCCGCAAAAGCGAGAAGGTGAGCCTTGGCTTCCTCCGCCACGTCGAACAGCGCCTTGGCGCGCTCGAAGCCATATTCCGCTTCCAGCTCCTCGGCCCATGTGCGCTGGCCGGTGCCGAACTGCCCGCCATTGCGCCCCGATGCGCCATCACCGAACCGCGCGCCGTCGATCAGAACCGCATCTGCGCCCAGCCTTGCCAGATGATAGGCCGCTGACAGCCCCGTATATCCGCCGCCGATGACGACGACATCAGCCTGCCGCGACCCATCCATTTCGGGATATTGCGGGCGATCCGGAACGGTCGCCTCGTACCAGGAATAGCCGGGCGAGATTGGGGACTGGTAGGGCATTGGCGGCTCCGGGTGAGTAGGGCAATAAGGCAGTAGGGCACTGATCGGAGAGTTTCCGGATCAGAAGCCTCAGCAGTTTGCCAATACTCTCGCTTTTCACCAACATTAAATCGATCGCTTCGCGGTGCATGAAACCGAGCCTTTCGGCAATGAGAAGATGCGTTTCCATTTCCTTGAGAGAGCCTTGGGCGATGCGCAGAAATTGCTGGTAGGAGCCGCGATTTTCTCGCCCAAAGCCTTCAGCAATATTTGCAGGAACAGAAACGGCAGCGCGTCGGACCTGACTCGTGAGACCGTAGATTTCTTCCTTGGGCCAGCAATCAGTCATCTTATAAATGGCGATAACCATTTCCATTGCCTGTTGCCAAACAAGAAGATCACGATACGAATTGACTGCCATGATCCCCCATTTAGCTTTTCCCTACTGCCCTACTGCCCTAACTAAACATTCAGCAACAAAAACTCGCGTTCCCACGGGCTGATGACTTCCATGAAGGTTTCGAACTCGGCGCGTTTGATGGCGGCATAGGTCGTCATGAAGGAACTGCCGAACAGGTTGCGCAACTCGGTATCCTGTTCGAACAGCTCCACAGCGTCGATCAGGCCGCGGGGGAGGTCGACCTCTTTGGTATTGACGCTGGTGGTTGCGGGCTGTTCCGCCTCGATCTTGTTCACAAGGCCGATCAGTCCGCAGGCAAGCGAAGCAGCAAGGGCAAGGTAAGGGTTGGCATCGGAAGAGGGGATGCGGTTTTCCACGCGGCGCGCATTGGGGTCGGAGCGCGGCACGCGGAATGCAGTCGTGCGGTTGTCATAGCCCCATTTGACGTTGACGGGCGCGGAGGCGTCCGGCGTCAGGCGGCGGTAGGAGTTGACGTAAGGGGCGAACATGACGAGCGCATTCGGCACATGGCGCTGCATGCCGCCGATGAAGTTGCGGAAGGCTTCGCTTTCGCCGCCATCCTCATTGGTGAAGATGTTGCGCCCGGTCTTCTTGTCCACGATGGACTGGTGAATATGCATCGCCGATCCCGGCTGCCCCTGAATGGGCTTCGCCATGAAAGTGGCATACATATCATGTTTCAGCGCTGCCTCGCGGATCGTGCGCTTGAACATGAACACCTGATCGGCGAGTTCAACCGGGTCGCCGTGGCGCAGGTTGATTTCAAGCTGGCCCGCGCCTTCCTCGTGGATCAGCGTGTCGATCTCAAGGCCCTGACCTTCGGAGAAGTGGTAGATATCGTCGATCAGTTCGTCGAATTCGTTGACGCCGGCGATCGAATAGCCCTGACCGCCGCCAATGGCGCGGCCCGAACGTCCGACCGGGGGCGTCAGAGGATAATCGGGGTCCGGGTTCTTGCGCACCAGATAAAATTCGATTTCCGGTGCGACGACCGGTTTCAGACCCCGCTTGTTGTAGGCGGCAACCACATTGCGCAGCACATTGCGCGGGGTGAACTCGACCGCACGCCCATCCTGATAGACCAGATCGCAGATCACCTGCGCCGTCGGATCGGATTCCCAGGGAACCGCCGACAGGGTGGAGAGATCGGGCAGCAGTCTCAGGTCGCCGTCGTCTTCCGGGTAGTGGAACCCGTGGCCGTCCTCCGGATAATCGCCGGAAATCGTCGTCATGAAGACGGCGGAAGGCAATGCCAGCGAGGTATTGGAGGTGAACTTCTTCGACGGCATCATCTTGCCGCGGGCAACCCCCGCCTGATCGGGGGTAATGCATTCGATGTCTTCGATGTCGCGCCAGGCAAGCCATTCGGTCGCCTGTTTCCAGTTCTTCACACCGCGAAGCGATTTGACATAGGCAGGCGTACGGCGACGCGGGGCGCGCGTAACCTTCTTTTCCGTCGTATCAGCAGACATCCATCACCAGAAAATGATTTCGATAACGGCATGATAGCTGTGACCGTCGTCAATGACAAATGGGACAAATGGGTTGGCCAAGCTTTTGTGTGCGCCATCGCAGAAAGCGCACACAAACCAGAAACAGATGCGTCAGAGACCGAAATGGCCCTTGAGCGCGGGCACGTTGGCGACCAGCTGGTCGATCAGCTTCGGGTCATGATCGCGGACGTAGTTGATCACCTGTCCGCCGGCCTCGGTGATCTGGTCACTGGAAAGGCCGCTGGAACGGAGCGTGGCCGCGGCTTTCAACAATGCGCTCATCTTTTCGCCAGCCACATTATCCATCAGGCCCGACAGCGCGCCCATGATGCCGCCCGTGCTGTTGGCAAGCACGTCGTGGGCGCTGGCGAGCTGCTGCGCATCCGGCAGGAGCGCGAAAATCTTGCTGCCGATTTCAGGCGCGCTGTGCTGCAGCACTGAAAATACCGAGCCAGCGAGCTTTTCCGCAAGCTGCGGATCGATGTTGATCTTGGCGGCAATGCCGTCGATGAGTGATTGAATTGACATGAATTGGTCTCGTGTTTCTCGCCCCGCAGGGGCAGCTGTACCGATGCCCCGGAAAGAATGCGGCCCTTCCGGGGCATCGGGCAGGATCACGATGGACCATCCCGCGTCAATGCTCAAAGCGCGGCTTTGTCAGGATTGGATGAATTTTCCGTCAAGAATTGCATGCGAGGCCAGCGGCGGCGGCGCTGCCAGCCCGAAGCCTGCGCCGGGGTAAAAAAAACCCCGACTGGCGGGGCCAGCCGGGGAGGTCAGTTGAGGAAATCCGACCATAAAGCGAGTGGTATATCAAGTCCGTTTCATCGAATTTTACGGACAATTGCATGTTTGGACATTCTGTCGCTGCCAAAAACCGAAGTGTGTGAATATGGCGGCGACGGCGATGATCGAAGGCGTCATGATTGCTGGTTGGTGANNCGCCCCAGTTGCCGTCGCCGCCATGATGCCGGGCCGAGCGGACCAGTTCCACGGAGACGCCTGCCTCGACCGCCTTCATGACGGTGTAGTTGAGGCGATGCAGATCGTTGGCGAGCATACGGATAACGGTCTGCTGATCCGTGGTCATGCTTGAAGATTGTTCTTCTGCTCTTTCCTTGACGCGTGCTGGCGAATTCATGGAACTGTTCCTCCTATTTGTCGCCGGGCTGTTATTCTGCAGCCGGTCTGAACTGTGCTGTTTCAGTCGATTCCTTCATGGCGGTGGTCGAAGACTGGCCGCCGGTGATTGCGAGCGACACGGCATCGAAATAGCCGGTGCCGACTTCGCGCTGATGCTTGGTCGCGGTGTAGCCGTTGGCTTCGGCTGCAAATTCCGCCTCTTGCAGTTCGGAATAGGCGGCCATCTGCCGATCCTTGTACCCGCGCGCCAGTTCGAACATGCCGTAGTTGAGCTGGTGGAAACCGGCCAGCGTGATGAACTGGAACTTGTAACCCATCGCGCCCAGCTCGCGCTGGAACTTGGCAATCGTGGCGTCGTCGAGGTTCTTCTTCCAGTTGAACGACGGCGAGCAGTTATAGGCGAGCTTCTTGCCCGGATGCGCCTTGTGCACGGCTTCCGCGAAGCGGCGGGCCTGTTCGAGATCGGGCTTGGATGTTTCCATCCAGATCAGATCGCAATAGGGCGCATAGGCAATTGCGCGGGCGATACACGGCTCGATGCCGTTCTTCACCTGATAGAAGCCTTCCGCCGTGCGGCCCGCATCGTAATCGACGAAGGGCTGGTCGCGCTCGTCGATATCCGAGGTCAGAAGCTTGGCGGCTTCGGCATCGGTGCGGGCGATGATCAGCGTCGGCGTGCCCATGATGTCGGCTGCCAGGCGCGCCGCATTGAGGTTGCGGATATGCGCGGCAGTCGGGATCAGAACCTTGCCGCCAAGATGGCCGCACTTCTTTTCCGAAGCGAGCTGGTCTTCATAGTGAACACCGGCGGCGCCCGCCTCGATGAAGGCCTTCATGATTTCGAATGCGTTGAGCGGCCCGCCAAAGCCTGCTTCCGCATCGGCAACGATGGGGGCAAACCAGGTGTCGACCGAAAGCCCCTTGCCTTCGGCGGTTTCGATCTGGTCGGCGCGCTGCAAGGTTCTGTTGATGCGCTTGGCCAGCTCCGGGGCGGCATTGGCCGGATAGAGCGACTGGTCCGGATACATGGCCGATGCCGTGTTCGCATCCGCCGCAACCTGCCAGCCGGAGAGGTAGATCGCCTTCAAGCCGGCGCGGACCATCTGCATGGCCTGATTGCCGGAAAGCGCGCCAAGCGCATTGACGAAATCTTCCTCATTGATCAGCTTCCAGAGGCGGTTCGCGCCCATTTCAGCCAGCGAATACTTGATGTCCACCGAACCGCGCAGCCTTTTTACATCTTCGGCTGTATGCGCACGCTGGATGCCGTCGAAGCGGCCCTTTGGTGCCGAAGGAATAAGGCTGTAAAAATCTGTCATTTCGGTGTCTCCTCACACTTTGAACTGGTTCGGGAAGAGCAATTTGTCTGCGCTCTTTCTGTGACCAGATTTACAATATCAATTGGATGGTCGCCAGAAAAACTAACAAAACCGCCGAATAATTGAGGTAATGCTGTCTAGGTTTTGACTGGGCGATGCTGTAAATTTGTAAATCTTGTCAATGTTCGAATTTCCCGCTATTTTGTCATGAATTGTAAAGATCGGGAGGGTGGAGTTGAGCGAACGCAAGATATTTGCCGGGCCGCGCATCAGGCGCATCCGTAACGAACGCGCTTTGACCCAGACGGCCATGGCTGAGGCGCTCGGCATTTCGCCGTCTTATCTCAATCTGATCGAGCGCAACCAGCGGCCGCTGACGGTGCAGCTTCTTTTAAAGCTTGCCAGTGTCTACAAGCTCGACCTCGACAGCCTTCAGGCCGAAAGCGGCTCCACGATCACGGGGCTGAAGGAAGTGTTTTCCGATCCGCTTCTGACCGGCGAACTGCCGGGCGATCAGGAACTGGTCGAAATCGGCGAGGCGGCACCCAATGCCGCCGTCGGCATCATGAAGCTTTACCGCGCCTATCGCGAACAGCAGCAGCGCCTGTCCGACCTGTCGCAATTGCTCTCGCATGAGGGAAGCGGGGCGGAACTCTCCGCAACACGTCTGCCGCTCGATGAACTGCGCGATGTGATGGCGCGGCGGCCTAACCATTATCCGCGCATCGAGGAAGAAGCCGAGAGCTTTTTCGCTCTGCTCAAGCCGGACGGCGATTTGGCGAGTGCGTTGAAGGACTGGCTGCGCCGCGAGCATGGCATCACGGTTCGTTCGCTGCCGGTTGCAACCATGCCGAACTGGCGCAGGCGCTATGACCGGCATTCGCAGCGGCTTTTCATTTCCGAGCGCCTGTCGCCTTTCGATCAGTTGCAGGAAGTTGCCATGGAGGCAGCACTTGTCCGTATGCAGGTGGTGATTGGCGCGGAAACGGAAGGGCTGAAACTGTCATCGGGCGAGGCCAAGCGCATCGCCCGGTTCGAACTGGCGCGCTATGCGGCGCAGGCGTTGATGATGCCCTATCGCCAGTTTCGCGATGCGGCGGTGCGGGCGCGTTACGATGTCGATGTGCTGCGCACGCGTTTCGGTGTTTCTTTCCAGCAGGCGGCAAACCGGCTCACGACCTTGCAGCGGCAGGGCGCAAGCGCGCTGCCCTTCTTCGTGATGGAAATCGACCATGCGGGCAACCGGCTGCGTGTTGCAGGTGCGGAAGGCTTTCCGGTTCGTTTCGGCGGGCAATGCCCGAAACTGCCGGTTTATGCGGCTTTCGCGCAGGCCGGTCAGGTGCTGGTCGAGCCGGTGGAATTGCCGGATGGGTCGGCTTTCCTGACCATCGCCCGCACGCTGGAAGGGCCACAGGGTGCGTTCAGCGAGCGTCCGCGCCGCACGGCGCTGCTGCTTGGCTGCGCGCTGGAGGCGGGGGCTGACACGGTTTACGGCGCCTCGCTGTCTAAGGCGGGCAATACCGAAACCGGCCCGGCCTGTCGCCTGTGTGAACGGCAAGGCTGCATCACCCGCGCCGAACCGCCGCTGACGCGCCCGCTCGGGCTGGACGAGATGGTGGCGGGGTTGTCGGCCTTCGACTTCCAGTAGGGCGCGATATTTCGGTTTCCGGCCTGCACATGGCGTGGCCCATCGCCCCTCGGGAGCTTCCGAGAAGCAATTTTTATGTTCGTCCTGTCACGACCCTGTTGACGAATGCTGTGCAATCTAAAAAAGTGCAATAAAGAAACGGTATATCCACCTTGAACCTGCACCGGAATTTATTGTGCAGATTGGAGCAAATGATGGGGATCAAATCCTTCCTTCTGGCAACGACTGTCACAACGGGTCTGGTCGCGGCTGCCGCATTTTCCGCTGGTGCGCAGGAGCGGGTGGTCAATATTTATAACTGGTCGGATTACATCGATCCGACGGTTCTTGAGGATTTCAAGAAAGAGACGGGTATCAGTGTTGTCTACGACAACTATGATTCCAACGAAATTCTGGAAACCAAGCTTCTCGCTGGCGGCAGCGGCTATGACGTCGTGGTGCCGTCGGGCGAATTCCTTGGCCGTCAGATTCCGGCTGGCGTGTTCCTGAAGCTCGACAAGGACAAGCTGCCGAACCTCAAGAATATGTGGGATGAAATCTCCACCCGCGCGGCGACCTATGATCCGGGCAACGAATATTCGGTCAACTATATGTGGGGCACGACCGGCATCGGCTACAACAAGGCCAAGATCAAGGAAGCGCTCGGCACCGACACGATCGACTCCTGGGCTGTGCTTTTCGACCCGGAACAGTCGGCGAAGCTCAAGGGCTGCGGCATCTATCTGCTTGATTCTGCCAGCGAAATGCTGCGCCCGGCGCTCAATTATCTGGGTCTCGACCCCAATTCCCCGTCGCCGGACGATTTGCAGAAGGCACAGGACCTCTATCTCAAGATTCGTCCGAATATCCGCAAGTTCCACTCGTCCGAATATATCAATGCGCTGGCCAATGGCGATATCTGCATGGCGATCGGCTATTCCGGCGATATCTTCCAGGCGCGCGACCGCGCCGAAAAGGCAAAGCAGGGCGTCGAGATCGGCTATTCGATCCCGAAGGAAGGCGCGCTGATCTGGTTCGACCAGATGGCAATCCCCGCAGACGCCAAGCACGTGCCGGAAGCGCTGGAATTCATGAACTACATGATGCGCCCGGAAGTGGCTGCCAAGGCTTCGAACTACGTGTTCTATGCCAATGGCAACAAGGCCTCGCAGGAATTCATCGACAAGGAAATCCTTGACGATCCGGAAATCTATCCGACCGAAGAGGTCATGAAGAAACTGTTCGTGCCGAAGCCTTATGACACCAAGACCCAGCGCGTGGTGACCCGCGCCTGGACCAAGATCGTCACGGGTCAATAACGCCCGCTGGGATAGGCCCGGTGAAATCGTAAAGAGCGGCTCACTGTTCATCAGGGAGCCGCTTTCTATCTTGTAACAGCATATGCATGCAGGCTTCGGCCTGCGGTCAGGTTCCGGCAGGCTTATAGGGGAACGGAATGGAATCTTTTGGCAGTTTTCGCCGCAAGTTTGCGCCTTGGAACGACCCGGCGGCCAAGCCCTTCATTTCATTTGAAAACGTGACGAAGATCTTTGGCGATTTCACCGCTGTCGATGATCTGTCGCTGAATGTTTTCAATCGCGAGTTCTTCGCGCTGCTGGGCGCTTCGGGCTGCGGCAAGACCACGCTGATGCGCATGCTGGCGGGCTTCGAGGAGCCGACCTCCGGCCGCATCACGCTCGACGGCCAGGATATGCGCGGAATTCCGCCCTACAAGCGCCCCGTCAACATGATGTTCCAGTCCTATGCGCTGTTTCCGCATATGACGGTGGAGAAGAATATCGCCTTCGGACTGAAACAGGACGGCATGGCGAAATCGGAAATCGATGCGCGCGTCGCCGAAATGCTGAAACTCGTGAAGCTGGAGCAATATGGCAAGCGCAAGCCGCATCAGCTTTCCGGCGGCCAGCGCCAGCGTGTGGCGCTTGCCCGCTCGGTGGCCAAGCGCCCGAAGGTGCTGCTGCTGGATGAACCGCTTGGCGCGCTGGACAAGAAGCTGCGCGAGGAAACCCAGTTCGAGCTGATGGATTTGCAGGTCAAGCTCGGCATGACCTTCATGGTCGTCACCCACGATCAGGAAGAAGCCATGACCATGTCCGACCGTATCGCGGTGATGGACAAGGGACGCATCAAGCAGGTGGCGACGCCAGCCGAGGTCTATGAGGCACCGCGCTCCAAATTCGTGGCCGACTTCATCGGCAATGTGAACATTATTGAAGGCGAAGTCGTGAAAGCCGCCAATGGCGAGGCCGAGATCGCCACGGAAAAATTCGGCTTCAACATTCAAACCGAGACCCGTGAAGAGCTGACGCCCGGCCAGAAGGTCTGGTATGCGGTGCGCCCGGAAAAGACGCGCATCACCCGTGAAAAGCCGGAGGACGCGTCAGTCAATGCGGTGGAAGGCGAGCTTTGGGATATCGCCTATTTCGGCGATATGACGGTGTTTCATGTGCGGCTCGACAATGGCCGCACCATCAAGGCCGCCAGCCTCAACGCCGTGCGCAAGACGGAAAACCCGCTCACCTATGACGAGCGTGTCTGGGTTTCGTTCGATACCGATGCCGGTCTGGTGCTGACGGCCTGAGGAGGGCAAGACCATGCAGAAGCTGATTGCTTCCATCGCCAGCCGCCTTGTCATCGCAGTGCCGTATCTCTGGCTGCTGGTGTTCTTTCTTATCCCGTTTTTCATCGTCTTCAAGATATCGCTGTCGGAAGTGGCGATGGCGATTCCGGCCTATGCGCCGACTTTCGATCTGACGGAAGGCCTTGCGGCAAACTGGGAGAAAATCAAGCAGCTCTCATTCGATAACTACCTCTGGCTGCTCGACGATCCGCTTTATTACAAGGCCTATCTGTCGAGTGTCCGCATAGCGGCTATCTCCACCTTCCTGACATTGCTGGTGGCCTATCCGATGGCCTATGGCATGGCGCGCGCGCCAACGACGATCCGCCCGACGCTGTTGATGCTGGTAATCCTGCCGTTCTGGACCTCATTCCTGATCCGCGTCTATGCGTGGATCGGGATTTTGAAGCCGGAAGGCCTGCTCAACCAGTTCCTGATGTGGCTCAATATCATCGATACGCCGCTCAACATTCTCAATACCGATACGGCCATCTTCATTGGGATCGTCTATTCCTATCTGCCATTCATGGTGTTGCCGATCTATTCGTCGCTGGAAAAGATGGATTATTCGCTCATCGAAGCGGCGCAGGACCTTGGCTGCACGCCGTTCGCCGCTTTCTGGAAGATCACCTTCCCGTTGTCGCTGGCTGGCGTGCTGGCTGGTTGCTTCCTCGTGTTCATTCCGGCTGTGGGCGAATTCGTGATCCCGGATCTTCTCGGCGGGTCGCAGACCCTGATGATCGGCAAGACGATCTGGAGCGAGTTCTTCTCCAACCGCGACTGGCCGGTCTCATCGGCGGTGGCCGTCGTCCTGCTTGTGCTGCTGATCATTCCAATCGTGATTTTCCAGCAGGTGCAGGCACGCGCGCAGGAAAAGGGGAAATAGGATGCAGAACAACTGGTCCCGCTTCAATATCGCATCGGTGGCGCTGGGTTTCGCCTTCCTCTACCTGCCTATCGTTTTGCTGGTCATCTATTCGTTCAACGAATCCCGGCTGGTCACGGTCTGGGCCGGGTTTTCGACCAAATGGTATGGCGAAATGTTCCGCAACCAGTCCTTGATGGATGCGGCATGGGTGACGATCCGTGTCGGCCTGCTGTCTGCGACCGTTGCCACGGTCATGGGCACGCTCGCCGCATTGGCTCTCACACGCTACACGCGCTTTCGCGGGCGCATCCTGTTCTCCGGCATGGTCTACGCGCCGCTGGTCATGCCCGATGTCATCACCGGCCTGTCGCTGTTGCTGCTTTTCGTGGCGATGAATTTCGACCGCGGCTTCTGGACTGTAACGCTCGCGCACATCACCTTTTCCATGTGTTTTGTGGCGGTCGTGGTCCAGTCGCGTCTGGTGAGCTTTGATCGCTCGCTGGAAGAAGCGGCAATGGACCTCGGTGCGCCGCCGGTCACGACCTTCATGAAGGTGACGCTGCCGGTGATCCTGCCTGCGGTGGTTTCCGGCTGGATGCTGGCATTCACCCTGTCGCTCGACGATCTGGTGATCGCAAGCTTCACCTCCGGCCCGGGCGCAAACACGCTGCCGATGAAAATCTATAGCCAGGTGCGTCTCGGCGTGACGCCGGAAATCAATGCGGTCTGCACGATCCTGATCGCGCTGGTCACCACCGGCGTCATCATCGCATCCATCGTTAACAAGCGCCGCGAAGTGCAGCGCCGCCGTGACGAGCAGGCGGCGTTCCGTATGGGATAATCGAGGATTTGCCTGCTGGCCATTTCCGGTCAGTAGGCAAACCGCGCCGCGAGAAGCTTGCCTCGCGCCATGGTTGGCAACTCGACATAGCGATGCATCAGCGTCGCGATGCCGACGCTCAGGATAATATAGGCCGGCAGTAGCGCGATCAGCGCGACATGACCGTAAAGCAGGTGCACGAGCGCAAAAAGCACTGTCGCATGGACGAGATAGAGGCTGTAGGAAATGCGGCCAAGAAATTGCGGCAGGGGCAGCAGCAGGAAGCGACGCAGCGTATCGCTGGAAACCGCAAGCACCATGATCCACACCAGCCCTGTGATCGTGGCCCAGTTCGTCAGGTCTCCAAGCCAGCTTTTCAGCATGGGCGGCCCGGCTCCATAGGTGACAAGCAGCAGAGCCAGGACATTGATCGCGATCGCCATCCGGTTTGAGAGCTGCCGGTAGAAGCCCTGAATGGCAGGCAGGTTCTGCGCCATCAGGCTGCCCAGCATGAAGAAGCTCGCAAAATGCACGGTTATCCACCAGCCGCCCGTATAGGGATCGGACCGAAGACCATTTGCCAGAACGGAAAGCCCGAAAGCCACCACAATCGCCGCTCTCGGCCGCAATGCGATGGTGAGAGCAAACAGCAACGGAAATATGATCGATATCCGCATCTCGTAAACCAGAGACCAGAAAGCCGTGTTCACTTCGCCATTGGGGTAGGCGCCGATGAACAACAGATGCTGTGCAATCGTTTGCGGCGTCACCGGCGTGGTCCATGTGAGGTTGAACCAGTTGCTCAGTTCCGGGATCGGGCCGTTCAGAAACAGGGCGCCGGCAAGCGCGAGCGAAAGCGCAACGAGATAGGGCAGGTATATGCGGCAGGTGCGCCGGATAAGATAGGCTGGATAGGATGGCGCGTGGTGCAAGAAGGGCAGCGTGAGAACGAAGCCGCTCAACAGGAAGAAGAGCAGGACTGCTTCATGAGCGGCAAAAAAGAACCGCAACGGCGATCGCAGCAGAATGAAAAAATATGGCCCCATGGCGTCATAGGGCCATATGTTCACGAAATGCCGCATCAAAACGACGGTCGCTGCCAGTCCGCGTAACGCATCGAGTTCGGGATAGCGTCCCGGCTGGGTGTGTATCGGCACGACCGCGGTCCCTTTGCTCCTGTGAGGGAGCCAACTTTGCGGACCCTGCGCCCTTCGGTCAATTCGGGCCTTCGGATGGCGTCCATCGCCGAAAGGCGTAGGGCGCCCCTGTATTGCGAGGAAGGACTATTGCCCCGTTCCCGAGGATGGTGAGATAAAGGGCCTGTCCCACGAGCCGCCGACAAAGAAATTGAGCGGCGGCTTTGCGGGCGGGGCTTCTGCAGGCGGCTGGCCGTTCTGGCCATCGGTGCCGCCTTCCTGCTGCTGTTGTGGCTGGCCGTTCGGGAAGACGACCTCGCCGCTCAGCGCCAGACTGCGATCCACGAAAGGCACGATGCCTGCCAGCGTCAGCGTGCCGTCGGACGTGTCGAGCTTTGCATTTTCAAGCGTGGCCACGCCATCGGACAGGTTTGCCTTCACATCCAGCCGATTGAAGGCAAGCGCGACATTGTCTTTCCGCTCGAGAGCGAAAAAACGCTGGCTCTGCGCTTTGGCAAGAAAATCCTGTACGGCAAAACCTTGCATCTGACCGTTGTTGAGCTGGATGGAGACATTGCCCTGCGCGTTTGTCAGAAGGCCGGACCAGCGATTGGCCGGGCCCTTCATGGACAGGGAAACATTGCCCTTGCCGGTGATGAAGGGCTTGTCGAAGCCCAAGGCCGCAAAGAACTGCGAACTGTCGATATCGCTGGCGTTGAAGCGCAACTCGCCGCTCGCACTTTTCAGATCGCGTACAATCTGCACATTGGCCTGCATGATGCCGTTGAAGGCCTTGGCGTCGCCGATGTCGAAAATGGCGCGGCCACCGCGTATCTGCACGGCGGCGGCGACGCCTGTCATATTGACCGGCCCCGCCGTGGCGTTCTGCGCGGAAAGCCGCAGATCGACTTCGGCGCGGTCGATGAAACTCGTGTCGACCAGTTCCCGGTCGGCATTGTCACGCTCGCTCGGCGAACGCGCGGCGCTGTCGGGGAGCGGAATGAAGGCTGAAAACAGGCGGCGGAGGTCCAGCCTGTCGAAAGCCAGAGTGCCGGTCACCGCCGGTTGCGCCTGCTCCAGACCGATTTCAATCACGCCCTTGGCCGGGCTGTCATTGGCAGTCATTTCCACATCCGCGAATTTCAGCCGTTTCGGTGTCGCGGTGATGGTGGATTCCAGCGAAAACGCGCCGATTTCGGCACTGCCAGCAACCGGCGGGAGGCTAAGCCAACGCACAGCGCCGCTGAGCGACGGAGTTTTGGCGGTCAGGGCGCCTTCGAAAAAGCGATCCTTGGAAATATTCGCCTTGCCCTGAAACGTGATGCTCAACGGATTGGCGGTCAGGCTCGCGGTCACATCCGAAGTGCCGCCCGCCAGAAGCGGCAAGGCCTGCGCGGCTGTGAGGCTGAATTGGGAGGTCTCGTCACGCCATCTGGCGCTGCCTTTCAGCGTTGCGGCGCTCGATGTGCGCGGCCATTCCAATGTGGCGTTGACATTGGTTATCTGCTCGTCGCTGGTGACTTCCGGCTCGCTGCCCGGACGGTTGAACGCAATCGTTCCATCGCGCACCACGACGCGGCCAAAGGGCTGCGATGCCTGTTGTGCGGCCTGCGCATTATCGCCGGAACCGCTTTGCTGCAATGCGCGCTGCGCGCGGATCGCCGTGCCAAGCCGCCCGTTGGAATTAGCGATGGCGTCGAGGAGCTGCGAAAAATTCGAAACTGGCCCGTCGAGGTTGACGTGCGGACGGACAATCTGCGTTTCGGAAAATGAGATGTGCCCCATGATGGCATCAAGCGGCGAAAGTTCCACATCGATGCGGTCTGCGCTCATGAGCGGCTTCTGTCCCTGATCGGTGAGCTTGCTAAGCGTCACGCCGTTCAGGGAGGCGCGCAGAACAGGAAAAACTTTCAGGCGAGGCGCTTGCCTGAGTTCAACACTATAGCCGGTCCAGGCGCTGATTTCCTGCGCCACCCGGACGCGGATGGCATCGGTGGAGACGATGAAAGGCACCACGGCCAGCAAGGTTGCTACAGCCGCAGCGCAGAGAATGACGAGCGCAATTATGAGGCGCATAAATCGGGGCCAGCGCATCAACCATCCAATCAGTGAAACAAGGTTACGGTGTAAACTAGAGTATTTTTCAGTCAAATGGAAAAATGGGATGATGCATAAATGCGGCAAAAACAAAGAGATAGAGTTCGCTTTGGTTTGCTTCGCCGAGCGAAACAGGCGGGAAACGCCGAATGGTTAATCAATTGTCGCACGGAAATTAACCCTGATTTTACAGTTGCTACCGATGCGTAAATTCTGAACCGGGAATTTAAGGCATCGTTAACCGGCTTCACGCGATAAGGGATGCAACACCTGAGTGATGATCGAGCTGCCGTTTCCGGTGCTCCCTTGCGAATTGCTTTTGTGTCTTTTTGTCTCTGAGATTCTGATAGCGCCGGTTCGTCCGGCGCTTTTTTTTGGCTCATGCGAGCTCATAAAAAACCTCCCGCGAAGGGGAGGTTTTTTGATCGTTGGGAATGCGGATCAATCAGCCAGAACGCGGGTGGGCGGGAAGGCGATCTCCACCACAGTTCCTTGTCCCGGAGTGGAATCAATGGCGAATTGCGCGCGGTTGGCTTCTACCATGGCTTTGGTCAGCGGCAGGCCCAAGCCGGTGCCTTCGCTGCGCCAGTCTCTTGCGCTTTCCGCCTTGCGGCGCTCCAGCGCGTTGACCTGCCGGAACGGCTTCAGCGCCTGCTCGACCTCGGATTTGGTCATGCCGATGCCGGTGTCGCGCACCCGCATCACGACATCGCCGTTCATTTCATAGCTTGTCGACACGATCACCTGTCCGCCCGGCGCGGTAAAGCGCACCGCGTTGGACAGAAGGTTCAGCGCAACCTGCTTGATCGAACGCGTATCGGCGACGATGTCGGGCAGGTTCGACTGGAAGCTGGAACGGATGATGACACGCTCGCGATTGGCCTGCGGCTGCATCAGCGCGATGGCTTCGGCAATCGCATCGTTGAGCGACACCGCTTCGAACTGCATGTCCAGCCCGCCCGCTTCGATCTTCGAAATGTCGAGAAGGTCGTTGACGAGTGCCAGCACATGATTGCCGGAACGGTTGATGTCGCGCAGGTAATCCCGGTAGCGATCATTGCCGATGGGGCCGAATTTCTCGTCGGCCATCAGTTCGGAAAAGCCGATGATGGCATTGAGCGGCGTGCGGATTTCGTGGCTGATGCGCGCCAGAAATTCGGTCTTCTGGCTCGATGCGCGTTCAGCTTCCTTGCGCGCGTTGGTCAGCTCTTCCTCGGTGCGCTTCCATTGCGTGATGTCGCGCAGGACGGCACAGAAACCGCGCGTATGCGGCAGTTTGCCGATCGTCATGAACAGCGGAATGAATCCGCCCTTGGCTTCCCGGCCAATCACTTCCCGCCCATCATTGAGGACACTCAGCACCCCATTGCCGGAAAGTCCGTGCAGATAGTCCATGGCGGCGCGCTGGCTTTCGATGGCAAACAGCATCGAGAAAAACTTGCCTTCCGTCTCGTCATGTTCATAGCCGAACAGCGCCGAGGCCGAATGGTTCATGGAACGGATACGGCCTTCAGGGTCGATGAGGACAACACCGTCCGTCGCCGTGTCGAGAATGGTTTTCAGTTCCTCGACATGATCCACCAGTGCTTGCTTTTCGTCATCCGCATCGATGGCGACCGGCGCTTCGACCGGGGCCGGTGCTGCGGAGACCGGCATCAGGCTCAGCATGAGCGCGCGACCGTCGCGCCAGGCAATGGCATTGAGATGCGCATCGACCGGTCCTTCGCTGCCATCGGCGCGGCGCAGCACCATGCCCTGTCGCGTTTCGCCGTCGTCGCTTTCGCTGTTGAAAAGCACATCGACACCGCCCGCATCGCGAATATCGTCAAGCGATTCATAGCCGGTGAGATCAAGCAGCGCCTGATTGACATAATGAATATGGTCGCCCGAATGAATGATGACCGGCACCGGCAGGTTGGCCAGCAAAGCGGTTTCATCGGCAGGGATTGCCGTGGGGGCCGGAAGTGCCGCTTCTTCCACGGCAGGCTCGACCGGCTTCGGGGCTTCGGCAACAGCCTCTTCCGCTATCGCGCTCGCTTCGCTTTCGGCACGTGAACTTGCAAGACCCTGCTTGCGCAGACGGTCGGCGATCTCGCGAAATGCATTGCGCTCGGTTTTGGTCAGCCCGCCTTCCGGGCGCTCTTCGCGCTCCCGGTCCTTCAGCATTCTTGCCTGATCCGCTGCCACTTTTTCCTGTGCGCAGGCGTTCAACAGGCTGATGACCTTGTCGGATTCGCGGCGTCCCGGTGTCGGCGCGATATCGAGCGGCGGTTGGGGCTGCGTTGCGACAGGGCTATCGTCATTGGCGACTTCTTCCGAGAGCGCCAGAACATCGTCGTCTTCGACAGGCGCCACCGTTTCAACAGTCTCGCTGACGGGCTTGCGCGGCTGCGGAATGCCGCCCGCGAGCACCAGCCCGATTTTTTCCGGGTCTTGCTCGGCTTCTGCCGGGCGCACGACGCCGAAGCCACGGAAACCGGTGAATTCCCGGTCGCGGGAATAGACGGGCAGGGCGGCGAGTTCGACCGGCACGCGCAGGTCCGTTCCTTCGACTGGCCACATCAACCGTTTTCCCGACCACGTATCGCGTTTGTCGAGCAGGGCGGTGATGCTGCCGTCCGGGTCGAAGCCGAAGACATTCGCGACGTCGGAGAACCGCCGTCCAACGACATCGGCTGCATTGGGCCCGATCGTTGCGGCAAGGTCCGGCGACACTTCGCTGAACGTGCCGTCCGGCCCCACTTTCCAGATGAAGCGCGCCAGCGGCCCGTCCTGGTCGAACACGAAACCCGTAGGCTTGGGCTGTTCCGCCGAAACCTCTTCCACAACCGCTTCGGCGGTTGCGGGCTCGGCAGGCTCGGGAAGCATCTCTTCCAGAATTTCCTCGGCCTTGCCCGGCAGCGCATCCGGGGCTGGCTGCGCTGCGGCGGGGGCATCGCCGACGATGCAAAGAAGATGCATGGGCGGCGTATCGGTGAGCCGTGCGATCGCTCCAGGTGCGGAGTGCTTTCCGGTGCGGATGCGGCGCTTGACGATGCGGTCAGGCGCATCCGCGGCCTCGATGATAAGGTCTTCCAGCGTGGCGGAGGAAATGTCGAGCGCGGAAAAATGTGGGCTTGCGGCGATCACCCTGCCGTGCGCGTCGATCAGGGCAATATGGGTGCTGTCGTCGCTGAGGCCGGAAATCACGGTTTCGGCCTTCGCATCCGTGCCATTGGCGGTCAACAGCAGCCCGGACACGCCATCGGGAAGCGTGATGCGCGAAATGCTGAATCGGGTGAGGTCGGAACGCAAACCGCCGCCGAGGCGAACGGAAACAGTGCGGGCTTCGCCATCGGTATCGGCATTTGACGAGGCGATCTGCCGGCGTGTGGCCACGGGCAGATCAAGCCCGCCGCCGATCATGTCTTCCACGCGGTCGAAGCCAAAAAGCTTCGCGCCGGGGCCGTTGACCCAAAGCACCGTCAAAAGATCGTGCGTCAGCACGAGCTGCGCATCGCCCTTTGCAAAGCCTTCGCGGATAGAATCCAGCGCGGCAATATCGATGAAGGGGTATGATCCTGACATACCAGTCCTTACCTGTTCTTTCGACCGCCCGCAGTGCTTGTTAACGTCCTGTTAATAAGCCTCTTCTGGGCGCGGGTCCACATTGCCATTGGGTATGGGCCGCATTTTCTGTTTCATTAGTTAATGCGGGAAAGGCAATTTTACAGGCCAAAGCCAATATCCGGGTTATGCACAGCCGGTCATCTGAAATGGTTACCAGCCCGTGACCTTTATGAGCAGGATTTGATATAGAAACCCGCAATTGGGAATTTCTCAAAAAAGAGCGTTATAATCACTTGCAATATGGATCGATTCTCCGTATGTGACCCCCTGTCGGCGACGCCAGAGCGTCACGCAGCCGACACAAAGGTACGCGGTCGTAGCTCAGTTGGTTAGAGCGCAGGATTGTGGCTCCTGAGGTCGTTGGTTCAACTCCAACCGACCGTACCATTGCTTTCAGCCAACAGTTTAAAATTGTTAAATAATATCAATCGGTTGCCGGGTGTTTAGCCTGCCGGTTTGATCCTTAAAGCTTCGCAGAGAAGATTGAGAAGTCCCGGCCGCCGATCCAGGCTAAAATAATTCGGGAAAAATTTCAGACCTACGGACCGCTCGTCAGTCTAAATGACGAGGCTCGCGGCATTGTGCAGGCGATGATTGAAATAGGATGCAGGCCAAACCAGCTTTGTAATATTGCGGTCGAGCACATACTCTAGGCCGACAAGGTTCCGCATATTCTTATTGCCCCGCGGAAAGATGCAGTCGATCCTCGCGAGATTAAAACAGCTTCGTTTGTTCGGAAGCTGCCGTTGGTCGGCCTAGGGTATGAGGTTTTTAAGAAGCATAGGAATCGCTTCTCTCGTTACAAAAACAAGGAAGACACGCTGTCAGCAAGACTGAACAAAGATTTCAAGAACAATGAGCTGTTTCCGAAGGGCGCGGGCTATACCGTTTATTCACTTCGCCATTCATTTGAAGACCGCATGAAGGAGGCCGGCCTGGATGATGAGCTGCGTCGAATTCTGATGGGGCATACAGTAGACCGCCCGCGATATGGAACGGGAGGTTCCTTGGAATGGCGAAAAGAGCATATGGAAAAGTTCACGCTGCCATTCGACGCAGCCGTGATTTAATGCGGTCGCGAATATTATCGTTCGCAACGAGGTTCCGCTGCATGCTTTCCACGCGTTCATAAAGTGGCAGGAGATTCTGTTCTGTCTCGGGGAAGTACGCAATGACACCGGCAATGGCGACTAGCCATCGTTCAGTGTCGGCAAAGGTGTATGACGCCATTACTTGCCATTTTCTTCCGGGCCGGCATGGCCTGCCTCGTCTGCGGCTTCCTGTGCTTCCTTAATAGCGTTTGAGACGTTCTTTTCGGATGCGATGCCGCCCTCGTAGCTGCCTTGCGCACGCTCTCCGATGTAGATATGCGGAATCTGCTGGTAGGCGAGGAAGATGGCTACGACCGCCGCGATGATGATAAACATTCGCTTATAGTACCGCGCTGACATCTCACTCCCTTTCCCGCTGTGCGGCGCGGCCTGCTTCGGTGATGCGATAGCTATAAAGTGAGTGCCATGGCTCTTTCCCATATATTGCCAAACCATTTCTTTTGAGCTCGCTCCTCCCGTGGATGTGTTCGCGTTCCCGTCGGGGATAGATCGTTGAGGCGCAAAGCCATCTACGGTGGCGAGGTATTTCAAAGCGTTCAGGTGTCTTTTTGTCAGCTTCACTTCCCACCGCCTTTCAGGGCTTGGCGACCGGCCCACTTGTCCAGCCGGCCGAGCCGTTCATTGTCTCGTTCGATCAACAGGGTTCCGCCTTTGATCTGCTTTCGAGTGGCAGCGAACTGATTACCGGTTGGCCTGACATGCGGCTGTGCTGCTGCACTCATGTCGTGGAACTGGTCGAGGGAAACTTTCTCGAACTGATCGGTGTCGCGCCGTTTGCCCCAACGGGAAACTATGCATCAGCACTTGGCCGCCGCGAAGCGCGCGCAAATCCTATTTGCGCAGTTACAGACGGTTTATAACAAGGCGGCGCAGTTCGGGCACGTTGACGTGCGGGCGATCGACGAGGTTCAGTTGGTTCCAAACGACGGCAACACGATGTACCGGCAATTCATCGACGCGTTGCTGATGATCAACCCGGATATGAAAATTGTTGGATTGTCCGCCACGCCTTTTCGCCTCGATAGCGGGCGCCTGGACGAAGGCGACGACCGACTGTTCGATAAGGTCGTCTATACGTACTGCATACGGCAGGGCATTGACGACGGATATCCGCTTCCAACTCGAAGGATGCATGGGAGCGCATGAAGATGTTCATCAATGCGCCTTCACTGATCGCGAGGCCAAATATGTCAAACAACATGCCGCGCAGTCGCTCGTTAGAAAGCGCCTGAAACCCTTTTAAATAGATGGTCAGAGCGTGTATGCGCTTGCCAAAAGGCGTGCCTGTGGCAACAGCTGGAACCAAACCTTTGACAGGCGCACCACAATGCGTGCACGCACAGGCAAAACGGCGATGGCGGATGACATAAGGCCTGATCGGAGGAAGATCGATCTCGTCATATTCGCCAATCAACTCCATCGCAGGCTTGTAGACTGTCACAGCGCTCGCAACGATCTGGCATGTGATCGCGAAATTCATCAGGGTCTTCGTGTAAGGTTCGGTTATGAGGATCGTGGCCTGGCTTTGCATCGCCTGGACGGGAATTCTCGCGTCGGGCCTTCTTGTCCGTTGAAGGTGGCTTGGACGAATTGCTTGAATTCTTCACTGGACGCTGCAAACGCAGAACCAGATCAATCAGTTCGTCCGTGCTCAAATGCTGTAATTCAGTGCGATCCATAACGCACATGGATTCAGACTTTCAAACCCCTGACAACTCCAAGAATCTGGGGGTGGGTAATTACGGACGGGTTTCGGGTTGCAAGTGTTGGAAGCTAGTAAAAAGGTCACTCTAGGTCACATACCCATAAAATAGTTTTCGGCTTGAATGGTTTGTGATTCACTGTCTCCATTGATTTGGAGGTCGTGATGGCGCGTTTTGATTGAACAGATTTCGAATGGTCCGTGATTGAACCGCTTCTTCCGACCAAAGTGCGCGGTAAGGCCCGCGTTGACGATCGACGTGTTTTGAACGGTATATTCTGGCGGCTGAGAACTGGTGTGCCATGGGCAGACATTCCATCCCGCTACGGTCCCTATACGACCTGTGTAAATCGCTTCAACAGATGGCGTCATGCCGGGCACTGGGCGCGCATTCTCAACGCGATATCAGAAGCTTACGACAGCGATATACAGATGATCGACTCCTCGTCGATCCGCGTCCATCAACATGCGGCCAACGGTCAAAAAAAGACGAACGATCCGGTTGCATGGGTCGTTCGCGCGGTGGGATGACCACAAAAATTCATGCGCTAGTCGATGCTGATGGTCGCCCAATCCGACTGAAACTGACTGCGGGACAAGCACATGACGGATGTTCGGCAGCCGATGTGTTTGAGACGCTCGGGTCTGGGCAGATACTAGTGGCAGATCGCGCTTACGACAGCGACAGCTTGCGCCAAAGCCTCAAAGAACGAGGAGCATGGGGCTGCATCCGCCCCATGCCAAACCGTGTGAATATCCCCGCCTTCAGTCCATGGCTCTATAAACAACGGAACAATGTCGAAAGGTTCTTCAACAAACTCAAACACTTCCGGGCCATCGCAACCCGATACGACAAACGCGACGATAATTTCCTCGCCTCTATCCAGCTTGCTTCAATTCGTATTTGGCTGCGATCTTATGAGCCGGTCACCTAGTGAGTGACCTTAATGCCAATGTACTCTATCATTTGGCGATGCTAAAAAGATTGAGATAAGAGCTGATGGCTTTTCCCATAGAGAATAAATCCTGAGCTTTAGAAACCGCCGCGACTGCAGCAGCTTTCATTGTATCTCGGTTTTTAACTGCAAGGATCATCTCAATGGCTATTCTATTGTCAAAGTCCTGATCCTCCGCGAGCAGAGTTGAATACAGAGTATCGCCATTCAGCTCTAGAATATCGGGAATTTTCCCTTTTATAATTCTAACGCTGTCAGACAGAGGTTTCATATCATATGCAGATCCCACATCTGTAACGATTACTGGAAGCCCTAAAAGCATTGCCTCAGCGGCTGCAATACTCCATCCCTCAATAATTGAAGGCTGAATCATGCAATCTGCATCTGCCATAGTTTTTAATGCTCTGCCTCTTTCTAGACCGGGGATAACTTCGATACTATTTTCCAAACCTCTTATCGATATTTCTTGTTTTAAGGCAGTATGATATGACTCATCAGCAGGGTATCCCAAAAGAGTAAGTCGCGTATTAGGGAAGACTTCATGAACTTTTTCAAACGCCCGGACCAAGTGAATCTGGCATTTAAGTGGCATTATTGAAGCTGTGCAAATGAACCGAAAAATTTCGCTCCCGCGTGAATTGTTTAACTTTATGTTTCCAGGCAACGTCGTGCCATTTGGGATTACATAAATTTTTTCAGGGGGTGCTTTAAGCCATCTGTTTGCATATGCAGCAACTTGGCGCGAGACGGCGATAAACACGTCCATCGGTTCTAAACTTACCGATGTTTCATTTAATTTTTCACTATTGTGCCAGATATAACAGTTGTGAACTGTATATATAGTCGGAATACCCATGTCGCTTATGAGTTTTGCGCCTAGCGACGCGTGGTGATAGTTGACAACGTCGACGAAGTTATTTTTGACGAAATTACGTACTGCTAACGCTGAACAAGAAAATCCAATGCAGTTGACGCCAATTGCGTCGCAGGCAGCACGTAATAACTGCGTATCCGTTTCGTCTGTCGACCCTATAGTAACATCGATGCCCGCTTGTTTTGCTCCCGCAGCCACGTCAAGGACCACCTGCTCTAATCCTCCTTTCCCCCATTTGGTGACCAAAAGCAGGATATGCTTGAGGGGCATAATAGTACCGGAAATCGGAAGGGCATTTTGCGTCAATGAATAACCAGATTCTTCTTTATCTGATTCGTAAAGGGTGAGGGCCGCAGCATGTTGTACGCTGGATGACAAAGACAAAGAGGGCGTTTTGATAATCCGCTTGGTCAAAGGATATCCTAAGCGCTTTATCCACCGGTAAGTGAATGCATCGTCAGTAACAATTATGTTAGCCCCCTCAAGTTTCACGGGGTCAATCTCATTGATGGAAACGTCAATTGCTAAAGCTAGAGTATTTTTTGTGTTAGAATGCGCTCCGTCCAGTTGTGAATATTTAACGAATGTTAGCCGCTTACCGACGTAACTGGAGTATTGCCGAGTATCACGTAAATAAGAAAGCGTATCAGCAGGATCTAATAGGATTTCCGGATTTCTTAATAGGGCGGCTCTACGCTCCCTATCAAAGGAAAGCAGTCTCTGAACATTATCATGGATTTTTAGCTCGGCTGCCCTAGCATTTAACGTGTTGTCGTGAACGCGGTACTCATACAAGTTGAAGGGTACGTGCAGAAATGGCGTGACGACACTCATGCGTAACCAAAAGTCATAATCCTCTCCGCCCAGACAGTTTTCATCGTGCGCGCCTACCAAATCGTGAACATCGGCTCGCCAGAGGAAGCTGGCGCCAAGGAAATTATCACCGCTATCGTGAAAGTTGCTTAGCGTAACCTGTTCCGGCAAATGTAGACGTGCGCTACCATCTGGCCGGTTGTGCTTTCGCCAATAAGGGTCATTAAGTGGCGCGCCTCTGTCATCAATTGCGGTGTAATCGGAGTAGGCGAGCCCGTAGGTCGGGCTTATTTCCAGAGCTCGAACCAGAACTTCGATTTGGTTTGGCAACATTATATTGTCAGCCGATGTCCATGTGAAATATTCACCAACGGCATAGCGAAACCCATTGTTGAGGGCGGCTGGAAGCTTCAGATTTTTCTGATTTACAATGCGTATCCGTTTTTCTGGCAAAAACGGTATGATTGCGCCCTGAAAGTCATCGGATGATCCATCGTTGACTACGATTAGCTCCCAGTTTTGATATGTTTGAGCTAAGACAGACTTAATCGCATGTGGGAGGAATTCAGCATGATTGTAAATTGGGAGAATGATCGATACGAGCGGGTTTCTAATTAAGGGCTCCTGCGCGTATATTGCTGGAAGACCACGATCATGCCTAGACAAGAGCCGTTCATTAATTCGTGTCCCAATATATTTAATGGTATGGCGGGTACCATGCTCACGAACCATTCGAGTTAAGCCCCTGGCGATAAGGGGGATGCGGGATAGTTGTCTGGGCATTTTGCTTCCTTGGGAAAGGGGAGGGTATTTGCTCAGGGTGCTAGCGAAGGCTGTTAGCGCTGAGAGCGAAATAGATTGGAAACGCGGCGAATTGGGTTTGTTAGTCGCCACCAAGTACTCTGCTGCATCTCGGAGAGCTTTGCTGTTGTCTCAGTCATTGTTCTGTCCAGTTTCTGAATTAATTCCAAACTATGAGATAATTCTGCTTCCTTTTCTTTGTATCATTTTTGTGTGGTAAGTATAGTCTTCATTAGAAGGAATTATACTGTTTTTATTCGCGAGTAATACGGTATACTCATCTCAAGCCTATTCTTCGCTGATAATAATGGCTTGTTGGATTTCAATCTGAGGCTTCAGGTGGTGTATTTTTTCATTAAGTGATGAGGTCATGGCAGCCGATGTTCCCATTTTATATAAATAGAACGTTCGATCTATAGTAGGATTGTCGTCAATACATAAGTTTTTTACGCGATTATTACCTCTTTCGGCTAAAAAAAACTGCAAATAATACTGATCCTCAGGTATTTTCCCCTCATTTAACAACATATGAAACAAATGTCCTCCGGATTCACCAACGGCATTTGTAATCCAGTTTCGCGTCATATCTCTGTCCATATAGCCATGATGTAAGACGTTGAGGCTTGCCATTGAGAATGCCCGTTTATAGTTGTCTCGTTGCAGTTCAGTACCGTATTGCCAGGCCCCATCGTTCAGTAGTCTTCGTTTTCCGGCGATATAGAAAACAGATGATGGGTTCGGTATTATGACAAGCACTTTTTCGCTGACTGCTGCCATATTGTGAAGCATCGAGACTAACGATTCAGCGCTAAAATGCTCGCAAACTCCACAGTTCCAAGCCACAGTATAATTTGAAACTGCATCGGGTGTGAAGTTAATGGCATCAAGATTGGAAAATTTTGTATCTGGTGAGCCATCAAACCTTTTATATACTTTCGCAGCGTGCGTTAATGCCTTCTTGGCAAAGTCGAGTAGATCTGTTTTATATCCATTAAGGTTTAGCAATAATGACAGATGTCCGGAACCGCATCCCATTTCTAGCAATTTTGAACCCAGGGAAATGTTTAAGATTTCTAAAAGAGAGGCGCGCTCAAAATCTGAGATTTCAAGTGTGTATTTCTCTACAAAACTATTCCACGTCTCTTCTTTAGTTGCAATTTTCGAGGGGTGATGTGTTCCCTTCATTGTATTATCTTCCGTTAAACTTCCAAATTGTGAGGAGTTTTCTTTTCAATGAAGATTTTCTTCGCTTCCTCCCGGGTCGCGGATGATGAGAAGTTTCCCTTATTACCTCCAGAATTAGAGTTGGTATTTTTGCAATACAATGACATCCTGATACGTAGAGCCGTTTGGGATAATTTCGATGACATTGAAGAAACGGGACCATTCGCGCCGAAGATAATCCGTCGTGTGGAAAACGGTACTGTTGTAAACAGTTCTGGTTTGCCACCAGTAAACTGTTTTTTCGTTAGGAAGTGGTTTTTCAAAGGTGTGCAGGCCTATCTCGTAGTCCGGGATCACACTTGCCATTGGCATAAGAACATCTTTGATCCAACCTGTCTTGTATTTCTCCCATGTATTTTCTGTTTGGACGGTAATGTATGCCATCCCACCCGGGCGAATAATGCGCGCGAGTTCAGCAATCCACATCAACTCCAAATCATCAATGTGCGTGAATACTGAAAAAGCCGAAGCAATATCGACTGAATTGCTTTCAATGGGCAGATAAGGAAATGCGGTATTGTTGAAGGCCTTGATATGAGGCGGCAGAAATTTCCTTATCCATTCAGTATGGCGCAAATTAATATCAGCGCACCAAATTTTAGCGTCGGTTTGATGAGCGAAGTGACGAACGACACGACCCGAAGCACATCCCATCTCAAAGTACGTCAACCCACCGGTATTGATGTCCAAGCGGGCTGCCGTCCCTAATATCCCATGCATATCATCTAGGCCATTCAGCCACCAAGCAGCGTGTTCGTCGCCGTGATAATACTCCCGATCCTTCGTTTGAGGTATGGGGGAAGTGTCGTTCTTGACTGCGGAGATAACGCGCTCTGTCTGAGGAAGGTTTGAGGAGAATTCCGAAATACCGGGGAGGGTTTCAAATGGCGTGCGGTCATCCTTGATGATGAGGCCAGAAAGAGAAGGAGTTTGAAATGAACTTATTATTGGTTGATGCATCCTCATGCCTCCCAAAAACCGAACAGGGTCTCCACTCTATGTGCAAGTTGTTAAGCCAGCGATTATGGAAAACATTACTATTTCTGCGCATGATGACAATATAAATCGCAGTGGCCGCTTGGCTCCTCGAATCTATGTCAACTTACCTCGCTTTGTTCTGTGAGAACACGCCCAACGGCGAAAATTCCCTGCCGCCCGCGACCATTGAAACGGTTCCGCCAGCTTCGGCAAAGTGAGGCGATTTCGGCAGCTCATTGTCCCATATGAGAATGCCCGCGCTCTCAGCCGCCTCTACGAATTTCTCACGCGCCTTGGCCGCGAGCTCAGTGTGCCCGTCCCAGCTGAGCAGGCAGGCCATGATGAGCGGATCGCGATGCTCCGGCCTGAAAACGATCCAATGACGCAGGAAGAATTTCTCTGCCTCATGAGTATCGAATATACTGTAAAATGTATCATTAATATAAACAGCAACCGGTATTTGCCATTTCATTTTAATTACTTCTCGATAATTATTGAAGTCATGCGGAGATATACATACAGCAATGCGCCGGTCAATATCTTAATATATTTTGAGGTGAATAAATTATATATTACAATAGTGTATATGAGTTGTGTTTGTTTTGTGTACTGGCGATGGAATTCTGGAGTATTTGCTACATTTGTCTTACGGTGGAACCAAAAATGATGGTCGCCGTTATGAAGCATGGAACAATTCTGGGCTGAATTCACGCACGACAATGTAATCAGTTTGCCGGTGGTTCTGGCGCGGATGCTGCTGGCGACGCTGCTCGGCTCCATCATTGGTCTCGAACGGGAATGGCGCAGGCGGCCTGCCGGGTTGAAGACCCATATGCTGGTCTGTCTCGCCTCAGCCACCTTCACAATTGTATCGCTGGAACTGGTCAATGTGCCGGTCTTCAACGATCAGAATATCCGGATGGATCCTTCGCGGCTTGTGGAGGCGATCACCAGCGGCGTCGCCTTCCTGGCGGCTGGTTTCATCATCGTTGCGCGCGGAAAAATAACCGGCATCACCACCGGGGCGGGCATGTGGCTTGCCGCATCGGTAGGGCTCGCCAGTGGTCTCGGCCTCTGGCACATCGCGCTGCTGGCGACGCTTATTGCCGTTACGGTCCTGATCGTGGTGGGTAAGATGGAAGGCGTGGTCGGCCCGGACAACAGCAAGGTTGGGCACAAAAACGAGGACCAGTCCTCTTGAGCCGCCGCCGCGGCGGTGGGATGGCATCACAAGGAAAACGGGATCATTCCATGTCGAATGATCCCGAACTGGTTCAACTTCACAGAATTTCGCGTTCAGTTGCTTGTGGCTTCGAAGCCTTCAACCACTTTTTCCACGATCTCGTCTTTTTTCCTGCCGAAAAGATCACGATGACCCGCATGTGCAACCCACGTGATGGAAACGTCCATTCCCAATGCCTTGACCCGATCAGCATAATCCTGCGTATCGCTCGGCGGAACGATGGTGTCGTCGAGCCCCTGGAAAATCGAAACAGGCGCGTCGATTTTTGCGGAACCGGCATTATTGCGTTTCAGGGCTTCGACCCAGTCCTTGTGATCCGTAATATTATCGGTGACCGCAGGGTCTTTGCTTTGCGCCAGTGCGCCCAGAACACCCACCACGCAGGTTGACTGCGCGGCCTTGAGAAGTTTCTGGCCTTCGGCGGTAAAAAGAGTTTTGTCGAGATTGTAGGCGTCGATGTAGCTTTGCCCGACAAGCAGCGTGTAGGGCACCTTGGCCTTGAAGAAGGCATTTATCGCAGCGTCCGGCCTCAGAATAGTCGAAGCGGGAGCCAGGGCTACGAGCGAGCGAATTTTATTCTCAGGTGCGTAAGTTGCGGCGATTTCGCCTGCGAACAGCGCGGCAGCCCCACCCTGGGACCAGCCGACCAGTGAGACGTCCTTGCCGATATTCGCTTCGCTGATGGAGCGCGCCGCACGCAGCAGATTATGGACGTCACGCGCTGAATCCACGCCCGCGAGATAACGGTGAACAGCGTCGGAACCAAGCCCGGCATAGTCCGGCGCGACGATCGCATATCCCTTTGCAAGCCAGTCCTGAAGATATGGAATGCCGATATCGATGACATACTCGCCGCGTTGCACAAATTCCTGAACCGGATTTGGCGCAAGCGAGGGAGCGCAGCCGCGCGCCACCCCGGTGGTGCCATGCAGCCAGGACACGACCGGATGAGGCGTGGTGCTGTCCGTCTGCTTCGGCGCGATGACCAGACCGCTTGCCGGAACGTGCGTTCCATCCCAGCGTTCCGAAACGTAGAGCACACGCCAGGCCGATGCGCCAGCCGGAGCTTCGATCGGTTCCTGACGAATAATGCTGCCAACCGGTAAAGAGGAGAAATTTTCCGGCGTTTCATAAAACGCCGTTACAGGAAATGGCGACACTTTCGCCAGCGAGAGATCGAAACCTTCCAGTTTTTGCGCCGCAGCTAAATTACAATATGAAAATGCCATTGCGGATGCAATAAATACAGCATATCTGGTCTTCACTTGATACTTTCCCATTTGCTAATATATTGTTTAGTATTGTTTTTTTGATTTGGTAGCAGCTTATCTTTTCTTAGGCAATTGCTGTATTCGTGATAAAATAATAAAGCGACCCCGGTAATTTCGGAACCGCTTTTTCTCGCCATTCGTTTATGTCCCAACCTTGTGGGAGGGGATAGAAGATCAAGCCGCGGCAAGTGCCTCGGCGATGCTATCCTTCAAGGCGAGGCGCTGTTTGCGCAGGTTCGTTTCCTCTTCCTGGCTCACCGGCGCTATTTTCGTTTCCGCGCGGTGGATGCGGTCATTGACGGAATCATACTCTTCCAGAATGCGGGCAAAATGCGCATCCTTCGCCTTCAAGGCATGAATGGCATCGAGCTGGCCGGGAAACTCTTCTCCAAGCGTGTGGGGGGTATTCGACATTCCGTGGCTCCTTCCTTGGTTGAGGGGAGCTTCGCAAGCCCGCGTGCGAACAGCATTGATCGCAATCAAGTTGCGCGGAAAGGAGCATGCCGAAACTGCATGGCTGGCATGCAAAGGCCGGTCTTCTCAGTCACAGGACCCATCACCATTTCATGGGTGCGGACCAAGGAAGTGTCCGTGATGGAGAGAAAAATGTTTACCCGTTTCAATAATCGTTTCGGTCGTGCGTTTGCGCAATTGGGTAGTGCCGTTCGCGTTTCTGCTGCCGTGCGCGCCGGTCAGAAGCCTGCTGCCCAGGACCTTGAGACGCTTGGCATCGACGTCGATCAGTTCCGTCGTATTCAGGGTTGAGCAATCAAGTAAGCGTATGTGTATATGAGTAAAAAGCCCGGCAATGCCGGGCTTTTGTCGTTTAGAGCGGTTCCGGTTAAAACGGAATCATTGGAACCGCTCCAACTATTTGTTTCGTCCCATTATCCTACGCATCGAAGCGGGATCAGAAATCAGTCCGGTGGACTGATTTCCCCGCGTAGGCGCTTCGCACTTTTGGCTCGAAAATGCTCTAGTCCTCATCCGTCGCCATCTGGCTCAGCAATTCGCCCTTGCCGCGCTGGCGCATGATCATCGGCACGACGACGGCGGCAATCGCCAGTGCGATCAGCACAATCGATACCCAGGAATGCACCAGAGCCATCGGGTTGCCCTGGCTGATCTGCAGCGCCTGACGCAGGCTTTTCTCGGCCATAGGTCCGAGGATGAGGCCAACCACCACCGGCGCGATGGGATATGAGAAGCGCCGCAGCACATAGCCCAGCACGCCGAATGCCAGAAGCAGGCCAAGCTCGAACGACACCGGCAGGCCGAACAGCATGGAGGTGGAGGCATTCGCCCCGATGGTTCCAAGCGTGGCGAAAACCAGAATGCCTGCATAGAGCCAGTGGCGCGGGATCGTGAGCATCTTCACCCACAGGCCGATCAGCGGCAGGTTGAGAACCAGCAGCATCAGGTTGGCGACGAGAAGGCTCGCCACCAGGCCCCACACCAGCGTGGCGTTGGTCACGAAGAGAAGGGGGCCGGGTTGCAGGCCAAACTGCTGGAAACCGGCAAGCATGATTGCCGCCGTCGCGGTGGTAGGCAGGCCGAGCGTCAGAAGCGGCACGAGGGTTCCGGCGGCGGAGGCGTTATTGGCCGCTTCCGGTCCCGCCACGCCTTCGATGGCGCCCTTGCCGAATTCTTCCGGATGTTTTGAGAACTGCCGTTCCGCCGAATAGGAAAGGAAGCTCGACACATCGGCGCCGCCTGCCGGCATGGCCCCGATCGGAAAGCCGATAGCGGTGCCGCGCAGCCATGGCATCCACGAGCGTTTCCAGTCATTCCTGGTCATCCAGACGGAACCCTTGACGGCAATGACCTCATCTTCAGGGCCGAGCTTTTTCGACACGACCGCCAGCGTTTCGCCGATGGCGAACAGCGCGACCGCAAGTGTCGTGACATTGATGCCGTCGAGCAGGTTCGGGGTCCCCATGACGAGACGCGCCTGACCGGTCAGCTGGTCGATGCCGATCAGTCCGAGCGCAAGGCCGATGAACAGCGAGGTCAGGCCGCGCAGCGTGGAATCGCCGAAGGCCGCTGAAACCGTCATGAAGGCGAGCAGCATCAGCGCGAAATATTCGGAGGGACCGAAGGACAGGGCGAATTTCACGACCCACGGTGCCACGAAGGCAAGTGCCAGCGTGGCGATCAGGCCCGCGATGAACGAGCCGATGGCGGCGGTTGCAAGTGCTGGCCCGCCGCGTCCGGCGCGGGCCATCTTGTTGCCCTCCAGCGCGGTGACAATGGAGGCGCTTTCGCCCGGCGTGTTGAGCAGGATCGACGTGGTCGAGCCGCCATACATGCCGCCGTAATAAATGCCCGCGAACATGATGAGCGAGCCGGAAGGGTCGAGCTTGTAGGTGACGGGCAGCAGCAGCGCGACGGTGAGTGCTGGGCCGATGCCGGGCAGCACGCCGACGGCTGTGCCAAGCGTGACGCCGATCAGCGCATAAAGAAGGTTCGACGGTTCAAGCGCTACCAGAAGTCCGTTGGCGAGAAGTGCGACAGTATCCATGAAAGCGCTCCGTCCCTAAACGAATTGTTCAAGCCAGCCGGACGGCAGCGACAGCTGCAGGCCGCGCGCAAAGATGAACCAGATCACGAAGGCGAAGACGATGCCGACGGGAACGCTGATCCACAATTTGCGATAGCCGAAGCCGCGTGCGGTGGCTGCGAAAAGCAGGCCGGTAGACAGGGAAAAGCCGACGGTCTTCATCGTCAGCATCTGGATGGCAAGACCGCCGATGATCCAGGCCATCGGGGCGATTTCCTGATGCTCACGCTCGGGAAAATCGCCGCGAAGCGCCTCGAAAACGGTCCAGATCGCAAGGCCGAACAATCCGGCTGCGACAACATAGGGAACGGTTTTCGGACCGACCGGCGAATAGCTCGTCACATCGTTTCCATAGGTTGTCGACCAGGCGATGGCGATGGCGACAGCTGCAAGAACAAGAGCGATGACAAGAGCGGCGAAATCTGGCGCCGCCCTTTCGGGGCGGCGCGCTTCCTGCTGGTCTGATCCTGTCATTTGACGAGGCCGATTTCCTTGAGGATGGTTTCAGTTGCGGCAACGTCCTTGGCAAGCTGCTCCTTGAACGCCGGACCGGCGAGATAGGTATTCGCCCAGCCCTTGTCCTTGAGTGCCTTCTGCCAGGATTCCGACTTCACCATCTTCTCGATATCGGCATTGATGGCGGCTTCCTGTTCGGCAGTGATGCCGGGAGCCGCACCCACCATGCGCCAGTTCTGGATCGAAACGTCCACGCCGCCTTCCTTGAAGGTCGGGGCATCGATGCCTTCCACGCGCTCGTCGCTGGAAATGCCGATGATGCGCAGCGTGCCTGCCTTGATCTGGGCTTCGAACTCGCCGTAGCCGGAAATGCCGACAGTCACCTGATTGCCGAGAATGGCCGCAAGCGCTTCGCCGCCGCCGGAGAAAGCAATGTAATTGACCTTGGTCGGGTCGACGCCTGCCGCCTTGGCAAAAAGACCAGCGGTAATGTGGTCGGTGCCGCCAGCAGAACCGCCGCCCCATGAAACGGAGCCCGGATCAGCCTTCAGCTTCGCGGCAAGATCACCAAGGTTCTGGATGTCGGAAGAAGCCGGTACGACGATGGCTTCATATTCGCCCGTAAGACGCGCAATCGGCGTGATGGCGTCGAGCGTGACCGGCGATTTGTTGGTCAGAATAGCGCCGACCATGACATAGCCGCCAACGATGAGCTGGCTCGGATCACCCTTGTTCTGGTTCACGAACTGCGCGAGGCCGATGGTGCCGCCAGCGCCCGGAACGTTGATGACCTGCACGCTGCCGGAAATCTTTTCGTCCTGAAGCGCGCTCTGCATCGTGCGCGCCGTCTGGTCCCAGCCGCCGCCCGGAGCGGCAGGCGCGAGCACCTTGTAGTCTTCCGCGGAAGCAGAGCCTGCCATAGCCAACGCCGCCACCGACGTCAGGGCCAGAATGAATCTACGCATATGTCCTCCCAAATGGAATATATGCCGCCCTTCGGCGGACCTCCCCAAGTCCCGCTCCTCTAGCGGGAGCAAACTACATGGAGATTAGCGAAAACAAATTCAATAGGCCAGCATATGCGACAATAGTTTGGCCGCTATTTCAGCAACGCACCTGAAAACGGCACGCCAAAATAGCCGACGGGATGCGCTTGACGGCGACGCCATGCCGACGTAATAGTATAACGACGGTTCCCCGACCGAGAGCGAAGGGGATTAATAGGGAACACGGTGAGGACGACCCGAAAAGGGGCCAAGACCGTGGCTGCCCCCGCAACTGTAAGCGGATTGCCGTTCATCCTCGTGACGTTGAAAGCGTCATGCCACTGTGCCGGAGAAGCGCGGGAAGGCAGATGAACAGCAGATATTCGTGAGCCAGGAGACCTGCCGTCTAGTGTTGTCCATTGTCACGGGCGGGGATGCCCGGAGCAGGAGCCGGTTATGACAGATTTCCGCGTCGCAGGACGCATTCTTCCATCGTCATCGCATGATTTCGACATGTCCCCGGATATGCCTGTCCGCCTTCCGCTCCGGATTTTTTCCGTCGCCTGACAGGACTTTCTTCTCTCAGTTACATCGGGGATATCCATGAAAATTTTCGGCAAAATGCCGTTTCATCTCGCTATTTGTGCGGGCACATTTCTCGCGGGCGGCTTGGCTGCACAGGCGGCGGAAACGCACTATCCGCTGACGTTGAAAAATTGCGGCCGCGAGGTCACGTTCAAACAGGCGCCGACCCGTGCCGTCGCTGTCGGCCAGAGCAGCGCGGAGATTCTCTACAGCCTTGGTCTGGGCGACAAGCTTGTCGGGACCGCTGTCTGGTTCGGCCCTGTTCTCAAGGGCTTCGAGGAGGTCAATGCCAAGGTAAAGCGGCTCGCCGATAACGATCCGAGCTTTGAAAGCGTTCTGGCGGAAAAGCCGGAAATCGTGACGGCTGATTTCCAATGGCATGTCGGCCCGACGGGTATTGTGGCGAAGCCCGAACAGTTCGAGGAACTGGGCATTCCGGCTTACACATCACCGTCCGATTGTGTCGGCAAGGACAATTCCGGTGGCGGCGACGGCGTTCGCACGGCAGCGTTCAAGATGGACATCGTCTATCAGGAAATCACCGAACTGGCGGAAATCTTCAATGTGCAGGATCGCGGCCAGAAACTCGTCGCCGACCTGAAGGCCCGTGAAGCGGCGGCTCGCAAGAAGATTGCTTCCGCTGATGGAAAACTGTCGGCCGTCGTCTGGTTTTCGAGCGCGCAGGTCGATGCTGACCCTTACGTCGCGGGCAAGTTCGGCGCGCCCGCCTATATTCTATCAGCGCTCGGCATCAGGAATGTGATCGACAGCGAAGAAGAGTGGCCAACGGTCGGATGGGAAACGATTGCGAAATCGAACCCGTCGATGATTGTGGCCGCGAAGCTGGATCGCCGTCGCTACCCGGCTGACGACATCGCCGTCAAGCACCAGTTCCTCGACAGTGATGCGGTCACGAAGCTGATGCCTGCGGTGAAGGACAAGCATGTCTTCGACATGGATGCGCAATCGATGAGTACTTCGCTTCGCGTGATCGAAGGCATCGAGACACTCGCCGCCGATATCGCAAACTCGGATTTGAACAAGTGACGGCGCGGGCCGCGACAGCGGGCTTCAAGCAAAAGGGGAGGGCACGCTCCGGCGTACTCTTTCTGGCCTTTTCTCTTGTCCTCCTGCTTTTTGCCCTTTGGCTCGGTGCCGCGATAGGCGAAACGGCGATACCGCTCGATGTGGTTGCGAAAACCGTGGCCAATCGGCTGTGGAACGCCGGATATGCGCTTGAGCCTATCGATGAAGGGATTGTCTGGAGCTATCGCCTCAGCCGTGCAGTCATCGCTGCATGTTGCGGCGCGTCGCTCGCAATATCCGGCGTCATCTTGCAGTCGCTGCTCCGAAATTCGCTTGCCGATCCTTATATTCTGGGCATTTCGGCCGGCGCTTCGACCGGGGCGGTCAGCGTTGCCATTCTTGGCGTCGGAGCTGGCGTGCTGACGCTGTCGCTGGGTGCGTTTATCGGGGCGATTGTTGCTTTCGGCCTCGTGTCCCTGCTGGCGCTGCGGGCCGGACGCGGCAGCAGCGCAATCATTCTCGCCGGGATTGCCGGTTCGCAGCTTTTCAATGCGCTGACCTCGTTCATTGTCACCAAGGCTGCAAATGCCGAACAGGCACGCGGCATCATGTTCTGGCTTTTGGGCAACCTTTCCGGGGTGCGCTGGCCGGACGTCACACTTGCCCTGCCTGCCTGCCTGATCGGCCTTGTCATCTGCCTGTGGCATGCGCGTGCGCTCGATGCATTTACCTTCGGAACGGAATCCGCCGCTTCGCTCGGCATACCGGTACGGCGCGTCTATGCCGCGCTGATCGGTGTCAGCGCCATGATGACGGCGGTGATGGTTTCCATCGTCGGTTCTGTCGGCTTTATCGGCCTTGTCATACCCCATGCAGCGCGCATGGTGGTTGGGGTTCGGCATGGCAGGCTGCTGCCTGCGGCGGCACTCATCGGGGCAATCTTCATGATCGTCGCCGACATCCTGTCGCGCGTCATTATTCCGGGGCAGGTTCTCCCAATCGGCGTCATCACGGCCCTGTTCGGTGCGCCCGCCTTCGCCCTGTTGCTCGGACAAAGGAGGGCTGCGTCATGATCCTCTCGGCCCACAATGTCGGCTGGTCGGCAGGCAATGTCGAGATTTTACGCAATGTTTCACTGGATGTGGCGGAAGGGGAGTTTCTTGGCATCATCGGGCCGAACGGTTCGGGAAAGACCAGTTTTCTGTCGCTGTTATCCGGCGTGCGCCGGTGTCGCGTCGGCGAGGTGAACCTCTGCGGCACGCCGATCAGCAGTTTCAGCCGCCGCGAGATTGCACGGCAACTGGCGCTGGTCGAGCAGCAGGCGGGTACGACAGACCGTATTACGGCGCGTCAGGCCGTCGAACTGGGGCGGACGCCTTATCTCGGGGCGCTATCGCCGTGGTCGGCGGAGGATGATGCAATCGTTGACCGGGCACTGGTCAATGTCGATATGGCTCATCTGGCGGGCCGCTACTGGCACACGCTCTCGGGCGGCGAGCGGCAGCGTCTGCATATCGCTCGCGCTTTGGCGCAGGAGCCGCAGATTTTGCTTCTGGATGAGCCGACCAATCATCTCGATATCGGGCACCAGATCGGGCTGCTCGATCTGGTTCGCCGTCAGAAGCTGACAGTCGTGGCTGCCTTGCATGACCTGAACCACGCCGCGATGTTTTGCGACCGGATCGCGGTGATGGATAAGGGAAATCTCGTCGCGTTGGGCACGCCGCGAGAGGTGCTGCAAGAAGGGCGGATCGCGGAAGTTTTCGGTGTCGAAGTTGATATCGAGTATCATGGCATCGATGGTTGCCACATTCGTTATCGGGCGCCGAACCGGTGTTCTCCGAAACTCCGATATTCAGCTTGATCGGGGCTGGGGCGACCGCATCGCGGTCGCCGCTGGCCGCTATTGTGCTTCATGCGGACGTTCTAATAAATATGGTAACAAATAGGATTATAAAACAGAATTAACTAATGTAGTTATACCTAAAATATAGCTAACATCATGATAAGTTGCACTTTTTATTCAGTTTAATCACAGTAATTTGACCTGTTTTATTGACGATCTGTTTCCATTCCGTTGACGATCGGGGTATAAGGCCTCAGCGCATCAGGAAATGTACTCGTATGCAAAGCCTCGGCCTGCCTACAAGATGCATGGCAGAAGGACAGAAGAGATCATGCTTTGATTTGTTCCGTCATTCACGGTCCTGATATGCGGGTCGTTTCGGTTTTACGCCGGAAAGATCCGTTTTGAATAAAGAAACATTATTGGCATGTTCACATTAACAGGGCATGCGGCGAATGCATTTTATTCAATAAATTACTCTATTTATAAAGAGCGGCGGCTTTTCGTTTGGAAAAGCCGCCGTTATTTTATCAGGGATATTGGGCGCCGGTGACGGTGAGATAGACCGCGTAAAGCGACTTCGTCGCGGCGATGAAAAGCCGGTTACGGCGCGGCCCCCCGAAAGTTACGTTGGCGACTGTCTGCGGCGTCCTGATCTTGCCGAGGAGCGTGCCGTCCGGGGAGAAGCAGTGCACGCCATCGCCAGCGCTGGTCCACAGGTTGCCGCCCGTATCGAAACGGAATCCGTCCGGCAAGCCATTATCGATGGTGCAGAATACCGCGCCGCCGGTAACGCGCTTGCCGCCATCCGCAACGTCGAAGACGCGGATATGGCGTGGCGCGTTCTCGTCGTGGCTATAGGCGCTGTCGGCAACATAGAGCCTGGTTTCGTCCGGGGAAAAGGCGAGGCCGTTCGGCTGGTGGAAATCGGTGATGATTGCATCGAGTTCGCCGGTTTTCGGGTCAAGGCGATAGACATTGCGCGTGGGCTGTTCCGGGTCGGCCTTGTAGCCTTCATAATCGGCCATAATGCCGTAGGTCGGATCGGTGAACCAGACCGTTCCGTCTGAACGCACAATCACATCATTGGGTGCATTCAGCTTCTTGCCGCGGTAACTGTCGGCCAGCATGGTGATGCTGCCGTCCGGTTCCGTGCGGGTGACGCGGCGACCGGCATGCTCGCAGGTAACGAGGCGTCCTTCGCGGTCGCGGGTATTGCCGTTTGAGAAATTGGAGGGCTGGCGAAAGACGGACACGCCCCCTTCAGGCACCCAGCGCAGAATGCGCTGGTTCGGAATGTCGCTCCACAAAAGGCAGTTCTGGTCACCGAACCATACGGGGCCCTCGGCCCAGCGGCAACCGGTATAGAGTTCATCCAGATCGGCGCTCGGCACGATCATCTGCTTGAAGCGTTCGTCGTGGATTTCGTAAATCGAAACGGTCTGTGACAAGGAAATTTACTCCGGAAAACTATCGTTCAGCCCGACGGCCACTGGCGAGGATGATCACCGCAATAATGGTGAGCCCGGTCAGGACAAGGCGGACACCGGCACCGAAACCATAAGTGTTGAGCATCGAGACGATGAGGAACATGAACAGGGCGGCTCCCCATATGCCGGGGATATTGGAATCGCCGCCAGCAACCGCCGTGCCGCCGATGATGACGACAGCGATCGACATCAACAGATATTCTGCGCCCATGTTCAGCGCCGCGCCGCCCGAGAAACAGGCGAGCAGGAAGCCGCAAAGCGAAGCCAGCGCCGCGCAAAGCAGATAAGTGACGAAGCGTGTGCCGTCGACGGGTACGCCTGCCATGCGCGCCGCGAACGGGTTCTGGCCGATTGCCGAAATCCAGCGGCCATAAATGCTCTTTTTCAAAAGCACCCAGCCAATGACCGACAGGATCAGGGCCACGATGGCGACATTGGGAATGCCGAGCGTCGATGCAGTCGTGAACTGCGCCAGGCTCTCAGGCGGTTTTACGCGCAAGCCGCGATTGCTCCAGATGGCTGTGGACTGGATCAGGAAGCTCATCGACAAGGTGGCGATGATAGGAGGGATGCGCAGAAGCTTGATCAGCGCATAATTGCAAATGCCGATGGCAAGCCCGATCAGCAGCGCGACGGCAAGCCCGGCGAGGATCATGCCGTCCTGCGTGTCCATCAGTTTCAGTGCCAGCGTTGCGGCGAGCGTCATGTTGGCAGGTACCGACAGATCGATATTGCCGGGGCCGAGCGTGATGACGAACATCTGCCCCAGCCCGACGATCACCGAGAAGGATGCAAAGGTGAAGGCTGCATGGGAAAGCCCGTGCGCGCCTGCACCTCCGGTGAAGAGGATTGTAATGACCCACACGGCGACGGTCGCTATAAACGACCATATCCACGGGCGTCTGGTGAGAATGGCGAGGCCGTTCATTGCTTTTTCTCCCTCTTTTCGAGGCGGTTGAGGAAGAGGCGCAATGCCAGCACCACAATGAGGATGCCGCCCTGCGCGCCAATCTGCCAGTCAGGGGAAATACGCATGAAGGAGAGGAAAGATCCGGCAAGCGTCAGTGTGAGCGCACCGATGACAGCACCGATGGGCGAGACGCGGCCGCCGACGAATTCGCCGCCACCGAGAATAACGCCTGCGATGGACAGAAGCGTATAACGTAACGCGATATTGGCATCAGCCGATGTGGTGAGGCCGACCAGTGCAATTCCTGCCAGCACCGCGAAAAAGGCAGCCAGTGCATAGGTTCCGGCGCGGATCATGGTGACAGACCAGCCCGCGCGCTCGATGGAGCGGGTGTTGCCACCCGCGCCGCGCATCAGCACGCCGAAGGTGGACCGCATCACGATAAAATGCGTGACGAGCGCAATCAGAATGCTGGCGACAATGGCCATCGGCATGAATGGCGGCTTGGCGGTCATGATCCAGCGCGCCCAGTCCGGTGCCTGTCCGCCGGGCGAGGGCAGCAGGAACACCGCCAACCCGCCCCAGACAAAGCTCATGCCAAGCGTGACCACGATGGAAGGCAGGTTGCGCAGATGGATCAGCGCGCCAAGCGCGGCATAGGCGGCAATCGCTGCCACCAGGATCAGCACGCCGATGACGGGGGTGGTGTTGAGGTAGGTCGCGGCAACGCAAACCACGAAGCTCACGAAGGTTCCCATCGAGAGATCAAGATCATTGACGGCCATGATCAGCATCTGGGCGATGGTTGCGAGCGCGATGGGAACGGCCAGATTGAACAGCAGGTTCAGCCCGGTATAGCTCATGGCCCGCGGCTGCATGTAGAAGACGGCGGCCAGAAGCAGGACCAGCGAGAACACCGGCGTCAGCAGGCGGATGGTGGAAGAGGAAAGGCGCATTATTCGTGACCTCCCTCGAATGATGCGGCAAGCACGTTCTTTTCCGTAATGTCTTCGCCGGTCAGTTCAGCAACGATAGCGCCGTCGCGGAAAACATAGACCCGGTCACAAAGTTCGATTTCGTCCATTTCGGTGGAATACCAGACGAAAGTGCGTCCGTTTTCCGCCTCATGGCGCAGGATTTCATAGACCTCCTGCTTGGTGCCGACATCGACGCCACGCATCGGGTCATCCATCAGGATCGTATGCGTGCTGGTTGCCAGAGCGCGGGCGAAAAGCACTTTCTGCTGGTTGCCGCCCGACAGCGACAGGATGCGGTTGCCCATATCCGGCGTTCTTATCTGGATGCGGCCCTTCCATTCACCGCCGAGCGCGTCTTCCCGTTTTCGGTCGACGAGTTTGAGCGACGACAGCCCGTCGAGCGAACTGACCGTAAGATTGTGCAGGATGCTCCACAGCGGGAATGTGCCGTTCAGGCTGCGGTCACCCGCGACGAAGGCGATTTCACAATTGCGGGCGGGAATCCAGTTTGGGCGCCGCGCATAGTAAAGATCGAGCAGCATTCTGGTCTGCCCGTGTCCGGCCAGCCCTGCAAGGCCGATGACCTCGCCCTTGAAAGCCTGAAACGGCTTTGTGTCGGTGGCGCGTTTTGGAAAGGACAGAACCGGTGAGCCGGTCGCGTCGGTCTGTGCGACGCGGCGCACCGTCTTCTCGCGCTCCACGCTGCCCATGGCTTCAACGAGGCTGCGATTGGTAAATTCGCTGGCGGCGCGATTGGCGACGACCTTGCCATCCTTCATCACGACGATGCGGTCGGAGGTGGAGAGAATTTCGCCCAGCATGTGCGAAATAAGAATGATGGCACCGCCGGTTTCAACGAAGCGGCGCACATAGGCCATCAGCTGCGCGGCAATGCCTGCATCGAGCGATGAGGTAGGCTCATCGAGAATGACCAGTTTCGGTGCCGTTCCCGGCGCGGTAAAGTTGATGGCGATCTCTACCATCTGCCGCTCGGCAATCGACAATTCGTCAATGGTAGCGCTGCTGTCGATCTTGTGGCCCGGAAAAATCTCGTTGAGCTTTTTGGAAATCAGTTCAACGGCCTTGCCGCGCCAGTTTGCGCCTTCGAGGTTGCGCTGCATGATGCGGACATTTTCGGCAATCGTCAGGTTGGGGAACAGCGACAGTTCCTGAAACACGCAGCGCACACCATGCTTGCGCGCCATCGCCACGCCATGCCCCGCTTCGCCGTGATAGGAAACGCTGCCTTCATGCGGCGACAGCCCGCCATTGATGACATTGACGATGGTGGATTTGCCCGCGCCATTGTGCCCCACAAGCCCGACACACTCGCCTTCGCGGATCACGAGTTCGGCGCCATCCAGTGCTTTCACCGCACCGAACTGCACGCGGATATTGCGCGCGGCGACGACCTCCCGTTTCTCTGCTGCTTCTGTCATACGTTCATCTGACTGCTGGAAATGCTGAATAAGGTGACGGAAAAGGGCGGGAACGAAACCCGCCCCAATCGTCTGATGATGCAAACGCGCTGCTTATTTCGCGGCGTCGATGACCTTCTGCGCGTCTTCAAGCGAATATTCGACATTCGCGACGCCACCCTTCTGGGTGTTGGCAAGGTCCTTGTCGAGCGATTCCTGGCTGACGCTGAGGAACGGAACCACGAGGTCCTTCTTCACGTCCTTGCCGTCGAGAATCTGCTGGGCAACCCAGAAAGCAAGCGTGGATACGCCGGGCGCAATCGAAACCGACATGGTTTCGTATCCGTTGGCGTCCTTCTGCTGTTTCCACCACTGCAATTCGTCCTCACGATTGCCCATGATGATGATCGGCGTTTCGCGCTTGGCGGCGGCGAAAGCCTGCGCAGCGCCGTAACCGTCGCCACCCTGCGTCACCACCGCATCGATTTTCGGCAGGCTTGGGAGAATGCCCGCGACGGCACGCTGTGCGACGTCTGCGGCCCAGTCGCCATTGACGGAGCCGACGATTTTGAATTTCGGATGCTTCTTCACGCCTTCTTCGATGCCGGCATGAATATTGTCATCGACGGAAACACCGGCAAGGCCGCGAATTTCGAGCAGGTTGCCGCCATCCGGGAGGCGCTTGGCAAGATAGTCGATCTGTCCTTCACCCATCGCCTTGAAATCGACCGCAATGCGCCATGCGCAAGGCTCGGTCACGATGCCGTCGAAGGAAACCACCGTAATGCCCGCGTCGCAGGCTTCCTTGATTGCTCCGTTCAACGCGGTCGGCGAGGCGGCATTGATGACAATGGCGTCATAGCCTTGCAGGATCATGTTCTGGATTTGCGCGGCCTGTTCGGTCGCCTGGTTTTCAGCCGTCGTGAACGGGTCAGCAGCCGCAACAACGCCAGCCTTCACGGCTTCCTTTGTGATCTTGTCCCAGCTTTCCAGCATGGCCTGACGCCATGAGTTGCCAGCATAATTGTTCGAGAATGCAATCTTCTTCGAAGATGTGTCAGCCAATGCGCTGCCTGCGGCCAGAACGCCTGCAAGTGCTGCGGACGCGAAAAGGATTTTTGCGAGTTTCATTCTTTCCTCCCAGTTGCCAGTATGCGACCCGCAGCGCCCCGGCACTTCGGATCGTCTGAATTGATTGTGGCGCGAGCCTCCCGCACCGCCGCTCCTCAACGGCACCAGTCCGCGCCTGATGCGATTTTTCACTCTTGTATCGCGGGCAATTTTCTGGTGAAGCGAGGATGAAAGAAGAGGAGCCTTCTGTGAAGGCCGATTGAAGCAACTGTCTTGCGGGTTCCCGTAGCAAAATTGCGGAAACCCGCAAGACGCGCCGAGGCTGTCGCAGCCTATTATAGCCTATGAGAAGTTTGCGTTCCGGAGGAGAGACGCTTGCTTGAACTCGCGCCCCAACGGTTGCTCGACCACTATCTGAATATTTCCAGATTGCTGGCGGGACAACTCGACTTCGATTCCATCATCCGGGCGGTGGCGGCAGAGATTACGCATATCGTGCCCTATGACCATCTGGACGTCTGCATCAAGACGCTCGATGGAAAGTTCCATATCGCCTATGAGAGCGGCATATCGACGGACTGGAGCCGCAATCCGCCTGCGCCGCTTTCCGGCAGCCCCATCCGAACCGTGCTTTCCGGCGAGGCCGATCATCTTTTGACCGACGATGCGCGCACCGACCCGCGCTTTCATTTTACGGGTGCTTTTTCCAGTCCCATTATCGAGCACGATCTGAAAGGGCGCCTGCATGTGCCGCTGAAGGCGCAGGGCGATATTATCGGCGCGCTCAGCTGTTCCAGTCTCACTCCCGCCTGCTACACCATGCGGGACGTGGAAAACGCCCAGTCGATTGCCGATCTGCTTACCCCATATTTCTTCGCAATCCGTGCGGCAGAACAGGCCAAGCGTTCCGCCATCGTGGAAGCGGAAGCGCGGGCGCGCGAGGAAGGCTTGCGTTTCGGCGCTCTGAAACTGACAGAAGCGCTGGAAATCGAGCGCCACCGCATCGGCATGGACCTGCACGACCAGACTCTGGCCGATCTGACACGACTGGCGCGCCACGTCGAGCGGCTTACCCACGCGCCGGACCTTTCGGGCGAGCAGCTTGAACCGCTGTTTCGCGGGCTCCAGCATTGCATGCACGACCTGCGGCAAATCATTGAAGAAGCGAAGCCTTCAATTCTCCAGCTCTTCGGTTTCGTACAGGCGACGGAAAACCATCTGGGCCGTTCGGTGCGCGACAGCGGGTCAACCATCGAATGGGCGCTGGACGACCACAGCGAAGGCATGGCGGATCGGCTGGAAGAAACGGTTGCGACCTCGCTGTTCCGCATCGTGCAGGAGGCAATCAACAATGCGATACGCCATGCTCATGCAAGCCGGTTGCGCGTCGCGTTCCGCAACAGGGGCGGTCGGCTATATGTCGAAGTCGCGGATAACGGCATCGGCATGGATCGCCACACGCAGCGTCCCGACGTGGGACATGGGATCGACAATATGCGCACGCGCGCGCGGTTGATCTCTGCAAGTTTCGCTATCAGGAAAAACGGGGAAGGTGGCGGCACCAGTGTGACGATCCACCTACCTGCGGAGATGTGCCGGGAGGGTGGAGGATGAAATGCATGTTCTGATCGTGGAAGATGATCCGTTGCACCGCGCCTATCTTGGCGAGGCCGTGCGGGCGGCATTGCCCGAATGCAGCGACGTGCTGGAAGCCGAAAACGGGTCCGCCGGCGAGAAACTGGCGCGCCAGCACAGGGCAGCGCATATCGTCATGGATTTGCAGATGAACGGACGCAACGGCATCGAAGCGGCGCGAACGATCTGGAAGGAAAATCCTGAAACGCGCATTCTGTTCTGGTCGAACTATGCCGATGAAGCCTATGTGCGCGGCGTGTCGCGCATTGTGCCGGAAGGGGCAGCTTACGGCTATGTGCTGAAATCGGCATCCGACGACAAGCTGCGGCTGGCATTGCGCAGCATCTTCGTCGAGGCACAATGCGTTATCGACCGCGAGGTGCGCGGCCTGCAGCAAAAGAGCCTTGGCCATGCCAGTGGTTTCAGCGAAAGCGAATATGAAATTCTGGTCGATATAGCGTTGGGCCTGACGGATCGCGTTATTGCCCGCCGCCGCAATCTGTCGCTCAGAAGCGTTCAGAACAGATTGCAGCAACTCTATGAAAAACTTGGCGTCTACCAGGAGAAGGGTGAACCCGACGAAGGACGTTTCAATCTCAGGGCCCGTGCGGTCACAGTGGCACTTCTACGCAAGCTTTTGAACTACAGCGCGCTTGAGCGCGCCGAAATCGAGCTCAATGACTGGATCAGCCGACAGCCGTCTTCAGGCGGCGCTGTTCGAGATTGAGGCCCATTTCCGACGCGCGGGCGATGACTGGTGCGAAGCGTCGCTGCTTCTTTTCCTCATGGTTGGAAGCAATGTCTGCGATGCGGTGCTTGAGGAAGGGGTTGAGAAACCGTTCCCGTACTGAAGCCACGTAAGCTTCGGCCTGTTCGCCAAGACCATCCGCAGCAAATACCGGCAGGACCTCGTCACGCCAGACCGCTTCCAGTTCGCTCCTGATCGTCTCGTCCTGCATGGCTTCCAGAACGATCTCGTCTTTCGGACGGCCGCTCTTCAGCCATTGTTCCGCAATGAATGTATGGCCAAGGTTGAGCAGGTAGAGTTTCAGCTGCTCATAGCGCGCCAGATCATCGGTGACGACGATATCCTTGTGTTCACAAGGGAGTGTCAGCCCGTCTGCTTTCTCGATGGCCCAGAGCGCATAGGGTTCGGCGACGGCGCCGATGGGCTCGATGGGTTCGGAAACGATGCGGTCGACCAGGCTGTTGGCGAAGATGCAGCGAGTTTCGAGCCACTGCACGAAACTGTCCGGCAGCTTCCAGTCCTGAGCCAGATTTACAAGGATCGCACGAAGCTTGTCGCCATTGCGCGAGATCAGTTCGCAGGGAAATACCGACAGCGGCGCATCGGGATTGTGCTGCCAGCGATGGTGCAGCAGCACCAGCAGCTTGGCTGGAAAGCTTTTCGGCAAAGCTTCCGGATTGGCGAGAAGCGAGCTGTCATCGCTTCTGTCGAGCTCAAAACCCTTGTCGCCGGTGTTGGAGAGGATCACATCGACGCTGGCGCCAAGGTCGAGAATCGCAGCCCAGTCGTGATGCGCAGAGTAGGCAGCGCTGACGCCCTTCGCCTGATATTCCGTCTCCGACGGCTTGCCGTCGACCAGTCCGCGGATCAACACGGGATAGCTGCGGTTTTCGTTCAAAGCCGCGATCCGCTGGCTGCTCTGCGGGTTGGAAGTCGTCTGCACGACGGCGATTGTCCCGATGGCTTTGCCATAGGCAAGCGCTTCCGAAACAAAGAAATCGGCATGAGCCAACAGAAAACGACTGGTGCCGAACTGCAGGATCGCTGGCTTTTCGTGCATGACCTTCTCCCATAAATCAGTGGTTTTAACTAAGCGATGCGCGGCAAATTGGTCAAGCCAGTGGGCAGATTTATCAGCCAAACGATCCGATAGCAGATGTGGAAATGTGCGATTTGCCGCAATTCATCGGGTTTTTAAGCATATTGCGCTTCATTCCGCTTGGAAATATGGTAAGGCCAATTCGAGGAGAGGTGAATTGGGAGCACCATGAGCGACTTTACGGCAACCGCGGAACCGCGCAGGCTTTATCAGCAGATTGCGGATCGGGTGAGAAATCTCATCCAGGATGGCCAGTTTCCTGCTGGCAGCAGGCTGCCGGCTGAGCGCGAGCTGGCACAGCAGCTCGGTGTGTCGCGACCTTCGCTGCGCGAGGCGCTGATTGCACTGGAAATCGCCGGCAATGTCGAAATCCGTATGGGTTCCGGCATTTATGTCACGGCGGAGTCGGAAAAGCGTTCACTTTCCCATGGAGCTTCTATCGGCGAGAGCCCGCTTGAAATCATGCAGGCACGCGAAATGGTGGAGGGCAGCGTGGTTGTCACGGCCTGCGCGCGCATGACGCCTGAAAGACTGGCTGAATTGCGTGCAACGATTGACGCGATGAAGGTGAATGTCGATGCCGGGCGCAAGGCGATTGAACTCGACAGGCAGTTTCATCTGCTCATCGCCGAGCAATCGGGCAATTCCGTTTTGGCGCGCATCGTGCGCGACCTTTTCGACGAGCGGCATAGTCCGCTGACGTCGCATATCAGAACACGCTTCGAGGATAATGATACATGGGCTCTGGCTCTGGCTGAGCACGAAGCCATCTATGCAGCCCTGGAGGCAAGAGATCCGCTTCAGGCGCAGGCAGCCATGCGAACGCATCTGGACCGGTCCAAACAGCGTTGGATGGATAATGAACCCAGCGAGTGATTAGCCGGGGCGATTTGGGAGTGAGGTCAGACACATGAATGATTCCGTTGCTAAAACGGTTGCGCCGGTAATTTTGCTGCATCCGTCCGACGATGTTGCGGTGGCGCGCGTTTCGGTTCGCGCGGGCGATCCAATCGGACTTGACGGGATCAATGCCCGGGAATTGATCGGGCGCGGCCACAAGGTTGCCGTTCGCGACATTCCAGAGGGTAGGGAAGTCCTGAAATACGGGCAGGTGATCGGCGTTGCGACGAAGGACATCGCGCAGGGCGAGCATGTGCATCTGCAGAACCTCGCCATGCTGCCTTCCGAACACGAGCACCAGTTCTCCATCGACATTGAAGAACGCGGCATGCTGCCGGAGGCGGAGCGCCGTCATTTCATGGGCTTCGACCGGGGCGCTGGCGGCGTCGGCACACGCAATTTCATCGGCGTGATTTCGTCGGTCAATTGCTCGGCAACGGTGTCGCGTTACATTGCCGATTATTTCAACCGGATGGGCGGTCTCGACGGTTTCGATAATGTCGATGGCGTCGTGGCGCTGACGCATGGCAGCGGCTGCGCGCTCAACACCAAGTCGGAAGGCTATCGCCTTTTGACCCGCACCATTCAGGGCTATGCCAAGCACCCGAATTTCGGCGGCATATTGTTGATCGGGCTTGGCTGCGAAACCAACCAGATTGCACCAATTCTCGAACATTATCGCATGGAAGAAGGCTCGCGCCTGCGCACCATGACGATCCAGCAGCATGGCGGCACGCGCAAGACCATCGATCATGCGATTGCCGAGATCAAGGACATGCTGCCGCTGGTCAATTCGGCGGTCCGCACCAAACAGCCCCTGTCGAAGCTGAAAGTGGCGCTGGAATGCGGCGGCTCGGACGGTTATTCCGGCATCTCCGCCAATCCGGCATTGGGCTATGCTTCGGACCTTATCGTGCGCAATGGCGGCACGACCGTCCTGTCGGAGACGCCGGAAATCTACGGTGCCGAACATCTTCTGACGCGCCGCGCAGTAACGCCTGCGGTAGCGGAGAAGCTGTTGCAGCGTATCGACTGGTGGCGTGACTACACGGCGCGCAATGGCGACGAACTCAACAACAACCCGTCGCACGGCAACAAGCTTGGCGGGCTCACCACCATTCTGGAAAAGTCGCTCGGCGCGGTCGCCAAGGGTGGCTCCATGCCACTCAAGGCGGTCTACGAGTTTGCTGAAACCATTACCGAACCAGGTTTCGTCTTCATGGACACACCCGGTTATGACCCCGTTGCGGTGACCGGGCAGGTGGCCGGTGGCTGCAATGTGATCTGCTTCACCACGGGTCGCGGGTCGGTTTCCGGCTTCAAGCCTTCCCCCTGCATCAAGATCGCCACGAATTCCGAAATGTATGAGCACATGAAGGAAGACATGGACATCAATTGCGGCGGCATCGTCACCGGCGACGAGACCATCGAACAGTCGGGCACGCGCATCTTCGAACATATCATCGCGGTCGCATCCGGCGAGAAGACGTTGAGCGAAGTCTACGACTATGGCGACAACGAATTCGTGCCGTGGCAGGTCGGCGCCGTAACCTGATCCCTTTCTTCAACGACGACTGACAGGAATAATTCGATGGTCAAAGCTCTGCGTATCGAGAGCGAAAACGTCACCCGTTTTGCAGAAATCGACGAAGCGCCTTTGCTGGCTGGTCATGTCCGCGTGCGCGTGCGCCATGTGGGGCTCTGCGGCAGCGACCTGAACACCTTCAAGGGGCTTAACCCTCTGGTCCAGCTGCCTCGCATACCGGGACATGAAATCGGCGGCGAGATCATGGAAGCCGGAGAAGGCGTCGGCGCTGCCTACGCCAAGGGCAAGCGGGTCATCGTGCTACCCTATACGAATTGCGGCGAATGTTCATCCTGCCGCAAGGGGCGGCTCAATGCATGCCGTTATAACAAAACGCTCGGCGTGCAGCAAAATGGCGGTCTGGCCGACCAGATCGTGCTGCCTGCCGAGAAGCTGATCCTCAACGATACGCTGGAGCCGCGTCATCTGGCGCTGGTCGAGCCGCTTTCGGTTGGCTTTCATGCTGTCGAGCGCGGACGCGTTCAGGCGGGCGATACGGTCGCTGTTCTCGGTTGCGGCATGATCGGCATGGGCGTGCTGCTCGGTGCAGTCGCGCGCGGCGCCAAGGTCATCGCCATCGATCCTAGCGCCGAGAAGCGTGAGCTGGCGCTGCAGTTCGGCGCAACACACGCGCTGCCGGGCGGTGAGGATGTTGTCGCCAAGGTGCAGGAATTGACCAACGATGACGGGGTGGATGTTGCTTTTGAAGCGGTCGGCCTGCCGATCACCTTCACGCAGGCTGTCGACATGGCCGGTTTTGCAGGCCGGGTAGTGTATGTCGGCTATTCCAAGGCGCCCGTTACCTATCAGACCCAGTTCTTCAACCTGAAGGAACTCGACATCATGGGATCGCGCAATGCGACGCTCTCGGATTTTGAGGCCGTCATAACGCATCTGGAAAAGCTCGGGGCGGGTGCCGACAAGCTGATCTCCAAGGTGTTTCCGTTCGATGAAGCTGAAGCAGCGCTTCCCTATTGGGATGGCGACCGCAATGTTTTGAAGATCATCATCGAACGCGACTGAAATCGAAGCAAATGCGCCGTGCCTGAAAGAGGGCATGGCGCGCTAGTGGAGGAAACCGGCCACAAGGCCAATTGTGTAATGACCCTATACGGGAGGACAACATGAAGAAACTCGTTACCGGCATGATCGCCGCCAGCATGCTGCTGGCAGGAAGCATGGCTGCATATGCTGCCAATGTGTCGATCAAGGTTGCCTATGAAAACAACCCCGGCGAGCCTTTCGATGAAGTAATGCATTACTGGAAAGATGACCTTGCCAAGCGCAGCAACGGCGAGATCACGCTCGAACTTTATCCAAGCTCGCAGCTCGGCTCCAAGAAGGACGTGACCGAACAGGCCATGATGGGCCTCAATGTCGTAACCATTTCCGACGTTGGCTTTCTGGCCGAATATGATCCGGACCTCGGCGTTCTCTACGGCCCGTTCCTGACCGACGATCCGGCACAGCTTTTCAAGGTCTATGACGGTCCCTGGTTCAAGGAGAAGAGCGAAGAGCTGAAGAAGAAGGGCATTCACATCGTAATGCCGAACTATCTTTACGGCATTCGCCAGATTATTTCCAAGAAGCCGATCCGCACCCCCGAAGACCTGAAGGGCATGAAGATCCGCGTGCCGAACAATGTCATGCAGATCAAGACCTTCGAGGCCATGGGCGCTACGCCGACCCCGATGCCGCTCGGCGAAACCTTCCCGGCGCTGGCGCAGGGCGTGATCGATGGCGTCGAAAACCCGATTTCGGTTCTCTACGGCCAGAAGTTCCAGGAAGAAGCCAAATATCTGAGCAAGGTCGGCTATCTGACCAACGTGGCTCTCATCGTTGGAGGCGAAGCATTCTTCTCCACGCTGCCTGAAGATCAACTCAAGATGATCCACGAGTCCGCTTATGACGCGGGTCTCTACAGCCAGAAGCTGACGATCGAAAAAGACAATGAAATGATCGAAAAGATGAAGGAAGCCGGTGTCGAGGTCATTGATGTCGACCGCGCTCCTTTCAAGGCTCTTGCTGAAAAGGTCTACACCCAGTTCCCGGAATGGTCTCCAGGTCTTTATGAAAAGATCAAGGCCGAACTGAACTGATCCATCCTATTCGGATATCGCCATGTCGCGGCTTTGCCGCGGCATGGTTCGCTCATGGAATCCAATCCGATGAAACTGTTTGAAAAACTGATCGAATGGCTGGCTGCGGTGCCGCTGTTCATCCTGCTCGCGATGTTCAACATCGCCGTTGTCATGCGCTACTGGATGCATCAGCCATTGCAATGGACCGAGGAAATGGCCGGCCTGTTGATGATCTGGATTGTGATGCTCGGCAGTGTCGCCGCAGAACGCAGCAACCAGCATCTTGCCATTCCGATGCTTGTGGACCTGTTTTCGGAAAAGCTGCGCGAGGTCATCAACGCTATCGTTTCCATCCTGTCGGGACTGTTCCTGCTTTACGTTTCCTATGCCGGTTACAAGCTTTCGGTTGCTGCGCAGTTTAAAGTGACGGACGTGCTGCGGGTTTCCTATTACTGGATCGATATCGCCGTTCCCGTCGGCTTCGTCATTATCGCTCTTTATATGTTTGCAGGCGCATTCAAATCCTTGCGCGCCGCATTTGCGGGAGGCAAGGCATGAACCTGACGACTGTCGTACTCATCATGCTGGCGCTGATCGCGCTCAATATGCGCCTTTACGTGGCCATCCTGATTGCGGTCTTCACCTATTTCACCTTCTTCAACCAGATGCCGATAGCGATTGCCGTGCAGCGCTTCATCAGCCCAGCACAGAACACGTCGCTGCTCGCCATTCCGTTCTTCATCATGCTTGGCACGGTGATGTCGCATACCGGGATTGCGGAGCGCCTGATCAAGGTCGCGGAAATTCTGGTGGGCCGCATGCGCGGCGGCATGGCGCTCACCAACATCATGGTTTCGACCCTGATGGGCGGCGTCAGCGCGTCCAATCTGGCCGATAGCGCCATGCTGACGCGCATGATGGTGCCGGAAATGGTCAAGCGTGGCTATGACAAGGCATTTTCCTGCGCGGTGACGGCTGCCGGTTCGCTGATCACGCCGATCATTCCTCCAGGCATCGCGCTCATCATCTACGGTCTGATTGCGGATGTTTCCATTGGCAAGATGTTCATGGCCGGTGTGTTGCCGGGCATTCTGGGTGCAATTATCCTGATGGTTGCAGCCTATGCGACGTCGGTCAAGCGCGGTTACAAGCCAAGCCGTGAAAAGCGGATGAGCGGCGCAGAGGTTGTCTCGACGCTTGCCTCGGCATGGCCTGCCGTCCTGTTGCTGTTCGCGATCATCGGCGGCATCCGCATGAACATCTTCACGCCGACGGAAGCAGGTGCGGTTGCGGTAACGCTGGTTCTGATTATCGGCTTCGTGATCTATCGCGAAATGCGTATTTCGCACGTGGTGGATTCGCTCATCGAAACGGCGAAATCGACCGCCTCCGTCATGCTCGTCATCATGGCGTCGTCAGCGCTCGCATGGGTGTTCTCGCTTGAACAGGCTGGCCAGTCGCTGATGCAGCTGATCTCGTCCTTCACCAGCAATCCTTATGCGTTCCTGCTTGCAGTCAACGTGATCCTGCTGATCCTCGGGGCGCTGATCGAGGGTACGGCCCTGATGATCGTTCTCGTGCCGCTGCTGATGCCGACGGTGAAGGCGCTGGGCATCGATCCGGTACATTTCGGTATCATCGTGATCATCAACCTGTCGATTGGCACGCTGACCCCGCCTGTCGGTACGGTCATGCTGATGGTCTGCAATATTGCGAAGGTGAGGGTGGGAGATTTCACCCGCCAGGCATTCAGCATGTATATGGCGCTGTTTATCCTGCTGGCGCTGGTTACTTATGTGCCGATTATCTCAACCTATCTCGCTCACTAAAAAGAAAAGCGCGGGTCGTTCCCGCGCTTTTTCATTTGTTCACCACGGGTTTTCGACACGCGGCCAGATGGCACGGCTGAGCTTGCGGTAATTGGTCGTGCGCGGATTGCTCGGATAGGAGCTCGGTGCCGCGACATAGATAATTTCAGCAGCAATCGGCGCGAAGCCCGCGTGGAAATGGTTGGTGGATTTGACCACCAGTATGTCCTTCTCCATCGGGTCGATACCGATATTTGAAAAGATATCCGGCTCGAATGTCTGCGTGCGGTTGGTATTGAGAATAATGTCGATCCCGGTGCCTTCGATGCGCACAACCGCCGAGGCTCCAAGCGTCACGCGGCTTGGCCCGAAACTCTGCCAGCCTTCGGCAAGGGTCTTCAGGACGGTTACACGCGCATCGATAGGTTCGCCGCCAAGCGGTCCGGACTTTCCGCCGAAACGCAGATCGATCACCGCGCCTTCGCCCGCCGCATGGCAGAATGTCACTGCGATGGGGTCCCAGATGGTGGCGATGCCAATATTGTCGATGCCGCGTTCAATCAGGCGGCGAAGGAGATGGGTTCCGTCGCCGGCTACCCCGCCGCCGGGATTGTCCCACACATCGGCGATTACCGCAGGTTTCGCAGGATTGGCTGCATGGGCGGCCAGCGCCCGGTCGATACCCTGATCGGTGTCAAACATGGCCATTGAGGTTTGTTCGCGCATGGCGATCAATTCGCGCCCGAGTTTTTCCGCAAGCACCTCGCCCTTGGCCGGGTCATTGTCGGTGACAACGAGAATGCGGGTTCCCATTTCCGGCACATCGGCAGCCATGAAGCCATGAATGACTGAAATCGACAGGATGCCATCCTTGCCCTGCATCGCCTTGATGCGGTCGACGAAAGAGCGCATTGGCTCCTTGCTTGTCGGATATACGCCGATCATATGGCAGTCGAAGGTGGAGATGACGGGCTTGATGCGGCCTTTCAGGGCATTGAGCGCAAGATCGACCACATGCTCGCCGCGTTCGTAAAAATCCGTGTGAGGAAATTCGAGGAACGACGCGAAAATATTGAGGTTTTCGACCCGCTTCGGGGTCAGGTGGCTATGCGGGTCGAACTCGCTGGCAACGAGAATATCCGGCCCGACAGTAGCACGCACGCGCTCCAGCAGATCGCCCTCGCAGTCGTCATAACCCTGTGCGACCATGGCGCCGTGCAGGCCAAGGACGACGGCGTCAACGGGCATCGCGGCCGTGAGCTGATCGAGGATTTCATCGCGCAATTCCTCGAACGCCTGCCGTTGCAGCAGTCCGCCGGGTTCCGCCCAGGTGGCTGTGCCTTCGATGACGGTTAATCCTTCCGCCGCTGCGCGCTTGCGCAATGCCACGATGGGAGAAGAGCAAAGCGTCGGCGTTTCCGGATGCTTGCCCGGCGCGGCATAGAAAGCCATTTCAAACGAGGCCCTGTCGGTCGGGACCGGCGAGAACGTGTTGGTTTCTGTCGCAAGCGATGCGGTGAAGATGCGCATGGAAATGACTCTGGGCGGGGCGTGTTTATTTCTGCGGTGCGTAGGCGATGGCTTCGACTTCGATCTTGATGTCGATCATCAGGCGGGACTCGACCGTGGTGCGCGCTGGCGGTTCTTTCGGGAAATATGTGGCGTAAACGGCATTCATGCGCCCGAAATCCCGGGCATCTTCCAGCCAGATAGTGGTTTTAACGACGTCTTCCATTGTCGCACCTGCAAGCGCGAGTGCGGCCTTGACGTTTTCGAGCACCTGTTTCGTTTGGGCTTCAATGCCGCCTTCAACAATCTGACCGTTTGCTCCGACTGGCACCTGTCCGGAAACATAGACTGTGTCGCCTGCGCGAACGGCGGGGGAAAGAGGCACATGCGATGCGCCGAAGACCTGTTTTCTGGACATAATTTTCTCCGGTTATTTGACGGCTCCAAGGGCCAGTCCCTTGATGAGATAGCGCTGGAGCCAGATGAAAAGGATGGCGACCGGCAGCGTGGCCAGGAAGGTCGCCGCCATGACATAATGCCATTCAACGGTGTAGCGTCCGGCCACCAGCGAGAAGACCTGAATGGGCAGGGTGTAGCTATCCTGCCTGCGCAGCATGGTCAGCGCCACGACGAATTCGTTCCAGGCATTGATGAATGTGAAGATGGCCGTGACAGCAATGGCGGGCAGGCAAAGCGGCAGGAACACTTTTATCAATGTCTTGCCGCGTCCGGCCCCTTCCATCCACGACGCCTCTTCCAGATCGCGCGGTATGGTGTCGAAATAGCTTTGCAGCATCCAAACGGTGAAGGCGATATTGAAGGCCATATAAACCGCACCGACCGCCGACACACTTTCGATCAGCCCGTAAGCGGCGAGCAACCGGAAAAGGCCCAGCACCAGAACAATGGGCGAAATCATCTGCGAGACGAGCAGGAATTGCCGGAATGCGCCATGACCCGCAAAGCGAAAACGCGACATGGCATAGGCGGCAGGAATGGAAACCACGATTGCGCCGACAGAAGCGATGACGGAGACATAAAGCGAGTTCAAAAGCGCTTGGCCGAAACCCGTCTGGACCCACATTTCCGAAAAATTCTGCCAGCGGAAGCTGCTCGGCCACCAGTGCGGCGACAGCACTTCCTGTGGCGGTTTGACGGCGGTGAGGAACATCACCGCAAAGGGAAACAGCGTCAGCACGATAAGCGGTGACAGAACTGCCCAGGCAATGATCGTGCGTTTCAGCTTTGAACCCGTCATGCGCGTTCTCCCCGCATTGCAAGGCGAATATAAATTGCCGTGAAGACGAGGAGGATCGCCAGCATGATGAGCGATACGGCGGAGGCTTCCCCCAGCTTTCCGAGGCGGAAAGCGAGCTTGTAGAGATGCGTCACCAGAATGTCGGTGGAGTTGGCAGGCCCGCCTTGGGTCATGACCCAGATGATGGGAAATGAATTAAAGACGTAGATAGTATTCAGCACGATGGCGATGTTGACGAAGGGCTTGAGCAGCGGAAAGGTGATTTCCCGAAACTGTTGCCACAAGCTGGCGCCTTCCAGCGACGAGGCTTCGTAGAGATCGTCCGGGATGGATGAAAGCCCGCCGAGAAAGATCGTGGTCGTGAACGGGACAGTCACCAGAATGCCGACCAATATCTGCATGGGAAAGGCGGTCGCTGCACTCGCCAGCCATTGAATGTTGCTGTCGATAAGGCCGAGATTGCGCAGTGCGGAATTGAGCATTCCGCTTTCGCCGTTGAGCGCCCAGCGCCAGACAATGGCCGTCATGGTGAGCGAAACGGCCCAGGGCAGCATGACGATGACGCGGGCCACCGACCGCCCATAGAAATCCATGTTGAGAATGATGGCGACCGGAATGGAAACTATGAGCGCCCCGCCGACCACTGCGACGGTCCAGATGGCGGTGCGCCAGACCGCATTGAGGAAGTCGGGCGTTGCGAAAAGGGCAGTGAAATTTGCGCCGTCGTTGAAATCGCGAAGCTGCCCGAAGCGGTTGACATCATGGCTGGCAATTTCAACGAGATGCACCACGGGCCAGAAGATCACCACCGCAGCCAGCAGCAGGCTGGGCAGGATCAGGAGATAGGGCAGGGTGCGGCTTTGCATCGGCAATCAATGTCCCGGAAAAGAAAAAAGCCCGGCAGAGCGAGGGAGCACTGCCAGGCAGGCGGGGAGCGTTACTTCTTCAGGATCGCGTCGGCCTTGGCGGCGGCATCCTTCAGCACGGCATCAGGTTCGCCCTTGCCGAGATAAATGCTCTGCATGGCGTTGGACGTGATGTCGGCAATTTCTTCCCAACCCGGAATAATCGGCGCAAAGCGGGCATCCGGCAGAAGCGCGGTGAAGGCGGCAAGATCGGCATTATTGACGTAATAATCCATCTTCGCCTCTTCCTTGTTGACTGGCAGAAAGCCTTCGCCCTGCGTGAACTTGGCGCGCCATTCGGTCTGGAACAGGAAGTCGAGCACCTTCCAGGCTTCCTCCTTGTTCTTGGAGTTCTGGAACATGATGACGGAATCGGTCACGCCATAGGTGCCGCGCGCGCCCGTCGGTCCGGCGGGAATGGCCGCAACACCATATTTGAGGTTAGGCGCTTCTTCCTTGATCTGGTTCGACAGGAAAGGCGCGGTAATCATCATCCCAACCTTGCCCTGCTTGAACAGGTTCTGCACGTCCTCGCGCGCATAGGACGTGACGCCGGGCTGGGTCAGGCCGTCATCGATCAACGACTTGTAAAGCTTGGCAGCTTCAAGTGCGCCGGGTGTGCTGAGGCCCGATGTGCCATCCTTGTTGAGAATTTCGGTCCCATAGGACCACATGGCATAGTAATAATAGACATCGGTCTCGATTTCCTTGCCTTGCAGGCCGAAACCGTAATTCTCGCCGCCAAGCGCCTTGATCTTGGAGGCTGCTGCTTTCAGTTCGTCCCAGGTTGCTGGCGGGTTTTCGACACCTGCCTTGGCGAGCAAATCCTTGTTGTAATACATGGCGCGGGCCGAGGCCGCGATGGGCAGGCCATAGGTCTTTCCCTCAAGGACGGACGGCGACAGGAAAGTCTCGATGAAGCGACCCTTGAACTCATCATTCATGTAACCGTCGAGCGGTTCGGCGATGCCCTGCTGCACGAAATCGATCAGCCAGCGCGTGCCGATGATGGAAAGGTCCGCATTGGTGCCTGCTGAAATGTCGGTGGTCAGCTTCTGTAGAAGCACGTCCCACGGCACGACCTCGAAATTGAGCGTGATGCCGGGATTGGCAGCTTCAAACGCCTTCTTGACCTCTTCGAAATATGGGCCGGTCTTGGAGCTGTACTCCGCGACGGTCATGCGTACTTCGCCAGCCTGTGAGCCCGATGATAGCGCCAGAATGCTCAACCCAGCCAAAAGGCCAGCCTTCCATTTGTTGATAGACATCTTCCCGTTCCCGTGTTGAGCCATCGCGATGTTGCGATGACGATCTATTATTGTTATTTTCCTACATTATCGCCTTTATTGGTACTTTCAAGTTAAAAGTTTTGTTGCAAACTTACATTTTGACTTTTACGCTGGCGAAACTAAACAGTGCAGAAAACTGCCGCATAAAAGGGGAATGGTGTGGAGCAAGCAGGTGAATTTGCCGGGAAATCTGTATTGATTACCGGCGCGGGCGGCGGTGTGGGAAGCGCGCTGGTCAAGCTGTTTTCGGAGCGCGGCGCCCGGGTGATCGGTTGCGATATGTCACTGGAAGCGATGACGGGCGATGGCTTTCATGCGCGTCATGCCTTCGATCTGCTCGACCGTGACGGGCTGGAACCGGCAGCAAAGCGGATCATAGTGGAATCGGGCCTGCCCGATATCGTTATCAACAATGCAGGCTGGACCCGCGCCGAAACTTTTGACGGGCTGGATCAGGGCAATATCAACGCCGAGATCGACCTCAATCTGACAGCGGTTGCCGGATTTTCAAATGTCATGGCACAGGCCATGGCGACGCGGGGACACGGTGTTTTTGTGTTCATTTCGTCGGTCAATGGGCTTTTACATTTCGGAAATCCGGCCTATGCGGCCGCGAAGGCCGGGATCAACGCCTTCGCGCGGGCTATTGCGGTTGAGTTCGGCAGGAAGGGCGTGCGTGCCAATGTCGTCTGTCCGGGGTCAATACGGACGCCTGCATGGGACCATCGTATCGCGCAGGATAAGAGCGTTCTGGATCGCTTGCAGCGTTTCTATCCTTTGGGGCGTATCGTTGACACAGGCGAGGTGGCGGAAACGGTAGCCTTTCTGGCCTCCAACCGCGCATCGGGTATCACTGGCGCGATCCTTCCAGTGGATGCGGGGCTGACTGCAGGCTGCCGTCCTTTCATCGAAGATATTCTCGGAGGAAACTGACCGATGAAAGAGGTTTCGCTGCGCGGCATTACCAAGACCTTCGGGCAATTGACGGTCCTCGACCGTGTTGACCTCGATATTCAAAGCGGGGAATTCCTTGTACTCGTCGGTCCTTCCGGTTGCGGAAAATCCACGCTTCTGCGAATGGTGGCGGGGCTTGAGCCCATTTCCGGCGGGGATCTTCTGATCGGTGGGGAGCGGGCCAACGAGTTGCCGCCGCAAAAACGCAATATCGCGATGGTGTTTCAATCCTACGCGTTGTTTCCGCATATGACGGCGCGTGAAAATATTGGTTTCGGTCCGCGCATTCGCGGTGAGAAATCGGAGGAAACTGCGGCAAAGGTGGACAAGGCGGCTTTCATCCTGAACCTCCATTCCTATCTGGATCGGTATCCGCGCCAGCTTTCCGGCGGGCAGCGCCAGCGCGTGGCCATGGGGCGCGCCATTGTTCGCGAACCATCGGTGTTTTTGTTCGACGAGCCGCTTTCCAATCTCGATGCTCAGTTGCGCGTCCAGATGCGTACCGAGATCAAGGCGCTCCATCAACGCCTGAAATCGACGGTGATCTACGTCACCCATGACCAGATCGAGGCCATGACAATGGCCGACCGGATCGTGGTTATGAACCAGGGCAAGATCCAGCAGATCGGCGCGCCGCTGGAACTTTATGACCGCCCGGCCAACAAGTTTGTCGCGGGCTTTATCGGCTCGCCATCGATGAGTTTCATTCCGGGCACTGTGTCGAGAGGAATATTCCGTACCGGCGAGGGCGAGGAGATTGCCGTTGCCGCCGGAGCGTTCAATGCACAAGCGGAAGCTGGCATTCGCCCGGAAAATTTTACGGTCGCGCGGGACGGCAAGGGGCTGACGCTCACCGTGGAAGTCATCGAGCCGACGGGGCCGGAAACCCATATTTATGGCCGGATTGCAGGACAGCCCATACGAGCTGTGTTTCGCGAGCGCATACATCTTGCGCCCGGTGAGCAAGTGCCTGTAACTGCGAAGAGCGAACACATACATCTTTTCGACAAGGATAGCGGTCTCCCGCTTTGAACTCCCCATGAGCAAGGTTGCAGACATCATCACGCGGCTGCATGTGGTGGCGCAGGACGGATCGAAATCCGACCGGCGGCTGGCTGCGCTTGTGCTGGCCGATCCTGATTACGCTTCCAAGGCGGCAATCTCGGAAATTGCGGCCAGAGCCGGTGTCAGCGAACCCACGGTAACGCGTTTTTGTCGGGCGCTCGGCTGTGATGGCGTTCGCGATTTCAAGTTTTTTCTGGCGCAGGCGCTGGCTATCGGAGGTCAATATCTGACGGCTGAAATTCCCGCACGCGATGTGCGTGAAAGCCGCATTGCGACCGCCGTGACCGATGCGGCGGTTTCCGCCATCCAACGCGCAAGCGACGGAATCGATATGGCCGTGCTGATGAAAGTGGCCGAACGGCTCGCCGCGGGTGGCCCGGTGCTGTGTCTCGGCTCGGGCGGCATCTCGTCCATGCTGGCAACGGAAATGCAGAACCGTTTGTTTCGGCTTGGTATTCCTGTCAGCGCGCAGGTGGATGGGCAGTTGCAGCGCATGTATGCCGCTGTCACCACGCATGAGGCGACTGTGATCGCTTTCTCCGTCTCCGGCTTCGCCCGGTCGGTGGTGGAGGCCGTGCTTGTCGCAAGGCAATATGGGGCGCAGACGGTTGCAATCACGCCTGCCGGTTCCGATCTCGCCAAGGCAACAGACGTGCTCATTCCCTATCAGGCCAATGAAGACGGCAATATCTACAAGCCGACATCGTCGCGCTTCGCATTGCTCGCCATTCTCGATATGCTCGCCACTGCCACGGCGGAAGCGCGTGGACCGAAGGTCCTGGAAAGTCTGCGCCGCATCAAGCACAGCCTCAATACACTCACAATAGATGATCCGCGCCTGCCGCTGGGAGATTGATTCATGACAGGACCGAAAACCATTCACGACGTGGATACGCCCGCGATCCTCATCGACATTGACCGGGTGAAAGCGAATATCGCCAAAGCGCAGGCCCATGCAGATGCGGTGGGAGTGAAACTGCGCCCGCATATCAAGACTCATAAACTGCCCATGTTCGCGAAAATGCAGGTGGAAGCGGGCGCCGTGGGTATTACCTGCCAGAAACTGGGTGAAGCGGAAGTCATGGCCGATGCAGGGCTGACGGATATTTTCCTGCCCTACAATATTCTGGGGCGGGAAAAGCTCGACCGTCTTCATGCATTGCATCAACGCATCACCCTGTCGGTGACAGTTGATAATCCAACCTCACTTGCAGGGCTTGCGGCGCGTTTCACCGATGAAAAGCACCCGCTGAAAGTGCTTGTCGAATGCGACACCGGCATGGGGCGCTGTGGCGTGCAGACACCGGCCGAAGCGCTGGAGCTGGCGCGCATTATCGACCGGAGCGCGGGGCTGCATTTCGGTGGCTTGATGACCTATCCCGCAGCAGGAAAGCCGGAGGAAGCGGAACAATGGCTCTACTCAGCACGGGAGTTGCTTGAGGCGAACGGCCTTTCCTGTGAGACGATTTCTAGCGGTGGAACGCCCGATATGTGGCGCAATGCCGGCGATAGTGTCGTCACCGAATATCGTCCCGGCACCTATATCTATTTCGACCGTTATCAGGTCGCACAGGGGGCGGCGATAGTGGATGACTGCGCCTTGACGGTGCTTTCGACGGTAGTGAGTCACCCGACTTCTGAACGTGCAATCATCGATGCCGGTTCCAAGGCGCTATCCAGCGACACGCTGGGCCTGAGCGATTTTGGTGAGGTTATGGGTCGCCCGGATATACGTGTGGCTGGATTGAGTGAGGAGCACGGCAAGCTGACCGGCGATGTTGCCGGTCTGGAAGTCGGCGAGCGCGTGCGGATTATCCCTGACCATGTCTGCGTCGTTTCCAACCTCTTTGACGAGGTTCATCTTGTTTCGGGCGATAACGTCATTGATATCTTGCCGGTCGCCGCGCGTGGAAAGTTAAGATAATCAGGAGGATAGCATGAAGGGTGCGGTCAATCCGTTTGCAGGCGACAAGGATCGCGAGCAGATATGGGAAATGCTCGTGCGACGCGATATCGAGGCTTTCGTATCGCAGGACTGGTCGCTGGTGGCCGATGATTTCGACGAGCTACGCTTCCTCGGCATTCACGCGCATAATGATCGCGATCCCGACAAATGGGATGCAGGATTTCCGACGCTCGCAAGCTATCGCGATGAATGGCTGCGTCAGGCGGCAGAAAGTGCGGCGGTTGAATATGCCGAATCTTTGGCCGAAGGGATCTTCCGCGCGACCGATTTGAGCGTGATCGATATTACAGGCGACGTCGCGGTGGCCCGAAAAAAATTCGATGGAACGATTGCAAGAAAGGACGGCTCCGTCGACCGCCTCAACTGGCAGACGCTCTATTTCTGCCGCCGCGAGGGAACGCGCTGGAAGATCACAGGCTTTGTTGGATATATGGCGTATCGCTGAAATATCGGCCACACGGACTGTCTATCACGGCGCGGATCGCCCGATCTGTGCCGTTTTTATGTATAGACTAAATGGTTCCAGATTACAGTATAATCACACTATTTTTCTGCAATTATAGTCTTTTTTCTCCCGAATTATACTATTTCGGATGATGTCGCAGCTGATAGCATATTTGTCGCAGGCCGTTCCGGTAATTGACTGGAAGAGGACTACTATTGCCTTCAAGCTGGTTGATCACCTCCTGCTTTGAGCGGTGTCGAACAGTCCTCAAAATTCGTCGTGCAACCCTTCAAAAAAAACATTCAAGGGGACGGTTGCCGGACGGATCATTCAGATGAATTCACGGCTGTGGGTGGACATGTCGGGAAATGACCTATATAGAATCAGGCAATCTATCGATAATCATTCCATGTGGGCCGTTCGCGGAACGCAGATTGAGTGCGAGTATTTTGCGCTGGAATGAAGTTCTATCAATGTTAAAAAGGAGATTAAGTCCGCCAGCACAGCGGGGTTAAACTTAATGCATGGTATTTTATACAAGGAAGAAAGTATGAAGTCGCCGGCTAAGACTAAAATAAGCTTGAAAGGCATTTTTAAAGTCTTCGGCGATGATCCGGAGCGTGCAATGCAGGAGTTGCGCGCAGGTAAATCAAAAACCCAGATTCACAGCGAATTCGGCGCAACAATCGGCGTCGATAATGCGACCTTCGATATCTATGAAGGCGAAGTATTCGTTATTATGGGCCTCTCCGGCTCGGGCAAATCCACGCTTCTGCGTCTGCTCAATCGCCTGATCGAACCGACTGCCGGCTCCATCGAAGTGGATGGCCGCGATGTCGTCAAAATGACCAAGCGCGAGTTGATCGATCTTCGTCGCCGCGACATGAGCATGGTATTTCAATCCTTCGCGCTGCTGCCCAATCGTTCGGTTCTCAACAATGCGTCTTTCGGCCTTGAAGTGGCCGGAATGGGCGAGGCGGAACGCCACCAGAAAGCACTGAAGGCGCTCGCAGCGGTCGGACTGGAACCATACGCCCATAGTATGCCGGACCAGCTTTCCGGCGGTATGAAACAACGCGTCGGACTGGCGCGGGCGCTGGCCAGCGAGCCGACCATTCTTCTGATGGACGAGGCTTTTTCTGCACTCGATCCGCTGATCCGCACCGAAATGCAGGACGAACTGAAGCGTCTTCAGGCGGAGCACAGCCGGACGATCATTTTCGTCAGCCACGATCTCGATGAAGCCATGCGCATCGGCGACCGTATCTGCATCATGCAACACGGCAAGGTGGTGCAGGTTGGAACGCCGAACGAAATCGTGTCGGCACCGGCCAACGATTATGTCCGTTCCTTCTTCCGCAATGTGGATGTGTCCCGCGTATTCAAAGCCGCTGATGTGGCGCGCGAGGACGAGCTCATCGTGTTCGAACCCGAACAGCTGGCAACAGCGCTTGAACGGTTCGATACGAGCGGGAAGACATTCGGTGTGCTGATCGACGCTGACCGTACCTATCGCGGAATGGTTAGCCGTGATGCGCTGGCAAAGGGTGCTGTAGCGCAAGGCGGGAACGGGCTGGAAGGCGTCTCTGCCATCGAGGCGGAAGCGCCGCTTTCCGGATTGTTGACGCAGGTGGCGGAAAGCCCCTGGCCGGTCCCGGTTACGGACCGCCAGAACCGCTATGTCGGCGCCATCAGTAAATCGGCATTGCTCGAAACGCTTGGCCGCGCGGGTTGATACCTGCACGCCAACGGACTTTTGCCTGATAGGGGCAGAATGGGTCCAATCCAGAAGAAATACGGAAATGGACGGTAAAACATGGATTTGAATTTCAGTGTCGGCGGCTGGGCGGATGTTGTGGTCAACTACATTCTCGACCACTTTACGCCCGCGCTCGATATGATCGCAGCCACTATCGGTTTTGTTACCGACAGTATTCAAAATGCTCTGCTCGCTGTGCCGCCGAGCGGCGGGGTTGCAGTTTTAACATTGCTATCTCTGTGGCGCGTGGGGTGGAAGTTTGCGATTTTCACCGCTCTTGCCTTGGGCCTCATCATCCACATGGATTTGTGGATAGGCACGATGGAAAGCCTTTCTCTGGTGCTCGCCTCGACAGTTATCGCTGTCGTAATCGGCATTCCGCTTGGTATCGCGATGGCTCGCAGCGACACAGTTGCTTCGGTCGTGCGCCCGGTCCTCGACCTCATGCAGACGATGCCTGCTTTCGTTTATCTCATTCCGGCTGCAATGTTTTTCGGTCTTGGTGCCGTGCCTGGAACGATTGCGACGGTGATCTTTGCCATGCCGCCAGTCGTGCGTCTTACCAATCTCGGCATCCGGCAGGTGCATTCGGAGTTTGTCGAAGCCGGTCTCGCCTTCGGCTGCACGTCGCGGCAGCTTCTGTTCAAGGTACAGCTCCCGAACGCCATGCCCTCGATCATGGCCGGTATCAACCAGACGATCATGTTGTCGCTTTCAATGGTGGTCATTGCATCGATGATCGGCGCCGGCGGTCTCGGCAATACGGTTCTCACGGGTATTCAGCGCCTCAATGTGGGCCTCGGCTTCGAAGGCGGCCTTGCCGTGGTCATTCTGGCAGTCATTCTCGACCGCATTACCCAGAGCTTCGGCAAGGGCGGGGCCGGATTTTTCAAGCGGCTCGCATCTCTAAGGAAGGCGGCGGACACTCAGTCCGCCTCGTCCTTTCGCAAGCAGGAAGCATGAAACAGGCAAAAATAAACAAGAATAACAATGGGAACTGATACCAATCGAAAAGGAGAAGCTATGTTAGGCAAACTAACCAAATTCGGTCTGGCGGCAGTTGTGGCGGGAACGATGACCATCGGCGCAGCATTTGCGCAGGACAGCAAGCCGGTTAAAATCGGCTGGGCACCATGGTCGGATGCTGAGTTCGTCACAAAACTTGCCAAGAAGCTGATCGAAGACAATCTCGGCCAGAAGGTCGAGCTGGTTCAGACAGACGTGGCCCCACTCTATCAGGGCGTGAGCCGTGGCGATATTGATGCCATGATGATGGCCTGGCTGCCGGAAACCCACGCTGACTACTACAAGCGCATCGAGGGCAAGGTCGAAAATCTCGGCCCGCTCTATGAAGGTGCGAAGCTCGGCTGGATCGTTCCGGCATACATTCCCGAAAGCGAGATCAGCTCCATCGAGGACCTGAAAAAGCCCGAAGTTCGCGAAAAGCTGAAAGGCGAAATCCAGGGCATTGATCCGGGTGCCGGTCTTACCCGCCTGTCGCAGGAAGCGATCAAGAAATATGGGCTGGACTACAAGCTCAATATTTCGAGTGAAGCGGCCATGCTGACCACGGTCGACCGCGCCACGCGTTCGGACGGCTGGTTCGTGGCGACTTCGTGGAGCCCGCACTGGATGTTCGGCAAGTACAAGCTGCGCTACATTGCCGATCCTGAAGGCGCACTTGGTGGTGCTGAACATATCGACGCTATCGCACGCAAGGGCTTCAAGGAAGAGAACCCGAAAGTTGCGTCGCTGCTCACCAAGATGAGCCTTCCGATCAGCGAGCTTGAGGCTGCGATGTTCGATGCGCAGGAAACATCCTATGAAAAGGCCGTCGACAAATATATCGCGGACCATCCTGATCGCATCAAGGAGTGGCTGGCGGAATAAAGCCCAAGCAAAAGCCCCGGGAAACCGGGGCTTTTCGCATTCTATCCTCTTCGAGCAATCAGGATACCGGAGATCACGATAATCCCCCCGAAAGCCTGCAGCATGCCGATGGGTTCGGACAGGAGCGTCCAGGCAAGAAACGCCGCGACGACCGGTTGCAGAAGCAAGGTGAGCGAGGAGAATGAAGCCGGAAGATAGGCAAGCGCATAAGCGATCATGCTTTGACCTGCGGCATGGGTCACCCATGCCAACCCGGCAAGGATCAGCCAGCCATAGAGCGTGGCGGGCAGAATCTGACCTTCCATGAAATAAGCGACCGGCAGTGAAAACACCGCGGCAATCGCGCTGCTCCACAGCATGATGCGCATGGTGGAAAAGCGGCTGCGCAGGCGGCCCACCGAAAGGATGTACCCGGCATAGAAGACCGCAGCCAGAAGCGCCATCGCATCGCCGGAAGATTGGGACCGGAGAAGCTCACCCGGTCCACCTTTCAGCACCACGACACCGAGGACCGCGACGGCAAGTCCGATCATGAAGGAGGTGCTCACGCGCGACTTGAAAAGCAGCCATGCGCCGAGCGTCACGAAAATCGGTGCCATATTGGCAAGCAGCGTTGCATTGGCAACGGATGTCATGTGCAGCGACAAATGCCACGCGCCCAGATCGAAAGCGATAAACAGGCCGGGCAGGGCGAGACGCAAACAATCGGACGGGGTGAGCGGAGCGGCATCTTTTTCATCGCGCCGCTCGCGGCCATCCATGAGCAAAAGCGGCAAGACCGCCAGTGCAAGACGCCAGAAGCCGGTTGCGAGCGGCCCCACCTCTGAAAGTCTTACAAAGATCGGCGAACTGCCAATGGCTATGCCGCCAACAATCAGGGCAGTCATTGCCCAGCGCTGTGCGTTGGAAGGTGCAGGGTTTGCGGCGGTGGTATGCGACATTTTCAAGCCCGGTGTTATGCCGACATGCCGCTTTTGATCGCGCAATGCGAGATCTGGCTTCGGACTGAACCGATCGCGGAGAAATCAGTACTTTTCTTCCAGCGATCTGTTCTGAGTGTTATTTTTCGTATCGCGGAAAGATGAAAGTTTGGAAAAACTTGCCCGCGACATTGATATGACGCGGGCTTGCTTATTCCTGTTTTGGGGAGACGTCTAGCTCCTGTATATGGATGAAACTTAAAAATTCATTCCGCCGTTGTTCGGCGTGGTGCAACGTGAATGAAAAAAGCGCCCCGGAGGGCGCTTCCCGATCATCAGCGATAATAGGGTGAGTAGCACTGTTTGCGCGGCCCATTATTGGGCTGGAACGTATTGTCCGATGAGCGATAGGACTTGTAGCGGTTATAGCACCACTGCACATGTGCACTGGAGAGCCTGGGTGCGCGATATACGGGGCGGGGCTGGCTTATTGCGCCGCCAATGATGGCGCCAGCACCGAATGCGGCCAGCGGATACCACCACCCGTCGCTGTGGCGACGATAGCCGTGGCGATAATGCCGATAACCGCGATGACCATGCCAGTATCCAGGTCGGTTGGGGCGATGGCCACGATAATGACGCGGTGGGCGGCGATGATCGCGTACCTGTTCGATAGTCTGGTCGATAACCGGACGTTGCAGGTTCATGGGTGCGGCCATTGTCGGTGCAACCGATGTCGCTCCGAAAATCAGGGCCAATGCCCCTACACAAGTCTGTTTGAAGATGTTCACGTGCAACCCTCCGTGTTGGCCTCCGTATTGGAATGACGAGGGTAAACGATTGAAATATAGAATTGTTCCCAATTTATATGGGCGTGGGACGGAGTTTCAGGCTTCTTAAAAACGCAGAAAATGAAGAGGAGCGGGCTCCTCCCCAAGAACCCGCTCCCCGATGCATCGCCCCCCGCCATAGGTGGTGCGATGCTGACCCCTTGTGGCCTTTGTCAGCCCGAATTCAGCGCATCAGACCTTACCTTCGAGCGCGGCATTTAGCAACTTCAGCGCGCGTTCTTTTGTCAGCTCAATCGGGTTGCCGCCAGCGGTCGGATCGACGATGGCCATTTCGGCGATCAGGTCTTTCCGGGCGTCGTCCATTTCAAGGCCCTTGATGAATTCAGGCAGTGTATTGGGGACACCGAGGCCGCTGCGCAATTTCATGACAGCGGCCAGAAATCCGTCAAATCCACCCTTGATGCCGAGATAATCGGCAAGTCGTTCGATACGCTTTTCGATAGCCGCCCGGTTCTGAAGCAGGACATAGGGCATGAAGACCGCGTTGGTCATGCCATGATGGGTGTCATAGAGGGCGCCAATCGGGTGTGACAGCGAATGGATTGCACCGAGCCCTTTCTGGAAGGCGGTTGCGCCCATGGCCGCAGCCGCCATCATGTTGGCGCGGGCTTCGACATTCTTGCCATCGGCATAAGCTTTCGGAAGGTTTTCGAAAACGAGACGGATGCCCTCAACCGCGATGCCGTCTGCCATTGGGTGAAAGCCTGGCGCGCAATAGGCCTCAAGGCAGTGCGCCAGCGCATCCATGCCTGTCCCAGCCGTGATGAAGGGCGGCATTCCGGTCGAAAGTTCCGGGTCGGCAATGACCGTGACCGGCAGCATCTTCGGGTGGAAAATCACCTTCTTGGTGTGGGTGATTTCATTGGTCAGAACACCTGCGCGGCCAACTTCAGAGCCGGTGCCTGCCGTCGTCGGCACCGCAATGATCGGCGCTATGGCATTGCTGTCAGCGCGGGTCCACCAGTCGCCAATATCTTCAAAATCCCAGACGGGCCGGGTCTGTCCAGCCTGAAAGGCAATCAGCTTGCCAAGGTCCAATGCCGAACCGCCGCCAAAGGCGATGACACCGTCATGCTTGCCGCTTTTGAAGACCTCGACGCCCGCATAAAGATTGCTTTCAACCGGGTTGGGTTTCACATCGGAAAACATCCCGTATTTCACGCCAGCTTGGTCCAGAATAGCAAGGGTGGACGCCACTACGGGAAGCTTCGCCAAACCCGGATCGGTGACGAAAAGCGGGCGCTCAATGCCTGCGGATTTCAGGACGGCTGGAAGCTCCCGGATGCGCCCCGGCCCGAAAAGCACGGTGGTCGGGAAGTTCCATTTCGCGGTCAAAGTGGTCATGTCGATTGCTTTCCGAATTATGATGGGCGGTCAGATTTTTTCACGCAGATGGAAGGATTTCGGTCGCGTGAGATTGCCGTAGCCGATGGCCGAGAGGGCGGCACCCTTGCCGGTGTCCTTCACGCCAGTCCAGACAAGTGCGGGATCGAGATAATCGCAGCGGTTCATGAAAACCGTGCCTGTTTCGATGCGGTCGCCGAGAGCGGCGGCGCGGTCTGTGTCTGTCGTCCACAATGAAGCCGTCAGTCCGTAAATGCTGTCATTCATGAGCGCGAGAGCTTCTTCATCATTGCGCACTTTCATGATGCCGACGATGGGGCCGAAACTTTCCTCACGCATGACGCTCATCTGGTGGTCGACGTTGGTAAGCACTTCCGGCGCGACATAGGGAGACCCTGCGCGGTCATTCGCGACGCTCATATTCACATGTGCTTTTGCCCCTTTGCGCAGGGCCTCCGCTTTCTGTTCGCGGATGAGATCGGCGAAACGCGCCTGTGCCATGGGGCCAAGGGTGGTTCCCGCATCCAGCGGATTGCCGACGACATATTGCTTGGTCAGGTCGATGAAACCATCGACAAAGCGGCCATAGACAGCTTCATGCACATAGATGCGCTCGATCCCGCAGCAGCACTGGCCCGAATTGAAAAACGCGCCGTCCACCAGATTTGCGATGGCATGATCCAGATTGGCGTCGGGCAGGACATAGGCCGGGTCCTTACCGCCAAGCTCCAGCCCCAGCGTCATGAAGGTGCCGGCGGCAGCCTTTTCAATTGCTCGACCACCGCCGACCGAGCCAGTGAAATTCACGTGATCAATCGTGCCGGAGGCGAGCAGCTTTTCTGTCGATGCATGGTCGAGCACCACATTCTGGAAGACCCCTTTGGGCAGCCCGGCCTTCTCAAACGCTTTTGCAAAGCGTTCACCGGCCAGTAGCGTTTGCGTCGCATGTTTGAGGATCACGCTATTCCCGGCCATCAATGCCGGAATGATCGTGTTGACGGCGGTAAGATAGGGATAGTTCCACGGCGCGATCACCATCACCACGCCGAGCGGAACATGTTTCACATAGCGGCGGAAGCCATCCTTCTGCGCTGGGACATAGGCCTTGAGCGACTCCTCGGCGATGTCGATCATATACTGGCCGCGCTCCTGAACGCCGCCGTTTTCGCCGCCATAGCGCGTGGGTCGACCCATCTGCCATGCGATTTCAGGAATGATTTCGTCCTGCATTCCAGCAAGGGCATCGAGTGCGGCCCGGCAATAACGTGCGCGTTCCGCGATGCTCAGTTGAGCCCATCCGGCCTGCGCATCACGGGCAGCGGCCACCGCCGAGGCGATTGCGGCTTCGTCCAAGAAAGGACGCTCGGCATAAACAGAACCGTCTATCGGGGAGATGATTTTGGCTGTGCCGCTCATCTTTGGTTTCCTTTGAAGTCTGGCATTATCTCAGGGTCAATAGCGCTCGAAACCGCGGTGCAGTTCCCAGTCAGTCACGCGCCGGTCGTACTCGATCTGCTCCCAATGAGCGGTGTGGACATAGTGGTTGACCACTGCCTCCCCGAGCGCCTCCTTGAGAAACGCGGAGTTCTTGAGGGCCTGGGCGGCTTCACGCAGTGTATAGGGAATTTCCTTGAGTTTCACGGCGCTATAGGCATCGCCCACGAAGGGTTCTTCGAGTTCCAGCTGCTCGTCTATTCCTTTCAGGCCGGCTGCGATAAGCGCTGCAAAGGCCAGATACGGATTGAGATCGGCACCGCCGATGCGACACTCAATGCGGATGCCTTTCGTGCCTTCGCCACAGAGACGGAAACCTGCGGTGCGATTATCCTGGCTCCACATGATTTTTGTCGGCGCGAAGGTGCCAGCCTGAAAACGCTTGTAGGAGTTGATATAGGGCGCCAGGAAATAGGTATAGTCGGTGGCATATTTGAGCTGCCCGGCCACCCATGAACGCATCAGCGGCGTCATGGTGTAAGGCGCTTTCGGATCGAAAAAGAGCGGGTCCTTGCCGTCGGCACTCCAGATGGAATTATGTACGTGGCTTGAACTTCCCGCCTTGCTGTAATCATACTTGGCCATGAAGGTGATGCATTTGCCGTGCGCCTCGGCAATTTCCTTCATCGCGTTTTTCATGATGACATGGCGATCCGCCATTTCCAGAGCTTCGGCGTAGCGCACATTCAGCTCTTCCTGCCCCGGCCCCCATTCGCCCTTGGAGTTTTCGACCGGAATGCCGGCCGCTGCAAGCTGGTTGCGCATCGCGCGCAGAACCGGTTCTTCCTTGGTGGTCAGGTGGATCACATAATCCTGCACGTAAGGAGAGGCCGTTTCCATATCCTGCCAGTGCTTGGCGCGGGCGGTCTTGTAGGTCTCATCGAAAAGATAGAATTCAAGTTCGGACGCGAAGTAGGCGCGATAGCCGCGCTCGTGCAGGCGGGCGAGCTGCTTCTTGAGGATGGCGCGCGGAGAATGCGCCAGATCCTGATGGTCATGATGATCGAGCACGTCGCAAAGTACGATGGCGGTCTTTTCCAGCCATGTGGCGACGCGCAAGGTCGAAAGATCCGGCTTGATGACAAAATCACCATAGCCCTTATCCCATCCAGCCGCTTCATAGCCCGGGACTGGCTCCATATCGATATCGTCGGCAAGGAGATAGTTGCAGCCATGGGTCTCGTCGTAACCGGATTCCACGAAAAACTGTCCGTAGAAGCGTTTGCCGATCAGGCGTCCCTGCATGTCCACAAAACATGCGAGAACGGTGTCGATTTCGTCATTTGCAACGGCTTGTTTCAATGCATCGAAAGTCAATTGTCCGGCCATTTATGCTCGCTCCAGAACGGAAAAAAGTGATGGACGCGGCGCACTGCGCCGCGTCCAAAATTTTCAGGCATAACGATAGGGCGCGCCCGCATCGCGCATGGTCTTTTGATATTTCTTGAGGATGTCTACGACTTTGGCATTCCGCTCACTCTTGGCGGCGATTTCGTCCCAGAACTGCATGGCTGCATCTTCCACCTGCTTCCATTCAGCCTCAGGAATGCTGGTGAGTTCCAGCTTGCCACCCGTTGTGCGGTAGTGCGCTTCGCCCCACCAGTACCAGTGCTGGCGATAGTAATGCGAACTATCCATTGCCAGCCGGAACAGCTGCTTGAGATGATCCGGCACGGCATTCCACTTTTCCGTATTGGCAAAATAGGAACCGGCCCATGCACCGCTGATATTATTGGTGAGGTAGTATTTGTTTATGTCGGCCCAGCCGACCGTATATACCTCCGTCGCGCCGGACCAGCACACGCCGTCCAGCTCGCCGGTCTGGATCGCCACTTCGATATCTTCCCATGGCAAAGTCACCGGAACGACGCCGAATTTGGTCAGGAAGCGCCCCCCGGTCGGGAAGGTGAAGACGCGCAGTCCTTGCAAGTCCTGCAGGCTGCGGATCGGCTTGGTTGTAGCAAAATTGCACGGGTCCCAGGAACCGGCACTAAGCCAGGTTACCCCCGGAATTTCCTTATATGCTTCTTCCCAGATTTCATTGAGCCCGTACCAGTTGAACAGGGCGGGCACATCGAGGCTGTAGCGTGATGCGAAGGGGAAATAAGCTCCGAATACCGCGACATCGACGGGCGAGGCCATGGAGTCGTCGTCGCTTTGCGCGGCGTCGATTGTACCGGACTGAACGGCCCGAAACAGCTCGCCCTGCGGGACAAGCTGGTCTGCGGTGTAGAGCTCGATCACCATTTCGCCATTCGCGGCTTTGTTGAACGCTTCGATTGACGGCTTGATGACGTGCTCGGCCAGCGCCGGACCCGCATAGGTCTGAAGCCGCCATTTGATTGGGCTTTGCGCTCGCACATAAGGCGTTGCAAGTGTGCTGGCACCCAAGGCACCTACGGTTGTCAGCCCGGCTTTCTTGAGAAAATCGCGTTTGTTAAGCTTGCTGTTCTCACTCATGCCCATTCTCCCACTCTTGTTTGAGTTCACCCTTTAATTATTCCGGTCCGGCCCTTTGGGCTCTTGTCACCGGCTTATGCGCATTCTCCTGTGCGTGTCGTCACCGTCCGCTGTACCAATTCGGCAGCCACATCGCGATCTGCGGAAAGATCATCAGGATGATGATCGTCAGCACCATGAGGAAGAAGAACGGCACGATTGAGCGATAGATGTCTATCAGCGTGACTTCCTTCGGTGCCAAGGCCCGCATCATGAAGAGATTGTATCCGAAAGGCGGCGTGATATATGCGATCTGGCAGGTGATGGTGTAGAGGACGCCGAACCAGATAGCGTTGAAGCCGAGGCTCTTGACCAGCGGTATATAGAGTGGCGCCACGATCACCAGCATCGCTGTATCGTCAAGAAACATGCCCAGTATGATGAAAGAAAACAGCATCAATACCAGGATGGTCCATGGTGACAGATCGAAGGTGTTGAGCAACACGCTCTCGATGGCTTTCACTGCACCGAGACCGTCATAGACCGACGAGAAACAGAGCGCCGCCAGAATAATCCAGAGGAACATGCAGGTGACGGTGAGACTGTTGCGTGTCGTGGTTTCCCAGACGGCCTTGTTGAGGCGTCCGGTAAAAAGCGCGGCCAGCGTTGCAAGAAGTGCGCCGACGGCAGAGCTTTCGACAAGGCTGGTAACGCCGGTGAGGAACAGGCCCATCATCGCGCCGAAAACCACGAGCGGCAATATGCCGGCACGCAAGGTGACGAACCGATCGCGCCATGTAATTTTATCCAGTTCCTCCTGGGGCAGTGTCGGGCCCAGTTCGGGTTGGATGCGGCAGCGAATATAGATATAGATCGCGAAGAGCGCGGCCATGAGAAGGCCGGGGCCGATGCCTGCGAGCCACAACTGCAAAACCGGCTGCCGGGCAATCATCGCATAAAGCACCAGCACGACGCTGGGCGGGATCAGGATGCCGAGCGAACTGCCTGCCTGAATGACGCCTGTGACCATGACCTTGTTGTAGCGGCGCTTGAGAAGCTCCGGCATCGCCACGGTTGCGCCGATGGCCATGCCTGCGACGCTGAGGCCGTTCATGCAGGAAATGATGACCATCAGGCCGATTGTTCCCAGAGCCAGACCGCCGCGAATGCCGCCGAACCAGACATGGAACATGCGATAAAGATTGCTGGCAATGCCCGATTCCGAGAGCATGTAGCCCATGAACACGAAGAACGGCACGGTGATAAGCGGATACCAGTTCAATACCGCAAAGGTGGCATTGTACGGCATCTCGAACGAGCCCTTGCCCCAGAGCAGCAGTGCTGCGAGGGAGCCCACAAACCCGATCACGCCGAAGACGCGCTGCCCGGTCATGAGCAGCACCATCATGGTTGCGAACATGAAGAGCGTAATGAATTCCGAGCTCATATGTGATGCCCTTCCTCAATGGCAGGACCCGCAATGGTGCTGATCGGCTTTCCACGCAGGGAGGCCCAGTCCTTGAAGAAATTGGAGACGCATTGGAGCAGCAGCAGGAAAATGCCGACCGTCATGATGAGCTTGATCGGCCAGAGAAGTGGTGCCCAGGCAGTATAGTTCGTCTGGTTGTAAACGATGGCGTAATTGGTCGATGAAATTCCACCCGCAACCATCACGCCAAGATAGAAGATGATGAACAGGATGGTGATCATATCGGTGATCATTTTCCTGCGGGGCGGGAGACGGTCGAAGAACAGATCCATGCGCACATGCGCGCCTTGCTGCATGGCATAAGCGCCGCCGAGCAGGTAATAGGCGGAAAGCAAAAACTGGGACATTTCCAGCACCCAGTTCACCGGGATGCCCAGCACCACGCGCGAAAAGGTGGAATAGAGAAGGCAGGCGCCCAGCACGAATAGAAGATACATCGCGAAGCGCCCGATATAATAATTCAGCGCATCAACATATTTGACGAACAGTCTGATTGGCTTCGGCATTTCCGGCTCCCTCAGGCTTTCTGTTCCGTGGTATGCGGACCAATTGTTTTCGCAATTTCCTTCAAAATTTCTGCAAGCCTTTCGGCCCAGAGCGTCTGTGTCCGGCTATTGGCGATTTCATTGTTGCGGATTTCGATCATCACGCAGGGCGCATTGCGCGGACGTGCATGCCGCTCCAGCGTGTAGTAGACGCGGTCAGCGGGCGAATAGGGCTCGTTCACGCCCACATGCAGGGTATCGTCTTTGCGCAGGGCAGCGATCAGGGGCATGCCAATCCGGTCGTCTTCATCGTGGATGATGCCGATCTGCCAGGGCCGGGGCACATCGCGATAAACGGGGGTGAAGGAATGGACCGTCACGATCCAGGACGGTAGTCCGCGTTGCGCACGCTCCGCCATGACCTGTTCGACAGCGGTGTGGAATGGACGGTGTGAAAGATCGATGCGCGCCAGACGTTCCATGGAACTGAGCGCGTGATTTCCGAGAACCACGGTCGTCTCGCTGATTTCCGGAATGAGGTCGGGAGCATCGAGTGGACGATTGCAATCGATCAGCAGTCGAGAAAGCTGGCTTTCGACAAGAGGTGCGTCGAGGGAAGTAGCGAGATGTCTTGCGACTTCCACAGCGCCGGGGTCCCACGCGATATGCGCGCGCAATGCCTCGGCATCAAGGCCGAGCCCCTGGAAAGACTCAGGAATGAAATTGGATGCGTGTTCGCAGACAAAGAGATAGGGGCTTTCCCCATCCTTGTTGAAGACAGAAACAGGCTCGCACGAAACCGTGCGATATTCTCGCTCGTCCGTCATTCTGTTTGTTCCCCGCGCTGTAACTTATGTTACGTTTTTTCAGATTATGCGCTATTGCGGATTATTTGATACGTCCTATGATTATTTGTCAAACACAATTTCGCCCAAGTTCAAAAAGGGCGTTCGGGAACAGAAAGTATTGTGCCTGTGCATGCGAGCGTTGCGGAACTGATCAATGAGCGGATTGATACGATGCCAGCGGGCGAGCGAAGTGCAGCCCAGACATTGATCGCCAATTATCCGATGCTGGGTTTGAAAACCGTTGCGGAATTTTCCGCCCTGGCTGGTGTCAGCTCCCCGACGATCCTGCGCTTCGTAAACAGGCTCGGGTTCCAGAACTATCCTGATTTTCAGGCGCGATTGCAGGACGAACTTGCGGCGCAATTGCAATCGCCGCACCATCGCAATGAACTGCCCGGCGGCGGGCCGGACGCGGCCTATCCGGCGGTGGAGCATACGCTGGAAAATATCCGCGAGAGTTTCCGGCATCTCGGCGAAAGGCAGTTGCGGCAAGCCGTGTCAGCTTTGAGTGAAGCAAAGGGCAATGTCTATCTGATAGGCGGGCGCTTCACCGATCCCATTGCGCAATATATGGCGGCGCATATGACTGTCATTCGTCCGCATGTCTTTCATCTTGGCGGGCAGGAGAGCGTCTGGCGCGATCGTCTTCTCGATATGGGAAAGCGCGATGTTCTGGTGGTTTTCGATATTCGCCGTTATCAGGACAGTCTTTTGAAACTGGCCGAGAAGGCACGGGCCAGAGGCGTGGAGGTCGTTCTTGTTACCGACCAGTGGCTTTCGCCGATAGCGCGCGTGGCCCGTCATGTTCTGGCAGGGCGCACAGCCGTGCCGTCCGCGTGGGATTCATCGGCTGCACTTTTTGTTTTGGCAGAAACGGTCATTCGCGAAATGACCCGAATGCTGGAAAAGGACAGCGCCGCCCGCATTGCCGAACTTGAAGATTTGCGCTGAAAGGGATTTCAGTCCGCGCCTTATTCCAGCCCGCAGGCCCGCAGAAACAGCGTTGAGACTTCCTTCTCGATCCGTTCAAGGTCGAGCGGTTCGTCCTTGTCGAGTTTCATCATGCTGCGAACCTGCGCTTCGAAATCGGCATAATGCTGAGTGACTGCCCATATATGCATCTGGAACAGTAGCGGATCGACGGGCTTGATACGACCGTCATCTACCCAGGACTGGATGAGGCGGACGGCATTCTGAGTCGCAGACTGATGCTTGGCCCAGTGGCGTCCGAGATAAGGCGCACCATTGGCAATTTCGGTAGTGAAAAGGCGCGAAGCCTTGGGGTTCTTCTGGCTATATTCGAGCTTGGCGCGGATATATTGACGGATCACCCTGGCAGGGTCGTTTTCGGTATTGGCGCCGAGGAATATCTCTTCCCATTCGTCGAGGATATATACGATGATGTCCTCGTAAAGTTCTTCCTTGCTCGAAATATAGTAATGCAATTGCGGCTTGGTCAGGCCTGCCCGTTGCGCAATGCCTTGCGTGGAAGCCCCCGCAAGGCCCTTTTCAGCGAATTCATCAATCGCGGCGGCGCGGATTGCGCCGAGAATGCGCCGCCTGCGGTCGAGAACCTTGTCTCGTCCGGTTGGCTCCGTGTTATCATTCTCGTCGTTGTTCATCCGTGCCTGCCGCGATTGGAGATGGCTTATTGGCCGAGCTTCTTCTTGATGTCGAGGCCCACGCCCTTGTTCACAAAGGCATCCGTCGCGACTTTGCTCATGTCGAGTTCGTCACCGCTGACGATGCCTGCCTTGCGCGCGAGTTCGTAGAATGCCTTCACGCGGTTCATATCAATGGCGCCGATGCCTTTCTCGGCTGCGTCGCCACTGTCGATGAGCTGCAACTCCTTGATGCGAGCAAGCTCGGCATCCAGCGTTTCCTTGCTCATGTCCGGATTGTCTTTCAGGATCAACTCATAAGCTTTGGTGTGGTCGCCATAGAGGAAATTCGTCCAGCCCTCAATAGAAGCGCTGACGAAGCGCTGCACCAGATCGGGGTTCTTCTCGATCAGCTCCTGACGCGTTTCGATGGTGTTGCCATAGGTGCTGTAGCCATAATCGGCCAGAAGATAGGTCGTGACCTTTGCCCCTTCCTTTTCGGCGTAGAGCGGTTCCGCGGTGGCATAGGCCTGCTGCACCACCTTCTTGTCGTTCAGAAACTGTGCCAGGCTGTAGCCATAGGGGCGAAGCTGTTCTTCCTTGAAGCCAAATTCCTTCACCAGCCACGGCCAGAATGAGAATTGCGCATCCTTCGAAAGCAGGATCGTTTCGGCATTGGTCAGATCCTTGAAGTCCTTGTATTCACCTTCATGGACCATCAACGCCTGCGGGTCTTTCTGGTAGAAGCCGGCGACAACCGTGGTAGGCACGCCATTGGCCACATTGTTGAAGGAAAGAAGGAGATTGCCCGCCAGCAGGAAGTCGAGACGGCCTGCGGCAAGCATCGGGCGATTGTTGACCTGCGGTCCGCCCATTTCTATCTGCACATCGAGCCCGTATTTCTCATAGGTGCCATCGGCAACGGCTTGATAGAAGCCACCGTGACCGGCTTGCGCCAGCCAGTTGGTGCCAAGCGTCACCTTGTCGAGCGCATAGGCCATTTGTGCGGAAAGGCCCATGGAAAGCGCGGCCAGCGCTGCAATCAGATTTTTTTTCATATTGGTTCCCCTTGTTTTAATCAGTCAAAGCCATGTCGGCGGTCCAGCCGCGCGTCTTACCCGGATTGAGCAGGCCATACGGGTCAGCGAGTTTCTTGAACTCGATCTGGACGCTGTCGATCTCCTTCATGCCGCCATCCTCAATGGTGTAGGCATGAGGATCGTAGATGTCGCAGCCGTCAACCTGCTCCAGTTCCTTGATCAGGCGATACATCTCGTCCCGACCTTCAAAGCGGACAAGCGGCAGGGCGAAAATCTGCACTTCGCCTTCCAGACGTGCCATTTCGTGATGCATATATTGCGTCTCGCCGTAGCGTTCGATCTGGCGCGTCACCACATCAACATCGAATGGACGCGGATAGGCAACCTGCAGATAGGTCCAGCCTTCCTCAGCTTTCAGCGCCTGCAAGGTGGTGTGGTTCCAGCCACATTCATAGGCAGGCTGCAGGCCGTTCTTGTGCAATTCATCCAGTGTCATGGCGAAGGATAGCTTACCGCCAAATTCGGTGGCGAGCGCCTCGAAACGGGCCATTTCCTCCGGCGCGATCATGGCGAAAACCGCATCCTTGTCGGAAGGGAAGAGCTCGCCGAACTTGGTGTAGAAACGCGCGAAGCGACGATCAACGGTGGTCAGCAGATAGCAGTCCAGATTTTCTTCCAGCGCCTTGAGGCAGAAGTTGAGCGCTGCCTCGTAACTGTCGAACAAGGCAGCGGTATGTATCCAGTCGGTCGATTTGGTCAGCCCGATTTCCAGCTCCAGAATGATGCCGTTGGTGCCATAGGCGTGCTGGACCTTGTGGATGTCGCGGCCAGTCAATTCGATGATTTTCGGTTCCGGTTCGACGGTCAGAACCTTGACCGAATAGACGTTGCCGTCGTCGCGCAACATGCCGTGGCGCAGCGAACCGATGCCGCCGGAACCGCCGGAGAAAAAGCCTCCAATCGTGGCGATGCGGCGGGTGGACGGATACATGAGAAGTTCCTGTCCGGTCTCGCGCACAGCATCGTCAAGGCGCGAAATGCGCGCGCCGCCTTCCACGCGAACCTTGCCGGGTTCGATGGAAATGATACGGTCGAGCTTGGTCATGTCGAGGATGATGCCACCCTCCAGCGGGACGCATTGGCCGTAATTGCCGGTGCCGCCGCCGCGCACGGTGATGGGGATGCGGAGTTTCGCGGCAGCCGCCGCCACGCGGCGCACTTCGTCCTGATCTTTCGGGATGACCACGAGATCGCCAACATATTGGCCGATATCTTCGGTCAGGATGGGGCTGTACCAGAAATAATCGCGTGAGCGCAGCTCGACCTGCTTCGGGTCGTCATAGATGCGGATTCCATCGATTTCGGCGCGGAATGCGGCCCAGTCGTAAATGCGCTGCGGAGCGGCAGAATTCATGGGGTTCTCCCGTTGTTTTGGGGCGAGGCGACACCGTCGCGCCAGATGGTGCGCGGGGCCTGCGGACGGCTGATGAGGTCGTTGAGGTCTTCGGCGTCGTGCCAGATGAAATTTGCGGGCGCACCGGCTTTGGGTACTTGCACGCGCTCGCTTTTGATGAGGCGAGCAGGCAGGGTGGTGATGCTGTCCAGCCATTCCTGGGGCTCAAGATGGCAGACGGGTGCCGCAAGACGCAGGATCGCCAGCGGATCGTAATCGCCATAGGGGTAAAAGGCGTCGCGCACATTGTCGGAGCCGATCATGACATCCATGCCCGCAGCGCGTGCCTCTTTCAGCGGCGCTACGCCGCGCATTCGCGGCGATTTTCCGCCAAGCCGGTCTTGCAGATAAAGGTTCGTCGTGGGCAGCGCGACGAGCGCGACGCCCGCTTCTGCTGCGGCATCGAGAATGCGTGGAAGCTCGTCGGGCCCGCGCAAGGACAGCGAACAGGCGTGACCGCACAGCACTTTCCCGCCCATGGAATGGCGGCGGGTTGCATCGACGATCAGGGAGAAGCCGTTGGCTTCAATATCCAGGCCTTCATCAACATGAAAGTCGAGATCGAGCCCGTGTGCAGTCGCAAGCCGGAACATCTCCGCGATCTTCGCTTCGAGATCGGGATTGCGATAGAAGAATGCGCCAAGCACGCCATTATCCTGCGCCACGCGGGCAGCAATCGACTTGCCAGCTTCCAGCACGAGATCGCCATGGACAAGGGCGGCAAGCTGAAGATCGATCCGGCCTTTCCATTCCTCGCGCAATTCGTTCAGAACAGGCCATGCCGTCGGCGTTTCCGGTGCAATCCAGTCCACGTGACTGCGCATCGCGCCGACCCCTTGCGCAAAGGCTGTCTCAAGCCCTTTGCTTGCGCGGGCGCGAATATCATCCGCGGTCCAGTTCTGCCGGTCGGCATTCATCAGATCGATGGCGTCGAACAGACATTCCACCTTTGCCGGACCGTTTTGCGCAATGCGCGGCATGGTGAATGTCTTGTCGAGATGCACATGCACATCGGCGAAAAGCGGCGTCACCAGTCCGCCGCCAGTTGCGCGGGACGGCGTGATCGAGGCAATGCGGTTCCCCTCGATATGAATATCGTGACGGCCGGAAAGCCCGGTTATGGCAACGCCGCTCAGCATGTCAGCGTTCCCGGCGAATTTCGCTTTCGTGCCAGCGTCCGAGGACAAGGCGCGACAGCCAGCTTGTGATGAGGAAGATCACGATGCCCAGCAGCGACACGAGAAAAAGTGCAGCAAACATTCGCGGAATTTCGTTGCGGAAGCTCGATTCCAGAATGCGTGAGGCAAGGCCGGTGCTTTGGCCTGCTGTACCGGCGACAAATTCGGCGACAACCGCACCGATCAACGACAGGCCACCGGCGATTTTCAGTGCCGCCATGAAATAGGGCAATGCGCTCGGCGCCAGCAGATAGCGCAGCCGCTGCCATGGCGAGGCACGGTAGAGCTTGAACAGGTCGCGCAGGTTATGATCGGCACTGCGAAGCCCGATCACCGTATTGGAAAGGATAGGGAAGAAGGCGACGATCCACGCGCAGATCAGAAGGGCGGAGAAGGTATCACGCACATAGATCAGGATCAGCGGTGCGATGGCGATCACCGGTGTCACCTGAAGTATGACGGCGAAAGGAAAAAACGCCATTTCTATCGGGCGCGACAAGGCGAAGACCATGCCAAGCAGTACGCCGCCGACGATGGCGCAGGCAAGCGAGATGAGTGTCAGCTTTACCGTGAACCACAGGGACGCCATCAGCGACGGGCCATCCTTGACGAGCGTTTCCGCAACCAGCGAAGGGGCTGGGATCAGATAGTGAGGTATCTGATAGTAACGGACGAGACTTTCCCAAATGCCGAGTGCGATGAGGATGGCCGCGGTGGGCATGAGGATGCGCAAGGTGCGCTCGCGCCTGGCAAGGCGGTCCTGTTCGGAATTGAGGACAGGCAGTTCGTTTTGCATCTGGTTCATTTGCATGTCCTCAGTGATCTATATCTTCAGAGGAAAGCGTCGCGGTCAGCGCATCAGAAACCTTGGCGCAATATTTTGCATATGCTTCTGTCGTGCGGTAGCTTTCTGCACGGGGATAGGTGCCGATGATCGGTATATCGGCGACCACGCGCCCCGGCCTTGCCGCCATGACGATGACGCGGTTGGACAGATAGACCGACTCATAAACGCTGTGGGTGACGAAGATCACCGTCAGGCCGTGCTCTTGCCAAAGACGCAGCACATCATTGTTGAGCTTGAAACGCGTCATCTCGTCAAGCGCTGCAAAAGGCTCGTCCATCAGGAGAAGGCGCGGCCGTGTAACCAGCGCGCGAGCAATGGAAACACGCATTTTCATGCCGCCGGAAAGCTCACGCGGGAATGCCTTGGCAAAACGTGAAAGACCGACCTGTGCCAGCACTTCTTCGACGCGTGGCGTTGCTTGCTTGCGCGATATGCCGGAAAGACGGAGTGGCAGATAGACATTGTCGAAGACGTTCGCCCAAGGCATCAGGGTCGGTTCCTGAAACACGAAACCGATATCCTGCGCGCCAATCGGGCCTTTGCCGGGGGTGTGGCCGTTGATGTGGATTTCGCCAGCGGAAATGGATTCCAGTCCCGCTATCATGCGCAGCGCCGTGCTTTTGCCGCATCCCGAGGGGCCGAGAAAGCTTACGAACTGGCCTTGCTCAATTCTGAGCGACATGTCGCTCACGGCCATGACGCCGGTGCCATACTGCTTGTAGACGCGGTTTATTTCGATGAGGGAGGAAGGGGAGGAGTCGGGGGCCACGCTCATTGTCCTTTCCTACCAGCCTGGCTTGTTATCGAGCCAGGCGAGCGGCGCTCGTTCGATTTCCATCAATACCTCGACTAGCCGGCCAGCGGCAAAATCGATGGTCTTGCGGCCTTTTTCAGCGGTTGCAAGCGTTGCGTCGCCTGCTGCGCCGTGAGAATTGATATCCTGAATCTGCCAGGCGGGCTTGGCGCCGCCGCTCAGCGACAGGTGTTTGAAATCGCTTGCGAACTTTTCAGTAAGGGTGCGGAAATCCTGCGCTTTCGACATGTCGACCAGATCGGGATGCATTTCCAGCATCACTGAGGTTTCCATGTCGCCTGCATGGATGCCGTGCTTCAGATCGTGCTCGCTGTAAACGCCTTCGGGCATTCCAAGGCCGAACCAGTTGATGCTGACCACCATCATGTTGTGACGGATGCGCAGCTCGCGTGCTACGATATCCATGACACTAATCTGGCCGCCATGACTGTTGAGAAGCGCCATCTTGCGGACACCGCTTGCTGCCACGCAGCCGCCTATCTCACACCACATGCGAATGATCGTCTCTGCCGAGAACGTCAGTGTGCCTGGGTAAAGGCTGTGCTCGTTGCTCTTGCCAATGGCCTGCGTGGGGAGGAACAGCGCATGGCTGGATTCCGGCAGGCGGGCGATTGTTTCTTTCACCATGCCATCGACAATGGCGGCATCAACTGCCAGCGGCAGGTGAGGCCCGTGCTGTTCGATCGCGCCAACGGGCAGAACTGCCACGAGCTTTTCACGCTCAAGGCGGGAGAATGCCTCGCTCGTATAATCGGACCAATATCGTTTCAAGACTGCAACTCCTACACGCTCGGGCCAAGGGCGTTAGAGCGCATCCCGAAAAGTGTGAAACGGCTTTCGGAACAAGATGCGCGTCAAACCAGATTTAGCGCATCCTACTAAACAATCTGACCGATCGGTCAAACTAAATGTTTTAAATATTCAAATTGCGTGCAATTAAGGTGTGAATCCGTGGCTAATTGGTCACGTGACGGGCCGCGACAGGTTTATGATGTGCGGAAATTTCCGGAGGTCCTATGGACGATAGATGCATTATCATTGGAGCTGGTCATGCTGGCTCGCAGGCCGCGATCAGCCTTCGGCAGGAAGGCTATGCAGGCGAAATCATTCTCATCAACGACGAAACCGATATTCCCTACCACAAGCCACCGCTGTCCAAGTCCTACCTGAAGGCGCCCGAAGGTGGAGGGCTGGTTCTGCGTCCAGAGTCGGCCTACCGCGACAATAATATCGAGATGATGTTTGGCCGTCGCGTCGATGGCGTATCTCTTGCAGACAAGACGGTCACGCTCGATGACGGGCAGGTCCTGAACTGGTCCGAATTGATCTTCGCGACCGGTGCGCGTGCCCGCATTCCCGATGTGCCGGGTGTCGAGCTTGACGGTGTTTTCACGCTGCGCCGGATGGAAGATGCACGCCGCATTGCGGCGGCGATGCCCAATGTTGAGAATGTGGTTATTATCGGCGGCGGTTTCATCGGCCTCGAAATGGCTCATAGCGCAATCGCGCTTGGCAAAAAGACAGTTCTGATCGAGGCTGCGCCTCGCGTGCTGGGGCGCTCGGTGGCGACGCACATCTCCGCCCATGTGGAAGCGCGCAGCCGCGCCGCCAGTATCACGGTTTTGACCAATCTCGGCGTGATGGCGATTGAGGGTGAAAATGGCCGCGTGACAGGCGTTAAAGCTGCGGACGGAACTATATTTCCGGCGGATATGGTTGTGATCGGCACGGGCGCGGTGCCAAACGTGGAGCTTGCAGTAACAGCCGGGCTTGCAATCGACAACGGCATTGTAGTGGATGGGAATCTGTGCACGTCCGCGAGCCATGTCTACGCAATTGGCGATTGCGTGAGCTACGATCATTTTCACGCCGGCCGTCGGGTGCGACTTGAATCGGTGCAGAATGCGACAGACCAGGCAAAGCATGTGGCGCGCACCATTGTCGGACGCGAAACGCCATTTCGAGAGATTGCCTGGTTCTGGTCCGATCAGGGCGATATGAAGTTGCAGACCGCAGGCCTGTCCTTCGATGCTGATCGGCATGTGCTTTCCGGGAACCCGGAAGAAAATGCGTTCTCCATCTTTCATTTCGCCGGTGACAGGCTTGTGGCTGTCGATTCCATCAATCGCCCGGCGGATCATATGATCGCGCGCCGCCTGCTGGCGGCAGGGATCAATCCGACCGAGGCTGATATTGCCGCTGGGGCAACACGGCTGAAAGAAATGCTGGCTGCTGCGCCGAAAACTTGAGGATATACGATGAGCACTTTGAAACATCTGCTGCCGCAGGATATGGCGGCTCCCTTTGCCGCCTATAGCCATGGTGTGAAAGTAAAGACTGGTGCGGAAATGATCTTCTGCTCTGGCCAGCTGGGCATCGCGCCAGATGGCAATGTTCCGCAGGATGCGGGGGCGCAGGCGGAGCTTTGCTTTGAGAATATCCGGCGCATCCTGCGTGACGGCGGCATGGACCTTGCCGATGTAGTGCGCATCAACACCTACGTGACGGATCGCGCTCACATGCGGCCATATATGGACGTGCGCGACAGGCTGTTTCCAGCGCCAGCGCCCGCTTCCACGCTGATGATCGTTTCCGGTTTCACGCGCGAGGAATTCAAAGTCGAGATCGAGGTCGTCGCCGCGCGGTAATCTCCAAACGAAAACACCCGCCGCGGGAGGAAGCGGCGGGTGTTTTATGGGGAAGACCGGACTGGGAGGAGGGTATCCGGTCTTGAATCACCGAGGGAATGGGAGGAGGAGAAAGCCCCCGATGATATTCTTGAAACTGTAGGACCGCGCAATTATGGGGATTCGCGATCCTTGAAGAAGGCGCATGCCTTCCGACGGCGCTATTAGCGAGCAGCGGCCTTGCGGGCGACGAACGGAATTTCCGAAGGCAGGATGCCGAGGTCGTTCAGTTCACGTGGGCTCAGGCGGCTCAGTTCGTTTACGGTGTTACGGTAACGGCGCCAGTTGTTGTACGAGCGGATCAGGTTCATTTCTCTCACCTAGTAAAATCTTATCTCTTTGTTGCAAACAGCATATAGGCTCGAAGCATTTCGAATTGGAGAGACAGATTTGCATAGCTGCAATGCGTTAAAGCTTGTCAGTTGCACGTCTTTTGCGCAGCTTGGTCATTATACGATCACAATCTCATGTCCTGTTGGGGAAATCCGCTGGATTCAGGCTGCTTCGACGGCTAACCGGTTAAAACTTCTTTAAAATTTTGCCGACCAGAAAGTTGCCCCCACAAAGTGAAGTGGGATGACGGCCTGTCGAGGCGGGACGGGCCAATAATTGCGCGATCTCATCGTGTCGCGACAGGCGTGTATAATCAAGTATAAATCTGAACCTCCCCCGGCTTTCAATTTTGTCGCAAAAGTCCGTTAAATCGTCGGTTGGAGACAACAATTCCACATGACTTGTGCGCGGGATTGGGTTAAGGGAGTTTCGTCGGGTGCTGGGACATCATATTATATGGCGTCCTTGCACTGTCTGTCTGCGGGAGAGCGCCAACCGGCCGCCGAAGGGGAAATCGCCCGAAATCTCTCAGGTACAAGGAACCGCAGACGGGTAAGGCAACTCTGGAAAGTCGGGGGAAACCCTGCGCCGAAGGTGTAAGTATGGCTTTATATATAGCCATGCGAGTCTCTCAGGCCTGAGACAGAGGGGCACGAAGCAACCGCATTTTGCGGAGGCACACGTGCGACTCTGGAGTTGTTATGGGCGATACCGCACATCTGAAGACCCTGCCTTTGCAGGACATGCATGAAAAGGCTGGCGCGCGCTTTGGCGGCTTTGCTGGCTGGAACATGCCGATCACCTATCCGCTGGGCGTCATGAAGGAACATCTTCATACGCGTGAACATGTCGGCCTTTTCGACATTTCTCATATGAAACTGATCGAAGTTTCGGGCGCAGATGCCGCCGCACTTCTGGCCGAGACCTGCCCGCTCGATCCGACGATCCTGAAGACGGGTCAGTCGAAATATACTTTCTTCCTCAATGATAATGGCGGCGTGCTGGACGATTTGATCGTCACGCGTCTTGGTGAAGACCGCTTCATGGTCGTCGCCAATGCGGGCAATGCCGATGCCGATATCGAACATCTGAATGAAGCGGCGTCGGGCAAGGACGTGAAGGTCAATCCTCTCGACCGTGTTTTCCTCGCATTGCAAGGACCAGAAGCCGAAGCAGTCGTCACCGATGCGGGGCTGCCGGGCGCAGATCTTGCCTTCATGAACGGTTTTGAGCCGAAGCAGGGCTGGTTCATGACCCGTTCGGGATATACCGGCGAAGACGGTTTCGAGATCGGCCTGCCTGCCGAAGAGGCGCGCGCGCTGGCCGAAAAGCTTCTTGCCGATGAACGCGTCGAATGGATCGGCCTTGCCGCCCGCGATTCCTTGCGCCTTGAAGCCGGGCTTTGCCTCCACGGCCAGGACATTACCCCGGAGACAGACCCCGTTTCGGCTGGTCTTACCTGGGCGATCACCAAGCCTGTGCGCGAAAAGGCGACGTTCAACGGTGCAAAGGCCGTCCTGGATGCAATCGCCAAGGGCGCATCTGCCAAGCGCGTTGGCCTGAAGCCGGAAGGCCGCCAGCCGGTCCGCGCAGGCGCTGACCTTTTTGATGAATCCGGTCGCCAGATCGGCACCGTTACTTCGGGTGGTTTTGGTCCATCGGCAGGTTTTCCTGTCGCGATGGGCTATGTCGAGGCAAGCCTCGCTGCCCCCGGCACACGCGTTTTCGCTGACGTTCGCGGCAACAAGGTTCCCGTAGACGTTTCGGCGCTTCCCTTCACACCGCATCGCTATCGCAAAGGATGATTTCCATGGCCAATATCCTGTTCACCGAAGATCACGAGTGGATCAGCGTCGAAAACGGCGTCGCCACTGTCGGCATTACGATCCACGCACAGGAACAACTGGGTGACCTCGTTTTCGTCGAGCTGCCGGATGTCGGCCGCACGGCAACCAAGGGCGAGGGCATTGTGGTTGTGGAATCGGTCAAGGCCGCTTCCGACGTTTATGCGCCGGTCGATGGCGAAGTGGTCGAAGTCAACGAAGCCGTCGCAAGCGATCCGGCTCTTATCAATCAGGCTGCGGAAGGCGAGGGCTGGCTGTTCAAGCTGAAGCTTTCCGATGAAAGCCAGCTTTCCGGTCTCCTCGACAAGGCCGGTTACGACAAACTGGTAGGATAACGCGATGACCCAGCAGGTTCTTCCCTTCGTTGCCCGTCATATCGGGCCAAGACTGGAAGACGAGCGCGCAATGCTTGCAGCGCTCGGCCTTCCTTCCATGGAAACTCTCATCACGCAGGCGGTTCCGGCGTCCATTCGCCTCAACCGTGCGCTTGATCTGCCGTCGCCGCTTAGCGAATCCGACGCGCTTGCCGAACTGAATGCCATCATGGGCCGCAATGTGGTGAAGAAGAGCTTCATCGGCGCGGGCTATCATGGTGTGCACACGCCGCCGGTCATCCAGCGCAACCTGTTTGAAAATCCGGCCTGGTACACGGCCTATACGCCGTACCAGTCTGAAATCAGCCAGGGCCGCCTTGAGCTTCTGTTCCATTTCCAGACGCTGGTTGCGGAACTGACCGGCCTGCCGGTTGCCTGCGCCTCGCTGCTTGACGAAGCAACTGCCGTTGCCGAAGCAATCGGTGTTGCCTGCCGCCATCACCGCGACAAGCGCAGCCGCATCCTGCTGGCGGGTGAACTGCATCCGCAGACGGTCGACGTGGTGAATACCCGCGCCGAACCGCTCGGTTGGGAAATCGCCACCGGCAGCGATATTGACGACAACACCGCGGCAATCGTGGTGCCGTGGCCGGATACGCGCGGAGTCTATGGCGACTTCAGCAAGGTCATCGCCGATGCCAAGGCCAAGGGCGCACTGGTTATCGCCGTTGCCGATCCGCTGGCGCTGACCATCATGGAAGCTCCAGCAAGCTGGGGTGCGGACATGGCCGTTGGATCCATGCAGCGTTACGGCGTACCGATGGGGTTTGGCGGTCCACACGCAGCATATCTGGCCGTGTCGGAACCGCTGACCCGCATCATTCCGGGCCGCATCGTTGGCCAGTCGGTTGATGCGCATGGTCGTGCGGCCTATCGCCTGGCGCTCCAGACCCGCGAACAGCATATCCGTCGCGACAAGGCGACGTCGAACATCTGCACTGCGCAGGCGCTGCTCGCCAATATGGCAGCATCCTACGCCATCTGGCATGGCCCGGCTGGCTTGCAGGCGATTGCAACGCGTGTTGCTGGCCTTGCTTCGCGCTTCGCCGCTGGCCTCAAGGCTGCTGGCGTCGAGATCGCAGGCGATAGCCTGTTCGATACGGTTACGATCAAGGTCGCCGGCAAGGCTGCGAAGATTGCAGACGAAGCCGACAAGGGTGGACGTCTGCTTCGCATCATCGACGCCGATACGGTTGGCGTCACCTTTGATGAAACCTCAACCGAGGAAGATCTTGCAGCGCTCGCCGTTCTGTTCGGCGCGAAGGCAGTCGAAGGAGACACGGCTCTCGTTCCGGGCAAGGGGCGCGGTGAAGGCTTCCTGACGCAGGATGTGTTCCATTCGCATCGTTCCGAAACCGAGATGATGCGCTTCCTGCGTCGTCTGGCCGACAAGGATCTGGCGCTTGACCGCGCGATGATCCCGCTGGGCTCCTGCACGATGAAGCTCAACGCGGCGGCTGAAATGATGCCTGTGAGCTGGAACACAGTTGCAAACCTGCATCCGTTCGCGCCTGCGGCCCAGACCGAAGGCTATGCGAAAATGACGGCTGACGTCGAGGCTTGGCTTTGCGAAGTCACCGGCTTTGCTGGCGTTTCGCTACAGCCGAATGCAGGCAGCCAGGGTGAATATGCCGGTCTTCTGGCTATCCGCCACTATCACCAGTCGCGCGGCGAAGGTCATCGCAACATCTGCCTGATCCCGTCGTCTGCACATGGCACCAATCCGGCCAGCGCCTCGATGGCAGGCATGAGTGTTGTCGTGGTCAATTGCCGCCCGGATGGCGATATCGATATCGACGATCTGAAGGCCAAGGCCGAGAAGCATCGCGATAATCTCGCCGCCTTCATGATTACTTATCCGTCGACCTACGGCGTGTTTGAAGAAGGCATCAAGGCTTTCTGCGAAATCGTGCATGACAATGGCGGTCAGGTCTATTTCGACGGTGCAAACCTCAATGCACTCGTTGGTCTTGCCCGTCCTTGCGATATTGGTGCCGACGTCTGCCACATGAACCTGCACAAGACCTTCTGCATTCCGCATGGCGGCGGCGGTCCGGGTGTTGGTCCGATCGGTGTTGCCAAGCATCTGGTGCCGTACTTGCCCGGCCATGTGGATATCGGTTCCAAACATGCCGTTTCGGCCGCGCCGTTCGGTAGCGCATCCATTCTGGTCATCACTTGGATGTATATCCGCATGATGGGCGGTGCTGGTCTGAAGAAGGCTACCGAAGCCGCAATCCTCAACGCCAACTATATCGCGCATCGCCTGAAGGACGCTTATCCGATTCTTTATACCGGCGCGCATGATCGGGTGGCGCATGAGTGCATCGTGGATACGCGAGTTCTGAAGGACAGCGCTGGCATCACCGTGGAAGACGTGGCCAAGCGCCTTATCGACTATGGATTCCATGCGCCGACCATGTCCTGGCCGGTTGCGGGTACGCTGATGATCGAGCCGACGGAGTCTGAACCGAAGTCGGAAATCGACCGTCTTTGCGATGCGATGATTGCAATTGCAGCCGAGGCGAAAAAGGTTGCCGATGGTGTCTGGCCTGCGGACGATAATCCGCTTGCCAATGCACCGCATACGGCAGGCGATACGCTGGCAACGGAATGGACGCATCCTTATACGCGTGAGGAGGCAGTATTCCCGGCGAGCGCGATCAATGGCGATTTCGATGCGACGGCAAAATATTGGCCGCCAGTCAGCCGTGTGGATAATGTCGGTGGCGATCGGAACCTGATCTGCTCCTGCCCGCCGGTCGCAGCCTACGGTTGATCGTGTTGGATTGTTTTGAAATCAGGGCGCCGCGGAAACGCGGCGCCTTTTCTTTTGCGAAGAATGTTGGAGCATTTTCAGCAAAAGTGCGAAGCGGNNTAAAAACAAAAGGTTAGAGCGGTTCCGACGGTTCCACGTTAAACCGGAGCCAGTCCATCCAACTGAATTTTAGGCAAAAAAAGAGCCGGACTAGGAAGTCCGGCTAAGTTATGAAGGTGCCACTTGGGCAAACCTCCAGAGGGGAACACTTACCGCGCGCAATGGGAGGAGGCACAGCGGTAAGTGACTGTGATATGTATCACCTTGCTCCAATCTTCAACCCCTGAAACACGAAATTTTTGACCATTTCGGAAAATTCTGAAACTTTTTGAAATGTGGGCGTGTTTTGCAGTTTATTGGTCAATGTTTGTACTACTCGGACGGGCCGAGCGTACTCCAGATCGAAACAATCTTTCGTTATAATGCAGGTGCTTGCGACTCGCTGTGGAGGATTGCGGCGTTCTCTAATTTGATTGGTTCGCAAAGCTCGCGGCGATGCGCTGCCAGCAACGCACGGGCGCGTTGGAAGTTCATACTTTGTCGCGATTTCAATAATTTATATGATCGTTTCCATGGGGGGTAAGTAGCAGCACACTTATAAACTGCTGAATTGGTTAGAATAATTCTAAAACATTCCTGCTTTGGTCAACTTCATTTAACTTGCGGCGCTGACGGGGTGGATATAAAAGATGACCAAATGACGAAGGCTTCACGCCGGGGTTAAAGAGAAGCGACCAAGGGGCAGGCCGATTTCTCTGTCTTTTGGATAGTCGGAATGCTTGTACCTTTTCTCATCATGTTCCGCGAAGGCGTGGAAGCTGCGCTGATTGTCGGCATTATCGCCAGCTATCTTCATCAGACAGGCCGTAGTGCCTGGATGCCTGTCGTCTGGATCGGCATTCTGCTTGCTCTGGCCATGTCGCTGACGGTTGGCGCAATTCTGCAGCTTTTGAGTGCGGAATTCCCGCAGAAAGCGCAGGAGATGTTTGAGGCCATTATTGGCCTGATTGCCGTCTTTGTGCTGACCTCAATGGTTTTCTGGATGCGCAAGGCGGCACGATCGATCAAGGCGGAGCTGCACTACTCCATCGATGCGGCTTTTCAGACCCCGACGCATAAAGGTCTCGGTCTTATTCTAATGGTTTTCTTCGCGGTGGCCCGCGAGGGGCTCGAATCCGTTTTCTTTCTGCTGGCTGCCTTTCAGCAGAGCGAGGGACCGGCTGCGCCGATGGGCGCGCTTCTCGGCGTGTTGCTCGCGGCGGCGGTTGGCTACGGCATTTTTAAAGGCGGTTTGAAACTGAACCTCCGTCGCTTCTTTCGCTGGACCGGTGTCTTTATCCTGATCATCGCGGCGGGCATTCTCGCCAATTCTGTTATGGCGCTGCATGAGGCAGGTATTTGGAACCACTTCCAGGCAGTCGTTTTCGATGCGAGCGACATTCTCCCGCTCGACAGCACGCTTGGCTCGGTTCTGGCGGGCATTTTTGGTTACATCGCAACGCCGACCGTCAGTGAAGTCGTTGCTTATGTGGCGTTTCTCGTTCCGGCGCTCATTCTGTTCCTGATGCCAACAAGTGTCCCGGCCACAGCCAATCAGGCCAGACCAAGCGCACAATAAAAGAGATTTTCATGACGAATTCGAAGTCTGCTGAACCCATGTCACGTAACCTGGTCCGCATCGGGCTGGCTCTCGCCGTACTGCTGCTTTTTGCTGCGGGCGCTGCGTTCTTTTATGCATCTCGCGTGTCGGACAAGGCCCGCCATGCAGAAGTGGATGGCAAGGTACAAGTCGCAATCAATGCAAAAAGCTGCGAGCCGAATGAGCTGACCGTTCCTGCCGGGCGTTCGGTGTTCGAAATCGTAAACAAGTCGGATCGCACCGTGGAATGGGAAATTCTTGACGGAGTGATGGTTCTTGAAGAACGTGAAAACATCGCACCGGGCTTCAAACAGACAATCACCGCGAAGCTGGCACCGGGCGAATACCAGATTACCTGTGGGCTTCTGTCCAATCCTCGGGGCAAGTTGACCGTAACTGCGACCGCCGCCAGCGAAGCGGAGAAGGGCAAGCTTCCGCTTACTGCTTTCATCGGGGCGCTGGCTGAATATCAGATCTATCTCGCAACCGAAGTGGCTGAATTCCAGAAGGCGGTTTCGGCACTTTCCGCAGCAATAGCGAGCGGAAATCTTGATGCAGCACAATCTGCCTATGGCCCTGCACGAGAGGCCTATGGACGTATTGCCCCTGTTTCGGAGGCCTTTTCTGATCTCGATACCGCTATCAATGCGCGCGCGGATTATTTCGAAAAGCGGGAGCAGGACGCTGCTTTCGGTGGCCTGCATCGTATCGAATACGGGCTGTTCGAGCAGAAATCGGCAGATGATCTGGCCCCGGTTGCGGACAAGCTGGCTCAGGATGCCGGCGCGTTGAAGGAGCGTATTCGCGCTCTGCGTATTTCGCCGGATCGCATGCTGGCTGGCACCGCATCGGCGCTTAATCGTTTCGCCTCGACGGCGGGCGATACCGGCGAAGACCGTTATGCCCACACTGATCTGTACGCTTTCGCCGGGCTCGTTGAAGGCGCGGCCAAGACGGCAAATGTGTTGCGTCCTATTGTGGACAAGGTCGATACGAAGGCTTTTGAAGGCATCGACAAGGAACTGGCTGCGGTGAAAGCTCTTTTGAGCGCCAATGCCGAAGGCAATGGTTTCAAGGCCTACGACAATCTCTCGTCTGATGAAAAGGCGAAGATCAAGGAGGGCGCCGCTTCGCTCGCCGCCCAATTCTCTAAACTCCGCGATCAATTGGGAGTGAATTAGTGACCAAGAAATTTTTGAAAACAGATAATCCTGTTTCACCTTCACGCCGCGCATTGCTGCTCGGTGTCGGAGCAACTGGTGTAGCAGGCGTGCTTGCTCCACAGTCGGCACAAGCGCTTTCCTCCGACAATGTAACCAATGCGCCGGAAAGCGAAAAGCTGCACGAAAGCCAGCCTTTTTACGGGCAGCATCAGCCGGGCATCGTGACGCCACGCCCTGCGGCGGGTCTCGTTGCTTCTTTCGATGTGCTGGCGCGCGACCGCGCTGAACTTGAGCGCATGTTCAAGCTGCTCACCGAGCGCGCGGAATTCTTGATGAAGGGCGGAAGGCCGCCGGTGCTGGATGCGAAATTTCCGCCATCGGATTCCGGTATTCTCGGCCCGGTCGTCACGCCTGATAATCTCACTGTCACGGTTGCGCTCGGCTCGTCATTATTCGATGATCGTTTTGGCTTGAAGCCGTTGAAGCCGAAACTTCTACAGCGCATGACAGGTTTTCCCAACGATGCCTTGCAAAAGGACATCTGCCATGGGGACCTTGTAATTCAGTTCTGCTCGAATACGCCGGATACGAATATCCATGCATTGCGGGACATCATGAAGAACATGCCTGATCTTCTGATGGTGCGCTGGAAACAGGAAGGAAGCGTTCCGGTACAGCCTCCGCATTCACCCAAAGCAAAAGAAAGCGCCCGGAATTTCCTCGGCTTTCGCGATGGCTCCGCCAACCCGGATTCCTCCGATGAAGCGTTGATGAACCGTATTGTCTGGGTGGGGAAGCAAAATGCAGAGCCGGATTGGGCGACCAATGGCAGCTATATGGCCGTGCGTATCATTCGCAATTTCGTGGAGCGCTGGGACCGCACCCCGCTGCAGGAGCAGGAAGCGATTTTCGGGCGCCGCAAGGATAGCGGAGCGCCATTCGACGGAAAAACTGAGACCGACGTTCCCGATTACGCGAAAGATGCCGACGGCAAGGTCACGCCGCTTGACTCGCATATTCGTCTGGCAAATCCGCGCGATGCAAATGCTGATCAGCACCTCATTCTGCGTCGTCCGTTCAACTATTCCAACGGCGTCAGTAAATCGGGCCAACTTGATATGGGCCTCCTCTTCATCGCCTATCAGGCCGATCTGGAAAAGGGCTTCATCACGGTTCAGAACCGGCTCAACGGTGAGCCTCTGGAAGAATATCTGAAACCCATTGGGGGCGGGTATTTCTTCGCGCTGCCGGGTGTTCAAGATCACAAGGACTACTACGCGCGCACACTTTTGGAGGCCAGCGGTCCGCAAAATGCCCGCGGGTGAGATCGCGACCAAATTTTATTAACGCGTATTCCTCGGAATTCGCCGACATGGAGAGGCTAAATATGAAGTATCGTCTGCCATTGCTTGCATCGGCTTGCGCCGTCGCAGTTTCGCTCAGCTTCGGCGCAGCCAAGGCCGAAGTATCTCCGCTGGATCTTGTTCAGCCGATCGCTGACTATAAGATTTACGTGCAGGAAAACCTTGATATCCTGGTAAAAGACACCAAGGCTTTCACGGATGCGGTCAAGGCAGGCGATCTGGAAAAGGCCAAGGAGCTCTATCCCTCCACTCGTGTCTCCTACGAAAAAATCGAACCAATCGCCGAACTCTTCGCTGATCTCGACGCTTCGATCGATAGCCGCGCTGACGACCATGAAAATGGCGAGAAGTCGGAAGATTTCACCGGATTTCATCGCATCGAGTATGGCTTGTTTGCGCAGAATTCAAGCGAAGGGCTCGCTCCGGTCGCCGACAAGCTCTACGCAGACGTGCTGGAACTCCAAAAGCGCGTAAAAGACCTTACCGTTCCGCCGGAAAAGGTAGTCGGCGGCGCTGCTGCCCTGCTGGAAGAAGTAGCCGCCACCAAAATTTCCGGTGAGGAAGATCGTTACAGCCATACGGACCTTTGGGATTTCAAGGCCAATGTGGATGGCGCGCAGAAGATCGTTGAGCTGTTCAAACCTCTGCTGCAAAAGGAAAACCCGGACCTCGTGACGAAGGTGGAAGCCAACTTCAAAACGGTTGACGATATTCTCGCCAAGTACAAGAAGGGCGACGGTTACGAGTCCTATGACAAGCTTTCCGACGACGATCGCAAGGCGCTGGCCGGTCCTGTAACTACGCTGGCAGAGGATTTATCCACTCTGCGCGGTACACTCGGCTTGAACTAAATAGATAAAATAAAATGGCGGGGTGACTCGCCATTTTTACTTCTGAATCACTGCGTAAAAAACAAATGGATAGAGCGGTTCCGACGATTCCGTTAAAACAGGAACTGCTCTAGCATGCCGACGAGCCAATATAAGAGCGATCATAACGCGCCTGGATAAACCCTGACCGGGCGGTTATCCTTCACGGATTCCATCACCACGAAAGTCGATGTGCTTGCTACATTGGGCAGGCTCGAAATCTTTTCGCCCAGCACCTCGCGGTAACGCCGGATGTTGGATGTTCGCACTTTCAGGAGATAGTCGAAAGAGCTTGCGATCATGTGGCACTCCTCGACTTCACGTATTTTGCGCACCGCCACATTGAATGCTTCAAGCGCCGCCTCGCGTGTGTCCGACAGCTTGACCGTCGTAAAGGCGATATGATCGAGGCCGAGCTTTTCCGGGTCAATGGCCGCACGGAAGCCGACAATATAGCCTTCATCGACCAATCTTTTCAGTCTGGCCTGGCACGGTGTCTTGGAGAGTCCGACTTTTTTTGAGAGTTCCGTGACTGGAATGCGCCCATCTTCACTCAAGACCTCCAGAATACGGCGATCGAACTGATCCAGATCGTCCACAGAGTCTATTTTTCGCATTCTTTTAGCCTTCTGATAGGTCTGTAATAAGATCGTTTTTCCTTTATATGGAGCAAATGAAGGCAGAACGCAATTTGCACAAATGATAGTGTGCGCCCACATAAAGCAGAGCTAAACTGTGCACAGACGCTCTGGGCTGTTTTCATTTGCGAGCATAGCATCATGACCGACACCATACCCGCTCCCACCAATCCGGTTTTCCAGAATTTTGCGCCGCCGATCCGCGAGCAAAACGCGCTAAGGCAGGCGATTACCGCCGCTTATCGTCGGCCCGAATCCGAATGCGTTTCCGCATTGGTCGCACAGGCAACCTTGCCGGAAGAAACAGTCAAGCAAATCCGCGCTACCGCCCGCAAGCTGATCGAAGCGCTGCGCGCCAAGCACAAGGGCACCGGCGTCGAAGGTCTGGTGCATGAATATTCGCTGTCGAGCCAGGAAGGCGTGGCGCTGATGTGCCTTGCCGAAGCTCTGCTGCGCATTCCCGACATGGCGACGCGCGACGCGCTGATCCGCGACAAGATTTCGAATGGCGACTGGAAGTCTCACATCGGCGGAGGGCGTTCGCTTTTCGTCAATGCTGCGACCTGGGGCCTTGTCGTCACCGGCAAGCTGACGAATACGGTCAATGATCGTGGTCTATCGGCAGCTCTCACTCGCCTTATCGCCCGTTGCGGTGAACCAGTCATTCGTCGCGGCGTGGACATGGCCATGCGCATGATGGGCGAACAGTTCGTCACCGGCGAAACCATCGAAGAAGCATTGAAACGCGCTAAGCCGTTGGAAGAACGCGGCTTCCGCTATTCCTACGACATGCTTGGTGAGGCCGCGACGACTGCCGCCGACGCCGAGCGCTATTACAAGGATTACGAGACCGCAATCCACGCCATAGGCCGTGCATCGGCTGGGCGCGGCATTTATGACGGCCCCGGCATTTCCATCAAGCTGTCCGCTCTGCACCCGCGTTATGTCCGCTCCCAGAGCGAGCGCGTGATGGGCGAACTTCTGCCCAAGGTGAAGGCACTCGCTGCCATCGCCAAGTCCTATAATATCGGCCTTAATATCGATGCCGAAGAAGCTGACCGTCTGGAGCTGTCGCTTGACCTGTTGCAGAGCCTGATCGAAGACCCGGAACTGGCAGATTGGGAAGGCATCGGTTTCGTGGTGCAGGCCTATGGCAAGCGTTGCCCGTTCGTGCTCGATTTCATCATCGATCTGGCGCGACAGAACAAGCGGCGCGTCATGGTTCGTCTGGTCAAGGGCGCTTATTGGGACGCCGAGATCAAACGTGCTCAGGTGGATGGGCTCGAAGATTTCCCGGTTTATACCCGCAAGGTGCATACCGATGTTTCCTACATCGCCTGTGCCCGCAAGCTCCTTGCCGCGACCGATGCCGTTTTCCCGCAGTTTGCAACCCACAATGCGCAGACCTTGGCCACCATCTATCATCTGGCTGGCCCGGATTTCAAAACCGGCAAGTTCGAGTTCCAGTGCCTGCATGGCATGGGTGAGCCGCTTTATGATGAAGTTGTCGGCGCCGATAAGCTTGGTCGCCCGGCTCGCATTTACGCGCCAGTCGGCACACACGAGACGCTGCTGGCCTATCTGGTTCGCCGCCTTCTCGAAAACGGTGCGAACTCCTCCTTCGTCAACCGCATCGGTGATGCAAGTGTTTCCGTCAATGAGCTGATCGCCGATCCGGTTGAGGTCGTTCGCTCTATGGCTGTTATCGGCGCACGCCACGACCAGATTGCCCTGCCGGAAAATCTCTATGACGTTCGTAGGAATTCCGATGGTTTCGACCTGTCAAACGAGACAACGCTGGCGGAACTGAGCAAAACTCTGGAAGACAGCACCAATCGTGCATGGACGTCGGAGCCGCAAGTTGCTGGCGCCAAGGTGAAGGGAACCAGCCGTCCTGTTCTCAATCCGGGTGATCGTAACGATATTGTCGGCACGGTGACTGAGATCGCCGAAGCAGACGTAGCCAAAGCCATGAAGTCGGCAAAGAAGGCAACGGCAAGCTGGTCGGCGGTAGCGCCTGCTGAACGTGCGGCCTGTCTTGAACGCGCAGCCGACATTATGCAGCGTGATATGCCAGTTCTGCTTGGTCTCATCATGCGCGAAGCCGGCAAATCCATGCCAAACGCGATTGCCGAAGTGCGCGAAGCCATCGATTTCCTGCGCTATTATGCCGAACAGGCCCGCCGCACCTTGGGCGTTGCCCATAAGGCGCTGGGGCCAATTGTCTGCATCAGCCCATGGAATTTCCCGCTGGCGATCTTCACTGGCCAGATTGCTGCCGCTCTCGTCGCGGGCAATCCGGTTCTGGCGAAGCCCGCCGAAGAAACTCCGCTGATTGCAGCACAGGGCGTCCGCATCTTGCATGAGGCTGGCATTCCGGCTGATGCGCTCCAGCTTCTGCCGGGTGATGGCCGTATCGGGGCAGCACTGGTTGCCGCCGAAGAAACATGCGGTGTGATGTTCACGGGTTCGACGGAAGTGGCGCGTCTCATTCAGGCGCAGCTGGCATCGCGCCTGCTGCCAAATGGCAAGCCGATCCCGCTGATTGCCGAAACCGGCGGTCAGAACGCCATGATCGTGGATTCATCCGCCTTGGCGGAGCAGGTTGTCTTCGATGTGATTGCATCCGCATTCGACAGCGCTGGTCAGCGTTGTTCGGCGCTGCGCGTTCTCTGCCTGCAGGAAGACGTGGCTGACCGCATCCTCACCATGCTCAAAGGCGCATTGAAGGAACTCTCCATCGGTCGCACCGACAGGCTGAAGGTCGATATTGGCCCGGTTATTACTGATGAAGCCAAAAACATCATCGAAAAACATGTTCAGGGCATGCGCGACCTTGGCCGCAAGGTGGAACAGCTTCCGCTTGGATCCGAAACCGAGAAGGGCACTTTCGTCGCGCCGACCATCATCGAGATCAACTCGCTTCGCGATCTGAAGCGGGAAGTCTTTGGTCCGGTTTTGCATGTCGTGCGTTACAAGCGCGATGACATGGAGCGTCTGATCGACGACATCAACGCAACTGGTTACGGGCTTACTTTTGGTCTGCATACCCGCCTTGACGAAACCATCGCAAATGTCGCGGATCGTATCCGTGTCGGGAACATCTATATCAACCGGAATGTCATTGGCGCGATTGTCGGCGTGCAGCCTTTCGGCGGGCGCGGCCTGTCTGGCACCGGCCCGAAGGCGGGTGGCCCGCTCTATCTCGGACGCCTCGTGGAAACGGCGCCGATCCCGCCGCGTCATAGTTCGGTTCACACCGATCCGGCGCTCAAGGATTTTGCCAAATGGCTTGGTCAGCGTGGCATGAACGATCTTGCTCAAGCTGCACGCGACACCGGTGGCGCTTCGGCTCTCGGTCTTGATCTTGAACTGCCGGGGCCGGTCGGTGAGCGCAATCTTTATGCGTTGCATCCACGCGGAAATATCCTGCTGGTTCCGCAGACGGAAACAGGACTTTATCGCCAGATGACGGCGGCACTCGCTACGGGCAATACCGCCTATATTGACGAGACTTCGGGCTTGCGGAATGTTCTGAAAGATATTCCGGCTTCTGTGGCAGCGCGCACGATCTGGACCAATAACTGGGAATCCGATGCACCATTTGCCGGTGCGCTTGTTGAAGGCGACTCTGAACGCATCGTGGAGATCAACAAGAAGATCGCGACGCTTCCGGGGCCATTGGTTCTGACGCAAGCGGCTTCCTCGGAAGAACTGGCAAACAACCCGGACACCTATTGCCTTAATTGGCTTCTGGAAGAAGTTTCAACTTCTATCAATACGACCGCTGCCGGCGGAAATGCCAGCCTGATGGCAATTGGCTGATCGCATAGGCATCGGAAAGAGCAGAAAGGCGGCTTCGGTCGCCTTTTTCTTTTGCCTGTAAAAATTTGCATGGCTGTGCAAATGACGGTTCAAAACAGAATGATTGAATTATTTTTTATAATTTCAGAATAAAATTTACAAAGGCATTGACAGGCTTTCATAAAAGGCAAAGACTGTGCACACGCTTGCAAAAGCGTCGGCGTGGAGGCGCCGTATAAAGGGAGGAAAACAATGCGTTCGGCATTTCTGGTTGCGGCGCTGTCCGCTGGCGTATCTTCATTTGCTTTTTCTGCGCAGGCCGCAGGCAATCTCAATCTCATTTGTTCTGCGGATGTGGTTATCTGCGAGCAGATGAAGAACATGTTCGAGAAGGATACCGGCATCAAGGTCAACATGGTGCGGCTTTCTTCTGGCGAAACTTATGCCAAGGTAAGGGCCGAAGCGCGTAATCCAAAGACGGATATCTGGTGGGCTGGCACCGGCGATCCACATCTACAGGCTGCGGCTGAGGGACTTACGCTCGAATATAAATCGCCCATGCTCGACCAGTTGAATGATTGGGCCAAGAAGCAGGCCGAAAGCTCCGGATTCCGCACGGTTGGTGTTTATGCCGGTGCGCTTGGTTGGGGTTACAATACTGAAATTCTGGCCAAGAAAAACCTGAAAGAGCCGAAATGCTGGGCCGATCTTCTGGACCCTTCCTATAAGGGCGAAATCCAGATGGCCAACCCGAACTCTTCGGGCACGGCCTACACGGCGCTGGCTACGCTCGTGCAGATCATGGGCGAAGATAAGGCCTATGAATATCTGAAGAAGCTCAACGAGAATGTATCGCAATACACCAAATCCGGCTCGGCTCCGGTCAAATCCGCCGCGCGCGGCGAAACCGGGATCGGGATCGTCTTTATGCATGATGCGGTGTCGATGACGGCGGAAGGCTTCCCGGTCAAGTCGGTTGCTCCATGTGAAGGCACGGGTTACGAGATCGGCTCCATGTCGATCGTCAAGGGCGCCAAGAATCTCGAAAATGCCAAGAAGTGGTACGACTGGGCGCTGACAGCAGAAGTGCAGTCGCATATGAAGGATGCGAAGTCCTTCCAGTTGCCGTCGAACAAATCGGCCGAGGTTCCAAAGGAATCCCCGCGCTTCGAAGATATCAAGCTGATCGATTATGACTTCAAGACCTATGGCGAACCGGCCAAGCGCAAGGAATTGCTTGAGCGCTGGGACAAGGAGATCGGCGCGCACGCCAACTGATCTTTCAACGGCCAGAAATCCGGGTGCGCCGCTCCTGTTATGCGTCGCACCTGTTCCGAATGGCGGAGCAGGGTAGCGCTACTCCTAAAATAAGCCGGAGCCTGTAGCCATTCCTTGGAAATCCCCGATCTGGAGGGACGCGGACATCCATGAAACAGCATAATCGCAGACTGGATATCGTTCTGGCACTTGCGCTTGCGGCATTTGTCTTGTTGCCGTGGTATCGCGTGGAGGACGGTTTTCTGAGTTTCGGCTGGCTGGACGGAATGTTCGGCGATGGGGCAACTGCACCCGGCCTGTGGCAGATATTCTTTTTCGGACGCCCGTGGCTGGGGGCTGTCGCTGTATTCATGTTAGTCTGTGCTGCTTCCCGCTTTCTGCTCCCGGTTGAACGTCGCAGTGGGGCCATGATCTGCGCGAGCCTTCTCGGTTTGCTTTTTTTGAGCCTGCAAGGATTGGCCATCGGATTCTTGGGCTGGAACTGGACGATCAGCGAGAAACTGTTTGGCGCACTTGCCGATGGTCAGCCAGCCTTTGGGGCAGGGGCGATACTGACGGGCCTTTGTTTCCTACTCATTTTTGCGTTTGGTGTCGCGGAACGCGGCGTGATGAAAGGAGACGCTTTTGTTGTCTCGTCCATTACTCTGCTTATCGCACTGGTGGCTGTATTTGTCTTCTATCCTGTTTTCAGCATGTTTGTCGGGTCGGTGCAGGATTTCGACGGTTCGTTCAAGCCAGATGGTTTCATAGGTAATATCCAGGATTCTTCGATCTGGAGCCTAGCCTGTGTTGTGGGTGAAGGACGATGTGGCGTTGCGTGGCGCACATTGTGGCTGGCGCTGATGACCGCGACGGGGTCGACTGTGTTGGGGCTTGCCTTTGCCCTTGTCGCAACCCGCACAGGTTGCCCTTTCAAGAAAGGCCTCCGACTTCTTACCATATTGCCGATTATCACACCGCCTTTCGTTGTCGGCCTTGCATTGACTTTGCTTTTTGGTCGCGCAGGTGTGGTGACGGAACAGATTTCCAATATATTCGGCGTAGAACCGGGACGGTGGCTCTATGGGCTGACGGGCATATGGATTGCACAGGTTCTGTCTTTCACACCGATTTCGTTCCTCGTGCTTATCGGCGTTGTGGAAGGCGTGTCACCCTCGATGGAAGAGGCATCGCAGACTTTGCGCGCCGATCGCTGGCGGACTTTTCGCAGGGTTTCTCTGCCACTGATGGCGCCAGGCCTTGCCAACGCATTTCTCATCGCTTTCATTGAAAGCATGGCGGATTTCGGCAATCCGATGGTGCTCGGAGGCAGCAATGGTGTGCTTTCGACTGAAATATTCTTTGCCGTGGTGGGCGCACAGAACGATCCTTCCCGTGCGGCGGTTCTCGCTATCGTGCTGCTCTGTTTCACACTGACTGCATTTCTTATCCAGCGCGTATGGCTCTCGGGCAAGAATTTTGCGACGGTGACCGGCAAGGGCGATTCTGGCATGCATGCCGGGCTGCCAAAAGGGTTGAAGATCGGCGTTTATGCCCTTGTCATCCCGTGGATGATTTTCACTATCGTTGTTTATGCGATGATCCTTATTGGCGGTTTCGTACGGCAGTGGGGGCTAGACAATACACTGACGGTTGAGCATTACGCGCGTGCATTCTCCGTCAACTGGACCGAAAACGGTATCGCATGGACCGGCGTGGCATGGAACTCGTTCTGGACAACCATGGAAATTTCGCTGCTCTCAGCGCCGCTGACTGCGGCGGTGGGTTTGCTGACAGCTTATCTGATTGTTCGCCAGCGTTTCGTCGGGCGTAATGTCTTCGAATTTGCCCTGATGTTGAGCTTCGCCATTCCAGGAACGGTCATCGGTGTCAGCTATATCATGGCGTTCAACCTGCCACCGCTTGAAATGACAGGCACGGCGCTGGTCCTGATTGCATGTTTTGTGTTTCGCAACATGCCGGTGGGCGTGCGGGGCGGGATTGCAGCCATGAGCCAGCTCGACAAAAGCCTTGATGAAGCTTCCCTGACGTTGCGGGCGAACAGTTTCCGCACAATCCGCAAGGTCATTCTTCCGTTGCTGCGTCCGGCGATCACGGCAGCGCTGGTTTATTCTTTTGTGCGCGCCATCACGTCCATCAGCGCGGTGATTTTCCTTGTGTCGGCGCAGTACAACATGGCGACGTCCTATATCGTCGGTCTGGTCGAAAACGGTGAGTTCGGCGTGGCTATCGCCTATTCATCGATGCTGATTGTCGTGATGATCGTCGTCATTACAGGCTTCCAGCTTCTCGTGGGTGAACGCAAGCTCAGGCGCGAAAACCGTGTCGCTGCTGCCACACCCATTAAAACTGTTCGTCAGGAGAAAACCGCATGACTGCGATCCGTCCCGGCTCCGTTACATTTGAGAATGTCACCAAGAAATTCGGTAATTTCACCGCCTTGCCTGATCTGTCACTGACCGTCGAGCCGGGAACGCTGGTGACGCTCCTTGGGCCATCCGGTTGCGGCAAGACGACAACCTTGCGGTTGCTGGCCGGGCTCGAACATCCTACGTCTGGCCGTATCCTGATTGGCGGCAAGGATGTGACCAATCTGCCGGCCAATGAGCGTGATGTGTCTATGGTCTTCCAGTCCTACGCGCTCTTTCCGCATATGAGTTCGCTGGACAACGTGGCCTATGGGCTGGAATCCTCTGGCTTGAAGAAGACCGAAGCGCGCGAACGTGCAGAAGAAGGGCTGAAGCTCGTTGGTCTTGCAGGAATGGGGCACCGCCTGCCGGCGGAATTGTCGGGCGGCCAGCAGCAGCGCGTCGCGGTGGCCCGCGCTCTCGTACTAGAACCGCAGGTTCTGCTTCTGGATGAGCCACTCTCTAATCTCGACGCTCGCTTGCGTCGTCGGGTGCGTACTGAAATTCGCGAGTTGCAGCAACGGCTCGGTTTTACGGCCGTCTATGTGACGCATGATCAGGACGAGGCGCTGGCCGTCTCCGACACAATCATCGTCATGAAGGAGGGCAATATCGCACAGAAGGGAAGTCCCCGTGATCTCTATGAGGCACCGGCATCAGCTTTTATCGCGGATTTCATGGGAGAAGCGAATGTCGTTCCATGTGAGGTGATGACGGCGGACGGCGCCAAGGCCGTTATTCGTGTCGGCGGTCTGACCCACCGGATTGCCGCACGCAATGCCAGACCCGGACCGGCACAGCTTGCAATTCGTCCTAACGCTGTGACGCTGCAACCAAAAACCAATGGCGGTTTCCCCGGACGTGTTGCACATTCAGCCTATCTCGGAGATCATATCGAGTATGAAATCGAGACCGAACACGGCAAGCTTTTCATTGTCGATCCGGCGGTCGAAGAGGCGCTGCCACCACAAACCGACGTCTCCATTGAGTTCAAAACCCGCGGCCTTGCCTTAATCAATCATTAGGCGCAGAAGCGTCGTGCCGTTACCAACTCTTACCGGAAAATCATCATGACTTCTCATCCCCGACAGGAACTGGAAGCGCGGCTGGCGCTGGCCGAAAAAATCGCGCGCGAGGCGGGCGCCAAAGCGCTCGACTATTTTAATCAGCGTGAAACGCTGGTTATCGAAACCAAGCGCGATCCGCAGGATGTGGTATCGATTGCCGACAGGGACGTCGAGCAGCTTATCCGCGCTCGCGTGTCGGAAACGTTTCCTCAAGACGGTTTTCTGGGAGAGGAATACGGGTTGAACGAAGGCACGTCAGGTTACACCTGGGTCGTTGATCCCATTGATGGCACCAGTCCTTTCGTCAACGGCATGCCGAATTGGTGCGTTTCAATTGCCGTTCTGAAAGAAGGGGAGCCCGTCATCGGCGTAATCCAGGCCCCGTGTTTTGACGAGCTCTACGCTTCAGCCAAAGGTCTGGGCGCTACACTTGATGGAAAGAAGCTGGTTCTCGATCCGAGCCGCACGATCCGCAATTCGGTGACAGGTATCGGTGCCAACAACTATGTTACGCCGCAAGTCGTGGCAAAAATCGTGGAAGACCTGCTTGAGGCGGGCGGAACCTTTATCCGCAATGGTTCCGGTGCGTTGATGATTGCTTACGTCGCAGCGGGCAGGCTCGTCGGATATTATGAGCCTTATATGCATGCCTGGGATTGCATGGCGGGCTTTTGTCTCGTGCGCGAGGCGGGCGGTTATGCGCATCCTTTTCCTGTCGACGGAGAAAAACTCACCAAGGGTAACAAGGTTTTCGTGGCAGCGCCTGGTGCGATCGATGATCTCAAGAAAGTGGCCCGTCTATAGGAGGCGATCTCTTCGGAATTTTACTCCCATCCATATTCTGAATAGAGTTCGCCTCGGGCGGAGCAGAGGAGTGCTTGCCGAACGTACGGAATGGTAGTCTCTGGCAGATTGTCCAGAGTTCTCCATTCCAGGTCGGCATGCTTGTCAGGTTCGCATAGGGTAGGTGTGCCGATCCATTCTTCAGCACGGAAGAAATGGCCGAGCCACTGGTTGCCAGCAGTCAAGCTATGTAGTGTATGGACGGGTTGCAGGGTTTCTGGCGCTATAGTTATGCCGATCTCTTCGTACGCTTCGCGTGCCGCTGCTAAGCGTATTGTTTCGCCTGCCTCCAGTCCTCCGGCTGGAATGCTGAACGAACCGTCCATCCAACCAGTTGTTTTTCGCCGCAACATGCAGATTTCTCGTCCACGTGTCAGAATGATAAAAACCGCAGACGAAAGCTGAAAGCGCACACGCTCGCTCAATTGGTTCTCCCCCAGTAAAATCGGCAAGCCCTCTACAGACCTGCCGACAAGTTGCTCCAAACTCAGGTCAGGCTGGGTCAGGGATTGTCGCGTTTGAAGATCCAGTCGTGATCGGGGTGGTTCTTGAACCGCCATTTGCGCAACGGACCGGCCATCACGTTGAGATAATACATCTCATAGCCATAGGGAGCGCCACATGGATGATGGCCTTTTGGCACAAGAACGACATCTCCATCCGCGACCGCCATTGTTTCATCAAGGCTTCCGTCCTCAGTGAAAACACGCTGGAAGCCAAAACCTTGGGCCGGATTGAGGCGGTGATAATAGGTCTCTTCCAGATAGGTCATATCCGGAAAATTGTCTTCGTCATGTCTGTGGGGCGGATAGGATGACCAGTTACCCTGCGGGGTGAAGACCTCGGTAACAAGAAGGCTGTCGGCAACATCGCGGCCTTCCATTGCTATATTATGGATGAAACGGCTGTTAGCGCCTGTTCCGCGTTGTTCCAGCGACAGGCCTGTCGGTCCAAGCTTCTGTGCCTTGCGGCCCGGCTTACCTGGCGCGGTACATACGGCCAGGACACAATCTGTTGTGGCGGTCGCATGCCAGTCGCTTTCAGCAGGCACATAGAGGCAGTGTGGCGGCAGTTTATCGAACACATTCATGCGTTCGCCCATCTCACCGAAATCCTCGCCGGAAGCCGAAATCTTCGCCTTGCCTTCCACAAGAACGAGGATTACCTCGGTCGAGCCTGTCTTTTCCGAAGCGCTTTCACCAGCCTTCAGGCGATAAAGTCCGAACCCGACATAGCCCCATTCGGCGCTTTCCGGGGTAATGTCGTGAACCTTGCCATGCGCGCCGTTGGGCTTGCGCAACAGATTGGCCATGTCTCAGTCTCCTTTATCGAGTCCTGCTTCGCGTGCGAATGATTTCAGCGATTTCAACCCAAGTGACTGATATTGATATGGATTACGAACATCTGGATCTTGCTCGGCTTCGATCACCAGCCAACCTTGATAGCCACTTTCAGCGGCAACTTTCAGTACAGGCACGAAGTCGACGCCGCCTTCCTTATCGCCAGGAACTGTAAAGACACCGCGACGGACACCTTCCAGAAACGACAGGCTTTGGTCGCGTACTTCGGCGGCTATCGCCGGACGAACGTTCTTGGCATGGATATGCCCGACGCGATCCATATGCTTTTTCGCAACCCGTTCCGGGTCGCCACCACCGAACAGGCAGTGACCGGTATCGAGAAGAAGCTTTGTATGCGGTCCCGTATGATGCATCAGAAGATCAATCTCATCCTCGCTCTGCACCACCGTTCCCATGTGATGATGATAGACAAGAGCTATTCCTTGCTGGGCGGCATATTCAGCGAGTGCTTCTACGCCCGCGCCGAATTCTTCCCAGCGCGCTTCTTCCAGCACCGGACGCTCGGATAGCGGCTTGTCGTTGTCGCCGTGAATGGCGTTCGAGGTTTCGCAAACGATGATGACCGTCGAGCCCATTGCCTTCAGAAGATCGAGCGCTGGCTGTATCGCGTTCTTTTCATCTTCCACCGAATTCACCAGCAGGTTGAGCGAATGCCAGCCCGACACATAACGAAGATTACGAGGTTCGAGCACTGCTTTGAGCGCAGACGGTTCCTGCGGAAATTTGTGACCTTTTTCGATCCCGTCAAAGCCGATTTCGGCGGTTTCATCGAGACATTGATCCAGCGTGATATGCGCGCCGAGGCTGCGATCATCGTCGTTCGACCAGGCAATAGGATTGGTGCCATAGAGGATCATCGGTCAGTTTCTTTCTTTGAGCTTGGCTTCATAATTTTTGCGCGCGGCGCGCACCTGCTCGCGCTCGGAGACTTCCGGCACCGCGACATCCCACCACCATCCACCCGTTTCTGGCGTTGAATAGGGGTCGGTATCGATAATGATGACGGTGGTGCGCACACTGTTGCGGGTTTCCGCCAAAGCTTCTTCAAGCTCGCGGATGGAAGCTACTTTCTTCGTATCTGCACCCATGGCCCCGGCGTGGGCCGCGAAATCGATGTGAGATGGGTTCACATGGCTCGAATGGTCGAGCAGATTGTTGAACTCAGCGCCGCCGGTCGCCATTTGCAGCCGGTTGATGCAGCCGAAACCGCGATTGTCGGTAATAACGACCGTAATCTTCTGTCCCATCATGACGGCGGTGGCGAGTTCGGAATTGGCCATCATGTAAGATCCGTCGCCGACCATCACGATGACGTCCCGATCCGGTTCGGCCATCTTGATGCCAAGGCCGCCAGCGATTTCGTAGCCCATGCAGGAAAAGCCGTATTCCATGTGATAGGACATGGGGCGACCGGCCTTCCAGAGTTGATGCAATTCTCCGGGCATTGTGCCAGCCGCGCACATGACGACGGTGTTCTGTCGTGCCTGACGCTGCACCGCGCCGATCACCTGCATATCGGTTGCAAGCGCGTTGCCATCGCTGGGGGCAGCAGTAAACCGGTCTGCCGACGCAAACCATTTCTCTTTCAAAGCGGCATCCGCCGGCTGGCGTTTGTAGCTGCCGATCGCTTTTGAAAGAGCTTCGAGGCCAATCTTTGCATCGGCAACCAATGGCAGTGAATTGTGTTTGGTGCTGTCGTAGGGCTGGACATTGAGTGAAAGCAGCTTGCGTCCCGGATGCTTGAACAGCGCCCAGGATCCGGTGGTGAAGTCCTGAAAGCGGGTGCCAACGCCGATCACGAGATCAGCTTCTGCCGCGATAGCATTGGCGCTATCCGCTCCGGTCACGCCAACCGGGCCGAAGTTGAGCGGATGATCCCAAGGCAGGGCCGACTTACCCGCCTGCGTTTCGATCACCGGAATGCCGTGCGCTTCGGCAAAATTGCGCAACGCCTCGTGAGCACCGGAGTAATGAACCCCACCGCCTGCAACGATAACGGGCTTGAGCGCTGCCTTGATTGCCGCCGCTGCGGTATGCAGTTCATTTTCATCCGGCGGTGGGCGGCGCCAATGCCAGACTTTTGGTTCAAAGAACTCTTCCGGCCAGTCATAGGCTTCTGTCTGCACATCCTGACAAAAGGCAAGCGTGACCGGTCCGCAATCAGCGGGATCGGTCATCGTGCGGAAGGCGCGAGGCAGGGCGGTGAGAAGTTGTTCGGGCCGGGTGATCCTGTCGAAATAGCGGCTGACCGGACGAAAACAGTCATTCACGGTCATTGTGCCGTCGTTAAAGTCTTCGATCTGCTGCAAGACGGGATCAGGCCCACGATTGGCAAAGACATCGCCGGGGATGAGGAGAACTGGCAGGCGGTTTACATGGGCGAGGGCCGCTGCCGTGATCATATTTGTTGCGCCGGGGCCGATGGAGGAGGTGACGGCGCAAGCGCGCTTGCGGCCAAGCTGCTTGGTATAGGCAATGGCTGCGTGAGCCATGGTCTGTTCATTATGCCCGCGCCATGTGGGTAGTTTTTCGCGAATCCCATGGAGCGCCTCACCAAGCCCAGCCACATTGCCGTGGCCGAAAATCGCCCAAACGCCTGCGATAAAAGTCTCGCCATCCGGCGTCATCTGGTTTGCGAGATAGCGCACCAATGCCTGCGCGGCGGTCAATCGAACGGTTTTCATAGCTCCTCCAGCTTCCTCCCGGCAGAACGATTTCAATATGTACGCACGCTGTCCCAGACGTTGCAAAGGTTGCGGTAGCGCGCGGTCATGTCGGCGATTGCTTCTTCGTCGCTGATCAGGCCGTTCAGCCATTTGCGTGCAGCGTCGCCGAAGATCGTGCGTCCCACCGCGAATCCTTTGACGAGGTCAAATTCGGCAGCAATCGCAAGACTGGCCTCCAGTTCTTCGGCAGGCGCGTCCAGTCCCAAAACAACAATGCCGCGTGTGTGCTCATCATTGCGCGTGATAGCGTCACAGGCATTGGCCCAGGCTGCTCTGGTTTTCATGGGTTCGAGTTTCCACCAGTCGGGATAGACGCCGATCTCGTAGAACCGCTCGATCACGCGCGCTGTGGTATTATCGTCGATTGGCCCCGCTTTGGACGGGATGATTTCCAACAAGAATTCCAGTCGGTTGCGCCGAGCAGCTGTGAAAAGGCGTGAAACAGTTTCTTCCTGTTTTGCCTTGAACTCGGCAGTGTCGTCCGGATGGTAGAAGCATAGCAATTTTACGACATTCTCGACGGGCCACTCGACCAGTCCGCCACAGTCCGGCCCGAGTTCGGGTTCCAGCTTGAGTGGACGCGAACCAGGCCATTCGGTGGGCCGTCCGATCCACAAGCCTGTGCCCGCGGCCCGGTACAGGGCATCTCGCCCCAGTCGCCCGTCACACAATATGCCATAGCCGTCAGCGCCATTTGCCACCCGTAATGCGGCATTCAGGCAGAGCTGTTTGAACTCGCCGATCTTTTCTAGCGAAACGCCCGCCTCGGCGGCTATTTCTTCCAGCTGGATGCGGTGGTCGAACGCAAAGACGCGCATATGCGGCCAATGACCGTTGCGGTTTGTAGACCAATGGATTTGCTCCAAAGCGGCGTCCTTGCGTAAAGCCTTGTTGCGGATGCCGGTGCGGAAGAAATACTGAAGTTCTTCCCAACTCGGATAGGCTGGCGTACATCCATGCCGCGAGACTGCGAAAGCTCCGCAGGCATTGGCAAATTTGAGGCTCGTAGGCCAGTCTTCACCCTTCAGCCAGCCTCGCAAAAGCCCGGACATGAACCCGTCGCCTGCGCCAAGCACGTTGAAAACATCGATCGGGAAACCTTCGCCGCTCTGCCCTTCGTCGAGGCTGTCGGGAATTGGCCCTTCGAAAACTACAGCCCCCATGGGCCCGCGTTTACAAACCAACGCGGCATTCGTCACGTCGCGCACGGCTTTAAGCGCCTGCAACGTATCAGTCGAGCCGCCAGCAATATGGAACTCCTCTTCCGTTCCGACAACGAGATCAAACAGGTGAAGCGTCGATTGCAGTTTCGCAGTAACGGCCGCAGATTCGATAAAGCGGTTTTCACCGTCACCATGGCCGGAAAGCCCCCAGAGATTCGGGCGATAATCTATGTCGAGTGCTGTCCGGCTTCCATTTTCACGGGCAAGACGAATTGCCTTCAAAACAGCCGCTTCCGTCTTTGGATGGGACAGGTGTGTGCCGGTAGCCAACACGCAGCCAGCTTCGGCGATGAAGGCCGGATCGATATCACCCTCGCACAAAGCCATGTCGGCACAATTTTCCCGATAGAAGATCAGCGGAAAATGCTGCTGGTCGCGAATGCCGAGAATGACGAGGGCGGTCAGGCGTTCGGGATCGGTGACGATGCCACGCGTGTCCACGCCTTCGCGTTCCAGTTCGCGCAGCAGAAAACGCCCCATATGCTCATCGCCGACGCGGGTGATCAAAGCCGATTTGAGGCCAAGCCGCGCGGTCCCGGTGGCGATATTGGTGGGGGAGCCGCCCACATACTTGTTGAAGGATGCCATGTCTTCCAGAAGGCCGCCAACCTGTGCGCCGTACAGGTCAACCGAAGATCGCCCAATGGTGATCAAGTCGAGCCGCTTCACTGCCATCCTCCCTCGCTATTTTCTTATTGCTGCATGACCGCGCTTGATTCATGCGCCATCATGCAGTTATTCCATTTTCGATTAAAATGGATTTATTATTCTATTTCAACCAAAAAATGGAATAGTGTGCGAGAGGGATCAGTCGCTTTGGCGTGCTGTGCCCACAGCAACGGCCAATGCTATGGCCAGACAGAGCGTCGCGGAGAGTGAGCGGAATGCTCCGAAATCCACCTCTGAAACCAACAAAGTCTGCTTGGCGAATTTACTCAAGGGGCTCACAAATGTGTCGGTGATGCCGACGACATCGATACCCCGCGCGGCGACTGCTTCGGCCATGGCGACAGTTTCGGGCGAGTATGGGGAAAAGGTGATGGCCAGAAGCACGTCACCTTCGCGGATAGCATGAAGGTTTTCCAGTTTGCCGACGGCACTGTGCAGCATTGCGGGTACTTGCATTTTCTCCAGAGCGTAAGCCAGATAGCTTGCGACGGGAAATGCGCGGCGGATGCCGACAATGTGGATTGTCTGCGCACTGGCCAGAAGCTGAACGGCCTTTTCGAGGGCTTGCGGATCAATGGTTTTGAGCAAACCTTCAAGGGAGGTGCGCCCGGCCTCGGCAAATTCGGCGAGGAGGGCAGGAGCGCTGCCTGTTGCTGTTTCTCGCAAATGCTGCAGTCTTGTCGAATAATCAGGCCAGCCGCCCGCATAGGATTCCCGGAACAGCTTCTGCATTTCCGAAAAACCGGAGAAGCCCATGATCTGGCAGAAGCGCATGAAGGCGGAACTCTGCACGCCTGCGCCCTCGGCCATCTCAGCAACGGTTGACACAGCAATACGATCCTGATTGGCAGCAACAAAATCGGCACACTGTTTCAGTCTCTTTGGCAACCGGTCGGAAACCTCCAGCAGTTTCGCCTCGAATTCCTTGATATTCGTAGGAACGCTGTTTGATGATGGTGTAGGGGAATCCATCCTTGGCCTTTCAATATGGTCTCTTGACAATCTTTATGTCACATTCTAGCAAAATAGAATAAATATTCTATAGCATATCTTCAGTGGACTGAAGATGGCCGTTTCCTGGGAGGATGAGGCAATGGTGACACGTCTGGCACTGCTTGGTGCGGGCCGTATTGGCAAGGTTCATGCCGGCGCAATCGCCGCGGACAAGCGGGCTCAACTGGTCGCCGTTGCGGACGCCAACGAGGCGGCGGCGAGGGCAATCGCCGATTCTGCCGGTGCGGATGTTCGCACCATCGACCTGATCGAGAAATCCGACGACATCGACGCAGTGCTGATTTGCACGCCGACCAATACCCACGCCGATCTTATCGAACGGTTTTCGCGCGCCGGCAAGGCCGTTTTCTGTGAGAAACCGATCGATCTTGATATTGCACGTGTACGAGCCTGCCTCGCCGTCATTCGCGAAACCGGCGGTAAGGTGATGCTTGGTTTCAATCGCCGTTTCGATCCGCATTTTGCAGCAGTACGCAAAACCATTGAAGACGGACGTATCGGCAACGTCGAAATGGTAACGATCACCAGCCGCGATCCCGCTGCTCCGCCTGCCGAATATATCAAGGTATCGGGTGGCATTTTTCGCGACATGACGATCCACGATTTCGATATGGCGCGTTTTCTGCTTGGGGAGGAAATAGAGAGCGTATCTGCGTCGGCGTCGGTCCTTGTCGATCCCAAAATCGGAGAGCTAGGCGATTTCGATAGTGCGAGCGTCATCTTGACGACCGCTTCGGGTCGACAGTGCGTTATTTCCAATTCGCGACGTGCTTCCTATGGCTACGACCAACGCATTGAGGTCCATGGATCGCTTGGCGCTGTTTCGGCGGAAAACCAGCGCCCGGTTTCGATAGAAATAGCTTCCAGAGATGGCTATAACCGCCCGCCGCTGCACGATTTTTTCATGACGCGCTATACGGCTGCATATGCTGCGGAGATTGCCTCGTTTATTGATGCGCTTGATACCGGAAAAGCGCCCCATCCTTCAGCAGAGGATGGACTGCAGGCTTTGGCTCTCGCTGAGGCCGCTCTTCGCTCGATCAAAGAAGGCCGCACGGTCAAAGTTGCGGAAGTTCTCGGATAAGGCAGTAATTTTGTTTGCCTTTTCCCGCATTCGGCTGCGATATGCGGGATATGGCGTATAAGATCGACGATTTGCCGTTCGAAGAATTTTTCGTCTCCGTCAGCAGGGCTACGGCAGCTCTGGTGCGGCTCGACGAGCGGCTTGCGCGTTCGCCCATACGTGAAGGTATGGTTGAGCGCATGCATATGCACGATGCGATTGCTTCGATGTGGCTTGAGGGTGAACTCGTGCATATGGAAGACTTGGTCTTGCACGATGCCTTGATGGATAGCCGGATGCCAAGCCATGCCTTGACGATTGCGCATGCGGTCTTGCGGATGCGTCGGCAGATTGCTGGAAGGCCTCCAGATTGGGCTCTCGGCTCAGCAGGTATTCAGCAACTGCTCGGACGCGCGGTCAACGCCACGCCTACTGCGGCGGCCGAACCGTTCATGACGATGGACGGGGATACTGATCCACTGTTCAACGATATTGACAGCTTGCTTGCGCGGACCGATGCACTTTTGAAAGGCGTAATCCCTGACAAGGCCAAACCGGAGACCGCCCCACGCGATGCGTTGCTTTATGACGATGACTGGGACGAGGACGCGCGTTTGCAGGAGTGGCGGGATTGTGTTGCGGCCACAGGACATTTGCCGCCACTTATGCGCGCCGCACTGATCCACGACGCGTGGTTTTCCCTGGAGGTTGTGCAGCGGTCATCCTGGATTGGACGGTTGCTGACTGCGGCCTTCCTGCGACATAGCGGGCTCGTAACGGGCCATTTACCGGTAATCAGCCTTGGTCTTCGCGCAAAACGACCGGACGAACGGCGTTCGCCCGACCGCCTGATCCGTCTTCGGGCTTTCTTTGAAAGCATCGAAGACGCTGCGGATACGATCATGAAGGAACATGACCGGCTGCTTCTGGCGCGTGAACAGATGCAGCGCAAACTCAAGGGACGCCGATCCAACTCGCGATTGCCGCAACTGATGGATATGGTTCTGCGCAACCCCGTTATTTCCAGCCAGATGGTGGAAAAGGAACTGCAGGTCACGCAGCAAGGTGCTCTGAAACTGATCTCAGAACTCGGTCTGAGAGAGGTCACGGGGCGGGGGCGTTTCCGAGCCTGGGGAATTTTTTAGCCGGTTTTCATGCATTTGCTGCGAAGGTGGTCTGCGAAAAGCTGAAATTCATTGCGGCGGGCGGCGTTGGAGCGCCAGACGAGAACCAGCGACCGGTAGTTGTTTTTGCCATCATAAGGAACGATGCTCAGTTCCGTTCCGCGTGTAGCTCCAGCTTTAACGGCGACCTCCGGCAGCAGGGTAATTCCCATCCCGAAATCCACCAATTGCACCAATGTCATTATGGATGTGGCGTGAACATCGCCGCTTGCTTGTGCTGGTGTGGAACCGATGGCGGCCATGACGTGTTCACGAAGACAATGCCCGGTTTCCAGCAGGAGAAATGGCTGGTCCTGCAAATCCTCCGCATCGACTCGGTCGCGGTTGGCCAATGCATGGTCGCGTCGTACTGCCAGATAGAAGGGGTCCCGCCCAAGTTCTGCGACCTCGAACTCATCAAGATCGTAAGGGTGGGCCACGAGTGCAACATCCAGCGATCCGGAACGCAAACTTTCAAGCAGTGAGCGCGTAAGGCCTTCACGAATGGTAAGCTGGAGTTCGGGAAAAGCTCTGGACGTGGCAGGCAGAACTTTTGGCAGGAGAAAAGGCGCTATCGACGGGATAACGCCCATCCGCAATCTCGTCGTCAGTGGGCGTTCTGCCTGTCTGGCATGTTCAGGTAGTTCTTCGATGAGCGCTACGATAATACGGGCGCGCTCCATAAAATCTTCCCCCGCAGGGAGAAGCTGCATTCGTCTGCCTGAGCGGTCGATCAACGCTACGCCAAGTTCTGTCTCAAGGGCCTGAATGGCCGCACTCAAGGTCGATTGGGTTACGCCCACGACTTCGGCCGCTCGCGAAAAGGAACCCACTTTGACGAGGGCCATGAAATAGTGGAGTTGACGGACACTGATATTGAGCATTGAAGCTTCAGACCCTGCTCCATCGTTAAAATCGATGGAATTTATCGATATAATCGCTTTGACCGATTTGGCAAGAAGCCCTATATACGAGTCGCAGGACGGAAAATTCTGAAAATTCAGAAATTTCCGCATAACCATTGAATTTTTACAGGCAGGTATAAGATGCTCGGTATCGGCGACAAGCTTCCCTCCTTCAAGGTCACCGGCGTAAAGCCCGGTTTCAACCATCATGAAGAGAATGGCGTTTCGGCATTTGAGGAAATCACCGAAGCAAGCTTCGCGGGCAAGTGGAAGGTTATCTTCTTCTACCCGAAGGATTTCACCTTTGTTTGCCCGACCGAAATCGCCGAATTTGCGCGCCTTGCTTCGGATTTTGAAGACCGTGACGCGGTCGTTCTGGGCGGTTCGACCGACAATGAATTCGTGAAGCTCGCATGGCGTCGCGACCATAAGGATCTGGACAAGCTGCCGATCTGGTCGTTTGCTGACACCAATGGCTCGCTGGTGGACGGTCTCGGCGTTCGTTCGCCGGATGGTGTCGCATATCGCTACACCTTCGTTGTCGATCCAGACAACACGATCCAGCATGTTTACGCGACCAACCTTAATGTTGGCCGTGCTCCCAAGGACACGTTGCGCGTTCTCGATGCGCTGCAGACCGACGAACTCTGCCCATGCAACCGCGAAGTCGGTGGCGAGACGCTCAAGGCTGCCTGATTGGCCCCTGATTATCGACGAAAAGGCGGGTTCAGGCCCGCCTTTCTTTTATTGAATATCCAAAATGACAGATAAAGAGGGTTCCATGTCCATTGATAATCTGAAATCAAAGATCCCGGATTTCGCCAAGGATGTTCGTCTCAATCTTTCGTCCATGGCAAGCGACGAAACACTGACGCCGCAACAGAAATACGGTCTGTTCGTCGCCTGCGGCATTGCCTCCCGCAATGCCGATCTGCGCAAGGCGCTTGTTGCTGAAGCAGCCGCCAAGGTCGACGCTTCAGTCATCCAGGCAGCAAAGTCGGCTGCGTCGATCATGGGCATGAATAACGTCTATTACCGCTTCGTTCATCTTGCGACCAACAAGGATTACCGCACTATGCCAGCGAAGCTGCGTATGAATGTGATCGGCAATCCGGGCGTCGACAAGGTTGACTTCGAGCTTTGGTCGCTTGCCGTGTCGGCGATCAATGGTTGCGGCATGTGCATTGATGCTCACGAAGATGTTTTGCGCAAGGCCAATGTGCCGTCGGAAATTATCCAGACTGCCGTGCGCTTTGCATCGATCATACAGTCGGTGGCTATCGCATTGGAAGCCGCTGATACTGAATAAGACTACATCGAAAAGAATAGCCCGCGCGGAGCGATCCGCGCGGGCTATTTTTGTTTCTGCGGCTGTTGCTAGCCGCGTTTGAACGAAATGAATGCAAAACCGATCAGCGAGACGACTGCGGCAACAACCATGTAATAGCCGACATAGTCGAAGCTATAATGCGTGGCGAGCCAGGTAGCGATGTAAGGTGCAACCGAAGCGCCGAGAATGCCTGCCAGGTTGAAAGTCAGCGACGCGCCGGTATAGCGAACGGATGTCGGGAAAGGTTCGGCAAGCGCCGCACCGATTGGGCCGTAGGTAAGGCCCATCAGGCCAAACCCGATGATAAGGAAGGCGAGAACGCCAGCCGTGCCAGCCATGAACAAAGGCGCCATGATGAAGCCATAGAGGCCGATCAGGACGGTCACGATGACCATGACCGGGCGCATGCCGAAGCGGTCGGACAGCAATGCTGCCACCGGGATCATGAGGCCGAAGAAGACCACGCCAATCATTTGGAGAATGAGAAATTCCTCACGGCTGTAACCAAGCGCGCGCGTACCCCAGCCGAGTGAAAATACCGTCATGAGATAGAACAGGACGAAGGTTGCGACCGCGCCGATGGTGCCGAGGAAAAGGCTCATCTTATGCTGCTTGAACAGGGTGGCGACCGGAACCTCAACACGTTCAGCCTTGTCGATAGCCTTCTGAAATTCCGGTGTTTCGGCAATTTTCAGGCGAATGAACAGCCCGACGCCGACCAGAAGAGCACTGGCGATGAAAGGAATCCGCCAGCCGAAAGCAAAAAACTGTTCTTCTGTGAGAACCTCCGCCAGCACGAGAAATATGCCCGTAGCCAGAATGAAGCCTACCGGAGCGCCAAGCTGCGGGAACATGCCATACCAGGTCCGCTTGCCTTCCGGCGCATTCTCGGTTGCAAGCAGCACTGCGCCGCCCCATTCGCCGCCGAGACCGAGGCCCTGACCCAGACGGCACAGGGCGAGCAGGAGCGCTGCCCAGACGCCGATCGAATCATAGGTCGGCAGGAAACCGATGGCGACCGTGGAAATGCCCATGGTCATGAGCGCTGCAACCAGCGTCGCCTTGCGGCCAACCTTATCCCCGAAGTGACCAAACAATGCACCGCCGATAGGGCGGGCAAAGAATGCAATCGCGAAGGTCGCAAGAGATTGGAGAAGTGCCGAGTTGCCGTCGCTTGCAGGGAAAAAGAGATGCGGGAATACGATCACCGCGGCGGTTGCATAAATATAGAAGTCAAAGAATTCGATCGTGGTGCCGATCATGCTCGCGGCCAGAACACGGCGCGCGGAATTTTTCTGCGGGGCAACCGCTACAGCGACAGTCATTGTTTCAAATCCAATATTTATGGGCCGTAAAGGTTTGGGAGAAGCCCAGATGTGGCTCCTTTAAAACCGCTAGAGATGGAATCGCAAGTGGAAAAGGACTTTTAAGCAATTTTCTAATTTCGAATGGGCCATTTTAGAAAGAAAAGCGAAAGTGGGTAAAATTCCCGTCAGCGCTCAGCTTGGCCTTTTAATTTTCCTGAGGGACGATTAGATTTCTGGTGTCGTTCGTTTGGAAGTGAATATGTATCGAACACAGTACGATATCGGCCTGAGGAATACGGCACGAGGTCATGCGGTCTTGCGTGTCCCCTCCCGTACGCTCATGGCAGTGCTATCGTTCTTGTTTCTCATTTCGGTACAGCTTTGTTACGCAATGGCACATGATGTGCCGTCTGTGCAGATGATTTCTGAATTTGATGCGCATGCGACGCATTACAGTGGCGCTTCTGAAATGTCGGTGGATGTGAGTAAGCCTGCACCGATGGATCATGGCGCCAAGACACCAAACGCTTGCGTCATGATGACATGCGGCTGTCTTTTCCAGATAGGCTCATGTTTGCATTCCTTTGTGATCGCGCAGAATTTTGGCTTGCCTCCGCTCGTGACGGCGCTAAGCGGCAGATCTCCAGCGGGTGATCTACGGCCTCCCATCTCGCTTCAGGCTTGATCTGGAAATCGCCGCCGAAACTTTGGCGGCTATCATGATTATTGTCTGGAGACTTACCATGTCTGGAATTGCACGTCGCCGCCTGCTGACCTTAGGGGCAGGAGCCGCCGTTTTTGCTGCCGTTCGCCCTTTGGGCAGTCTGGCCCAAGGTGCGCATCATCAAATGGGACACGGCGCAGCAACCGCCGCACCAAACGCTCGGGCCGGTCGGCTTTTGCCTTTGCCGCCTCTGGTTGAGCCCGATGCATCGGGTGTCGTTAAACTGAAAATACAGACGGGACGACATAGCTTTGAAGACGGAAGTGAAGCCGCATCCGCTGGCATCAATGGTGCCTATCTCGGCCCGCTGGTGCGCCTGAAGAACGGTGAAACAGTCACCTTTTCCGTCGAGAATAGCATGGATGAAGAGACGACCCTGCATTGGCATGGGCTTTTCGTACCGTCGGTCCTCGATGGCGGACCCCATAACCTGATAGCAGCGGGCGGAGAGTGGAAGCCGAAAGTCACGGTTAACCAGCCGGTCTCGTTCAACTGGTTCCACCCGCATTTGCATGGAAACACTGCCCGCCAGGCGCATTTGGGTATCGCGGGCCTCATGGTTGTGACTGACGGCAGGGATGCCGAACGCGGACTGCCTGAAGATTACGGCGTGGACGATATTCCGCTGGTGCTTCAGGATCGCCGGCTGGTCGAGGGCAACAAGGTTTACCAACCCGACATTATGGACTTGATGCACGGTTTCCGTGGCGACAAGCTGATCGTGAACGGTGTCGTTTCGCCGGAAGCACGTGTCCCAGCATCCATCGTTCGGCTGCGCATCTTGAATGGCGCCAATGCGCGGAACTTTCATATTCGGCTGAGCGATAATCGCCCGTTGCTCGTTGTGGCATCGGACGGCGGTTATATTGGAAAGCCTGAACCCGTTGAAAGACTGACCATTAGTCCCGGGGAACGCTACGAAGTTCTGGTTGATTTCTCCAGGGGCGAAGCGGCCGATCTGCTGACCTATGGCAATGACAGCGGTGGTGACGATTTGCACTTGATGCGATTTGTCGTGGATCCCGCATTGTCCGGGACGATTACGAAACTTCCAGATCGTCTGGATGGTCCTGATGCGCCGGACGAAAAACTCTCTACAAAGCGCCGCTCATTTTTCTTTGACGAGCGTATGGCGGAAAATATGAAGCTGATGATGGCGAAACCGTCAGCCGATCCTCATGCCGGGCATAATATGGGCGGCATGGACATGAGCTCGATGCAGTCCGGCACGATGGATCATGATATGCATGGTGCCAGAAGTTCCGCCGACACCGGCCCGGCACTTGAAGCGTTGACCTCCGGCGTGGAAATGGCAATTGCGGGCAAGCCGTTCGATATGGATCGCATCGATGTCGAGGCTAAACTTGGTTCCTGGGAAATCTGGGAGCTCACGACGAAAGAGATGCCGCATCCCTTCCATATCCATGGCGCGTCATTTCGCATCCTTTCAGCGAACGGAAAGGCTCCTCCAGCCCATCAATCCGGATGGAAGGATACCGCGCTGATTGATGGCAAGGCTGAAATACTTGTTCATTTTGACCGGGAGGCTGTGAAAAGCCACCCGTTCATGTTCCATTGCCACGTTCTGGAACATGAAGATGTGGGCATGATGGCTCAGTTCGTAACGGTGTAGCCAGTGACGGGCCGCGCAACTCTTTGTTGCGCGGTCCGCCATGTGACGAATTTATTTTCGAACAATTTCAGGCGGCGCGCGTTGTGTCTTCATCCCGAGTTCTCGTGATCAGGAGAAAACGATGCAACCCTTATTGATTGCTTCAGCCATGTTGCTTTTGACAGTTCCCGCAGTCGCAGCTGATATGAGTGTCAAACTCTACGAGGCTTTGCCGACTGGGCAAGGAAAGGAAATCGGCACCGTCACGATCTCGCAGACTGCCGGTGGATTACAATTCAAACCGGATTTGCGCGGCCTTCCTGCGGGCGAGCATGGTTTCCATGTTCACGAGAATGGAAGTTGTGCACCCGCTGAACAGGACGGAAAAACGGCACCGGCACAAGCTGCTGGTGGACATTTCGACCCCACCCATTCCAAGCATCACATGGGGCCGGAAGGCGAGGGTCATCTTGGTGATCTGCCTCTGCTTAAAGCCGATGCCAAGGGAGATGTGACGCAAAGCGTCACCGCCCAGCGTCTCAAGACGTTGGATGAAATCAAAGGCAAGGCTTTGATGGTCCATGTCGGTGGCGATAACTATTCCGACAAACCCAAGCCGCTTGGTGGCGGTGGAGCACGGTTTGCCTGCGGGATAATCGAATAGTCCGAGTTGGAAGTGCTATCCCCAGTTCTCGATGCGGATTTTGGACCCATCGGAAAACCGAGATATATGAAACGCCGAGGGATCGACGATTGGCGTTTCGCCTGCAACCATGTCTGCCACAAGCTTGCCTGCGCCTGGGCCAATGCCGAAACCATGCCCTGAAAAACCCGTGGCAATGATCAAGCCTTCGATGCCGGGAAGGGGAGAAATAACTGGTATGACATCCGGCATTGTATCGATCAGACCGGCCCATTCCTGCTCTATAACAGCCGACGCGAAGGACGGGATTGTCTGCTTCAGTTTTGCAAATACCTGAGCATTGGCGGCCTTATGTGGAGCAGGATCGAGCATGCGGATTTTCTCGAAGATCGAGACCTGATCGGCAGGGCGGATCTTCCATTGGAACGCTTCCTCGAAGAAGCGTTCGCCAAACCGGAACCGCAACGACCGCCATTCAGTGGAAAGTGACGGTATAAAATCGCGGAAGAATCGGAAGCTGTCAGGCACGATATCCGCAATGGATCCGCCAAGGCTTGCAACCGTATACCCGCCGTCGAGCCTCCTGCGGAGAGCGAAATCTGAAAAAGCAATCGCGGCTTCCACACCGGCATTGATTGGTGCTGTCCGAAAGACGGAAGAACGAACTTTCAATTGCGGCAGATGTGCATCGAAACCAGAGAGAATAAGTCTGGACCAGGCCCCCCCAGCGACGACGACTGCCTCGCAGCGCAGTCGACCTTTTTCCGTGAGGACAGCTGTGACGCGGCCATTGGTCGTCTCAATGTCACGTACGGCGCAGTTCTGTAGAATGACGGCACCATTTTCCTGCGCTTTCGCGGCAAATGCGGGCACGGCCTTTTGCGGTTCTGCTCGGCCGTCAAGCGGTGTCATCATGCCGCCAGTCAGATGACGATTGATACCCGGTGCAAGTGCGGCAGCCTGCTTGGCATTGAGAAGCTCTGTTTGAATGCCATGTTCGCGCGCTATTTTGATCCATTCGGCATAGAGCGCCATCTGTTCTTCTTTTTCGGCCGCATAGGCGATGCCGGTAACGCGGAAACCGGTTTCGCGCCCTGTGCGTTCGTTCATGCCTTCCCATAGCCGCATGCTTTCGACGATAAGCGGCATTTCACGGCTGTCACGCCCGGTACGACGACACCAGCCCCAATTGCGGCTGGATTGTTCTCCCGCGATCTCTCCCTTTTCAAGAAGAGTAACCGGGATGCCGCGTTCGGCCAGGAACAAGGCAGTGGAAACACCTATAATGCCGCCGCCGATGACGGCGATTTTGGTTTCCTGCGGTAAGCTTTCGGCTGTCGCCACCTTATCCGTGACCGGCCCCATTCTATATTCTCCTGCGAACCAACGTGGTGATTTTTGGCATGTGGAAGCATCGTGACCATCGCCCGCTTTTGGCTCACGATCAACCAGATACCCCGTTCAAAAAATACTTAATTACGATATTCCTGAGATATTCTGTCCTGTTTTGGTAGCTTTCTGGAGAATGTGTCTCTATATCGGCATGAACTGCAATCTGAATACGCGATCTGGCTCATGGACGCACGCAACCTGCATAACGAACGACAGTTTTCCGGACATTCCGGTCCGGCGCTGACGCTATCCGGCATCAGCCGTCAATTTGGCGCGGTGCGTGCGCTCAATGATGTGTCGCTTGATGTCCAGGCGGGCGAGATAATTTGTCTGGTGGGCCATTCCGGTTGTGGCAAGACTTCCCTGTTGCGCATTATCGCGGGCATCGATGTTCCGAACAGTGGAACGCTCACCATGGGCGGCAAGACGCTTGTCGGTTCGTCCGTCTTTATTGAGCCGGAAGCGCGAAATGTTGGTGTGGTCTTTCAGGATTACGCTCTGTTTCCGCATTTGTCAGTCAAAGAAAATATTCTCTTCGGCTTGCGAAAAATGTCGCGTGATGAGGCGAATGCGCGGGCAAAAGAGCTTTTGGAACTGGTCTCACTCTCGCATATGGCGGATCGCTATCCGCATATGTTGTCAGGAGGCGAACAGCAGCGCGTTGCCCTTATCCGGGCCCTTGCGCCGAAACCAGACCTTCTGCTGATGGACGAGCCATTTTCGAACCTCGATAGAGGCTTGCGCGCCCGGGTCCGCCGCGAGACGGTGGCTTTATTGAGGGAACTCGGCACGACGGCGATCATCGTAACGCACGAAGCCGAGGAGGCGCTTTCTACAGGAGATCGGGTTGTGTTGATGCGATCCGGAGAAATAGTTCAGGACGGGCCCGCCCGCGAATTGCACGACCAGCCGACTAATCGTTATGCGGCAGAATTTTTCTGTGATTTCAATATAATACCGGGAAAGATCCAGGGTGCCGAACTGGTCACTTCCTTTGGGCCTGTTGCCATAGCAGGACCGTTTGAACCAAATATCGAAGCTTTTGCCTATCTGCGCCCCCGCGATTTTACGATTCTGACTGACGGTGAAGCCGGCAAAGCTTCAATGCGCGGTTATATAGAGTCACGCACATTTCTCGGCGAAAGCGAAGAGCTGGCCGTGAGAGTAAGCGGCACAACACAGCGTCTGATCGTACGTACGGAACGGCAGCTTCCGGAATCCGCTACGAATATTGCTCTATGTCCTCATTGGGATAAGGCGCTGATTTTTACGAAATGACAGAAAATATATGCGGTCAAAGCCCCGGGGTAATTGACCGTAATAAAGCCCTGGCATATAACTTGATTGCTTCGCTCATAATTACAAATTAAACAGATCCATCTGGAGGTAAAATGTTCAAGTTTGCGCGTTCTGGTCTCGCTCTCGTCGCAGTAACGCTGTTCGCAGGAGCCGCTCACGCAGATGAAGTGAACATTTACACGACGCGTGAGCCGGGCCTTATCCAGCCGCTGCTCGATGCTTTTAAATCGTCCACCGGAATCACGGTGAATACAGTTTTCCTGAAGGATGGCCTGGCAGAACGCGTGGCCTCCGAGGGCGCGAATTCGCCCGCTGATATACTTATGACGGTGGACGCTGGTAACCTGGTCGACCTCGTCGACAAGGGCCTGACCCAGCCTGTCGACTCCAAGATTCTCAAAGAGGCTGTACCGGAACCACTTCGCGATGCGAAGGATAACTGGTTCGCACTTTCCATGCGCGCTCGCGTCGTCTATGCCGCGAAGGACCTTGAGCTTGACAAGATCAACTATGAGGACCTGTCCGATCCGAAGTGGAAAGGCAAAATCTGCATCCGCGCCGGCCAGCACCCTTACAATACCGCTCTCTTTGCGGATTACATCGCGCATTATGGCCCGGAAAAGACCGAGGAATGGCTAAAGGGTCTGAAAGATAATCTGGCGCGCAAGGCGGCGGGCGGAGACCGCGACGGCGCCAAGGATATTGTCGGTGGTATTTGCGATATCGCTGTGGCCAATTCCTACTATGTCGGCCTGATGCGTTCAGGCAAGGGCGGTGATGAGCAGAAGGTCTGGGGCGAGGGCATCAAGGTTCTGCTGCCGACTTTCAAGGACGGCGGAACGCAGGTCAATATTAGCGGTGCCGCTATTGCAAAGAACGCTCCACACAAGGATGCCGCGGTCAAGTTGCTCGAATATCTGGTCTCCGATGAAGCTCAGCAGATCTACGCCAAGGCCAATTTCGAATATCCGGTCAAGCCGGGTGCGCCGCTTGATCCAATCGTGGAATCCTTCGGTGAATTGAAGATCGACAGTGTTCCGCTGTCTGAAATCGTCAGCCATCGCAAACAGGCAAGCGAACTGGTCGACAAAGTTGGTTTTGATAATTAAAAGCCGATTGAACTGATGAGACTAACGCCGGTGCAGTCGATGCGCCGGCGTTGCACTATAGAGAGACCGATGGAAGCCTTTGCCGCCGTGCGGAAACGAGTTTTGCAACCCGCAAGGGCAGGGCGCAGCTGGCTATGGCTCTCGGTACTTGTCGCAGTTCTGGTTTTATTACCGGTTCTCGCCCTCGGTTTGGAAGCCCTAAAAGGCTCTACGGGCTTATGGGCACATTTGTTAGCCACCAACTTGCCAAGCGCTTTTCTCGAAACGGTGATTTTGCTCGCTGGGGTAGGGATCATAGCGGCTTTTCTTGGAACATCGGCGGCATGGTTGGTGACGGCTTACGATTTTCGGGGGCGGGGTGTGCTGGAATGGGCGCTTTTGCTGCCATTGGCTGTGCCGACATACATTATCGCCTATGCTTATCTTGATATCCTGCATCCAATCGGGCCAGTGCAGGGCGCGGTTCGTTTCGTGCTGGGATATGACAGCCCGCGCCAGTTCCGCTTGCCCGATATCCGCTCGATGGCCGGTTGCATCATCCTTTTGGGTTTCGTTCTCTACCCTTATGTCTATATTCCTACGCGGGCAATGTTTCTCACCCAGTCCGCCAGCCTTATCGAGGCGGCAAGAACTCTGGGAGTCAGCCGCAAAGGTATTTTCTGGCGTGTTGCATTGCCGCTGGCCCGGCCTGCCGTGGCGGTTGGGGTCAGTCTTGCCCTGATGGAAACCCTCAATGATGTAGGCGCTGCCGAATTTCTAGGGATTCGCACATTAACCGTCTCGATTTACACCACCTGGATAACGCGTTCGGATTTGCCCGGAGCTTCCCAATTGGCGCTTGCTCTTCTGTTTCTGGTGGTTGCCCTTGTTTCAATAGAACGCTGGGGACGCCGCAAGCAGCGCTTTGCTTCCAATATCCGCCATTCGCGCGGTTTCGAACCACTGGTGGTCGGAAAAGGGCGGGGTGCATGGTTGTTCTGCCTTTGCACGCTTCCCATTGTCATTGGATTCGTTCTGCCTGCGATCTATCTGGTCGTGGAGGCCATTAAACGGATTCGCTTCGCCGGAGTGTCGCCACGATTGATCGGAGAAGCACTCAATACTGTGGTTCTGGCTTCATCGGCGACGGTTCTGGTGCTGATTTGCGGAACGCTTGTCGCATATGCTGTCCGGCTTTTCCCGAGCACAGTTTCGCGCTGGTCTTATCGCCTGTCGACAATGGGATATGCGGCACCGGGGACCGTTGTCGCAATCGGCATTCTGGTGGTGGCCGGCAGCTTCGATCATCTTTTCAATCAGTTCACGTCGCATTTCCTCGGATACTCTGCCGGGCTGGTGCTCATCGGAACAGGTGCAGCGGTTGTCTACGCTTATGTCGTCAGATTCCTTGCCATCTCTGCGGGCGGGATAGATTCCGGACTGGAACGCATACCCGTCTCGCTGGACCATGCATCGCGCACGCTCGGGCGTGGAGCCACTCGGACTTTTTTTGCAGTCCATTTGCCATTATCCAGAACAGCTATCGTAGCGGCTGGCCTGCTCGTGTTTGTTGACTGTGTGAAAGAACTGCCTGCAACGCTCTTGTTGCGGCCGCTTAACATTGAAACGTTTTCGACGCATCTTTATGGGGAAGCCGCGCGCGGAACTTATGAAGAAGCGTCTATTGCTGCGCTGGCTATCGTAGCGGTCGGAATTTTGCCCGTGATATTGCTTGCCCGCGTCGGGAAGCGTTTTGCAAAGCGTGTCTGATTTCTCCTGCACCATCGGCGGGCATTAATCGGTATATTCGATAATTCAGAAATACTTAAATAGTTGCCGATATTTTTATTCGGTAAGCCAAGCGCAGTCTCGGCAGTATTTTGGTTGTATTTTATAAGAACTGCACCTGAAGCGGGCGCAGGGGGCGACATGTTTAAAGTCCTGGAATGCGTGACAGTACAGCACGATCAGCCTTTTGTAGTGTTGGCTGCATCCATTTCATTTGCAAGCATGTTTGCATTTTTCCTGTTGTTTGCCCGTGCGCGTGAATGCACGGAAAGCCGCCGCGACAATTGGCTTGCAATCAGTGCATTCGCGGGAGGACTGGGCGTATGGGCGACCCACTTTGTAGCCATGCTCGCCTATACCGGCACAGTCGCAATCGAGTTTGATTTCACCATCACCGTTCTTTCGGCTGTAATCGCCGTCCTCGGCTTTTGGTTGAGCCTTCGCTTTCTGAAGGGAACTACGTTCAAATACGCCCTGACTGCGGGCATTTCGGCGACACTATCGATAGCAGCGATGCATTTCATGGGTATGAATGCAGTCAAGGCGGCCGCCGATGTTCGTTATGATCTCCCGCCAGTGATCGTCGGCTGCATAATATCGGTCCTGTTTTTGCTGGCCGCTTTCTGGTTCGTGACGAATGCCTCAGGTTGGATGCGTATTCTGCTCCCGACGTTGGGAGGAGTATTGGCGGTTTGCACGCTCCATTTCACAGCGGTTGCATCCACCGAGCTGGTTCCAAATCCTGCCCTTCCTGCCGCTGACCCTCTCGGTGTCGGTCGGGTCTGGCTGATCGGGGCCATCGCCACCGTGGTATGCATCGCAGCGCTGATGACGATTGTTGCAGTCTTCATAGACCGTTACATGACCGACTTGAAAGGATTTGCGAACGCTACGCTGGAGGGGCTGGCTGTTATCAGGGATGGCAGGATAGTGGAGATGAACGACCGTTTCTCCGATCTCATGCGGCGCAGCGAAAAGGCACTCCTGGGAGTTGCTCCCGATAAGCTGTTGTTGGCGGCTGATGGACTTCCTGTCTGTGCATCCCGCCAAGACGCAATCGAAGCCGCGCCGCGGTTCCCAAATGACGAGCGCATCTTTGAATTGGCGGTTCATACGATTGAGTATCAGGGGCGCCCTTGCGAGGTGCTTGCTGTGCGGGACCTTACTGAAAAGCGCACGGCCCAGCGCCAGATCGAGTATATGGCGCGGCATGATGCGCTGACCGATTTACCCAATCGTGTGTCTCTCGAGGAACGGCTTGCGAATGCCGTCGCGCGTCGCAATCGCGAACCTTTCGCCGTCTTGGCGCTTGATCTGGACCGGTTCAAAGCTGTGAACGACATTTTCGGCCATGCCGAAGGTGACCGGGTATTGAAGACGGTCTCCAGCATTCTGAAACGCTGCATCAACGGTATAGATACGGCCGCACGTATTGGCGGTGACGAGTTCATTATTCTGCAGGTTGGTGTACCCCAGCCCAGAGGTGCGCGGAAACTGAGTGAGAAGATACTGGAAACTTTCCGGTCAGAACTGAATACAGTACTCGATCCAACTGCTGTCGGTGTCAGCATTGGCGTTGCTCTATATCCAAATGACGGCAAGGATGCAGCAGCCCTCCGGCATGCAGCAGACGTTGCGCTTTATCGAGCAAAGACGGAAGGGCGCGGGATGGTGGCGTTCTATTCGCCGGAAATGGATCGTGAGATAAGCGAACGTCGCCAGATGGAGGCTGATTTGCGCCATGCCATGCTTCGTGGCCAGATCAGTATTGCCTATCAACCTTTGTTTGCCACTGCCGATGGACGCTGCACGGGCTACGAGGCGCTTGTTCGCTGGAACCATCCCGAACGTGGTCAGATACCACCGGAAGTTTTCATTCCTATCGCGGAGGAAACCGGAGCAATCGTGGCTCTGGGCGAGTGGGTTTTGCGTGAAGCTTGCCGCACAGCTGCCGGATGGGAGAAGCATCTGACTATCGCGGTCAATCTGTCACCCGTGCAGTTCCGTCTGATCAGTCTGCCGGATACTGTCAGTTCGATCATCACAGAAACCGGCCTTGATCCGACGAGACTGGAATTGGAGATAACAGAATCCGCTCTGATGAAGGATCGATCGACGACACTTGAACTGCTGCGCCGCATGAAGAAATCAGGCGTCCGTGTTGTTATGGACGACTTCGGTACCGGCTATTCGTCACTCAGCAATCTTCAAAGTTTCCCATTCGACAAAATCAAGATCGACCGCAGTTTTATTACCAGCATGGAAACGGACGTCAGTGCGAGAGCCATTGTCCGAGCCATCGTCGGGCTGGGGCGCAGCCTGGACCTGCCGGTGGTGGCAGAAGGGATAGAAACCTTCGACCAGCATCGCATGGTAATTGAAGAGGGTTGTGAACAGGTTCAGGGTTTTCTGTTCGGACGTCCTGCAAATGCACCAGCTTCCGTAGACCCATCGGCGGTAATCTTATCGCAAAAGGGCGGCGAACAAGTAAAAGCTGTCTAATAGCGTGTGCTTGTGAATAACTGCGAATTCTGGAGGGCTTCCGGAAGCGGTTTTTCTCTGCCGAATTGTTACAAAGCTGTTACCCTACGTGGTCGCACATGCAACATTGCGTCCAAAAGCCAGCAGCGTGGAACCACAAATTCCTCAATTTCTCGAAGGGCTTGCGAGGTGCCTGATCCGTCTAGGCACTTGAAATAGAGCAATGTTTTCAACACGATATTTCGCGTGATCGCAATAATAAGTGAATTTATCCGAAGGAGCTTTCCGTGCTTGTAACACGTTGCGGCCACAAAGCGAAAGCTGAATAGGACGAACAGTAACAGTACTCGGATCGCAAGATAAATCCGTAACGGGTTTCTTCGTACGAATGTTGGTTAAGTGGATGATGGAAACGATGCTTACTTCGCAACAATGGCTTCCGGTCGAGTTGCTCAATATCGGTCTGGCCGCGGCTCTTTTTTTCGCCTGCCTTGTTCACTCGTTGTGGAAAGCCGTCTTTGACGAACTCAATCCGGTATTCTGGCGTCGCACGGCTGCTCTGCTCTGGGCCGGTATTTTTATCGTGGCGCTCAGCGGCGGGATCGAAAGCTTTAACTGGCCACAGGCCATTGGCTGGCTTCTCGTTCTTGGCGGTGTTGTCGCGACGGTGGCGCGCACCGGCATGAGCTATTATCGTCAATATTGCGCCCACACATCGCGCGCCGTTCATTCGGGCCGCGCCCGGCTTTCAGGACGATGATTTCCATGTTTGCAAAGACTGTAGAAATGCCTTTGCGGCTTCACCGTCCTCATAGCCTGCGGTCGTTCTTTATCCGCGCCTTTGCTGCTGTACGATTCCGTAAATATTCGTAGAGCGTGCACCCGATCGGCAGTAGCCAAGAATGGGTCCTTCGGCTTCATCCAGTGCTGCTGCCATCGCATCCACATCTTCCTGCGTCAGCTGTCCGCCGATAACCGGGATATAGTAGGTTGCCAAGCCAGCCTTTTCTGCAACGCGTGCAATCTCGGCGAACGCCGGCTGATCTGGCCCGCCTTCATGATCGGGCCGATTGCAGATGATTGTGCGAAAACCCTCCGCCGCAATGTCGCGCACGTCGTCAGGTTCGATCTGGCCTGAAACCGAGTAATTATCGTCTATCTGCCGAATATCCATCTCTTCCTCGCTTGCCCCGAACCGTGGGGCTTGTTTGGTGGCACCTTACATAAAAGCTGATTTCGTGCCACATGAAACTGTTGGGTTCATGACGCGTGACGGACGAGAATGAGATGATGATCCAGACTACAAGCCGAAAGGTGCCGTATCTCGCGCATCGCGCGTCGGGCTTCAATGAAAGCACGCGCACCGTGCCGGAAGAGGTGCCGGTGGCTATAAGTTACAATGGCTCGACACAGGCCGTTATGATGGCGACGCCGGACGATCTTGAAGACTTTGCCATCGGTTTTACTCTGACTGAAAATATCGTTGATCATATTTCCGAGATCGAAGCAGTTGAGGCTGTTGCCTTTGAAAAGGGCATAGACATACAGATCAGGCTGGCCGAACCACAGGAGCAGCGGCTTGCTGCAAGGCGCAGGTTTATGGCGGGACCCGTAGGTTGTGGGTTGTGCGGCATAGATTCGATCGAACATGCGTTGCGACCGCTAAACGTTTTGAAAAATGCGGAAAGGCGGTTTACGGCAGGAGAAGTGCGAGCGGCTATAGCTTCGCTCGCGGAAGGGCAGCGACTGAATGCAGAAACCAGAGCCGTTCATGCGGCTGGATTTTATACACCGGAAAACGGACTCGTCGCGGTCCGCGAAGACGTCGGACGTCATAATGCGCTCGACAAACTTGTTGGCGCAGTTTCCCGCACGAATGTTAAACCGGCGATAGGAATTGTAGCCATTACAAGCCGTGTATCGGTGGAGATGGTGCAAAAGGCTGTGCTATTCGGCGTGCCGGTTCTGGCCGCCATTTCGGCACCGACCGCACTGGCCATTCGGACGGCGGAGGACGCTGGCCTGACGCTTATTGCGTTGGTTCGAGGCGATGATTTCGATATTTATACCCATCCGCATTCTATCGTGAAGCCTGACCGGCCTTTTTAGGTGCCGGTCAGGCCAGCACTTATACGAGCGCGTTAATGCGGCTGCGTTCGCCGACAATCTGCAAAGCGGCATGGGCTGCTTCCACGCCTTTCACCTTGAAATGTGCATGGAAGAAATCACGATGCTCTTTGCTTTCATGGAAATGATGCGGTGTCAGGACAACGCTGAGAATTGGAACTTCGGTCTCAAGACCAACCTGCATCATGCCGTTGATAACCGCAGTTGCGACAAAATCGTGCCGGTATATACCACCATCCACGACGAAGGCCGCACCGACTATCGCAGCGAATTGCCCGGTTTTGGCCAAGGTTTTGGCGTGGAGCGGAATTTCATACGCCCCGGGAACATCGAAGATTTCGACTTCTACGTTGGCGCCGGCCTTTGCTGACAGTTCTTCGATAAAACTCTTGCGGGCTTCATCGACAATATCGGCGTGCCAACGAGCCTGAACGAATGCAATTTTGAAGGAAGTCTTGTTCGGATAGCTCTGGTTCATAGGTTCCTCACGAAACTAGAATCAGGGCGCACAAAAGAACGCTAGACGGCACCGAAATGGCACAATCCTGGCGATCAATTGCTCTCTTCCATCCGGACTTTAACCGTCGGCTCCGGCATTTCACCGGATCTGCTGACCCTGAATTGAAGCCGAATCGACCCCTATCAGGCGCTCGCGGGCTTAAAGCTTTTGCTTCATACCGCCGGTGGGGAGTTTCACCCCGCCCCGAGAACAAACCCGCACACTATTATGCGAGCGGCGCGAACTTATGCCCTTGTCGATGGCTTGTCCAGTAGGAGAGGAGGGAATTTCTACGGCCGCTGCCACCTTTGAAGTTCACTGCATCAGAACCATGTAAATAACCGTCTTTCAAAGGGTAACCCATTCTTTTCCAATGGTTTTTGAGACTGTTGGTTCTACTTGCAGTTTTAATCGATTGGGCTTCTCCCGTTTTGTCGGATAGGAACTATTGACAGGCTGGGAGGGTTGGGGCCTATCCTACGTGCCATACCTTGTCTGGAGGATATTTCGCATTCATAAAAGACAACGTTGTCAATTGGGGCGAGGCGGCGTAAGAGTGAGGTGGAGGATTTCAGGAAAAACGCCGTCAAAGGATGGTCGGGGCGCAGGTGAAAGCGGGAGCTTTCGCATCATATTGCGGCAGTGACTAACAGAAAGAGGCTGTGTGGTGCAGTCGGTTTCTGGTCCGCACCGAGGAGGTGCGGATAGGAATGACGAAGCGGATTATTGCGCATAAGCAGAGGCTTGGCCGAGTATCCGATAGTTTTAGTTTCGTTTGTTTCTACGGGAGGTAGACATGCATAAACTTTTGAAGCTTGCTGCGATGGGTACGGCCGCCTGTGCCTTGCTCGCCGGAATGGCGCCTGTTGCTAATGCACAGGACAAGCAGAATGTCGAAGTTCTGCACTGGTGGACGGCTGGCGGTGAAGCTGCCGCACTTGATGTTCTCAAGAAGGACCTTGAAAAAAAGGGCATCAGCTGGACTGATATGCCGGTTGCTGGCGGCGGCGGTACAGAAGCCATGACGGTATTGCGCGCGCGCGTTACGGCGGGCAATGCGCCGACGGCAGTGCAGATGCTCGGCTTCGACATTCGTGACTGGGCAGAGCAGGGGGCTCTTGGCAACCTCGATGAGATCGCTACCAAGGAAGGTTGGGAAAAGGTTATCCCGGCCCCCTTGCAGGAATTTGCCAAGTATGACGGTCACTGGATCGCGGCTCCCGTCAATGTTCACTCCACAAACTGGATGTGGATCAATAAGGCAGCGCTCGAGAAGGCTGGCGGTAAGGAGCCAACCAATTGGGACGAATTGATCGCTTTGCTCGACAAGTTCAAGGAACAGGGGATCACTCCGGTCGCTCATGGCGGGCAGCCATGGCAGGACGCCACGATCTTTGACGCCGTCGTGCTCTCCTTCGGCACTGATTTTTACAAGAAGGCCTTTGTCGACCTTGATCCCGATACGCTCGGCAGTGATACGATGAAGCAGGCTTTCGATCGTATGACGAAGCTGCGCTCCTATGTTGATGACAATTTCTCCGGTCGGGATTGGAATCTTGCTTCGGCGATGGTTATCGAAGGCAAGGCCGGTCTCCAGTTTATGGGCGACTGGGCCAAGGGCGAGTTCATCAAGGCTGGCAAGAAGCCGGGTGAAGACTTTGTCTGCATGCGCTACCCGGGCACGCAGGGCGCAATCACATTCAATTCCGATATGTTTGCTATGTTCAAGGTCTCGGAAGACAAGGTTCCGGCTCAGCTTGAAATGGCATCGGCGATTGAGAGCCCGGCTTTCCAGTCGGCATTCAATGTGGTGAAGGGATCGGCTCCAGCGCGTACCGATGTGCCCGATACGGACTTTGATGCTTGTGGCAAGAAAGCTATCGCTGACGAAAAGGAAGCGAGTGAAAAGGGTACGATGCTGGGCTCAATGGCACATGGCTATGCCAACCCGGCAGCTGTCAAGAACGCTATCTATGATGTCGTAACCCGTCAGTTCAACGGTCAGCTTTCTTCGGAAGATGCCGTCAAGGAACTGGTATCGGCTGTCGAAGCTGCGAAATAACCGCAAAGAGGCGTCCAGGAAACCTTCTGGACGCCTCGTATCTCAGGCACTTCGGATATTGGCCACATATTTGAAGGTGACGACGATTGCAGCCAGAAATCAAAACAACAATTGCATGATGAAACTCTGCATGTTTCCATCGGAAATTGCAGCGGATTGAACTTCTTGGGTGCATTCGGCCCATATCTGGCTGAGGCGCCAGAATGCCCATCAAACTGATGTCTGGAGCCGCGTCTATATTGGACGTAGAGTCCCAACTGCGCAAACAGGGTGACGCAAATATGCAGCGTAACAGCCGAATACAGGAACTGGTGCCAAAGCTGGTGCTGGGTCCGAGCTTTCTCATAGTGCTGGTCTTCGTCTACGGTTTCGTCATCTATACCGGCGTTCTCTCGCTTACCAACAGCCGAATGCTGCCGTCCTATGGCTTTGTCGGACTCGCGAATTACACCAAGCTCTGGGCCTTGCCCCATTGGTGGCGGGCAATCACTAATCTGGCAATCTTTGCCTCGCTTTATATCATTATCTGCTCGGTTATCGGACTTTCTCTTGCGATCCTACTTGATCAGAAAATCCGCGGCGAAGGTGTTCTGCGTCCAATTTATCTCTATCCAATGGCATTGTCTTTCATCGTGACCGGAACGGCATGGAAGTGGTTTCTCGATCCCGGCATTGGTCTGGAAAACACAATGCATCTATGGGGTTGGGAGAGTTTCTCGTTCAACTGGATCAAGAGCAATACGATGGCAATCTACTGTCTGGTGATCGCCGCGGTGTGGCAATCATCCGGGTTCGTGATGGCGATGTTTCTGGCAGGATTGCGCGGTGTCGACAACGAGATCATCAAGGCGGCCCAAATTGACGGCGCTTCAACGGGCACCATCTATCGCCGCATCATCATTCCGTTGATGCGCCCGGTTTTCCTGTCGGCGTTCGTGGTTCTCGCTCATCTGGCGATCAAGGCCTATGATCTGGTGATCGCATTGACCGGTGGTGGACCGGGTCAGGCTACAGAATTGCCTGCGACGTTCATGTATTCCTATACATTCACCCGGAACCAGATGGGTATCGGTGCTTCATCGGCAATCATCATGCTGGTGATGATCTTCTCGATCATCATTCCCTATCTTTATTCGGAAATTCGCGGAGGGTCGCGGTCATGAGCGCCCAGTCGCAAGACAATGCCATCAGCAGCGGAAAGCTGACACGCGCGCTGATCTACACGGCACTGCTGATCTTTGCATTCTACTATCTGCTGCCGCTCTATGTGATGCTGGTCAACTCCTTCAAACCCCTTGATGAAATCCGTCAGGGCGGCATGTTGAATCTGCCACAGCAATGGACCATCGAGCCATGGCTGTCCGCGTGGTCGACGGCGCAGATCGGCGTACAGCCAACCGGCCTGAAGCCGTTCTTTATCAACTCAATCCTGATGGTCGTTCCAGCCGTTTCGATCTCGACCATCGTCGGCGCTTTGAACGGTTATGTGCTGACCAAATGGCAGTTCCGCGGGTCGAATATCTTTTTCGGCCTGTTGCTGTTGTCGTGCTTCATTCCGTTCCAGATCGTGCTCATTCCGATGGCGCGCGTACTTGGTTTTCTAGGAATCGCAGGCACGATCTGGGGGCTGATCCTCGTGCATGTGGTCTATGGTATCGGTTTCACGACGCTTTATTTCCGCAACTATTACGAGGCTTTTCCGACGGAACTGGTTCGGGCAGCCCAGATCGATGGGGCGAGCTTCTTCCAGATATTCTGGCGAATTTTGCTGCCGTCGTCGGGGCCGATCATCGTGGTGTCCGTGATCTGGCAGTTTACCAATATCTGGAACGACTTTCTGTTCGGCGCTTCTTTCTCGGGTGCGAATTCAACACCGATGACGGTAGCGCTCAACAATCTCGTTTCCTCCTCCACCGGCGTCAAGGAGTACAATGTTCACTTCGCAGGTGCCATATTGGCGGCCCTGCCGACGCTGATCGTTTACATTGTTTCTGGCCGCTATTTTGTTCGTGGTCTGATGTCCGGTGCCGTTAAGGGATAAGTTGCAATGTCTTTTCTGAAAATTTCCGATCTCTATAAGTCCTACGGCAATGTTTCGGTTTTGAAGAATATCAATATCGAGATTGACGAGGGTGGCTTTCTCGTCCTCGTCGGTCCGTCCGGCTGTGGCAAGTCAACATTGCTGAATACTATCGCCGGGCTTGAACCAATCACGTCGGGCGATATCGCCATCAATGGCAAGTCGGTTTCCGGTTTGCATCCATCCCAGCGCGATATTGCAATGGTCTTTCAGTCCTATGCGCTTTATCCAAATATGACTGTGGCCGGAAACATCGCTTTCGGCATGGAAATTCGTAAAGTTCCAAAGGCTGAACGTGAAAAGGCTATTCAGGAAGTTGCCGATATTCTGCAGATCGGCCATCTGCTGGATCGCAAGCCGAGCCAGCTTTCCGGTGGTCAACGTCAGCGCGTGGCAATGGGGCGTGCTCTGGTGCGCAATCCTCAGGTCTTCCTGTTCGATGAGCCGCTTTCCAATCTTGATGCCAAATTACGCGTCGATATGCGCACCGAAATAAAGCGGCTGCACAGCCGGATGAAAACGACAATCGTTTACGTAACCCACGACCAGATCGAGGCGATGACGCTCGCGACCAAGATCGCTGTTCTCAAGGACGGTGTCTTGCAGCAGTTTGGCACACCAGCAGAAATCTACAATAATCCGTCCAATATGTTCGTTGCAGATTTCATGGGATCTCCTGCCATGAACCTGTTGACGGCGCGGGTCGAAAAGAACGGTTCGAGCTATGCCATTAATCTCGTGCGCGGTGACGGCGAGCCGCTCAAACTACCGTTGAAAGTCGCCCCTCAGGGGCTCGGTGCATATGATGGCAAGGATATCGTGTTCGGCATCCGCCCCGAGGCGCTGACCGATCCAGATGGAGCCGATCGTAACGCCGATGCCGTGGTGGAAGGCGATTGCCTGATTGATGTTGTCGAGCCTGCCGGGTCGGACACGTTTGCGGTCACGCGCTTGGGCGGTAAGCATGTCGTGGCGCGTCTGCGGGCCGACGCCCGCATCGCTGCCGGACAACCGGCGAGGCTTGCTTTCAACCTGGACAAGTCTGTTTTCTTTGACCCAGGCAGCCAAAGTCGAATTCTCTGACATTAAACGAGCCTCCAAAAGGAAAAGAGCGCTTCCATTGAATTGGAAACGCTCTTTTTCATGCATGCCTGGAGGGCAAAAAACTTTTTCAGGGGCGCGTTAACGCAGGAAGTCGAGTCCTAGCAGCCCTACTGCAAGTGCAGTGTTGAGTGAAATGATCATCATGCCATAGACAATGGCGGTTCTTGTAATATCGTTCATTTCCTACCTCCTTGAACCGGAGCGGTGCCCGCGCGGTTCGAAGTTTCGTGAAACTGTAACGAAATGTAACAAGCTGTTACGGGAAGCGCAACCCCGTTTTACGCAAATGTGAACGAGTGAAATCTTGCGTGAGATATATGGCCAATTTGCGCAAAAGCGGCCTGATTGAATTGAACCGGTGAGAAATCGCAGATTTTATGCATATTCACTGCAATGTGACGCCGTTTCGGCTAGCAATAATCAGCTTGGCGCTACATAGGATGGTCAGATCTTTCATATCCGTTGTATCGGAATATTATCGTGAATCGCATCGTTCCCCTTGTATTGGCCATAGCCCTTTTCATGGAGCAGATGGATTCGAACGTCATCTCGACCTCGCTTCCCGCTATAGCCGCCGATATCGGCACAAGCCCCATTGCGCTCAAGTTGGCGCTGACGGCTTACCTTGTTGCTCTTGCGGTGTTTATTCCGGTCAGCGGCTGGATGGCGGATCGCTTCGGAGCCAAGAATGTCTTCCGCGCGGCAATAGCGGTGTTCGTAGTGGGTTCTGTTGCCTGTGCTGCATCGAATTCATTGACTGCTTTCGTTGTTGCACGGTTTTTGCAGGGGATGGGCGGTGCGATGATGACGCCGGTCGGGCGTCTTGTGCTTATCCGTTCCACCCCACGCAGCGAGCTTGTATCAGCCATGGCCTGGCTTACGATCCCGGCAATGGTTGGGCCGTTGGTCGGGCCGCCTGTAGGCGGTTTCATAACCACCTTCCTTACCTGGCATTGGATTTTCCTGATTAACGTGCCGATTGGCGTCGTCGGCATCTGGTTCGCAACGCGCTTTCTGCCAGACACTGACGAGCGCATTGTGAAGCGCCTCGATTGGACGGGCTTCTTTCTTTCAGGCATTGCGATGTCAGGCGTAGTTTTCGGACTGTCAGTCGTCAGCCTTCCGGCCCTGCCACCTGCGGTAGGGTTCACAACCCTTGCTATCGGTATTGTCTGTACAGTCCTTTATCTTCAACATGCCAAGAGGGTCGATGATCCTCTGCTGAACCTGAAGCTTTTCGATAACCAGGTTTTCCGTTCTGCGGTTGTTGGTGGCAGCATTTTCCGGTTCGGGATCGGCGCTATTCCGTTTCTGCTGCCATTAATGTTTCAGCTTGGTTTCGGGCTCACGCCTTTTCAATCCGGTATGATGACTTTCGTTTCGGCGATTGGTGCAATCAGCATGAAGTTCGGTGCAAAGCGCATCTTTGTTCGCGTCGGCTTCCGGCGTGCGCTGATGGCAGGTTCGCTGATTTCGGCCTGCTTTATCGCCGTCAATGGCCTGTTCACGCCGACAACGCCATACTGGGTCATTATCGGCTTTCTGCTTGTGGGTGGCTTTGCGCGCTCATTGTTTTTCACCGGCGTCAACGCGTTGGCTTTTGCCGAAATCCCCGATGAAAAGACCAGCCAGGCGACGCCTATTACAGCCGTGGCCCAACAGGTTTCTATTGCTATTGGCGTCGCTCTGGCAGGCGGTATTTTGGAAATCAGCACGTCCCTACGCGGAGCCCACCTTGAATTGGTGGACTTCCACATCGGCTTTTATGTAGTTGCTGCTGTTTCGGCCTTGGCCTTTTTTTGGTTTGCGCGGCTCGCACCGGATGCGGGCAAGGAATTGGCGGCGCCAACCGTTGTCAAACACTCCAGCAAAGAGCGCGCGGCTGTGGACGCCGCGAACGCTTCTGCAGGAAAATAAGCTCAGCCTTTGAAATCTCGAGCGAGCAGGTAAAGCTCGACGGATTCGGCGCGGGACGCCGGAGGCTTTACGTGATGCACGGAGCGGAATTTCTGCTTGAGCAGCGCCAGAAGTTCGTTTTCCGTGCCGCCCTGAAAAGTCTTGGTAAGAAAATGTCCGCCGGGCTTCAGAACCGAGATGGCAAAATCAGCCGCGACTTCGCAAAGATGCACGGTACGCAGGTGATCAGTCCTGCGGTGACCGGTGGTTGGCGCAGCCATGTCGGAAATGACGAGATCGGGCTTGTCGCCGAGCGCATCCATTAGTTTTTTCGGCGCTTCATCGTCGAGAAAGTCCATTTCCAGCAAGACAACGCCAGGCAGCGGATCGACGTGAAGATAGTCGATGCCGACGACGTGTGGATTCTCATCCGTCGAACCGACGATCTTGGCCGCGATCTGCGACCAGCCGCCTGGCGCAGCACCAAGATCAATGATCTTCTGCCCTTTTTTGAGCAGGTTATAGCGATCATTGATTTCAATGAGCTTGTAGGCTGCGCGCGAGCGATAGCCATCCGCTTTTGATTTGTGCACATAGGGATCGTTCAGGTGACGCTCCAGCCAGCGGCGCGACGATTCCTTGATTGTGCCGGCCTTTTTTTTCACGCGCACCTGAAGATTGCTGGAGCCAGCGCCACCGCGACCACCAGTCTTCACTCCGCCCTTGTTTCCGCCTGCCTTGCTCATTATCAGTGCCTGTTTCTAGCGCCTGTCGCGCGATTGTGTCGCCATGCGCCATCGCGCGACATCAGTTCGGTCAAAATGCCTTCACGCAGACCACGGTCGGCAACGAGTAGTTTTTCGCTTGGCCATACTTGGCGTATCGCGTCGAGAATAGCGCAGCCTGCCAATACCAGATCGGCACGATCCGCACCAATGCACGGGTTGGCTACGCGAGCTTCAAAATCCCACGACAGCAGACGATTGGTCATCTGGGTCACGTCTTCGGCGCCCATCCACATACCATCGACCCGACGCCGGTCATATCGGTCAAGACCGAGATGAATTCCTGCCAGCGTGGTCACCGTGCCGGATGTGCCTAACAGGTGGAAGCGGGGGCTGGCGGTCAAATTCCCGAGGCACTGGCGTTCGGCAAATTGCGCGAGCAGATCAGTCACATGCGATACCATGGACTGAAAACTTTCCTGTGTGACATTGCGCCCCCCAAACCGTTCCGCCAATGTCACGACACCGACCGGAAGGGACGTCCAGGCCATGATGTGTTCCGCAAGCCGAGGGGATCTACGGCGGGAAACATCAATCAGCGCGATTTCAGACGAGCCGCCGCCAATATCGAACAACACGACGGCATCAGTCTCACGGGTAACGAGCGTGCCGCAGCCTGAGACAGCCAGCCTGGCCTCTGTCTGGCGATCCACAATTTCGAGTTCCAGTCCGGTTTCTGCACGAACTCGCGCCAGAAACTCCTCGCCATTGGAAGCTGAACGACAGGCCTCGGTCGCAATCAATCTCGATCGCCTGATTTTCTTGCCTGCCAGCTTGTCGCGGCAGATTTTCAACGCTTCGACGGCGCGGTTCATCGCATTGTCGCTGAGCCGGCCTGTAGCGCTTAATCCTTCGCCCAGTCGTACGATGCGCGAAAAGGCATCCACAACGCGGAACTGGCCCGGTCTGGTTGGCGAAGCCACCAACAGTCGGCAATTGTTGGTTCCTAGGTCCAAAGCCGCATAAAGCGGAGCATCAGCCTTTTCAGGATGCGAACCATTGGCAGTCCGGAGAGTTTGGCTGTTGCCGCTCTTCCGTTTGCTCTGTGCCAAAGCATGCTGATGATCGGTGCGCACGGGATTATGTGGAGCCTTGACCGCTGCTTCGGCAATCAAAGGCTGTCCGCTTTGCTGCCGCTCCTGCTTTTTCTTGCGGGCACGCCGACGGCGATTCGAGATTTTACCGGATGGCCGTTGCTGGCTGTTATCTGCTTCAATCCTGGTTGGCTGTTGGGCAGCAGCTTCAACACCAGATACAGATTTACCACGCCGACGCCGACGCGCACGTTTACGCTGGCTCTGCGGGCCTGCACTTTCGGCCTCGTCCTGTGATTTCGAGCGTCCTGAATCGGATGCACTACGGGCATTACCGATATCTGTAACGGCTTTTTTGCGCGGTCTGCGCTTACCGTTATCGGACGGACTCCGGGCCTGCGAATTGCCCGATTGTCCGCCGGACGCCCCTTGATGCACCATTTCGGCGGTGCGCTCGTCGGGGTTCTTCAAGGTTCTTGTCCTTATGGCGCCGCGCGAACCGATGAGGACGCAAGCAAGGCGCTTCAATTTCTACGTTGTGCATAATGTAACAGTGGTTTTCTGTTTTACCAAGGGGCAGGCTGTCGGGAGCCGCCGGAAAATTTTGAACGCACGTACGAAATTTGAGCCAACGGCGTGCCGAGGGCTTTCGCTGGTGGCGAAAGCCCTTACGGGTCTATATGTTTAAGGCTTATATGTCGTAAGTATGAGCGGCGTTGATCGTCGCAACGAATTGTTTGGTGCGCTCGCGCGCAGGGCGCGAGAAAATCTCGTTAGCAGCGCCTGTTTCCACGATATTGCCTGACTCGAGAAAGACCACATTCTTTGCAATCTTGGAGGCTAGCCGTAGATCATGTGTGGCGATCACCATGGTCGTGCCCTCTTTGGCCAGCTTGCTCAGAACATCAACCACTTCGGAGGCAAGCTCGGGATCGAGTGCTGAGGTAGGCTCGTCGCACAACAGGACGCGCGGTGATGGCGCAAGTGCACGTGCGATGGCGATGCGCTGCTGCTGCCCACCAGACAGTGTTGAGGGCCAGGCATCGGCCTTATGCGCCATTCCCACCTTTGTGAGCAGTTCCATCGCACGTTCTTTTGCCTTGTCCTTTGGCCAATTCAGGACCGTAACAAGACCTTCCATTACGTTCTGGATCGCCGTCTGGTGTGGGAAAAGCTGGAAGTTCTGAAATACCATGCCTGTCTGGCGGCGGATTGACTGGATTGCTTGCCAGCTCGGCTTACGGCCGGGCTCAAAACTGATGCTCTGCCCTCCCAGAACAAGAGTGCCCGAAGTCGGAATCTCAAGCAGATTTATGCAGCGCAGCAATGTGCTCTTGCCGCCGCCGGACGGGCCTACCAGTGCCGTTACCGTACCCTCCGCAATCGCAACGTTGATATCGTTGAGAATAACTGCGTCATCAAAGCGCTTTACGATGTGTTGCAGCTCAATCATGCGTTTGTCTCCAGCGTACCGCCATAGCGTCCAAAGCGCTTTTCAAGCCGCACTTGCAGCGCCGACAGAACGGAACTCATCACCAGATAAATCAGGGCCGCTTCGATATAGAGGATGAGAGGCTCATAAGTGGTTGCGACGATACGCTGTGCGGATTGGAAAAGCTCCGGCACGGTGATAGCCGCAGCAAGCGACGTGTCCTTCACCAGTGAAATGAAGGAATTGGAAAGTGGCGGCACGGCCGTCCGGGTCGCCTGTGGCAGAATGGTGCGCGCGAGAGCCTGTCTCCAACTCATGCCGATAGAGTATGCAGCTTCCCATTGGCCTTTGGGGACGGCGGATATCACAGCCCGGATGATTTCTGAGCTATAAGCACCGACACTGAGTGTGAAGCCAATCACGGCTGCGGGAAATGCATCAAGATAAATGCCTGCGCTCGGTAGACCGTAAAAGATCACGAACAGTTGCACGAGCAAAGGTGTGCCGCGGAATATCCAGACATAGAAACGTGCGACAGACGAAAGCCAGAGCGGGGCGAAAAGCCGCACGAGCGCAGTCAGGAGTCCTAATGTGAGGCCGAAAGTAAAGGACAAAAGGGTAAGCGGGATGGTGAAAATCAAGCCTGCCCACAAAAGAGTAGGCAGGGATTCCGCCATCAGTTGAAGCCAATCGGGCACTTTTTCGGCTCCTCAACAAAGCAAAAGATCAGACTGAAATGAACTTGCGCGGATGAAGCTGCGCGGCGTTATCTTATACAGTCTGACATTCATGTCTTGGGAATAGTTTTTTATGATCACAATAAAACGAAGCCGGAACTGGTTTCCGGCTTCGCTGCGTGAGCCTGAGACGACGCTTACTTGGAAACGTCCTGGCCGAAATACTTCTGGGCGATTTTGTCGTAGGTGCCATCGGCCTTGATTTCATCAAGGGCCTTGTTGATGGCTGCAACGAGATCATCGTCACCCTTGCGAACGATGATGCCTGAAGCGTCAGCGTTTTCCTTCTCCGCTACAATCTTTACCGGAGCCTTCGGTTGGTGCTTTTTGAAGTCGAGGAACGACAGGCTGTCGTTGAGCGTCGCGTCAGCGCGGCCAGTCAGAACGAGCTGGATCGACTGGTCAAACCCATCGGTAGCCACGAGTTCTGCGCCAGCTTCCTTGGCGAGCTTGCCATAATTGCTGGTGAGCGACTGTGCTGACTTCTTGCCCTTAAGGTCCGCAAAATCCTTGATCGTATCGTTCTTGTCGCCGACGATCAAAACGACCTTGGAAACAATATAGGGATTGGAGAAGTTGAATTTCTTCTTACGTTCTTCGGTGATGCCGACCTGATTGATAACAGCATCATAACGGTTGACGTCGAGACCCGCGATCAGACCGTCCCACTTGCCTTCGACAAATTCCGGCTTGACGCCGAGCTTGGCGGCCACAGCTTCACCGATTTCCACGTCGAAGCCGACGAGCTTATTGTCCTTGTCGTGATAGGTGAAAGGCGCATATGTGCCTTCGGTACCAATCTTCAGAACGCCCGCCGACTTAATGGCGTCGAGATTTTCTCCAGCCATTGCGCCGGTGAAGAGAGCTGTCTGAATGAGGCCTGCGGTAGCGATGATCTGAGCGAATTTCATTTTCGGTATCCGTGAACTGGTTGATGTTCTATTGATCGCAGAAGTTTAATTCTAAAGATGCGTTTAAAACGACCGTTCAGGCTCAATTATTAGGAACTCGTCCTAATTATTTCTCGAATTTGGGTGAATAATTCTAACACTTTCCGGAAGCGGTCGGAAGAGTGGAAATAGCATTCGCTCATTGACGAGATGGACTTAGCAGATTTGTTCCAGTCGAACGCAAAGCGCCGCCAGAGTTTTTCTGGCGGCGCTTTGCGTTCAGATAGGAACGATTATTCGGGCTTGCCGTAGCCGCCGCCAGTCGGCGTGACGACGGTGAAGGCTTCACCGGCTTCCAGAACGGTCTGGTCGCAGCCCTTCAGGATATCGACCGAACCGTCCTTGCGGCGCACCTCGTTGCGGCCGGTTTGCCCGGCTTCGCCGCCTTCAAGCCCGAATGGATGCACACGGCGATGGCCGGAAAGAATGGCGAATTCGAGCTTTTCCAGAGCGCGGATTGTGCGCTTTGTGCCGTTGCCCGCATGAAACTTGCCCTTACCGCCCGAACCTTCCCGGATATGAAAATCTTCCAGCAACACGGGGAAGCGGGTTTCGAGGATTTCCGGGTCGGTGAGACGGGAATTGGTCATATGGGTATGCACCGCTTCCGCGCCGTGGAAACCCGGCCCGGCAGGCGCGCCGGAACAGATGGTTTCATAATATTGATATTCGTCATTGCCGAAGGTCAGGTTGTTCATGGTGCCCTGTGCCGCCGCCATGGCTTTAGTGGCGCCAAATAGACAGTTGGTGACCGCCTGACTGACCTCGACATTGCCCGCGACGACCGCCGCCGGATAGCGCGGCGACAACATCGAGCCTTCCGGCACGACGATGCGGATCGGACGCAGGCAACCGGCATTCATCGGAATATCGCCTTCCACCAACACGCGGAAGACATAGAGCACGGCTGCGCGGGTGACGGGTTCCGGCGCATTGAAATTATCGGGGCGCTGCTCTGACGTGCCGGTGAAATCGACCGTCGCTTCGCGCTTGTTCCGGTCGATGGTCACGCTGACCGCAATCTGGCAGCCCTGATCCATTTCATAGGTAAATTGACCGTCCGGCAGCTTGTCGAGCACCCGGCGCACGCTTTCGGCGGCATTGTCCTGCACATGGCCCATATAGGCCTTCACGACATCTTCGCCGAAGAGCGCGATCATCTTTTTCAGTTCCGCCACGCCCTTTTCATTGGCGGCGATCTGCGCCTTCAGATCGTTGACGTTCTGCGTCAGATTGCGGACGGGATAGGTCGCCCCGGTGAGAAGCGCGGCCAGCGCTTCCTCGCGGAACGTGCCCTGATCGACCAGTTTGAAATTGTCGATATAGACGCCTTCCTGTTCGATAGTGACCGCAAGCGGCGACATGGAACCGGGCGCGATGCCGCCAATATCGGCGTGGTGGCCGCGGCTCGCGACCCAGAAGCGGATCTCGCGGTTGTCTTCGTCAAAGACCGGTGTGCAGACGGTCAGATCCGGCAGATGCGTGCCGCCATTGTAAGGCGCATTGATAAGGAACACGTCGCCCGGCTTGATCACCTTGTTTTCGCGAATGGCGGTGGCGACGGATGCATCCATGGAACCCAGATGCACTGGCATATGGGGCGCATTGGCGACCAGATTGCCCTCGGCGTCGAAGACCGCGCAGGAAAAGTCGAGGCGTTCCTTGATATTGACCGAATAGGCTGTGTTCTGAAGCGTCACGCCCATCTGTTCGGCAATCGACATGAACAGATTGTTGAAGATTTCCAGCATTACCGGGTCGGCTTCGGTGCCGATGGCTGTGCGGGCAGGGAGCGCCTTGATACGGGTCAGAACGACATGGTCGTGTTCCGTCAGTCGCGCCTGCCAGCCGTCTTCGATGATAATGGTCTGATTCTTCTCGATGATGATCGCGGGGCCTGTCACCGTCTGGCCGCGCTGCATGTCTTCGCGCAGTACCACGCCTGCATCGCGGAATTCTCCTTGCGAGAAGAAGCGTGTGTGCTTTGCGGCTGTGGCTTCGGTGTCGCTGTCCAGCGACAGGGCGCTTTCGATCTCGCTTGCGCCGCCGCCGACTGCTTCCACTTCCACAGCATCGATAACGAGCGCCTTGTTTTCGGCGATGAAGCCAAAGCGGCGCTTGTGCGCGGCCTCGAATTCGGCGCGCAGACGAGCTGCATTATCCGGCGCGGGGAAGGTGGCTTCGATGGAGAGTACCGTATCGGTGCCCGCATAGCGAATATGGGCGCGCAGGTGGCGCGTCACGGCGTCGGCCTCGATGCCCTGCGCGCCAAGCTCGGCCAGGCAGTCTTGCGCCAATTCTTCACCAAGCGTCTTCAGGGCCGCAGGCGCGTTTTCGTCCAGCGGTACACCCAGCGCTTTCTGACGCGTGGCGCGAATATCGGCAAGTCCCATGCCATAGGCGGATAGAAGGCCGGACATGGGATGCAGGAGAATATTTTTCATGCCGAGCGCATCGGCCACGAGGCAGGCGTGCTGACCGCCTGCACCGCCGAAACAATTGAGCGCATAGCGCGTCACGTCATAGCCGCGCTGGACGGAAATTTTCTTGATCGCCTCGACCATATTGGCGACTGCGATGCGGATAAAGCCGTCCGCGACGGCTTCCGGCGAGCGACCGTCACCGATTTCGCTGGCAAGATCGGTAAACAGGGCGCGCACGCGCTCCACGTCCAGAGGCTTGTCCTGTCCGGGGCCGAATATGGCCGGGAAGAACTCCGGCATAAGCTTGCCAAGCATGACATTGGCGTCGGTGACGGCAAGTGGTCCGCCGTTGCGATAGCAGGCAGGGCCGGGATTGGCGCCAGCCGAATCCGGGCCGACGCTAAAACGCCCGGCATCGTAATGCAGGATCGAGCCGCCACCGGCGGCCACTGTATGGATCAGCATCATCGGCGCGCGCACGCGCACGCCCGCCACTTCGGTTTCAAAGGCGCGTTCATATTCGCCGTCGAAATGGGCGACATCGGTGGATGTGCCGCCCATGTCAAAGCCGATGATTTGTGGAAAACCGGCTGTTTCACCAGTGCGGGCAAGGCCGACTACGCCGCCCGCCGGGCCGGACAAAATGGCGTCCTTGCCCTGAAACAGGTCGGCGGCGGTCAGGCCCCCCGATGACATCATGAACATCACGCGCGCACCGGTGCGCTCCACGTCCAGTTCATTGGAAACCTGTGCCACATAGCGGCGCAGAACCGGCGACAGATAGGCATCGACGACCGTGGTGTCGCCGCGTCCGACCAGTTTGATCAGCGGTGAAACCTCATGGCTGACCGAAACCTGCTCAAAGCCCATGTCGCGTGCTATGCGAACGATTTCAGCCTCATGCGCCGGAAACTTGTAAGCATGCATGAGGGCAATAGCGATGGACTGATAACCCGCATCCTTCAGGTCGCGAAGCGCTGCTTCTGCTTCTGCAAGGTCGAGCACTACTTCCACCGTGCCATCGGCGCGAATGCGCTCGTCCAGTTCGACTACCCGGTCATAGAGCGCTTCTGGCTTGATGATCTCGGTCGCAAAGATGTTCTTGCGTTCCTGATAGCCGATCTTGAGCGCGTCGCGAAAACCCCTGGTCGTGACGAGCGCTAGCCGTTCGCCCTTGCGCTCCAGAAGCGCATTGGTGGCGACCGTCGTTCCCATGCGGACTTCACCGATGACACCAGCCGGAACCGGTTCGCCGGTCTTCAGGCCAAGATGCAGGCGAATGCCGTGAACGGCTGCGTCCTTATAGGCAGAGGGGTTTTCCGACAGAACCTTGCGAGCATGGAGCTGTCCGTCGGGATCGCGCCCGATGACGTCGGTAAATGTGCCGCCGCGGTCGATCCAGAAGTCCCATACCCCGCGTCCCGTTCCGCTCATCGCTGGCTCCCTCACACAATAATCCAGATGCATTGAGTTGTGTATTCTGAAAACACTTCTGAAATTGATAGTCACATTTTATTGACAAAATGTCGATAAGATGATGACATAAAATTCACATAAAAGCGGGAGCGCCTAAATGGGTAAAGACAAGGCTTTTGAGGAAGAGCCCAAGACCGGAGACGACATGCAGGAGGCAGGCTTCGAGGAAGTCACGCTGCCCCAGCATTTGCGTCCGGTTGCCTCAATAGGCCCCATCGTTTCTTCCGCTCACCTTGCCGAAGGCGGCTCGCCCGGCATGTCCGAGGTTGAATATGGCCTCATTCTCGCATCGCATGCTTTTTCGCGCTGGATGGTGCGCTGTATGGCTGCGGCAGGGTTGCCGGGGCTTTCTCCCATTGAAGTTTTGATTCTCCATTCGATCCGCCATCGTGATCGGGAGAAGAAGCTTGCCGATATCTGTCTCGTTCTCGACATTGAGGACACGCATATTGCCACCTATGCCATCCGCAAGCTTGAAAATGCGGGCTTGCTGACGACCGGCAAGGCGGCAAAGGAAAAGACGGTGAAGATCACCGCCAGGGGCGCGGATGCCTGCGCGCGCTACGCGCAGATTCGCGAACGCCTTCTGGTTGCATCGACGGCCAATGCGCGCCCATCAGAAGAAACGCTTTCGGAGGTGGCAGCGCTTTTGCGTTTCATGTCCGGCGCGTTCAATCAGGCCACGCGGTCTGCCATCACACTTTAAGAGGGTTGGAAGTTTGAGCGGAACCGAGTTGAGCGAGCGAGTTTCAAAACCCCTGCTGACCGTCGATGGCCTCAGCGTCGAATTTGGCGCGAGCCGCGTCGTTGACGATTTGAGTTTCTCGGTGCATCCGGGTCGCACGCTAGCCGTGGTGGGGGAATCCGGTTCAGGCAAGTCCATCACGTCGCTTTCCATCATGCGGCTCGCCGATATGAGTGGTGCAAAGTTCCCGTCCGGCCGTATTCTGTTTGGTGAGCGCGATCTGCTGAAAGCCGATCAAAAGACGATGCGAAATATTCGCGGCAAGGAGATCGCCATGATCTTCCAGGAGCCGATGACTTCGCTCAATCCGGTGTTCACCATCGGCAATCAGATATCCGAAGTGCTGATGCTGCATGAAGGCATGACCCAGCAGGCAGCACTTGCCGAAGGGAAGCGGCTTCTCGAAATGGTGCGGCTGCCGGATGCGGAAGGACTGCTGAAGCGTTATCCGCACCAGCTTTCTGGCGGTATGCGCCAACGCGTTATGATCGCTATGGCGCTTGCCTGCCGTCCCAAACTCCTGATCGCCGATGAGCCAACGACCGCTCTCGATGTAACCATTCAGGCCCAGATACTGCACATTATCAGAGAGTTGCAGCAAGAGCTTGAAATGGCGGTTATTTTCATTACCCATGATATGGGTGTGGTGGCGGAAATGGCTGACGATGTCGTTGTCATGTGGAAGGGCAAGAAGGTCGAGGAAGGGCCGGTCGGGCAGATTTTTTCCAGGCCGGAACATGCCTATACCAAGACATTGCTGTCAGCGGTGCCGAAACTTGGAAGTATGACGGGAGAAGCCTTCCCCAAGCGAATGCCAGTCATGACAATGCGTGATGGCCTACCGGTTTTGGCAGGTGAGGAGCGCATTCAGGATACTGCGCGCTATGATAGCAAGCCATTGCTGTCCGTGGATGATCTCTACGTCCGCTTTCCGATCAAGAAGAACCTGTTCGGCAAGGTCACGCATGTCTGCAATGCGGTGTCGAAGGTTGCCTTCGATATTTACCCGGGTGAAACCCTGGCACTGGTCGGTGAATCCGGCTCGGGCAAATCAACCATCGGTCGCACTATCCAGCAATTGCAAACGCCGCTTTCCGGCGATATTCGCTTCAACGGCAAGGCCTATTCGGCCATGAGCGCTGCCGAACGCTACGCCATGCGTCGCGAAGTCCAATATATCTTTCAGGACCCGTTTGCATCGCTCGATCCGCGCAAGACGGTTGGCTTTTCCATTGCAGAACCGATCCGTACACATGGCCTTCTCGACAACGACAAGGCGATCAATGCGCGCGTTGCAGAATTGCTGGAACGTGTCGGTCTTAGCCCGGAACACGCCAAGCGTTATCCGCACGAATTTTCAGGCGGTCAGCGCCAGCGGGTCTGCATTGCGCGTGCGCTCGCTTCCAAGCCGAAGCTCATTATCGCCGATGAAGCTCTGTCAGCGCTGGATGTTTCCATTCAGGCACAGGTTATCAACCTGTTCATGGATCTCCAGAAAGAGCACGATCTGGCCTATCTGTTCATCAGCCATGACATGGCAGTGGTGGAAAAGATGAGCCATCGCGTCGCGGTGCTCTATCTCGGTCAGATCATGGAGCTTGGCTCGCGCCAGCAGGTTTTCGAAACCCCATCACACTCTTACACGAAGCGGCTTCTGTCGGCTGTGCCAATTGCTGACCCCACTGCACGGACCAAACGGCCTGCACTGGAGGGTGAAATTCCAAGTACCACGCGCCGGATCGATGACAAGCCGACAATCTATAGCCACCGTGAGGTCGCAGCCGGACATTTTGTAGCTGAAACCGCCTGAACCATAAAAGCTCAACGAAACCCAAAGGGGAAAACAATGATAAGAAAAACTTTTAAAGCCGTTCTCATGGCTTCCGCTCTGTCGGCGGCTGTGCTTGCATCTGCCCCAGCTTTTGCTGCTGGAAAGCTGACCATTTCGTCGCCGCAGGACCCCGGCAGCTGGGACCCGATCGACACGTTCCTCGTCAACTGGGCTTCGGTTGGCACCAACATTTTCGACGGTCTTGTTTATCGCGGCCCTGATCTCAAGATTGTCCCGGCACTCGCCACTTCATGGGAAGAGCTGGACGAGGGCAAGCGCATTCGCTTCCATCTGCGTGAGAACGTCAAGTTCCACAATGGGGAGCCTTTCGATGCGGAAGCCGTCAAGTTCACCTTTGAGCGTCTGCTCGGTGATGAAGGCGCGAAAGGTCCTCAACGTTCAAACTATATTGCAATCGAAAAGGTGGAAGTCATCGATGGCAAGACCGTCGATTTTCATCTGAAAGCGCCTGATCCGGTTCTGATCACAAAGCTTGCCGGCTATGGCGGTATGATCGTTCCGCCGAAATACATTCAGGAAAAGGGCGACGATTATTTCAACATGCATCCGGTGGGCACTGGGCCGTTCAAGTTCGTTTCCTATGAGCCGAAAGTAAACATCAAGCTTGAGGCGTTTGCGGACCACTGGGGTGGCGCGCCGAAGCTTTCAGAACTCGAATATCGCTTCATAACCGAGCCTTCGACCGCTGTTGCCGAACTTCAGGCCGGTCGTGTCGATCTGGTCATTCCGCCGACCATTCCGATCGGTATGATCCCGACTATCCAGGGCGATCCAAAGCTGGAGCTCGTCACCGCCTCGGGGCCGACGGTTTATGCCTTGCGCTTCAATACGGCTGACGGCATCACCAAGGACGAACGCGTGCGCAAGGCGCTGATTATGGCTGTGGATCGCGATGCGATCATCCAGTCCATTCTGGCGGGTCAGGCGGAAGCGATCGCCAGCTTTCAAGGCTCGCTATCCTTCGGCTTCGATCCGAATATGAAGCCGCTGCCTTACGATCCGGAAGGGGCGAAGAAGCTCCTCGAAGAAGCGGGCGTTCAACCCGGTGCAACCGTGCAGATTGATGTGCGTGGGCAGGACGCAAGTTTCAATGAAGTGGCACAGGCCGTCGCTAGCTTCCTGCAAATGGTTGGTATCAACGCAACCATCAAGCCTTACGATACCAATGTTCTGCTGAATGATATTATCCCGCAAGGCAAGACAGGCGCCATGTTCCAGCAGTCCTGGGGCGGCTGGACCTTCGACTACGATAACACTGCCTATTCGATGTATCATTCCGGCGAGAAGTGGAATCCTTACGACAAGGACGAAAAGCTCGACAAGATGCTGGAAGCGCAGCGTTCGGTGCTTGATCGCGGCGAGCGCGAAAAGCTCCTGCAGGAAATCGCGCATTACGCTGCCGGTCGCGCACTGGAAATGCCGCTCTACAATCTCAAGGCGATCTTCGGCGTCAACAAGCGCGTGAAAAATTTCGTTCCGGTTCCCGATAGCCGTCTGCGTCTGACGGACGTCACCGTCGAGTAAGCAAGAATGACAATACGGCAAGCCGGATATGTCCGGCTTGCCGCAGCATTTCGGAGGCGCACTGGTGGCCGGATTTCTGATCAAACGAGTTTTGCAGGCGTTGTTCGTGCTTGTCGCGATGACGCTGCTTGTCGCTTTCGCGGTCCGCCTTACGGGCGATCCGGCTTTGATGTTGACGCAAGGCGCGGGCAGTATCACCGAAGCCGATCTTGCACGCATCCGCGAAGGCCTCGGTCTCAACCAGCCGTTCTTCGTTCAGTACTGGCAGTTCCTGAAAGGGCTGTTCACGATGGATCTGGGGCGCAGTTTCCTCGGCGGCACGCCCGTATCGACGCTGGTGGCTGGCGCTTTGCCTGCCACGCTGATGCTGGCTTTCGCTTCTCTGTTCGTTTCCATCGTGATTTCGGTTCCGCTTGGGATCAAGGCAGCCGTGTCGCGCGGCAAATGGGCCGATCAATTGATCCGCATCTGCTCGCTGGTGGGCCTTTCGTTTCCGAATTTCTGGCTGGCGACCATGCTGGTGTTGCTGTTCGGCATCTCGCTGCAATGGCTGCCACCGAGCGGCATGGGCGGCATCGCGAGCTTCATCATGCCAGCGCTCACCATGGGCATCATCCTGACCGCAACGAATGTTCGTCTTGTGCGCACGGCGATGCTGGAGACGCTGCAATCGCAATATATCATGGTGGCGCGCGCCAAGGGGCTCAGTGAAAACAAGGTTCTCTACAAGCACGCCCTGCGCAATTGCGCTATTCCGCTGATCACCTATCTCGGCCTTCAGTTCGGTGGTCTGCTCGGCGGTATCGTGGTGGTAGAGCGAGTTTTCAACTGGCCGGGCATGGGTACGCTTGCCTTTGACGCTGTGGCAGGGCGCGATTATCCGGTTCTGCAGGCCACCATCGCAATTCTTTCCATGCTGATCATCGGCGTCAATCTTCTCGTGGACATCGCCTACGGCCTTGTCGATCCGCGTATCCGCACGGAGTAGGACCTATGGCAACCAAGACCTCATCCGTTCTGTTTTCGCGTTTTGCGAGCCCTGAGTTCATCGTCGGTGTCGTGCTGATCGGCTGTATTTGCCTAGCCGTGATCTTCTCCGGCTATTTGTTTCCGGGCGGCGCCAACAAAATTGATCTGCTGGCCCGTCTGACACCGCCATTCGTCAATCCAGCCCATGTTTTCGGCACCGATCCGCTGGGGCGCGATGTGCTGGCACGTGTCATTACCGGCGGCAAGATTTCGCTGTTCGTCGGTTTCGTTTCGGTGATCGGCTCTGTGGTTATCGGCACCATCATGGGGCTGGTCGCTGGCTATTATCGCGGCTTCTGGGACATGGCGCTGATGCGCTTTGTTGATGTGCAGCTTGCCATGCCCTTCATCCTGCTCGCAATCACCGTGATGGCTATTCTGGGGGGCGGGCTGTTCAACACCATCATCCTGCTGATCGTGTCGCAATGCGTGCAGTATGCGCGACTGGTGCGCGGCTCGGTGCTGTCGCTGCGCGAGCGCGAGTTCATCCTATCTGCTCGCGCTATCGGCGTGAAGGATTGGCGTATCATTTTCCAGCATCTGCTGCCGAACCTGCTCGGTCCGGTGATCGTGCTGATGACGCTCAATGTCGCCAACAATATCCTGCTTGAATCGAGCCTGACCTTTCTTGGCCTTGGTGTTGATCCGACTATCCCGAGTTGGGGAGGCATGCTGGCCGACGGACGCACATACCTCCAGACGGCTTGGTGGGTGAGCGTATTTCCGGGCCTTGCCATCCTCTTCACCGTGCTTGGGCTCAATCTCCTTGGAGATTGGTTGCGCGATAGCCTCGATCCAACGGGCAGGACTTCCCGATGAAAGTGCTTTTTGAAAAAAACTATCCGCGCACCGTTCATGCGCTTGTTGAACGCTTTCTGAAACCCGAAATGCGCGGTGCGAAGGTAGAAGCCTGGCTGTTCGATGACCAGCCGAGCCGCTTTGCCGCCGAAACGAAGCTACGCGAGGCAGGTGTCGAGGCACGGTTCCGTTCTGCCTATAAACCGCTCCTGCATTTCTTTCTCGAAGAAGTGGACGGTGCTACGCTGAAGTCGGCTGCGATCCGCTATCCTCGTCACGACGCCTGCGTGCAGAACCGCTTCCTGCTGGAGACCTATCCCTTATCCGCGCTTCTGCCGCAGGTGGAGATAGTATTCTTGGCCTCCGGCAAAGACGATTTTCATTATGAAGTCGATCTGGTCTTTACTGATGGTCGCAGCGAGAGCCATCGGGTCTTTGCTCCAAACCGCGTGCATGAGGATTTCATCGGCGAAACACTGGTCTCACCCACTGGTTGGCTTGCCATCACGCAGCATGGCAAAACTGATAGCGAACGCTTTGAAACATCATATGAAAAGCTATTTCATGACACCGTCTCAACCATCGCCGCTCATGACTGGAAGCGTGGCGAACCTTATTTTGATGAGCTGAACATCGCAGTCAGCCTGCCGATCACTGACCGCCGCCTGTCTTACGATGAGGAAAGGCTGAGCCTCACCGAAGCCATGCACGAGGATATCTATTTCTCGCTGCTCGAAGTTTTCCAGAAAAAGTCCGGTCGCCCGGTCGGGGATCGCGGCTTGCAACCGGGCCAGATCGTGCCGGAAATCCGCTTTCTCGATGCCGAACCGTCTGTCAAAGTGGAAACGCGACCGCTTTCTACCGACGACGCGCTGACGGCAGAGCAGGTTCTGGAGATAGCTCAGGCGCCGCTTTCCGCCGATCAGATCCGTCGTGAAATTGCCAGACTGGGCGGTACGCCTTTCGAGGCAAAAACCCGTTCGGGCAGAACGGTGCGCGCGACTTATCTTAAGGGCAGCGACGCCGCTATGATGATCAGCGCCGGTCAGCATGCGAATGAAACGACGGGTGTTGTCGGCGCGTTGCGTGCTGCCAACCGCCTTGCGGCCCGCGGCGGCACGCATTTCACGATTTCCCCGCAGGAAAACCCCGACGGATACGAGATACACAAGCGGCTTTGCGCACTCCAGCCCCTTCATATGCATCACGCCGCCCGATATACGGCGCTCGGCGACGATCTGGAATATCGAAGCGGCGAGGGGCTCTATGAAAAGGCCATCCGCGTGGAAGCCGAAAAGCGAACCGGCGCGAAGCTGCATGTCAACCTGCATGGTTATCCCTCGCATGAATGGACGCGCCCGCTATCCGGCTATGTACCGCGTTCCTTTGCGATGTGGACATTGCCCAAGGGTTTTTTCCTGATCATTCGCCACCATGCCTCCTGGGAAAGGCAAGCGGAGGAGCTGATCGATCGCGTGACCAGGCATCTGGCTGCCATTGATGGATTGGTTGCCTATAACAACGCCCAGATCAGGCTTTTCGAGCAACATGCGGGCGAAACGGGTTTCCGCATCATCAACGGTTTTCCTTGCCTCGTCGGGGTTGACGACCGTCACACCGTACCGCTGACGCTCATCACCGAATATCCGGATGAGACGATCTACGGTGATGCGTTCGTCAGGGGGCATACTGCTCAAATGGAAACCGTACTGGCATCATATGATGCCTTGCAGGCACTGTTTCCTTCAGATGCAGTTGCCTAAAGATAATAGACACCGATACGCTTGCCGCCGATGATTTCGACGGCAATCTCCATTTCGTAAATGTCTCCGAGGATTTCCGGATGAATGAGTTCATCCGGGCTTCCCTGATGTGCGACCTTGCCGTGGCGCATGGCGACTATATGGTCGGAATAACACGACGCGAAATTGATATCGTGCAGAACCAGAACGACGGTTTTTCCAAGTTCGTCTGCGGCTCGCCGCAACAGCTTCATCATTGAAGCGGAATGCTTCATATCGAGATTGTTGAGCGGTTCGTCCAGCAGCACGTAATCTGTATCCTGACATAGTACCATTGCTACAAAGGCACGCTGGCGCTGTCCGCCTGAGAGTTCATCCAGAAAACGTTCGCTCAGATCGTCAAGGCCAAGATAGCCGATAGCCTGCTCGACATGTTTGCGATCATCGTTGTTTGGCCTGCCTTTGGAATGGGGATAGCGGCCAAAGGTTACGAGGTCGCGCACGGTCAGGCGGGAGTTGATTGCATTTTCCTGCCGCAGGATCGAAAGGCGTTTTGCCAGCACGTCACCAGAGGTCGTCGAAACGTCGAGTCCGTCTACAGTCACCCGGCCCTTGTCCATCGGCAGGAGACGGCTCACCATCGAGAGCAGCGTCGATTTTCCCGCTCCATTCGGTCCGATGATCGAGGTTATGCCGCAAGCAGGCAGTTTCAGGGTGACGTCATCGACAACAAGCGTGCCGTTGTAGGATTTGCTGACCTGACTGATTTCTATCAACGCGCGTGCCCCCTGACGAGAAGGATGATGAAGACAAGGCCGCCCAGAAACTCGATAATGACGCTGAGTGCGGCGTTGAACGAGAAAACACGTTCAAGAACGGTCTGTCCGCCAACGATGCAGAGGATTGCAAGCAGGATGGCAATAGGCAGGATAAACCGGTGTTTTGCCGAACCGGCAAGCATGTAGGCCAGGTTGGCCACCAGCAAACCGAAGAAGGTAATGGGCCCGACCAGTGCCGTGGAAACGGAAACCAGCACCGTGACCATGAAAAGGATTTTGCGCACGATGCGTCGATGATCGACGCCCAGATTGATTGCGGGATCGCGCCCGAGAGACAGCACGTCAAAAACATGAATGAAGCGCAGCCCGTAGAGCGAAACCGCAACCACGATGACGACCGACATAATCAGAATGTCGCTGTTGATGGTATTGAAGCTGGCGAAGAAACGATCCTGCAGAACAGCGAAGAGATTTGGATCAAGCATTCGCTGGATCAGGTTGGAAATGCTGCGGAAAAACACTCCGCAGACGATACCGACAAGCATTACGAGGTGCAGGCTACGGGTTGCTCCCGAGAATAGCCAGTAATAGAGCGTGCCGGCGAAAACCACCATGATAGCGGTTTCAGCGAGAAATCGAATGTTTGGTCCAAGCCAGTCGATCTGAACGGCGCCGAAGAAGAAGACCACCAACGTCTGGATCAGGATATAAAGCGCGTCGAACCCCATGATCGATGGGGTCAGGATGCGGTTGTTTGTTACGGTCTGGAACAACACCGTTGAAACGGCAATCGAGTATGCGACCAGCACCATGGCCGCAAGTTTGGTGCCGCGGAAGGACAGGATGAAAGACCAGCTTCCCTTCGCGCCGATTGTCATGAATGCGGCCGTTGCAAGAAGAGTAAGGGCGCAAAGCAGCAAAAGAACTACACGCGGACGCTTAAGCAAGGCGTGAACCCCGCCGCAACAATAGGTAAAGGAAGATGGCGCTCCCTGCGACGCCCATCATCGTGCCTATCGGGATTTCGTAAGGGAAGCGGACCAGCCGCCCAACGATGTCACAGGCAAGAACGAGACCCGCGCCGAGAACTGCCACCCATGGCACCGCGCGCCGCATATTGTCGCCGATGAACATGCTGACAACGTTCGGGACGATAAGACCGAGGAAAGGTATCATGCCGACGGTCACAACGACCGATGCGCTGACCGTAGAAACAATAACGAGGCCGAACGTGACCACGCGGCGGTAATTGAGACCAAGGTTGGTGGTGAAATCCTCACCCAGTCCAGCGACCGTGAAACGGTCGGCGGCTATATAGGCGACGACCGTCAGGAGGAATGCCAGCCATAGGAGTTCGTAGCGGCCACGGAGGACGCCCGAAAAATCTCCGGTTGTCCAGGAATTGAGCGATTGCAGCAGATCGAAGCGGTAAGCGATGAAGGTGGTTATCGCATTGATGACGCCGCCAAGCATGATGCCGACCAATGGCACCACAAGAACGGAACGCAATGGAATTGCCCGAAGAATACGAAGAAAGAGGGCGGTTCCGGCAAGCGCTGTAACAGAAGCAACCAGCATTTTACCGATAACAGGCGTTTCAGGCGCGAATAATACGACCAGAAGGATGCCGAGACCGGCAGATTCAACAGTGCCAGCCGTAGATGGTTCAACAAAACGGTTGCGCGTCAACATTTGCATGATCATGCCCGAAACAGCCATGGACATGCCCGCCAGAATGATTGCAAGTGTGCGTGGAATGCGGCTGATGAGTAGAACTCCGGCCGCGCGGTCGGTGCTTTCGGCGCCAAAAAGTGTGGCTAGCGACACATCGCTGACACCGATAAACAGGCTTATGACAGCCAATACGGCAACAACGGCTATGGCTGCTGCAAGTCCCTTCACGCTAATTTCCTGTTCTAGAGCGGGTCCTGTTAACAGGAACATTGGAACCGCTCTATCCATTTGTTTTTTCAGCATTTCCGAACGCAAAACCGTTTCACACTTTTGCTGGAAATGCTCGTTTGCCTGATCACGATTTCGGGCCACCCCACGGTGGCCCGACCGGATTGGGTTCGGAAGCCCGTTACTTTGCCTTGTCGAAAGCCTGCGAAAGCTGATCAATGGTGCCGTGAAGCGCGCCGAGACCGCCGCCGATCAGGTACCAGTTCTGAGCGTTCAGATAGACAAGCTGATCCTTTTTCCAGGCATTGGTCTGCCGCACGAGTTCATTGTCGAGGACCTGCTTGGCCGAATTGCCTTCACGGCCGATGGCAGCATCACGGTCGATGACGAAAAGCCAATCAGGATTGGTTTCAAGAATGAACTCCGAGCTGACGGGCTGACCGTGATTGCCGACAGACAGATCAGGGGCGGCAGGTTTCACGCCGAAGCTGTCATGCAGAACGCCGAAGCGTGATCCCGGGCCGTAGGCACTGATCTTGCCGCCGGAAGTAAGAATGAGAAGGCCGTTACCCTTTTGGGCAGCCTTTTCCCTTAACGCGGCAAGTGCGACATCAAGCTTCTCGGCTTCAGCCTTTGCTTCTGCTTCCTTGCCGAAAATCTGGCCGAGTTTCTCGATATTGGCTTCCGTGTCGGCGATGAAACTCTTCGCATTGGTGGTCAGATCGATTGTCGGAGCAATCTTCGAAAGCTCGCCATATTTCGCAGCCGAACGCCCTGCCACGATGATCAGGTCCGGTTCTGCGGCATTAACTGCTTCATAGTCCGGTTCGAACAGCGTGCCGATTTTCGCATAATCGTCACTCTGATACTGCTTGAGATATTCAGGGTAGGATATGCCGCTTGGAACACCCGTAACCTTGACACCAAGGCGGTCCAAATTGTCGAGAGTGCCGAGATCGAACACCAATACCTTGGCCGGTGATTCTGGCACCACTGTCTCACCCTGGACATGCTTGATGGTTAGATCAGCAGCATTGGCAGTTGCGACAATGCCCAGCGCCACAGCGGCGGCACCACACAGCCGGGTAACCTGTTGAGCGATATTCAGCATGGTTCGATCCTTTCATCAATCCTGTGCTTTATAGTCAAGTATCTTCTCCGTCAAAGACCGGAGATAAAATTCAGTTGTTTTTTGGCCGAGGGGCTTGCTTGAGCAGGATAAAATTGAGGCTGTCTTCGACCGTTAACGGTATCATTGAGCCGTGGCTCTCATCCTCGAAACGGTGAAAGGCTGCGTCCATTTGGGGAAGTTCGGAAAGCTCTTGGAAAACATCCACACCGGAAGGTCCGCCGCGCAATTTCTTCAACCGATCATCGTCCTGTTTCATCTGGCCAGGACGGCTACCGCGTTTGCCGGAGGTTTCTATGAGCAAACGGATCGGGTGAGGCGTGTTTCTGAAAGTGGAGACGAATTGATCTTTGTCTTTCAAAATTGAGCGATCATTCCACCAGATCGACGGATCTGCTGCACTGTAAGTCTGGAAAGAATCTCGATGATTGAACAAGGCATAAAGGGTGAACAGCCCACCTAATGAATGGCCGAACAAGGCTTGTTGTCTTTTATCGATATCGAAACGCTTCTCGATTTCAGGTTTTACCTGATTGTCGATGAAATCGAAGAATGCATCCCGTCCTCCGGTCTTCGGCACATTAAAGTGAACCGGAATCAGTTCGTCACGCGTGGGCGGTGTAAGGTCGAAGTATCTCAGGCGAACAATTTCATCCTGATTATCGGTTGGATAGCCGATGCCGACAAAAACGGCTTTCAAGGCAGCATTTTCTGCCATGAGTTTTGCCGCAATCGGCAACATGCGATTGCCGTCGAGCATGTATATAACCGGATAACCACCCTTTGGGGGCGCCTCTTTTGGTGCGGCGGTGAATATACGATAGGTGATGCCGTTGGCTTCCATGTCAAAGGACGAGATGGCACGCTCAGCAGCTTGCACTGCGGACGCTGTAAGTATCCCCGCCATGATTAAGCACACCTTTTTTACGATATTCGTCACTACGCTCATACGAGCATCCAATCATGGAAAGGGCGCCCGCCATTGCTGGCAGGCGTCACGGTGTTGCGATCCTAGAAGCGGGAGGTCATACCGACCCAGAGACGGCGACCATCGACAACCGTATTGAAGTCGTCCACATCGACCTTTTTGTCGAAGATATTGTAGACGGCAGCGTTCAGGGTGACATTCTCGCTGAAGTCATAGGAACCGCCGATATCGAAGGTCGCATAGGGCTTATACTTGGCGGCGATAATTTTGCCGTCGCGATAGATCGGCGTTCCAGCCGGTGTCGTACCCAGTCGTGCGCTGGCGTTGATTTCTTCCCCGTGATAGTTGCCCGCAGCCCAAGCTTTGAGACCATCAACAGGGGTAATCCAATCGGCGCGCAGGCTTGCCATATGCTTCGGAGTGCGGGCGAGCGGCAGACCAGCAAAATCACCAGTCTTCTGCTCCGAGTCCGTGTAGGTATAGTTACCGCGAATGGTAATGCTGTCTGTAGCTTCCCAGTTAAAGGTCAGCTCGACACCCTGCATGACTGCATTGTCGATATTGAAGGCATACCAGAGGCGATAATTCGGATCTTCATTCCAACGAAGCGGGTTGCCGTTGGCATCGGTAACCAATGCGTTAGAAATCTTATCCTTGAAGTCGGTATAAAAATAGGTCGCGCCGAGACGCAGGCCCATCTGGTTGTCCCAGAGCGCGCTGGCTTCGTAGCTGGTGCTCTTCTCCGGTTGCAGATTTGGATCGCCGATAATGACGCCGCAGGTACCGTTCGGGCCGTATGAACAACCAGCGCCGCCAGTCGTATAGGCATAGCCGGGAGCAATGGTACGGATTTCCGGAGCGCGGAAACCGGTCGAGATGCCGCCCTTGAAGGTCAATTGCTCAGTAGCGTGCCAGACTGCGTAACCGCGCGGGCTGAAATGCGATCCGTAGATTTCATGGTCATCCATGCGGAGACCGCCGGTAAGAGCGAAATCCGGCGTGATCCACCATTCGTCCTCGGCGAAGAGCGCCCACTGGCGAACACTGAATTCTTCATCCAAGTTGGTGCGGCGCCCTGGATTCTGGTCGGTTAGCACAGATTGTGTGAACTGTCCGCCGGTTACGAGCGTGTGATTGCCGTAGAATTCGAACGGTGTAGTGAACTTGCCATCAAGCACTGAATTGCGGATATGCGGCGAACGCAGATTCTCCACATAGCTCTTGGTCTTGTTGTCCCAGTTAAAATTGGTGCGTTCGGCCCATTCCTGCATCAATGAGAATTCCGACGTGGTAGGACCCCAGCGGCCAGTGTGGCTGATCGACCAGTGATCGCGATCATTGTAATTGTAAGCGTCAACGGGATTTCGACCGCTGGCGTCGATCGTGTTGCCCACGGTCATGTCGCGGCGAAGGCGAGTCTTGCCCAACTCGAGCAGGATATCGTGATCTTCATTCGGGGTCAGCGTAATGCGACCGGTAATGTCGATATCCTTCTGCTCAGGCGTGCCACCGATAACACTGTCCTCCTGGCGCTTGAGGCCGCGCCCCCAGACCTGAACGCCGACAAGATTCGGAACCAGCGGCCCGGTCATGTAATAGGAACCTTGCAACGAGTTCCCGAATTTGGAGTGCTGTTGGACCGTGCCATCGACCGTAAAAGATCCGCTCCATGTGTCGGATACTTTTTTGGTGATGATATTGATGACGCCGCCCATGGCGTCCGATCCGTAAAGCGAGGACATGGGGCCGCGGATGACTTCGATCCGTTCGATGGCATTGGCGGGTGGCAGGAAACTCTGTTCGAAGCCGGAGTTACCGTTGGTGCGTGCATCGCGCGTGCTCTGGCGTTTTCCATCAACGAGCAGCAGCGTATAGGAACCGGGAAGGCCGCGAATGAAGATGTCTTTTTCGGCGGCAGGGCCGGTCACGGACACGCCTTGCACATCTTTCAAAGCGTCCGACAGATCGCGATAAGCGCCCTTTTCCAGCTCTTCGCCAGGAACCACGGTTATGCTCGCTGGGGCGTCAGTAATGTTCTGTTCGAACCCGGTGGCTGTGACCACAATTTGATTGAGTTTGACGGCTCCGTCGGGGGTCGTTTCGATGGCCGCTTCTGGCGCCTTTTTCTTCTTGGCGCTTGCCTCGTCTGAGATTGCTTGCTCTGTTGCTTTGGCTGCTGTTTGCGCGGTCGCCATCGTTTCGCTCAAAAGCAGAGTGCTGGAAAGACAGGTCCCCGCAAGGATCACCCGGTAAACAGGCGATTTTCCCGCCAAACGCCTGTTTTGTGTACTTTCAGTCCACAATCCCCGAAACAAGCTGGTCATTTTCGTCACCGTTTAAAGTTGAGTTTTGTAGTCTCCTTATGTATGGCAATAAGGTGAGGTCAATCGTCATGTTTTATAAGCGTTCTAAATTTCAAAAACTGCAAATGAGCGGGTACTAAAGTGATGTCGGGCAAGCAGCCGGAAACTCAGCGACATTCGCAAAAAGGCGAAAGTGAAAGCCTTCGTTTGGGGCAGTTGCGACTGTTGATTGCTCTTGATGCACTTCTGGTGGAAGGCAGTGTCGGCGGTGCCGCAAAGCAGATGGGGTTGAGCATCGCAGCCATGAGCCGTCTGCTCGGTCAGATTCGCGAAAAATTCAATGATCCCATTCTGGTTCGCTCGGGCCGAAATATGGTCGCGACCCCAAAAGCAGAAGCACTGCGGGGGCGACTGCGACGGCTGGCAAATGAAGCCGAAACACTATTGAGTCTAGACCTTACTGAAGTGCCGAAATCGGGCTGCACCGGGCATCACGGATGGAAGAGAAGCGCTATAGTGGCGCCGCCGCCGCTCGGTATACGCAAGGTGATTGAGCTTGAAAATCACCCGACGCCGGAACAGCTTGCGGCGCAGTTCGCCCGCATTCAGGATGAAAACGATCCGGTCCGGAGGCTTGCCAAATATATCGCTGTGGTAGGGCGAAAAGTTGGGCATACCCGTCCGCTTGAAATGTCCGAAGCTGAAGATGCATTCACCACGATCTTTGCGGGCAAGGCCGATCCCATGCAGATCAGCGCACTACTCCGGCTTATTCATTATCGTGGAGAAACTGCTACCGAACTTGCTGGCATGGCGCGTGCGGCGAGGCGAATTTATTCACTGGAGACGGGATTGAACATTCCCGCTCTCGACTGGCCAGCTTATCTGTCGCCCAATTCCATGCAGTCTCCATGGTTCATGCTCTCAGCTTTGCTGGTCGCTCGAGCCGGCTATCCGGTTGTCTTGCATGGCAACTGCGGAACAGGGGAAATCTCTGGCAAGCTGGAGATGGCGGCTAAGGCCATCAAACTACCAATTGCGACGTCACATATCTCGGCGGAAAGTGCTTTGAGGGCGCATGGAATATGCTTCATGCCGATGGCTGGTTTCGCGCCTCAGATCCATGCGTTGCTTGCGCTCTATCCACTGTTTGAGTCCCGTTCATCAATGAATAGCCTGGTCCATCTGCTAAACCCGATGAACCTCAAAGCTTCATTTCTGGGCGTTACACAACCCGCATATCGCAAATTGCATCGCGATGCGGGCGCGCTCCTCGGCCTGCCTTCGATTTCGGTTGTTTCGACCAGCCGTGATGTCGCGGAACTCGTCCCGCATAGACCGCATACGATCTACAGGCTTCTCGACGGTCGTGAAACCGATCTGGTGCTCCCAACACTTTCCCGGGAAAGCGGTGACAAGCACTCAAACTTCAGCTCATTTGAATATTGGTATGGGGTCTGGTCCGGTGCTGCCGTGGATAAACGTGCAGAAAATACAATCGTTGCTACAGCTGCCATAGCGATGATGACAGCTGCATCTGCCGACAATGAAAGCCATGCGCTGTTCTTCGAAAAAGCTGAAGAACTTTGGTGCAACCGGCACCGACCGACCCGCTGCTTCAAAAGCAGCGGCAATCGCGGAACGTGAAATTGTTTCACGTTCTGTAATTCATGGAAAAGCTTTTCCTGAAGCTTTCGAGTATGGCACGCCTATGCTTTGGCTACTCATTTCGGAGGCTTTATTTTCTCTCGTAAGTTTGATTGCAGCAGTGGGGCATCGCTGCCCATCCTGCCAATCGTCGCGTCGCACGCCGCTCACGTTGAAAATCTTCCGGGAGATACCAATGACTATACATACCGCGCCAATCAATCTGCCTTTGCTCGATCTATCGCGTTTCAATGGGAGAGCTGACGAGCGTGCCAACTTTGTCGCGGAACTGCGCCAGACGCTTCACGACCATGGCTTTTTCTATCTTACGGGCCATGGCGTCGATCCGAAACTCGTGGAAGACGTGGTAACCACGGCAAAGAAGTTCTTCGCGTTGCCCGCGGAAGAAAAACTCAAAATAGAAATGGTCAAGTCGCCCCATTTTCGCGGTTACAATCGCGCTGGCTTTGAGCGGACCCGTGGCCAGCAGGATTGGCGTGAACAACTGGATATCAACACGGAATTGGAACCGGCTATATTAGGTCCGGACAGTCCGGCATGGAAGCGTCTGATCGGCCCGAACCAATGGCCTGAGGCTTTGCCCGAACTCAAACCCTTGCTGCTTGCCTATCAGGCTGAGGTGACGCGTGTCGGCATTGATATTCTGAAAGCCATCGCTGCCGCATTGGGGCAGCCGGAAGATTTTTTTGCCCAGATTTATGAACCGCATCCGTCTCAACTCTTGAAGATCATTCGTTATCCGGGCCGCGACATCGCGGAAAGCGAACAGGGAGTGGGGGCCCATAAGGATGGAGGCTTCGTTACCGTTCTCTTACAGGATGTCGTTCCCGGCTTGCGCGTCCAGCGCGAAGACGGCGAGTGGATCGATGCGCCTCCGGTTCCTGGTACCTTTGTCATCAATACCGGCGAACTACTTGAGCTTGCCACTAACGGGTTTGTGCGGGCTGATGTACATGGCGTCGTCGCGCCTCCGGCGGGTGTTGAACGTTTCTCCGTCGCTTTCTTTCTTGGCGCCCGATATGATGCGACCATTCCAGTTATCGATTTGCCTGATGAGTTGAAGATCAAGGAACGCGGTGTGACCGTCGATGCCCTAAATCCGATTTTTCGTGAGGTCGGCGCAAACAACCTTAAGAGTCGCCTCCGGTCGCATCCAGATGTCGCGCGCGTACATCATGCAGATTTGCTGACGCCTGAACAATTGGCAGAACATTAAGGCGGAGCGGCATATTGAGCGGCTGATACACCATGTTTAAACCCCTTCCTTGGCGGCCGATTGTGCTGGTGGCCATTGGTCGCCAAGGAAGGGGTCGGGGGTATGCTGTTATTCGGGGTTTTGATTTTGTGACGCTCAAATGAGTCCCTCTGCGGATATTTCGTCTGTTGGCGGGCATTTAAAAGCTGCGATTGCTGACAGGGCAGAAGCATCGAGTGCCCAATTTGGCAGCAGGCTTTGTCGATTTGATCTGAAAGTGCGGCTCCGCTTTGCGAAAATTTCGGCAAATTGACCGTATAGTTGTCATTTTGAACAATTTGCTCCCTGGAAATTTAACAAATCCACGGCTTGATCGTTCAATGCATCAATGAAAGTCTCCCTAAACTAATAAAGCGTGACTTAGGGAGGGGATCGCTGAAATGCCTGTAATGCCCGAATTGTGTGCCGATACCATAATTTATAACGGTACGATCTGGTGTGGATATGAGGAGGGCACGGTCGAAGCCTTGGCTATCTGGCAAGGCAAGGTGCTGGCGACGGGCACAAAGGAGCAGATTTGGTCATTGAAAGGCAGCAATACACGTCTGATCGCTCTGAAAGGCCGCTTCGCCACGCCCGGACTGAACGATGCCCATCTACATCTTATTTCGGTTGGGCTTACGCTAAAGTGGATCGACGCGACGCCGCAGGCAGCACCGACCTTGCAAAGCTTGCTCGATGCCATTCGAGACAAGGCGGCTTCGGTCCCTCAGGGAACATGGATCAGAGCCCGCGGCTATGATCAGACCAAGCTTGATGTAGGCCGCCATCCGCATAAGTCCGAACTTGATGCGGTTGCTCCAAACAATCCTGTCATGCTTGTGCGGGCTTGCGGTCACGTATCCATTTTTAATTCAAAAGCGTTTGAATTGGCCGGTATCGATGAAAATTCGCCGGTGCCGGAAGGTGGACTGATCGAGCAGAAAAATGGTGTTCTGACCGGAATGGTTGCGGAAAATGCCCAGGGAGTCGTTCGTAAAGCAATCCCTAAGGCAACCACGGAAGAAATGATCGAAGCCATTGAGGCCGCAGGCGAACTGCTTCTTTCCTATGGCATTACCAGCGTTATGGATGCCGCTGTCGGCCAGGTTGCGGGCTTCGATGAGATTCGTGCCTATAATCTCGCCAAACTGGAGAAGCGCTTGCCGGTACGTACCTGGCTTGTGCTTCTTGGCGATCCCGGTTCTTCCATTGTCGAGGAATGCTACAAAGCTGGTCTTGTGTCGGGTGTTGGCGATGACATGCTGACGGTCGGTGCCGTCAAGATTTTCCTCGACGGCTCGGCAGGTGGACGAACTGCGTGGATGAGCAAGCCTTATCTCGGCGACGATAATAATATCGGTGTCCAGATATTACCGGACGCGGAATTGGAAGCGCTGGTGCTGGATGCTCACAAGAAGGGCTACCAGCTGGCATGCCACGCTATCGGCGACGCTGCGATCGGCCAGCTCATCACAGCCTATGAAAAGGCACTCGCCGCCTATCCCGATCCGGATCGCCGCCACCGTATCGAACATTGCGGCTTCTCCACGGCGGAACAGCACGGGCGGATGAAAAAGGCTGGTATCTATCCATGCCCGCAGCAGGTTTTCATATACGATTTCGGCGATGCCTATATTTCGGTTCTGGGTGAGGAGCGAGCTCTTTCAAGCTATCCGCTGAAGACCTGGAAAGAGCTTGGTTTCAAGCCAGCGACCGGCAGCGATGCACCGGTATGTCACCCCAATCCCTATCCGAACATCTATTCGATGCTGACCCGCGAAACTGGCAAGGGGACGGTGATGGATGCCCGCGAATGTGTGACCATTGAAGAGGCTCTTCAGGTTTACACGGAGTTCGGAGCCTTCTCTCAGAAGCTGGAGAATGTGAAGGGCAAGCTCGTATCCGGACAGGTTGCCGATATCGCAGTTTTCTCGCGCAACATGCTCACGGCCAAGCCGGAAGAAATTCTCAACGATACGCATTGCGTTCTTACCATGCGTGGCGGTGAGGTTGTGTTCGAACGGTCGTAAAGACATGCCTCCATATCTGGAAGCAACAAAAAGAATCGAAGCGTAAACGCTTCGGAGCAAATTCGGTCAACTTGGTTTCGACCAAGCTGACCGAATAAACGGTTCATCTGGATCGCAAGAACAATATTTATGAAGGGGAAAAATATGAGAAAATTCGCTTTGCTGGCCGCGCTGTCCGCGGTTCTGTTGGCCGGAACGGCTGCATATGCTGCCGACGAGCCGCGTCCGGGAGGTGTCATCAATTTCGTAGCACCTTATGGCGACAGCTTCTCAACACTTGATATTCAGGCGTCGCCTGCCACGCAGGATGAGTTTTACGCGAAGGCTATCCACCGTACGCTCTATGATTGGGACGCTGATCTGAACAAGCCGGTACTCGGTCTTGCCACCGACGTCACGGTGTCTGACGACAGGCTCGTTTATACCTACAAACTTCGTCCTGATGCATTTTTTCACAACGGAAAGCCACTGACTGCCGATGACATTATCTGGAGCTACACCCGGATAATGGACCCCAAGAAGGCATTTCCGCCGGCACGTTATATTGCAGAAATCAAAGGTGCCGAGGAATACACGCAGGGCAAGGCCAAGGAAATTTCCGGCCTGAAAAAGATTGACGACCATACCCTCGAAATCACGCTGAAGCAGCCGATTGACCCAGGCTTCCAGTTCATGCGCAACAATACTGCCATCTATCCGGCAGGCGAGGGGGATAGCGAGGAGTTCCAGCGTCACCCTATTGGTCTTGGACCCTACAAATTTGCCGAATATGTTCCCGGCTCCCGCCTGACGGTCGAGAAGTGGGATAAATACTATGAAAAAGGTAAACCCTACGCCGACAAGGTCAATATATTGATCATGGGTGACGCTGCGGCGCGCGACGTTGCGTTCCGCAACAAGGAAATCGACGTGGCTGTGCTTGGGCCGGCGCAATACACGGCCTACCTTGCTGATCCCGAAATTGCCAAGAACATGGTTGAGGTGGCTGAAGTTTATACACGGGCCGTCGGCTTCAATCCGGATTTCAAACCGTTCCAGGACAAGCGTGTCCGTCAGGCAATCAACTACGCCATTGATAGTGATCTCATCATCAAGCGCCTCGTCAAGGACAAGGCTTATCGCGCGGTCGGCTGGCTTCCAAACTCGTCGCCCGCCTTTGACAAGGATGCAAAACCTTATCCATATGATCCTGAAAAAGCGAAGGCTTTGCTTGCTGAAGCCGGATATCCTGACGGCTTCGAGTTTGAGTTGACCGCGACGCAGAACGAAAGCTGGGGTTTGACCATCGTCCAGGCGATCATTCCGATGCTCGCCAAAGTCGGCATCAAGGTGAAGGCAAAGCCGGTCGAAGCGTCGGTGCTGGCCGATGTGGTTCCTGCTGGTAATTTCCAGGCTTATATGTGGTCACTTGAAAGTGGCCCGGATGCGCTGACGGCCATGCAGTGTTTCTATTCCACGACACCACAATCTGCATGTAACTATCAGAAGTTCTCCAATGCCGAGTTCGACAAGATTGTCGATGCAGCAAAACTGGCCAAAACCGAAGAGGAAAAGAACGAGCTTCTGAAGAAGGCCAACAACCTGTTGCAGGAAGAAGCGCCGGTGTGGTTCTTCAATTACAACAAGGCTGTTATGGCGCATCAGCCATGGTTGCATGGTTTGCAACCAAATTCGGCGGAACTCGCAATTCAGTCCTACGAAAAGCTTTGGGTTGACGACACGGTTCCGTCTGGTCGCTAACTTCGGCTGATCTGGATCGGCCCGCTCGATTTCGGGCGGGCCTCTCATCCCCTTTGCTCGGGCGTCTTTGCGCTGATCCAAAAGGAGGACCATGTGCTCTATTTTATTCTTCGGCGCGTCCTGCAGATGATACCGACGGTTGTCGCGGTGTCTCTGCTGATCTTCGTCATTTTCAGTGTTGTTCCCGGCAGTATCGCCTCCGGCCTTATTGCCAATGGCAAGGGGATGAACGACCCGAAGATGGTCGAAAAGATCACCCAGGAGTTCGGCCTCGACAAGCCTGTTCATGTCCGTTTCGGCAATTACCTGGTTCAGCTGGCGCAGTTTGATCTCGGCACGTCCTATCGGTCAAGGCAGCCGGTTGTCTCGCTTATTCAGGAGCGCATGTGGCCCACGCTGAAGCTCGCTTTTGCGGCCATGGGATTTGCGATCCTGATCGGTGTGCCGCTTGGGTTTCTCGCCGCGCTCAAGCCGGGAAGCGTGCTTGACAGCGTAACCATGATAGGAGCGGTTTCTGGCCTCTCATTGCCGCAGTTCTGGCTTGGCTTGCTGGCTATGTATCTCTTTGCACTGACGCTTGGATGGTTGCCAAGCTTTGGCTATGGCGACGGCGGCATCAGAAACATCATTCTACCCGCATTGACGCTGGGGGTTGCACCTCTGGCTTTGCTGGCTAGGACGACGCGTGCAGCGGTGCTTGAAGTGATGGGTGCTGATTTCATCCGTACTGCCCGTTCGAAAGGTATGAACAGTTTCAAGCTGGTGAAGTGGCACGTCATGCGCAATGCGCTGGTGCTGATCATTACGACAATCGGTTTGCAATTCGGATCGATGATGGGGCAGGCCGTGGTGGTGGAGAAGCTGTTCTCCTGGCCGGGCCTTGGGTCTTTGCTTATCGATAGCGTTTCTTTGCGCGATATTCCCGTCGTGCAGGGGGCAATTCTCGTGATCGTTTTGTGGTTTCTGGTGATCAATACGATCGTTGACATTCTCTACGCGGTTATCGATCCGCGCATAAGCCACGAGTAAGCCCATGAAGCTGCGTTTCAATCTCGTATTCGGTGGGTTCGTGTGTATCGTCATCGTGGCGGCGGCCGTCTTTGCGCCGCTGCTTGCCCACTATAACCCGGTCCTCGATGCCGATCTGATGAATGCCGAATTGCCGCCCGACGCACAGTTCTGGTTCGGAACGGATGCACAAGGTCGCGATGTCTATTCGCGCATTCTCTATGGTGCGCAAGTGTCTTTGACTGTTGGCGTCGTCTCGCAGTGCATCAACACGGTTATTGGCCTCTGTTTTGGCATTTCCGCCGGTTATTTCGGCGGCTGGTGGGATGACTTCGTCAATGGCCTGACCAATCTGATGCTGGCAATACCGTCGCTGATCTTCGCTTTGGCGATCATGGCCGTTCTCGGCCCCGGTTTGCCGAGCCTTTTACTCGCACTTGGTCTCACGAACTGGTCGTGGACTTGTCGCATTGCGCGCAGTTCCACGCTCTCACTCAAGAAACAGGGCTATATTCAGGCCGCCAAGATGCTTGGCTATAGCGATGTCCGCATCATGATCACGCAAATTGTGCCGAACATGATCGGACCGATCCTCGTTATCGGCACATTGGGAATGGGCGATGCTATCCTTGCTGAAGCCGCACTTTCCTATCTTGGCCTTGGCATCAGTCCGCCAGACCCAAGTTGGGGCAATATGCTTACGGATGCGCGTGAGTTGATCGTGAACGCGCCCTGGGCTGCGGTCTTCCCCGGCCTTGCTATCTTTTTCACGGTGCTTGGACTCAATTTGTTCGGTGACGGTCTTCGCGACTGGCTCGATCCGCATATGAGGACGCGCAAGGTATGAGCGAGCAAACACTTCTTGAGGTCGAGAACCTGCGGATCGACATTGTGTCCGGTTCGAGCAAACACAATGTGGTCGAAGACGTATCGTTCACCATCGATGCTGGCGAGACATTCGGACTGGTTGGAGAGTCCGGTTGCGGAAAGAGCATCACCGCACTGTCGATGATAGGGTTGCTGCGCAAGCCACTGTCGATAACGGGCGGGGCTATACGCTTCAAAGGTCAGGATCTGCGATCCATGTCGTCGCGTGAAATGCAAAAGTTGCGTGGCAATCGTATCGCCATGATCTTTCAGGAGCCGATGACAGCCCTCAATCCGCTGTCGCCTGTGGGGCGGCAGATTGCGGAAATGTTCGTGCTGCATCAGGGCGCGACCTGGCATGAGGCGGAGCGTAAGGCGGTCGAAGCTCTAGCCAATGTCCAGGTTCCCGCGCCAGAGCAACGCGTAAAGAATTTTCCGCATCAGATGTCTGGCGGCATGCGCCAGCGCGTCATGATCGCTATCGCGCTTGCATGCAACCCGGATCTGCTGATTGCCGATGAGCCTACGACGGCGCTTGATGTGACGGTTCAGGCGGAAATCCTGCGACTGATGCAGGAACTTTGCTCGGCGCGCGGGACATCTGTTCTCATGATCAGCCACGATCTTGGGGTCATCGCAAAAATGTGCCGTCGCGTGGGTGTGATGTATGCTGGGCATTTAGTCGAAGAACGTATCACGGCGGGCCTCTTTCATCATCCGGCGCACCCTTATGCGCATGGGCTTCTGGCTTCGCTCCCACAACTTGGTTCTCGCCAGAAAGAAGGCCAGTTGCGGCTTCAGGAGATCGAAGGCGTCGTGCCATCCATTTCCGCTTTTCCAAAGGGCTGCAGGTTTGAGCCGCGTTGCGCGCGCGCAACCGATATTTGCCGCGCGCAAAAGCCCGGTTGGACACCGCTGGAGGATGCCGGCGTGGTGAGGTGTTTCCATCATGAATGATATGCATTCAACCAAATTGGCAGAGCCCTTGGTCCACATCGATGACGTCTGCGTTTACTTCCCAGTAAGCGGCGGCATTTTCAGTCGCTCCAAGCAATTGCTGCGCGCGGTCAATAATCTCAGTCTGACACTCAATAAAGGCGAGTGCCTGTCGATTGTGGGCGAATCCGGTTGTGGCAAATCCACGCTCGCTCTCTCTATAGTGGGCTTGCAGAAACCGACCAGCGGACAGATTTATTTCGAAGGACGTCCGATTACTGGCAAGAGCGAACCCTCGCGGCTGGAACGGGCAAAGATGGCGCAGATGGTCTTTCAAGACCCGTTTGCATCACTCAACCCACGCCAGACGGTCTATACATCACTTGCTGCACCATTGCGGTTGCATGGTGTGAACTCGCGCAGTGAAGTTGATGGCCGCGTCGAGGAAATTCTGCGTCTCGTCGGTTTGAAGCCTGAGCAGGCGAAACGTTTTCCGCATGAATTCTCCGGTGGACAGCGTCAACGTATCGGGATTGCCCGTGCCTTGCTGCTGAACCCGAAGGTCATTGTGCTCGATGAGCCCGTTTCCGCGCTTGATGTCTCGATCCGGGCGCAGATCATCAATCTGCTTCTGGAGCTGAAAGAACGACTTGGGCTTTCCTACATCATGATCAGCCATGATCTGAGTGTCGTGGAGCATATGAGCGATCGGGTCGCTGTCATGTATTTTGGCCAGATTGTTGAGAGTGGACCGTGGGATCGCATATTTTCAAATCCAACCCATCCTTATACGCGGCGACTGATTTCTGCCATTCCCGATCCGATGACGGAATTGACTGGCGGCCGTCTGATTGACGATACAAGCCCGCCTCAAGCACCGGAAGGTTTTGCGTTTTATCCAGAAAGTTTCGGTACGCATAACGTACATGAGGTGCCGCCGCCAACGCAGTTTGTTGATATCGGCGGCGACCAGCGTATTCGTGTTATTGAGAAAGCCTGACCTGAAGTGGAAGATTCATCAAAGCGCCGTCAGGCAGCGCTTTGATGAATGAATGTGGATCAGCCGCTAATTAGCTTCACTTCCATAAAGTCTTCGAGGCCCCATTTTCCACCTTCGCGACCATTACCCGATTGCTTGTAGCCTCCGAACGGGCTGCCAGGCGCGCGGGACGTTCCGTTGATCTGAATCATGCCAGCACGCAGTTTACGAGCCACACGCTTTGCGCGTTCCGGGCTGCCAGTTTGAATATAGGCGGCAAGTCCGTAAGGCGTATCGTTGGCAATGGTGATCGCCTCTTCTTCCGTATCGAAAGGGATTATGGCAAGCACGGGACCGAAGATTTCCTCACGAGCAATCGTCATATTATTGTTAACATCGGCAAAGACCGTCGGCTTGACGAAATCGCCCTCGGAGAAACCATCGGGACGGCCGGTTCCGCCCGCCACAAGACGCGCCCCTTCTTCAATGCCTTTCTGAATCAGTTTTTGAACTTTCTCGAACTGGATCGAAGAAGAAAGCGGGCCGATATGATCGCCTTCTTCTGCGGGATCACCGACCTTCGTGCCTTCGGCCACCTTCTTGGCTAGCTCTACCGCCTTGTCATACACCGTGCGCTCTACAAGCATGCGCGTCGGCGCATTACAGGATTGCCCGGTATTTTCGAAACAATGAGCAAGACTGCGCGCAATGGTTTTTTCGAGGTCGGCATCGGCAAAAACGATGTTTGGCGATTTACCGCCAAGCTCGAGCGACACCCGCTTGACGGTGGCTGCGGCAGCTCTTGAAACGGCCGTTCCAGCTCGTGTCGAACCGGTGAAAGACATCATGTCGACGTCTGGATGCTGCGATAGTGCTTCGCCAACAACAGGGCCTTCACCGTTAACGAGATTAAATACGCCTTTCGGAAAACCCGCCTGATCGACAAACTCGGCAAAGAGCATGGCCGACATAGGCGCAATTTCGGAAGGCTTCAACACGACCGTGCAGCCGACCGCCAATGCGGGAACAACTTTCAGTGCGATCTGGTTCATCGGCCAGTTCCACGGTGTTATAAGGCCGCACACACCGATTGGTTCGTGAACCACGGTCTGGTTCGGATATTTGGGGGAAAGGATTTCCTCAAATTCGAAATTCTCGAAAGCGGCAATGAAAGCCTTGGTATGCGAAAGGCCAGCTGCCGCCTGCGATTCCCGAGCGAGCGTAATTGGCGCACCCATTTCGAGTGAAATGGTCTTGGCCATTTCATCCAGACGGGCTTCGTAGATTTCGACGAGACGCCGTATATACCCGATACGCTCGGCTGCCGGTGTTTCGCTCCAGGAGGGGAAAGCCTTGCGGGCTGCAGCGACCGCCAGATCTATGTCTTTCGCAGAGCCGGCCGAGATAACGGCGTATGGCTTTTCATTGGCAGGATTGATGACCTCAATGGATTTGGCTTCTATGGGCGCACGCCATGCCCCGTCGATATAGAAATCCGTTTTTTGGGTGAGGTTCTTCTGAAGCATCGTGCCGTCCTCCATCACGCTTGATTTTCCGGGTCAGGGAAGCCAACCCAAGTTGTTCGCAACACTAATGCTCGGACATGGCAGCGTCAAAACAGAACGGTACATGGATGTATCAATTTTTCTTATTCATTATCGTAAGCTTCGATTTCAATGCCCAAAGCCGCCAGTCCTTCCTCCAGGTAATCTCCCAGAAGTGGCGTGCCGATAAGATATTTAGCCTCCCGGCCATTGTCCCGGTCGGCCGCAGTTGAAAGAGCTTCGTCCCACTCGTCGGCGCTGAAATCACCACGTCCCACCCACATGAGTGCCAATAGCTCCTGCCGCTCGTCAATGTTGAGGGATCGAATTGCGGCAAAGAGTTCCTTGCGGGTAGGGTTTGCCAGTGAGGCGTCGAGAATGTCGATTTCATTGTCGTCACTGGCATTGGAGCCGGTTTCTTCATCCACTGCAGGAACCTGGACATCATACTCCCGGGCTTTGGCGATGATGAATTCGAGATTCTCGATATTGTTGACCAGCTCGACCACGATTGTCTCCGTCACCTTTGTTGTTGGATAAACAACGCTTGGAAAAGGCCTTGGTTCCGGCTGTCTCTCAAAGGGCTGGGTCGGCTTCGCGCAGCCTGTATCCGACGCCTGTTTCTGTCAGGATATAATGCGGCTGATCCGGAATTTTTTCAATCTTTTGCCGTAACTGCCGAACATAAATGCGAAGATATTGTACGTCTGCGGCTGGCCCCCAAACCTGGCTGAGAATGAAGTGATGCGTCAGCACTTTTCCTGCATGCTGTACCAGCAGGCGCAATATGTCGTATTCCTTGGGCGACAGCTTGATTTCCTCATTGTCGAGTTTCACAATCCGGCGCACAAGATCAACCGTCAGGCCGTCGCTTTGGAAAAGTGGTTTTTCACCCTGCTGTTGCAGCCGGTGACGCAGAGCAACGCGCAAACGTGCGGCAAGTTCTTTCATGCCAAATGGTTTGGGGACGTAATCGTCGGCCCCTTCCTCAAGCGCACGGACAATCCCGGCCTCGTCTGTACGACTTGAAAGGATGAGGATAGGCAAGGTTATCCCATTTTCTCTCCAGCGTTGCAGCAGCGTGTGCCCATCAGTATCCGGAAGCCCCAGATCGAGTAGTACGATGTCTGCTTTTTCAGCAGCAAGATACCTGTCCGCTTCGTCGCCATTTACCGCTTCGATGACGGTATAGCCCTCTGTTGTCAGTCCGACCCGGAGAAGTTTGCGGATAGCTGGTTCATCATCCACGACCAGAATTTTCAATTTGGGATCGTTCATGATTTTCTGTCAGTTTCGTCAGTGAGGATGGGCAATGTGATCGTGAATATGGCACCGGCGCCGTCATGCCGATTGCCCGCCCTGATCGATCCCCCTACGGCTTCTATAAACCCCCGCGCAATTGCAAGACCAAGACCGGTGCCTGCTTGCACATGATCACCTTTACGCACACGATAGAACGTATCGAACACGCGTTCCAGATCGCCAGGCGGAATACCCGGACCCCGATCACTGATTTCCAGCGTGATACGGGACGGGCTCGCGTGTGCGGCTATCATAATAGGTGTGTTCGCAGGCGCATATTTGGCTGCATTGTCGAGCAGATTGAACAAGGCCTGTTCGAATAGGACCGCATCAAGTTGAACCATGGGCAGGTTGGCGGGAACAGCAACATGGACCTGATGATGGGCCAGTATTTTGGCGGCACGGTTAAGCGCGGTTCCGACAAGATCGCCGACATAGTGAAATGATAGATTGGGCTTCATCGCTCCCGCTTCGATCCGCGTCATATCGAGGAGGTTGGCAATGAAACGGTTCAGGCGCTCGGACTGGTCAACGACTGTTGCCACCAGCTCGGAACGATCCGCATCGGGCAAAGACGCGGAATAATCGCGCAGCGTCGTTGCCGCACCCAGAATGGCTGCAAGGGGCGTTTTCAAATCGTGCGAGATCGATGTGAGCAGGGCCGAACGCAGCTTGTCAGCTTCGGCAGCGAGTTTTGCGCGCTCCACATCGCCGACGAGTTGGACGCGTTCAATGGCAATTGCCGCCTGATCGGCCAAGGCTTCAAAGAGGCGTTGCTGTTCAGGTGTGAGAATAGGTCCCATGCGGTCATTGTCGAGACCGATGACCCCCACCGATGTTCTCGCGGTTTTGAGAGGCAGATAAAGCCGCTTGGCACCCGGCAGCGTATTGGCGCCCCGCCCAGCGGGAAGGTCATGTTCCCAGGTCCAGTGCGCGGCGGCGATGTCGGCGTCATCCAAAGTGTCATCCGGTGGATAACCGCCCCGGACCGCGATGCTGTTTCCTTCAGGCAGGAGGATCACGACCCGCACTTTGAGCATGGACGCGATCTGGAATGCGGTTGCCCAAAGCACATCGTCAAGCGAGCCAGTTCCTGCCAGCTTTTTGCTGAACAGATACAGATCTTCCGTCATACGTGCGCGCTGGCGCGCGGCTGCGGCCTGCCGTTGGACCCGGCTCGCAAGATTGCTGGCAATGAAACTCACAAACAGGAAGAACGCCAGTGCTACGACACTTTCCGGATCGGCAATGGAAAGCGTGTAAAGTGGCGAGAGAAAAAAGAAATTATAGGCGAACGCGCTGATTACTGACGCAAAAAGCGCAGGCCAAAGACCAAGTGTAACGGCAACACCAAGCACACCGACAACAAACACCAACGCTATGCTGCGCACATCCAGAAACTGGTCGAGCAGCAGTCCGCAGACAAGTGCTGCGGCTGTCATCGCGATGCCGATTACATATGGCGCGATGTCAGGGGAGGCCTTCTGTCTGGCGGTATTGACCTTACGAGGAGTACTCGCGTTTTCATGCTCGGCACCGGCCGTTATATGAATATCGATAGCACCGGAAAGCCGCACGAGTTCGCGGGCAATGGAGCCGTCGATCATTTCACGCCAGCGTGACTTTATAGACTTTCCAGCGACGATCTGCGTAAAATTGTGGGCCGAAGCGTAGCGAACAATGTCTTCAGCAACGGACTGACCCGGAATGACGATTGTTTCTCCGCCAAGCTGTTCGGCAAGCCTTAGAGCTGTTGCAAGCCTGTCTTTTGCTTCCTCGGCTAGCCCGGCAGACCGCGCCGTTTCGATGTGGATTGCGGCCCAAGGTGCACGAAGACGATCTGCAAGCCGACGCGCATAGCGAACCAGCGATATGCTGCGCGGTCGCTCATCGACCGCAACCAGTATGCGGTCGCCGGCGGCCCATGGTCCTTCAATGGCATGAGCGCGCATATGGCTGAGGAGTTGCTCATCCACACGCTGTGCAGTGCGGCGCAGCGCCAGCTCACGCAATGCCGTGAGATTTCCCGGAGAAAAATAGTTGCGGATCGCCCGTTTTGCGGTCTTCGGGAGATAGATCTTGCCTTCATTGAGGCGCTTGATGAGATCGTTTGGCGTGAGATCGATGAGTTCGATATCGTCGGCACGGTCGATGATGCTATCGGGCACCGTTTCACGCACACGGATGCGCGTGATCTGCGCCACGACGTCATTGAGGCTTTCGACATGTTGGATATTGAGCGTTGTGTAAACGTCGATGCCGCGCGCCAGAATTTCCTCTACATCCTGATACCGTTTCGGGTGTCTGCTGCCGGGCGCATTTGTATGGGCCAGTTCGTCCACCAGAACCAGTTGCGGCTTGCGGGCGAGTACCGCATCGATATCCATTTCATCGAGAAGATGACCGCGATAAGCCACTTGCGCGCGCGGGACAATCTCAAGCCCTTCGGTCAAGGCTTCGGTTTCAGTCCGTCCGTGCGTTTCGACCATGCCGATGACGACATCTATTCCGTCGGCTTTGCGCGCACGACCCGACATCAACATTTCATAGGTTTTACCGACACCCGGAGCGGCACCGAGAAATATTTTCAGGTGGCCACGCGTTTCGCGTTCCGCCTGTTCCAGCAGGGCGTCGGGTGAGGGTCTGTTATCGCTGGGGCGAAGCGGGTTCGATGTCAAACAAGGCTCCTGGCAGGGAGGGGCGGCATATCATGCCGCCACCAGTTATTCTACTTGCTGCCGGTCCTGTCCAGAACAAGGTTCAGCTTCAAAACGTTGACCACTGGTTCGCCGAGGAAACCAAGTTCGCGGGCTTCAACCTGTTGCTCGACTATTCCGCGCAAAGCGGCTTCCTCAATTCCGCGCGCTTTTGCGACGCGGGGTATTTGATAGAATGCGGCTTCTGGCGAAATATGCGGATCAAGGCCGCTTGCGGATGTTGTCACGAGGTCGACCGGCGGCGTAGAGCCTTCGCTTTGCGTCAGGGGGGTGGCGTCGGTTTTGACCCGCTCAATCAGCTGTGGGTTGGTCGGCCCGAGATTGGAGCCACCGGAGCTGGCAGCGTCATAGCCGTCTTTTCCTGCGGCGGATGGGCGACCATGAAAATAGCGGTCATTGGTAAAATTCTGTCCGATCAATTCGGAACCGACAATTTTGCCATTCTTTTCGATCAGGCTACCGTTGGCGCGAGCCGGAAAGATTGCTTGGGCGATACCTGTCATGCCGAGCGGATAAAGCAATCCCGTTATCACGGTGAGCGAAACGATCATGACAAGCGCTGGACGAAGCTGTTTCAGCATTTTGCAAATCCTTATGCGAGGCCAAGGGCAGTGATGGCCAGATCGATGGCCTTGATGCCGATGAAGGGAACGATGATGCCGCCCAGACCGTAGATCAGAAGATTGCGCGAAAGGAGAGCGCCTGCACCGACTGGCTTATAAGTGACGCCTTTCAAAGAAAGCGGGATCAGGGCCACAATGATCAAGGCGTTGAAGATGATGGCTGACAGGATGGCGCTCTGCGGTGTCGCAAGCCCCATGATATTGAGCGCGCCAAGCTGGGGATAGAAGGCTAGAAACATTGCCGGGATAATCGCGAAATATTTCGCAATATCATTGGCAATGGAGAAGGTCGTCAGTGCTCCCCGCGTCATCAGCAATTGCTTGCCGATTTCAACGATTTCGATGAGTTTGGTAGGATCACTGTCCAGATCGACCATATTACCCGCTTCACGCGCTGCAACCGTGCCGGTGTTCATGGCGACGCCGACGTCGGCCTGGGCAAGGGCAGGGGCGTCGTTGGTGCCGTCGCCGCACATTGCAACAAGCTTGCCCTTGGCCTGTTCCTCGCGGATCAGCGACAGCTTGTTTTCAGGCGTTGCCTGCGCAAGAAAATCGTCTACACCTGCTTCAGCAGCGATGGCCGCCGCAGTCATCGGGTTGTCGCCAGTAATCATGACCGTGCGGATGCCCATACGGCGAAGTTCCGCGAAGCGTTCACGGATACCGCCTTTGACGATGTCCTTCAGATGCACGACACCGAGAAGGCTCCCATCTTTGGCGACAGCAAGCGGTGTGCCACCCGCTTTTGCGATTGCATCAGCAGTAGATTGCAGTTCCGATACAGTTTTTTCATCGGTGTGGCTGCTCTGGCCTACATAAGTAAGCACGGCATCGACGGCCCCTTTGCGAATGACGGAACCTTCAATATCGACGCCACTCATGCGGCTTTGCGCTGTGAACGGCACAAAATGCGCGTGAAGCCCCTGCATGTCGCGGCCGCGCAAGCCATATTTTTCCTTGGCCAGAACAACGATAGAGCGGCCTTCCGGTGTTTCATCGGCAAGCGAGGCCAATTGGGCCGCATCGGCTAATGCCTGTTCCGTGACGCCGCCGACAGGGACAAAAGCAGTTGCCTGACGGTTTCCGAGCGTAATCGTGCCGGTCTTGTCGAGAAGAAGCGTGTCGACGTCACCTGCAGCCTCAACCGCACGGCCGGACATGGCAAGCACGTTGAAACGCACGAGACGGTCCATGCCTGCGATACCAATCGCAGAAAGCAGGGCGCCGATGGTGGTCGGGATCAAGGTGACGAAGAGTGCAACCAGAACCGTTACAGGAATATAGCCGCCTGCGTAGGTAGCAAAGCTCGGGATCGTCACGACGGCCAGAACGAATATCAGCGTCATGCCTGCGAGCAGAATATTGAGCGCTATCTCATTTGGTGTTTTCTGACGCTCGGCACCTTCGACAAGGCTGATCATCTTGTCGATGAAGGTTGAGCCTTGCGCAGCTGTGATGCGAACCTTGATCCAGTCGGACAGAACCTGGGTTCCACCCGTAACGGCGGAACGGTCGCCACCAGATTCGCGGATAACGGGTGCGGATTCGCCGGTAATTGCGGCTTCGTTGACGGATGCAACACCTTCGATGACCTCGCCATCCGAAGGGATGATGTCGTTGGCTTCTACCAGAACCACATCGCCGACTTTGAGGCTCATTCCCGGCACGCTTTTCCAGTTTTGTCCTTCTGGATTGTCCAAAAGTTTCGCCTGCGTTTCCGTCCGTGTTCGGCGCAATGAATCCGCTTGTGCCTTGCCCCGGCCTTCGGCGACCGCTTCGGCAAAATTTGCGAATAGAACTGTGAACCACAGCCACAGAACAATCTGGAACGAAAACCCGACATTCGGATTGCCAGCGGTCACATCTTTTAAAAGCAGCAAAGTGGTGAGCAACGAAACGGCGGCAACCACGAACATGACCGGATTGCGTGCAAGACTCTTTGGATTGAGCTTGCGGAAGGCGTCGCCAATAGCGGGTAAAAGGATGCGGGCATCGAGAATGCTCGCGGATTTGGACTGGCTCATAACAGAGGCTCCAGTAAAATTGCGTTTCCGTTCGGAAAGCTCAGATCAGTCCGGCAAGCTGAACCGCGAGAAGAAGCACGGTCGCAGCCAGAAGGATCGAGAGAATGCAGCTTGAAGGTTTGAGCATCAGAATATCTGCCCCTCAATCAGCGCGAGATGTTCGGCAACTGGTCCAAGCGCCAGCGCCGGGAAAAAGATCAGGCCCCCAACTACAAGAATGACACCGATCAGCAGGCCAACAAAAAGCGGTCCGGTTGTGGGGAAGGTGCCAGCAGATTGCGGAGCTGCTTTCTTGGCGACAAGCGAACCGGCGATTGCCATGGCAGGAACGATCACGAGAAATCGGCCCATCAGCATGGCGAGACCAATGGTGATGTTGTACCAGGGCGTATTGCCGGAGAGACCGCCGAAGGCTGAACCGTTGTTCGCTGTGCCCGAAGTATAGGCATAGAGGATTTCCGAGAAGCCATGGGGTCCGGGGTTGGCGATGGAGGCCAGACCTGTCGGAAGGACCGAAGCGATGGCCGTAAAACCCAGGATTGACAGCGGAAGGCAGAGAACGGCGAGCATTGCCATTTTCACTTCCTTGGCTTCGATCTTCTTGCCCAGATATTCCGGCGTGCGTCCAACCATCAACCCGGCAACGAAAATGGCAACGACGACGAACAGTACAATACCGTAGAAGCCCGCGCCGACACCGCCGATGATGATCTCACCCAGCATCATATTGATCATGGGGATCATTCCGCCGAGCGCCATCATGCTGTCATGCATAGCGATCACTGCCCCGCATGATGCCGCAGTCGTAACGACCGCAAAAAGCGCAGACATCGCAATGCCGAAGCGCGTTTCCTTGCCTTCCATGTTGCCGCCATCGATCCCAAGCGCATGGATGAGGGGATTACCCGCCGCTTCCGCCCAATAGCAGATTGCAACACCAGCGACGAACAATATGCCCATGGCGGTAAAGATCGCCCAGCCTTGGCGCTCGTTGCCGACCATTCGTCCGAAGACGTTGGTGAGCGACGCGCCGATGGCGAAAATCGCGACCATCTGGATCATGTTGGAGATGGCATCGGGGTTTTCGAAGGGATGCGCCGAATTGGCATTGAAGAAGCCGCCGCCATTGGTGCCAAGCATCTTGATTGCTAATTGCGAAGCCACCGGCCCGAGTGCGATCACCTGTCTTGCACCTTCCAGCGTCGTTGCTTCGGCATAAGAGCCAATGGTTTGCGGCACGCCGAGGCTGACAAAAGCGAGGGTAAGGATAATGCACAAGGGCAAGAGGACGTAGAGTGTGCAGCGTGTAAGATCGACCCAGAAATTTCCGAGTGTCTTCATGGATTTGCGCGAGAATGCTCTGATGAGCGCGATGGCAATCGCAACGCCCGTCGCGGCTGAGACGAAATTCTGTACTGTCAGCCCCGCCATTTGGGTCAGGTAGGACATGGTGCTTTCGCCGCCATAGTTCTGCCAGTTGGTGTTGGTGACGAAACTGGATGCAGTGTTGAAGGCAAGGTCTGCCGGAACGTTGCCCATACCCATTGGATTGAATGGCAGGGAACCTTGAAACCGTTGCAGCATGTAAAGCAGCAGAAAGCCGGCCAGATTGAATAGCAGCATGGAGACGGTAAAGGTCGTCCAATGCTGTTCTTCTCGTTCACTTGTGCCAGCGAGGCGATAAAGCCCTCGCTCAACCGGAACAAGGATCGGTGAAAGGAACGTCCGTTCACCGCTGAAAACGCACGTCAGATAGCCACCGAGCGGCCTGACGAGCAAAATGATGATCCCGCAAAAAACGAGGATCTGAATCCATCCATTGAGTGTCATGATTTTTTCCGAGGCCAGAAAGGCTACCGATTACGCGGATTGAGCCGGGTCTAAAACCGCTCCGGTCTTACAAGCGCGTAAAGGAGATAGGCGGCTATGAAGGCCGCAACCAAAGCGCCAGCGATATATTCGATCATCATGGCGATGCCTCAAAGCCTTTCGCAGATGCGCAGATAGCCGAACAACATCGCGAAAAAGCCGACACCGATCGCAAGGACGGCGAAATCCATAATCATGCCTGAATTGCCCGAAAGGGCTCCCTGTTTCTTACAGGGACATTATGGCGCCGCACGGCATAGGGTTTCGAGAGCGGGCTAGGTGCCAAAAAATAAAAATCTCATATATGGAATACGGACGAGGGGAGAACAGCCTGTATGTTGCATCTCTGGCTGTTTGGGAATTAGAGCTATGTTGCCGCAACAGCCGCACGACCGGCTACGCGCCCCGAAAAAATGCAGCCGCCAAGAAATGTGCCCTCGAGCGCATTATATCCGTGATAACCGCCGCCGCCAAAGCCGGCTGCCTCGCCTGCCGCGTATAGGCCGGGCACCTTTTCGCCAGCCTCATTCAGCACTTGTGCGTCCAAATCGGTATGCAATCCACCAAGTGTCTTGCGTGTCAGAATATGAAGTTTGACGGCAATCAGTGGGCCGTTCGACGGTTCCAGCAGAGGATGCAGCGGCACTGCGCGCGTGAGACGATCGCCGATATAGGCCCGGGCATTACGGATCGCCATCACCTGGGCATCCTTGGAATAGCGGTTCGCTGTCTCGCGATCTCGGGCTTTGATTTGGTTGCGGATATGGTCAGCTCTAAGAAGCTTGTCTCCCGTCAAACCATTCATTTTCGCAACGAGCTCATCCAGATTCCCGGCTGTAATGAAATCTGCTCCATTGTCCAGAAATGCCTTGACCGGCGGTGGCGGCGCTTTGCCGAGACGGCTTTTCAGCAATAGCTTCCAGTTTTTGCCAGTGAGATCGGGGTTTTGCTCCGATCCTGATAGGGAGAATTCCTTGCGGATGATTTTCTCAGTCAGGATGAACCAGGAATAGTCGTAGCCGGTGGAAAGAATGTGCTTGAGCGTGCCAAGCGTGTCGAAGCCCGGGAGATAAGGAGCGGGGAGGCGGTTACCCTTGGCATCAAACCACATCGAGGACGGTCCCGGCAAAATACGAATGCCGTGGTTGGGCCAGATGGGATTCCAGTTGCGAACTCCCTCAGTATAGTGCCACATGCGATCAGCATTGATGACATGTCCTCCCGCAGCAACGGCGATATCGATACCGCGTCCGTCGACATGCGCCGGAACTCCCAACACCATTTCTTTTGGTGGATTGCCGAGTCTCTCGCGCGGCCATGCCCTTCGAACCTTGTCCGGATTACCGCCTATGCCGCCGGATGTGACGATGACGCAGCCAGCGGAATAGGCAAACTCACCGACGACGTCGCGTGATGAAGATTGTCCGCGTTCGACCGTCGAGGGGGCGAGCACTTCCCCATAAACGCCGCTGACCCGGCCACCGGTCGTTGCGATGCTGTTGACCCGATGGCGGCACTTCAGGCTTATGAGGTTCTTGCCGATGGCTTCGCGGAGCGATCGTTCGAAAGGAGCCACAACAGCCGGGCCTGTGCCCCAGGTCACGTGAAAGCGGGGCACCGAGTTGCCATGCCCGTCAGCCGCCGCCCCGCCACGTTCTGCCCAGCCAACAACAGGAAACCAGCGCATGCCGAGATCATGGAGCCAAGGCCGCATTTCGCCCGCAGCGAATTCCAGATAGGATTCCGCCCAACGTTTTGGCCAATGATCCTCGGGGCGGTCAAATTGCGCTGACCCGAACCAATCCTGCTGCGCTAGATCAATATTGTCCTTGATTCCAACGCGGCGCTGCTCGGGACTGTCGACCATGAACAATCCTCCGAGAGACCAGAACGCCTGGCCGCCAATGGAATTCTCACCTTCCTGTTCCAGAAGAATGACTTTGCGTCCAGCAGCAGCCAGTTCATGAGCCGCGGCAAGTCCGGCCAGGCCTGCTCCAATGATGATTGCATCCGCATCCGCCATCCCCGCTTCCTCTCTCCCCAAAAAAGCGCTTGATAGTTGCATGGTGACTGAACGAATGATGCGTTGCAAGCTACCGCTGAATCTCGTCAACCGAAGAAATAAGGTACAATCCAATCTGCAATGAGCTTGATGGAAAGCCCGAACAGGGTCAGCTGCACAAGCAAGAAAAATGGGCCATCCGGTATGATCCGGGTCAGCTTTGCGCCGACAAAGGTGCCGATGATTGCGGCAGGAACAAGCCAAAGGCCGAGTGATGTATCGAGATTGGAAAATTGCTGTAACTGCCAGTAGGGGACGAGCTTGACGGCGTTGACGATGGCAAAAAGTATAGTCGAAGTGCCGGCGAAGACCAGTTTCGGCAGATGCTGCGGCAGCACATACATTTGGAAGGGTGGTGCGCCGGAATGAGAGACAAAACTGGTCAAGCCCGTGAGTATGCCCCAGAAAACACCGCCCGGAACATCTGCCTTTCGCGCCTTTTTGCGATAACGTGCGCCGAACCATGCATTGAAGCAGAAAAGGATGCCCACCAATCCGACCAGCATCCCTATGAAAGTGGGCGACAGGTGGGCGCTGAACATCCAGCCGATGCCGACACCGAAAATTGCCGCTGGCGTCAGGATCGCCAGATTGCGTGCGGAAAAGTGATGGCGATAAAGATACAGGCCGAACATATCGCTGATGACATAGATCGGAAGCAGAAGCGCTGCTGCGGTGACTGGAGAAATGACGAGCGCCATCAAGGGAACGGCAAGCGTTCCGACCGACGGCAATCCGCCTTTCGAAAGCCCGACGAGAAATGCCGCAATCACTGCGATCGCGAGAAACAAGGGCGCGTGCTCAATCATGTGGTTGTCGGGTCGGCTCTTGGGGAGGGGAAACACATCTCCGATCCAGACCGGAGATGTGTTGCTTGGATATCAGGCGTGAGCCCATTCCCAGTATAGCGCGCGGGCGCGTTTCGTCAGAGGGCCGTACTCAATTTTGCGGTCATCAAAACCGATAATCGGAACGACCTTGCTCATATTGCCAGTAGAGAAGATTTCGTCCGCTTCGCGGAAATCCTCGACCTTCAAAGTGGTCTCATGAACGCTGACGCCTGCCGTTCTCAACAGGTTGATGACGCGCTGGCGCGTAATCCCGTTGAGGAATGTGCCATTGGGAACAGGTGTGAAAATCTCGCCGCCTCGTACCATGAAAACATTGGAGGTCGCAGTCTCCGCGACGTTGCCAACCACATCGGTCACCAGCGCATTATGGAAACCCTTTGCCTTGGCCTCACGCAGCATCCGTGCGTTGTTCGGATAAAGGCAGGCTGCCTTTGCATTGACCGGCATGACTTCCAGATATGGCCGACGGAACGATGTCGTGGTGATGGTAAAACCCTTCGGCTCGACCATGGGGATCGCTTCAAGGCAGAGTGCAAAATCCGTAGAGGATGCAAGCGGTGCAACAGTGCTGGCGTCACCTTCCTCCGCCCAATACATGGGGCGGATATAAACATCTGTTCCTGGCGCGAATTTTTTCAGGCCCTCGCGCGCAAGCGCCTCTATATCATTGGCAGTAAGCGTGGGTTCCAATCCCAAGGCACGGGCTGAATCATTGGCGCGGGCTGAATGCCGGTCAAGATCTGGCGTCACGCCTTCGAACAGGCGAGCGCCATCAAATACCAGCGAACCAAGCCAGGTCGCCTGAGAGGCCGCGCCGAGGATGCGTACGTCACCTTCACGCCATTCGCCCTTGTAATAGGTCCACATCGCCCGCTTGTCGGTCATTTCCTAGTCCTTTGACAAAATATTTCTCGTGCTTCTGCCTGCGTTGGAGCGCTTTCGAACACAGATCGCTATTGGAAAATGCTCGGAGCGCGACCGGGTGCGTTGAACCAGGGCGACGACCCAAGCGCTTCTGTTTGAAGTATTATTTCATCGATCCTCTACAGGCTAGCGGCATGGTAGGGGGAGGCAACGTTGGATACAAGTGCGAACTTCTCCATGCTCGCCTTCACGATTGTTCCATTTCATCTTTCACAAGCGCCGGAGTTGGTTCCGAAGTGGCAACGGCCGGGGGGCCTTCGACGCCTCTTTGCCTTTCACGAATGAAGGTAAAGAGCCCTGAAATGGTGATCAGGACGATACCAATCGTCATTGGCATGTCTATGTGATCGTGGAAGACGAAATATCCAAAAAGGATCGCCCAGATCATCTGGCTGTATTGTGGGGAAGCGATCGCACTCGCGGGCGCGCGGTGAGCTGCAAGCATGAGCAGGATATTGGCAAGCGCGGCAAGAAGGCCATAGCCAGCCAGATATATCCATTGTTCCGTATTTGGCACTTCGTAGGACGGGGCCATCAGAGCGCCGCAGATGATGATAGGGCCGACGAGGCCGCTCGTATAAAGCGATATTCGTTTTTCTTGTTTGCCCATGACGCGGAAGATGATGATGCTCATCGCCCCGCCCATGCCAGCGGCAAGTGCTCCGAGGTGGCCGATCGAGAGTTCCCTGAAACCTGGGCGAAGCACAATCAGCACACCGGCAAAGCCGATCAGAACTGCCGACCATCGTCGCCAGCCGACCTGTTCTTTCAAGAAAACGACTGAAAGTATTGTCACATAGGCCGGGAGAAGGAAAATAAGGGCGAAGGCTTCCGCCATGGAAAGATGCGTGAATGCGGTGACGCTGCCTATGGTTCCCATGGCGGCTGTCACCGTCCGCAGCAGCCACATCTTTATATTGGTAGTGCGAAACATATCGAGCCAGACATCGCCAGCCTTTTTTGTAAAGGGAACAGCAAACAGGCCAAGCACCGCGCCGAAAAACGCAACTTCGTATGGCGACAATGTGCCATCAAGAAACTTGACGCAGGCGTCGCTGACAGCGAACGCCGCATAGGACGCAAACGCGAGAAAAATACCATAAAGCATGACGATGTCCGAAAGAAACGCGGAGGAGTTCGTTCCTATCGCTCCCTTAATCGATTAGAAGGCTATTGGCAAAAGACATTTCTGAAATTCTTCATTTGGGTCAGGGCCCATTTCACTTGATGGGAATGGAGGTCCTCACTCCAAGTTTATATGCAGGCCATTGCTTGAAGAAGAAGTAAAGTTGTCCTTTTCAAGGTTGCGAGCTCAAGCAAAAACGCATGCCTCATTTGCAATCATATCCGTGGTGGAAATTTGGGCAAACGCCTATTTAACGATCATCAAAACGAGGAGAAAGCAAATGAACATTCGTCAGAAAGTGCAGCAGTTCGTATCCCGCCGTCGCGCTATTCGTGAACTCGGCGCCATGGACGACCATCTTCTTGCCGATATCGGTGTTTCGCGTTCGCAGATCCAGAGCGCTGTTTTCGGTAAGTAAAAACTTATGGCGTGTCTCCCGAAAGATCGCCCTGTAAGTGAAAATCAAATAAAATGACAAAGCGTCGGTCTCCAGTCCCGACGCTTTTGTTTTATGTATTACTCAATTAAATTTGTGGTCCGAAGCTTGCGTTTCGTTTCGTGTAACGCGGCTTGGCAGCTGGGCATGGGCTTGAACAGGTTCACCCGTTTTCCCGTCAAAAACGGCAAATGAGACATAATCCGCACCATTTTGGGACAGATTGCAATTGCGACCCTCCCAATTTTCAGCCAACTTGTGTTTGCGGGGGCAGGCGATGAAGGTGCGGTCTTTCCGTGGTAGCCGCGGATGATTTGCTGATCTTCATCGCTTTTATTTCATAGCAACGTTTATTGCCGATGCATGTTGTATATCAAGTTATTGCAAGCAAGCATTTGGAATGCAGGAGTGCACGGGAATATCCTCTTGCGTCATCGGGCGGTCTCGGGCTTATCTGGCCGCCCGGTGATGCAAAGGAAGACTTGTGATGGACATTATCTTGCGCGGAGTTCTGATAGGAGTCGGCGCGACGGTTGCAATGGACTTATGGGCGCTTGTGCTGGCGGCGATACCGGGGCAAAGGCGTCCAGATTGGGGATTGGTAGGGCGTTGGTTTTGGCACCTGCATCGCGGACGCATCTTCCACGATGATATTTCCGATGCTGAACCTTACAGGTATGAAGTTGCACTTGGCTGGATTGGACATTACGCCGTCGGTGTTCTTTACGGCGTTATCTTCGCCATTTATGCTGGCGCGGAATGGTTCTCTGATCCGGCATTTCTGCCGGTGTGGATTTTCGGCATGCTGACCGTTGCGGCGGGGTGGTTCTTGTTGCAGCCGGGCTTGGGAATCGGTTGGGCTGCATCAAAACTGCCGAATGCGCGCAATGTCCGTTTACTGAATCTTGTTGCGCATACGTTTTTTGCTTTGGGCATGTATGGTACGGCGCTTCTTTTGGAAAATCCATTTCATTCAGCCGGTTAGAAAAAGTCGGGTCACGTACGCGAAGCTATCTTTTTTGAATCTGTTTCAAATATTTCCAGGCAAATGAGTGACTGGCGCCCGGTGGAAAGTCAGTCCACACTAAATCATGTCAATAAACTGGCATTCAAGCGGCGGAACTGTGCTTTTGTCCGCGATGGGTGTATGGGGAACATGTCCGTATGCAAATCTGCAGCGGCAACTAACATTATGGCAATCGCATAGATTGCTTCAATTCGAAATTTCACGAAGCGCAATAGGTTGCGCGTCGGGATTTGGCGTGAATTGAGGCACAAATTGACGGGCGCTTTGCCTTGGAGGGACGATGCTCGAAAAGCTGTTCAAATTGCAGGAACACGGCACTACGGCGAGAACGGAAATCATTGCCGGCGTGACGACCTTCCTGACCATGTCTTACATCATCTTTGTAAATCCGGATATTCTGTCCACTACGGGTATGGATCGAAACGCCGTTTTCGTCGCCACTTGCCTTGCGGCAGCTCTCGGCTCGATCATTATGGCGCTCGTCGCAAACTGGCCTATCGGCATGGCGCCGGGCATGGGCCTGAATGCCTTCTTCGCCTTCACCGTTGTTGGGGCGATGGGTTTTTCGTGGCAGCAGGCACTTGGTGCCGTCTTCATTTCGGGTATCATCTTCCTGATCTTGACCGTTACCGGGGTACGCCGCTGGTTGGTTGAGGGCATCCCACATTCTCTGCGAAGCGCGATTGCAGCCGGTATTGGCATGTTTCTGGCCCTGATCGGTCTGAAGAGCGCCGGCGTCGTCGTTGGCAACGAAGCAACGCTGGTTGGCCTCGGCGATTTGACGAAGGCAGGACCGCTTCTGGCGATTGCGGGCTTCTTCATCATCGCTGTGTTGGACGCTCTTAAGGTGCGCGGTGCGATCCTCATTGGCATTCTCATTGTCACCGTGGCGTCTATCGCTCTTGGCATCAGCCAGTTCGGCGGCGTTTTCTCCGCACCGCCAAGCCTTGCTCCGACCTTCCTTCAGCTCGACGTGATGGGGGCGCTGCATACGGGTATTCTGCATGTCATTCTGGTTTTCGTTCTGGTTGAAGTTTTCGATGCAACCGGCACGCTGATCGGCGTAGCAAAGCGCGGCGGTCTGATTGAACCAGGAAAACCAAACCGTCTCGGACGTGCCCTGTTTGCCGACAGTACCGCAATTCTCGGCGGCTCGCTTCTTGGCACCTCGTCCACGACGGCTTATGTCGAAAGCGCATCAGGCGTTCAGGCTGGCGGTCGTACGGGCTTGACAGCGCTGGTTGTTGCGCTGCTGTTCCTTGCAGCCTTGTTCATTTCGCCGCTTGCAGGTTCGGTTCCGGCTTATGCTACTGCGCCGGCTCTGATCTACGTTGCCTGCTTGATGATGCGCGAACTGACCGAGATCGAATGGCACGATGTGACGGAAGCGGCACCTGCTGCGCTAACAGCCTTGGCTATCCCGTTCACCTACTCGATTGCCAACGGTCTGGCCTTTGGCTTCATCAGCTATGTCATTCTCAAAGCCTTCACCGGAAAGGCCCGTGACGTGCATCTGGCTACCTGGCTCGTTGCCGCACTCTTCGTCATCCGCTTCGCATTCTTTGCGGAGTAGCAATAGCGCGCGCCGGGCCGAAACGGTCCGGCGCTTGCTGCACCAAATCGGGAGGAGTGAACCCGTGCAGACAGATGAACTGAAGCTGCTTGAGAAGCTGATAGATGTTATTGGGCAGGATATTATTCCACTGACCGAGCGAGGCGTCGCGGAAGGCAACAAGGTTTTCGGTGCGGCCCTGTTACGCAAATCGGATTTGTCTCTTGTTCTGGCTGAAACCAACAACGAGACCGAAAATCCGCTCTGGCACGGTGAAGTTCACACGTTGAAGCGCTTCTACGAAATGCCTGAGAAAGAGCGCCCCAATACAAAGGATATGGTCTTTCTTTCCACCCACGAGCCTTGCTCCATGTGCCTTTCGGCCATTACCTGGAGTGGTTTTGACAATTTTTACTACTTGTTCAGCCACGAGGATTCACGGGATGCTTTCTCGATCCCGCACGATTTGAAAATTCTGAAGGAAGTTTTCACGCTGGAGCCGGGTGGATATAATCGCGACAATGCTTTCTGGCACAGCCATTCAATTCCGAAGATGGTTGCATCCTTGCCCGAAACGGATCGCTTGCGTCTTGGCAAAAAGCTCGACGCCATTTTCGCCAAATATGACGTATTGTCTGGCACGTATCAGGCGAGCAAGGATGGAAACGCTATCCCGCTCAACTGAGAATTACTTAAATCCGTGAAGAGCGCTCCAGCGCGGGTTAGGCCGACAGTCCTGCGCATGTTTCCAATCTGCTGAACGGGTCGATATTCCTAGGCTACCTGAATTGGCAGCACAGGCCGCGCATTTAGCGCGGCATGTGCTTTTTGAGGAACTATTGCTTGCGGATTTCGCCAAGCTGTTTCTGTACGGCGTCAACGACGTCCGCACCGATCTGCGACTTATATTTGTCATAGATAGGCTGGGACTTCTCAAGCATACGTGCATGCTCTTCAGGCGAAAGCGTATTGACTTCCAGACCTGCCTCCTTGATTTTTTCAAGTGACTTCTGGTTCAGTTCGCGAATGACCTTTCGTTCCACGTCGCGCCCAATGACGGCACATTCACGCAAAGCGGCCTGTTCTTCGGGTGAGTATGTGTCAAAGATCGGCTTGGAATACAGGAATAGAAACGGCGTATAAGCATGTTTCGTTTCAGTGACGTATTTCTGCACTTCATAGAACTTCGACGTATCGATTGTGACGTAGGGGTTTTCTTGGGCATCGATAGCTTTGGTTTCCAGCGCCGAGAATATTTCACCGAAAGCCATCGGCGTGGCATTGGCGCCGAAATTCTGGAACGTGTCGAGGAAGATGTTGTTCTGCATCACGCGGACTTTCATGCCGCTGAAATCTTCCCATTTGTTGACCGGATGTTTGGAATTCGAGAGATTCCGAAAGCCATTTTCCCAATAGGCCAGATTGACGAGGCCGACGGCGGCAAGTTTTTCGTCCATCATCTTGCCGAAGGGGCCGTCGACGACAGCATCTGCCTCTTCATCGTTTGCGAAGAGAAATGGCAAGTCGAAAACGCCAAGCGCGGGAACAATCCCGACGAGTGGTGATGACGATGTGACAACGCCTTCCTGCACACCGGAGCGGAGTGCCTGCGTCGCCTGCAAATCGCCTCCCAGAGCTCCACCCCAGAACGCGGTTATCTTCATCTTGCCGCCGGACTTCTCAGCCAGACATTCATTCATGGCTTTCATGCCATTGCCGACTGGGTGATCCTCGTTAATGCCGTTGGAGACGCGGATGTTGCGCTCCTGAAATTCGGCGAAGGCAGGTGCAGTTAGCGCTCCCGCCATGAGGGCGGTCGTTGCCAGCATAATCAGTTTCTTCATTGAACTCTCCTCCCAGAGTTGGTGTTAAACCTAATGAAGCCAGTTCATGGGTACCAGTACGAGACTTGGAAACAGAACCAGCAGAAGCAATACGATCACCTGCGAAATCAGGAACGGATTGACGCCAGCGACCACTTTTCCGAGCGGCACCTTAGAAACGCCGCTCACAACATTCAGCACGACTCCGACCGGCGGGGTGATAAGCCCGATGCTGTTATTCATGATGAAGAGAACGCCGAAATAGGCCGGGTCTATACCCGCCTGTTTGACAATCGGCATCAGGACCGGCGTCAGGATCAGGATCGTCGGCGTAAGGTCCAGTGCGGTCCCAACGACGAGCACAAGAATCATGATCGCAAACATCAGTAGCTTCGGACTATCGATCAGGGGCGCGATATAACTGCTGATCTCGGCCGGAATATTCGCTGCCGTTATCAACCACGACGACACCAGAGCCGACGCAACGAGAAACATGATGACGGACGTTGTTTTTGCAGCCCGCAAGAAGACGCCGTAGAGATCGACAAATCTCAGTTCGCGATAGATGAACATGCCAACAAAAAGCGCATAGGCTGCTGCCACCACCGCTGCTTCTGTCGGTGTCATGACGCCCATTCGGATGCCGCCAAGAATGATCACCGGCATGCCGAGTGCCCAGAGTGCACGCCCGGTGGCCTGCAGCCGATCTTTGCGCGACTGCTTCGGAAGCACTTTGAGATTGTCTTTTCTGACGACGATCTGCCAGGTCACGAGCAGGGCAATACCCATTAACAAGCCCGGTACAATGCCGGCCATGAAAAGCTGTGTTATGGATACATTAGCCGCAACGCCGAACACGATCATGGCCATGGATGGCGGGATAACCGGTGCAATGATGCCGCCGGCTGCCATCAATCCGGCGGAGCGCGGGATGTTGTAGCCAGCTTTGGCCATCATGGGCACGAGGATTGTTGCGAGCGCCGCCGTGTCGGCAGCAGCCGACCCTGATACGCTGGCCATGATGATGGCCGCGAGAATGGCCACGACACCGAGGCCGCCGCGAATATGGCCAACGCAGGCGATGGCGAAATCAATGATACGGCGGGACAGTCCCCCGGAATTCATTAATTCACCAGCCAGAATGAAGAAAGGGATCGCCAGAAGTGTGAACGAGTCGACACCCGCGATCATGTTCTGCGCGATGATCTGCGTATTGAACATTCCCATGTACCACATGAGAACGACACCGCAGAACATAAGGGAGAACGCGATCGGAACACCGATAGCCATAGCACTGAGGAGCGATCCGACAAATACTACAAGCGTCATGTCGTCTACTCCATCAGATGGTCGAGCGAGTGTTCGCCCGCAAAGGTGGCTATTTCCTCATCGGTCAGACGACCTGTAACAGCCCGCAGGAAGCGCTCGGCGGCAATGATGAACATTGCACCGCCGGTAAATAGTCCGACTCCATAAACCCAGATCATGGAGAGGCCGGTGACAGGTGCGACCATGCTGGCATTGATGTCGAATTGCTTCCATGTGCCCCAGAAGAAAATTCCCGAGCATAAAAGGACGATCAGATAACTGATCGCCATGCAGACAATGCGGCCCCGTCGCCCGAAGCGCGCAACCAGCGTTTCGATACCCAAATGGCTGTTCTCGCGAAACGTGAGGACTGCCCCGAGAAACGCTACCCACACAAAAAAATAACGCGCAAGTTCCTCCGACACCGTCAGCCCTGAATTTGCCGCATAGCGCAAAACCACGTTGACGAAGACCATGATAGCCATGCCTGCGAGGAGGAAGACGAGAGTTGCGCCAAGTAGCTTGTAGAAGAAGTCTATGGCTTTCGTCATATGCTCGCCCTCAGACTTTATGGAGCAGATCGCGGGCTTGCAGGTTCTGGATCAGCGCCCTGATACCGAATGTCCATTCAGAACATTTGTCAGTCCTGTCGACCCAGTTGACAAGACGTCCCAGCTTCGGTGTGGATATTTCCACGCGGTCGCCGACTTCGTGGGTGAAACCCTGTCCCGCGCCACGACGGTCCTTCACGGGCGCGAACATCGTGCCGAGAAACAATACCGCTCCATCCGGATACTGATGATTGCGGTTCATCATTTGCGAGGCGAGATTTTCAGGGTCGCGGCTGATTGCTTCCATTGGGCTTTCGCCGGTCATCTCGAAGCCGTCTGCTCCGTGAACAGTCAGCGCAAGCTTGAGTTTGCGCAACACGTCCATAGTGAAATCGCCATCAAACAAGCGAATGAAAGGGCCGATGGCACAGGATGCGTTATTATCCTTCGCCTTGCCGAGCAAGAGCGCTGAACGCCCTTCGACGTCCCTGAGATTGACGTCATTGCCGAGCGTCGCCCCAACAATGCGTCCGTCGGATGCGACAACCAGTACGACTTCCGGTTCGGGATTGTTCCATTGCGAAATGGGTAGAATGCCGACTGTTGCGCCGCATCCAACGGCAGACATCGGCTGGGATTTGGTGAAGATTTCTGCGTCTGGCCCGATGCCCACTTCCAGATACTGGGACCAGAGCCCCATTTCCTGAAGGAGCGCCTTGACCTCTGCGGCTTTTTCGGAGCCAGCAACAACACCGCGCAAATTATCGCCGATGACGGGGGCGAGGCGCTCACGAATTTCACGGGCGCGGGAAGGATCGCCTTTTGCCTGCTCTTCGATCACGCGCTCGAGCATGCTGTCAGCAAAGGTAACACCTGCTGCCTTGATGGATTGCAAATCGATAGGAGCGAGCAGCTCTCCGCAATCATCGGACAGAAAATCGTCCAGAGACCCGAGGACGGGGAAGCTCTCTGCAGCCTGCAACTCGCTTAGTAGCGAATTGCGTTCCAGAAGTCCTGAAACGGTAGCAGATAAGCTGGATATGTCGTGCAGATAACCGTTTTTTACCAGTACTGGACAGGGGCCATTTTCCGCCTTCGACCAAACTCGGCCTATCAAAATCGCAGAATGGCTATCTTCAGGCAGAATCGCCGATGCTGTCAGTTCACGCTTGTCTTGCACGGATATCCTCCCAATATATGGCCGTTTCCCGTTGGCCATGCGTTGTCAGGATGTCTGACAACAATAGTACTATTATTAGCAGTCTGATATTTAGTCCAGCCGTCAGGCGGCATTAACCTCAAAAATTAGATCGATCTGTTTTTCTTCGGCTGACGGTGTAGGCCTTGCTCATTTCGGGATTGAGTTCCATGCCCAGACCTGCGCCGGGTGGAACGGTAATCATGCCATTCGCCACTTCGGGCAGGGCCGTGACAAGGTCGCGATACCAGGTTTTGTAAAATGCGCGCACGCTTTCCTGAATGAGAGCATTCGGTGCGTTAAGCGACAAGTGCGTTGAAGCGCACAGAACGACAGGGCCAGTACAGTCATGCGGTGCTACCGGAAGATGCCACGCTTCTGCCATGGCTGCGATCTTGCGAGCTTCTGACAGGCCACCGCACCAACTTAAATCGAGCATCACCACACCAGCAGCGCCAGTTTCGAGAAGATCGCGAAACGCCCAACGGCTTCCCAAGGTCTCGGAGGCGCAGATCGGTGCAATACTTGCTTCCGCATAACGTTTCAGGCTACCGAGACTGTCCATCTTGATCGGGTCTTCGTGCCAGAAAGTCTTGAATGGCGCGAGTTCACGGGCGATTTGCATGGCGGGCAAGAGTTGCCACATGGAATGGAACTCAACCATGATATCCATGCGATCACCGACGGCCGCGCGAATTTTCTCGAAAGGCTGCAATGCCGCTTTGAGATCGGGTTGAGAAATATACTGTCCGCGCGTCTTCTCTGCCGCCATGTCAAACGGCCAGATTTTCATCGCCGTGATGCCTTCGTCCAGCAACGAAAGTGCAAGCTCGTCGGCCCGGTGCAGGAAGCCGTTCAGATCGTCATAACTGACATCCGCATTCGTAAGTCCATAATTGGCAGACTGCTGGCCGGTAGCCTTCTTTATGTATTCGGTTCCGGCGCAGGTGTTATACGTGCGGATGGATTGGCGGCTGAAACCGCCAAGAAGCTGAGCGATAGGGAGATTGGCGGCTTTGCCGTAGAGATCCCACAGGGCGATGTCGAAAGCGGAGTTGCCACGCACTTCGGCGCCGGTTGAACGGAATCCGAGATAGCCCACAAGGTCAGAGGCCAGCAGATCAATTTGCAACGGGTCACGACCTATGACGCGTGGTGCCACATATTCGTGCAGATAGGCCTCGACCGTCTCGGCCATGAAAAAAGTTTCACCGAGCCCGGTAATCCCTTCGTCTGTATGAACTTCAACCCATAACAGATTTGGCCGTTCGGCTATGCGGATCGTTTCGACGGCTGTGATCTTCATTGCACCTCCCAATGCAATCGGAAACGGTGTGAGCTAGCTCGTCCCGCCTTGATTGAGCTTTTCGAGATGAAGGAGCAGGGCGCTATGATCTTGCTCGCCGCCACCTTCTTCTACGAAAGCGGCAAAGGCTTCGCGCACAGTCTCGGTAAGCGGCAGGCTCAAGGACAAATTGCCCGCCGTATCGAGGATCGAATTGAGATCCTTCAACTGAATGCGCGATGTGCCGCCCGGCGCAAAATTGCGATCAATCATCCGTTTGCCGTGCAGGTCGAGAATACGGCTTTCACAGAAACCGCCTCGAATGGCGTCGCGGAATGCTGCACGTGATCCACCGCCTTTTTCGACCAGAACCATTGCCTCCGCAATGGCTCCAATGGTTACGGCTACAATCTGCTGATTGGCGAGTTTTGCCAATTGGCCAGCACCGGATGGACCGACGCGGGTGAGGCGCCCCATTGGTTTGAACACGTCAGAGAGACCCGCAATGATTGTTTCATCGCCTCCAGCCATGATGGCAAGTGTGCCTTCCTGTGCGCCGATTACGCCCCCTGAAACCGGCGCGTCGATATGATTGACCCCTTTCGCTTGCAAGCGCTGGGTGTGTACGCGGGCGAAATCCGGTGAATTGGAACTCATATCGATGACGGTGCTGTCATTTTTCAAGACGGCAGCGACGCCTTGCTCAAAGAGAACGTCCCGTACCGCCGGCCCATCGGTCAGCATGGTGATGACTATATCGGCCAGCGCTCCCGCCTTGGCGGCGGTTTGAGCGACTTTGGCACCTTTTTCAACGAGGGGGGCAGATTTGTTGCTGTTCCGGTTCCAGACAGTCACGTCGAAGCCCGCATCCAGAAGGCGTCTGGCCATGGGTGCGCCCATCAGCCCGGTTCCCAGAAAAGCGATCCTGCGTGTCAAAGCTTGCCTCCCATTTCATCCTCGATGTGAACGCGAATAATCTCATCAAAGGATGTTTCGGCGGTGAAGCCAAGAGCCTGCGCGCGTTTTGCTTCAAAACCAGGAGCCCAGCCAGCGACCATGCGCATAATCATTTCGTCCGGTTCGCGTCGGATGAGACCGACGGCTTTTTCCCCCGCTACGCGGCGCAAGGCTTCGATCTGTTCGCCCACGGTGGCACTGAGACCTGGCATGGAAAGATTGCGGCGCGCTCCCACAGCTTCCGTATCGATGGTTGCGCCATGGATCAGAAAACCGACGGCTGAGCGCGGCGAAGCATGCCAATGCCGAACATCTTCGGGAACGGGCAAAACGGCTTCCTGCCCGGATAGCGGTTCGCGAAGGATGTTGGAGAAAAAGCCGGAAGCGGCTTTGTTCGGTTTGCCGGGGCGTATGCAGATCGTCGGCAGGCGAATGCCGATACCTTCGAAGAAGCCGCGCCGGGTGTAATCCGATAACAAAAGCTCGCTTATGGCCTTTTGCGTACCGTAACTGGTCAACGGGGTTGTGTGAAACTCATCGGGGATCGGGTGGGGGAGTGGGGCGCCAAAAACGGCAATGGAAGACGTGAAAACCACGCGCGGCTTATAGCCATCAGCAATGTGCGCAAGCCTGATTGCGTCAAACAGATGCCGGGTGCCATCCAGATTGATTCGATATCCTTTATCAAAATCTATCTCCGCTTCACCGGACACGATGGCCGCAAGGTGGAAGATGACATCAGGTCGTCCTGACTCAATCTTCTGAGCTGTTTCCATAGTGGATATATCTGCTGCCAGAGTATCGACTGTTCCCGCAAAACTGGTCGGAGGTTCTGCCGCCACGATATCGATAAGTGTAAGCTTTTCGATGGATTTTCCGCCAAGATGCCCGTCTTTCGAGAGGCGCTGTGTTAGTTTGCGCCCGACCATGCCGGCAGCGCCGATGATTGCGATATGCATCCAGAAATCTCCTCCCTGCCTTGCAGCCAACATCGCTCAAAAATGTAGGCGTGGCTATCGTAACAACACTTATCCAGTCTCCCACAGATTCATGTTGTAGGGTTGTCTGATAACCTTATATGTAAGCCTTGGAAACAGTTTTCTCTGTTCTGCCACAGGAGCAAACGGAAAAGCCCGCTGCATCTTAAAACCTGTCGTACTCCTGCGGCAGCGCATTGCAAATCGATATAGCCAAGAGGGTATCATGCACAGTTCGGGGGACATGACCGGAAACAAGCAGACAGATCTCGTCGCTCTTTTGGGTGATGATATGGTTATGACCGGGCAAAACGACATGCTTGGCTATTGCCGTGACTGGCCCGGAGATGTGGAGAAAGCGGCGGTGGCGGTGATCCGTCCGCGTTCGACAGCCGATGTCTCCGCGGCGGTTAAAGCCTGCGCTTTGCTAGGATTGTCTGTCATTCCCCAAGGCGGAAATACCGGTCTCGTGCAAGGCGGCGTACCTGATGGCCAGGACAACCTCGTCATTTTGAGTCTCGAGCGGATGAACTGCATTCGGAAAATTGATCCGGACGACTTTTCAGCGGTTGTCGACGCCGGTTGCATTCTTTCCGAACTGAAAGACAAACTGGCAGCAGAAGGAATGTTTTTCCCGCTGGCGCTTGGTGCACAGGGAAGCTGCCGTATTGGTGGAAATGTCAGCACCAATGCCGGCGGTGTCAACGTGTTGCGCTATGGCATGACTCGCGAGTTGATCCTTGGGCTGGAGGTGGTTCTGCCTGACGGTACAGTCTTCAACGGTCTTTCGACGCTGAGAAAAGACAATCGTGGCATTGATCTGAAGCAGCTTTTTATCGGCGCGGAAGGCATTCTTGGAATAGTAACTGGTGTGGCGATCAAATTGATGCCTTTGCCGGACAAGGTCGAAACTGCGCTGCTCGGGCTGAACTCCCTTGAGGATGCCATCGCGCTTTATCGACGGGCACGGGTGCAGTGCTGTGATCTGATGTCCGCATTCGAGTTCATGCCGCCGGTGGCCTTTACACTCGCGCAAGAGGCTATGCCGGAACTCACCGTGCCGCTTGGGCAATATCCGGCCTATGTATTGATGGAGATTTCAGGCTCGGGTCTAGTCGATATAGCATCCTTGATGGAACGGTTTCTTGCACAGGCACTGGAAGATGGCCTCGTTCTTGACGGTGCCATCGCGTCATCGCGGGCACAGGGTCAAAATCTCTGGATGTTCCGGGAGGCGATGAATGAGGGGCAGGCCCTGCGCGGCAAGCACCTGCGCACGGACATATCAGTTCCGCTTTCAAAACTGGCATCATTCGTCGATGAAGCTGAAAGGGAACTGGCGAAGGTTCTTCCCGATTGTCTCGCGGTTTCCTATGGGCATGTCGGCGATGGCAATGTGCATCTCAATGTCATCCCCGAAAGCAATCTCGGTGTCGCAGCGAAAGACGTGAAGATCAAGCTTGCGAAGGAAACGATCAATGCTGTTCTGGATCGTTATGCGGGCAGCATTAGCGCCGAGCACGGCATCGGTCGTTTGAAAAGGGACGATTTTGAGAAGCGGATTGACCCTGCGCGGCGAAAGTTGCTTGAAGCTCTCAAGCAGGTCATTGATCCGGGCAACATCATGAATCCGGGCTGCCAGCTTTCGCTTGACTCTTCAAGAGGCTGACGACACATCAGTTGCACGGGCAATCAGGGAGACTTTATCATTTTGTTTGGTGAAATCAGGCGCAATGAGCAGCTCCCCGGACGCATCGCTTCCGAAATTACGCGGCAGATTGGTGAAGGTACTCTGCTGCCGGGGCAAAAGCTGCCGACAGAACATAATCTTGCTCAAAGCTTCGGCGTTAGCCGTTCGGTTGTACGCGAAGCGATCGCCCAGCTTCGCAACGAGGGCTTAATTGAAACACGTCAGGGTGTCGGTGCTTTCGTAACGGAACCCGACAGGCGGCATGCCCTCCGCATCGAACCCGAAACACTTGCCAATCGTGAAAATTTCCGCAGCCTGTTCCAGTTGCGAATGGCGCTCGAGATTGAAGCGGCAGGATTAGCGGCGGTGCATCGCAATGAACATGACATGATGCAACTGAACGAAGCGCTCGCAGAAATGAGCGGTTCAAAAAAATGGACAGATACGGGTATAGCTGCCGATCTGGCTTTTCATCGCGCACTCGCTTCTGCAACCCACAACGAGTATTTTCCGCTGGTCCTCGGTTTCATTGCCGAGCGCATCAATCAGGCAATCAACGCAGCGCGTGCAAGGGCCGTGCTTGAGCAGATCGTCGAGATCACCATTAATGAGCACACCGCGATCAGGGATGCCATTCACTCACGTGATCCATTGCTTGCGCGCGAAGTGATGCGAAACCATATCGTGCAGGCAGCAAGCCGCGTCGGTCTCAAATTGGAAACTTTCTAATGGCTTCTTCTTTCGAACTTTTCAGTCTGGACGGGCGCATTGCCTTGGTCACCGGTTCCAGTCAAGGCATTGGTTTTGCTTTGGCTCGAGGGCTTGCAGAACATGGGGCAACGGTGATCATCAATGGTCGTGACCGAAACAAGGTTGATGCGGCCGTTATCTCATTGGAAGAGGAGGGCCATACGGTCTTTGCATCTGGATTCGATGTGACGGATGCTGAAGAAGTTCGCGCCGCTATTGATGCGATAGAGGACGAAATCGGCGCGCTCGATATTCTGGTCAATAATGCGGGAATGCAGTATCGAGCGCCGCTCGAAGATTTCCCGGTCGAGAAATGGCACCAGCTCCTTGAAACCAATATTTCCAGCGCTTTTTATGCCGGACAGGCGGCTGCGCGCCATATGATTGCACGAGGACGCGGCAAGATCATAAATATTGCTTCGGTTCAAAGCGAATTGGCTCGACCTTCCATCGCGCCTTATACTGCAACGAAGGGAGCTATTCGCAACTTGACGCGTGGTATGGCCACCGATTGGGCCAGACACGGCTTGCAGATCAATGCGATTGCGCCCGGCTATTTCAAGACGCCACTGAATCAGGCATTGGTTGATGACCCCGAATTTACGGCTTGGCTGGAAAAAAGAACACCGGCGGGCCGTTGGGGAGATGTGGAGGAACTGGTTGGGGCCGCAGTGTTCCTGAGCAGCGACGCTTCCACTTTTGTAAACGGGCAGGTTTTGCATGTCGATGGCGGCATGACCGCGAGCGTATGAGGAATTGATGTTGCGTATTATCGTTATGGGTGTATCGGGTTCCGGAAAATCGACGATCGGTGAGAAGATTGCCGATGCATTGGCTCTCCCGTTTCTGGAAGGCGACTCCCTTCATCCGAAGTCCAACGTCGATAAAATGTCAGCAGGCATACCTTTGCAGGATGAGGATCGCTGGCCCTGGCTCGATAAAATCGGAGAACGTCTTGCTGCCTCGACTGACGGGATTGTCGTTTCCTGTTCTGCGCTGAAAAAGATATACCGTGACCGCCTCCGCTCTGCTGCGGGTGCGCCTGTCCTTTTTGTTTTTCTGGACGGCAGTTTTGAAGTCTTGCATGAGCACATGGGGCATCGCACTGGCCATTTCATGCCGGTAACGATGCTGGAAAGCCAGATTGCGACACTCGAAAGCCCGGTTGGAGAACCATTGGTCTTCCGCGCAGATATCGCCGAGAGCGTGGAAAAGATCGTATCTGATAGCCTCGAATGGATACGTTCAGTCGAGCTTTAGCACGCTATTGCAGCGGCCAGAAAAACATCAGGGTGGGAACCGTTACAATCGCGATGATGATGGATAACGGCAATCCAAGACGCGGATAATCGCTGAATTTATAGCCGCCAGGCCCCATCACCAGCGTATTGCACTGATGGCCGATCGGGGTGAGGAAATCACATCCTGCGCCGATCGCTACTGCCATCAGAAAGGCTTCTGACTTGAAACCAAGTCCGGAAGCAAAACTTGTCGCGATGGGAGCCATCACAAGCACCGTTGCGGCATTGTTGAGAAACGGCGTAACCATCATTGCGGCCACAAGAATGAGTGCCAAGGCTCCGGCTGGTGGCAATTGATGGCCAATGGTGGCAAGTCCTTCTGCTATGAGATCCGTGCCGCCGGTTGTTCTCAACGCATCCGAAACCGGAATAAGCGCAGCTAACATGACCAGAATCGGGCCATCGATTTCATCATAAACCTCGTTGAGAGGGATCACTTTGAACAACAGCATAGCGACGGCAGCGGCAAAGAAAGCGACCGCCACCGGCACTAGGCTCAAAGCGGTTGCCCCGATGGCGGCAATCAGAATGGCGAGCGGGATCAATCCACGCCTGACGCTGCCAAGCATCAGCTTGCGGCGAGCAAGCGGCAGCAATTCGAATTCCGGCAGGAAGTTGGAAAGATTGGCCTGTCTGCCTTGCAGCACGATCACGTCCCCGAAGCGTAGAATGACCTCACTGAGACGTTCGGTGATACGCTCGCCCGGTCGGCTGACTGCCAGCAGGTTCAGGTCATAGCGTGCGAAAAGAGCAAGCCTCTGGGCGGTCAGTCCGATGAGGCGCGAATTCTTTCCGATAACGGCTTCAACGGCTTCAATGTCGGTCGAGCCGCTGGTCTCGGAGGGCTTGCGATTCTCGGACAGGGTGAGTTTTGCTGTACTTATGACAGTATCAAGCGCTTTGGGATCGCCCTCCAGAAGAACAACGTCACCTTCATTCAGAATCGTGTCGGGAAGCGGCGTCAACCGCTGATCGTTGCGTATGATGGACGTCACCATCGCTTCGCCTTCGGCCACCCTGATGAGATCAGTCACGCGCTTGCCGATCATTGTCGAGGTTTTGCTGAGGCGGGCTTCAGAAGCATAATTCTTGATCTTGATCGCTTCATTGAGCGAAACATTTTCGCGAGTGCGCTGGGGAACAAGCCAGTAAAAAAACACCAGATAGATGAGACCTACGGCTGAGAGCACAGCGCCCACTGGCGTAAAGTCGAACATGGTGAAAGGCTCTCCGACCATTTCGCCACGGATGCGGGAAACGACGATATTGGGCGAAGTGCCGACCTGGGTCATCAAGCCGCCGAGCAGCGCGCCGAATGCCATGGGCATGAGGAAGGTTGAGGGAGAAACGTTGGAACGGCGCGCAAACTGAAACGCAACAGGAATCATGATTGCCAGTGCGCCGACATTTTTAACAAAGGCAGAAAGCACGGTGACGACCGCCACCAGAACGGCAAGCTGTAGCCGCACGCTGTTCATTTCCGGTAAAAAGCGCTGGACTGCCGCCTGCATAAGGCCGGAGCGCGCGACGCCCGCGCTAACCACCAGTGCACTGCCAACGATGATAACAATGTCGTCGCTGAAGCCGGAAAAAGCTTGATCGAAGGGTACAACCCCGACCGCTATGCCCAAGAGAAGCGCACAAAGCGCAACTACGTCATAACGGAATTTGCCCCAGATAAACGCCCCCATCATGAGTATGATTACCGCGAAGGAGAGTATCTGCTGATGCGTCATCTATCGGAGTTTCCTCACAGGCGGAAAAATATTCCATTTCTGTGTAGCCGATAAATTCTAAAACAGAAATCGATTATTATAGCGGGTTGCGACCGTCCGAGGACGCAACCCGCTATAATGTCAATCATTTATGCGCTGGCCATCACTGCCAAAAACATGGACATTTTTTGCGGATGCGCCAACCTTGACGGTCTGATCGATATTGTGTGCCGAGCGCCCGGCGACGCGGAAGATAAGCGGCTTGCCGTCCGGCAAAGCAGCATGGATATAACTTTCTGCCCCGACGAGTTCGACGGCTTCAATGCGGACGGTCGTATTGAACCCATCAGCATCCGGCGCGCTATCGTCGAGAATGTGGATATCTTCCGGGCGAACACCGATGGTGAAATTTCCTGCCGGTGTTTTCACCGCGCGACCGGTTGTCCAAGCTGTGCTTTCCGCGCTCTGCAGCAAGTTCATTGACGGGGAGCCGATAAACGTTGCGACGAATGTGGAGGCTGGTTTTTCATAAAGCTCGATCGGCGTGCCGACCTGCTCGATATGGCCGGCATTGAGTACCACAAGACGATCGGCCATGGTCATGGCCTCCATCTGGTCGTGGGTGACATAAACACTGGTCGTGCCAAGCGAACGTTGCAGCCGCTTGATCTCGACACGCATCTGCACACGCAGTTTCGCATCGAGATTGGAAAGCGGTTCATCGAAGAGGAAGGCGGCTGGTTCGCGCACAATGGCGCGGCCCATCGCTACACGTTGGCGCTGACCGCCGGAAAGCTGACGCGGCTTGCGCTCCAGAAACTGCTCAATCTCAAGCGCCTTTGCAGCTTTCGCTATACGCCGTTCGATTTCTTCTTTCGGCGTTTTACGATTCTTCAGTCCGTAAGCAAGATTGTCGCGAACAGTCATATGCGGATAGAGAGCATAATTCTGGAACACCATGGCGATGTCGCGCTCGGCAGGTTCCACATCGTTGACCACGCGGTCACCGATGGAAATGGTGCCGGACGTGATGCTTTCCAGACCCGCAATCATGCGAAGCAGCGTAGACTTGCCGCAACCGGACGGGCCAACAAGCACTACGAACTCGCCATCCTCAATCTCCAGCGAAACGCCTTTGATGACTTCAACATTGCCGCCATAGCTCTTGCGGACGTTATCAAGAACGATTTTGCTCATTACTTTTCCGTTTCAACGAGACCTTTGACGAACCAGCGTTGCATCAGCACCACAACGAGGATCGGCGGGATGATGGCCAGAATGGCTGTTACCATGACGTAGTTCCAGGGAGTGGAAGCGTCTGCCCAGTCAACCATGCGGCGCAGGCCGATGATGATGGTGTTCATTTTTGCATCATTCGTAACGAGCAGCGGCCAGAGATATTGGGTCCATCCGTAAATGAAGAGAATGACGAAAAGCGCTGCGATATTCGTCTTTGAAAGGGGAAGCAGGATGTCCCGCATGAAACGGAACGGCCCTGCATTATCGATACGCGCCGCCTCCACTAGTTCACCCGGAATTGTGAGGAAGAACTGACGGAACAGGAATGTTGCTGTCGCAGACGCCATCAGCGGTAGGGTCAAGCCTGCATAGGTGTCGATCATGCCAAGATCGACGATTACCTTGTAAGTCGGCAGGATGCGCACTTCCACGGGCAGCATCAGCGTGACGAAGATCATCCAGAAGAAGAACATGCGCAGCGGAAAGCGGAAAAATACAATCGCGAACGCTGACATGAACGAGATGATGATCTTGCCGACAGCAATTGCCATGGCGACGACGAAAGAGTTCCAGAGTAGCCGCTCGAGACTGACGCCAACAACGCGTTCAACGCCACCGAAGATGGCCTCCCCGTAGTTTTCGACAAAATGGTCGCCGGGCAGCAGCGAGATAGGCGGACGAATGATCTGCGTCGATGTCATCGTTGAAGCGACGAACGTATAATAGATCGGAAACGCGACAATAATGATGCCCAAGATCAGGATCAGATGGCCGATAAGGTTTGAGACAGGGCGTTTTTCTATCATTGTCGCCTCACTCACGAATAATGCACCCGCTTCTCAACGAAGCGGAACTGGAAAGCGGTCAAGGCAATCACGATCGCCATCAGAATAACTGACTGCGCAGAAGACGAGCCCAGGTTGAGATTGACGAAGCCGTCATTATAAACTTTGTAGACCAATGTTTCGGTGGCTTTGGCAGGTCCACCGCCAGTAACAGCGTGGATGATGCCGAACGTATCGAAAAATGCATAAACCGTGTTCACGACCAGCAGAAAGAACGACGTCGGTGCAAGCAGGGGAAATACGATAGACCAGAATCTCCGCGATCCGCGAGCGCCGTCGATAGCAGCTGCTTCGATCAACGATTTAGGAATTGCCTGTAACCCTGCAACAAAGAACAGGAAATTATAGGAAATCTGTTTCCATGCAGCCGCGACGACGACCAAACCCATGGCCTGATTGCCATCCAGCAACGGGTCCCATGCGATGCCATTGCGGCGCAATATATAAGCAAAAGTGCCCATCGCAGGGTTGAACATGAAGAGCCATAACATACCGGCGACCGCCGGGGCCACGGCATAGGGCCAGATCAGAAGTGTACGATAAAATGTTTTTCCGCGGATAACGCGATCCGCTGCCGTTGCAAGCAGCAATGCTACGCCCATGGCAAGCAACGCGGTTAGAATGTTGAAGACGATCGTTACTTTGAATGAGTGTAGATAGTTGGGGTCAGCCAGAACGGTTGTAAAGTTCGCCAGTCCCACAAAGGTGGATTTTAGCCCGAATGCGTCTTCTCGCATGAAGGACTGATAAATTGCCTGACTGGCTGGCCAGAAGAAAAAGACCACGGTCAAAACGATCTGTGGAGCCAGCAAAAAATAAGGCAGGATCTTATTCGGAAAGGTAACTTTCTGCACGGGGAGCTTCCTCGTGGGTTACAAGGCCGCCCACCATGAAGGCAGGCGGCTTTGTGTCAATGTGAACGATTATTGGGCCGCGGCAATCGCGTCATTGGCGCGCTTGACGCCGTTCTCAAGTGCTGTTTTTGCATCCTGCTTGCCACCGAGCATGGCTTCGAACTCTTCGTTCAGAATATCGCGGACCTGCGGCAGGTTGACGAGGCGCACACCCTTTGAGTTTTCAGTGGGAGCCTTGCCCATCATTTGGAGGATAGGCGTTTCACGGCCCGGATTCTTTTCATAGAAATCCGATTTCTTGGTTTCCTCATAGGCAGCCAGTGTCACAGGCAGATAGCCGGATTTTTCATGCAGCTTGACCTGAATTTTGGTCTGCGAGAGGAAGTTGAAGAATTGTGCAACGCCCTTGTACTGCTCGTCGCTAAGACCCGCGAAAACCCACAAGGCTGCGCCGCCAGGAATCGTGTTCTGCGGGCCGTGACCTTCATAATAAGGCAGCTGGCCGATGCCGTAGTTGAGGCCGGACTTCACGACGTCTCCAAGGCCGCCCGAGGATTCAGTCAGCATCGCACATTCACCTGAAGTGAAAAGCTGCTTGGCTTCCGATGTGCGACCGCCATAGCGGAACGTGCCGTCTTTCGCGAGGTCGGCAATCGACTGGAAGTGCTGAATGTAAAGCGGTGAATTGATTTCGAGTTTTACGTCGGTGCCGCCAAGGCCGTTTTCATTGGTGCCGTAAGGAACGTTGTTCCAGGCCGCGAAGTTTTCGGTCTGAATCCAGGTTAGCCATGTCGAAGTGAAACCGCACGCTGCTGCGCCGCTGGATTTGATCTTCTTGGCCGCTTCAAAAACTTCCGGCCAGGTCTTTGGCGGATTGTTTTCATCAAGGCCGGCCTTCTTGAAGGCGTCCTTGTTGTAATAGAGGATCGGCGAAGATGAATTGTATGGGAAGGACAGCATGGTGCCGTCCGGCTTTGAATAATAAGCGACGATGCCGGGCAGATACTGCGACTTGTCGAACTTGAATCCGCCCTTTTCCAGTACTTCGGCGGCTGGCACTACGGCGCCTTCGGCGGCCATCATGACGCCGCTGCCGGCGTCGAACACCTGGAGAATTGCAGGGGGCTGCTTGGAACGGAACGCGGCAATGCCAGCATTCAGCGTTTCAGGATAGGTTCCCTTATAGACGGGAACGATCTTGTATTCGCTCTGGCTTTCGTTGAATTCTTTCGAAAGCTCATTGACCATTTCGTTGTTGGCACCGGTCATGCCGTGCCACCATGCCAGTTCCGTCTGGGCAAATGCCTGCGAACCGATGGTGAGGGCGAGGGCGCTTGTGAGCGCCGAGGTCGTGATCAGACGGATAAGCATGTTTCCTCCTCTAGCGTGAGATTGCGCGAACATTCGAGTCCCTCCATGAAGTCTCAAAGTCCCGACATCTGCGGTATATTCATTGCACTTATATGAATGCAATTTTTTGCAAAGGATCAACCTTCGATTCTTCCAATGGCAGAATAAATTCGAAAACGATAGCGTTCAAAATGAAAAAAAACGAAAGGGAAGCGATTATCGTGGGGAGAACATGTGAATAATCAAGGGTTCGAAAATGCCTTGCAATGGCATTTCCTGCGTCAGCCGATGGCTCTGTATCCAGCGGATTGACCAATGCACAGCTCTGAACAGATTATAAGCTCTTCGAATCCGATCGGTGGTTGACTGATTTTCCACCGCAGCCCCACTGCACATTGCCCGCTTGCTGACAGGTGAATTTATGCACAGTGACGATCGCCGGAAAAGTCGCGTTACGCTTTTGGATGTGGCCCGGCACGCAAATGTATCGCGCGCGACAGCCTCCCTGGTCATTCGCAAGAGTCCATTGGTTGGAGCGGCAACGCGCGAGAAGGTCGAAAAAGTCCTGCAGGAGCTGGGGTATGTCTACAATATGGGTGCCGCCAGTCTTCGCGCGGAAAGGTCGAATACTGTTGGCGTTATCGTGCCCACCCTTGCCAATCCGTTTTACGGCGAATTGCTTTCAGGAATAGACAGTGTCGTGGGGGAAGCGGGGCTTGTTGTTCTTCTTGCAAACAGTCACGAGAATTTTGCTAATCAGACCATTCTCATGCAGCGTATGCGCGAGCATGGCGTCGACGGCGTAATTGTGTCGCTGACGGCAGAAACAGCACCGGAATTTATTGAGCAGATCGCTGAATGGGGCTTACCGGTGGTCCAGGTGTTGCGTCATGTGACAGAAAGAATTGACTATGCCGGCGTGGACTATGCGGGCGGCATGCGGCAGGCGGTCAATCATCTTACCGAGTTGGGGCACAGGACAATCGCCTTCGCTGTGCATGGTCCAGTCCATTCGGCATATCGCGAACGGGTCGAAGGTTTCCGCGATGCGATGCAACAACAAGGCCTCGATCCCGAGATGATTGTCCGGTTGCCCTATACCATGCCCGAAATTGCCAAAGCGGCCCCGCTACTTTTTCAGGAAGGTCGAATGCCAACAGCAGCAATCTGCTTCAATGATGTGGTAGCGCTCGGTCTTTCGGCGGGTCTTTATGATTGCGGAAGAAAAGTGGGGGAGGATTTTTCGCTGATCGGTTTCGACGATGTGAGCGATGCCGAAGCAACGCGTCCGCGCCTTAGCTCAGTCTCGACCCGCCCCGTTACTGTTGGTCAAAATGCCGCCAATTTGCTTTTGTCCCGTTTGGAAAACCCCAAAAAAGAAGCCCAGCGGATCATTAGCGAAACATATTTGCAGGTGAGGCAATCCTGTGCCCCGGCAAAAGCTTCTGCCGTCTAATCCTAATTAATGATTGACGAGTGCTACTAAACACATTTAGATCGATCTAAATTATTGCTGACGGGACGAAAAGTCGGCATAATCGGTGTACCGGGAGGTTCAGCATTGTATAATTTCAACTTCGCGCCTGTCTTCGCGTCGATGGATAAGCTGCTTGTCGGTGCGTGGCAGACAATTGAGCTTTCATGCGCTGCGATGGTCCTCGGCCTGATTGTTTCGATTATCTGCGCTGTCGGCAAGACGTCCGGACCAAAGCCGATCCGGTTCGCCATCGATGCCTATATCGAAATCATCCGCAATACGCCGTTTCTGGTGCAGATTTTCTTTATCTTCTTCGGGTTGCCGTCTGCGGGCCTGCGCATGTCGCCGAACAGTGCGGCGCTGCTTGCACTGGTGGTGAATTTTGGCGCCTACGGCACGGAAATTATTCGTGCCGGGATTGAATCCATTCACAAGGGTCAGGTGGAAGCGGGGACTGCGCTTGGTCTCTCCAGGCTGCAAGTCTTTCGCTATGTCATCATGAAACCGGCTTTGCGGACGGTCTATCCGTCGCTTACCAGCCAGTTCATCTATCTGATGCTGACCTCAAGCGTGGTCTCGGTGATTTCGGCGAATGAGCTTGCAGCCGCGGGCAATGACCTTCAATCAGCGACCTTTGCAAGCTTTGAGGTCTATATCGTCATCACCCTGATGTATCTCGTCATGTCTATCGGTTTCTCGGCCATTTTTGCGCTGATCGAGAAGGTGGCATTCAAATATCCGTTGAGCCGATAGGAGCAGGCCATGATCAGACCTTTCGGCTGGAATGAATTTCTTATCATCGTTTATGCAGCGCAGTGGACGATAGCGCTTTCAGCTATCGCTTTTGTCGGCGGCGGCATTGGAGGATTGGTTGTGGCGTTGATGCGGGTCTCGGATGCTCGCGTCCCGCGTTACATCGCGCTTGGCTTCATACGATTGTTTCAGGGTACGCCACTTCTGATGCAGCTTTTCCTGGTGTTCTTCGGCCTCAATATTATGGGCTTGGGCATCAATCCGTGGATTGCGGCGACGATTGCACTGACATTGCATGCGAGTGCTTTTCTCGGTGAGATTTGGCGCGGTTGTATCGATGCGGTGCCGCCCGGGCAGCGTGAAGCGGCAACGGCGTTAGGTCTTCGCTACTATAATCGCATGCGCTATGTGATCCTGCCGCAGGCCGCGCGCATTTCCGTGGCGCCGACTGTGGGCTTCCTCGTGCAGCTCATCAAGGGCACTTCGCTTGCTGCGATCATCGGTTTTACGGAACTGACCCGACAGGGCCAGATTATCAACAATGCGACGTTCAGCCCGTTCATGGTGTTTGGTACGGTGGCGGCCATCTATTTTGTCCTTTGCTGGCCGCTATCCATTTTGGCGCGCCGCATGGAAACGAGGTTTTCTCGCGCTACCGCTCGTTAATTGAGGGCTTTGGGAAACGGTTGGCACTTCCAGCCGAAACAATACGGCGTCAGCATATGTGCCGAGAGATAACGAAACGAAGCCAGTGAGGAGACTGGCTCTTAATAGGGAAGGAATAAGCATGACTATCACCAGACGTTTGGCAATGGCTTTGATTGGAGCGGGAGCACTCGCAACGGCAATGGCGCCGACGGCGTTTGCGCAGGCTGTTGACAGCATCAAGTCTGCCGGAAAAATCAAGATCGGCATGCTGGTGGATTTTCCGCCGTTCGGCATCATGAATACCAGCAATGAGCCGGATGGCTACGATGCCGACGTGGCGAAGTTGTTGGCCAAGGAGCTGGGTGTTGAAGCCCAGATCGTACCCGTCACCGGTCCAAACCGTATTCCATATCTCCAGAGCGGACAGATTGATGTTCTGGTTGCTTCGCTCGGCATCACTGAGGAACGCGCCAAAAGCGTTGATTTCTCGCAGCCCTATGCGGGCATTTCGATTGGCGTGTTCGGACCGAAGGATATTGCTGTTGCAAAGCCGGAAGACCTTTCCGGCAAGACCATCGGCGTCGCACGCGCTTCGACACAGGACACGGCCGTTACCAAAGTTGCACCGCAGGACGCCAATATCCGTCGTTTCGATGACGATGCCAGCGCAGTGCAGGCGCTGCTTTCGGGGCAGGTCGAGCTGATCGGCCTTTCCAACGTTGTCGCTGCCGAGATCGAAAAGGCTGCGCCAGGCCGCTACGAGCAGAAAATCCAGCTCAGCCAGCAGGTGCAGGGCATTGCCGTTCGCAAGGGTTCGACGGAAATGCTCGAATTCGTCAACAAGTTCATCGAAAAGACGAAGAGCGACGGCGAACTAAACAAGATTCATGAAAAGTGGCTTGGCGCGCCGCTGCCGGATTTTGTTTCCCAGGCCAAGTAAGAGTTCTCGAACTCCGCCATGCCCGCTTATTCGGCGGGCGTGGCGATCTATTCCACGAAAGTGAGTTTCTCGACATGAACCAGATGGCTCAGGGAACGACGAACCAGATGCAGCACGATGCTTCTGGTTCTGCAGTGCTTATGCAAGGGGTGAACAAGTGGTATGGCACGTACCATGCGCTCCGGAATATCAATCTGACTGTATCCCGCGGCGAACGCATTGTTATTTGCGGCCCATCTGGTTCGGGGAAGTCCACCCTCATTCGCTGCATCAACCAGCTGGAGACCATTCAGGAGGGTCGCATCATTGTTGATGGCCACGACCTGACTGCAGGCGGTAAGAACGTCGATATTGTGCGGCAGGAAACCGGTATGGTTTTCCAGCAGTTTAATCTCTTTCCGCATATGACGGTTCTTGAAAACTGCACTTTGGCACCGATGAAGGTGCGGGGCGTTTCGAAAGCTGAAGCTGAAAAGACCGCACGTAAGTACCTTGAACGCGTCCGCATTCCCGAACAGGCGGATAAATATCCAGCCCAGCTTTCCGGGGGACAGCAACAGCGTGTGGCCATTGCCCGTGCGCTTTGCATGAACCCCAAGATCATGCTTTTCGATGAGCCCACCTCTGCGCTCGATCCTGAAATGGTCAAGGAAGTTCTGGACACTATGATCGATCTCGCCAAGGAAGGCATGACCATGCTTTGCGTTACCCACGAAATGGGTTTTGCGCGGCAGGTGGCTGATCGCGTGATCTTCATGGATCAAGGGCAAATTCTGGAAATGGCAGAACCGGAAGAATTCTTCGGCAATCCGAAACATGAGCGCACGAGGGCATTTATTGGCCAGATTTCCTGATAGTTTCCAATGGATTGATAATGGAGCCTGAAGTGACGAATGAAGTTCTGCTCATTGAGCCGATGATGCCGTTGATCGAAGATCGATTGGATGCGGCCTACAGGGTTCTCCGGCTGTACAAGCCCGAAGACAAAGCGGCGATCGATGCAGCCCTCGGCACCATCCGCGCCGTTGTTACTGGCGGTGGAACTGGACTTTCCAACGAATGGATGGAGCGTCTGCCGTCGCTTGGTTTGATCGCCATCAACGGTGTCGGAACAGATAAGGTCGATCTTGCCTTTGCGCGGAACCGCAACGTGCATGTCAGCACGACACCCGGTGTCTTGACCGATGATGTCGCTGACATTGGGATCGCGCTGATGCTGGCAGTAATGCGCCATGTTGCAGCAGGTGATCATTTTGTACGGGAAGGAAAATGGGCGCGCCGGGAAGGGTTCCCTCTTGGGGTTAGCCCAAAGGGCAAGCGGGTTGGTGTTCTTGGGCTTGGCCAGATCGGAAAGTCCTTTGCACAGCGAGCGGAAGCATTTGGCATGGAAGTGCATTACTGGAATCGCTCGCCCGTTGCGGGCACGAACTGGATTGCACATGCAACACCGATAGAACTTGCCCGGGAAAGTGACGTGCTCGCGGTTTGTGTCGCGGCTACTTCGTCGACCGCCAACATTGTGAACGCTGAGGTGCTCGCCGCTCTGGGGAGCAAGGGTTATCTGGTCAATGTCGCCCGAGGCAGTGTTGTTGACGAAGATGCACTTCTCGCTGCTTTGGATAACCGGACTATTGCAGGCGCTGGTCTTGACGTCTTCGTCAATGAACCAACCATACGAGAAGATTTTTTTACTGCGCCAAATATAGTGCTGATGCCGCATCAGGGCAGCGCAACAGTAGAAACGCGTATCGGAATGGGCGAACTGGTACTCGCCAATCTTGCAGCGCATTTTTCCGGCGAAGTTCCGCCAACCAAGGTAAACTGAGTTCTTCCCATGATTGTCAGACAGGCCTTTTTTGAAGGCACAATTCATGCTGGGCGCGAGGATGCGTTCAAAGCTTATGTGGCTGAAACCCTCATGCCGATGTGGCTTGATTTTCCGGGGATCAGGGAAGTGCGCGTCCTTTATGCGGTCGAGCGCGACGAAGGCGCGCCTGCGTACCCGATGGTTCTTTGGACCAAATATGACAGTAGGGAGGCTTTGGCGGAAGCGCTTGCTTCACCTGTCCGCTATGCAAGTCGGGAGGCCACGAAGGGCCTCCTGGAAATGTTCGACGGTCATATACATCATCACGTTTTTGATCTCACCCTTGAAGGGTGAGATCATTTCTGTTCGCCGTTAAGCGCCCCATGTCCGTTCAAGGACATTGATCCAGTTTCCATGAGCCAGCTTGACGATGGAAGCGTCGTCATAACCATGCTTGCGGAAGGCTTCTATAACGAGCTGCAGATCACCAACGTCCCGAAGTGTCGAAGAAATCGTGGTGCCATCAAAATCGGACCCCAGAGCCAGATGATCGATCCCGATGCGATTGACGATATAGTCCGCATGGCGCACAAGCTCGGTCAAATCGGTGTTTGGATCGCGTTTTCCATCTTCACGCAGGAATGAAACGCCGAAATTCAATCCGACCAGCCCACCGGTGTCACGAATGGCATCCAGCTGCTTGTCGGTCAGATTGCGGCTCTGCTGGCAAAGAGCGTGAGCATTGGAATGCGAGGCGACAAGCGGTGCATCGGAAATGGCCGCAATGTCCCAGAAACCTTTCTCGTTCATGTGGGAGAGGTCGATCATGACCTTGAGTTCGTTGCAGGCGCGAATGAGTGCCTTACCATGATCGGTCAGGCCCGGGCCGATATCAGGCGATGCGGGAAACCGGAACGGAATTCCGTGGGCAAAAATATTCGGGCGGCTCCAGACCGGCCCAAGGGTTCGCAATCCGGCTTCATGCAATACATAAAGGGCATCCAGGTCCTCGGCAAAAGCCTCGACACCTTCAATATGATAGACCGCAGCAAAAATTCCATTGGCGAATGCGTCGCGAATATCTGCTGCCGTGCGGCAAACGCGAACCTTGCCTTCCGATGCCCGCTCGATCTTGAGAAGGATCGCCGACATGGCAAGCGTTGCCTTCATCGCCTCTGCCTGGCTCGGCGTTGCAAGATTGCCGTTAGCGTCGAGTTCACGTGAAGGCGAGGGCACATATACTGCGCAAAGTCCGCCGCCCAGCCCACCTTTTTGAGCGCGCGGAAGGTCTATATGTCCGACCTTCTCACCTTCAAGAAAACGCTTTTCCGGCGCGGGTGCATCCGATGACCACAGACGCAACAGCACATCGTTGTGACCATCGAAAACGGATATCTTTTGCTCTGTCGCCATGGGGAAGCCTTTTCAAATCAAGCCTGATATTTGAGTGGGGGTGATGGACCCAAGCGGGAAGAATTGCAAATGCGATTTTGGTCACTCGATATGACTGCGCTGCATGAAGAGCGATTCTTATATGCAAAAGTTCTCTTTTAGTTGTGAGTCATGCAAACTCTGCATAGGGGATGCGCAATTCTGCATTGGCCCCTGCGCTGGGTGACGTGATAGCGGGAAGCTAGAAAATTATATTCAGAGATAAAACGCTGTCGATATGGCTCCCAATTTCAGGGAGGCAGCCCGAAAGCGTTGCAAGAGGAGCTCTCAATGATTTCAAGACGCGGTTTTCTGGCAGGCGCTGCTGCCGTTCCTTTCCTTTCCTATGCAAGCATTTTGCCTGCCATTGGAGCCGGACGTCAGGACATTCTCGTTGTGGCCCAGCAGCTGGACAATATGACCAGCCTTGATCCCCATGAGAGCTTCGAAGCTGTTGGCAGCGAAATCTGCAACAACATGTATCAGCGTCTGGTCCATCCAAGCCTTTCCAATCCCGATCAGGTGGAAGGCGGCGTTGCCGTTTCCTGGGAAGCGGATGCTGACGGCAAGGTCTTCACCTTCAAGATCAATCCAGACGCCAAGTTTGCCAGCGGTGCGCAGATCACTGCGGAAGACGTCGCTTTCTCGCTGCAACGCGCGATCAAGATGAACAAGGGCCCGGCTTTCATTATCGGCCAGTTCGGTTTCACGCCTGAGAATGCTGAAACGAGCATCGTCGCCACCGATGCGTCGACGCTTACCTTGAAGCTGGAACAGTCTACATCGCTGCCGTTCCTGCTATATTGCCTGTCCGCAAGCGTTGCCAGCATCGTTGAGAAGAAGATCGTTCTTGAAAATGCAGCCGGTGATGATCTCGGTAACGGCTGGCTTCAGAAGAACAGCGCCGGTTCGGGCGAGTGGGTTCTGGCTTCGTGGAAGCCGAGCGAAAGCATCATTCTGAACGTCAATCCGCATGGCGCTTACAAGGGTAATGTGAAGCGCATTCTTTTGCGTCATGTGGCTGATCCGTCCTCGCAGCTTTTGATGCTTCAGAAAGGCGATGTCGATATTGCTCGTAATCTCACCACCGAGCAGCTTCGCGTGCTGGACGGCGATGAGAACTACAATCTGGTGCGTAAGGGCGTTGGCGGCCTGATGCTGATGTCGCTCAACCAGAGCGTGGAAGTTCTTGCCAAGCCAAAAGTCTGGGAAGCGATCAAATGGGCCGTGGACTATGACGGTATCCAGAAAAACATCGTTCCGCTGAACTACAAGGTTCATCAGGCGCTGGTTCCGGAGGGTTTCCCTGCCGCGCTGAATGAGAATCCTTTCAAGAAGGATATTGCAAAGGCGAAGGCTTTGCTCGCGGAAGCTGGTGTTCCTGACGGTTTTACGGTCAAGATGGACCATTATTCGGCGCAGCCGAGCCCGGATATCGCGCAGGCAATTCAGGCAAGCCTTGCCGAAATCGGTATCAAGGTGGAGTTGCTGGCTGCTGAAAATCGTCAGGTTCTGACGAAGATGCGCGCTCGTGAACACCAGATGGCATTGACAGTATGGGGATCCGACTATTTCGACCCGAATACCAATGTTGACGTATTCTGCAACAATCCAGACAATTCCGACGATGCGAAGACCAAGCCTTTTGCCTGGCGCTCGCATTTCCAGAATGAGGATTTTGCCAAAAAGTCTCTCGCCGCGCGCGACGAACAGGATCCTGCAAAGCGGGTAAAGATGTACGAAGATCTGCAGCGTGAGTTCATGAACAACAGCCCGTTCATCATCATGATGCAGAAATTCGAGACGGCTGCCTGCCGCAAGGATGTAACCGGAATGCGCCTCGGCGTTCTCTCCGACTCTCACTCCTATGCAGGGATCGCCAAGGCGTGAAGAAAAGCCTCAAGAATCTGACCGGTATCCTGAGCAGCGTGTTGATCACGCTGTTCGGGCTTATGGTCATTACCTTCATGATCGGCCGCGTCATGCCGGTCGATCCTGTTATTGCTGCTGTGGGCGACAACGCGCCAGAGGCCGTTATCCAGCGTGTCCGGGCAGAAATGGGGCTCGATCAGCCGCTTGTAGTGCAGTTCGTCCATTATATCGGGCAGGTGCTGCACGGTGATTTCGGCAATTCCATTTTGACCCGCAATCCGGTGACGCAAGATATCGCCCGTTATTTTCCGGCGACACTGGAGCTGGCGACGGCTGCGCTCCTTGTGGCTGCGCTTATCGGTATTCCGTTGGGTGTTTGGGCCGCCGTCCGGCAGGGTTCCGTCGTCGACCAGACGATCCGTGTGATCTGTCTTGCTGGTCACTCGGTTCCGGTTTTCATGCTGGCCTTGATTTCGCTTCTGGTCTTTTATGCGACGCTCGATATCGCGCCGGGACCGGGGCGTCAGGACATCATTTATGAGGGCATGATACCGCATGTAACGGGCCTGCTCACGATCGACAGTCTCATTGAAGGTGATTGGGACGCGTTCTGGGATGCGGTCTATCACATGATTCAGCCAGTTCTGATCCTCGCCTATTTCAGCATGGCCTATATCACTCGAATGACCCGGGCCTTCATGCTGGATGCGCTGAAGGGCGAATTCGTGATTACGGCGCGCGCGAAAGGCCTGTCGCTGACCTCCGTCATCTGGAAGCATGCTTTCCCCACCGTGGCTGTGCAGCTCGTGACGGTTCTTGCGCTGACCTATGCAGGCCTGCTCGAAGGCGCCGTTGTGACGGAAACCGTCTTCAGCTGGCCGGGATTGGGCCAATATCTGACCGTGTCGCTGATGAATGCCGATATGAACCCGGTCGTGGGTGCCACGTTGCTCATCGGCGTTATCTATGTCGGGCTCAATCTGCTCGCCGATATCCTCTATAAAGTTCTGGATCCGCGTGTCCGATGATGTTTGGAAATTTTCATAACTGGGCGCTGGATGAATCGCCTTCGTCCCGTTCACAGGCCAATTGGGGCAGGCGCTATCGCATCTGGGTGAACCTCAAGGCCAATCCGCTCGCGATGATTGGTCTTTTTATCATCGTTGCGTTCGTCGTCCTGTCATTGGCCGCACCCTTGCTGGCGCCCTATGATCCAAGTGTGCAGGATCTCGGCAATCGGCTTTCTGCTCCCACCGCATCGCACTGGTTTGGGACTGATGAACTGGGCCGCGATATTCTTTCGCGCATTCTTTATGGTGGGCGCGTCACCCTCGGAATGGTTATCGCCGTCGTCATTCTCGTTGCGCCAATCGGTCTCTTTATCGGTTGTATCGCCGGTTATTTCGGCGGGATCGTCGATACCGCGCTGATGCGCGTCACGGATGTCTTTCTTGCGTTCCCGCGTTTGATTCTTGCGCTTGCCTTCGTGGCCGCGTTGAAGCCGGGCGTGGAAAGTGCGGTGCTCGCAATTGCATTGACTGCATGGCCACCCTATGCGCGTCTGGCACGTGCGGAAACCATGACCTTGCGCAAAAGCGATTTCATTGCAGCCGCCAAGCTGACCGGCGCAATGCCTTTCCGCATCATTCTTCGCCACATCATGCCGCTTTGCGTGCCAAGTGTCATTGTGCGCATCACACTCGATATGAGTTCGATCATCATTACGGCTGCAAGTCTCGGCTTCCTCGGAATGGGTGCGCAGCCGCCGTCACCGGAATGGGGCGCGATGATCGCCACCGCCAAGCGCTTTATCTTCGAACAATGGTGGGTTGCCACCATCCCCGGCGTTGCAATCTTCCTCGTCTCGCTTGCGTTCAATTTCCTTGGCGACGGTCTTCGTGACGTGCTCGATCCGAAGCAGAATTGAGAGAACAGATGCTGGTTGATATCAAAAATCTGCAAATCAGCTTTGAAACGCGCACCAGCCGTTTTGATGCCGTGCGCGGAATCTCGCTTCAGCTCGGTCGCGAAAAACTGGGCATTGTCGGCGAAAGCGGTTCGGGCAAGTCCTTGACCGCGCGCGCCCTCATGAAACTGCTGCCGCCAATCGCCGAAGTGAAGGCGGACAAGCTTTCGTTCGACGGTATCGATATTCTGTCAGCGACAGAACGCGGCATGCGTCAGATACGCGGCAAGCGGGCAGGCTTCATTCTTCAGGATCCCAAATATTCGCTGAATCCGGTCAAGACCATAGGCGTGCAAGTGGCTGAAGCATGGCGTACCCATAAGGGCGGCAGCAAACGTCAGGCGATGGATGCTGCGGTCGATCTTCTCGATCAGGTGATGATCCGCAATCCCCGCGACGTTGCGAAGCTTTATCCGCATGAGGTTTCGGGCGGTATGGGGCAACGCGTCATGATCGCCATGATGCTTGCGCCCGATCCCGAGTTGCTCATTGCCGATGAACCGACATCAGCACTGGACGCCACGGTGCAGGCGGAAATTCTGCGCCTGATCGACGATCTGGTTTCCAAGCGCGGAATGGGGCTTCTCCTGATCAGCCATGACCTCCCGCTCGTGTCTCATTTCTGCGACCGGGTCATGGTCATGTATATGGGCCGTGTCATGGAAGAGTTGAAGGCTTCCGAACTGGTGCATGCCGAACATCCATACACCAAGGGGCTTCTCAATTGCATTCCGTCGCTCACGCATCCTCGCGATCGTTTGCCGGTTCTCAATCGGGAAGAAAGCTGGCTGAACTCATGATAGATATTGATCAACTCCGCATCAGCTTCAATGAGCGTGAAGTCGTCAAGGGTGTTTCCTTCAATGTGGCGAAGGGCGGCAGCTTTGGTATCGTTGGTGAAAGCGGTTCTGGTAAATCCACCATTCTGCGCGCTATGGCTGGCCTCAACGAACAATGGAGCGGCCGTATCGCGTTCGACGGCAAAAATGCGGCCCCGAAGCGTGCGCCTGCCTTCTTCCGTCAGGTGCAGATGGTATTTCAGGACCCGTTTGGATCGCTGCATCCGCGTCAGACTATTGATCGCATCCTGAGCGAGCTTCTGCTGGTTCACGGTATCGGCGATATCGATAAGCGGATTGAAAAGGTGCTTGAGGAAGTCGCGCTGCCTAAAGCTGCACGGTTTCGTTTTCCGCACCAGCTTTCCGGTGGTCAGCGCCAACGCGTGGCAATTGCTCGCGCCCTGATTGCAGAACCGGAAGTGCTGCTGCTCGATGAACCGACATCGGCACTGGACGTTTCGGTGCAGGCTGAAATTCTCAATCTTCTTGCGGATTTGCGCGCGGAAAAGAACCTAACCTATGTGTTGGTGAGCCACAATCTCGCGGTAATTGCGCATCTATGCCCACAAGTTGGGGTGATGCAGCACGGGGAGATGGTGGAGCAGCTTAGCGCCGAGGATTTGCGTGCCGGGCGAACCTCACATCCGCATACCACAGAATTGCGCGCCCTGAGCGTCAATCTGGAAGAACCTGCCTGACGGAGTTTTCATGTCCACCCATGCTGACTGGAACGCGGCATCGCTTGCCGCCAAGGTCTTCTCGAGAACCTGGGATAAAAACGAACCGGGCGGCGTTATTATCGGTTTTGATCCGGACGGTGTGAAGTTCGCATATGCAGGTGGGCTTGAAAGCCTGTCTACCGGAGTGCCTTTCACAGCGAATACGGTTGTCCGCTATGCGTCGGTCACGAAACATGCATTCTGTGCGATGGTTCTCAAGCATGGTGATATTATCGGCTTGGACGACCGGCTAGGCGATCATCTGCCGGAATTGCAAAGCCCGCTTGCCGACGTGACCGTCGGTCGCGCACTCGACATGACTGGTGGTTTGCCGGATACGCGGGAATGCCTCACGCTTCTTGGCCTGTCCGTCTATACGGACACGCAAGCCGAGCAGCTTCTGGACTATCTTGCCTCTCTCAATCGTCTCAATTTCGATGCGGGTTCAGAAATTTCCTATTCCAACACCGGCTATCGGCTGGTGGAGGCCGCGCTTGAGCGGAAGGGGTTTCGCTTCAATGATTTTGTGAAGTCGGACATTGCGCAACCGCTCGATATCTTCATGGAAGCGCCCGACGTCTGGAACGATCCGGTTGCGGGGCTTGCTCCCGGTTATTGGAAATCTGGCGAGAAATGGCAGCTCAGTTCCGCCGGTCTGCATATTTCAGCATCCGGCAGTCTCACTGGCAGCGGCATGGCATTGACCAAATGGGCGCAGGCGCTCGTCAATGGTGAAGGCGCATTCAAAGGCCTGCTCGATAAGCTGTCAGCGGATCGCCATCTTGTTGACGGACGCGTGACCGGTTACGGGCTCGGGCTGCGGTGGAACGAAGTGGGCGGCAAGAACTTTGTCGGACACGGTGGCTCGCATCCCGGTTACAAGAGTTATTTCCTGCTCGATCCGTCCGCGAAGACCGGCATGATCGTTGTCTCAAACCGTGAAGACACCAATACCTATAAAATGGCGCGAGATTGCATGGCCGCTCTCAACGGTCTGTCGTTGCCAGAGACCAACTGCACAATCCCGGACGGGCTTTATGTGACGGACAACGGGCCATTCTGGCTGGAAATGCGCAATGGCATAGCCAATTGGCTCGATTCCGAGGATACGCTTTACGATATCAGTGATGGCTGGTTCTCATCTCTGTCGCCTACGTCTCCGGTGAAACTGCGCTGGACAGGTACGGAGCTGGAGGGTGAAATCGGCTTTGTGCCGCGTCGATTGGAGCCAGCGGCACCCAAACCGTTGGGCAAGGCACTCGACGGCCATTGGCGGGCACTGTCTTATGGGGCCAGTTTCGATATCGAGGACGGTCATCTCATCATGGGCATAGGGCCCACGCGCCACGTCATGCCACTGGACGATCTCGGTCAGGGACGAGCGCTCTTCACTCTACATGACGGTCCGTGGACCAAGCGTGTCTGCCTGCATCAGCTTGATGATAATCGTGTTGAACTGGTTCTAAGCCGCAGCAGGATGATTGAATACATCCGTTAGAGCGTACTAAGATCTGGGGTTATATACGCGGCGGAAGGGTGACCTTACCGCCGCGTCTTGCATTGTGATAGCTTTCGACAATTGATTCCGAATGTGAGGTGACACGATGCTGGAACAGATGGTCGATCAGGGCGCGGGCCGCGAGCCTGCCGACCTTGTGCTCAAGGGCGGTCGCTTCTTCGATCTCGTGACCGGCGAACTGGTGGAGAGTGATATTGCGATCTGCGGGGACCGGATCGTCGGCACTTTAGGCAACTATCGTGGAAAACGCGAAATCGATATTACGGGCCGCATCGTCGTGCCGGGCTTCATTGACACGCATCTTCATATCGAATCCTCGCATGTCACGCCGCATGAATTCGACCGCTGCGTATTGCCGCAGGGCGTCACCACGGTCATTTGTGATCCGCATGAGATTGCAAATGTGCTCGGTGTGGAAGGCATCAAGTTCTTTCTCGATAGCGCTTTGGAAACCATCATGGACATCCGAGTGCAGCTTTCGAGTTGTGTGCCGGCCACGCATATGGAAACGTCCGGCGCTGAGCTCCTGATCGATGACCTTCTTCCCTTTGCAGATCATCCCAAGGTGATCGGTCTTGCTGAATTCATGAATTTTCCCGGTGTCCTGGCGAAAGACGCCGAATGCATGGCGAAGCTGAAAGCGTTTCAGGGACGGCATATTGATGGTCACGCGCCGCTTTTGCGCGGCTTTGATCTGAACGGCTATATTTCCGCAGGCATACGCACCGAACATGAGGCGACAAGTGCGGAAGAAGCGCTCGAAAAGATGCGCAAGGGCATGCATGTGCTGGTGCGCGAAGGGTCCGTTTCCAAGGACCTGGAGGCGTTGATGCCGATCATTACGGAACGCCACGCGCAGTTTCTAGCACTCTGCACCGATGACCGCAATCCGCTTGATATCGCGGATCAGGGCCATCTCGATTATCTGATCCGAACGGCGATTGCGGGCGGTGTCGAACCTCTCGCCATTTATCGCGCGGCGAGCGTTTCCGCTGCGCGCGCTTTCGGCCTCTTTGACCGCGGGCTGGTGGCACCTGGCCAGCGTGCCGATCTCGTCGTGGTGGACAGCCTTGAAGGCTGCCATGCCGAAACCGTGCTTTCTGCGGGGCGGATAGTGTCGGACGATCTGTTCGCGAAGCGAAAGCCAGTCGCCGAAGTGGGGCGCAATAGCGTCAAGGCCCCGCGCGTCACCGCCTCCAATTTCCGCTCGCAGTCCAATAGCGGCAGGACGCGTGCCATCGGCATCGTTCCCGGCAAGATCATTACCCAAAATCTCGAATTCGATCTGAAAGTGGGACCAAACGGCGTAGAGCCTGACCTTGAGCGTGACGTGGTGAAGGTTGCTGTCATTGAGCGCCACGGCAAGAACGGTAATATCGCCACCGGATTCGTGCATGGTTTTGGCCTGAAAGCGGGCGCGATTGCTTCTACGGTCAGCCATGATAGCCACAATATCTGCGTCGTTGGCACTTCGGACGAAGATATCGCGGTCGCCGCCAACCGGCTTGGCGAAATCGAGGGCGGTTTTGTCGTGGTGCGTGACGGCAAGGTTCTGGCCGAGCTGTCGCTTCCCATTGCTGGGTTGATGAGTACGGAGCCTTACGAAACCATGCGCGACGAATTGCGCAAGCTGCGCCATGCTGCCGAAGAACTGGGCTCTGTTCTGGAAGAACCCTTCCTTCAGCTTGCGTTTATTGCCTTGCCGGTGATCCCGCATCTCAAGATCACTGACAGAGGTCTCGTCGATGTCGACAAGTTCGAGTTTGTTGGCAACTGATCAGTGCGGGCCACTGATCTGTCTGTCCTTGCAATGTGCCTGCGTTCCTGAATGACGGCCTGGCTACTCCGGCGCGCAAGATCGGAAATGCTTTCGCAGGAATCTATCATGCTCTGCCAGGACTGATACTACTTTTGCATTGTTGGGCGACTACAATATTGCCCGCGACTACCGGACAAGTTAGCATGCCCTCATTACAACAACGGCGGGATCAACCTGTCGAACCACAATGGGGAATATGTCGATGAAAATTGCTCGCCTTGCCCTGATGGGCGGACTGCTCGCCACTGCGCTTTATACCGGCTCTGCCATGGCCCGCGACCTGACGGTCGTTTCCTGGGGTGGTAACTACCAGGACGCCCAGCGTGAAATTTACTTCAAGCCTTTTTCAGAAAAGACTGGCAAGCCTCTGCTGGATGAATCCTGGGACGGTGGTTATGGCGTCGTTCAAGCGAAGGTGAAAGCAGGTAAGCCCAATTGGGATGTCGTTCAGGTGGAGGCGGAAGAACTAGCCCTTGGCTGTGCGGACGGCCTTTACGAAAAAATCGACTGGGACAAGTTGGGAGGCAAGGACAAATTCCTCGACAGCGCGGTCAATGATTGCGGCGTGGGAGCGATCGTGTGGTCGACCGCAATCGCCTTTAACGCGGACAAGCTGAAAGATGGTCCGCAATCCTGGGCCGATTTTTGGGATGTAAAGAAATTTCCAGGCAAACGTTCCTTGCGCAAAGGTGCAAAATATACACTTGAATTCGCGCTTCTGGCCGATGGTGTCAGCAAGGATGAAGTTTATGATGTGCTCTCTACCCCGGAAGGTGTGGATCGGGCATTCAAGAAGCTCGATGAATTGAAGCCCAACATTGTCTGGTGGGAAGCAGGGGCACAGCCGCTGCAATTGCTGGCCTCGGACGAAGTTGTCATGGCATCGGCCTATAATGGGCGCATCACCGGTATAAACAGAAGCGAAGGCAAGAACTTCAAGGTGGTCTGGCCGGGTAGCATCTATGCCGTCGACAGCTGGGTGATCCTGAAGGATGCTGAAAACAAGGATGCGGGGCTGGATTTCATCGCATTCGCCAGCCAGCCCGATAATCAGGTGAAACTCCCCAAATACGTCGCTTATGGTCTGCCAAACAAGGAGGCCGCAAGCAAGGTTCCCGCAGAATTTGCTTCCGATCTTCCGACGGCGGAAGCCAATCTGAAAGACGCTCTCCCGCTGAATGTCGATTTCTGGATCGATAATTCAGAAGAGCTGACGAAGCGCTTCAACGCCTGGCTCGCACAATAATTCGCAATTATGGCCCCGTCGGCGCAACACCGGCGGGAGTTCCCTGTTTTCCGGAAAATGGAGTAATTCATTGACGGACTGCCGCATCCGCTTCGAGAATATCAGTAAATCCTACGGTGATTTCAAAGTTATAGATGGTTTGAACCTCGATATTGATCGAGGTGAATTCGTGAGCCTGCTCGGCCCTTCAGGGTCGGGCAAGACGACGCTTCTGATGATGCTGGCGGGATTTGAAAGTCCGAGCAGCGGGACAATCTGTATCGACGGCAAGGCAATCAATACCGTTCCGTCTTACAAGCGCAATATGGGGGTGGTTTTTCAGAACTATGCGCTTTTCCCTCATATGACTGTCGGTGAGAACATTGCCTTTCCGCTCCAAATGCGTGGTCGAGGGAAAAGCGAGATCGGTGAGAGGGTGGAAAAGGTGCTCGATATGGTGCAGCTTTCCACTATGCGCGAACGCAAGCCCTCGCAACTTTCGGGTGGCCAGCAGCAGCGCGTGGCGCTTGCCCGTGCTCTGGTTTTTGAGCCAAGTGTGGTTTTGATGGATGAACCGCTTGGCGCACTCGACAAGCAGTTGCGCGAACAAATGCAACTCGACATTCGTGCGCTGCATGGCCGGCTGGGATTGACGATTGTTTTTGTTACCCACGATCAAAGCGAAGCCTTGACCATGTCGGACAGGATCGCTGTTTTCAATAAAGGAAAAATCGAACAGATCGGTACACCGCGTGCGATCTATGATGAGCCGCAAACGCGGTTCGTCGCGGAATTCATAGGTGAAACCAATCTCGCAGAGGGAACCATTGAACGGGTGGAAGGCACCAGTGCCTTTATTCGTCTGAACAATGGCGGCATGCTAAGAGCCTCATCAAAGAGGGGGCTGCCAACGGGACAGAGAGTTCTTTTGTCTGTTCGTCCCGAGCGGATCGAACTGGGCAATGAAGACGGGTCGGATAATAATCTCAGAACCCGGGTGACAGACAGCGTTTATCAGGGAGATCATCTGCGCATCCAGCTTGATGGTGACGCTTATGATTTTATTGTGCGCCTTGACCGGAAAGCACGTGAATGGGCCCCCGGAACGGACGTAGTAGCGGGATTTAAGGCGACTGATTGCTGGACTATAGCCACATGAGGGCGCTATCCGGCAAAACTGTCCGAGCGGTGCTGCTGATTGCGCCTTTGCTTGTTTTTATAACATTGTTTTTCCTATGGCCTCTCGGGGTCATGATGAAACAGGCTGTGTCCGATACCGCGGTTTTGCGTGTTCTGCCTCAAACAGCTGAGACCGTAAGCCGGTGGGATGGGCAATCCGGGCCATCGCCGGATATGAAACAGGCTTTGGTGGCAGACCTGAAGGCCTCAACAGACCAACAGGCGATAGGCGATATGGTTCGCCGCTTGAACAGTGCCCAATCCGGCTTTCGCACCTTGATGAGCAAAACGCTTTCAGTCATCGAGAAGGGCGATCCTGTTCCTGATCTTGAAGCGATTGACAAGCGATGGAGCAGGCCGGAATTCTGGCAGGCGATAGCAAATGCGCTTTCTCCGACAACTGATCGCAACCTGCTTGCGGCCGTGGATATGGAGCGCGACGCATCCGGCAAGATCGTCTCGATGGCACCCGGCGCGTCGGCGAACCGTGCGATCATGCTGCGCACATTTTGGATCGCGGCGCTGGTGACACTGGTCTGCGCGGCAATCGGTTATCCCTATGCTGTCTTGCTTGCGGCGTCTTCGGGTTGGATCAGAAGCGCGCTGTTTGCTGCCGTTCTGCTGCCCTTATGGACCTCCTTGCTGGTGCGAACTGCTGCCTGGTTCATTCTTCTTCAGGACAAGGGACTAATAAATGATGCGTTGATCTGGCTCGGCATTACAGATGGGCCATTCCCGTTGATCTTCAACAGGGCGGGTGTGGTGATAGCCATGACCCATGTGCTTTTGCCGTTTATGGTTCTTCCCATTTACAGCGTGCTCGTATCGATCCCGGGCAATCTGATGCCAGCGGCCGCATCCCTTGGCGCGTCGCCATTGAGGGCTTTTCTGCGCGTCCTGCTGCCATTGAGCCTGCGCGGAATCCTGTCCGGGATGCTGCTCGTGTTCATGAGCGCGATTGGCTACTACATCACACCAGCACTGATTGGCGGGCCGAGCGACCAGATGATAAGCTCGATCATCGCCTATTATGCAACCGGTTCGGCCAACTGGGGCATGGCTGGTGCACTCGGGCTGGTTCTACTCGTGGCCTGCCTGATACTCTATGCCGTTTACGGACGGCTCACCGCCGATGAGCAGGGGAGAGCGTGACCATGGGGCGCTTCGCTAAAATCCTGTTCGGTGTGGCGGCAGTGGTCTTTTTGATTGCACCGCTGTTTGCAATTCTTCCGCTTGCTTTTACGTCCAGCGTATTCCTGACCTATCCTATACCAGGCTGGTCCGCGCGCTGGTTTGAGGAACTCGCTACGGCAGATGTCTGGCGGCGGGCAATAGCCAACAGCCTGATTATCGGATCGGGCACGATGATTCTCGCAACCGGGCTTGGAACCATGGCTGCACTGGGCTTGCGCAGCAGGATATTGTTTCTTTCCGGCCCGATTAAAACGCTGTTCCTCTTGCCCATGGTCGTTCCTGCTGTGGTTATGGGCGTTGGTATGCAGCTATTGTTCGTCCGGCTCGGGATAGCAAATTCCTATTTCGGTGTGATCGTTGCCCATACAGTGATTTCGATTCCCTTTGTTCTGGTGAGCGTTACCGGCGCCCTGGCAGGCATCGACCGGCGTGTCGAACTGGCAGCCGAAAGTCTTGGCGCAGCGCCTCTGACAGTTTTTCGTAAAATTACGCTTCCGCTCGCCATGCCGGGCATCGCATCTGGTGCGGTGCTGGCATTTGCTACTTCGTTGGACGAAGTTGTGCTGACCCTGTTCGTAGCTGGTCCAAATCAGCGCACTCTGGCGCGCCAGATGTTTTCAACTATTCGGGAAAATATCAGTCCGGCTATCGCTGCCGCCGCATTTTTGTTCATCGCTGGCACCGTACTTTTGGGCCTTGCGGCGATGCTCTTCCGCCGAAGGCGTGCAAGTAATGCGGTCGCCATATGACGGGTGCGCAGGAGGTCATTTGCCGCAGTACTAATTTTGCGGTTTAGCGATCGATCCGTGTTGAAAGAATGATGGATGACATCGTGCGCTCGACACCTTCCAGCGCACCTATGCGATCAAGAATGGCGTCGAGTTCCTGTATGGAGGGGGCTTCCACAACAACGATCATGTCGAAATGTCCGCTGACGGAATGAAGCGAACGGACGGCCATCATGCCGCGCAGTGCAGTTTCCACTTTTGGGGCGAGCTTGGGCAGTGCTGTCACCAGTACATGGGCGCGAACCAGATCCCGTTCGAACTCCGGCGCGATTCGCACGGTGTATCCCTCAATAACTCCCCGCTTTTCCAGCTTCTCAATACGACTTTGGACGGTAGTTCGGGATACTCCGAGACGCCTTGCAAGGTCGGCTGTGGAGGCCCGTGCATTTTCACGGAGGAGGGCGATGAGGGTTAGATCGGCTTCTGTCGTCATAATGCATGTTAAATACGGCAATATGCGCAAACAAACAACGTCATATCGTCAGTTTGCATGCTTCTTTTTGCATGGAACTATGCGATTCTTGCATATCCGAATTGCATTCCAAGGGGAAATTTTATGAAAGAGATCGTTGTTGTCGGTGCAGGCAAAATTGGCGCCACCATTGCCGATCTTCTCGCTTCCACGGGCGAGTATGCCGTTACTGTTGTCGACCGCTCTCAGGCGCAGCTCGATGCACTGGAATCCGGTGTGGAAGTCAAGACGCAGGCTCTTGATATCGAAGATGCCAAGGCTCTCGAAGCGGCTCTTACCGGCAAGTTCGCCGTGCTTAGCGCAGCGCCCTTCCATCTTACCACCCGTATCGCAGAAGCTGCGGCCAAGGCAGGCGTCCATTATCTCGACCTGACTGAAGACGTTGCCAGCACGCGCCGCGTCAAGGAACTGGCCAAGACGGCCAAGACGGCTTTCATTCCGCAGTGCGGCCTCGCTCCTGGCTTCATCTCCATCGCTGCCTATGATCTTGCCAAGCGTTTCGACAAGCTCGACAGCGTTCGTATGCGCGTTGGCGCTCTGCCGCAGTACCCATCCAATGCTCTGAACTACAACCTGACCTGGAGCACCGACGGCGTCATCAACGAATATATCGAGCCGTGCGAAGCCATCGTGAATGGCGAGCTGACTGAAGTTCCTGCCCTTGAAGAACGCGAAGAGTTCTCGCTTGACGGCGTTACCTACGAAGCCTTCAACACCTCCGGTGGTCTCGGCACGCTCTGCGAAACGCTGGAAGGCAAGGTGCGCACGCTCAACTACCGCACCATCCGCTATCCGGGTCACGTCGCGCTGATGAAGGCGCTTCTCAACGATCTCGGCCTGCGCCATCGCCGTGAAGTGCTCAAGGACATTTTCGAAAATGCCCTGCCGACGACCCTTCAGGACGTTGTGGTGATTTTCGTGACCGTTTCGGGCACCAAGAACGGCCGTCTGGTTCAGGAAACCTACGCGAACAAGGTTTACGCCGCTCCGGTTGGCAAAATCATTCGTTCGGGCATCCAGATCACGACGGCTTCGGCAATCTGCGCCGTGCTCGACATGCTCGCCAAGGGCGATCTTCCGCAGCAGGGCTTCATCCGCCAGGAAGACATCACGCTCGAAGCATTCCTCGCGAACCGCTTTGGCAAGGCCTACGCACAGGACGACCATTGCGCACGCATGGTTGCCTGATAGCTCCTGCCGCAAGAATGCGGGGTCTGTTGCGCTCGTGCGCAGCAGGCCCCGTTTGCGTTTTTGGCGGCGGTCGTTTCTGCCCTACCAAAGTCGCAATTGAATAGGATCGGATTTGAGCGCATTGCCCGATCCAAACTGGCGGATGGAGTATGTTTGTCCGCGTTATTGTATCTATCTGTGTACTCCGATCCAGTATGTTCGGGGTGCGCTCAGAAGAAGTAGGAAAGCCATGTTGAAATCAGTTGTGCTGGCCGGTCTGGCCTCAGTCTTTCTCGCTTTGCCGGTTCAGGCGAAGGAATGGAAAGAAATCCGTATCGCGAGCGAAGGCGCATATCCTCCGTTCAACTACATGTCTCCAGACGGCAAACTTGAAGGTTTCGATCTCGATATAGCGAATGCGCTTTGCGAAGCGATGGAAGCCAAGTGCACCATTGTGGCCAATGACTGGGACGGTATGATTCCTGGCTTGCAGGCGAACAAGTTCGATGCGGTCATTGCTTCGATGGCCATCACGGAGGAGCGCGAAAAGCAGGTTGCTTTCACGGATCGCTATTACACAACCCCGCTTGCGGTTGTCGTGCCGAAGGACACGGATATGACCTCGCTTGATCCGTCAGCATTCGACGGAAAGACGGTTGGCGCTCAGGCCGGCACCACACAGGGCAATTATGCTGATGATGTCTACGGCAAGGCAGGAGCAGAGGTTAAGCTCTATCCGACTGCCGACGAAGCAAATGCCGACCTTGAGAGTGGGCGTCTGGATGCAATCGCTGCCGACAAGTTTCTCGCCGCTGACTGGCTGAAGAAACCGGGTGCGAACTGCTGCAAGTTCCTCGGCGATATTCCAGGTTCCGAAACGAAAATTTCGATTGCTCTTCGCAAGGGTGACGACGATCTGCGTGAACAGTTCAATGCCGCTATCAAGAAAATTCGCGACAACGGCACCTACGAAACAATCCGCAAGAAGTATTTCGATTTCGACATCTATTGATGCCAAAATTTCATCGGGCGCTCTCTTGATGTCGGGAGCGTCCGGTGTTTCAGTTGAAAAACACAGAGACGGAGCATTGCCCCGAACGGGGTAATGTCCAATAATATAATTATAACAATGGAATAAGGGGAACAAGTATGCTGAAAGCCATCCTGTTTGCAGGCGTCGCGTCCATAATCGCTGCTTTGCCAGCGCAGGCCAAGGAATGGAAGGAAATCCGCATTGCAAACGAAGGTGCGTACCCGCCATTTAATTTTGTGGCTGCCGATGGTTCGCTGCAAGGCCTCGATATCGACATAGCCAATGCTCTGTGCAAGGCCATGGATGCCAAGTGCACGCTTGTTGCCAACGACTGGGACGGAATGATTCCAGGCCTCAAATCGAACAAGTTCGACGCAGTCATTTCGTCCATGAGCATTACGGAAGAGCGCAAAAGGGAAGTTGCGTTCACCGACAAGTATTATTCCACTCCGCTTTCTGTCGTCGTGCCGAAAGATAGCACGATCACATCTCTGGATGCCGAGGCTTTCAAGGGAAAGTCGGTTGGTGCCCAGGGATCGACGACGCAGGGGAATTATGCAGAGGACGTGTACGGCAAGGCAGGCGCTGATGTTAAGCTTTATCCCACTGCCGATGAAGCCAATGCGGACCTGAAAAACGGGCGTCTCGATGCTGTCGTTTCCGACAAATTCCCGATCACGGACTGGATCAAGGGCGACGGTGCGGATTGCTGCAAGCTCATTGGCGATATTCCCGGCACGCGGACCGATACCGGCATTGCGCTGCGTCAGGGCGATGACGATCTGCGGGAACAGTTCAATGCGGCGATCAAGAAAATTCGCGACGATGGGACTTATGCCGCGATCATGAAGAAATATTTCGACTTCGATATCTATTGATTACTTGTAAAAGACACAGCTCTTTGCTGTAAGCAATAGCGCGCCGACTGCAAATCGGCGCGTTTATTTCTCTGCTTTTGTGGATGCCGAAAATGCCGATTCAGCAACAAGATGTCATCGTTCTGGGTGCGGGTATTGTAGGGGTATCAACGGCACTGCATCTACAAGCGCGAGGCCGTTCTGTCTGTCTTATAGATAAGAGTGAGCCGGGCAGCGGAACAAGTTTCGGGAATGCGGGTCTGATCGAGCGATCAAGCGTTATTCCCTATTCCTTTCCGCAAGGTTTCTGGACGCTTGTGCGCTATGGCATGAATCGTCGCTCAGACGTTCGCTACAGTCCATTCTATATCCCTAAAATGGCTCGCTGGCTGTTTCGATATTGGCGAGAGTCATCGCCAGAACGATTGAAAACTGCCACGAATGCGATGTTGCCATTGATTGAAGCGAGCGTCCGCGAACACGATGTTCTGGTAGCGCGGTCCGGCAGTGAAAAATTGATCCGGTCGCAAGGGTGGATCGAAGTGTTCAGGACATCTTCGGCATTCGACGCCGCAGTTCGGCGTCTTCCCGATCTGCAGCGTTTCAATTTGTCCTATGACATTCTGGATGCGCCGGCCTTGCGCCAGCGCGAAACATCGCTCGGTGATGTGGCGGGCGGCATCCACTGGCTCGATCCCAAGACCGTTGTGAATCCAGGTGGACTGGTCAAAGCCTATGCTGAATTGTTTATCAGGAATGGCGGTAGCTTCGTTCATGGCGATGCTACGACCCTGGCACCGGGCGGGAGCGGCTGGCAGGTGGTAACGGAAGAGGGCGCTGTCCATGCCCGTGACGTTGTAGTGGCGTTGGGACCACAATCAAATCTCATCTTCAGGAAATTCGGCTATCCGATCCCGCTTGGCATCAAGCGCGGTCATCATCTTCATTACACCATGAAGGACGGCTCGCGGCTCGGTCACACAGTCGTCGATGAAGAAGCAGGCTATGTTCTCGCACCCATGGTTCAGGGTGTGCGTCTATCGACAGGAATCGAGTTCGCTTCGCCAGATGCACCCGCCAATCGTATTCAGCTCACGAAGGATGAGAAAATCGCACGCCAGCTGGTACCACAATTGGGAGAAGCTATCGAAAAGACGCCATGGCTTGGGCTGCGCCCCTGCCTGCCTGACATGCGCCCGGTCATTGGTGCTGCGCCACGGCACAAGGGACTGTGGTTCAATTTTGGTCATGCCCACCACGGTCTGACGCTTGGACCTGCGACGGGACGCCTGCTCGCCGAGATGCTCGTCGGGGAGGAAACCTTCATCGACCCGAAGCCCTATTCGGCAGAGCGGTTTTTGTAGTTTGACCTAAAAATTTCGTGACAGGCTTGTCAGTCGCGGCGGAGCGGGGCTATCAATTAGTCCCACTCTCATATCGCGCAGTCGCGAACAATCGATCCGGAAAATTCTCGTGAAAATGAAGCCTTTGGGCCGTACTGGCCTTACTGTCACTGAAATTTGCCTCGGTACCATGACCTGGGGCGTGCAGAATACCGAGCTCGATGCTCATGAACAGCTGGACATTGCTCTTGATGCCGGTATCAACTTTATCGATACCGCCGAAGGTTATGCCATTCCCATGAGCCCGGAAAGCTATGGCAAGACAGAGGCTTATATTGGCAGCTGGTTCAAGAAATCCGGAAAGCGCGACAAGGTCGTGCTGGCAAGCAAGATTGCTGGCGGCGGCAGGCAGAACTGGATTCGAGATGGTGCCAAGCCGAGCCGTACCAGTGTTCGCGAAGCAGTAGAAAATAGCCTGCGGCGTCTCCAGACGGACTATATCGACCTTTATCAGGTCCATTGGCCAATGCGGGCGCACTATCATTTTGGCCAAAGCTGGACCTTCGATCCTTCCACTACGGATGGGGCGGCAGAAACCCGACAGATGCATGACGTTCTGCTTGGACTGGGAGACATGGTTCGGGACGGAAAGATCCGGCATATAGGTCTTTCCAATGAGACTGCCTGGGGAACAATGCAGTGGCTTCGTTTGGCCGAACAGCACGGCCTGCCGCGCGTCGCCTCGATCCAAAATGAATATAGCCTTTTGCAGCGCCAGTTCGATTTCGACTTGGCAGAGTTGTCTCTCTGCGAAAATGTGGGATTGCTTGCCTATTCGACACTGGCGGCCGGTGTGCTGACCGGAAAATATCTGGGTGGCAAACTGCCAGCCGGTTCACGCGCAGCCATTTCCGAAGGCGGCCTCTGGCGTAGCAACATTCATTCGGAGCCAGCTGTTCGCGCCTATATCGATGTTGCCAAGAAACATGGCCTCGATATTGCCCAGATGGCTATCGCCTTTACGTTGACGCGGCCGTTCATGACGTCGGCTATCATCGGCGCAACGTCTGTCGAGCAACTGAAGGTCGATATCGCGGCGCATCAGGTCAAGCTCTCGGATGACGTTCTGGAGGATATCGAGAAAGTCTACAGACAGTATCCGCGTCCGCTTTGAGCCTAAAAAGTCCCAAAGCCCGCCAATCAGCGGGCTTTTTCTATCCGGCAAGATAGATTTCGTGTTTGACGATCCATTGATCAATCGGTGTTTCGCTGGAAGAACTGACGATCACCATTCGGTCGAAGCGAATGCTGCGACCAAACAGCAAGCCTGCCATGCGGGTCATCTCTCTTTCGCGCGAGGGATGGTCGGCGACGCCGTAGGCAAGCGAGACATGCGGAAGAAAGGCAGAAACGTCTTTCTCTCCCGAAATGTCGAGCGAGGCCTGTTTCAAAGCCATCAGTGCAGGCGTTTTCTGCAAAGCGGCATAAAAGGAGCGGAAATAAGCTTCCGTTCCTGCCACGCCCTCAACCAGAACGTCCAGCGGTTTGCGGCCAACTGCAAGGCTGAGCGCCAATGGCAGCAGTTCATCTGCCGAACGTCTCATGTCGGGCACGAGCGTCGCATGCGGCTCGAATATGGGCGAAGCGAAGCGGCCAGCTAGCTCCGTCACGATAGATTCGAGAAAACGGAGATCGTCACGTGCGGGACGCAACCATATAGAATGGAAATTCATTGATCCGGCATCCCCCGAATGCCACGTTCGTTTTTAATGGGCCTGACGCTGCTGCGGAGAATGAGCGGCAGTTCAAGCATGACAGTTTGGGGCGGCGCGTTTGGTGCCGCATGCCGTTCGTCCAGCAACCGAACGATTTCGGCTGAAAGGCGTTCTGCGTTTTGATCGAATGTTGTCAGGCGATAGGCGCCCCAGCGTGCTTCCGTAACGTTGTCGAAGCCGATGACCGAAATATCGTCGGGAATGGAGAGATTGAAGACATCGCGCGCGCAGTCCATCATGCCGAAAGCCATAAGATCGTTGATGCAGAAAATGCCTTCGACCCGCTCTTTTTCGCCCAACAGGAGAGATGCCGCGCCATAACCGCCGTCATAATCTGTCAGTTCGCCACGCTGCACGCTGACGCTCAATCCAAGGCTTCGGCATTTTTCAATGAAAGCGTTCTCGCGCTCGACGAGGTTGAGACTGCCGACATTCGACGTTATGAGGCCGAGCCTTTTCATGCCACGTGCGGCAAAAATATCGACCGCCGTTTCGGCGGCAAGCCGATTGTTAATGTGAATGTGATCGGCTCCTTCTTCGGTTCGCCCGACCAGAATGAGGGTCTGGCCGTTTCGTTGGGCGAGCTCGACAAATGATGAGGAGGGCATGCCGGAAAGAACCACTGTTGCTTCGGCCCGATAACGAAGCAGCGTTTCGTGAGCGGCAGAGAGATTTTCTCCGTGCTGGCCGGTCGGGATCAATACCGGCACGCTGCCGCGCGCTGCAAGGCGCCGGGAAAGCGCTGCGATCTGGCGGGAGCGGAAAGGGCTGTCCGGATCTGCGGCAATCATGCCAACGATACGGCTGCGATTGGCAAGGAGACCTCGCGCAAGGTCATTGACCTGATAGCCAAGTTTTTCAGCCGCTTTCAGCACCTTTTCGCGCGTTGCGGGCGAAACGCTGGCGCCGGGCGTAAAAGTCCGGGACACCGCGGAACGGGACACACCTGCTTCAACCGCGACTTCATGTGCACTGATGAAGCGTGGCTGGTTGTCCACGATGTCCTGCTCTCGAGGCAGTTCTCTATCTGGCATTTTATCGCCCTACTTTTGAAAGGACATCGGCCTGGAGGAAACGCTCGACCACGAACATGAAGGCAATCGATGGCACCAGCAATATCAATGCGCTGATCGATGCGATTTGATAGTTGCCTCCGGAACTTGCTGTATAAAGCAGCAAGGGCAGGGTGGAAATATCAGGAGCGCCTACGAAGTAAGTGCCCGTGAACTCATCGAGCGATTCAAGAAAGACAAAGATCGCGCTTGCAAGAAGACCGGGCGCGGCTATCGGCAGGGTGATGTCGAAGAACGTCTTGAGGGCGGAAGCGCCCATTGACCGCGCAGCTTCTTCAAGCTCACGGTCTATCGCGGAAAACGCTGCCGTGGCAATCCAGACTGCATAGACCAGACCATGGGTGACATGCACCAGAACGACACCTGTGATCGTTCCATTCAGGCCGAATGAATAGAACATTTGGGCAATGTTCACGTAAACGGGCAGGTTTGGGAAAGCTTGCGGGATGAGCAGCGTCAAAAGGATCAATCCGCGAAAAGGCAGTTTCAGCCTGGCGAGAGCATACCCGGCAGGGACGGCGAGACCGAGTGAGACAATCACGGTCAGCCCTGCAATCACAACACTTGTGCCAAGCGACGATAGCGCATTGCCGCGGGGCGAAAACACATTCGCCCAGAATGAAAATCCATATTGAAGTGGCAATGTGTGCGGGAAATACCAGCGCTCAGCTACAGCCCACAGAAGCAGGTTGGCGAGCGGCCCGAAAATCGCGAAAGCGAGCAGGCCAAGCAATATGCCGCGGGGTATCCAGCGCCAGTCGAAGGTGTTGCTCATTGGCCGTGCTCTTTCATGGTCTGACGGAGGTAAATCCAGGCGACAAGACTGGTCATGAGAAGTGAGATCGTGCCCAGCGCATTCGCGACGCCGTAATCCCCATAAGCATTGATGCGGAATGCCATGTTCGCCGTAATCATCGTTGGTGATTGCGCGTTGATCATCAAAGGTACGGACAAGACAGACATCATGGTGACAAAGCTCAGGATAAGCCCGACGAGCAGTGTCTGGCGAACTTGGGGGAGGACGATTTCGATGAGAATTCGCAGCCGTCCGGCGCCAAGATTGCGAGCGGATTCGATTGTGCTGCGATCAAGGGAGGCCATGGCGCCGGCCAGCAGCAGCGTGACAAATGGCGTCTGTTTCCAGATGAATGCGATGACGATGCCGCGCCAATCCAGAAAACTCATTGCCTGCAGCGGCGTGAGAAGTCCGGTCTCGATGAGCAGGCTGTTCATCAAACCGTTCTTGGCAAGGAAAGTGCGAAGTATCTGGCCAACGACGATGAAGGGGATAAAAAGCGGCCAGCGATAAAGCCAGCGCAGAACGGTGACAGCACGCGCATTGGAGCCCAGTGTCAAATAGCCACCGATCGCAATAGAGAACAACGCAATCAGCAGAGACGACAGTGTAACAATGACAAAAGTGAAGATTATGTCGCTGGAATAAAGCTCGAATGCCTTGGTGAAGTTGCCGGTTCCCCATTCACCGGAAACATGGAACGCTCCGGTGATCACCCCGAAAAGCGGTACGATGAACAGGAGCAGGACGATCGCCAGTGCAGGCGCGACAAGAAGAATTCCCGTCAGTCGATGCGGCATTCGAAACCTCATGAAAGTGAGTGCGGGAGCGCTCAGACTGAAATTTTGTTCAGCTGAGCACTCCAATCGAGAGTAGGGTTTAGTTGCCTACCTGACGCTCATACGCTTCCAGAATAGCAGTGTTATAGGGTGCAATCGGGAAAGGCTTTCCGTATTTCGCAAGGTCGTCCGGCGAAATATCGGTGAAAAGCTTGTTCCAGGTGTCGCTGTCCAGCTCTGCCTTGACGTGGTCAGCATCGATGCCTGGATACCAGTTGAAGCGCTTGACGATGCCTTCGGCCTGCACCTTCGGGCTTGTCGCCAACGCAACAAACTTTTCGGCAAGTTCCTTATGCGCGCTTTTTTCCGGGATCACATAGTGCATCGGCTGGCCGGGCATGCCGGGGGCGGGCAAAACAAGGTTCATTTCTGGCGGAAGTTGCCCATTTGCCTTCCACGAATAGAACATGTCGACCCAAACTGGTCCCATCGCGATCTCGCCGCGGCTCAACATGTCCAATGTACCGGCGTTGCCTGGGGTGAGGGTGGCGTTCTTTGTAAAATCCTTGAGCGAGGCAAACGCCTTGTCCCAGTTTTTCGCCGCGCCTTCTTCGAATGGGCCTTTCATCAGCTTCTCTGCGTCGCCGCCATAAGCATAGATCCAGCCCATGACGAAGCTTACGCCCGACGCGCCACCCTTGATGCCGTTATAACCGAATTGCTTGGGATTTTCCTTGGCCCAGGCGACGAGTTCGTCGTAACTCTTCGGAGGATTGGCAACGAGAGCAGGGTTGTAGGCAAGTGCGGTCTGGCTGTTGAACATCGGCATCACATAACCGTCGACATCAGTGCCGAGCGCCATCTTCGCATTTTCCCGCGTCACCAGCTTGCCGCTATCGATCTTGCTCCGATAATTTTCGAGGAACTTTGCCGTTACCATCGGTCCGACAAATTTCTCGTGGACGACAGCGACGTCTGTATCCCACTTTTCCACGCCAGCCTTGGACTGGGCTTCGAAACGTTCAAGAACCTTCTGCGAGCCTGCATCGCCGGGACCTGTTCCGACCACACGAACTGTGGTTCCGGGATTTTCCTTCTCGAACAATGGTCCAAGATACTGATTGATGTAATCGACCATATTCTGGTCGCCCGCTGTGATGACGGTAAGTTCGTCGGCAGCAGCCGGTGCAATGGTGAGGCCGATTGCCATTGCCGCATTCAGGATCGTTCTCATGAAAAGGGCTCCTGTCTGAAGCCGGAATTTTCCGGACTTGTGATTGAATACAGATGCAATGCATCCACTGGTGCTTATCGGGAACGGTGGCATCCCGGGCGAAGCCGCCCATGGAAATGACGTCGAGATGGGATTATTCCCATATTGATATGTGGCAGAGTTATCGAACGGTTTGCACGGCTGTGCATTATGGAAATTGCGCCTGATTTCCTGTTTCAGCGATCATTGGTCTCCCTCAACTCCATGGTGCATGGCCGGGTATTCGCGAAAAGAGAGCGGCCAGCCGATTTATTTGTCGAATAAAAACAGGGCGCGCTCGGCTATGTGAATTTCGACATTCGCGCCGGGCTGATGGCTTTCCTGGGCATCGACCATGATATGGCGGTCGCCAACACGGATCATATGCCGCCACAGGCCGCCGGGATAACTGGTCTGCTCGACCATTCCGCTGAGCGTTAGTTCAGATGTCGGCGAATTGCGTTCCGTCCCCGGCGCAGTAAGGCGGGCTGCCTCACTGCGGAAGCGTGCCGACGCCAAGCCGTCAGACAGATTGCGGCGCCCTGCTGAAATGGTGCTTGCTTTGTTATCCGCGCCTGCTGCGATCTCGATGCGATCGGCCTTTATCTGAACCGGCACTTCGATCAGATTCTCCGCGCCCATGAAGGCTGCGACGAAATCCGACGCCGGGTGGTTATAAACTTCTTCCGGTGCGCCTGCCTGTGCGATTTCGCCATTATTGAGGATGACGATGCGGTCGGCCATCACCATGGCTTCTTCCCGGTCGTGAGTTACATGGACAGCGGTGATGCCGAGACGGCGCTGCAAAGCGCTGATTTCATGGCGAACCGATAGTCTGATGCGTGCATCGAGATTGGAAAGCGGTTCATCCAGCAGCAGGATGTCGGGCTGGATGGCGAGAGCCCGTCCGAGAGCAACACGCTGGCGTTGCCCGCCGGAAAGGGCGGCAGGTTTACGCTCCAGCAAGGCATCCAGCCCGAGCAGGCGGGCAATTTCCTCGACCTTCTGTCGTATGGTTTCCTTTGCTGCGCCACGAATACGCAGGCCGTATCCCATATTCTGCGCCACTGTCATGTGCGGCCAGAGCGCATAAGACTGGAAGACAAGGGCCATGCCGCGTTTGTCCGGAGGTAATTTAGTGACGTCTTTGCCGCCAACCCGGATCGCTCCGCCGGATGGCAGGTTGAAGCCGGCAATCGCGCGCAGCAGGGTTGTCTTGCCACAACCGGACGAGCCTAGAAGCGCAACGAACTCACCCTTCCTGACGGACAGGTTCACGCCTTTGAGAACTTCATTGTTGCCATAACGAACGCGCGCATCCGCCACCTCCAGAAACGCAGGCATAGGCATCTCCTCCCCAGGATCGCCGGCTTGTTGTGTTTTTTCTGCACAGCCGTGCAATGTGGATTGAAGCATCTTTAAGCTACCTCGACAAGCCGCAAAAGTTAAATTGGGCGGAGAAAACAACCTCAGTTCCACTCTGGAACGTCATTTATTGGCTGTTTAGCGAGGTTTTATAACAGCTGTATGACGCGCAACCGACGGCGTGGACAGCTTTGCAAGGCTGCCCACGCCGCAAACAAGTGGACCCCAACGGAGAGTATGGGCCCGATTTGTCATTGGGGTTGGTTCAGACCTCAACACGCTCTTCGAATTTTGCATTGCGCCGGGAGGAGCGAACAAAGGCGAGGAGGAACATCACGGTCATCAGCAGAACGATGGTGGGGGCCGGAGCGCTATCGATGAAGAACGATAGGTAGACGCCCAGGAAGGACGCAGTTGCGGCGATTGCCACTGCAAGCAACATCATCGTGCTGAACTTGCGCGTTAGCAGAAACGCAATCGCACCCGGCGCAATCAGCATGGCTATGGCCAGAATGATACCCACTGCTTTTAGAACGCCGACTATCGTCAACGATATCAGGCAAAGCAAACCATAGTGCAGCAGACGAACCGGCAGGCCGACCGCTCGGGCTTGTGCCGGATCAAACGCGTGTAGCAGGAAGTCGCGCCACCTGACGATCAGAATGCTGGAGATCACCGTGGCGATACTGGCGGTTTCAACCAGGTCAGACAAAGTTATGCCAAGCATGTCTCCGAATAGGATATGATCGAGATGCACTGTGGAGCGGATCGCCACATAGAGAACGAGGCCGAGGCCGAACATGCCGGAGAAAACAATGCCCATCACCGTATCCTGTTTGATACGGCTGTTTTCGGCGATATAGCCGGTCGCAAGCGCGCAGGCCATGCCCGCGACAAAGGCTCCGATGCCGAAAGGTATCCCTATGATATATGCGACAACGACCCCAGGAAGAACGGCATGGCTGATCGCATCGCCCATCAGAGACCAGCCTTTAAGCACCAGAAAGCATGACAGCAATGCTGCCGGAACCGCGATAAGCACCGAAATCGCCAGCGCATATTGCATGAATTCGAACTGGAAGGGCGAAGCCAGCATGTCGAAAAGAGTCATTGCCAAGTCCCCTTGAGTGCGATCGCCGCTTTGCGGCGTGCGGCCAGCAGCCCGTGTTTTGGAGCAAGCAAAAACACACTTAGGAAAACCAGCGTCTGGAGAACTACGATGATGCCTCCCGTCGCACCATCAAGGAAATAGCTTATATAGGCGCCGGCGAAACTTGTGACAGACCCGATGGTAACCGCAATCCAGAGCAGTCGCGCAAAGCGGTCGGTTAGCAGATATGCGGTTGCGCCGGGTGTTACTACCATGCAGATGACCAGAAATGCGCCAACGGTTTGCATGGCGGCGACAGTCGATGCCGACAACAGTGTGAAGAACATGACCTTCAACAAGTTGGGTTTGAGACCAATAGAACGCGCATGGTTTTCGTCGAAAAACACGACCACCAGGTCTTTCCACTTCAATAGAAGCAATGAGAGGGATACGACGCTGACGATCGCCAGTTGTAGTGTATCTTCCGGCGTGATGGCGAGAATATTGCCCAGAACAATGGTTTGAATGCTTACAGCCGTGGGCTTGAGCGAGATCATAAACAGACCAAGGCCGAAGAATGACGAGAAGATCAGTCCGATGATCGCATCTTCCTTCAATTTTGTTCGCTGGTTGAGAAAGAGCATCGCTGCGGCAGCTAAGCCCCCTGAGAAGAATGCACCGATGGAGAAGGGCAGGCCAAGCATATAAGCACCCGCCACGCCCGGTACGATGGAATGGGAAAGTGCATCGCCGATAAGAGACCAGCCTTTCAGCATGAGATATGCCGACAGGAAGGCGCAGACACCGCCGACCAATGCCGAAACCCACATCGCATTCAGCATATAATTATAGCTGAACGGCTCGAGCAGCATTGTCATTGTCTTTGGCTCCTCTTGCTCGCAGAGATTTCGTCCTCATAGACAACAAACGGTCGGTCATCATCCGTTATGACACTGACCACAGCTCGCCCTGCATCCTTGGACGCCCCAAGCACGAGATGACGAAGCACGCCATCGAAAGTCTTTTCGAGATTTGCCTGGGTGAAGACGTCGGCAGTCAGCCCGTATCCCAGTACCGTTCGCTTCAACAGTACCGTCCGGTCGCAAAACTCTGGAACACTACCGAGATTATGCGTGGAAACCAGCATAACACGCCCTTCATCGCGCAAGCTTTGAAGGAGGCTTATGATTGCCTCCTCGGTTTTGACATCTACGCCGGTAAAGGGCTCATCAAGAAGAATGACCTTGCCATCCTGAGCGAGTGCTCGCGCGAGAAACACCCGTTTCTTTTGCCCTCCTGAAAGTTCACCGATCTGACGGTGGCGAAACTCGAGCATATTGACGCGGGCAAGCGCTTTGGCCACGGCGTCCCTGTCGGCCGGACGCGGCATGCGCATCATCCCCATGTGGCCATAGCGGCCCATCATGACAACATCTTCGACGAGAACAGGGAAGTTCCAGTCAACATCCTCACTTTGCGGGACATAAGCCACAAGGTTCTTTTTGAGCGCAGTTCCAACCGGCATTCCGAGAATGGATATTTCACCCTTGGCGAGTTTCACGAATCCCATGATCGCCTTGAACAGCGTTGATTTTCCGGAGCCATTGACGCCCACGAGTGCGGTAATCGTTCCGGTTGGAATTGCGAAACTTGCATTGTGCAGAGCCGTATGACCATTGCGGTATGTAACGGTTGCCTCCTGCACATTGATACCATCGATCGCGCCTGTATCCATCGCGGCGGAGGCATTTCCATGGAGACCTATGAGAGCTTTCATTGTCTGAGTCCTTCAGCGATCGTGCCGGAGGTCACTTTCAAGAGGTCGATATATGTAGGCACGGGGCCATCCGGCCCAGAAAGCGAATCAACATAAAGAACCCCGGCGTATTTTGCGCTGGTTTCACGGGCAACCTGTTCGGCTGGAGCAGAGGAGATTGTGCTTTCAGAGAAAACGGCCAAAATGCCGTGCTGGCGCACTGCATCAATTACTCTGCGAACCTGTTGGGGTGTGCCCTGTTGGTCGGCGTTGATTGGCCAGAGATACAGTTCCTTAAGGCCAAAATCCCGCGCGAGATATGAGAACGCGCCTTCGCTCGAAACCAGCCAGCGTTTGTCGTCGGGTATTGCCGTCAGCTCAGCCCGGATGGGGTCGATTGTGGCTTTAATCTTGGCCTTGTAGGCCTCGGCGTTTGCCTTGTAGACGCGAGTGTTTCCAGGATCGTTTTTGACAAGAGCGTCTCGAATATTATCGACATAGATCAATGCCGCATTGGGTGACATCCAGGCGTGGGGATTGGGCTTACCGCTATACGGCCCTTCGGAAATGTCGATTGGTTCGACGCCGTCGGAAACTACAGCACTCGGTACATTCTGGAGACGCGAAAAGAATTTTTCGAACCAAAGTTCCAGACCAAGACCATTCCAGAGAACCAGTTTCGCATCCTGCGCTTTCAGCAGGTCGCCGGGCGTGGGTTGGTAATTATGAATCTCTGCCCCTGGTTTCGTAATCGATTCCACGATTGCTGCATCGCCTGCAACATTCTGCGCAATATCGGCAATAACGGTGAATGTCGTGACGACCTTGAATTTCTCGGCGAATGCGCCGCCGCTACCCGCCCAGAGAAGCGCCAAACTCAAGAGGCCCAATGTCGTGGTTCGAGAAATACAGTTCAACATACCTGATCCTTGTTGCTAATAAGTTGCAATTGCATAATCGGATAGATGCTTGATGGCAAGCGCTAATGCGAACTATTCGCAATAGTGCGCTTCCCGCTAAGGTTTAAGATTCCGGTTGCAAAATGCTTATACACGTATAGATTGCGCTACCATAGCCGACTGCATTATCGGGTTGCGCCTTCGTAACGGGTGGATGGCAGGATAGACTTGCGGTCTCCGTACGAGCCGGGGAGTTTTATTCTCTGTTCTCAGATTGGGTGAACGAGCGGACGATGAGCTTATTAATTGATTTATCGTTGATTATTCCGGAAGAGACCGCCGCTGTGGGGAGGGGGGCGAGGAGCTCCATCTGAGCAGGACTAAATGCGGCTTGACCTGCGCCTCTATCCAGGCCGGGTCAATCACCTATCGCGCAAACCGGACGACATTCCTTATCCTGAGAGAACAGGTTCGCAATTTAGGGTGGAATTTTCCTGTGCAGGCACACGAAAATTCCAGTTGCCCGGCCGGAACCGTTTTCATCATCGCGGATTCTATGGAGTTAGCCATCGACTGGCCCGAACCAACAGAAATACTAATCGGGCAGTTTAATGGAGGGGGGCTTCGGGATATGCATCCCCAGAATCCATTAATTCGTGAAATCAATGCCACTAAAAGCGTTGTTAAATTCGTATGCAAAGAATGTTTGCCCATATCAAGCATGATCTGGGACGAAATCTGCTCGCAGGCAGAGCAGGACGAACCTTATCTCAGGGCTCTTGGGTTGGTCCTCATGCATACGATAGCTCGCAGTGCGCTAGTTGATCGCGTTGTTGCTGACACTAAAATCGGGCTTAGCAAATCAGCGTGCCATCAGATAGAAACATACCTCACTCAAAATTTTCACAAGTCTCTTTCGGTCCCTGACATGGCTGCGGTGGTAGGAATTTCAGCAGGCCACTTTTCGACGTGTTTCCGAAATAGTATCGGACAGACGCCGCATCAGTATCTGCTTGGGCTACGACTTGATGAGGCAGAGCGACTGCTTAGAAAGACATCGATGTCGATAAGAGAAATTGCGAGCCATTTGAATTTTTCCAGTCAGAGTCATTTGACGACTGCTTTGCGCAAACACCGACAGCTGACTCCAGGTGAACTGCGTACTAGACTTTAAATGACGCTTCGCGGCTATCTGCCTACCGTTTGCCTCGTCTTGGCGTGGTGTCCATGAGTCCTGTCATTTGAGCGTCCGCAATATCCGGGCTTCGGCAAACCGATCACTCAGGGTCGTTGATTGGCTTGCGCTTCAGCCATTTGCGCCAGATATGAATTTCACTTTTACGGCGCCAGCGACGCACGCGATGAGAATCATGAGACAGGACGATGAGTCCGAGTGGGAGCATCCAGAAACCGAGAATCGGAAGAAAACCCAATGATCCGCCGACAACGAGCGTGCTGCCAAGCATACGACGCATCAGGACCGATTGGGGCATTGGGATTCGTCGGCCAAGAATCACAATGGCTTTTTTAGGGGGCATTTCGGCATATCGCTCAGTCACGGAGGCATCTCTAAGGCTGATAAGTTGCTATTCACAGATGGAAAACACCCCGGAGCATATAGGGTTTCCAGGGCATAATGCAAAAAGATGAAAAAAAATGGATTTAGCCCTTTGCAAACGTGAAATCCTTTTGCTATACGCCACCTCGCTGACGCAACGAGCACCTGTTCCCCGGTAGCTCAGCGGTAGAGCAACCGGCTGTTAACCGGTTGGTCGCTGGTTCGAATCCGGCCCGGGGAGCCAGCTACTTCTTGTAAGTAGTTGTCTTGTTTAGCGAAATCGATTTCTCGATAAAATCTTCCCCTCTTTGCTTCCCCGCTTTTGAATGCTTCATTCGTAAACGATGCAGGGTAGGGCGTTCACACTTATCATGACAATCGAATCAGTGCCCATCGCGGCGCTGCGGCAAAGGTGTACGACCCTACGGTGGCCGCGATGGGCTTGCCTGCCAAAGCAGGATGCTCCTCGTGTAGTAGTTTCCCTGCCTTGGTGACGGGCGAGGGCGGTGTGCCCGGAGGGACGCCGACCCCTTGACTGGGGGGCAAGGAGGCGATGGCGATCCCGGCAGGATTCGAACCTGCGACCTACGGCTTAGAAGGCCGGTGCTCTATCCAACTGAGCTACGGGACCTAATTGGATGCGTAGTCAGCGCCTGCGCGGGTCGGTGTTGACAATGACCGCCATAACAGCCCAAGAGCCTATGACACCGCTGACGAGGCCGAATATGAAAGAGCCAAGGTCGATCACGCCATTTCCCCCTCAATCAACCGGCCGCCGCGAATGGGTGCGTCAATAACCATCCCCACGACAATCACGCTGTTCCGAGCAACGCCGCCATGTGCTGACTTAAAGCGCTGCCCCAAAGCCGTGCGAGTACCAAACGGACGAAAACCGATGTGTTCCTGTTCGATTTCCATCAGGCGAATGCGTCCATCATGTTCGATGATTACGGCGCGCCCAGTTTCGTCATAGCGGTTGATATCAACCCAGACGGCTTCGCCATCTATAACCATGGCGCAAAGGTTGCGCGGCTGCTGGTGCCTGGTCCGTATCGACATATTGCTGGCTGCGGGCAAGGCGGTGGCGTTTGCTGGCACGACGTGCTGCATTGTGGTCTCCTCGTAACGGTGTATTAACTATGATTGGCAACTGTTGTTGTCAGTGCTTTTCGTTGATGTTATGAATAATCATCAAAAACGCGCTGTCAACAAAAATCGTTGACGTCAGCAAAAAATATTAGGATTGCGTTCACCATGCTTACGCCTGAACAATCTCGCGGCGCCCGTGGTCTATTAGATTGGTCCCAGACACAGCTAGCCGAGGCGGCAAACGTAAGCCTTTCCACCGTGCGAGATTTCGAAAAGGGTCGAAGGGTCCCGATAGCAAACAATCTTCAGGCCATCCGCGCCGCCCTTGAAAAGGCAGGCATCGAATTTCTCGGTGAAACCGGCGTCGGGATGATTGTGAAGAACTGATATTCCCTTCCGGGAATTGGTGGGTCTGTGCTATGCCGCTTAAGAATAAATTAAGCGGGGAAGATATGTCTAGTTGGGAATGTGCATACTGCGGGCATAAGCAACTTGAACAAGCCGATAACGCGCGCCTTCATGATATTGCTCTCAATATCGGAGAAACTCGTGAGGGTGACCTTGGGGTAATAATTGCAGCAAATCGCTGCCTGAATGAAAATTGCAATCAGCTAACGTTGTCACTTGGCTACGGTTCATTGCGCTGGAATGGTCTCAGAATGGAGACCAAAACGCCCTTAAAGCGAGTATGGCATATTTTGCCGGCCTCAGCTGCCAAACCTCAGCCAAACTATATCCCTGCGGTCATACGGGAAGATTACTACGAAGCATGCAAAATCAAGAACGATAGTCCAAAGGCTTCGGCAACCCTCTCTCGTCGATGCTTACAGGGCATGATTAGAGACTTCTGTAAAATTTCTAAAAACCGATTGATCGATGAAATTGCAGAGCTTGAAAAGCAGCTCGAGGAAGGCACTGCTCCTCGCGGTGTTGACGACGAAACTATTGCGGCAATCACGGCGGTAAGAAAGCTGGGAAATATCGGCGCACATATGGAAAAAGACATCAATGTCATTGTTGATGTTGATCCTGATGAAGCGCAGACACTTATCGAACTGATCGAAATGCTGTTCGCCGATTGGTACGTCGCCCGCCACAAAAGGCAACAAAGACTTGCCGCGATTCAAGAGATTACTGCATCCAAGGAAGAGCAAAAAAAGCCGTCAGGGCCGGCGCCAGTTTCAGCAAATGGGGATGCGTCATGAATCACGCATTTCTCATCGCAGCCGTCCTGCTATCGACCAGCGCCGTACAGGCTGCAGATGGCGCGCGCGTTCGACCTAAAGCGGACATATGCAAGCAGTGGGGCGACCAAGCCGCAAAGATCATGATCCTTCGTCAGTCGGAAACGCCCATGAACGAGATCATGAAGGCGCTTGAAGGTGCAGGCGATACTTCCATCATGCAACAGATTGTCGTTCGGGCCTACGAAAGCCCAACCTACACAGGCAAGGAATTTCAGGACCGCGCGATAGCTGAGTTCCGCAATCGGGTCGAACTCGAGTGTTTTAAGAGCGCGGAATAGGTTGGACGGCGACCACCGAAATGACTGATTTTGTAGCGGTACTGAAAAAGACGATCGATGCTCAGGCGGACAAATCGCTTGAATTGCGACAGCGCGTTTACGCGAAGGCCCGTGCGACAATCGAGCAGAAGCTGGTCACTTCGAATGCTTCACAGTCTTTGGCAGCCCGCCGGCGTAAAATTCTCGAAGATGCGATTGCCGAAGTTGAAGCCTCCTATTCGCCGAATGTTGCGATGCGAGTAGATGTGCCAAAAACGAAGGTCGAGACTCGAATTGAGAACGTCCCGCCCCCAATCCCAGATATTGTGGGTGGGCCAATTTTTTCGCTATCGCACGGCAAACTTAAATGGGAGAAAGTTTCACCAGACAATGACGCGGCAGCGGCGCAGTCGTTAGTTTTGACCCATCTACGTGTATCTGTCGATGACCTGCTACATCAGGTTGGCAAGGAGGGGAATGCATTTCCTTCGTTGCACCTGGCACTAAAATCATATGCAGAAGTTATCTCTTCTTCTTATGCGGATCTAGATGCCATTGGACTGTGGATTTCTGGATCAGCGATTCTCTCGTACGAACGGGCATATCGAGAGCAAAACGCAGAACGTACAATATCGAATCCACTTGAGCCTGCTACAGCAGCGATCCTGGAGCATGTTTGCAGTCTCCATTCCGCTCTGGCGATGGGCATACGCCAATCCAGAGAATTGATTTTGGATTCGGACCAGAGCCGATTGAATACCGAGGAGTTGCAAGAGATTGCTGAGAGCGGAGACGCACTCCTTGCCGCAATATCGGGAGGGAACAATCTACTAGATGACACGTCCCGTCATTACGCCGGTGTTTTGCAAGAGCAAATGCATGAAATTGGCTGGCGTAGTACAAAACAGGCGTACAGCGTGTATATCACGCTGAGGAATATATTTCATTCGCTAGTTCGTTATTCCGTGGGATCAGATCCTAACCTTTCTAGCATTTTGGGACTGGCTTCGGCTTCGATGTCCTTTTACAATGATGCTGCGTCGGAATTTGCTAGAAATGCATTAAATTTACTGGCCGCTCATTCGCGACATATTCTCATTTTCTTTAACCATTCACCTGAATTACGTGCCTACTTGAGGTGGGCCTTATCAGTGGCGGAAAGTGTTCTACGTCAAGACAGTGAGCCGAGATAAGTAAAGCGCCTCGAAGGGCGCCCCACGTCATCGCTTCCGAAGAGATTTTCTCAGACCCGAAACAAAATTCGCATTGGTTTTTTGCGCTGCCTTCGCGCGAACACGCTTTCTGACATCTCCGACCGTCCCGAAGGTGGTATCACATTTGGGATTGCTACACGCGACTGTTGAGTTTTCGTCGGCGTCGCTATTGATGGTTACGGTAGCGCCGCAGTTCCCGCACGAGAGGGAGGCGGAAATAGTAAACTTATCCATGTGTTTATCGCTTTCATCAGCAAGGTTGCATTGCACTCACCCTAGGGTAGCCTGAGCGTAAGGAGCCGCTTGCGCAACCCGCGCCGCCTGGTGCTAGGGGATGTGCACAGGAATCCCGGGAGAAATGAGCCACGACGGGCGCTCTGTCGATTTCGAGCTTCGCGTCTCTGCTCATTCTAACGGCTCTACGAAGGCCACGAACTCAATGATGCCATGGCCAGTTACGCCATCCTTTTCGCGAATGATGCGCGTTTGCCGGTGATCAAGGGAGATGAGCCGGTTGGTCGATAGAATGGCCGGATATTCGTGCAATGCCTCGCTCACAGCGTCCGCTATCTGCTTTACCTGCGCGAATCCTGTGCCGTAATTCGGATCAGACCAGGCATGGAGGGTCACATAGATTTCCTGCGCTCGCTGGCATGTCACGTCTGCTCGCCTAATGTCGGCCTCGCCATAAGTCACATAAGGCAAGTTGGATTCAGTAGCCGGATTGTCGAAGGTATTCTGACCTATCGTCGCGGTCAGAGGCGCATATGAACGCAGGCGGGTGATAATCGCCCCCTGCAATTCCAAATCTGCCGATGCCATTATCTGCCTCTCACCGCATCACTTCGCCATCCCTCTCATATTGACTTGTCGGAGATCGCGAGCGGTTCGTTGCACACTTCCCTTATCGTAAGCAGACAAGCCTTGCCTCACGCCTTCCCGAACAAGGCTGCGGACATGATCGTCCCCGCTTGCCCCGGTGACGTTTATGTTAATGACGGGCGCGCTGTTGACCGAATTGTTGTTGGTGTTTGTGATCCGCGAAAGGTCAGGCATAGGCGGTGCCGAAAGCGAAGGCATGCTGACCACGCCGCCTCGGTCATAGCCAACCATGCCCCTCCGCATGGCCTCGACAGTCCCGGCTCCACCAGCACGACGGATGTCATCTTGGGACCAAACCACTTCGCCCTTATGGACAACGCCTGCTGGCTGCTTAACGCCACCAGGGCCCGTATAGCCGCCGCTGTCAAAGCCGATGAGTTTGCCCAGCCCGCTGAAGATACTCCCGAAGGCCCCGCCGCTCGCACCGCCGGAGGATGGCTTGAAAAGCGCGTCGAAACCTGCGCTCAGGAAGAGGTCGGCCAGCTTATCGCAATGTTCTGCAAAGCGTCAGCAAGGCTATTAGCACCAGTGATTGCGCCCACCGTGCTGCTTTTGAACGTATCGTAGAAATCTTCCGCCGCCCGCTCTGCCTTGTCTTGCTGGTCTTGAACGCGCCGTAGCTCGTCGGCCTGCCTTGCATAAGCCTCTGAGACAGCGTCAATCTTGCCGCGTGCTTCTTCTGAAATCTTGATATTCGAAAGGTCAGTGTGACCTTTTTTGATCGCCTCGTCACGAAGCTTGGCGAGTGCTGCCTGCTCCAGCTCCAGCGACATACGCCGCTTTTCTTGCACCTCATATGACTGACCGACAATCGACTGTTCGACCTTCATTGTTTCGATGCGGTCGCGGACGGCCTGAATGTCGGAATCGATCTGCTGGTCAGCGGTTTTGGCGTGGGTCTTGGTCCCGCTTCTCTTCTTCTTATCCTTGCTCGTACCGTCGGCGGGGAAATCCTTGATGGATACTGGGGTGAAAGTCGGCCCAGTGCCGGGTTTTGTGCCTTCTGGCTTAAGACGGGAGCCCTTGCCGTACTTTTCGCGGAGAACCTTGTCTATCTCAGCGCTGCCTTCGACGGCCCCATCTTTGAACGCATCTGTGATACGATCTTGGATAACTTTGGATGACGTGATCGTCAGCGCACCGCCCAGATAGGATACCTGCGCTTCGCCGCCGGTAAGCCACTTACCGACATTGTCGAGGCCTAGAGCCGCACCGGCATCCTTCGCGAAGTTGTTAGCGGCATTCTGGCCTTTGGCGAATGCTTCCACGACCTGATTGATCTTGGAAATGAAGGTCTCAAAATCGATATTGTTGATGAATGCAGCGGTATTATCGATGGCAGTGCCGAACGTGTTGGCGGCCTCCGACGAGTTATTAAACCGCTTCGCCGCATCGACCAGCGCCGTTTTCAGGTTCGTCATACGCTGGTCGATGGTCAAAATAGCGCCAGCAAGTCGCTCTTCCAGAATGGGCGTTCCGGCCTCAATGCCTTTGAAGAGCGCCTTTGAAGATAATTCACCGTCCAGCATAATGTTGCGCAGCTTCGCAACATCGCCGCCAGCCTCTTTGATGCCCGCTGCCGCGGCTTGAAGGATGGGCAAGCCGCCTTCCATCATAGAGTTGAATTCTTCTGCTCTCACCGTCCCGCTGCCGAGAGCCTGCGAAAGCTGGAGCAAAGCGCCGCTGGCTTGTTCCGGGCTAGTGCCTGCGACCCGTAGCGCCATGGCGATACTATCGGTGAATTTCAAAAGATCTTCGGTCGATGCGCCGAGGTTCTTTTGGACCAAGGAAACGCGGCCATACAGCGTGACCAGTGTTTCAAGTGGCGCTGCGTTTTTGGTCGCACTCTCGAACAGGCGATCATATACGTCATTCAATTGATGGCTAGACAGGCCGGCCACTTTCAACGCATTCTCGATACGGATAGCGGCGTCAATCAGTTCTTTTGCGCCCGCAGCCGAAACGCCCGCAAAAATACCCTTCGCCAAACCGCTGCCGCCGAATGCCTTCGACATTGACGTCTGCATGTTTTTGGAGGCACGGCTCCAGCGCCGCTCCATGCTGCCGGCCGATTGGTCGAGCCGCTGACTGAACTTCGCCAGTTGCTTCTCGGCATCTTTCACGCGCATCTCCATGCGCGCGTATAGGGCGGGTTCATTTGCCATTGTTGAAATCCTTCACGGCTTGATTCAGTGCGCGTCGGCGACGACCAGACATTCGCTTTCGCAGCATTCGATATGATGGCCAAAAGAACGGCTGCCCTGACGTACCCGGATGATGCGCACCTTCGAATTGACCGCCTGCGATGTGCGGGGCAGTGCCAAACTCGACACCCAGGGCATAATCATAGCCATCGACGGTCGTTGCTTCACCGCCCGCCCGAACTACCTGACCGCCCGTCTCAGTCTCGTAATGGCGAATAGAAGGTTTGAGATGGACGCCGTCTTTGGGGTCTTCAGGTGCCATTTTCTGCGCCCAATCGACCCATTCCTCGGCGTTCTTCTTGACGGCCTCATTGGTCTACTTCGGTACGGAGGCCGGCAGCTTCGCCAGCCTCTTCTTGAAAGCCCTTGATGCGTGCCAGCTATTAGCCATCGGTGGGGACTTCTCCCGCCTTGGCAATGTCCCCGGATTTATCGGGGCCGAAAAGGAAAGCCTCGATTGCGCTCAGTGCAACGGGAAGGCTTTCATCAAGGGGGCGCCCCTCCACATATCGCTTGACCAGCGACAGAGCCCGTATCGGAGCAAGGCCACCGCCAATCAACGCGATACGGATAATCTCGCGCACATCGGCAACCATTCCACTTTGATGTTCGGCCATGAACTTGAACGTGCCGTATAGGCTACGGCTGGTTTTTTCTTCCCACTCAATAGCGCCATCCCAAGTCAGCGCGAAGTTATACTCACCGTCTCCAAACGGCTGCGTAATCTGTGAAAAAGGCTTATCGGACATTGATTTTCCCAAGAAAAAGCCCGCGCAATGGCGGGCGGTTATTGTGATAAGTGACGATAAATGGCCACAGCATGGGGCGCATATTGCCATCTGGTTCCGTGATCCTGTGGATGGAAGCAGCACGGCGGGCAATATGGCAGCCTCAAGACGCCCACCTCATGCAGTAGATCGTGCAAACGCCAATGCTCGCGCCAACCGCCATCCTCGACGGGTTCGCTTGCGATATAGGCTTCAAACGCGGCGCGGATTTCTGGAGTGATCTCAAAATCCATGCGGTCGGATCGCCGATTGTGTCGTTTCCGTACCGGCATTATGGCTGCCCAAATTCGCGCGCGCCCGAGCATTCAGGACCATGAATATCGACGACCTGACAGCCCAAGGCGCGCCATGCTTGTTCTGCCAGTTCGCGCGACGGCGGCTCATGGTCGATAGTGATCCCGGCGTGATGAAGATCAGAAAACATGTCTATGCCGGTTGCGAGGTATTCCTCCCAATCGTCAAATCGGAAGGATGCGCGCCGGCGGTCAGCCTTGCGACGCACAGGCATCAGCGGCGATTCCCGTAGTCAGCCGTGCGCGGTACACGCGACGTTTCCGGCGACCCCACACCATCAAGGGCAAGTTCGCGAATGAGCCGCGCGAAACCGATGCGGGAGTCACGCTCGATTGCGACTTCTGGTCGTGCCTTTGGCTGCTGGAAGCGATCCAGATAGGTTAGGCCATCCTTGTCGATGATCCTTCGAGCTGCGACAGATCTGTCCCATGCTTCCGCGGCAAGCGTAAGCAATTTGACGTGATGCGGTTCTAGATCGAAGTCTTCAACAACGCTTTCGAACCATTTTTGAGTGGGTTTTTTAAGATGGCTTGGCGGCTTGATCGCCGCGTTTGTGGGGTTTTTGGGCATTGAGCCTCCAATTTTTATTTGAACCGGGGCAGCACGCGTGAAAAGGAAGGGCCCAGCCCGCTCCTAGAGCGAGCGGCTTCCAGACTTCGATTCCCCCCATAGGGTGGGTGGGTCACTCGATGGGGTAGCCGTCCGCGCCAAATCGGATGACCTTCTCTCCGCGCTCTTCGCGCTGCTTGATCCGATCATGACAGGGCTTGCACAAGGACATGAGATTGTCAGCGTCCCAGAAGAGATCCTCGCTCCCTCTATGCGGGGTGCGATGATCACAAATCGTGGCAGGCTCCACGTCGCCAACCTCAAGGCAATAAACGCACAAGGGCGACTGCATCAGATGCCGCTCACGCATCTTGAGCCATCGCGACCGCTTATAAAGGTGCTGCCAAGCTGCGCTTTCACCTCTACTCATGTCGATCCGAACACGCGTTCAGCCTCGGCCAAGACGGCGGGATCGATGACGCGCACGCTGGTCGCCTTCGGGCTGTTCATGCCGCTTGGCACGGCGTCGTAACGGACGGTATCGCCGGCCTTCGGCGTGTCGCCGTCGATGACAGTGCGATGGAAGAAGACATTACAGGGCTCGGCGGCGATGAAGCCGTAGCCATTGTGGAACAATAGGACTTTACCCGTCGCCATTCTGGTCCACGCGCTTCAAATGGGTCGCGATAATCTTGTCCTTAAACATCCTGGCCTTGTACGAGTAAAAGGCACCCACTTCGGGCTCTTCGCCCGCGAACTGAAACGCGGTTATATGCACAAACATATCGGAACCGTTATCAGTTGTCAGAAAGCCATAGCTGTTACGCCACGCCTTGAGTTTGCCTACCGGCATTGAAATTCTCCTTGTTTGAAAAGAAAGAGCCGCTGGCTGCGCGCTCGAAAGCGGGGGGACTCCAGCCAGCGGCGTGCCCGTGTTGTGAAGCGTTCTCAGGAGGCGGCGCCACGCTTCAAAACTTACCGACAGGGCAGGCCGGACATTCACGGCGCCTGAACGTGATTAGGCTTCGAACTGGCCGGTAACGATGCTTTCCGGACGATACACGGCAAGAGCCAGGCGTTCTTCGATACGAGCAGTCGCCATGTTCTTTTCGAAGTCGTCAGCGTTCTCGGTCGAGATTTCGAAGATGACTTGCTGACGATCAAACAATTGGGCAGCGGTATCAAGCGCACCTACAAGGAACTGTCCGGCTGGCATAGCAGTGGTGTCTACGATTGGCAGACGCCACACTCGGCCCTGACCGCCTTCAACGGGATCGACAATAATGTAGTTGCCGCCTGCGTCCTTCGTCAGTTCAAGGTCGGCGAGGTCGTCCGGGTTCATGACGATGCCTGATGCGCGGTATTCGGCACGGCGTACCTGCTGGATAGCGCGACGCAGAGTGTCAACGCGGGTGTCGCCGGTAGAGCGCAGCGCGTCATCGAACACCGTCGCCTGTGGAATCAGGCCGAGAAGGTTCTGACCTGTACCGTCGCCGAAGAGAAGCTGGTTCTCTTCCTTGAGCTTCAGGCCAGACGTACCGCGCACGTTCACATAACTGACAAGGCCGGGAGCATCGTCCATGATCTGCTTAGATAGTTTGAACAGGTGGGCGATAGTGCGGACGGGAGCGGTCACCAGATCAAAGGTCAGGTCAGAATATGGCTTTTGCGTCGTCTCAGCCACAGGCGCGGCATTGTTCGTAAAGCCTGTCTCTTTAACGTATTCGACGGAGCCCGCACTGGTTTCGCCCGGCGCGATCAGATCTCGAACGGTCAGGACGCGCTCGGCGGGTGTAACAATGCCGGGGCGACGATCAGCGCCCACCAGCGAAGTTGCAGCGGAACGGCCGGTACCCACGGTAGTATTCCCGGAAGTGATGGCGGCCATCTCGACGTGCGCACGGCCACGCACGCGGCCACCCTCCAGCGACTTGAAGGCTGCGGACGCCACCATCTTATCGGCGATGGTTTCGCCATTGGCATAGAGCACATCACCGGAAGGCTCACGAGCAGCTCGCTTTTCGAGCTCACCAAGGCGCGAATTTAGTTCGCCGGTTTTGGCGTTGAAGCTCTCGCCGAGTTCGGCAATCATTTCTGAAAGATTAGACATTAACTGTCCTTTTCGACATAAGAAAATGCATGCAGATACGCCAGCAAAGAGGGCTGGTATTGCATCGGCTTTTCGGGGTTTTGCTTGTTGTGCGCATCGACGGGTTCGACATGCTTACGGGCCAGCCGATGTAATCGGCGGTGCTCCGCAATCTGTTCGGGTGTTCGATGCTTTCTTGTGATCGCAGCCATTTCGACTGCAATCGGATCGCTCTCCGCTTGGGTTGCAGCGAGGATTTGGGCGATCAGTTCGTCAGGCCGAGACATGCATGGCCCTCCGAATTCTTATCAATTCAACCAGCGCGTCGGCTTGTTGTGGGTGCTGCCCCTGCAACTCGGCTGCGATAGCAATCAGTGCATCGCCTGGAATGATGCGTGCCGTTGTGGCTGCTTTATCGGGGGCTTCCGCGCCATAGACGGCGTGATTGCCGCCGATCACCGCCGACACGCCTGCCGGGTTATGACGGACGATCACATGAGCGATATCCACCGGGCGGCCGAACATCACACGTTGAAGAACGTGCCCGAAGGCAATGCCTGCGCTGGTCAAGGTAGAGAACGTGTCAACGGTCGCTTTCACGCTACCCAGACCATTGTCGGCGATGACCGCTAGAATGAGTGTGATGATTTCAGGCTCTGACAGGTCGGGCGGGTATCGCCTACTGCCCTCGGCGTTTGAGATCAGGCCAGCACTTGCAAGGCGTTCACTGATTGCTTGAATGCGTCCGGGCGCTATGCGGAGCCGGCGCGCAAGTAGTTCCTGAACCGCGGACTTTCGCATCCGGGCACCTCCATAAACTTGAGATTTGGAATTAAAGGGCAAAAGAAAAACCCGCTCGCCGGTGCACGAGGAGAGAGACCGGCGAGCGGATGAGCGCCGCAAGGGCGCTACTACCGCATAGGGGACTATGCGGATGGGATGCCCATGCCGTGGGCGCGACATAGGGCGGCGGGGAACTATCGGCCCGCCATTTCGGCCGGATATTCCACCGCCGAAAAGAAAAAGGCCCGCCGAAGCGAGCCTATAAATGTGTCTTCATCTATAACCACCAAATGCGTTTTGGGGTGCACCGCAACCGCTATGCGGTTGAACCCCTTCACTGTAATAGGTTGCGAGATTGCGGAATACCCACCTACTCGGCATGTTTTTTTATTGCGGCATCTTGCAGGTCTCCGCTACGCAACCTACCTCCAATTCAACAACGAAATAGCCGCGTGCGTGAGGACTGCCCCAGGCTCAAGAAAGTGTCCTCAACATGGGTCTGGCGTGCATGGCGGCTACATCAAGGGCCACGCACACGAGAAATGAGGTAGGCAATGGATGCCAGCTTGTTGCTCGAGGCCAGCCAGTCGACGAAGACAGTTCGACTAAAGCTTGATCTATCGATCAGCTTGGCTTCAGTCGCAATGTTTATCAGTCGACTGTTCTAACAGAAGGCCCTCCAAAATGCTTGGAGGGCCTTCTCTGTTTAAGCCGCCTTCGACCGTCCATAGATCGTGCCCGGCCTCTTGTTGATGTCCTTGCCGAAATAGATAAGGTTTGACGCATCGCGCTTGTCGCCAGCCTTTTGCAGGGCATCATTGGCTTGCCGGGCCTGCACCGCTGCCAGCCTGTTATCCCGGTTCCACGCATCGCGCAGCGTGTCGATGGCCATGTAAACCACCATCTTACCAGCACCGCTTGCCGGTTTGCCCTTGAGTCCGCGAAGCTCTCCTATCTGTGTCATTGTAAGGCCGCTCAGGGCCGCAAGTTCAAACACATCAAGCAATGGCCCCAGTGCGGCCCGCAGCGGCCCCAGTATGGCCTTAGCGTCCATGAATGCGATTATGTTGTCTTCACCTATTGTCGGCACTGCAGGGGCCTGTGCGCGGCTAGGAACGTCATCGCTGGTAATGGTGGTGCGGACGCCGCGCGATATCGCAACTTTCGCGGAAACTCGCACTCCATGATCTCGTATCCTGCCGTTGTCGTCAAAACTACTGCGCCGGGCAATTTCGACGCCTTGATTGCCTACCTCAGTTTTGACGTCATCCTCTGGCAGCCCAGCCACATCGACAAGCATGATATATCGCCGAACCATCGCGGCATCATCTGGCCGCTTGTCGCGCACCAGCGCCTCGCAAACTGGTATGGCCGGCTCGTTATCATTGGCCGATTTCGGCCTTTCGCGCGGCTTCCATCCTCGCGGTTCTGGCTGCGGTACGCTTGGAATTTTCGTCACGGTTGCTCCCTTCATCATCGATGCTAGCCATTCGCGAACAGCCGTTTTTGGTGCAGGCGGTTCCTCACGGGCCAAGTCAAAGGCTGCATCCATGATAACTTTGGCTGGCGGGGTCTTTTCGGGCTTCGGTGCTGCTGGTTTCTTTTTTGTCCATAGCGGCGGTTCATGGCCCGCCACGTGATCTTCCGCCACGTAGCTTTTCCCCGTCCCCTGCATTCCTAGCTTGCTGGCGGTTGCCTCATTGACATATCGCCCAGGCGCTACTTCAACCATAACGCTCATGCCGCTGCCCTCGTTACTACGTCGTGGACGGATTCGGCAGTTTGGTCGTCTTGTTCTGTCATGCCGATATTCCTTCAAAACTGCCATCCGATCCAATGACGAAACGCGCGCCTATCAGGTCAGATTGCTCGCCAATCGTGATGTTAGTGGCGATGGACAGCCGCTCTAACTGGCGCTGGCCGTCGGATTGTTTATCTGCGCTATCGGACTCCGTGACTATTTGGATGATGTTGCCGGAGCCGTCCTTATGTTCGATATGAATTGCGAGAATGGTGTCGGCGCCACTGCGGATAAGGTGCGCGTCTTTCACTTCAACTTCCCGGCCTGCGCGCGCCATGCCGCCCGTAAGGGCGCGCATGTGCGATGCGCTGGTGGGATTATTAGTTCCGCTTTGCGGACTAATAATAGGTTTGGGGGACATTTGTGTCTATGTCAGGTGTCGTGAATGTCCCCTCTACGGATGACACCGATGTCCCCCCTAGCGCAGGAACGCGACAGTCTAAAACAGGCAAGCCGTCATTGGCCTTACGAACCTTGTCCGCCCCGCGAAACCACCAGTTTACCCCGTAGCGAGTAGACGCGCGTCCGATCGGTTCGCGAACAATGAAAATTCGGCCACTCTGTAGCAGCACCCTTTTGACGCGCTGAACGGTTTTGACGCTAATTGGAACCCGGTCCACGATGAAGGTTCGCGCGCATTCCGCATATCCCGCCTTTCGATTGTATGCGGCGCAGATTTTTTGAAGCACGCGCAATGCAGCGGAGGACAGCGTGCTGTCTTCGTTGGCGTCTTCGAGGAACGCTGCCTTTTCATAGGCATATGGGCGAAGTGGCTTAGGCTTCGCCATTAGAGGCCCCCGGCGATGGATAGGCCGGTGCCTCAAAATCCTTCAGACGCCGTGCACCGCGCGCTTCTTCCCAACGGAGATCAAACTCTTTCCCCCATTCCCGATGCTCGTCTGCGCGCTCCCATAGGCAGCGATAGACCGAACGGCGATCATCCGTAAAATCTATTCGCTCGATGAGCTTGGCGGATAAAAGGTTTTGGAGGGCGCGCGAAACTGTGCGTCGGCACGATCCCGTACGCCTTTCGAATTCCTTATGCTATAGCCGACATTCGCCATGCAGCAGGCATTCATTAACAATGGACTGCGCAATTCTGTCGGCAGTGCGCGAGTGTGTGAGGCGAAGCGCAGCGCCCATAAATAACATTGCGCGTTCGATCTGATCTTCAGGTACGTCTTGTAACGAGTCGTATTGCATCAATCCTCCATTCGGGGAGAGCGGGCACGCGTCGGCCCGTGGCGCGAGCGGTTACGCATGCGGTGGTTATGGGGTGAGGGTGTTAGGCGGCTCTGGCGGCTATCTTGTCCTGAACCCACGCGACCACTTCGGCGCGGACGAACGCGACACGTCGCTCTCCCATGGCCACAGCAGCAGGGAACCGGCCCTCTGCTCGATAGCGATTGATCATGGTTCGGCTCAAGCTGGTGAGCTTGGCGGCGTCGTTCAGCGAAATAAGGATTGGTATGTTATCATTAGCGGGATGCATTTGTCCTCCTCGCGCCAGATCAGAATCATGGCGTGTAAAATCTCGATTTAGAATTTGAGATTGATGGCCTGCTGGCCGGAGGTTAGTCGTCGGCCCCGTCTGTCCGCGGTCGGCCTGCCTTGGAAGGCGGTGTACCGTAATACACATTCTGAGAAGATAGCATAATGTTCGGTCTAGTCAACCTTGCGATGCTATACTTTGTGTAATGTTACATATCTCCTCCTATTAATGCTAGATTTATATTTGTTTGGTCGGAGTTGAGACAAAGGTTGCCCACCTATCCATTAGCTCGCGTCTTTTCTCGAGTGCGTCGGATCGTGCATAGGCTCGCGCTACCGCGTCGCCGACGACATGCGCCAAAGCCATCTCGCCGAGATCTCCGTCGAAGTCGGTGGCATCCGTGATCCACGTCCTGAAGCTGGCCCGGAAGCCGTGCACGGTCGCCCCAGTGCTGTCGTTCTCGCCGAGAGTCTTTGCCATGGTATTGGCGCTCATCGGCTTCTTGGCTACCGCTCCTGGGAAGATAAAGTCGTTGATCTGGCGAGCCTTCATGCGTTCCAGGATTGCCAGCACAGCGGCGGACAAGGGAACGCGATGTTCACGCCCGGCTTTCATTTTAGCGGCAGGGATGATCCAGACCTTATTTTCAAGATCAATCTCATTCCAGACCGCGCCGCGCACCTCTCCAGAACGGGCGGCGGTGAGGATGGCGAACATCAGCGCTTCCGAACTGATCGTATCGAGCTTCGAAATCTTTCCGAATAGGGCAGGGACATCGCGCCTCGGCATAGAGGCATGGTTGCCCTTTGTCGTCAAAGCATCCGGCTTATGCAGCAGGTGTTCAAGATGCCCGCGCCAGGCGGCAGGATTCTCACCGGTGCGAAGCCCTTCCACCTTGGCGGCGTCCAAAACGCGTTCCAAGCGCTCGCGCAATTTCTCTGCCGTCTCCTGCTTCTCTCCCCATAGCGGCCGGATAACCGACAGAACTTCTTGAACGCCGATGTCGGCGAGGGGCTTGTCCCGGATCGGTGCCGCGTGATTTGTGAGAGTGTTACGCCATCCTGCTTCGGTCTTCGCGCCTCGCCATCTTCCGGCCTTTACGGCAGCATCGATGTAAGAGTCGGCGTATTTACCGAATGTCATCGTTTCGGCCTTCTCGCGGATGGCTTCTTCGATCGCGACCTGACGACGATGATTGATTGGGTCGATGCCCTGTCTTACCAGTGACCGGGCTTCCTCGGCCTTCTGGCGGGCATCTGCGAGGCCGACTGTGTGAAGGGGCCCAATGCCCATTTCACGGCGCTTGCCTGCTATCCTGTAGTCGAAGATCCAATACCGTCCGCTGCCCTTGGTGACGAGCCAAAGGCCGCCGCCGTCGCGGAGCTTAGCGGCCTTATTGGATTTTATTCCGTTGACGGTCAGAACGTTTCTGGTGTGGCTCCCCATTTTGCTTTTCCCCGCTTTTTCCCTGCTTTTGGATGCTGCGCTATAGATGGGCACTATGGATAGCACGTTCAAGAAAGAAATGCAAAAACAGTATGTTATGAGAACATAGGTTTACGTTATGGTCAGCAAAGACGATATAATTTCTCCGGCCCGGGGAGCCACTTTCATTCGGAAGGTGCTTACTTTTCAATGTCTTCAATACATAAGGTTTCCTTCTCCTGCATGGGAAGGTGTACATGGTTCTTTCACTGCGCACAGAACTCCTATCGGGGCGTTTCGATATGGGCGATAGGTTCCTGATAGTCTGAAAGCCAATATCGGCAAAAGGGGACCGACTGAGTTTCTGGGTTATATGCAGAAACAGGCAGTGATGTATTAGGCCAAAACCCATGGCCAATTTGAGGGGTCCGGAAAGACGCTTTGCTGAAAGCGATGGGCGCCACAGAAGTATTCAAGAAAGAGCTTTCTAATCTGGCAATCTGGCAGGGTCTTAGGGCCCGTTTGCGCAAAAATGGGTTTTGTTCCTCATTGGCAGGGTATGGCCCTCGCGATCCGGACAACAATGGCTTCCTGCGAGTTAGCACGGCAGATAATCTAGCGGCTTAGTATCTCGTCGGAATGAAACCGGCTAACCTCATAATAGGGGATGGAGCAATCAGTAGCCGTCTGCAGATCGCCTCGACCCCGAGCAGCGAAGGGTATTCGTCGATGAAGGTAATCACCGCTTCAGTGGGTAGTCGAGTTCCTCATGGCAAAATACGCCGAGGCTTTTTCACAAGGTAGGGCCTCCGGCAAACTTAGCGCGGTTCAACGCCTGCCACTAAAAAACGTCTGAGCAAGTGCTGCATTTGCGCTAAGTTCCGCTCAACGGTATAAGGTCGGACCTTATATTGTTCAGGAGTAGTTTATGCGTTTGGTGTCCAGTTTTATTGCCATGAATCTAACTTTGGTTGCCGCATCTCCGGCTTTTGCTGGTGCGAAAGAAGATGCTCTGGCGCTTCATAAGGCCGTCGTTTCTGGGATGATGACTTATATCGAACTGGGCGAGAATTCAGATGGGCGTTCCAGGGAGCTGGGCATCGCCATGGAGGAAAAGGTGACGAATCCTGTTGCGCGTGCTCAGTCTGACTGGCGAAAAGCCGCAGACGCGAATGAAAGCTCCGCTGGGTATCGGGCATACGAAAGTTGTGCCGTCGCTGCCGGTTCCCTCATGAAGGTTTCGCAGACGATATCCGAGTACGTTAAAAGCGACAGCACTGATGAACCTGACTATGATCCCTTGTTGGTGACGTTCTCCGAGGATTTGACCAAATGTGAAAAGGAACTCGGAGTTCCCATGACTTTCTAGACATAATGGTTCAATATGTGTTCCAACCCTTCAGGGTAAGGAACATTTTCACTCCGAATTCCGTTGAAACCACTATTGGTCCAACTGTCGGAGTGAGGAAATGAAACGTTCAGTCCTTGTGGCGTTATTGTTAAGCTTTTCGAGTTTGGCTTTCGCGCAGGAATCAGGAATGCCGACACAATCAGGCACACAGGAACCCGAAGTGCCGGGCAATCCCCCGCCGGCACCGGGACAGCAGCCGTCTGAAACTGACAGTGTTCATGTTCCTAAGCCCTCGGAATCGCAGAAACAGGACCAGGTTCAAAAATCCAAAAAGGATGCATGTGCTCCGGGACAGGACGCAAGGAAGTGCATTGAACAGCAACGCGGTCGTAAATAGCGCTCGTGTTTATGCGGTGGTCTGCCCGCTGAGAAGTGAGTTCGCTGCGCTCTCTAGCCCGATCCCGTCATCATATCTTGGGAACAGGTGTGCGACCGCATTCATTGTTCTGCTCCATTGAAGCAGACACACACGCCACCAAGCATGCCTGTTAGGTTATCGGGCCGCCTTCCGATGTTCCTAAAATGTTCTCACCTGAAGTTAGAGTCAACAGAGAATCTTTGGGCAGTGAAATGATGTGGAAAGGGAGGTGAAATTGTGAACGAAGTGCCACACCCACAAAAAGTGTGGCGGAACACCGGGTGAACACACTGCCACACCTTAAAAATAAGATGCGTTAATTCAATAGTTTACCGATGATTCTGGGAAATATTGGAGGCCTCGCCCGGAATCGAACCGGGGTGCAAGGATTTGCAGTCCTCTGCGTAACCACTCCGCCACGAGGCCTTCCGTAAAGCTACTGCCAAATCACTTGGCAGCGCCTTGGCTCGTTCCAATATTGATACAGACTGTTCTCGTCAAGCCGTTAGCGGCAAATGTAGAAAATTTCTGCAAAGGTTTCCTCACGCTTTGTAAATTTATTGCTGATCGTCCCGATCTGGCGGCATCTGGGGGCGTGCGAGATTGCCTTTTGAGAAGGTATAGCCAGTTTCTACAACGCTAAGTCCAAATTTGTTTCTCAGTCGGTCAACGGCATTTTCGGCGACGGCGCGTTTGGTGGCTTGAGCGTCTACGAGATCGGGAGGATCAGCGCGATCGCTTGAAGAAAGTTCGCTAACCCCGATTCCAAGCAGACGAAATCGCGTTCCATCCAATTCCTTTTCAAGGAGTTGCAATCCATGTCGAAAGATTCTGTCTGCGAGCTGGGTTGGGTCGGAAAGCTGGCGATTGCGCGTACGCGACTTGAAGTCATGTGTTTTCAGCTTCAGAACAACAGTGCGTCCAGCTATTTCACTTGCTTTCAGTCGTCGCGAGACTTTTTCGGAGAGTGCACGAAGAATCGGCACGAGATCGCGAGCTTCCGAGAGGTCTTTATTGAAGGTTGTCTCTGCGGAGACGCTTTTCATATCGTGATCCGGCTCAACCTTGCGGCTGTCCTGTCCACGGGACAGGCGGTAGAGACGCTGTCCCATCGTGCCATAGGCCTTCATAAGCGCAGTTTCTTCCATCGTCTGCAATTGGCCAATAGACCGGATGCCGTCGCTTTCCAGCTTGGCTGCAAAGGCTTTGCCGACTCCCCATATCGTGCTGACGGATCGATCCCGCAAGAAAGCCAATGCCTCCGCTTCGCCAATAACCGAGAAGCCGCGGGGCTTTTCGATATCTGATGCAACCTTGGCCAGAAATTTGCAGTAGGATAGCCCTATCGAGGCAGAGATGCCGATTTCGTCTTCCACCCGCTTGGTGAAGCGGGCGAGAACAATGGCAGGCGGCGCTTTATGCAAACGCTCAGTGCCGCTGAGATCCAGAAAAGCTTCGTCAATGGACAGAGGTTCGACGAGTGGCGTCAGGTCACGCATCATCTGCCGCACTTCGCGGCCAACGCGAACATATTTTTCCATGTTCGGCTTGATGACGACCGCATTCGGACACAGTTCAAGCGCCTTGAACATGGGCATTGCAGATCGCACGCCGTGAATACGGGCGAGATAGCAAGCGGTGGACACGACACCTCGCTTTCCACCGCCGATGATGAGCGGCTTGTCCCGGAGTTCCGGATTATCCCGCTTTTCAACCGAGGCGTAAAACGCGTCGCAATCAATGTGAGCGAGGGAGAGTTTATAAAGCTCCTTATGGCGAAGAAGCCGCGGGCTGCCGCATGCATGGCAGCGCCTGACGGTGTCAGATTTCTGCGGCGCGAGGCAATCGCGGCATACACCTTTTTCCGGACTGTTGGGTGCGCTGGTGTCAGCCATGAGGACGAACCGTCTGATGAACATAAAAGGAACATCCTTTTATAGCATCGAAAGCCCGAAGTGCCATGGGGATATATGACCTGCGGGGTCTTACACTTGACATTGCCGGGAATATCACCAAGTTTAGCAGCATGAACAGCCATTTTGCATCCATACTCCATCGGGTTCATCCGATCACGGGATAGCTACCCTCGAGTTCTGCCTAGCGCAGGGGAACTCCGGGGGGATGGTTCGCCGCTTTTTAAAAAAAAGCGGATTTAAGATAAGCGCTTTCACCAAAAATCAATCTGAACAAGTTTCGTGCCGGAACGGCGCGGAGTTTTATTACCTTTCAACAGCAGTGAGCACTCGCCATGAGCGGAAAGAATCGCAAGAAGCCCAATATTGTCGTCAGCGAAGTCGACTATGAACGCCTGATGGGGTTGGCCAACAATGTTTCGGAGCGTCAGGAAGAGATCGCCGAGGAACTGATGGCCGAGCTTGACCGTGCAAAAGTCGTGCCTGCGAAGCGCTTGCCGCAGGATGTGATTCACATGGGCTCCACTGTGGAGTTTCGCTCCAAAGACGGGCAGGATCGCCGGGTAACGCTCGTATATCCAGGCGAAGCGGATATTGCGCAGGGCAAGATTTCGATTCTCACGCCCATCGGTACAGCGCTGATCGGTCTCGCCCCGGGCCAGTCGATTTCCTGGACGGCGCGCGATGGCAAGCAGCACGAATTGAACGTTATATCGGTTTCGAACGAAGTTGAAGTTGCTACGGCAACTCCCGCTGCTGAATAACCAACAAGAAAGCCCGGCTTGGCCGGGCTTTGCCGTGGGGTTTTGGACCCTGCTTCTAAAGATGCTGGTTCTGCCCGCCCGGCAGGCAGGACAGGGCTTTCTCGATTGTGGACGGATCGCGGCTCGCATCCTCGCAATAGCGCAGCAATGTCGGTTCGTGGGCCAGGAAAAATTGCAGGACGCCGGCGAGAAAGCCGGGTTCGCGAGCTGCCTGCCGGATCGACGCAGCCTCTATGCCTGTCAGAGCGAGAAAGCGAGGCAGCAGATCCTTGTCTTGCGCCAGCCACGCCAACGCTTCAATGGCGATCGCTTCCGCATCCGCCTGGCTCATCAGCGTTTTCATGTGGTTTCTCCGCTTTTTCGGTTGCTTCGCCGAATGTGTAACGGTCGCTCTGCCGAGGAACAACGGAATTATTTGCCTTTCATCAATGAAATGAGGTTAAACTATTTGCAGTCTGAAAGGTGGGGGCTTTCTGGGGGTGTATCTCAGTCCATTAGTCGATAAAGAGATCGAGCAAATGCCAGGCTGCTGTAGGGAATAAGACCAAGGAATAGTCGATGCCGAAAAGCGTGATGATTGTCGAAGACAACGAACTCAATATGAAGTTGTTTCGCGATCTTATCGAATCCAGCGGATATGAGACCATTCGGACAAGAAACGGACTTGAGGCGCTGGATCTGGCGCGTGAGCATCGCCCCGATCTGATTCTCATGGACATTCAGCTTCCCGAAGTGTCGGGGCTGGAAGTCACGAAATGGCTGAAGGATGATGATGAGCTTCGGCATATTCCGGTTATCGCCGTAACTGCATTTGCCATGAAGGGCGACGAGGAACGTATTCGGCAGGGCGGCTGTGAGGCCTATATATCCAAGCCAATATCCGTGCCCCGCTTTATAGAAACAATAAAATCCTATTTGGGCGACGCTTAGCGAAGATTGGGGCGAGGGGCATCATGACTGCACGAATTCTCGTCGTTGACGATGTGGATTCCAATGTAAAGCTCCTCGAGGCGAGGCTCCTCTCCGAATATTATGAGGTCGTAACGGCCTATAGCGGGCCTGAAGCCATAGAAATTTGTCTGGGTGGCCAGATCGACGTTGTCCTGCTCGACATATTGATGCCGGATATGGACGGTTTTGAAGTATGTCGCCGCTTAAAGGACGATCCTCGTACAGCGAATATTCCTGTCGTCATGGTAACGTCGCTCAATGGCGCCGAGGACAAGATTCGGGGGCTCGAAGCTGGTGCCGACGACTTTCTTTCCAAACCGGTCAGTGATCTTCAGCTTATATCGCGTGTAAAGAGCCTGGCTCGCCTGAAATTGGTCTCTGACGAGCTTTTTCAACGAACAGGTACAGTCGCGGATGCTGAAGTGGAAACGCTCCTGGCGAGCAAGATGGGCGGGAATTATGTCGATAAGGATGAAGTAGCCCGGATTCTCGTCGTTGATGAGGATGAACTCGCCGCGGCGCGCCTTCGCCTCATTCTGGGTGAGGTTTATCGCGTCGACGTAGCCAGTGACGCCAATACGGCTCTGATACGTGCGATCGATACCGATTACGATAGCATCGTCGTTTCAGCCAATTTCACTTATTATGATCCGTTGCGTCTGTGCTCGCAGTTACGAACCATAGAGCGCACACGGCTGGTGCCGATCATTCTCGTCGTTCGGGAGGACGAGGGGGCGCTTGTGGTACGTGCGCTGGAATTGGGGGTAAACGACTATCTCATGCGTCCGCTGGAAAAGCTGGAGTTGTTTGCACGCTTGCGGACCCAGATCAAGCGGAAGTGCTATAATGATCTTTTGCGGCAAAGCCTCAATCGCACCATCACCATGGCGGTAACGGACAGTCTGACGGGGCTGCATAACCGGCGTTACCTCGATATGCATATGCCGGTCCTGCTGACACGCGCGATGGGGCGTGAGCGGCCGTTGTCTGTTATTATGCTCGATTTCGATCACTTCAAATGCGTCAACGATCAATACGGGCATGATGCGGGTGATGATGTTCTTCGCGAGTTTGCAGCACGGTTGCGAAAGAATATTCGCGCTATGGATCTTATGTGCCGCTATGGCGGGGAGGAGTTCGTTCTGGTGCTTCCAGACAGCGATGTGGAGGCCGCAAGGGCTGTCGCAGAGCGAATACGAAGTGCCGTGTCGAAAACACCCTTTGTTGTTGCGAATGGCAAGCACAAGGTTAATCTGACAATCAGCATGGGCATTGCAGGGCTGAGGCTGATGGGGGACAGCGCCGAGGCTCTTTTTTCCCGGACGGATGCTGCGCTCTATCAGGCAAAGAAAGATGGCCGCAACCGCATCGTCTCCTCAGCCGCCTGAGTGGTGAACGGCGAAGAAAACAAAAAGCCGTCTCGAGGGAGACGGCTTTTGATTTCAATCGTCTTGTCGATGACGACTGGAAACGAATTACTTGATCTTCGTTTCCTTGAACTCGACGTGCTTGCGCGCAATCGGGTCGTACTTGGTCTTTGTCATCTTTTCCGTCATCGTGCGGCTGTTCTTCTTCGTTACGTAGAAGAAGCCGGTGTCAGCGGTCGACAAAAGCTTGATCTTGATCGTCGTAGCCTTGGCCATATCGAATTACCTGCTCTGTATCTTTGCCGGAGCATGATCTTGCCGAAAACCGGTTCCCAATCTTCGGGATCATGCTCAATGGATGGAAACCTCCAGCGATTCCGGTAATCTCATCCGGCAGCGGAAATTTGGCGCGACACTACGTATTGGCGGCGAAAAGTCAAGCCCGCTTCTTCCGCAAAAGCAGCCTTCCTGCTGCAAAGAGCGCATATGCTGCAAAAAACGCACCGAGAGTAGCCGGGAATCCTTTCGGTCCGAGCATATCCATGCCGACGCCAACGGCCTGCGGCCCGGCAAGCATGCCAATGGCGTAGCAGAACACAAAGGCAGCATTGGCGGACGCAAGCTCACGCCCGGTCAGTTCCGAACCAAGATGTGCAAGGCCGATCGTATAGAGCCCTGCGACCACGCCGCCCCAAAGGAACAGGATGCCAGCCATGAGATACCAGTGCTGCATGAGGTAGGGCAGAGCGATCATGCCGATCAGGCCGGTGGTGGCACAGAATAGCAGAAGCTTGCGGCGGTCCGAAATACGATCACTGACAATGCCTAATGGGATCTGCATCAGGACATTGCCAAGGCCGATCATCGTAAGCAGCAGGGCTGCATCGGCTTCCGGATATCCGATACGCGCGCCGAAGACCGGAAAAAGGGCAAAGCCGCCGGTTTCCACAGCACCAAAAACGAAGACCGCCATCGTTGCGGTTGGCACAGCGAAAATAAAAGGAAGGAAAGGGACGTGTTCGCCTTCCTCAAAGTCGGGGCTATCCCGCCATGCAAATGCAACCGGTATGAGGGCGATCATGATGATGACGAAGCCGACATAAAAAGGCAGCCCGCCGGTACTTCCGATTTTCGAGAACAGCCACGGCCCGAGCGCAAAACCCAGAGAAAGGGATGTGGAATAGATTCCGAGCACCAGTCCACGCTTTTCCGGCGGGGCAGAGGCATTGATCCAGTATTCTGACAGCACGAAAAGCACGGTCAGCGCGAAATGCAGGACGATGCGGAGCGCAAACCATGCCCACAGCGGCTGAAAGAAGTGGAAGCCGAGAAAGGCGGCACTTCCAATCAGGAGCATGAGGAAGATTGCTTTGACAACCCCCAGCCGTGCAGCGATTGGCGCCGCAAGAGGAGCTGCAACGATGGATGCGAGTCCTGCAACAGCCGTATTCGCACCGATCAGGCTTGCGGAGTGGCCGCGGCTTTCAAGAAGAACGCTCAACAGGGGGATGCCCAGGCCAATCGCTGCGCCGACCGCACTGATTGTGGCAATGGCGGCGGCGAGCGAGCGCCAATGCATCTGGCCCTCTGCCGGCCCGCCATCTGGTTCTTGCGGGACAAGATCGGCGGGTTGGATTTCTTTATTCATCGGGTTCAGATCACTTCGCGCACAAAGCGGCCATGCCGCTTGCAATATTGCACCACCGGCAAGGCGGCGGGCAGTTCAGCTTCGGTATCCATCAGAAGCACGCGGGCTTCTTTCAGGATAGCCTGAGTAATACGGGCAACATCCAGTCTATCGATTTGATCGATGGAAACCCAGTCCAGATCTTCCAGCTCACCACTGGGAACGAGTGGCTGCTGGTCCAGTTCCGGTATATGATCGCGAAAGGCGATAAAAAAGCGGGTATCGAAACGGCGAACATTGTCCGGTGGTGTTACGGCACGTGCAAAATAACGCAGGCTATGCAGTGCTGGTGCCAGGCCAGTGTCGAGGAATGCAGACCAGTCATGGTGCGCGGGCGAAGCAATCGGTGTTAAAGCTGATTGCCCGATGCGAAGCCCCGTTTCTTCGAAGGTTTCACGGATAGCGCAAAGACCGAGCGCACGGGCGCGGCGCGGTGATGCTCGAGAACCCATGCCTGCAAGCAGTTTGACAATATCGGTATCGTTCAGTTCAGTCGAAGCAGTGATGGCGCCGTCCACGGGATCGGCCCGCCCGCCAGGAAAAACATATTTTCCCGGCATGAAAGCAAGACTGGCATGGCGCCTGCCCATGAGAATCCGCGGACTGCTGCCGGACCTGTCAACAAGTAGCAGCGAAGCGGCGTCACGCGGTCGCAAAGCTCGCGCAGCTTTGGTTGGCGGGATTGGAGGCTGAAACATGACAATCACGCCGACATTCAGGTCACGTCGCCATATTCACCTTCGCCCTTGCCTCCGAACCCGTGCATGTAAAGCGCCCATTGCAGGCCGATCGTCGCGCCCTTGATCGGTTGCAAAAGGAGCAGAGACATGATGACGGTCAAGGGCCCCCAGATAGCCATATGTGCCCACAGAGGAAGATTGGTTGTTGCTTCGACGCCCATGAAAGCGCCGACAACCACGTGCCCGACGATCAGAATAGTGAGATAGGCAGGAAGGTCGTCGGCTCGCTGCTCTGTGTAGTCTTCACCACAGACAGAACATTCTGCTACCGGCTTCACAAACGCTCGGAACAACTTTCCTTCGCCGCAATGTGGGCAGCGTCCGCGAAAACCGCGCCACATGGCTTCCCCCAAAGGGCGCTTCGGATGGGAAACCTTGGAATTGTCACCGCCGAAAACCTGTACATTTTGTGCGGAATTGGCCTCTAGCGTGCTCATCAGCGACCTCTTCTCTTCTGACGCGGAATGCCCGCGGGTTTGCCTCTTCGCCCACGCATCGTTCGACTTGCCTTATGATGCGAACGGGTCGACATTGGCAGAGGATGCGGTTCCGAAACCATCTCAAAACGAAGCGCGCCCGCAACGGGGAGCGCTTCCACGAGCCGAACCGTCACTGTATCACCGAGCCGGAAGCCTTTACCGCTCCGTTCACCGGCTATCGCGTGGTTCGCTTCATCATATAAATAGTATTCATGACCCAAAGTTGAAATGGGTACCAGCCCATCCGCGCCATATGTCGCAAGATTCACGAAAAGACCTGCCCGCGTGACCCCTGTGACACGTCCCTCATATTCGTCGCCAAGATGGGCCGCCAGAAAATGGGCAATCAGACGGTCTACTGTTTCACGTTCGGCCAGCATGGCGCGGCGCTCGGTCGAGGAGATGAGTGCAGAGATTTCCTCAAGCTGCGCTTCCTCATCCGTAGTCAGTCCATCGCTTCCAAGGCCCAGTGCCTTTATCAGAGCGCGATGGACGATAAGATCGGCATAACGCCGGATGGGCGATGTGAAATGTGCATAGCGATGCAGATGCAAGCCGAAATGCCCGATATTGTCAGGGCTGTATTCCGCCTGGCTTTGCGTGCGCAGCACGACCTGATTGACCAGTTCCTGATGGTCAGAGCCTTCCACGGCTTCAAGGATTCGGTTGAACTGTGCTGGCTGGAGTTCGGCGCCCTTGGCGAGGCTAAGATCGAGCGTGCGCAGGAATTCCCGCAGGGTTTCCTGCTTGGCAAGCGCCGGCGCATCATGAATACGGAAAATCAGGGGCTGTCGGCGCGCTTCCAGTGTTTCCGCGGCAGCGACGTTCGCCTGGATCATGAACTCTTCGATGAGCTTGTGTGCATCAAGCCGTTCCGGAACGATTACCTTGTCTACCTTGCCGTCTGGCGTAAGCAGGATTTTCTTTTCCGGCAGGTCGAGTTCCAGTGGCTCACGCGCGTCACGCCCCCGCTTCAACACGGCATAGGCGTTCCATAGCGGCTTCAATATACTGTCGAGAATGGGCGCGGTCTTGTCATCCGGCGCACCGTCGATCGCGGCCTGTGCCTGCGAATAGGCAAGTTTCGCCGCCGATTTCATCATGATGCGATGGAATTTGTGCGATTTCTTGCGTCCGTCAGCCGCAAAAACCATGCGAACAGCAAGGGCAGGGCGATCTTCCAATTCACGCAGTGAACAGAGATTATTGGAAATCCGCTCGGGCAGCATCGGCACGACGCGATCCGGGAAATAGACCGAGTTCCCCCGTTTCTGGGCTTCTCTATCCAGTGCGGAATCAGGGCGGACATAGGCGGCAACGTCAGCAATCGCAACGATGACGATGTGGCCGCCAGGATTTGCGGGGTCTTTGTCCGGCTCCGCGTATACCGCGTCGTCATGATCCTTGGCATCAGCCGGATCGATGGTCAGCAACGGAACCTCGCGCCAGTCTTCGCGGCCCTCCATCGTCGCTGCTTTGGCGGCTTCTGCTTCGCTCAGTGCTTCAGCCGGAAAGACATGCGGAATTTCATGCTCGTGAATGGCAATCATCGACAGGGCTTTCTCGCTGTCGATCGAACCTACCACTTGGCGGACCTTGCCGCGCGGCAATCCCTGGCGACGCGAGGAAATCAGGTCCACTTCCACGAGGTCTCCGGCTTCGGCATTTTCCAGATGTCCGGGGGCGAGCTGCACTTCCGGCTGCTTTCGGTTTACCGGATCAAGCCGCCATTCACCATTGCCAAGCTTGCGTACAATGCCCAACACCGCATTCGTGCGATGTTCGAGACGCTTCATGACGCGGGCGGTGTAATCCGGTCCGTCGCGATCTTCATTGCGGAATATTTTTGCCAGAACACGATCGCCGACGCCGATCGCCGGACCGCCTTCGGAGGACTTGTTCAGCCGAGTGCGGCGGATCAGGACGACAGGCGGTTTGCCATAATTGGCCTCATCCCATTCCGACGGGCGTCCGAGCAGACCACCATCTTCGTCGCGTCCGGTAATATCAAGCACAGTCACGGCAGGCAGCGCGCCGGGGCGGGACAATCTGCGCGCACGTTTTTCAACAAGGCCTTCGTCAGAAAGCTCACGCAGAAGGTCTTTCAGATAGACCCTTGCATCGCCCTTGATGTTGAAAGCTTTTGCCAGTTCACGCTTGCCTGCGCGATCAGGGTTTTCCTCGATATATTTGAGAACCTCTTCACGCGTGGGCAAAAACGCATTGGGGTCGCTACTGCCATCGGCAGATTTTGCTTTGGCTGCACGCCGTTCGGTCCGCGCGGACCGACCGGTATCGGGTTTGGAAAAACGGCGTGCCAATTGCTACTCCTCTACCGCCTCGGCCTTGGATTTGGCTTTCGATTTGGCTTTTGCTGGTGCCTTCTTGGTAGCAGGCTTCTTTGCGGAAGCCTTCTTTTCCGTGCTGGCCGAAGCCTTGCGAGCAGGCGCTTTCTTGCTCTTGGAAGAGCCAGCCTTTTCCGTAATCAGCGCCAGCGCTTCTTCCAGTGTGACACTCGCCGGGTCTTTTCCCTTCGGCAACGTAGCATTGACCTTGCCCCAGTTGACATAGGGCCCATAGCGACCGTCGCGGACCGTGATCGCGCCGCCATCTGGATGGTCGCCCAGCGCCGCCAGCGCCGCCGGAGTGGAACGGCCGCGACCGCCCTTCGATTGCTTGTCGGCAAGAACCGATACCGCGCGATTGAGACCGACAGAGAAGACTTCCTCGGCATTCTCCAGATTGGCGAATGTGCCGTCATGGCTGACATAAGGCCCATAGCGGCCGATACCGGCAGAAATCATCTTGCCAGTTTCCGGGTGCTGGCCGATGTCACGCGGAAGGGACAGAAGCGCAACGGCCTTCTCATGGTCCAGCGCATCCACGGTCCAGCCTTTTGGAAGGCTGGCGCGCTTGGCTTCCTTGCCTTCACCGCGCTGGACATAGGGGCCAAAACGACCGGTCCGCGCGGTGATTTCCTCACCGGTGAACGGGTCCTTGCCAAGGGATTTGGGTTCGTCTGCCGCTGCGGCTTCACCGTTGGCATCGCCGCCGAGCTGGCGCGTATATTTGCACTCTGGATAGTTGGAGCAGCCGACGAATGCGCCGTATTTGCCAAGCTTCAGCGAGAGCGTGCCGGTGCCGCAAGTCGGGCATGAGCGTGGATCGCTGCCATCTTCGCGGGCCGGGAACACCAGTGGCGCCAATTCTTCATTCAGCGCATCGAGGACATTGGTGACGCGCAATTCCTTGATATCATCGACTGAACCGGAGAAATCACGCCAGAAATCGCGCAGCACGTCTTTCCAAGATAGCTTACCGTCCGAAATCAGATCGAGCTTTTCCTCAAGGTCAGCCGTGAAATCATATTCCACATAACGCTCGAAGAAGCTTTCGAGGAAGGCGGTAACCAGACGTCCCTTGGGCTCCGGAATAAGCTTGCGCTTGTCGATGGTGATATATTCGCGGTCGCGAAGCGTGGCGAGCGTTGCCGCATAGGTCGAGGGACGACCGATGCCAAGCTCTTCCATCTTCTTGATGAGAGACGCTTCCGAATAGCGCGGCGGCGGTTCGGTCGAATGCTGGGTCGCATCGATCTTCTCGCGTGCCAGGGCTTCGCCGGAGCGAATTTCCGGCAGCTTTGCGCTATCCTCGTCGTCGTCCTCTTCCTCGCGATGGTCCATATAGGCGGCGAGGAAGCCGTCGAACTTTGTGACCGATCCGTTGGCGCGCAGCATGGCCGAACGCGGACCGTTAATGGCTTCAATATCGACGGTTGTGCGTTCAATATCGGCAGCCTGCATCTGGCTGGCAATGGCGCGCTTCCAGATCAGCTCATAGAGTCGAGCCTGGTCGTCATCGAGATAACGGCGCACATCCTTCGGGTGCCGCGAGAAATCCGTCGGGCGAATGGCCTCGTGCGCTTCCTGCGCATTCTTGGCTTTGCTGGAATAATAGCGCGGCTTTTCCGGCACATATTTTGCGCCGAAACTTTTGCCAATGGCGTCACGGGCCGCATTGATGGCTTCGGGCGCCATTTGCACGCCATCGGTACGCATATAGGTGATCAGACCGGCAGTCTCGCCGCCGATATCGACACCTTCATAAAGACGCTGCGCCACCTGCATGGTGCGCGATGCGGAGAAACCGAGCTGGCCGGAAGCCGCCTGCTGCAAGGTTGACGTGGTGAATGGCGGTCCCGGATTACGCTTGGTCGGCTTTGCCTCAACGGACAGTGCCTTGAAGCTTGCGCCTTCCAGCATTGTGCGAATGGCGGTTGCCTGTTCACCGTTCTTGATATCAAGCTTTCCAAGCTTCTTGCCATCAACAGTGGTCAGGCGGGCAGTGAAACTGTCATTGCGCGGCGTCTTCAGCAACGCTGCGATATTCCAGTATTCTTCGCGAATAAAGCGCTCGATCTCGGATTCGCGATCCGCAACGAGACGCAGTGCTACCGACTGCACACGGCCTGCCGAGCGCGCGCCCGGCAGTTTGCGCCACAAGACGGGCGAAAGCGTGAAGCCTACGAGATAATCCAGCGCGCGGCGGGCGAGATAAGCATCGACCAATGGTTCATCAATGTCACGCGGATTGGCGATGGCATCGAGAACCGCCTTCTTGGTGATGGCGTTGAACGCTACACGCTTGACGGTTTTGCCCTTGAGCGCTTTTTTCTGGTTAAGCACCTCAAGCACATGCCAGGAAATGGCTTCACCTTCGCGATCCGGGTCGGTTGCGAGTATGATGCCGTCGCTGTCTTTCAACGCTTTGACAATATCTGCAAGACGTTTGGAGGAATTGCTATCCACCTCCCACGACATTGCAAAATCTTCATCGGGGCGAACTGAGCCGTCTTTAGCTGGCAAGTCTCGCACGTGACCGAACGAGGCCAGAACCTTATAGTTCGAGCCGAGATATTTATTGATGGTTTTAGCCTTGGCAGGCGATTCGACAACAACGACGTTCATTTAAAGCAGCCCAGATTCGCGTTCCATGGAGACAAAATATCTCCTTCCCGCGAGAAATTCGTTGCCTTCACATGAACAGCAGGCAGCGTTTGGTCAAGAGCGGGACGACAAAAATAACGAAATACAACTTAAGATTGCTGTTAAGTTGTGTGAAACCAATAGTAGCATGCGATAAAGCGAAATCGATTTATCTCGCGGGGAGATAGGTATGGACGATACGGTAAGTTTTCCAGACATGGAAGACGACGAGGAGTTGGAAGCTGCGACTCATTTCGAGACAGTAACCTTCATTGAACAGATGCTTGAACAACTCTGTGTAATGGCGAAAAATACGAATTACCTGCTTCTGGCCTATATGCTTGAGATGGCTCTCGTGGAGGCCCGGGAGGCGCTTCATAACGAAGCCAAGACATAAGCCTATTCGAGAGGGACCAAAGCGACCTGATTGCCGGCATATCGGTGCAGCCGTCCGGCCAGGTCCAGTTCCAGCAGAATGAGCTGAACGGCTCCCGTATCCATACCTGTATGACGCACAAGCGTGTCGATGTCGGTCGGCACCGGTCCCAGCGCATCAATGACAATATCCCGTTGTTCCTCTGTTGCAATCGGCTGGAACGATTCCGATTCTTCCATTGCCGGAGACCAGAGATCGGACTGTGCTGGTACATCCGCCTGATAGGCGCTTGTACCGGTGAGCGGTCGCAGCGCCTCGACAACGTCGTTTGCTTCCGTAACCAATGTCGCCCCTTGTTTCAGAAGCAGGTTTGTGCCGCGCGCACGCGGATCGAGCGGTGAACCTGGAACAGCAAACACGGTGCGTCCCATGTCGCCGGCCATACGCGCGCTGATAAGCGAGCCGGAGCGCTCGGCAGCTTCAACCACGATCAATCCCAACGACAAGCCCGCAATAATGCGATTGCGGCGCGGGAAATCGCGCGCGCGAGGTTCCGCTCCCATTGGCATCTCGCTTATAAGCGCGCCGCCCTCATCAGGTATGCCGCGATAAAGCGGAAGGTTTTCGGGTGGGTAGGGACGGTCAAGTCCACCTGCCAACACTGCCACGGTTCCCGTCTTCAAACTCGCGCGGTGCGCCGCAGCATCGATGCCGCGGGCAAGTCCGGAGATAACAGCAAATCCGGCTTCCCCAAGATCATGGGCCAGACGTTCTGTGAAACGAGCGCCGATCACCGAAGCGTTGCGCGAACCGACGATGCCAACCGGGGGCTTATTGAAAACGGCGGCATTTCCCTTGATCGTAACCAGCGGAGGCGGGGCTTCACAGTTTTTGAGCTGATGGGGGTAGTCCGGCTCTCCCATTCCAACCAGACGAGCACCGGCTCGTTCGATGGCTTCAAGTTCGCGCTCTGCGTCATCCATGGACGTGACGCGGATAGGACGCGCGCTGCCGCCTCTGATGTTGAGATCGGGCAGCATTTCTATCGCGCTCGAAGCCGAGCCGCAAAACAGAATCAGATCGCGAAACGTGACAGGGCCGATATTGTCAGTTCGGATGAGACGCAGCCAGTTGAGACGCTGGCGGTCGGAGAGGCGAATTCCAGTATTCGAATTCGCACTTTCCTTCATCCCTTGGCTCCGATCTTGTTCTCGGTGCCGTTCAGGAGGCGCGTAATATTGGTCTTATGTTTGAAGAAAACAATGACCGTCATGATCGCAAACAGGATTGCGATTGCAGAACTGCCCTGGAAATAAAGCGCGATTGGAACAATGATGCTGGCGATAAGTGCTGCAAGGGAGGAATAGCGCGTCAGGAGTGCGGTTACGATCCAGGCCGCAGCAAAGACCAGTGCGCCGGGCCATGCCAGACCGATCAGTACGCCCAGATAGGTGGCGACGCCCTTGCCGCCCTTGAAGCCGATCCATACCGGAAAGAGATGCCCGATGAAGGCACCCAAGCCCGCCGCGATGGCCGCGTTCGGCCCGTAGCGAGAAGCGATGAGAACGGCGACAGTGCCTTTGAGCATGTCAAAAATGAGCGTTGCCGCAGCGAGCTTCTTGTTGCCAGTGCGCAGCACGTTCGTCGCGCCGATATTGCCCGACCCTATGGACCGGACATCGCCCAATCCGGCGAGCCGCGTCAGGATCAAACCAAATGGAATGGAGCCAAGAAAATAGCCGAAGACGAGCGCTCCAATGAGCGTCAAACTAAGGAATCCCGGTTCGGCCATGAACATCCCCTTGTTTCTTGATTCCGCCTACCCGGAATTTTCGAACGATTGTTCCGGGTTATGCGGTGTTTTTCAAGCCGAATAAACTGTCTTGCCGGCCACTAAGGTGTGGACGACGCGACCTTGGAAACGAGCACTTTCAAAGCAGCTGTTCTTCGAAAGCGAGTGCAGCTCTTCTTCGCGCACGATCCACGGCTCTTCCAGATCGACAATGGCAATATCTGCCTTTGCGCCCGGTTTGAGGGTACCGGCATCAAGACCGAAAATACGTGCCGGAGCGGTCGACAACACTTCGACCAGCCGCAGCAGCGGAACACTGTCATTGTGATAAAGGCGAAGCGCCGCGCCCAGCAATGTTTCGAGGCCGATGGCACCTGCTTCCGCATCCGAGAAGGGTAGGCGCTTGGTGTCGACATCCTGTGGATCGTGAGCCGAAACGACAATATCGATGGTGCCGTTCTTCACAGCTTCGACCATGGCAAGGCGATCCTGTTCGCTGCGCAAAGGCGGTGACAGACGGAAGAAGGTACGAAATTCGCCAATGTCGTTTTCATTGAGCGACAAATGATTGATCGACACCCCTGCCGTTACTTTAGCGCCGAGATCCTTGGCGCGGCGAACGGCTTCCGCCGACATTTCGCAGGAAAGCTGGGCGGCGTGGTAGTTGCTGTTGGTAAGCGCCGCCAGACGCAGATCGCGCTCCAGAGGAATCACCTCCGCTTCACGCGGGCTGCCGGAAAGTCCAAGCCAGCTCGCGAACAAGCCTTCGTTCATTACGCCATTGGCGCCAAGGTAAGGATCGCGTGTCTCACAGGCAATCACGGCATCGAAATCGCGGGCGTAGGTCAGCGCGCGTCGCATGAGCTGTGTATTGGCGATGGTCTGCCTGCCTTCGGTAAAGGCGACCGCACCGGCGTCGCGCAGCAGGCCGATTTCAGTCATTTCCTCGCCGCGCAGACCTTTGGTGATGGCTGCTGCCGGGTGCACATTGACGACAGCCGTGTCACGCGCCGTACGCTTGACGAATTCCACCAGAGCAACGTCATCAATCACCGGATCAGTGTCGGGCATCATGATGATGGATGTTACTCCGCCAGCCGCTGCCGCACGACTTGCAGAGGCTATGGTTTCGCGATGTTCAGCGCCTGGTTCGCCGATAAAGACCCGCGCATCTACGAGACCGGGCAGCACTGCCTTACCGTTCAGATCAACGATTTGCGCACCTTCCGGTGCACCTTGATTCCGCGCGTCGGCTCCTGCGGCGACGATCTTTCCATTCTGGATCAGAACGCTGCCGGATTCATCAAGGCCGCGCGATGGATCGATGATGCGCGCATTTTCAAACAGGATCGCGCTCATGCTGCGTCTCCGTTGCTGGGGTTACGGCGCGGATCAAGCAAAGCTTCCATCACGGCCATGCGCACGGCAACGCCCATCTCGACCTGTTGCTGGATCACGCTCTGCGGCCCGTCGGCAACGTCGGATGCGATCTCGACGCCTCGATTCATCGGGCCGGGATGCATGACGAGGGCGTCAGGCTTGGCGTGTTTCAGCTTTTCCTTGTCGAGACCATAGAAGCGGAAATATTCGCGTACCGAAGGCACGAAGGAACCAGCCATGCGCTCACGCTGGAGCCGCAACATCATGACCACATCCGCGTCTTTCAGGCCTTCCTCCATGGAGTTGAAGACTTCGACGCTCATGTCAGCCATGCCAGAAGGCAGGAGCGTGGATGGCGCAACGACGCGCACCCGTGCGCCAAGCGCATTGAGAAGAAGAATATTGGAACGTGCCACGCGAGAATGCAGCACATCGCCGCAAATGGCGACGATCAGGTTTTCGATCTGGCCCTTGGCGCGGCGGATGGTCAGCGCATCGAGAAGCGCCTGGGTGGGGTGCTCGTGCGCACCGTCACCGGCATTGACCACCGAACAGCCGACTTTCTGCGCGAGCAGGGCGGCGGCACCTGCGGAAGCGTGACGGATAACCAATATATCCGGCTGCATGGCGTTCAGCGTCATCGCTGTATCGATGAGCGTTTCGCCTTTCTTGACCGATGAATTGCCAACCGACATATTCATGACGTCAGCGCCGAGCCGTTTTCCGGCCAGTTCGAACGACGATTGCGTTCGTGTCGACGCTTCGAAGAAGAGATTGATTTGCGTGCGACCGCGCAGCACGGACTTTTTCTTCTCGGGCTGTCTGGAAACAGCGATTTCCTGATCGGCAAGATCAAGAAGGCAAAGAATGTCCAGGGGCGAAAGCCCCTTGATGCCCAGCAGGTGGCGGTGAGGGAAAAGCGGAGGGACCGTTTGATTTGTCATGGCAAGTCACCCGTATAGGACCATGGGGCAGGTCCCGCAACCGTCCTTATAATGGCTTCGGGCGATTCACCAAGAAAAACCTGTGTTGTTCTGACGACAAATTGCGTTCGGGATGGCAAAATTTTAGCAAATGCGATGCAAGAAGCTTAAATAGAACTGAATCGTACAATACGGAACGAGCTTTTGAAAACGCACGACGTGACCAACCAGACACCGCCCATGACGGGCAACAATGCCTATCTGGGCGATCCGCTTCTGATGCAGATTGCGGCACGTTTCCCGAAGGAACTGCACACGGATCTGGAGCAGACGGGCCGTTTCGTCATGTCGGCTGAAGCACAGGACCTTGCACGTCTGGCCAACACCGAGCTTCCGAAATTGCGCACGCACGACCGGCAGGGTAATCGTATCGACCTCGTCGAGTATCATCCAGCCTATCATGCGCTGATGCGCCGTTCGATCGCGGCTGGCCTGCATTGCTCCATTTGGGAGGGCAATCCGCTCGAAAGCGGTCGCCGCCATCAGGCACGCGCATCGCGCTTTTTCCTGACAGCTCAACTTGAGGCAGGGCATCTTTGCCCGCTGACCATGACCAGCGCATCGCTTGCCGCACTCATGGCCTCGCCGGAAATCTACAAGGAATGGTCGCCGGTTATCCTGTCACGCAAATACGATTTTTCGCAGAAAGCCGCATTTGCCAAGCAAGGCATTACGCTCGGCATGGGGATGACTGAAAAGCAGGGCGGAACCGATGTGCGCGCCAACACGACGCGCGCAACCCGCAATGACGATGGCACCTACACCATTACCGGCCACAAGTGGTTCATGTCCGCGCCAATGTCGGATGCTTTTTTGACGCTTGCGCAGACGGATGACGGCCTTTCCTGTTTCCTACTTCCGCGTCTTACCGCGGAGGGAAGCGGCAACGGATTCTTCTTCCAGCGTCTTAAAGACAAGCTCGGCAACAAGTCCAACGCCTCATCGGAGGTGGAATTTGACGGCGCGGTCGGGCATCTGATCGGAAATCCGGGCGAGGGCGTCAAGACCATCATGGATATGGTCACGCTGACGCGGCTTGATTGCGCTGTGGCATCGGCTGGACTTATGCGTTCCGGTCTCGCTGAGGCTGTGCATCACAGTCGTCATCGTCAGGTATTCGGCAAGGCTCTTATCGAACAGCCATTAATGCAGCGCGTTCTCGCCGACATGGCGCTCGATGTTGCTGGCGCGACCGCGCTTTCCATGCGGCTGGCGCGCGCCTTCGATATGGCTGCAAGTGATCGCGCCGAGGCGGCTTTTGCCCGCTGCATGACGCCGGTGGTGAAATATTGGGTGTGCAAGATCGCTCCTGCCTTACTCTATGAAGCAATGGAGTGCCTCGGAGGCAACGGCTATATCGAGGAAGGCAATCTGGCGCGCGCTTATCGCGAAGCTCCGGTTAATGCGATCTGGGAGGGTTCCGGCAATGTCATGGCGCTGGATGTGGCGCGTGTGCTATCGCGTGCACCTGGCCTTTTCGATGAGGTTCTGGAGTGGATCGGCGGGCAACTCGGTCCGCGTGGGCAGGGGACGCTCGATGTTTTGCGTGCCGCATTGCAATTGACTGAAACCGATCCGGGTGTCGCACGCCTTCTGACCGAGCAACTGGCCTATGCCGCCGCGGCTGCGGAATTGCGCCAGCTTGGCGCCGACGATGTGGCCGATGCGTTTATCGAGACCCGTCTTGGTGGCCAGTGGCGGTCAACCTACGGAATGTTGGATGCACGCCATAATGCGGAACGGATTCTCGATCAGCTTTATCCGGCGTCGTAATCGTCGGATGCCGACTGCCTGATGCTATGCAGGCGGTCAAGCGCGCCTTGGAGAATGAAGGAAGCAGCGGCCGAATCAATCCGTTCGGCCCGCTTGCCCCGAGAGACATCCATGCCAATCAGCGCCCGTTCGGCGGCGACGGTCGACAGACGTTCATCCCAGAACACAAAGGGCAAGTCGGTCAGAGGCTGCATGGTGCGCACAAATGCCCGTGTGGCCTGAACGCGGGGACCGGATGTTCCGTCCATATTCATCGGCAACCCGATGACGATAACGCCGACCTTGTCTGCGTCTAGCGCTTTCAGAAGCACCTGTGCGTCGATGGAAAATTTCACCCGTTTGATGACAGGGCGGGGATGCGCGAAGGAAAGGCCGAGATCCGACACTGCGAGACCGATGGTCTTGGTTCCCAAATCCAGTCCTGCAATGGTGTTTCCGGGCTGAAGCAGCGACGGAATTTCCTCGATTTCAACGACAGCCATCGGTCCTCATCGGATTTTGAAGTGGTTTCTATTGCCTTCAACTTTATTGGCGTCATATCTGTTCGCAAACACTAAATCGAGCCGGAAACAGAGATTGAGGAGAGAGTTTATGAAACTTACATGGCTTGGCCACGCCGCCTTCCGCGTTGAAACTGCAAAAGCCGTTATTCTCATCGATCCATTCCTGAACGGAAACCCCGGTGCAAAAGGCATAGATTTTAAGGAAGCAACCAAGGGTGCAACCCATATCGCGCTGACGCACGGCCATGGTGATCATGTGGGCGATACGGTAGCAATTGCCAAGGAACACGGCGCGACGGTTATCGCCAATGCCGATCTTGCGAGCTGGCTTGGCAGTCAGGGCGTGGAAAAGCTCGATCCCGGCAATACGGGCGGCACTCTGGCGCATAGCGGCTTTACCGTCACATTCGTCAATGCACTTCATTCCTCGGCAATGCTGACGGAAAACGGTGTGTCGCAAGCACTTGGCAACCCGAATGGTCTGGTGTTCCATTTTGAGGATGCACCGACACTCTACCATATGGGCGACACGGATATTTTCTCGGATATGGGGCTGATCAATGAGCTTCATCAGCCAGAAATCGGGATTGTTCCCATCGGTGATCGGTTTACCATGGGCGGTGCGGTCGCCGCTCTTGCCTGCCAGCGCTATTTCAACTTCACAACCGTATTGCCCTGCCATTACGGCTCGTTCCCTATTATCGATCAGACGGCTGAAAAGTTTGTCGCCGGAATGGCCGATCATCTGGAAACGAAAGTGCTGACCGATCCGGCAGGAACGGTTCACAGCTTCGAAGCTTAAATTGTTGCGCTTGAAGAAGCGCGCCGTTATAGCCGGTAAAGGAATTTTCAGGGGCGGTGTATAGCTGCCCCTACAAGCATTTGCGGAGAACAGGATGTCCGTCGATATTTCTACCGTCAAGCGCGTCGCGCATCTGGCGCGTATCGCCGTCAGCGATGACGATGCCGAACGCATGACTGGCGAACTTAATGCCATTCTTGGCTTTGTCGAACAACTGAATGAAGTCAATGTCGATGGTATCGAGCCAATGACATCCGTTACACCGATGGACATGCGCATGCGCGAGGACAAGGTAACGGATGGCGGTATTGCCGCCGCAGTGGTGGCCAATGCACCGGTAACGGAAGAAAATTTCTTCGTCGTGCCGAAGGTTGTTGAATAAACCTTTCCGCAATGCACGAAAGCGCCGTTTCGGCGCACTGACAGGATTTGACAATGAGCGAACTGACCGCACTGACCATTGCCGAGGCGCGCGACAAGCTGAAGGCCAAGGCCATCACCGCGACCGAACTCACCGATGCCTATCTTTCCACTATCGATTCCGCGAATGAAGCGATCAATGCTTACGTGAAAGTAACCCACGATCAGGCGCGTTCGATGGCCAAGGCTTCAGATGAACGCATTGCCAAAGGCGAAGCGGGCGCACTGGAAGGTATTCCGCTCGGCGTCAAGGATCTTTTCGCGACCAAAGGCGTACACACGCAGGCCTGCTCGCATATTCTTGACGGTTTCAAGCCGGAATATGAATCGACCGTTACCGCCAATCTGTGGGCTGACGGCGCGGTCATGCTGGGCAAGCTCAACATGGACGAATTCGCCATGGGCTCGTCCAATGAAACCTCCTTTTATGGTCCGGTGAAAAACCCGTGGCGCGCAAATGGTTCCAATGCCGATTTGGTGCCGGGCGGTTCGTCAGGCGGTTCGGCTGCTGCCGTTGCTGCGCAACTTTGCGCTGGCGCTACCGCAACCGATACGGGCGGCTCGATTCGTCAGCCAGCAGCGTTCACCGGCACGGTTGGAATCAAGCCTACCTATGGCCGCGTGTCGCGTTGGGGAACAGTGGCCTTCGCATCCTCGCTCGATCAGGCTGGCCCCATTGCCCGCGACGTGCGCGATGCCGCCATTCTGCTGAAATCCATGGCTTCGCTTGATCTCAAGGACACCACGTCCGTCGATCTGCCTGTTCCGGATTACGAAGCAGCTCTCGGCAAGTCGCTCAAGGGCATGAAGATCGGCATTCCGAAGGAATATCGGGTCGACGGCATGCCGGATGAGATCGAGGAACTTTGGCAGAAGGGCGTTCAGTATCTGAAAGATGCCGGTGCCGAAATTGTCGATATTTCGCTGCCGCACACGAAATATGCGCTCGCCGCCTACTATATTGTAGCGCCTGCGGAAGCATCTTCGAATCTCGCCCGTTATGACGGTGTGCGTTATGGCCTGCGCGTGCCTGGCAAGGACATTGCCGATATGTACGAACAGACCCGTGCGGCTGGCTTCGGCAAGGAAGTCAAGCGCCGCATCATGATCGGCACCTATGTTCTATCCGCAGGCTATTACGACGCCTATTATCTGCGTGCGCAGAAGGTGCGGACATTGATCAAGAAGGACTTTGAAGACGTATTCGCCAAGGGCGTCCATGCGATCCTGACACCGGCGACGCCTTCGGCTGCCTTTGGCCTTGCCGATGAGGAACTCGCCAACGATCCGGTCAAGATGTACCTCAATGACATCTTCACGGTAACGGTCAATATGGCCGGTTTGCCGGGTATTGCCGTGCCTGCCGGTATCAATGACAAGGGCCTGCCGCTCGGCCTTCAGCTGATCGGGCGTCCGTTCGAGGAAGAGACTTTGTTTCAGGCTGCTCATGCTATCGAACAGGCTGCCGGGCGCTTTACCCCGGAAAAGTGGTGGTAAAATCCGAACTTCTTATTCGCCGGGGCTTCCCCGGCGAATTTGTTTCTATGGCCGCATTGGCGGTCAGGGCTTGGCGGATTGCGGCTCGCGATGTTGAACTGACCTCGAAGAACCAAGAAGCTCTCGAGGTGAAGTTCCTGCGCGATCTGCAAGAGAATGTGGATGGCGTTCTTGTCGCTGAACGCGGCGGGATCGTCGCTGGCTGGGGCACGAGAGTTCCCCAAAGCAATTACATTTCCGATCTATGGGTCGATCCGCCTCATCACGGGCAGAGGATCGGTACGCAGCTGCTCGACGCGCTGGTGGCGCAAATCCTCCTCAACGGCTTTGATGAAGCGGTAATCGGCACGCATGCGGATAATCTCCCTGCGATCAATCTTTATAAAAAAGCTGGTTTCCAGATCGAATGGCAGGGAGAGGAGTGGTCCGAAAGTTTCAGCAAAACCGTCGGGAAGGTGAGAATGCGCACAAAGCTCTGAAGCCAGCTTGCGCAACCATTGCCGAACGTTCTGTCGCGCCTATCCTTCTTGAGAGTGGATACATCAGGAGGAGGGCAAGCGATGTGGATCATGCTGACGGAAGTGAACGGCGAGAAGCTCGCCGTGAATTTCAATCATGTTCTCTGCTACAATACTTATGGAACGGGCACGCGCATTGTGACGCTGAGCACGGAACAAACATTCTTCGTCAAGGAGTCGATTGAGGAAATTCAAGCCAAGCTTGGTATTGATGTGAAAGCTTAAAGATTTATTCTAACAATGGCTTAATCAGTCTTCTTGAAAAAGAAAATGAACGGCACCGCGCTTGCGAATTGCCGTTCATAGGAACAAGCGGTTCAGGTTAAATATCCAGTTCTTCGACAAAAGCCGCACGGTCCTGAATGAAGCGGAAACGGGCTTCCGGCTTGGTGCCCATCAGTTCATCGACGGTATTGCGGGTTTCATCGACATATTCTTCGTCTACCTGGACACGCAGAAGCGTGCGCTTCTTCGGGTCCATGGTCGTTTCCTTGAGCTGTTCGGCGCGCATTTCGCCAAGGCCTTTGAAGCGGCCTATTTCCACCTTGCCACGCCCGGTGAACATGGTGCGCAAAAGCTCATCCTTATGGGCTTCATCGCGCGCATAGGCGACCTTGCCGCCTTGGCTCAGTCGGAAAAGCGGAGGCACTGCCAGATAGAGATGGCCGTTGCGGATCAGGTCCGGCATCTCCTGATAGAAGAATGTGATGAGCAGGGACGCAATATGCGCACCGTCGACGTCAGCATCGGTCATGACGATGACGCGATCGTAGCGCAGATCGTCTTCCCGATAGTTCTTGCGGGTGCCGCAGCCGAGAGCCTGAATGAGATCGGCGATCTGCTGGTTCGCCGTCAGCTTCTCGCGTCCTGCGCTGGCAACGTTCAGAATCTTGCCGCGCAACGGCAAAATGGCCTGATTGGCGCGATTGCGTGCTTGCTTGGCCGAACCACCTGCCGAGTCACCTTCGACAATAAATAGTTCTGCACCGGCGGCTGCGTTTTGCGTGCAATCGGCAAGCTTTCCCGGCAGGCGCAGCTTGCGCGTTGCGCTTTTGCGGACGGTCTCTTTTTCCTGGCGGCGGCGCAAACGCTCGTCTGCGCGGTCGATCACCCATTCCAGCAGGCGGGACGCTTCTTGCGGCGAAGCCGTCAGCCAGTGATCGAACGGATCGCGGATTGCATTTTCCACGATGCGCTGCGCTTCGACAGTCGCCAGCTTGTCCTTGGTCTGGCCGACAAATTCCGGCTCGCGGATAAAAACCGACAGCATGCCCGCCGCCGACACCATCACGTCGTCAGTGGTAATGATCGAGGCACGCTTATTGTTGGTGAGTTCCGCATAGGCTTTCAGTCCGCGCGTCAGGGCAATGCGCAGGCCCGCCTCATGGGTGCCGCCATCGCCGGTCGGGATGGTGTTGCAATAGGAGTGAACGAAGCCGTCGCCGCCAAACCACGAAACTGCCCACTCGACAGCACCATGACCGCCCTGCTTCTCGGTCTTGCCTGCGAAAACCTCGCGTGTAACCTGATGTTCCTTGCCGAGCGATGCTTCGAGATAGTCTTTCAGGCCGCCGGGAAAGTGGAAAACGGCCTTCTCAGGCGTTTCCTTCTTCGGGTCGAGCAGGGAAGGATCGCAGTTCCAGCGGATTTCAACCCCGCCGAAAAGATAGGCTTTCGACCGCGCCATGCGATAAAGACGGTGCGGATCAAATTGTGCCGTCTTGCCGAAAATATCAGGGTCCGGGTGAAAACGGACCCGGGTGCCGCGACGGTTATGTACTTCGCCGACATCTTCCAGCCCGCCCTGCGGAATGCCGCGCGAGAAACGCTGGCGGTAAAGACGACGATTGCGAGCGACTTCAACTTCCAGCACGTCAGAAAGGGCGTTTACCACCGAAACGCCGACGCCATGCAGACCGCCTGACGTTTCATAAGCCTTGCCATCGAATTTGCCGCCGGCATGGAGCTTTGTCATGATGACTTCGAGGGTGGATTTTCCAGGTACCTGCGGATGTTCATCCACTGGAATGCCGCGTCCATTGTCCGAAACCGTGACAAATCCGTCGGCATCGAAACTGACTTCGATGAAATTGGCATGTCCTGCCACTGCTTCGTCCATCGAGTTGTCGATGACTTCCGCAAAGAGGTGATGCAGAGCCTTTTCGTCCGTGCCTCCAATATACATGCCAGGACGCAGGCGCACTGGTTCCAGCCCCTCCAGAACGCGGATGGACGATGCGTTATAGTCGTCGCCTGCAGATGAAGCAGGTGGCGCCTTGGCCGTTACCGGTTTTGGAACAGAAAGCGACGGCGATGCCACCGGCTGCGCAACAGGTTGCGGCGACGCAGGTTTTTCAACTTGCCGCCCCTGTTCCCGTTCTCGGGCATTGTTAACTACTCTCGAGAAGAGATCGTTGCTATCGTCCATCTGTTCCGAAAAGCTCTCTATCTGAATTTCAGGAGGCCGCTGTCGAGCCTGCTCGCCAAAGACCGGAAAATACTGTTCGCGAATCACTTGAATGATGCCACGCGCGCTCGCGAAAGGCGACTAAAGTTCGCCTTACGTTCCATTTGCACACGGCTTTTTCAAAGGGTTTTGTTCAGAACGAAGCTGATTTGCACCAGAAAGCGGTCGAAAGTCAAACGAGGAGGACATTTCCAAGCAAATTGGATGGAAACGCCGCGGCAGTTCGCATAGAGGCATAGCGGGGAACATCCACATACCGAGAGTTTGAAATGCAGAGCAGCGCAACAGGCGGCATGGAAGCGCACGTAAAAGGCATGGCGATCATGGTGCTTTCGGTGCTTCTGCTGCCTTTGATGGATGCCATCGGCAAGTGGCTCGCCATGGCAGACCATATGCCTCCGGCCACCGTCACCTTCATGCGCTTTTTCGTTCAATGCTGGCTGATGTTCTTCATCTTGCTGATCGTCGGCGGTGTTGCTGCGTTGCGAACACAGCATCTGGCAGGCAATCTCATTCGCGGCGCATTGATGGGGTTTGGCGGGCTCTGCTTTTTTACAGCAGTCAAGTATATGCCTCTGGCAGATGCGATGGCCGTCTTCTTTGCCGAACCGCTTATTCTGACGCTGTTCTCGGCAATTTTCCTGAAGGAAAAAGTAGGCTGGAGAAGATTCAGTGCCGTTGGCATCGGTCTCATCGGCACGATGATCGTGATCCAGCCGAGTTTCGAGATTTTCGGCGCCGTCTCGCTTCTGCCGCTGGCAACCGCCGTAACCTTTGCTATCTATCTGATTTTGAACCGCAAATATGGTGCGAAGGAAAGCCCGCTTGTAATGCAGTTTTATGCAGGTGTAGGCGGCTGGATGTTTGCAGGTCTCGCCATGATTTATGGAACCGCAGCGGGGCTTGGTGACCTGAGTTTTGGCTTGCCGAACGGCATCCAACCCTGGCTGCTTCTCTTCCTTCTTGGGACGATCGGAACCGTTAGCCACTTGATGGTCGTGCAAGCGTTCAAACTGGCACCGGCATCCATGCTGGCCCCATTCCAGTATCTTGAAATCGTCAATGCGGTTCTGGTTGGCCTGATCGTATTCGGCGATTTTCCGACGCCATCGAAATGGCTCGGTATCGTAATCATCGTCGGATCAGGCTTCTATGTTTTCATGCGCGAGCGTCGCTTGAAAGCCCAGCCGGTGGCTTGAGGCAGAGTTATTTGGGCTGACGCGGGCCGAAGACCGTCTCAAATGCCTTTCCAAGCGCGACATCCATGTCGTCCATCGTCACTGGCAAGCCGAGATCGACTAGGCTGGTAACGCCATGTTCCGAGATTCCGCATGGTACGATGCCGGAATAATGGCCGAGATCGGGCTCGACATTGATGGCAATGCCATGAAAGCTTACCCAGCGCCTGAGGCGGATGCCGATAGCCGCGATCTTGTCTTCGCACATGCCGCCACTGGCGAGCCGAGGCTTTTCAGGCCGCGTTACCCATACGCCAACGCGATCCTCACGCCGTTCGCCTTTGATGTTGAACTCGGCAAGGCTCTCGATGATCCATTGTTCGAGCGCCGTCACGAAGGCACGCACATCCTCGCGGCGGCGTTTCAGGTCGAGCATCACATAAGCCACGCGCTGGCCCGGCCCGTGATAGGTATACTCACCGCCGCGCCCCGTGTTGAAGACGGGCAGGCTGTCTGGTGTCAACAGATCGCTTGCATTGGCGCTTGTTCCTGCCGTGTAAAGCGAGGGATGTTCGACCAGCCATACAAGTTCGTTTGCAGTGCCTTCCCGAATGGCCTGCACACGCGCTTCCATAAAAGCCAGGGCTTCCTCATAGTCCGTCAGCCCCTCTGCGATGACCCAGTCTACAGGCGGAGCATCTGCCTGTTGCGGCAGGAAATGCGCTTCCAGCGCGTCGCGTTCGCGCGGCTTTTGTGGGGTGTTTTCGGAAACAGGAGATGCGGAACTGTTCATCATGATGGCAGCATATGGCGGTTTTGTAGCTTAACCGCCAGATGTCAAAATGCCTCTCCGATCAATGAATCGCGAGCGGCACTTCCTTTTCGCAGCGATTACGGCCTCCCTGCTTGGCCCGATAGAGCGCCCGGTCAGCGGCGTTCACAAGGTGGCTGTAGTCCGGATGGCCGTTGAACGCCGCGATACCGATGGACAAGGTTACAGACTGATGTGCGCCATCGGGCAGTTTCATCGGCTGTTGGGCTATTTGTCTGCGCAGTTCCTCGCCGATTGCAAACGCCTTGTCTGCGTCTGCTTCGACAAGTGCGACCAGAAATTCTTCACCGCCATAGCGGAACACGAAATCGCTCGGGCGGCAGAGCGAAAGGATTGTTTCGGCCACCTGTTGAAGAACCGCATCGCCACTGCTGTGGCCGTACGTGTCGTTGATGTTCTTGAAGTGATCAATATCGATCATCAGAAGGCTTAAATCCATTGCCTTTTGGGATGCCATGCGCACCTCGCGGGTCAGGATTGAGGGCATGAAACGACGATTGAGTGCCCGTGTCAGCGGATCGCGACCCGTTTCCATGGCCGCTGCCGCCTGAAACAATTCGGACAGCAGAAACTTCACTTCTCCGATCTTGGTCTGGAACAGTGACAGAGAGGATGCGAGTTCCGTCGGGTTATCCTTGCGGGCACTGTTGATGGCCGGGAGGAGCACATGGTCGATATGTTCTGCATTTCGGCGGATGTTCTCCAGGGTCGAGGAATTGGAAAACATGAGATCGGCTTTATGTTGCAACCACAACCCGAAGTCAGAGCTTGCGAGCGGGTGAAGCGGCGTGTCGGGATTGCCGTAGAGATTGAAGAGGAGCGACTGACTCCATTCCATGAGTGCGGCACGCTGCGATTCGCGCTCAAGCGGAAAATCATGGCTCAGCGTAAAAGCCCGATAGGCTTCGTCTGTCTGGGCGCTTTCGCGCGCGTCTTTCACGAAGGACTGGCTCATTATTTCAATCGCAATGTCGATTGCATTGCTGACATGCACGATCAGACGCGCCAGAACCTCGCGGGGGGCAACTTCGAGCTTCAACTGACGAACGATCTCGTTCTTGAGCAGGCGCGCGCCCTGCATGACAACATGGATCGGCACGTCAATTCGGGCATGGACTTCGCCAACCTTGCGCTGTTCACGAATGAATGCGTCGACATCGTCGGCGGTTCTCTCGAACATTTTCAGAAGCCAGTCGCTCAGCGAATTGTGCAGGCGCTCCTGGACCATTTTCTGGGACAGGAAAGTTGCCGCATCGCGATTGCTCATTAGGCGGTCATAGAACACGTCGACGAACTGTTCGCGGTGACGGCCGATCAGATCGCGAAGGAGGAGCGAATGTTCTTCCGGCAAGCCGCCGACCAGTTCGATCCACTCGATCCGCGTGGTACCCAGACCGGTGTTTTCCTCCCATGTAGCGTCAATTTTAGAGGCCGAATGATCCATCTTCCCGTTCCTTGCGACAGCCGCAAAGCTCCGCTCGCTACCGGAGGTGAACCGGCGCCGGATCGGCTTTGCGGATTGGAGATTCTGCAGCTTTTTCCTTGTTTCAAGGGACTGCGTGCGAATTCAATAAGTTCCTGATATCCGGATTCTCTTAAAAATGCCCCTGCAAAATTGCAGGTCGTTCGTGGTGGCTTGTTTTGCGATTCCGGGTCGAGATTGATAGATCGCCGTAAGATTAAGTGACTTTACCAATCGTCTGTTGGGCCTACCTATTTGCGGGCAAGATATTCCAATTCTGGTCAGCTCTGAAAAGGAAAACAGAATGAAGTTTAAATTGGTTTCTGCAGTTCTCGCGCTTTTCGCGCTAACTGCTGTTGCTGAAGCGGCCACGCCTGTTGCTCCGGCGCCAATATCGGCTGTCGCTGCCAATGGCGCTGGTTCTGCCATTCAGGTTGATTATCGCTGCCCTCGCGGTGCGCTTCGCACGCGAAGCGGCCGCTGTGTATGGGATCGCCGCTGGCGCGATGATCGTCGCGGGTGGGTTCGTCATTCACCCCGTTATTATCGCGAACGCCACCGTGATCGCTGGCGCCATGATCGTTATCGCCATCGTGATCGCGTATACATCGAGCCACGCCGTCGTGGCCCGCATAACTAAAGAACGAAAAGAGCAGCTATTCCGCTGCTCTTTTTCATCAGGCCGACTCGGCTTGTGAACGTGACATGCCGTCGAGGTGCGGGAACACATCCGCCGTCATGGGGGCGAGGACGTCAATTATCAGTCCGTCTGGTGCGAAGTCGATGTCGCATTTCGCCTTCAATTCGCCTGCGAGAACGGAATAGAGCAGCCGCTGGCCAAAGCCACGGCGGGCAGGGCGCTCGACTGCAGGTCCGCCGCTTTCGATCCAGCGCATATGAAGTTTCTGCTCGCCCTGTGTTTGAACGACATTCCAGTCGAATTGGACCGTGCCGTTTTCGTTGGAGAGAGCGCCATATTTCACGGCGTTGGTTGCGAGTTCATACAGGCCCAGTGAAAGAGAAACCGTTACACGATCGCTCACCACGAGCGCCGGACCACGGGTACGAATTCTATGGCCGAACGTGCTGTTGAAAGGGGCGAGGGCGGTTTCGCAGATCTGACTGATAGTGGTACCCGTCCAGTCTTCCCTCAGCAGCATGTCGTGGGCCTGGCTAAGTGCTCGCAGCCGCTCGCTGAACAATTCGTTTGCCGTTTGCGGATCGGTGGCATTTCGCAAGGTCTGATTGGCGATGGATTGCACCATCGCCATTGAATTCTTGAAACGATGCGAAATTTCCCGGGTTACCAAAGCTTTGTCCGCTTCGGCTTTCTTGCGCTCAGTGACGTCGATGACGATGCCCAGAAGAGTCGGCGATTTGCCCGGTAGCGCTTTGGCGCGGGTTTCGACCCAGCGCACCTGACCTAGCCTGTTCGTGATGCGATATTCCATCCGGAAAGACTTGCCGGTCGCGAAAGATTCCTGCGAACGCTGGACCAGCGTAATCCGGTCTTCCAGCGCCACCATATCGATGATCTTATCGTAGGTGACTGGCTCTTGCGGTGTCAGCCCGAAAATACGCCGATATTCCGGCGAACAGCTGATTTCACCGGTATGATAATCTCGCGTCCAGAAACCAACATTCGCCACTTCAATAATATATTGCAGTTGATCATTGCTGCGCTGTTTTTCAAGGGAAAGAGTTTCGCGTTCTTTTTCGAGTTCGACCAGTTTTCCGAGTTCCAGCGTCACATCGAGCTGCGATGAAACGAAGTGATGGAGTTCACCGGCCTCCGTTCTGACTGGGGAAATATGAAGCCGGTTCCAGAATGCTTCGCCTGACTTCTTGTAATTGAGAATATCGATATCGATTGACTGTTCTGCTTCAAGGGCTGTCCGGATCATCTCGACATGTTCAGGGTCTGTGCCCTGACCTTGAAGAAAGCGGCAATTCTTTCCTATGATTTCATCGGCCTGATAGCCGGTCATACGCTGAAAGGCCCTGTTTGCAAAGACAATCGGGTTGTCGGGCAGCCGCGGATTTGTGATGAGCATCGGCATAGGCGTCAGTTCAACTGCTGCCGTGAAAGGATCAGCTTCCCGGGAGAAAGATGTTCCCATTGCTTCTACGGACGGCTGTACCTTTGTTGCCAATGCAAACCCCACTCGTTGAAACGATTACTACAGCATTTCCAGCAAAAGTGCGAAGCGGTTCTGCGTTGGAAAATGCGCAAAAACAAAGAGATAGAGCGATTCCGCAATCCCATTCCATCCGGAACTACCCTTGCTGCCCTACTTCACGCAAGTTATCCGATTGTCGCGTAATTTGCTAACCAAAATAATGGAATAGCGAGAACGAATTCCGGTCTCCTCCGTTAGAATACGGATGAAATAGCTGCCTATTGCTTGCCATCAAATGAGTTTGCAGAATTTAGCGTAGTGTTCAGCGGGTATTCATAAACGGACAGCAATGATGGCATCATAGAAATGGAGAAACATAGGATGAACACCTTCAAAAAGATGATGGTCGGCCTTGTGGGTGCCAGCTTTCTGATTGGGGCAATGGTTCCAGTCTCGGCTGCACCCGTCATGCCCACTGCGCCTGCGGCAAGTAACGAGAATATTCAGCAGGTCCGTGACGACTGGCGCCGCGGGCCTAGACATGGTCACTGGGGCGGATACCGGCCCGGACCGCGTCCGGGTTGGCATGGCCGTCCTTACCGTCCGGGACCGGGTTACTGGAACGGCCACAGGGGTTATCGTTATTATCGCCATGGCTATCGTCGTCATAACGACGGATGGTGGTATCCGCTTGCTGCATTCGGTGCTGGCGCAATCATTGGTGGTGCGATCGCCGCTCCGCCGCCGCCAGTCTACCGCGCGCCTGCTTATAGTTACAGCAATGCGCACGTCCAGTGGTGCTATAACCGTTACCGGTCCTACCGGTCCTCTGACAATACGTTCCAGCCGTATAACGGCCCCCGTCAGCAGTGTTACTCACCCTACTAACGAGGAAAACTCGTTAAACTCGACAAAGCCGCTCTCTATGGACGGCTTTGTTTCGTTTACTGATGCTGCTTGGTGCATCCTTGAGTGGTTGTCATTCGTGCCGGTGCATCTTAAAAGGCGATCCGGGGCGGGTATCCGGGATGCACTTGTTGAATCACTCTCGCCCTTTTGCAGCCGAGCGTCGAAGGAGACTTGATGCCCCAGATTTTACCCAAAGCACTGGCCGGTGTAATTATACTCGGTATATTGAGCGTTGTACTCGGTTCCTGGTACACAATTGACGAAGGTGAGCGCGGCGTTGTCTTGCGCTATGGTGCAGTTTCTGGCGTCGCGCAGCCAGGGCTCGGCTTTAAAATTCCGGTGATCGATTCGATTGTGCGAATATCGGTGCAATCCAAGGCCGCGATTTACAACAGCATGGAAGCTTACAGCCGCGATCAGCAGCCAGCCACGATGAACCTGTCGGTCAACTATCGCATTCCGCCAGACCGTGTGGAAGAAGTCTACGCCACCTATGGCGGTGAAGACGGCCTATTGTCCCGCCTTGTGGAGCGACGCGTTTTTGAGGAAAGCAAGACTGTTTTCGGCAAATTCAACGCCGTCGAGGCTATTCAGGAGCGTAGCCGTCTCAATCAGGAAATTGCGCAGGCGATTCAGAACAGTGTGCGCGGTCCGGTCATCATCGATACGGTGCAGATCGAGAATATCGATTTTTCGGACTCCTATGAGCAGTCCATCGAACAGCGCATGTTGGCCGAAGTCGAAGTGCAGCGTCTTCGTCAGAATGCGGAGCGCGAAAAGGTGCAGGCTGAAATCACGGTGACGCAGGCAAAAGCGCAGGCAGATGCTCGCCGCGCCGAAGCAGAGGCCCAGGCGGATGCCGTTCGTCTTCAGGCGGAGGCCGAGGCTGAAGCTATAAGGCTGAAGGGCGAGGCGGAAGCAACCGCCATTAAGGCGCGTGGCGATGCACTTCGCGACAATCCGGGTCTTGTTGCGTTGACGCAGGCCGAGAAATGGGATGGGCAACTGCCAACCACGATGCTGCCGAACGGAGCGATTCCGATGTTGAATTTGAACAGTTCCCAGACGCAGCAGAAATCGCCCGATTATTGATCGGTCGAATTAGCAGCAGCGCGGCTTTGGCCGGTTAGAAACACTCTATCCGCCGCGCTGTTCATGGCCTTCATTTGCGTCATCCATTTTCTGGCGCAAATATTGTTTGAGCTTGACGATCTTGTCTGTATCCCATCCGGTCACGTCGGTAATTTCCAACCAAGCATCGAGATAGTGTTCCGGCGCATACACATGCCCGTGCCCCATCGGTGTTGTTGTTCCAAAAGCCATATCAAGGGCGAGCTGAAGCATGGTCACAACGGGATACCACCGCAGTTCCGGTGACACATCGGGCCCGCGCGGTGCGTGCATCCAGTCGGGTTGACGGTAGAAGGACAGCGTGTCGAAAAAAGTCACCGGATCGCTGGCATATTGCAGATAGACCACGCGCATTGGCCCCCAGCGTGTTCCATTTCCGGGGGCTTCGCCATTCTGATTCATGAAACGCGCAAAGGAGCCGTCCCTGAAAACCGGCAACCATTCCGGCGTTCCCGGATTTCTTCGTCTGGTCATGGCTTTCCAGTCGCGGCTAGGGAAAGGAGGGCCACTCCATAGTGCGCCGTTGATCGGATCGTCGAGCATTTCGAAAAGCTCGGACGAGACTTCCGAGTTCATTGCGCCGAGACTCAAACCATATAGATACAATCGCGGACGCCTCTCACGCGGCAGATTCCTCCAAGAGTTGTAGACGGCAATGAACAGTGCCCGCGACGCTTCCGCTCCATACTCAGGTTGAAAGAGCAGCGATAAGGGACTGGAAAGATAAGAATACTGCACGGCGATGCTGGCCACGTCCCCATGATGCAGAAACTCCAGACCGTCCATTGCAGCAGGGTCAACCCACCCGGTGCCGGTCGGCGTGATGACGACCAGTACCGACCGATCAAAGCCGCGTTGCCGCTTCAGTTCCTCCAATGCAAGTTCAGCTCGTTGTTCCGGTGTGTCGGCGATTTGCAGGCCAGCATAGACCCGTATGGGGTCGATTGCCTTTTCTCCGGTCACAGCCGCGATGTCTGCAGCTGCAGGGCCGGAGGAAACAAATTCACGCCCAGCCCGCCCAAGCTCGTTCCAATGCAAAAGCGACGCAGCGCTGCCGGTTTTGTTAGGGGCTGTCGGTTGTGGGCGATCCGGCTCGATCAAAGCGTCGTATTCACGAAAGGAACGGTCCAGAACCTTGAAAGCGGACTGGATAAGCAGCCCATTTGCAATCGTCCAGACAAGCACGACCGTAATCGCAACGCCGAGCACATTGGCCACCCGGCGAGGCATCACGAGTTGCACCTTCGCGGAAACGAACCGCCCAAACTGGATGAGAAGGCGAACGAGGACCAACAGAATGAGGAATGTCACGATAGTCAAAGCCGACACGCTCATCGGATAGGCGCTGGGCACCGGCTCCATGTCCATGACAGCTCGAACCGAATTCTGCCAGCCTGCAGCAAAATAGAGCGCTACGACAGCCGCTGCGAAACAGATAATGCCGACCGCAAGATTGGCTTGGCTGCGCAGTCGGTCTTTGGGTTCCGACAATTCAAGGTAATGCCAAAGCCAGCGCCACAGCACGCCGATGCCGTAACCGGCTCCGAAAGCGACGCCTCCAAGGATTCCCTGCATGACATACGTGCGCGGAATGAGGCTCGGCGTAAGCGAAGCAGCGAAAAACAAGGTGCCTACAGCTATACCCACACCGGACAACGAGCATCGGAAATGGAAAAATGCCTTGGTGGTCAGAGACATGAAACACCGTGCTATGAGATCATTCCGATGAAACTAAAACATTCCCAGCAAAAGTGGAAACCGGTTTACGTCAAGATTCGGCTTTGAGAATCGATTTTTCACTGGGGATCAGTAGCCCGACGGGTCCGGAAAGTGCACATTCACCCGCATCTGGAAGCCGCAGCGTGAGATGGAGTATCTCTTATCTGTGATTTTTTGAATTTATGTTGGAGAAACCTGATTTTATGGTGTTGACCAATCCGCAAGCCGCCCTTATGTTCCGCCGCACTTCCGGGGCGATTTGCTCCATAAGGGAGCGCGTAGCTCAGCCGGTAGAGCAACTGACTTTTAATCAGTAGGTCCAGGGTTCGAATCCCTGCGCGCTCACCAAAAACCTACAACAATATCAAGTGTTTATGACTGATGCGGCTTGATTGACCATGTGCCGTAGATGTTCAGGAATTTCCAAGAAAATCAGGCAATTTCAGGATTGCGCGGGGAATCGACGGCACATGATTTGACACATGGCACACGGTTTAAGCTGCGTTCCCTGCCTCCAAGTCTTCCATCCATTTTTTGAGACTGGACCTGCGAGCAGCGACTGTGCCGCCAAGTTTGAAGCTCGGCATAATTTTATCGTAGACCAGCCGATAAGCTTGGCGCCTGGTAACGCCCAGATACTTTGCGATTGGCTCGACGCCCATTAACAGGTCTGCTTCGTTGTCGTTTTCGTGGTGCATATTGATTCCCTCATTTTTTGATTTGTTCATCCTCACTCCCTTTCCCGCAGTGCGGCGCGGCCTGCTTCGAAATACTGAAGTTCCATTTCAGGGTTTCTCTCGGCTTTAGAGACCAGCCAGTCGATGCGATCTTTCAAGGCGGCGTTCAAGCGGACACCAGCCTTAATCGTAACGCTGTCCATGATCTCGTTCATCGGCTTCCAGACAAGCCTCCATTCACGATCCAGCTTCATCTACTCACCGCCTTTCAGGGCTTTGCGACCGGCTTCGGTGATACGATAGTGCAGGGGGCTGACTGGTATGCACTCGGCCAATCCTTTTCGGACAAGCGCCATGGCGGCGGTGCGGGCAGATGCGCCACACAGATATGGGCGCACGTCTGGAAGTTCTGCCATTTGAGCGGTCGTCAGACCGTACGGATCATCCCCGCGTGCGGCCATCCTTTCGAGCGCCCTTCGCTGGTTCCATGTCAGCTTCATTCGTCACTGCCTTTCAGGGCTTGGCGACCGGCCCATTTGTCCAGCCGATCGAGCCTTTCACGCATTTCATCCGTGAAACGGGCTACAGCAGCAACATCTGCTTCTTCGTTCAATCGCTCGGGAAGCGTCAAAGCATCGCCAGCCCATGCGGCTGCGTTCTTGGCGATGAACGCACATTGCATTGAGAATTGTGAGGTCGTCAGCTTCATTCGCTTTCCTCCGCCAGAACTTGGCGACCAGCATCCGTCAAAACGTACAGGTTCCAGCCTCCAGATTTCCCAACGACTTCGATCAAACCACGCTTCAATAGAGCACGCCCGGTATTCTCGTTTGGTTCAGAAAAGACGCGGCTGCGGTACTTCAGCTTATCCGCCATGCTGGCTAGTGCTTCCTTCATGGTTGGTGTCAGCTTCATTCGCTCTGCTCCCCAAGTGCGGAAGCCGCGAGCATGACGCGCCAGATGTCGGATGCGTAAAAATGGCCGACGCCAATGGTTTCGTTTCGTCCAGCTTTGCACATCTCCCCTGTCGGCTCCTGTAGAGCGGCGAGGATGGTGGAGCACGCTTTCTGTGCGTCCGCGTGATAGCTTTCCCACGTTCCCTCGGTGCCGTCATTTAACAGCGCCAAATCCAGCGCCACCTTCTCGATGAGTTCCTTACTCGGCATCTTTGGAAACCTCCCGCAGAATAGCATCGCGTTCGATTGCGATTGTGTTGATGCAATTGGCGATACTGTCTTCTATGCTTTTCTCGATATTGTGCTTCGCAAAGGCAGAGATGGTTTCCATTGCCTCCCTCACGCCTGTGCCAGTGTGAGAAAAGGTTTGATCAATAGACA
>UCNG01000014.1 GCA_900473915.1 Hyphomicrobiales bacterium | reverse complement strand
TGGCCGGACGGCACCACGTCCGAGGTCGTGGCCGATGGCACGACCGGCAACTGGACGGCGACGGCTGTCTTGGCCCAACCGGCTGGCACTGTGTCGGTTGCCGTGACCGATCCGGCAGGCAATCCGGGAAGCGGTTCTGGCGGCTGGACGCCGAACACCACAACGCCGGGTGCGGCTGATGATCTAGCCACTGCAAATGTGGACGTCGTGCCGACAGAAACGGCAGTCGACAATGGATCTACGACCTATCTGTTGGGCATTGGTATCGGTCTGGGCCTTATCGATCTCCAAGCGACGGTCCTCGGTGTTCCCTCCGTCGGGTTCACGATCGCGGACGGACATACCCAGGACCTGACCTTCGCTTTCGGCGGCCTGGCCGATGTCGGGGTGCTGGGCGACTATCAGGTTGTTGTCCAGAAATGGGATGCCTTGACGGGAAAGTGGACCAATATCGATGGCTCCGCCACAGGCGGGTCTATCCTCAATATCGGTCTTCTCGATGGGGGCGCGAATGGCGTTGTGATCCCCGACATGGATGCGGGCCAATATCGCGCCTTCATGGTTTATAATGGTGTGGGACTGTCGGTACTGACCACCATGACCGTAAGCGGCCTGGATCACGACTATATCAACACGAGCATCGTAACCGGCGAAGCCAGCGGCAATGTGCTCGATAATGATGGCGGCGCTGCCGCTGCCGGACATATCGTGACTAGCGTGAACTTCAATGGCACCGATTATCCGGTGGCAGCAGGACCCGCTGGCACCACGATCACCGGGCAGTACGGACAACTCGTCATCCATCAGGATGGCAGCTACACCTACACGCCGAATGCGGACGGTACCGCAATCGGCAAGGTGGATCATTTCGTCTATACGCTCCATGATCCGGTAGCGAACACGGATACTCAGGCGAACCTTTATGTTCGTATCGACAGCGAGGGGCAGGGCTTGGTGTGGAGCGAGACCGATCCCGCTGCGGATGCGACCTATAGCGTTGCTGCTACCAATGATGCGGCGGAAATCGACATTACGTGGGTCAACCCGACGGATACCGCGTACTTCGACCAGTCGCAGTCTTTGACTGGCCCACTCGTGCTTGGCAGCACGCAGGCCAACAGTAACCAATTCGTCATCGATGCCAACATGGCGGTAAGCGGTACTGTGACCGTCGCGGCCACTTTGGCGGTGCTCTCGAACGGGACGGTTACACTTCAGGAATTCGTTGGTGGCGTATGGCAGGACGTTCCAAACAGCCAGGTTGCGTTCCCTATTCTGGCCGGTGTTTTGGGAACGGTCGCGACCATTGATCTCGGAAGCTTGGGTCTCGATGCCGGGACTTATCGGGTTCATACAACGCTTAGCGGCGCGGCATCCATCGTGTCGATTACCACAGACGTGAACGTTACCCATCTGGATCAGCACGTGATCTCCGGCGATCCGTCGATCAGCGGTAGCCTGGTCGCCAATGATGGTATCGTGCCGGAAGGATCGAGGCTCGAGGTTTCAAGCGGCGGCACTTTTGTCGACGCGACCATCACGGGAACCGTCATTCATGGACTGCACGGCGACCTGACCGTCTATAGCAACGGCACATACAAGTATGAGCCGCTGGACACGCTCGCTTATGCCGACCGTGAATCGACGGACACCTTCACATACAAAATCGTGCTCCCCGGCGGCTATGAAACCACGGCGGAACTGGTTGTCCAGCTTCATGACGGTGCGGCCGTAGCCTTCACAACCGCGTCGGCTGAGCCAGTATCGGCAGAGAGTTTCTCGGCGGATACATCTGGCGATGTCGTGGCGCTTGACGGCCTCGCCGGATCGGATGCTTCCGATAGCTCGCCCGAACCGGCGCAGCAAAATCTGTCGGAAGCTCGTCTCCTCGATGACGGTGGCGGCGAAATCGTTCTGCCTTCCAGCGATAGCGAAGCGGGCGGGGGCACCTCTGCCGATACGGCGGTCAGCAGCACCGGTGCCGATTTGATAACGGTCGACGATAGCAGCGCGGTCACCGATCCGTTGGCTTATCTGACGCCCGATCCGCTGACGCAGGAGGACCCGCTCCACTCCGCACATATGGTTTGATCGATCCACCCTGCCGCCGGCTGGTCGGCGGCAGGGTTTCATCCGATAATTTTCAGGCTTCGGCCGGTCATAACGGATATTAGATGCGCAAAAACCGGGTCTTAAATCATTCACCGATCATATTGCTCAGTTCATGCCTTCTGGCTGCATGTCAGACCACTGCAATTGACCCAGCCCGGGAAAACAAGCTTTCTGCACGGCCGACAAAGAAAATCGAGGCTCCCCAGCCCCTGTCAACAGCGCGTTCCGTTCCCCCAGGTCCTGCTGTTGACGGGGGCAGTCCGGCTCGAAAGGATGCGTCCCGGATGCAAGCCTCCAACGGGTCCCTGACGATGGAAACCGCCGTTCGGCGTGCCATCGGATGGCATCCTGCAGTGGACGAGGCGACAGGCCGGATTTATCAGGCCGAAGAACGCATTCGGGCTGCACAGGCAGGTTATTATCCCAAGCTCAATGCGGGTGTTGCTTCCGGTTATCAGAGTAGCAATCGGGAGGGCTGGCGGCCGAATTTCAATGTTTCGGCATCGCAGATGCTTTACGATTTCGGCAAGGTTTCCAGTTCGGTCGAGATTGAACGGGCCGTGAAGGGTATAAGCAATGCTCGCCTCCTTCTCGCTATCGATGATCTATCGCGTGATACTGCGAACGCCGTTGTCGAGGTGCAGCGCTACAAAAGGCTTTCGGCGCTGGCGCAGGAACAGGTGGCAGGAGTTAAAGTCATTGCCGGCCTCGTCAATCAACGTACGGACAAGGGGGCGAGCACCATGTCCGACAAGGTGCAAGCCGATGCGCGCGTCGAGTCCGCGCTGGCTACGCAGTTGCAATATCAATCCGAACTGAGCCGCTGGCAGGTAGCTCTCGGCGCTTTGATTGGTGGCGGTTCTCCGAACCCCGTTTCCGGTGAACCCGGATGGCTCGGCAAAGCCTGTGAAGCGGCAACCCCGGACTGGGAAGAAGTGCCTGCAATGCTGCAGGCCAAGGCAGAGAAGGAGGAGGCTGAGGCGCAACTGGCAGCCAGCCGCGCCGAGGCTCTGCCGACCGTATCCCTTGAGGCGATGACCGGATACGATCTCAACGCGTCGCGGGACGATACAAGAAGCAATGACCGTCAGCCGGAATATTCCGTAGGTTTGAATGTTTCGTCGAACCTTTACAACGGCGGCCAGACGGCTGCGCGCAAGAGAGCCGCCGCCTATGCGCTCCAGTCGGCAGAAGCGGCCATCAGTACCGCCCGCTACGATATTGAGCGCAATCTCATGGAGGCGAGAAGCCAGATTGGTACATTGGGCCGATTGATGGGAACACTGGAATCGCGCGCCGACATGATGGTCAAAACGCGCGATCTTTATCGCGAACAATATCTGGAACTGGGCACCCGAACACTTCTGGACCTGCTCAATGCGGAGCAGGAATTGCATGAATCGCGGTTCCAAATAGCCAATACGGTCCATGACCTGCGACGGCTCAACGTAAGCTGCCTTTATAATTCCGGTAAGATACGTCGCGAGTTCGGCATCAATCCGGCGATGGTGCGAGGAGGCGTGGTCAACCTATGAAACACGGCGAAATCCCTCCCGAAATGGGGTCAGTCTTGACCTTTGAGCCAGCAGAACACGCGCAGGAGCCAGAGTTTCGTCAGGAACGCTGGCTGGAAGCCTTGCGGCTCGTTGCACAATATTACCGACTTCCGCTTTCTGTTCATGGGGTAAAACTCGCCGCCGCTTCCGTAGACCCCAAAACCACCGACCAGATGAAGCTTCACGCGATGGCCCGCCGCATGGGGCTTGGCATCAAGCTGGTCGATCCACAAAGCATCAGTCTTTCAAACTGGCATGTGCCTTTCATTCTTGAATTGACGGACGGGCAATTGGCCGTCGTTCACAAGATTTCAAAGGACCGGGAGGCTGGTGTCTGGCTGAGCGGCGAACAGGGGCTGGAACATGCATTTCCCCTCGATGAGCTTGCGGCGCAAACCCGTCATGTGTTGCTGGCTCGTCCGGCGCGGACCGTTCCTGATGCGCGCGTCGATGCTTATATCAAGCCTTTCGAGAAAAATTGGCTAAGGCGGATCATCTTTCATGATCTTGGGTCCTACAGCCATGTGCTGGTCGCTTCGCTGATCGCCAATGTACTTGGGCTGACGGGCATCATTTTCTCGATGCAGGTCTATGACCGGGTGATCCCGGCGCAGTCGTTCAATACGCTATATGTGCTGTTCAGCGGTGTCGTGCTGGCGATCTGCTTCGATTTCATGATGCGTCGCGCGCGGATGGGCATCATCGACATGCTTGGGAAGCGCACCGACCTGCAAATGTCAGATGTCGTTTTCGGTCACGCGCTGCGGGTGCGAAACCGTGCCCGCCCAACCTCCACGGGTTCTTTCATCGCGCAGTTGCGCGATATTGAACAGGTGCGTGAATTGTTGACCTCAACGACCGTTGCTGCGATTGCCGATCTGCCGTTTTTCCTTTTGTTTCTGGTGCTGTTCTGGTGGCTGGCCGGGCCGTTGGTCTTTATCCCGCTGGCCGCGATCGCAGCCCTGATCTTGCCCGGTGTCTTTCTGCAACGGCGCCTGCGCCAGCACGCCAATGAGGCCATGCGCGAGTCATCCTTGCGAAACGCCATGCTGGTGGAAACAGTGCAGGGCATAGAGGACATTAAAAGCCTGCAGGCAGAGGATCGCTTCCAGCAGCAGTGGAACCATTTCAATGCTGTTACGGGCGAGGCGCAGATCAGGCTTCGCTCGGTCACAAACGGATTAAGCGTTTGGACTCAGAATGTGCAAACCGGCGTTTACGCGCTCACGGTTTTCATCGGTGCGCCAATGGTCATCAGCGGTGACATAACCACCGGTGCGCTTGTGGGCGCGTCCATTCTTGGCTCGCGCATGCTGGCGCCGATGGCGCAGTTTACCCAGATTGCCGGGCGTTTGCAGCACGCGAGGATCGCGAAACAGGGCCTCGACCGACTTATGCAGATGCCGGTCGACCATCCCGACAGCGAAACCCGGATTCACTGCCCGCATATCAAGGGCTCGTATCTTCTGAAGAATGCGCTCTTCCGCTATGGCGATGAAAACTCGCCTCCCGCGCTGCTGGTGCGCGATCTCAAGATCGAACACGGGGAACGGATCGCGCTTCTCGGGCGAAATGGGGCAGGCAAGTCCACACTCCTGCTCGCCTTGTCGGGGCTTCTGGATGCAAGTGACGGAGAGGTTCTGCTGGACGAGCTTTCCTTGCCGCAGATTGACCCGGCGGACGTACGACGCGATGTCGGTCTTCTGACACAGAATTCGCGTCTGTTCTTCGGTACGCTGCGCGACAATATCACGATGGGCGCGCCAGACGCTTCCGACGATGAGATTCAGCGTGTTCTTGCCATGGTCGGAGCTGATGGCTTCATCCGCAAACTGCCGCAAGGGCTGGAACATCTTGTTCAGGAAGGCGGAAGCGGTCTTTCGGGCGGTCAGAAGCAGGCGATATTGCTGGCGCGTCTGCTGATCCGCGACCCTTCGGTTGTGCTGCTCGATGAGCCGACATCCACAATGGATGAGGCAACCGAGCGCCATTTCATCCAGCAATTCGCACAGTGGAGCGCGGGGCGCACGGTGGTCATCGCGACACATCGCACGCGGGTGCTTGAACTGGTCGATCGGCTTATCGTCGTCGAGAACGGACAGATCGTACTCGATGACGCGAAAGAACGCGGGCTGCAAACCCTGCTTGGCGTAAGCAAGGTCGAAGCCCCCAAAAAAGCATAGGTCATCGAAAGCTCTGTCTTTTGTTTTAACGCGCATCTTGTTCCGGAAACTTCTGGGGGATGCGCTAGCCGGAGGAAAGGAACATGGCGGCCCTTGGCGAAGATTTCGGCGACTGGGTGAATGGAAGTGCCGACGGGGCACGCCTGAAACGTTCGAAGCGTTTTGTTCGGCTTGTATTCTTGTTTTTCGCGGTTCTGCTGGTCTGGGCTTATCTGGCGATGCTTGATGAGGTGTCTACCGGCACCGGCAAGGTAGTTCCGACATCGCAAGAGCAAGTGATCCAATCGCTGGAAGGCGGTGTTCTTGCAAAGCTTTATGTTCGCCAGGACGATGTCGTCGAACCGGGCAAGATACTGGCTCAGCTCGATCCGACAGTCACTGAAGCGACGGTTCAGGAAAGTTCCGCCAAATACCGCGCCGCGCTGGCCAGTTCGGCTCGTCTGACAGCGGAAGTCAATGGGAGCGAACTGGGGTTTCCTGACGAACTGGATGCATTTCCCTCGCTCAAGGCATCCGAGACCCGGTTATATGAAGCGCGCAAACGCAGCCTCAAGGAGTCGCTCGATTGGCTTACGGAGTCTAAAAAGCTTGCGCAGGACGAACTCGCGATCAGCCAGTCCCTGACCAAGATGGGGGCTGCCAGCAATGTGGAAGTCATCCGGCTGAAGCGGCAGCTTGTCGAGCTTCAACTCAAGGAAACGGAGATCCAATCCGACTATATCGTCAAGGCGCGCGAGGAACTTGCAAAAGCCAACGCCGACGTTGAATCGCTCTCTTCTGTGATCCGGGGCCGTGCAGACGCGCTCGCGCGACTGACACTGCGGTCTCCTGTCCGTGGCATCGTGAAGAACATCGAAGTCTCGACAATAGGCGGCGTCGTTCCTCCCAACGGCAAGTTGATGATCATTGTCCCGCTCGATGAACAGCTTCTTATCGAGGCTCGCATCTCACCGCGCGACATTGCCTATATTCATCCTGACCAGCCAGCAACGGTCAAGGTAACGGCTTATGATTATGCTATATATGGTAGCTTGAAAGGGAAAGTTGTCAGTATTTCACCGGACACAATTCAGGACGAAGTTAAACCGGAAGAGTTCTATTATCGTGTTTTCATAAAAACCGAAACAGACGCGCTTTTCAATAAAAGTGGCGAGCGCTTTCCAATCGTGCCCGGCATGGTCGCCACTGTCGATATACATACGGGTAGCAAGACCGTTATGGATTATCTTATCAAGCCGTTCAACAGGGCGCGTGAAGCGCTGCGGGAAAGATAGTTGGCCTGGAGTTTCCCTATCCGGATGATCGAAGCGGCTCCCATGATCCGCAAGAACCAGTTCGCCGGTGACAACTGCTCGTCTTTCCAGGCCTTTGTCGAACTCGTAGCATACCGGCGCAGAAAAATTTGCGACAGAACCCTTTCTCGGAAAGGATTGGCGCCGCTCCAACTATTTGTTTTGTCGCATTTCCAGCGCAAAGCCGTTTCACACTTTTGCTGGAAATGCGCCAGCGGCGCGCTGAAGTATGTCAGCTATTGCCCGACTTCAGGCAATGAGGGCAGGTTTACAGGCTCGCGAAAGGTTCGTTGCAGTTGGCCCCAAGCGGGATCATGCATATGGTTTTGCAAGCCCGCTCTCATCACCAGTGCACGCGCCTCTGCTTCGCCGAAAGCCAGCGCTTCATGCATATTGGCGGTCAGCACCTTGCCGTCCTCCATGAGAATTTTCCCATCCACGATAACGGTATCCACATCGCTGCCCAGCACCTGATGGATCAGCCGGTGGACGGGCATCCAGTTCGGCGTCAGATGGGGCTTGCGCATATCGATGATGGCGATATCGGCTTTCTTGCCCTTTTCGAGAGAGCCAATCTCGTGATCCATGCCAATCGCGCGCGCCGCGTCGATAGTGATCATTTCGAAGACCTTGCCCGGTGGCAGGAGATAGCGGTCGTGATTGTGCAGGATATGCTGCGTCGACTGGGCAATGCGTGCGATCTGCAGCATGTCGAAATGGCGGCTGGGAGCGGCGCCGTCCGAAGTAATGGCGACCGGTACGCCGCGCGCCATCATCTGCATGATCGGCGTAGACCGACCGGGAGGGGCATGAGTGACATGCGTGCCTGTTTCTGCGAGAATATCTATTTCCTCATGCGAAATGCCCCAGCAATGCTGGAGGTGAACGTCAGGCCCGAGCAGGGCATTCTCCTTGTCCTGCCATGCCATGCGGATCTGTCCGGCGAAGGCATCGGAATGAATGCGCACGCCCCATTTGCGGGCTGTTTCGCGGATGCGCCGCGCCTGCATCCGGTCGTCCTTGGTCAGGTTTACGGCGAAGTCCGGCGTCGAGGCATTCGACGGCTCAACCGAGGGGACGATGGTGAATGGAGTCAGAAACACCTTGATGCGTCCGTTGGCAGTTCCGTTCAGGCTTTCGATAACGGCCTCTGCACCCTCGATCATCTCCTCGAAGGAAACGCTGTGCCGCTCCGGCTTGCCGCTTTCCCAGCGTGTAACCGATTGCGGCCATGGCAGGCCGGCAGGGCCCACGCAGATGATCTCCCGCAAGCCGAGTTCCGAATAGGCACGGGCATGATTGATTGCGAAGGCCGGATCGTCGCTGCGCGGCATGGAGGTGATGATGCTGGCAGACGTCGTTACGCCCGCGCATAGTCTTTCGAGGCCGGAAACGAGACCATCTGCGTACCAGTAGTCTCGCGTGACATAGTGATAGTAGGTTGGCGTGACGATCCGCATCCACAGCGAATTGGTGTCGGCACCAATGCTGCGGATCAAGGCATGACCCGCATGCCCGTGGGCATCAATCAGCCCGGGGATGATCAGTTTTCCCGTGCAGTCGATTACTTTTTTTCCGGCATGTCGGGCGTGGAGTTCTTCTGCGGTACCGATATCAACGATCCTGTCGTTTTCGATCGCCAGACCGCCATCCTCGACAATCCGTCGGCCTTCATCGACGGTGACGATTGTACCGTGCAGTAAAAGAAGTCCACCCATTTCCATTCCCTTATTGTTTTGAATTGCGCGGTTCGCGCATGTTCAACATTGAACTGTCGATGTTTTGAATCATAATTGCCAACAATATCGTTGACAATAACATAAGCGATTACGATACTAACAAAAAATCGGACCCAAAAAGGCCGGTAGGGCTCATCATCCGCGAGGGGAAAAAAGCATGACGCGTCTTAACAGATTTCTCATATCAGCATTGACCGCAGCGGCTATTGCCGCTCCACTCGCGGTCTCATCGGCAGGTGCTGCGACATTGCGCTGGGGCAGCCGCGCGGACATCTACTCCCTTGATCCGGATTCGGTTCCTTCGACGTCCAATCTCGCTTTTCTGAACCATATTTACGAGGGATTGATCCGCTACGGCCCCAATTTCGAGATCGAGCCGGCGCTAGCCACCGAATGGAAGCTCATTGACAACAAGTACTGGCGCTTCACCTTGCGCAAAGGCGTGAAGTTCCATAACGGAGCGGACTTCACCGCTGACGATGTGGTCGCCTCGATGAACCGCGTGTCAGACCCGACCTCGCCCCTGCGCGGCAACATTCCGCTCTATGTCGGTGTCAAGAAAGTCGATGACTTCACAGTCGATATCGAGGTTTCGGCGCCAACCGCATTGTTCCTGAACGATATGACCAATATCTTCATGTTCAATGCGAAATGGCTCAAGGACAACAATGCCGAAAAGCCGACCGATATTGCCTCCAAAACCGAAAACTATGCCACCCACAACACCAACGGCACCGGCCCGTTCAAGCTCGACAGCCGTGTCCCGGATTCAAAGACGGTTCTGCTGGTCAACGACCAGTGGTGGGATGAGAAGAAACATAATCTCGACCGTATCGAGTATGTTCCAATCTCCTCTGCTGCAACCCGCGTTGCCGCATTGCTTTCCAACGAAATAGATTTGGTCGATTCCGCTCCTATTCAGGATCTTCCAAGGCTGGAATCCTCACCGGGTATCAAGGTGAGCAAGCGTACCGAGTTGCGCACGGTCTTCATTGGTTTCAACGGTAAGGAAAAACTTGAGGATGGGCGCCCGAACCCGTTCCTGGACGTTCGCGTTCGTCAGGCTGTGGAAGCAAGCCTCGACCGCGATCTCATCAACAAGAAGATCATGCGCGGTCTGGCCCGGCCTTCCGGTTCGCTCATAGCACCGGAAATCGCTGGTTATGCCAAATCGCTCGACACCTATCAGCCAGCCGATCCCAAGCAGGCCCAGAAGCTGCTTGAAGAAGCCGGACAGAAGGGGCTGGCCTTCAACTATCTGTGCATGAATGACGAGAGCATCAACGAGGAAGATATCTGCTCGGGCATTGCGAACATGCTGAAGCGTGCCGGTTTCGCGCCGACCATCGATATGGGCCCGCGTGCAGTGCAGCAGCCGAAGCGGACCAATGGCAAGGCCGATATGTTCAACCTGAGCTGGGCCAACGAACCGACGCTCGATGCCTATTCGCTACTTTCGCAGGTTCTCTCCACGCGCAGCGGCTCGACCGGGGTTTCCAACTATGGCGGGTGGTCCTATCCAGAACTCGATGAGCTGGTGAAGAAGGCTGCGCAGGAAGCCGACACCACCAAGCGTCTTGCGCTGGAAGAACAGGCATTGAAGATCGCCAAGGACAACGCGATCCTGATTCCGCTCCACCAGCAGCCTATTGCATGGGGCATGCTTGATAAGGTCCAAAGCGTGGACTTCCGCGCCGATAACAAGCCGCGCCACTGGCACACGATGATGGCGGAATAATCTCATATTTTCAGTAGGTTAACAAATGGGGCGTTTCATTCCGGTGAAACGCTCTTTTGATATGCAACGCGGAGATATGCGATGAAGCCTGAACTGGCGCATGAACTTGTTTTGGGCGAGCGGCCAGAGGGGCGGACCCTCCTGACGGCGGAATGGGTGCTTGCCTGGCGCGACGAGGGGCATTGGCTCATTCCCAACGGCGAGATCGTCATCGAAGGCAATCAGGTGCTTTATGCCGGGCCGCATTTCGAAGGCGAGGTGGCGCGGCGCATCGATTTTGGCGCGGCACTGGTCAGCCCCGGTTTGATCGACCTTGATGCATTGTCGGATCTCGACACATATCTGCTGGTTCATGACAACCAGCCGGGCTGGGCGAAGGGGCGCATCTGGCCGCGTTCCTATGTGGAGCGCGGGCCGTATGAAATGTATTCGGAAGAGGAACTGGCATTCCAGAAGCGTTTCGGCTTCGGCCTTCTTTTGTTGAACGGCATTACGTCAGCCGCTCCCATCGCATCGCTCTATTATCGAGAATGGGCGGAAACGGTGGCGGAGTTCGAGGCGGCGGCAGACTCGGCAGGCGATCTTGGCTTGCGTGTTTTTCTTAGCCCTGCCTATCGCTCCGGCGGCATGATATTGGAGGAACCGGGGCGCATAGAGCCGATGTTCGATGAAGAGCGCGGACTTCAGGGTCTCGCTGACGCCATCGATTTTATCGGGCGCAATCACGGTCGTCATGGCGGGCTGGTCAACGGGCTGCTCGCGCCCGACCGTGTCGAAACCTGCACATTGCCCTTGTTGCAACGCACCATGGCGGCAGCACGCGATCTCGACTGCCGGGTTCGGATTCATATGGCGCAGGGCAAGCTGGAACTGGATACCATGCACAAGCTGCATGGTGTTTCCGGGCCGCAATGGCTGGCGGATAACGGGCTGATGAGCGAAAGGCTCTATGCGCCGCACGGAACCTATGCTTCGGCGCAGGACTTGCAGCTTTATGCGCAGCACGGTGTTTCCATTGCGCATTCACCGCTGGTTTCAGCGAGGATGGGCAGCATCCTGCAATCCTTTGCTTCCTGTCGCAAACTCGGCATCAATATCGGTATGGCCACCGACACGGCGCCGCCCGATATGTTGATGAATATGCTCGTGGGATTGATCGCCTGCCGTATCGGCGAAAAAGCGTCAGATGCGGTTTTCTCGAAAGACCTGTTCGATGCGGCCACGCTGGGCGGGGCTAAAGCGCTAGGACGCCAGGACATTGGAAGGCTTTCAGCAGGCACAAAGGCGGATATTGCCGTCTTCCGCCTCAATGATCTTTACATGACGCCGAGTGTCGATCCCATCACGACGCTGGTGGTTGGCGGTTCCGGCAAGGTCACAAAGGCGGTGTTTGTCGATGGGCGCTTGTCCATGCTGGACGGCAAGGTTGCCGGAATCGACATGGCGGCTGCGCGGGAACGGGCGCAGCGGCAATATGAAGGACTGATCGCCAAATATCCCGACAGGAGCTGGCAACACCCGCTGGTCGAAGAGATATTTTCGCCAAGCTATCCGGTATGGAAGTCGGAATAAACCGATATTCTCCACGGCTCTGTTTGTCGACATGCCGGACGCGCAAATATAATAATATTGTCAACAATCGAGTTGACAACTTTTGACCAATAGACATACTGTTCCCATGGCCGAGGAAGAAGCCGGAAAGGCGGGGCCATATTGGAGGGAGGAAATCACACTCAATTTTGATGCGCGCCGAAAGGGCGCGAACCACCGAAATCGCCGCGCGAGCGATGGTTGCGGCGATAAATGAAAACAGACCCCGAAAAAGGGGCGCAAATTTCCAGAAGCGGAGCAAATCAATGTTTAAAAAACTGGGCCTTGCGGCCACGCTGTTGGCTGGCCTGACGGGCTTGACCTCACCGGTACAGGCTGCAACGCTGAAATGGGGGGCGGCACATGATATTTACTCGCTCGATCCCTATTCTTACGGCGACAGCTACACGCTGGCTTTCCTTAATCACGTTTATGAAGGTCTGGTGCGGTATGACGCCAACCTGAAGATCGAACCGGCACTGGCCGAATCCTGGGAAAATGTTTCCGAGACGGTCTGGCGTTTTCACCTGCGCAAGGGCGTAAAATTCCACGATGGCGCGGAATTCACGGCCGATGACGTGCTTGCTTCACTGAAGCGTGTCAGCGATCCGGTTTCGCCGCTGCGCGGCAATCTGCCCGCGTATAAGTCGTCCCAGAAAGTGGACGATTACACTGTCGATATCGAGCTGAGCGGCCCCTATCCGCTGCTGCTCAACGATCTGACCAACATTCATATTTTCGATGCCGGATGGCTCAAGGCCAACAATTCGGAAAAACCGACCGACGTCGGCGCCAAAATCGAAGGTTACGCCACTTATCACACCAACGGCACTGGACCGTTCAAGCTGGAAAGCCGCACGCCGGATTCCAAGACGGTGCTGGTGAAAAACGCGGACTGGTGGGACAAGTCGAAGTCGAATATCGATCGCATCGAGTTCACACCAATCGTTTCGGCGGCGACACGTGTGGCAGCGCTTCTGTCGGGCGAGATTAATTTCACGGAAAATGCGCCGTCGCAGGATTTGCCGCGCCTCCAGGCTCAGCCGGAACTGAATGTGATGGAGCGTACCGATCTGCGCACCGTCATGATCGGTTTCAATCGCAAGCCGAAGCTTGCCAACGGTTCGGAAAACAAGTTCAACGATCTGCGCGTGCGTCAGGCTTTTGCTCATGCTCTCGACCGTGACCTGATCCAGAAGCGCATCATGCGCGGCAAGTCGCGCACGGCAGGCGCGGTGGTTGCACCGGAAATTCCGGGCTACACGCCTGAACTCGACACGACGTTGAAATACGATCCGGAACTGTCAAAGAAGCTTCTGGCCGAAGCCGGAGCTACCGACTTCCCCTTCACGCTGGTCTGCACGACCGACGCCTATGTGAACGAGGAAGAACTCTGCCAGGGTCTCGCCAACATGATGAGCCGCGGCGGTTTCAAGCCGCAGCTTGATATCGCGCCAGTGGCCGCGCAGACCCCGAAGCGTACGGAAGGCAAGGCTGACGTCTATCTGATCGGCTGGGCAACGGAGCCGATGCTCGACAGCTATTCGATCCTGTTGCAGATGATGGCAACCAGAACGGAGAAGGCAGGCGTGTTCAACTGGGGTGGCTGGAGCTATCCCGAGATCGACAAGCTGACCGAGCAGGCTTCGACCGAAATGGATCGCACCAAGCGCCTGGCGTTGGAGACGCAAGCGCTGAAAGTGGTGAAAGACGAAATCGTGATGCTGCCTCTGCACCAGCAGCCGATGGCGTGGGTCATGTCGAAGAAGATCGACCAGATCGTGCAGTTGCCGGACAACAAGCCGCGTCACTGGCTGACGCAGTTCGCCGAATAATTTAATCATGATGCTCCGGGGGAATCCAATCTCCCGGAGCGCCCTGCTGTTACCGAGGGAACCCCAATGCTGGTTTTTATCATTAAGCGCCTGGCAAACGCCGTTATGGTGATGTTGGCCGTCGCTTTGCTTGCCTTTCTGATTTTCCGGCTGGCGGGCGACCCTGTCGAAATGATGGCCAACGAACAGATGACGCAGGCCGACCGCGATAATCTGCGCGAGCGCCTTGGCCTCAACGATGGCCTGATGACGCAATATACCCGTTTCGTGGTCAATGCGGCGCAAGGCAATTTCGGCATATCCTACCGAAACGGCCAGGACGTGCTGGGCCTGATCGGCGAACGCTTTCCCGCGACGCTGGAACTGGTGCTAGTCGCCACGCTGATTTCGCTGCTGGTTGGTCTGCCATTGGGCGTGCTGACAGCAATCAAGCGCGGCAAATGGTATACGGAGGGATTGCAATTCCTCTCCATTGTCGGTGTCTCGCTGCCGAGTTTCGTGGTCGGCATTCTGCTGATCCTGGTCTTTTCAGTCTCGCTCGGCTGGTTCCCGGCCTTCGGGCGCGGTGACGTGGTCCAGCTTGGCTGGTGGTCAACGGGCCTGCTGACGCCTTCGGGACGCGCCGCGATCCTGCTGCCTTCCATTGCGCTTTCGCTTTATCAGGTCACGCTGGTCATGCGTCTCGTGCGTGCCGAAATGCTGGAAGTGCTGCGGTCCGATTATGTCAAATTCGCCCGCGCTCGCGGCATTCCGCGCTGGCGCATCTATTTCCGCCATGCGCTGCGCAACTGCCTGATGCCGGTCGTAACGATGACCGCCATGAATGTCGGCTCGCTGATCGCCTTCGCACTGATCACCGAGACCGTGTTCCAGTGGCCGGGCATGGGCATGCTGTTTATTCAGGCTGTCACCTTCCTCGATATTCCGGTGATGGCGGCCTATCTCTGCATCATTTCCTTTATCTTCGTCGTGCTCAACACGCTGGTGGACATTGCCTATGCGGTAATCGATCCCCGCTTGCGCACTGCTCGCTGATCCAACGGGGAGTCCATATCGATGAGCACCCAAACCTCACAGGCCACACCCATCGTGCGGCAGTCGCTTTTTCAGCGCATTCGTAAAAGCGATCTCTGGTGGTCTTTCACGCATAGCAAGACGGCCATGTTCAGTGCAGCACTTCTGGCCCTCCTTATCCTCACGGCCCTTTTCGCGCCGCTGATCGCGCCGCAAAACCCTTATGACGGCGCTGCGCTCGATATGTGGAAGGCAGAACTGCCGCCGGTATGGGAGGAGGGCGGTGAATGGCCGTATCTTCTCGGCACCGATACGCAGGGTCGCGACATGCTGTCGGCTATTCTCTATGGCACGCGCATCTCCATCGTCATCGGCATCGCCTCGGTGGTTCTCTCGCTTGTGATCGGCATGAGCGCGGGGCTTGTGTCCGGCTATTTCGGCGGTTTCATCGACAATCTTCTGATGCGCTTCGGCGACATTACCCTGTCGATCCCGACCATTCTGGTTGCCATTCTGGTCTCAACCGTCGTGCGCCAGATGCTGCCCGTCAGCCTGCGCGAAATTGGCGCTTCTGCGGTTCTTATTCTGGCGATCGCGCTTTCAGCATGGGTGCAATATGCCCGCACGGTGCGCGCGCAGGCCATTGTCGAAAGCGGCAAGGATTATGTGTCGGCAGCGCGACTGATCGGCGTGCCAGCGCGGCGCATTATGGCGAAACATATCCTGCCCAATACGCTGACGCCGATCATGGTGGCGGCGACGCTCAATTTCGGCATGGCCATTCTCACCGAAGCGACGCTCTCGTTTCTCGGTATCGGCATGCCGCCGAGCCAGCCATCGCTCGGAACACTGATCCGCATCGGCAACCAGTTCCTGTTCTCGGGTTCATGGTGGATCGTGCTTTTCCCCGTCATTCAGCTCTGCCTGCTGGTCGTGGCCGTCAACATGCTTGGCGACTGGCTGCGCGATGCTCTCAATCCGAAACTGAGGTAAGTCTTATGAACAATCTTTTGCTCCGCAACGTCCGCCCGATGGCAGGTGAAACCTGCGATATCCTCATCAGAGACGGAAAGATTGCCGGTTTCGGACAGTTTGAAGCAGAGCCGGGAATGGCTGTGGAAGATGGCGGCAACGCCATCGTCGCACCCGGCCTGATCGATGCGCATACCCATCTCGACAAGACCACCTGGGGCATGCCCTGGCATGTCAACAATCGTGCTGCGATCCTGCGCGAGCGCATCGACTTCGAACGCGAGCATCGGCTGGAAATCGGCATTGATCCGCATCGCCAGTCGATGCGCCACGCCATCGGTCTGGTCGCGCATGGCAGCACGCATATCCGCAGTCACGTGGATATCGATCCGACCCACGGCCTGTCGCTGGTTGAAGGCTTGTGGGAAACGCGGGAAAAGCTGAAGGGCATCATCGATATTGAAATCGTGGCCTTCCCACAATCGGGCCTGATGGTCATGCCGGGCACGAAGGAGCTGCTGGATGAGGCGCTCGGGCAGGGCTGCGAAGTGCTGGGCGGCATCGATCCGTGCGGCATCGACCGTGATCCGAAGGGCCAGCTCGATATCCTGTTCGCCCTTGCCACCAAGCATGGCGTCCCGATCGATATTCACCTGCATGAAACGGGTGATCTCGGCGCTTTCACGATGGAGCTTATTTTCGAGCGCATCCGCGCCAATGGCATGGAAGGCAAGGTGGCGATCAGCCACGCCTTTGCGCTTGGCATGAATGACTATCTGCGCGTCGGTCAATTGATCGAACAGCTTGCTCTTCTCGATGTTGCCATCCTCACCACCGGCGCGCCTTCGGCCACGGTGCCGTCGATCAAGCGGCTCAAGGAAGCAGGCGTGCGCATCGGCGGCGGCTGCGACGGTATTCGCGATACATGGGGTCCATGGGGCCAGCCGGATATGCTCGACCGCGCCAAGATTATCGGCATGAAGAACGGCGTGCGCTCCGATCACGATCTGGAGCATCTGCTGTACATTGTTTCGCAGGGCGGCGCGGATGTCATGCGACTTGAAAATTACGGGCTGAACGTCGGCTGCAATGCCGATTTCACCCTTCTGACCGGCGAGACGCTGGCCCACGCGGTGGTGGATGTCGCCCCGCGTCCGCTGGTGGTCAAGGGCGGTCGCGTTACGGCCCGTCAGGGCGTTGCCGTGGTGGAGATGCCATGATGAACAAGGCATTGGAAACCCTTCCGCTTGGATCGAGGCCGGAAGGCCGCACCCTGATCACCGCAAGCTGGGTGGTCGGGCACAAGGACGGTAGCCACCGGCTTCTCCGCAATGGCGAGGTCGTCTTCGAGAATGGCGAAATCCTGTTCGTCGGACATGGTTTTTCCGGCGAGGTGGCTCGCCGCATCGATTTCGGCAATGCGCTGATCAGCCCCGGCCTGATCGACCTCGACGCATTGTCCGATCTCGACACCACTATCCTTGGCATCGACCATCATCCCGGTTGGGCCAAGGGCCGCGTCTGGCCGCGCTCTTACGTCGAGGCTGGCCCCTATGAAATGTATAGGGAGGAAGAGCTTGCCTTCCAGAAGCGGTTTGCTTTCGGCCAACTTTTGCTGAACGGCATCACCACTGCCGCGCCGATTGCCTCGCTGTTTTACCGTGAATGGGGCGAAACAGTTGCCGAGTTCGATGCTGCTGCGGAAGCCGCAGGCGATCTCGGCCTGCGCGTCTATCTCAGCCCCGCCTACCGTTCAGGCGGCATGGTGCTGGAAGCACCGGGCAAGATGGTGCCGGTCTTCGACGAGGAACGCGGTTTTCAAGGGTTGAAGGACGCCATTGCCTATATCGAACGCCAGAATGGCCGTCATGGCGATCTGGTGCGCGGCATGCTGGCGCCGGATCGCGTCGAGACTTCGACGCTCGGATTGATCCAGCGTACCGATGCCGCCGCGCGCGATCTGGGCTGCAAGTTCCGCCTGCACATGGCGCAGGGCGCGATGGAAGTCGATACGGTGCGGGTACTGCATGGTTCGACCGCGCCGGTCTGGCTTGCCAAAAACGGCCTGCTGAGCGACCGTCTCATTGCGCCGCATGCCACCAACGCCACCGACGAAGATCTGGGGCTTTATGCGGAACATGGCGTTTCCATCGTCCATTGCCCGCTGGTTTCAGGCCGTGGCGGTTCGATCCTCAAGTCGTTCTCCGACTGCCGCGAGCGCGGGATCAACATTGCCATGGGCACGGATACGACGCCGCCTGACATGCTGATGAACCTGCTGGCCGGTCTCATCACCGGTCGTGTGGCTGATGGCGCACCGGATCGTCTGCGCGCCAAAGACCTGTTCGATGCCGCGACAATCGGCGGTGCAAAGGCGCTGGGGCGTTCTGATCTCGGCCATCTGTCACCGGGTGCCCGGGCCGATATTGCGGTTTTCCGTCTCGATGACGTCTTCATGGCGCCATCCATCGATCCGATTACCACCATCGTCACAGGCGGTTCGGGCAAGATCACGGAAGCCGTTTTTGTTGACGGTCGCGTCTCCATGGTGAACCGCCAATTGGCTGGTTTCGACATGCAGAAGGCCCGTGATCAGGCGCAGGCGCAATATGACGGGCTGATCGCCAAATATCCTGAACGGAGCTGGAACAACCCTCCGGTCAGCGAAATCTTCCCACCCAGCTATCCTATAGAGGAAAATGAAAATGGGTGACATGCAAGAACCAGTCGTTGAGGTACGCAATCTGCGCGTGGATTTCCCGGGCCGTCGTGGCACGGTAACCGCGCTGTCGGATGTCAGCCTGTCGATCCGCCCGGGTGAAATCCTCGGCGTGGTCGGTGAATCCGGTGCAGGCAAGTCCATGACAGGCCTCGCCATTCAGGGCTTGCTCGAAGCGCCCGGCCATATTGCCGGCGGCGAGGTCTGGCTTGGCAAAACGCGCATCGACACGCTTGATGATCGCGCCATGGAAAAAATCCGCGGGCGCGAAATCGGAGCCATTTTCCAGGACCCGCTCACCTCGCTCAATCCGCTGTTTACGGTGGGTGCGCAGCTTGTTGAAACAATCCGGCGGCATCTGGGGCTCGGCAAGGCGGAAGCCCGCGCCCGCGCCGTGCAATTGCTGCGCGATGTTGGCATTCCCTCACCGGAAGAGCGGGTCAACCAATATCCGCACCAGTTCTCCGGCGGCATGCGCCAGCGTGTAGTGATTGCGCTTGCGCTCGCCGCTTCGCCGAAGCTTGTCATCGCCGACGAACCGACCACGGCGCTCGATGTGTCGATCCAGGCGCAGATCATCTCGCTCCTGCGCAAATTGTGCAAGGAAAAGCACACCGCCGTCATGCTCGTCACTCACGACATGGGTGTGATCGCCGAGGCGGCTGACCGCATCGCGGTCATGTATGCCGGGCGGCTGATCGAGATCGGGCCGGTGGCGCAGGTGCTGCACCAGCCGCGTCATCCCTATACGCAAGGGTTGATGGCCTCGATCCCGTCGCTTGGCGCACGGGTCGAGAAGCTTAACCAGATTGACGGTTCCATGCCGCGTCTCGATGCGATCCCCCAGGGCTGCGCCTTCAATCCACGCTGCAAGATGGCGGGGCCGCGCTGCCTGCGCGAGCGCCCGGAACTCGTATTCTCCGACCAGACCGCCAGCGCCTGCTGGCTGAACGCGGGAGGCACCGCATGACGAAACCGTTGCAAAAAGCTCCGGCCCTTACCGTTAATCGACTGGTCAAAACCTTCGACGTGTCGGCGCCATGGCTCAACCGGGTGGTTGAACGCAAGCCCCGGCAATATCTGCAAGCCGTCAACGATATCAGCTTCACGGTGCCTGCGGGCGGCTGTCTGAGCATCGTCGGTGAAAGCGGCTGCGGAAAATCCACTGTTGCCCGTCTCGTCACCGGTTTGCATCGTGCGACGAGCGGCGAAATGCGCTTTGCGCCGGGCAAGAGCGGCAAGCCGCTTTCAGCGCAGATGATTTTTCAGGATCCCTATGCCTCGCTCAATCCGCGCTGGCGGGTGAAGAACATCATCGCCGAGCCGCTGCGTGAACTGAAGCTGCGCAACACTGCCGCCGAAGTGACCGAGCGTGTGGAGGAACTTTTGCGCACGGTCGGGCTTTCGCCGTCGGACGGCGAAAAATTCCCGCATGAATTTTCGGGCGGCCAGCGCCAGCGCATCTCGATTGCCCGCGCATTGGCGAGCGAGCCTGAATTCCTCGTCTGCGACGAGCCGACTTCGGCGCTGGACGTGTCGGTGCAGGCGCAGGTTTTGAACCTGATGCGTCGGTTGCAGGATGAGCTGGGCTTGACCTATCTCTTCATTAGTCACGACATGAGCGTCGTCCGCCACATGTCGGATCGCATCGCGGTGATGTATCTGGGCCGCATCGTGGAGGAGGGCGACACCGAAGAGCTGTTTGCCGCGCCGCGTCATCCCTATACGCAGCTCCTGTTGCAGACCATTCCGAATATTGAGGCCCCGAACCGCAACCGCGAACCGGCCAGCGGCGAAGTGCCAAGCCCGCTCAAGCCGCCATCCGGTTGCACCTTCCATCCGCGCTGCCCATTCGCCATGGAGCGCTGCTCAAAGGAAGTGCCAGCAATGCAGATGCTGCCGAACGGCACTCGCGTCGCTTGTCATCTGGTCGAAACGGAGGCTTGAAGAAGAAAGCCAGCGAAGAAGCCGGTAGCCGGCTTCTTCGCTTCACGCCAATGCTGCTCGCAGATCGTGGGAAAGATCGCGTATCTCGCTCAGATCCAGTTCGGATTCCACATGTTCCAGATGATGCGCCATAAGATGCACGGCCTTCTGCACCTCTTTTGCCGAAATCGCTTCCACGATCTCGGCATGTTCGTCGGGGCCGCAATTGAACCGGGCTGTGTTTCGATAAACGGCGGTGATAAGCGAGCTGCGGGCAATAAGGTCTCGCATCGTTGTGAACAGGAAATCGGAACCGGTCAGTTCTGCCAGCAAAAGATGGAAGCCACCGGACAATTTGATGATGTCGGTGGTGCTGTCTTCGGCGTTTGCAATCCGCTCCTGATTGACGTGATCGCGAAGCCTTTTCACGCTGTCTTTCAGCGTCGAGGCGCAGAGCCTCTCAACGATGCACCGTTCCACGGCCTGTCGAACAAAGAAAACATCTCGCGCCTCTTCCACGGACGGCTTGCTGACGAAAGCGCCGCGATTGGGAATGATGGTCACAAGGCCATCGCGTTCAAGGACCGTCAATGCCTGACGGACACGGGCGCGACTGACGTGAAAGATCGAGGCCAGCTGTTCTTCTTTGAGTTGTACGCCAGGACGCAATCGCCGTTCAGCGATCGAAAGCCAAACCCTTTCAACTATCTGCTCGACCGACATTGCGGCTGGTGCGTTCATATGTGGTTTCTCCTTGTTGACGCAGACAATCGCCATATGCGTGAAAAAGTCAACTCGCGGATTTAATTGCTTGCAGTATTGTCGACAATATGAAACATTATTGTAGATAATAGTGCCAATATCTGGACCGCCCATGGAATTCGATTTCGAAGCGATTGAACCGCAGAGCCGTTATAGACTGCTGACGAATTTCATTGGTCCGCGTCCGATTGCGCTTGTGACGACACGATCGGAAGCGGGGCATAACAATGCTGCGCCGATGAGCTTTTTCAATGTGTTTTCCCATGATCCGGCCATCGTCGTATTGGGTATTCAGCCGCGTCTGACAGGAGAGCAGAAGGACACGATGGTCAACATACGTCGGTCCGGTGAGTTCGCCATCAGCATGGTCGATATGGCTTTGTCTCAACAGATGCTAATTTGCGGACTCGGTTTCGACAGCGAGGTGGACGAGCTGGAAGTTGCAGGATTGAGCCCCGTTCCGTGCCGCAAGATCAATGTCGCTTATCCTCAGGAAGCGCCATGCGTTTTCGAGTGCAGGGTCGAACGTCTGATCGAATACCCGCGCCGGACCCTCGTTCTGGGCGAGGTGGTGCAGATGCACGTGCGCCGCAATTGCCTTGATGCCGAGGGCCATTACGTGGATCCGGAAGCCTATCAGCCCATAGCCCGGCTTCATGCCGACAATTATGTGACATCAGACCGCCAGTTCGTTTTGAAAGCTCCGCCGATTGGCGATTTCAAGAAGCCGAAACAGTAGGTTTAGAGCCAGGTAACAGAGAATACCATTATGCATATTCATCTCATCAATCCCAATTCCACCGCTTCCATGACGGCGCAGGCGCTGGAAAGCGCCTTGCTGGTCAAGCAGGATCATACGCATATCTCCGCCGCAAACCCGAGCGACACGCCTGTCAGTATCGAAGGTGGCACGGACGAGGCGATGGCCGTGCCGGGAATGCTGGCAGAAATCCGAAAGGGTGAGGTTCTGGGGGTGGATGCCTATGTCATCGCCTGCTTTGACGATCCCGGCCTGCATGCCGCGCGCGAAGTGGCGAAAGGGCCCGTGATCGGCATTTGTCAGGCCGCGATACAGGTGGCCATGACGATCAGCCGCCGCTTTTCAGTGATAACAACGCTTCCTCGCTCGGTGGCTATCATCGAGGATCTTGTGAGCGATTACGGTGCTGATCGGCACTGCCGCAAGGTGCGTGCGATCGACCTTCCGGTGCTGGCCCTTGAGGAAGATTCGTATAAAGCGGAACAATTGTTGCTGAGAGAAATCGAACGCGCGAAGGCCGAGGACGGAGCAGAAGCTATCGTGCTGGGTTGCGCAGGAATGTCCTCCTTGTGTGAGCGTCTGAAGGAGGCGACTGGCGTGCCGGTGATCGATGGCGTAACGGCTGCGGTCAAAATGGCGGAAGCGCTGGTTGGCGCCGGATACGCAACCTCCAAGGTGAACAGCTATGACTATCCTCGGGTCAAAAGCGCGCCCGGTTGCAAGGTGTTTACTCAGGAGGCATAACCTTCAATCATTGTTGACAATATTGTCCTCTTTTCCCGGTGATGATGGTTGACTTTTATTGTCGCATCAAGCTTGGTGACAGGGAAGGGGAGTATGGCTCATGGCAGAGCAGAGGGGTGCATCGGCACAGCAGATTGTTGAGAAAGTCTGGCTGTCTATTGCAGAACGGCGTTTGCGTCCGGGCGTGCAGCTCAAGGAAGAGCAGATGGCGGAGATTTTCAATGTCAGCCGCGCGCGCATCCGGCAAGCGCTTGCCGCCCTCAAACGGGAGGGGCTTGTCGATATCTTTCCCAATCGCGGTGCATTCGTCTGCAAGCCCACAGTCGATGAGGCTCGGGATGTGTTCTTTGTACGGCGCACGGTTGAGAGTTGCGTCGTGGAGCGCCTTTGCCGGTCAGCAACGCGCGCCGATCTTAAGCGGCTCAGTGATCACGTTGCCAAGGAGCGGGTTGCCAACGCGAAGAATATCACGACTGACATCATCAAATTGTCGGGTGGTTTTCATCTTCTTCTGGCTGAACTGGCATCTTCGGATTTTCTGTTCACGATGATGCGTGATCTCGTATCTCGAACATCGCTTATTACCGCAGTCTATCGCAAGGCAGATTACTTCAATTGCGGACCGGACGAACATGCCGAGATCGTGGATGCGATATTGCAGAAAAATGTGACGAACGCGGTCCGTCTCATGGCGCATCACCTCGACCATGTGGAAACTCAGCTCGATCTTCGCGAAGTTAATGAATATTCGCATGATTTGAGTTCCGTCTTTGCGTAGATGGTGGCTCCGAAACCAGAGACCCGATGATAGCGCGTTCATAATCTGGATGACGTAAAGACACTCGTATCAAACATTATTTGTGCCTGCGTGACTGACGATTTTCTGCCGCTGCGAGCAGTCAGATCATGCCGACCCCTACCTGCACTTCGTCGGCCTGGATATGATCTGGCCACCGATCCGTCGGTACAGCTCGAAATTGACTGTAACTATTCTCGTTTCATCGAATTCACATGGAGCAGTGGAATGCGTGGCGCGGATATTTTGGTGCAAATGCTGATTGGCTACGGTGTGGAGACAATCTTCGGGGTGCCCGGTGATACGAACGTACCTTTCTATGAAGCGCTCCAGCAACGGGAAGGCGAAATTCGCCATATCATGGCGCGTGATGAACGCTCTGCTGGTTACATGGCCGATGCCTATGGCCGCTTTTCCAATAAACCGGGCGTCTTCGAGTGCCCATCAGGCGCGGGCGCTATGTATTCCCTGCCGCCAGTTGCTGAATCTCACGGTTCATCTGTCCCGGTCATTCTTTTGACCATCGACATTCCATTGCCCGGCGAAGGACGTGGTGTGCTTACCGAGCTTGACTGCGCCAAACTGTTTGAACCGGTAACAAAGCTTTCGGTGCAGGTGAAGTCGGCGGAGAAGCTTCCTGAAATTATCCGCCGTGCTTTCCGTGTCGCTTGTTCGGGCAAACCCGGTGCGGTGCATCTCCAAATTCCTGAGGATATCCTGCTCGCGGAGATCGATCCAACGCGCATTTCGCTCCATGTTGAAGAAGAGTGCAAAACCTTTCCGGCTTACCCGACCCTTCCGCCCAAACAGAAACTCGACGAATTGCTGGAGCTGATTGCGAAGGCCGAGCGGCCTTTGATCGTTGCAGGTGGTGGCGTCAATCGCGCTCGTGCCGGAGGATCGATTACCAAGCTCGCCGAGCGCTTTGATATTCCAATGTGCACGACAATGACCGGGCAAGGTGCGATTGATGACGATCATCGTCTTGCTATCGGCGTGATCGGAGACAACGGATATCATCCCCATGCCAACTGGGCGCTGGAGCATTCTGACTTCACATTGTTCGTTGGATCGCGGATTGGTTCGGTTGTTACGATTGGCTGGACGTTTCCGAAGATTACACTCAATCGACGTCTCGCGCAGATCGACATCTCGCCTGAGATAATGGCCAATAATTACGAGAATCTTCTTTCTATTCAGGGCGACGCGTCGCTGGTCCTGGAGGAGTTGTTGCAGATCGAGCAAACGTCTGAACCAAGAAAGAACAACGATTGGATTGAGCGGCTGAATGCGCATCGTCGAGAGTTCTGGGAACATGCCGAAGAAGCTTTGAGCGATGAACGTGTACCGTTACGCCCTGAACGTGTTGTGCGTTCCTTCAACAATGCTCTCAGCCAGTCGGAGCAGCCTGCATTCATTTATTCAGATGCGGGCACGCCAACGCCCTATATGACCCGTTTTTTGAAAATCAACGATAGTGAAACGCATTTTGCGATCCCGCGTGCTTTCGGTGGTCTGGGTTCGGCTTTGCCAGCAACGGTTGGTGCCTGGCGTGCTGGTCCCGATAAGCGACCAATTGGACTGTTTGGCGATGGCTCATTCGGCATGACGGTGGGTGAGCTGGAGACATTGGTGAGATTGCAAGTGCCGGCCATTCTGATCTTGTTTAACAACGGGACTTTCGGCTGGATCAAGGGTCTGCATCGTCTCAAAGGACATAACCAATGTTTTGGTGTCGATTTCCTGGCCCCAAAGGGGCAAGTAATTGCTGAAGCCTATGGTTTGAAAGCATGGACGGCTAAGTCTGCAGACCAATTAGATGCTGCGATGACAGAGGCCTTTGCATGGAAAGATGGACCATGCTTGATTGATGTCCATGTTGAATCGATTGCTGATCGCGTACCGCCGGTCTATTCGTGGCTTTTAAAGCGCGGTGAAGACCCGCTTAATCTCAAGCCAGTCGAACATTCCTATATCTGATTGACAGACGCCGCAGACAGATGATGCCTGTGGCGTTTTGCTTCTGCAATGAACCCGTCACGAAACAGGCGTACATTCTTTGATCCCTGACGGGCTTGCGCAGTGCAGAGAAAATAGCTTTCTCCCGATGTTTGCACGCGATCCAGCGCAAGCTTGAGTTTTCCCGACCGCAACTCGTCTTGAACGAAAATTCTGGGGGCAATGGCTAGCCCCATGCCAGCGATGGCGCATTCAATAATAACGTCATGCGTTGGCAGGCGCGGACCAAAAATACGTTTATTGTAATGGATGCCGGCGCCGCGCAACCAATGCAGCCAAAGACTTGGTCTGTTTGAATTCTGAATTAGCGGAAAGTCGAGCAATTCGACATCTCCGGCCAACCCATTTTCAGGCACGATGTCCGGTGAGCCGATGACGACAAGCTCTTCCGGGAAGAGCAGATGGCTTCGAACATGGGCCCAATTGCCGATTCCGCGCAACACGGCTAGATCAAGGTCGGACTTGCTCCAATCAAGATCATGAGAGCAGGGAAACACTTCGAACCATATTTGTGGATATGACCTGGCAAAAATACTGATGATGCCCGGCGCCCATTTTCGCATCAATGTTGGCGGTAGCCCGATCTTGAGCAGGCTTTGGGTTTTATAGCCACGCACGGCATCCATCGACACTTCTTCAAGTTTTGCGAGAATACGCGAGACTTCCTCGTAATAGCTCTGTCCTTCTTCTGTCAGAACCAGGCGCGGTCCCGCACGCTCAAACAGCTTAAGACCGAGAAAGGATTCGAGATTCTGAATCTGACGGCTTACGCCACTTTGCGTCATGCCGAGATTTTCTGATGCCCGCGTGAAGCTCAGGTAACGCACTGAAGCATCAAACGCATGGAGTGCAGAAAGCGATGGAAGAAAGCGGCGCATCGGGCTCCCCTTACGTTTCATCATGAGTTTAAGTCATGCATAATCCAATTTTCAATGCTTTTATTTGATGAGAAAGCGCCGCATGCTCATTAAAAATAAACATAAGGGAACACGATGGACTACGGTGATAGTATCGACCGCAATCTGGTCAGTATCCTGGAAGAAAACGCGCGGATGCCTGCGAGTGAATTGGCGCGGCGGGTAGGTCTTGCCCGGTCGAGCGTTCAGGAACGGATAGGTCGGCTTGAGCGGCGCGGCGTTATATTGGGTTACCGTGCCATCGTGCGCCGGGCAACGGACGATAACAGCATTTTCGCCTATCTGTTCATCACCGCCTCGCAGCGCCTTGTGCAACGCTTGTTCGCAACATTGCGTGCCTATCCGGAAATCGTGACTGCCGATGCCATCAGCGGCCCGGCCAATATATTGTGCCGGGTTCATGTGGGTTTTCTTGAGGACCTGGAGGCTTTGATTGAAGAGTTGGCGCAGATCGAGGGGGTCGAAAACGTCAGTTACTCAGTAGTACTTTCCAATAAGTTCAATAGAGAAAGCAGCCTGGCGCATTCCAGCGCACAGTAAAGCTTGCTCCAAAAAGAGGGAAACAACAATGAATAGACGTGAGTTTATCCAGACAACACTTTTCGGTAGCGCGGCGGTCATGTTCTCACCTGGATTATCCTGGGCTGTTAACGGGGGCGCGACGCTGAAAACCATCAAAGAGCGCGGTGTTTTGCGCATCGGCGTGTTCAACGGCACAGCCCCATACTATCAGAAAAATCTTGCGACCGGAGAATGGGCCGGCTTTTGCGTATCCATGGGCAAGGACCTTGCAGAATATATTGGTGTGCAGCTGAAAATGGTCGAAACCACCTGGGGCAACTCGGTTATGGATCTTCAGGGTGACAAGATCGACATCATGTTTGCATTGAGTAACAATCCTGAGCGCGCAAAGGCTGTCGATTTCACTCAAGCGATGATGGATAACGTCTTCACCATCATTACCAGCAAGGATCGCGAGATTAAAAACTGGGAAGATCTGAACAAGCCCGAGATCCGCGTTACGGTCGATCTTGGATCGACCCAGGACCTTTTCGCCCGCAGAACCTTGCCGAACTGCACACTAGTTGCGCTCAAAGGGGCTGACGAAACGATCATTGCACTGCAGTCTGGCCGCGCCGACGCAATCTTGCAGGTTGCGCTCATGTCGGTTGTCACGACGCATAAACTTGGTGGCAAATACAAGGTCTTCATTCCTGAGCCGCAGGATAGTCAACCTACAACGATCGGCGTCCGTAAAGACGCAAATGGTGAATTCCGCGACTACGTTGATGTCTGGCTTAAAAGGCGTCGTGAAGAGGGGAAGGTCAATGAATGGATCGTCGGCAGCCTGTCGCTGGTGGGTGTCCAACCGTCTGACCTGCCACCGACTTTGAAGTTCTGACCCGTCGACCGTCATGCGGCGTCAGCCAGGATCACTCGGTATCATCATGCTTGACACTGACTTTCCGCGTCCGCCCGGAGATGTCGGCAATCCGGCGTCATGGGAGATGCCGGTAAAGTTCAAAAAGGTAAGCGAAGCTTCCCCTGAGAGGGTCATTCGTCAGGGTGGTGCCGGGTTGATCGAAGACTTCGTCATCGCGGGCGAGACTTTGATCGGCGAAGGATGCAGCGCGCTCGTTACGTCTTGTGGCTTCATGGCGCGTCACCAGAGCACGCTGAGCAGGAAGCTGTCGGTACCCATTGCGACCTCCAGCCTGCTTCAGTTGCCAATGGTCAGCGCCTTGATTGGCCCGCAGCGGAAGGTGGGAGTCATCACCTACGATGAAACAAGCCTTGACGATGCGATCTTTACTGCTTGTGGTGCCGACATCAGCACACCCAGGATTGGCATGCCAGTCGGCGGCGCCTTTCGTGAGTTGATCGAAGGCGGTGGAATTTACGACCGCCCGGGGCTCGAAACCGAAATCGTACACGCGGCACGGGAACTGAAGACACGGAAGCCTGATCTTGGCGCCATCGTCCTTGAGTGCACGAACATGCCGCCATTCGCGCAAGCGGTCACAACAGCATGCGGAGTGCCGGTGTTCGACATCCTGTCGCTAGGACATTGGCTGTTCAATTCGACCTATTGTGGAGCCTTCGCCGGGAAGTCAGAAAGAGTGAAGTAATGGACTATCAATGGGACTTTTCCGGCCTTTGGCAATATCGGGGATTATTCCTTCAGGGTCTGGCCTACACTGTCGGTTTCACGATCATAACCGTATTTTCGGGAATTTTCGTCGGGACAGTCTTCGCTTTGGGTAGGCTTTCCGGCAATAAAATCATCACCGTGCCCATTATGGCGGTTGTTGAGATATTCCGCTGTACGCCGGTGCTGGTGCAGCTGGTCTGGTGCTATTACGCACTTCCAATGTTGATTGGTTTTGAAATTTCGCCGGCCATGGCGGCTTTCATCACACTTACTTTTTACGGCGCTGCTTTTTATGCAGAAATCATTCGTGGTGGCATCGTTTCCATCGAGGCAGGCCAGTGGGATGCAGGACGCGCAATCGGAATGCGCCGCGGCCAACTCATGGGGAAAATCATACTACCGCAGGCCCTCCGCCGCATGGTGCCGCCATTGGTCAACCAGTCCGTGCTTCAGCTTAAGAACACATCGCTTTTGTCGGTTCTCGCCGTGCCGGACCTTCTTTACCAAGGCCAGCTTGTCACCTCGGCCACCTATCGGCCGCTCGAAACCTACACCTTGATTGCAGTGCTTTATCTCGCAGTTCTTTTCCCTCTGACACGGCTCGCCCATGGGCTGGAGGGAAGGTTGAAATGACGGACTGCACGAGGCAAGCAATCCTTGCGGAGAGAAGCTATGACTGCTGAACCGATGATCGAAGTACGCGGGCTGAAAAAGTCTTTCGGCGAAATCGTGGTGCTTCGCAATATCAGCCTCACGGTTGAGCGCGGACAGGTGGTTGCGCTTATCGGGCCAAGCGGCTCGGGCAAATCGACACTGTTGCGCAGTCTTAATCTGCTTTCATTGCCAGACGCGGGCTACATCTCAATTGGGGAGCAGAAGATAGATTTCTCGTCCGGGCGTGTGTCTCTAAAGGACAGATATCTGGCGGCATTCCGCGCCAATACCGGGATGGTGTTCCAGAACTTCAATCTGTTTCCGCATATGAGTGTTCTCGATAATGTCATGATCGGGCCTGTGACCGTTCTCAAACAAGACAAAAAGATTGCCAGCGAATTGGCCATGGAATTGCTGGATAAGGTCGGACTCGCAACCCGCGCGGATTCTAGGCCGGAGCAGTTGTCAGGAGGTCAGAAACAGCGCGTTGCGATTGCAAGAGCGCTCGCAATGCGTCCGGATGTGATGCTGTTTGATGAGGCGACATCGGCTCTCGACCCGGCCCTCGTCGGCGAAGTTCTCGCGGTTATCCGGCAATTGGCCGAACAGGGCATGACAATGATCCTCGTTACCCATGAAATGGCCTTCGCTCGTGATGTCGCTGACAAGGTCATTTTCATGCAGGATGGCTATGTCGTTGAAACCGGTGATGCTCGCCAGGTGATAAATGAGCCGCGCGAAGCCGCAACGCGAGAGTTCCTGAGCCATTTCCATGGCGGCCTCGCATAAATGCACGTACAGAACGGATAAATGTCATGACAGGCAATGTCATTGTCGTCGGAGCCGGCATTATCGGCTCCACCACCGCCTTGCGGCTCGCTGCGGCAGGCATGAAGGTAACGCTGTGTGATGGTTCGGAACCGGGTGGCGAACAAAGTGCCAGCTACGGCAATGGGGGCTGGATTAGTCCCGCTTCGATCATTCCGATGAGCATGCCAGGACTGTGGAGGCAGGTTCCTGGGTTCCTTCTCGATCGCAACGGGCCGCTGACCCTTGACTGGAAATCGGTTCCTCGACTGACGCCGTGGCTTTTGCGCTTCCTGCTTGCTGGTGCCACCAGATCACGAGTTACAAAAACTGCTGCGACGTTGAACTGGTTGCTCAATGACGCTCCGAAACGGCATCTTGATCTGGCTAGCAAGACCGGGCAGGCACATCTCATCGTGCAGAGGGGCCTGCTTTACGCTTACCCTGATCGTGCTGCTTTTGAGGCTGAAGCGCTGAGCTGGCAGTTGCGTCGCGATAACGGCATTCTGTTCGACGAGTGGGAAGAGGTGGAACTGCGTGAACGTATCCCGGCGCTTGGAAACAATTTTCGCTTTGCCATTCATGTGCGGGAAGGTGCGCATTGTCTAGATACCGGGAGCTATGTTGCCGGTATCGCCGCGCAGGCGGAAAAAGTGGGCGTTCATCGCATCCGCAAGAATGTCATCAGGGTACTTACCGGCGTCTCTCCTCGTGTCGTCTTCGACAATAATGAGAGTATTGCCGCGGACCATATCGTGCTTGCGGCGGGCATTCATTCCGGTCGCATCATGCGGGATCTTGGCTTCTATGTGCCGATGCAAAGCGAGCGCGGCTATCACGTGACGTTGCCCATGAATGAACTTCCCTTCGACATCCCGATCATGCCGAGTACCGGCCGTATGGGCAATACGCCGACCAACATGGGTTTACGTTTATCCGGTCAGGTCGAACTTGCAACGGTGGAGAAAGCTCCCGACTGGCGACGTTCGGAGGTACTGCTTAAGCACGCATTGGCGAGTTATCCCAACCTGGCAAAACAGGATCTCCAGCATCTCAAACTCTGGATGGGGCATCGCCCGTCACCCGCAGATGGCGTTCCGGTGATCGGCAAACTTTCCCGCCATCCCGGGATTATTGCCGCCTTCGGTCACGGTCATATCGGGATCGCGGCGGCCCCCAAAACAGCCGATATGGTTTTCGAGGAAATCAACAATGTTGCCTCCGAACGCGCTCGCGATTTTTCCCCGGCGCGTTTCGGCCACTAAATTTCAGAGGAAGAAGCAATGATGCTCAAAGGTGGCTTCACAAATTATGGCCAGCAGATCGGCGTGCTTATGCTGGACACGATTTTCCCACGTCCGATCGGCGATATCGGCAATGCGCTTTCCTATGATTTTCCGGTTCGCTACAAGACGGTGAAAGGAGCTCATGCTACGCGGATCATGGGCAGCAATCCTGATCCAAAACTAATCGAACCATTTATCGAAGCCGCTCGTGAACTGGAAGCGGAAGGCGTGCGTGCCATCACCACGAGTTGCGGCTTCCTGGGGCCGTTCCAGCAAGACATAGCGGCGGCGGTTAATATTCCAGTCTTCACGTCCGCATTAATGCAAGCGCCGATTATCCATGCCATGCTGGCTCCAGACAAAATCATCGGTATTTTTACTGAGCGAGCGCATCACATGAATGAGGCGCATTTTAAAGGCGTTGGCTGGTCATCCGATGTGATCCCGGTGCAGGTGCAGGGGATGAAGGCAAATGCGGAGTTTCCGCAGACGTACATCGAGGGCCGCGATTATCTCGATACAGAAGTGCTTAAAGAAGAAATGCTGGAAATGACGCGTGAGTTCATGAATGGCTGCGAAAATCCGGGCGCTATTCTGTTTGAATGCACGAATATGTGCCCTTTTTCATCCCATGTTGCGGCTGAATCCGGTTTACCGGTGTTCGACATCAACACGCTGATCAGCACTTTCTATCTGGCCGCAAATCCACGTCGTTATTTGTAAGCTCAATCCGACAAACTGAATAGCCCCGAGATTTGTAGGCGCCTTCGTTCCTAATCTTGAGGCAAGAAGAGCTCCGTTTGAATGATACCAACTTCATCATCTCCTAGCGGCCCGCTAGCGGCAGATTAATTCGTTTGGTTCGGCCATCAGAATATGTGATGGCGACGTAAGATTGTGGACGAAATTCGTGCGAAGCGAGTATCTTGCCCGCTTTATGCAATGCGTCTTCGACATTGTCTGTATGGAACCGACAGGCAAAATAGCCGCCCCCAATTTCTTGGCCGTCGAGACTTGCGGTATCCGCCATTGCCTCTTCCAAGGCATCTTCGAGAGGATAAAGATCGAACGTTTCACCGGATGTGCCAAAGGCATCATCTGAAAGCTTTATATTGACGACAATAGTGCCGGGAATTGGCTGTGCGGTGCCCTCGTTGGCAAACACAGATGCGCCCAAGAGAGAAGCAATAAATACGACGATAGATCGAAACATTTCGAAGCCTTGCTTATATGATAGTCTTATCTGAGCGGGTTATATCGAAGATTGCTACCACGATCCGCCCTCTGCTTTTCCTCTGATCACTTGCGTTGACCGAACTGGTCGAATGGCTAGGTGTTCCAGTCTGCCGCACATCCAAGTAGCGTAAGGTTATATGATACAAGACTATGCAATGATTCACGATCAGAAGAGACCGAGGGTCCTCAACAAGCCTTCAAATGTATGTTGATGATAATCTTTTATAATTCCCCGCTCCGCAGGAGGAATTTGATCTACAATAGAATTTTTCCTGTATACGCTACTCGGGCTATAACCGAAATACTGTGTAAAGGTGCGGCTGAAATTGGCCGAGGATTCGATGCCAATCGCCAGTCCGATGTCCGCAATTTTCTGGCTACCCGTAGGATCTGCCAGCATGGCATGAGCAGTGAGAAGGCGACGTCGGCGGATATAGTTGGCGACACCGCCGGTAACTTCAAATAACTCATAAAGCCGCGTCCTGGAAATCGCCAGTTCCTTGCAGAGCCTGTCGATGTTCAGATCCGGTGAAGAAATATTGTTTTGGATGAAGCGTCTGGCCCGGGTCATTAATCCGACTTGAGAAAGCTGATCTTTGCTCTCAGTCCGATCCACCAAGGCAGTAACAGCATCGAACACCATTTCTTGCAGGCGGACTTTCACAACTGCCAAATCGTCATGCGTGAAAAGTTCGAGGTTGGCTTCAACGCTTGAAAGATAGTCCAGAAGCAGACTAACCCGATGCCCTCCTATAACGGCATTGTTGCTGGCTGGCGGTAAACCACCCTGATCAAAAAACAGGTCAACGGGGATAACCAGGCTTATCGTTGTCACAGCCAGGCTTCGCCCACGAAACGGTCGGCCGAGCGAACGAACTTCCATCATGCCCGGCTCATTTTGTGCAACATGGCCGTCCACTTCGGTCCAAGTGCGACCTGAGCGGAGGAATGCGATGCGCCAGTGATCAATCGGACTGAATCGAATCTTTTGGGGCGAGCGTTCGTATCCATAGGCCGGAACGGTCTCTTGAACGACTAACATGCCTCCCAGATTCCACACCGTCTGCTGGACAATAAACCCGTTCTGAATATCTGCGCCGTCCGGCAACCGGCAATCCAGTACGGGGGCCATATGCTCCTGCCAGGCAGGAAACTGCTGGGATTTTGGAAGCTCTGCTGTTCCAAATCGTAATGGAACCAGAATGCCCTTCCTCTCCTTATCGATTCCAAGCGGAGCATTGGACACGCGTGGATGACGGCGGCGTTCAACAAATCCCGGTTGTAACAGATCCTCCTTGCCACTCATAATCCTACCTCCAACTTCATAGTTCCAATGAGTGCGTCCATTTCTGGATCGACATGCATTCTGCGACATCCCATGGATGGTGTGGTCAGTCAGTCATTACTTACCCAAGCTGAATGGCTCATGAATGGTTTGTGTCGCCGCTGTTCAGCCCTCCAAAGCCCAATGCATGGGGTGCGATTGTCCAGAACACATCTGTGATTTACGAAATCACTCGCTTGTCCGTCTCCTCGCTGACATTTTCTATTGCCCGCAAAAATGGACGTTTTGAAAACTTTTCCGGACAAGTTGATATCGCCATGCTGGGTTGTAACGGATATCTAGATGGCCGTCAAAGTTGATTTCAAGAAAAATATCTGAACAAGAAAATACGTTTTGATTCGAAGCAAGTATCTTCGTCCATCTGTCAATGGCGACCAACAATCCTTCCTGCCATCGGAGGCTTTCGTGGGTAAAGTAACTAATTCAGCAAGCGGTAATTCTGATCAGAAATCGGTGAGACGCATTCTGGTGGCCGGTGGTGCTGGTTTCCTTGGCTCACATCTTTGCGAAAGGCTTCTGAACGAGGGGCATTCAGTGGTCTGCGTGGATAATTTCTCCACCGGTAGGATGGAGAACTTGCAACACCTTCTGAGCTTTGACACGTTCAGCTTCGTGCGCCACGACATTGTGGAGCCTCTCGATCTCCCCGTTGACGAAATCTATAACCTTGCGTGCCCGGCTTCGCCGCCGCACTATCAGGTCGACCCTGTTCATACGATGAAGACGAATGTGATTGGCTCGCTCAATCTTCTGGAATTGGCTGTTCGCTATCAGGCGCGGATTTTCCAGGCCTCAACGTCGGAAGTTTATGGTGATCCCCATGTACATCCGCAGCCCGAGAACTATTGGGGCAATGTCAATTCTTTCGGTCCTCGCGCCTGTTATGATGAGGGCAAGCGATCCGCTGAGACCCTGTTCTATGATTTTCATCAACAATACGGAGTCGATACCCGTATTGTGCGCATCTTCAATACGTATGGACCGCGTATGCGCCCGGATGACGGCCGCGTCGTGTCAAACTTTATCGTACAGGCACTGAAGTCCCAGGATATCACCGTCTATGGCGACGGTTCGCAGACCCGTTCCTTTTGCTATGTGGATGATCTCATCGAGGGCTTCCATCGATTAATGTATAGCCCCCGGGCGATCCATGCGCCGGTCAATATCGGCAATCCCGGTGAGTTCACCGTCGGCGAACTGGCAAGGCAGATCATCGATATGACCGGTTCACGCTCGAAAATCGTCTATCGCCCGCTGCCGATAGACGACCCGCGCCAGCGCCGCCCCGATATTGAAGTGGCGCAACGTGAACTCGGATGGGAACCCGCCGTGGCGCTTGCCGACGGTCTGAGGTCAACGATCGCTTATTTTGAGCGGCAACTGACCAATCCTATCGGGAAGTTCGCGGAGGCAGCGTAAGTCACCTTCGAACGGGCATGGCGTTGCGACTGACAACGCCATCCAACCACCAGACCCACAAATGTGAAACCGATGAACACTGCGCATTAGCGGCGCAGATACTTCTATGCGTTCCAGGAAAAGACAGCGATGACTAAGAAAACGGTGTTGGTTGCCGGTGGGGCAGGCTTTATCGGCAGCCATACGGTCAAGCTTCTTGCCAGGCAGGGTTACGAGCCTGTTGTCTATGATAATCTCTCGACGGGACATCTGGCATCCATCCGTTGGGGAGACTTTGTCGAGGGTGATATCCTCGACACACGTTTGCTGATCGACACGATCGAAGAACACGATCCCGCCGCCGTCATTCACTTCGCCGCTTCCGCCTATGTCGGTGAGTCTGTCGAAAACCCCGCCAAATATTATCAAAACAATGTCAGCGGGACGCAGTCTTTGCTGGAGGCATGCCGCAGAACCGGTGGACGCAATGTGATTTTCTCTTCCAGCTGTGCGACCTACGGGATTCCAGATCAATTACCGATATGCGAAGGCGAAGTGCAGCGTCCCATCAATCCTTATGGGCGGACAAAGCTGATCGCTGAGGAAATGCTGGCCGATTATGCGGCCGCTTACGGAATGCATTATGTTGCCTTGCGCTATTTCAACGCCTCCGGCGCAGACGTAGAAGGCGAACTGGGCGAGGCGCACGATCCGGAAACACATCTGATTCCCCGGGCCATGATGGCGGCGGTCGGATGTATTGATGTTCTGGAAGTTTATGGCGACGATTACGATACAGCGGATGGCACCTGCATTCGCGACTATATTCATGTCACCGATCTGGCACGTGCGCATGTGCTCGCTGTTGAACATCTGATCAACAATCGTGGCAACCTTGCAGTCAATCTCGGCAGCGGGCGGGGCACCTCCGTCAAGGAAATCCTTGATGCCATCAGCAGGGTGACCGGCCGCGAAGTGCCGGTTGCAATGCGCGCGCGGCGCGCGGGCGATCCACCCGTGCTCTATGCTGATCCGTCGCTTGCCGCGGAGAAGCTTGGCTTCAAGACGATTCACTCCGATCTCGACACGATCATTCGCACAGCTGCTCCCTTCTTCGGTCTGGAGGTACTCTCTTGAGAACTTTCAGGAAAGACGACGGCGCCGTCCACACAGTGCCGTTGATGGTGCCGATTTTTACCGGCTGGCAGCGGGCTGAATACCTGTTCGGCGCGGGACTTTGGATGGCGGCGCTGCTGTACTTCTGGAGTTGGTGGCTGGAGCCTGCCAACCATATTCAGCTTGGCGGCACCGTTGTGGTTACGGCGATCCTGATGTGGGTGACGCTGTTGCCAATCTATTTCATCGTGCTCTTCTTTCGCGCGACCCGTCCGAACGGGCCGCTGAGCCTGCCGAAAGGCAGCCGGATCGCAATGGTCGTGACGAAAGCTCCGTCAGAACCATTTCCCGTGGTAGCAGAGACCCTGCATGCCATGCTGGCGCAAGACGTGCCGCACGACACATGGTTGGCCGATGAGGATCCGTCTCCCGAAACGATTGCCTGGTGCAGGGCGAACGGGGTTTTCATTTCTACCCGCAAGGGACGCACCGATTATCATCGACAAACCTGGCCGCGTCGTACGCGCTGCAAGGAAGGCAATCTGGCCTTCTTCTACGATCATTACGGTTATGAGCTTTATGATTTCGTGGTGCAGCTCGACGCCGATCACGTTCCTGAACCGGGTTATCTGTTCCAGATGCTGCGCCCATTTGCGGATCCCGCAATTGGTTATGTTTCGGCCCCCAGCATCTGCGATCGCAATGCTGCGGAGAGCTGGTCGGCGCGAGGGCGCCTTTATGCAGAAGCCAGCATGCATGGTTCGTTACAGGCTGGTTACAACAACGGTCTCGCACCGCTTTGCATAGGATCGCATTATGCCGTCCGCACCATTGCCTTGCGTGAGATTGGCGGTCTTGGGCCGGAACTGGCGGAAGATCATTCCACCACGCTCATGATGAATTCTTATGGGTGGCGTGGAGCACATGCTCTCGACGCCATCGCTCACGGTGACGGGCCGCGCACCTTTGCTGATCTTGTGACCCAGGAGTTCCAATGGTCTCGCAGCCTGGTGATGCTCCTGCTGCAATATTCTCCGAAGTTCGTCCGCACTTTGCCCCCGCGACTGAAGTTCCAGTTCCTGTTCTCTCAGTTCTGGTATCCGCTATTTTCGTTCTTCATGGCATTGATGTTCATCTTGCCTATAGCGGCCTTGGTGATGGGCGAGAATTTCGTCGGCGTGACCTATCCCGATTTCTTGAGCCACTTCCTGCCACAGGCGATCATATTGATCCTTTTGGCATACCGCTGGCGCAATTCGGGAACTTTCCGTCCTTACAATGCGAGGGTTCTCAGCCTTGAAATGACGTTTTTTTTGTTCGCACGCTGGCCATGGGCGCTGGCTGGCACGCTTGCTGCCGTGCGTGACTGGGCAACGGGTTCCTTCGTGGATTTCCGCGTGACACCGAAGGGCGCAGCCGACGTGGATCCACTTCCATTGCGTGTGCTAGCCCCGTATGGCTTCCTCGCTATCACCTCGATCATGCCGGTATTGCTCATACCCGACGCCAGCGATGAATCTCGGGGGTTCTACATCTTCGCGATCATCAATGCGCTGATCTACACGGTGCTCCTATTCGTCATCGTCGTACAGCATGCAGGCGAGAACACGGTTCGCTACAAAACACGCATCTATCGCCCAGCTCTCGCAGCAAGTCTTGTTGCTCTCGTCGCGCTGCCGGCCCTTGCATCTGTCGAGCGTGGACGCGAGGGCATCGAGGCGCTTGCATGGGGAACTCGGAGCTTTTCTCTCTTCGATGATCGCTTTGCTGTGGCCGGTGCAGGGGTCGGGGGGCGTAGCATTCGTCAAAGCATTTTCAACCCACGCTGGCGCACCGATGCCGGCAACAATTCAAATCGCAAGTAAGAGACAATTACATATGAAGATTGCTGTTATTGGAACCGGCTATGTCGGATTGGTCAGCGGGACTTGTTTTGCAAGCTGGGGCCACGAAGTCGTGTGCGTCGACAAGAACCAACAAAAGATTAATAGTCTTAAAAGCGGAATCTTGCCGATCTATGAGCCAGGCCTGGATGAACTCGTTGAATTCAACGTGGCCGAAGGGCGTTTGAGCTTCACTGGTAATCTGGCAGAGGCAGTGAAGGGTGCAACTGTCGTCTTTATCGCTGTTGGTACGCCGCCACGGCCCGGTTCCGGAGATGCAGACCTTTCCTTCGTTTACATGGCGGCACGCGAACTGGCGCCGTTGATCGACAATCACACGGTTGTGGTGACGAAATCCACCGTGCCTGTCGGCACCGGCGACGAGGTGCAGAAAATCATCGGCTCGGTCCGCAACGCTAGCACTTTCTCGGTGGCGTCAAATCCCGAATTTCTGCGCGAGGGCGTTGCCATCCGTGATTTCCTGGAGCCGGACCGCGTCGTTATCGGCGTCGAGGACGAGCGCGCCCGCAAGGTCCTCATGGAACTCTACAGCGCACCGCTTGAAGCGCAAAATGCTCCGATCGTTGTAACGCAGCGCCGCACTTCGGAATTGATCAAATATGCCGCCAACGCGTTTCTGGCGACCAAGATCACCTTCATCAATGAGCTGGCTGATCTCTGTGAACAGGTTGGCAGCAATGTTCGTGAACTGGCGCTCGGAATGGGCCTCGACAAACGGATCGGAACGAGTTTCCTCAATGCCGGACCCGGCTATGGTGGCTCCTGTTTTCCCAAGGACACAATGGCGCTTTTGCGCACGGCTCAGGATTATGGTGTCGCCGTGCGGATCGTACAGGAAACGGTTACAGCAAATGAAGCGCGCAAGCGCCGCATGGCTTTGAAGGTCATGGATGCGCTCGACGGCGACATCGAGGGGCGGACGATTGCTGTTCTGGGGCTCACCTTCAAGCCGGATACCGACGATATGCGTGACGCGCCGTCGGTCCCGTTAATTGAAACATTGCAGCGTTTCGGCGCAAGCGTTCGGGCGTACGATCCCGTGGGGATAGAAAACGCAAGCAAAATTCTCACCGATGTGGAGTTTTGTGATGACGCCTACGAATGCGCCCGCGATGCCGATGCAATCGTCGTCATCACGGAGTGGGACAGCATCCGCAGGCTTGACCTGTCGCGTTTGAAGAAGCTCGTGCGCCGGCCGGTTCTGGTGGACCTTAGAAATGCTTTCGAACCCGGTGCAGCTGAAGAGCTCGGCTTTCATGTTTCGGCAATCGGACGCCCAACACCGGTCCGGCATCTTAGCGATGCGAAGATCGCATTACCGCAAAAGGTCAGGCGGACCCATTCAGAACGAGCAAACGGTACTCACATCGAACTGGCTGGAGGTTCCATTGACAATCCTTAAATCGGAACGCTCGCAGAACCGCAGCGGTATTCGAATGATGATGGCTATTGTTACAGCGGTATTTACGCTTGCGGGGCCGGCTTATGCAGAGGTGCCGCAGAATGTTGTGTTGCCCGCTGGAGCCCGCGCCATGACGGCGATCGAGATATTCAAACTCTATAGAAACAAGAGCTGGCAGTGGGAGAATGGTGCAGGCCGGATGAAGGTTGCAGGGCGCCACTTCAGCGCATGGATCGACAGTGACGAGGGCAAATCGTGGGCTGAAGGCCGATGGGTTATCACCCATACCGGCCAGATGTGCCTCAAGGCGACATGGCATTCGGCAAATGGCGCGGCTCCGGGCAGCGTTTGTTTCTCGCATAGGGTCCATGATGGAACTGTCTATCAAAAACGAGAACCCGATGGTGGGTGGTATGTCTTCCGGCATTCCAAGCCCCAGGAAGGTGACGAGGCCAGCAAGCTCATGACGTCCGATCTGGTGTCCGAACGGCTGGAAGGTATGAAGGCTGTGCTTTCTTCGACACAAACATCCGAACAATAGAAGGGAGGGGGCTATGAAAGGTCTCTTGAAAGTCATCGCGGGATTGCTCGGGAGTGCGGTTGTTTGCGGTGCAGTCTTTGCTGCCAGCGGCGTGTCGGGTGCCAGCGTCGACGGGCGCCCGTTTCATGACAAGCGCCCTGTAATAACGGAGCGATCAATCACGCCCGGTGCCTATGATCCGCACGGGGACTATACCAATGATCCGAATTCGAAGATCGAGCACCTGTTCCTTCCCTGGGAGGACGTGGATCTTGCGACACTTAAGACGGCAGACGAATATGCACGTCAACGCGGGCGCTCCTTGCTGATTACTATTGAACCCTGGTCATGGGCCCGCGACTGGCGTGTCAGCCCGGAGGACCTCCTGAGTGGAATTCTGGCGGGGCGGTACGATTCCAATATGGCTGCGGTCTGTTCTGAAGCAGCAAAGTTGAAGAGCCCGGTCACCATCCGCTGGGCACAGGAAATGGACGACAAGGAGGGGCAGTTTACCTGGGCCTACTGGAAACCGGAAGGTTATGTGAAGGCTTACCGGCATGTCATCGACATCTGCCGCAAGCATCTTCCAAACGCGCAATATATGTGGTCACCGCGAGGAGATGCCGAGTTGGAAGCCTATTATCCGGGTGACGAGTATCTCGACATCGTCGGTCTGTCGGTGTTCGGCTACCAACCCTATGACAAGCTGGTTGTCGGGCGAGACACGACATTCGTCGAGCGCACCAAGCCGGGATATGATCGTGTGGCAGGTTTTGGCAAACCAGTTGCCATTGCCGAGCTCGGTTATGAAGGCAGTGATAGCTACGTTCGGGACTGGGCGGCGGAAGCTAACAAGCCCCACGCCGAATTTCCGGCCCTGACCGCCGTCATCTACTTTAACGACCGTGAAGTCTACCCATGGCCGCGTGGTGTCGGACGCCCGGACTGGCGCGTCGCAAACCATCCGCTCGATTGATCCGGGTAATTCAACCGGAGCGGCTCGTTATTTGTGAAAACGCCGCCGCTCTTTTCTTTGCATTCTTGCAGTTCCGCCAAGCCAGCTTGCTGGAATTGCTCGATCAACAGGAAGAAGAAAATGCGATTGAAGCATTTCATCATTGCGAGCGCTGCGATGTTAGCGCTCTCGCTGGCAGGCAATGCCAGTGCAGCGCCAAAGCCGGCGACGGATAATACCGTCACCCAACTGGCCGCCGCAGCCTCACCGATGAAAGGCCATGCGCTTGAAAAGCTCTATGCCGGTCGCACCTGGAAATGGAAAACCGGTGGCGGATTCTTTTCCAGTGAGAAAGCCCGTGGCTGGTTTCTTTCTGGAGAACAGAAACAATTCTCCGCTTGGTCCGGCAAAGGCGCGGCCACAACCCATGCCACAGGCTATTGGTATGTGACCGATGGCGGAAAGCTCTGCTTGCGCGCGCTCTGGAGCAGCCAAGGCGACGGCAGCGGCGCAGTCACCTGCTTCCTGCACCGCGAGAAAAATGGCGTGATCTACCAGAAGCCCGCTCTTGGCGGAAAATGGTATGTCTTTGCGCACAATCCAGTTCGGAAAGACGATGAAATACGCAAACTGGTTAAAGGTGATCGGGTAGGCGCAGAAGTGGCGCGGCTGAAGGCTAATCGCCGATAAAGAACGATAGTGCGGGGGCTTTTCGAGCGTTGCTCGGGAGAAGGCTGTAAATCGCACCAACTCTGGCCTGTCGTTAATTTAACAGATGAAAAGTTTCACGTAGAGGGCGAAAAACGATGTTAAAGACCAACGAATTCCCACATTTTAAATCACGTATCGGAAAGACCTGCATGACAATCATGGCCGCGTCGGTGGGCGTGATGATGGCGTGGTCCTCAGCCGTGGCTGACGAATTAACCTGTAGCGCTCCAGAAAATGGCGAAGCGCGAGTCAGCCTGCGTTTGCCGGAGAATGCACGGCCAATGACAGCAGTGGAACTTCATGAACTCTACCGCGACAAGAGCTGGAAATGGTGCGATGGCGCCGCTTACATGCAGGACAAGGAGCGGATATTCAAGGGATGGGCAGGATCGGGTGCCCGTGCTTCCTGGGCATTGGGACATTGGACCGTGGCCGACACCGGAAGGATGTGCCTCGAGGCCGACTGGCATGCTCCAAATGGCACATCCAGCGACAGGACGTGTTTCGAGCACATGATCGATGGCCAGACCATCTACCAGAGGAAGGAACCGACCGGCGGCTGGTACGTGTTCAAGCATTCCGAACCGCAGGATGGCGATGAATTCACCAAACTCGTCCCTGAGGACCTGGTTTCGGAGAAGCTGGAGAAACTCCGCAATCACTAATTGCGGGACATATTAAACGCAGATAAAAGCTGCCGGATTTTCTGATCGGCAGCCTACGATAAAAAGCCGGTTTGGCGGATGGTATCTGCCACCGGCAGCGCGTCTACTCCTTGATACGACGGTCGCTATTTCCCCTTCCAGACAGGATCGCGCTTTTCGGCGAAAGCTCTGGCGCCTTCCAAATTATCCTCCGATCCATAAAGAATGTCGACCGTCGCCAACTTGCGCCGCATAATGAGGTTCATCATGGTTTGGAAGTCCTCGCTTTCTGCGCGCCGAACAGTCTCCTTGATCGCGGCGTAAACGAGTGGAGGACCGGAGGCGAGCAGACGGGCGATCTCCCAAACGCGTTCCTCGAGCCTCTCCTGAGGCAGGACTTCGTTGACGAAACCCCAGCGATGAGCTTCTTGAGCGTCGACCCACCGGCCGGTCAGCAAAAGTTCCATGGCTATGTGGTATGGAATGCGTTTCGGAAGCCGGATACTTGCTGCGTCTGCAATGGTTCCGGAGCAAATTTCGGGAAGCGAAAAGGTCGAATGGTCCGAGGCATAGATCAGGTCACAGGACAGCGCCAGTTCGAAGCCGCCGCCTGCGGCCATGCCGCTGACACATGCGATGACGGGTTTGTTCAGGTCTCGCAGTTCCTGGATACCGCCGAAACCGCCAATTCCGTAGTCGCCATCGATAGGCGCGCCTTCTGCCGCGGCTTTCAAATCCCAACCGGCAGAAAAGAAACGGTCGCCAGCGGTCTTGAGGATGGCGACACGTAATTCCGGGTCATCGCGGAAGGCTGCGAAAATTTGACCCATCGCGCGCGATGTCGGCAGATCGATGGCGTTGGCCTTGGGCCGATCCAGCGTAACTTCCAGAATAGCACCGTCCCGGCGGGTTGTTATGGCGCCTTCGGCATATGTGTTCATTTCATCTGCCTTTCCATACGGGATCGCGCTTTTCGACCGCTGCGCGCGGTCCTTCCAGGGCGTCTTCGCTTTCGATCAGCGATTTGAACAGTGGGAAATTACCAGCCCGCATGGCGGCGTAGCTTTCGGTCAGGCTCATATGTTCGGCCATACGCGCTGTCTGTTTGGCTGCGGCAACAGAAAGCGGTGCGGAGCGCAGGATACGGGCAGCGAGCCTACGGGCAGCACTCATCAGCTCTGCCTGCGGCACCACGTCATTGACCAGACCCCAGCGGAGGCAGTCCTGCGCGCTGAAACGCCGCCCTCCATAAAGAACTTCGTTCGCTATAACCTTGGGCAGGAGCTTGGGCAGAACGAATGAGCCGATATCCGGCAAAACCCCGAGCGAAGTTTCCGGCAGCCAGAATTGCGCGTGGTCGGCGGCAATGACGAAGTCGGCAGTCAAGAGAATTTCGAAACCCGCGCCGATGGCATAACCGTTGATCGCGCAGATGACGGGCTTCTCCAATCCGGGCAATTCGGAAAAGCCATAGATTCCACCCTGACCATAGTCGGCGATATACCCGTCTCCGCCGGTTGAAGCCGCTTCGTTCAGATCCCAGCCGGCGGAAAAAAACTTCTCTCCCCCGCCTGTGAAAATAGCAACGCGCAGATCCGGGTCGTCTCGAAACATGGCGAAGACATCGCCGAGCTTTCGGCTGGTTGGCTGGTCGATGGCATTGGCCTTTGGCCGGTCGAGCGTGATCTCCAATATCTGACCGTTGCGAACGGCCTTCACCTCGTCAGTCATCAAGCTCTCCTGTTGCGTATCAGGGCATCGACGGCGATTGCATCATCCGCTGTGACGATGAGTGGGTTGATGTCGAGCTCCTCAAGTTTCCCTGCCTGTTCGAGCGCATAGTTGCCAATCTGCCATGTGGCCTCGACAGCGGCTTCGATATTGGCTTTTGGCCTGCCGCGAAAGCCGGTCAGGAGGGGGGCGGAGCGCAGGGAAAGAAGCGCCTCGCGGATTTCATCGCGGCTCGCAGGTAAGAGCAGCGAACGTGTATCGTTCCAAAGCTCAACCATCACGCCGCCCGCGCCAATGGTCAGATAAAGCCCGAATTGCGGGTCGCGCGCGATGCCGATAATCAGTTCAGCTACACCGCCCTGAACCATTTTCTCGACCAGAAAATCGCATTTCAAAGCAGTAAGCGAAAGAGCGGCAGCGCGTACTGCTTCGGCATTCGCCAAATTGAGGCACACCGCCGCCATTTCCGTTTTGTGGAGCAAGTGCTCACCAACGCCCTTGAGAACGACAGGGTAACCCAGCTTTTCGGCAAGGGCGACAGCATCGTCGAGAGTCGATACTACGCCGCCTGTTGGGGTTATCAGGCCGATTTCGCGCAAGGCGGATTTCGATGACCACTCGTCCATTGCGGTGGCTGCAGATGGCGACGCTGGCGCTTGGTCGGCCAGCATTGGAGATTGCGGTTTCGACCAGATTTCGCCAATCCAGGCAGCATTGGCTGCTGCCGCAAGCGCAGTTGCAAGCCCCATCATCGGGGCTATTCCTGCTGCTATCAGACGTTCGGCATGGGCTTCCGTCATGTTCTCCGGCAAACTGGCAACCAGCGCAAAGCGACCGCCTCCAGCTTTGTGCGCCGCTATCGCGGCTTCGAGCGATGTTTCGCAACCATTGTCAATACAACGGTCCCCACGGGGAAAATCGAGCACCAGTATGGTCAGGCCGAAATTGCCGTCGAGCATGGCGCGATAGGTCTCAGTCAGCGACGGTCCGTTTCCCCATGTAAAGGTGTGATAGTCGAGGGGGTTCGAGATGGTGACCATCTCGGGCAGGGTGGCGCGAAGCCTGTTTGCCTCGTGCGGCGCCAGCGGTCTGAGATCGAGACCTGCGGCGTTTGCGAGATCGCCGACGAGTGAGGCTTCGCCGCCGGAACAGCTCATCGAGCCGAGACTGTTGTCCGGTGAGGGGCCAAGCACATGCAGAAGCTTCAGCGTTTCGATAAATTCGTCGAGCGTTCCAACACGGACGACGCCACACCGCGCAAAGAAAGCGTCGGCAAGCGTGTCGGCTCCGGCAAGCGATGCCGTGTGTGAAAGGGTCATCGCCTGTGCAGCGGCGGAAGTTCCGACCTTGATGGCAACAACGGGCTTTTTCAACTCACGCGCTCTGGCAAAGACACGTTCCAACCGTGAAATATTGTCGAAGCCTTCTATATGCAAACCGAGAACAGTAACCCGCGGGTCTTCGAGCGCGGCTTCCGCCAATTCGGAAAGACCGGTCTGTGCCTGATTTCCGGCTGTCAGCACATAGGCAATGGGAAGACCTCGGCGCTGCATCGTAAGATTGATAGCTATGTTGGACGATTGAACGACGATGGCGGCGCCGCTTTCCACCCTCTTGCCGCCATGCTGGTCAGGCCAGAGCAGGGCTCCATCAAGGTAGTTGATGAAGCCGTAGCAGTTGGGGCCGAGGATCGGCATTTCGCCTGCTGAGGCCAGCAGGGCCTGATTGCGTTCGGCGCCGTCGGATACTTCGTTGAAGCCAGAGGCAAAGCACACTGCGCCGCCACTTCCGCGCGCCGAGAGCTGGCGAACAATATCGATTGTTCCGTCGCGGTTGACGCCGATGAAGCTTACATCCGGTGCGCCGGGAAGGTCGGCGACAGATCGATAGCAGGGAATGTCGTCGATAGTATCGCGGGTGGGGTGGACAGGCCAGAGTTCTCCCTCAAAGCCCATTTTACGGCATTGCCTGAGGACAGCCGTAGACCATCCTCCGCCAAAGATGGCGATGGAACTGGGACGCAAGACACGAGACAGGTTCTTTTTGCTCACGATCAGGCTCCGAGCGGGCGAAGGAGGTCGCGGGCGATGATATGGCGCTGGATCTCGCTTGTGCCGTCCCATATCCGCTCGACACGGGCATCACGCCAGAAGCGTTCCAGCGGGAGGTCGTCCATCAGGCCCATGCCTCCATGCACCTGGATAGCCCGATCAGTGACGCGAGCCAGCATTTCGGAGGCGTAGACTTTCGCCGAGGCGATCTCGCGGTTTGCCGGCAATCCCTGATCGAGACGCCAGGCCGCTGCCAGCGTCAGCCAGTCGGCTGCGTCGATTTCGGTGACGGAATCGGCAAGCTGGAAGCCGACGCCCTGAAAGCGGCCGATAGGCTGGCCAAATTGCTTGCGCTGGGCAGCGTAGTCGACCATCAAGTCGAACACGCGGCGCGCGCGCCCCACCGCCATCGTCGCAACTGTTATGCGGGTCGCGTAAAGCCACTCATTCATGACCGCAAAGCCGCCATCGACCTCTCCGAGAACCTGCGCATCGGGAAGACGGCAGTCGTCGAATTCAAGGATCATGTTCTTGTAGCCGCGATGGCTGACGGATTTGTAACCCTCGCGGATGGTGAAGCCCGGTGTTCCACGATCCACCAGAAAGGTCGTGATTTTCTTCTTCGTTCCGGCGGAGGACTGTTCCTCGCCTGTCGCCATGAAGACAATGACGAAGTCGGCGTGCTCGGCGCCGGAAATGAAGTGCTTGGTGCCGTTCAGCACCCAATCGCCACCGTCGCGACGCGCACTGGCTTTCATACCGCGAATGTCGGAGCCGGCGTCGGGCTCGGTCATGGCAAGTGCATCCATCCTTTCGCCGCGCACCGCTGGCAGGAGGTAGCGCTCGATCTGCTCACCCTTGCAGGCCATCAGGATATTTTGCGGGCGTCCGAAAAAATGGGTGAGCGCCATCGACCCGCGCCCAAGCTCGCGTTCCACCAGCGCGAACTCGAGATGGGAAAGTCCGGGGCCACCCGCCGATTCCGGGAAATTGCTGGCATAGAAATCAAGTTCGATGGTCTTCCGCTTGATTTCGTCGCCGATTTCCACCGGCACGTAACCAAGCCGCTCGACGGTCGTTTCATGCGGATAAATCTCGTTCTCGACAAAGCTCCGAACTGTCGAGACGATCATTTCCTGTTCTTCAGTCAGTCCGAAATGCATAGCGTTCCTCCCAGTCGCTTTGCCAGACCGTCCCGGCCTATGGCGTCGTTATTTCTATAAGTGCGGGCCCCTCGACAGCCTGGGCGCGGTGAAGCGCCCCGACGAGTTGCGCAAGGTCGAGTGCGCCTGGATGAAGCGCATCCTGATTGTCTTGATTAGTCAGGCGGATATGTTCACCCGGTATGCCATAGGCCTGCGCGAGCTTGAGAAAATCGGGAGGTGTCGGGCGAACGCCCACGGGCTCGATATCCCGAGAAAGCATGTAATCTTCGATTTCCTGATAACCATGATTGTTCCAGACGACGAAAATCACCGGCGCTTTCTCGTCTGTGGCAGTGCCGAGAGTGCCGAGACAGAACTGGAAACCGCCGTCTCCCACCAGGCAGACCACCGGTGTGTCGGCCTGCGCAAGACTGGCGCCCACTGCGGCCGGGGGACCAAATCCGAGCGCGCCGTACCCCGTCGAAGCATTGAACCAGCTTCGTGCGCTATCGGCTTCGAAGAAAAGGTTGCCAGCATAGGCGAGCTGCGTGGAATCTCCGACTATGATACTGCCGGGCAGGGCATTCCGAATGGTGTCCAGAACTTCGGTCAAAGCCTGCATCTTGGGTGAAAGGAAGTCGTATGCCGCAGCCTTAGCCGCCGTTGCGCGCTCCTTTCCGTCCTCACGTGATGCCTGAGGAAGAAGCTGCAGAACAGAAATGAGATCTTCCGTTATTGGGGCGGCATCGCCCACGATCATCAGGCCAGCCGGGGCGCTGGTTGCCTCCGCATCCGGGTCGATGTCGATGCGGATCATGTCGGCAGGAGGCTCGAAACCTCCGTCTACATACATGTCGTAATCGGTCGGACCGAACTGGGTTCCTATCGCAATGACGAGATCGGCATCGGCGATCAGCTGGCGGATAGGCGGCAGGCTGGGGCTTGCCTGCACCGCGAGCGGATGACGGCCAAGCAAACCACGGGCGTTCGTTGTGGTCACGACCGGGGCGTCAAGCATCTGCGAAAGGACGGAAACGGCATCACCCGCCCGGTTGGCGCCTCCGCCTGCGAGGATCAAAGGACGGCGGGCTTCGGCGCAAAGTGTTGCAGCGGCTTTGATTTTCCCGACATTGGAATCCACAGCCGTAGCGTTCGCGACTGCCGGGGACTTGCGCAAGTTTCCTTCAAACGGGGCTTCCATAAGGTCCGTCGGGATTTCAATATGGACAGGGCCCGGACGTCCGGATTTCATCCGGGCGAAGGCACGGCCAACCAGTTCTGCAAGATCGCCGGGCTGTTCCAGTCGTTCTGACGACAGGGCGATTGTTCGCATGGTCGCAGACTGGTCGGGAAGCTCGTGCAGGTGCCCCTTATATTGTCCAAGCGTGTGGCGCGCGTTGACGCCTGAGATGACGAGCATCGGTATGGAATCGGCTCGCGCCTGGGCCATCGGGGTTATCGCATTGGTAAGCCCCGGCCCCGTAATCAGCAGGCAGATACCCGGCTTGCCCGAAACCCGCGCATAGCCATCTGCCATGAAGCCCGCATCCTGTTCGTCGCGCGGGGTAACATGCCGGATGCTCGATCCGGCAAGGCTACGATAAAGTTCGGCTGTGTGCACGCCCGGAATGCCAAATACTGTATCGACATCGTATGCTTCCAGAAGGCGGATCAGCGCTTGCCCGACCGTTATTTTGCTGCTCATGAAACCAGACTTTCCGCTCTGTAGTTCAGGCTGCGGGCAAACCGGGCAATGCGGTCACAAGCCTCGATTATGCTGTCTTCAGGAACGGTGACGCTCATGCGGACCAGATTCTTCGCGACCTGGCCGAAAGACGTGCCGGGCATCATCGAGACGTAGTGTTCTTCAAGCAGCCGGCTGGCGAATTCCTCACCATTGAGGCCAGTGCCGCCAATATCCAGCAGCACGAACATGCCCGCTTCCGGCATCAGGGGCTTGATACCCGCAACGCCTTGCAAACGCTCTACAATCAGCTCGGACCGCGCCTTGTACTGCGCGCGCATGATTGAGGCTGTCGGCAGATCATGTGTCAGCGCATAGGCTGCCATGTCGGCGATGAAAGGCTGTCCACCGAAGAGCATGGATTCGGAGAAAGGCAGCAATCTCTGGCAAAACTCCTCCGAACCCACAGCCCAGCCTGCACGAAAGCCGGGGGCTGCGTGTGACTTCGAGATGGAGGAGACCACGATGGTGCGGTCCCCCATTTCCGGAAGATCGAGCGGCGACGCAAATGCGGCGCCGAAAGTAAGCTCTTCATAGACCTCATCGCAAACGATCCAGAGATCGTGCTTGCGGCAGACTTCGCTGATCGCAGCAATTTCGGGTTTTGTGAGAACCGCTCCGGTCGGATTGTGCGGGTTGTTGAGAAGCAATACCCGGCAGCCGGGCGTGATCGCCGCTTCCAGTATTTCTGCTCGAAGATGAAAGCCATCTTCGGCCCGCAGTGGCACCGGGACGATATCGGCTCCGGGCGCCCGTACCACGCCTTCATAGGTTGCGTAATAGGGATCGGGGACGAGAACCTTGTCGCCACTCTCGACCAATCCTGTCAAAACGGCATAAAGCGCTGTTTGGGTTCCAGGAAAATAGAGGACATTATTGGTCGTGATGGCACGGCCGGTGCGCTTTGAATATTTTGCCGCCAGCGCCGCCAGCACCGCCGGTTCGCCGCGACCGTTGGAATAGCGGGTGCGTCCGGCGCGCATGGCGTTATTGCATGCTTCGAGCAGCGAGGAATCCGGGGCAACGTCGGGTTCGCCGATCGTAAATTCTATGACGGGATGGCCAAGCGCGCGCAGTTCCCTGCCTCGTGCATGGACCCGCCATTTGTCCGAACCCAATCCTGAGAGTCTATCGGTGATGGAAGCGTAATGCATGTCAATTTCTCGGAAGTGGTGGCGCAGCGGGAAGCTCGATGCCGAGAAGAGCGCCGATTGAGCTTAGTCCGATGCCAATTTGCGTGGTTTCGTCGATTTCAGCCGCGCTGAGACAGCCTTCGATCCAAAGGCCGTCAATCAGGGCGTTGACTGCGATAGCGAGGTTTCTGCGCGATTGCGGGGCCGGTTCCCGGCCTTCTGCCGATAGCACCTCGGCAATCAAGGTCTCGGTCGCGCGCCGGAAAGCGAGATAGCCTTCGCGATGTTCGTGCTCCAGATTCGGATCAAGATGAACCTGGCTGACGAAAGTCGCCCACAGCGAGAGCATCCGCGGATCGGCCACAGCTCCGCCGAGGCTGGCTGCGATGAACCGCGTCAGCCGGTCGTGGGGCGTGCCGCCATCCGATTCCAGAACGCTCAGCGCGGGCAGGGTCATCATTTCGATCATGCGCTGGTAGGCGGCGGCGATGAGATTGGCCTTCGATGCGAAATGATGCCGGATCAGGCCATTGCTGACGCCAGCACGCGCCGCAACGGCACGAACCGTTGTCGCCTGTATTCCGAGATCGGCAATGCAGTCGAGCGTAGCCTCTATCATGTCCGTGCGACGATCGAAGTCCGGCGCACGTCGAAACGATGCGGTCATCCTCTCCTCCCTCGATGTCTGACTATGCACTTGCGCAATACTTATTCAAGTGTATAGTCAACGTCAAGGGAACGGTTGGCCGCTTGTCGAGAAGTCAAAAGAACTCCGAAGTGGCTGATAATAAAGCAATATCCAGGTGGCTTGTGACAAACCGTAAGGGTGTCGGGCCAAGGGAGGTTTGTGCCGCATGAGTCAAGGCGAAGAGGCGATCTCCGTCGTCGACCTTCACAAGCGTTTCGGTGATCTCGAGGTGCTTAAAGGCGTTTCACTCAGGGCGCGCGAGGGCGATGTCATCGCCATTATTGGCGGATCAGGCTCCGGTAAATCGACATTTCTTCGCTGCATCAACATGCTGGAACTGCCAACATCGGGGGCGGTCACCATCCACGGTGAAACCATCGCCATGCGAAACACCGGCAATGGCGGCCAGATACCCGCGGACCGAAGGCAGATCGAGCGTATTCGCACGCGGCTCGGAATGGTCTTCCAGAGCTTCAATCTCTGGCAGCACATGACCGTCCTGGAGAATGTGATCGAAGCGCCTGTGCATGTGCTGGGTGTGCCCAAGGCCGAAGCGACAGAGCGGGCCGAAGCGCTTCTAAGGCGCGTCGGGCTTTACGAGAAGCGAGACGTCTATCCCGCTTTCATGTCCGGTGGCCAGCAGCAGCGTGCCGCGATTGCGCGGGCGCTGGCGATAGAGCCATTGGTGATGCTTTTCGACGAGCCGACATCTGCGCTGGACCCTGAACTGGTCGGCGAGGTACTCACTGTTATCGGTGATCTGGCCAAGGAAAAACGCACGATGATCCTGGTTACGCACGAGATGAAGTTTGCGCGCAAGGTCGCCAATCATATCGTTTTTCTGCACAATGGCAGGATTGAGGAAGAGGGACCTCCCGAAGAGGTCTTCGGGGCGCCCAAATCCGAGCGATTGAAGAAGTTTATCAGTTCAACACACTGAAATGGGAATGGGAGGAGTACCAATGAAGTGTCTTTTGGCTAGTCTGTGCGTGGGTGTAACATTTGCCGTTGCGGGAGTGGGGGCGGCAAGTGCCGAACAGGTGAAGCTCGGTATCGCAGCAGAACCTTATCCCCCTTTCACGGAACCTGACGCCACGGGAAAATGGCACGGCTGGGAAATCGATTTTGCGGATGCAGTCTGCAAAGAGGCCAAGCTTGATTGCGTGATAACGCCGGTCGCCTGGGATGGCATCATCCCCGCACTCACCACCGGCAAGATCGACATGATCGTCGGCTCAATGTCGATGACGCCTGAACGTCTCAAGACCATCGATTTCTCTGACAAATATTATAATACACCGACGATCGTCATCGGCACCAAGGATCTCAAATTCGACGCGACGCCGGAGGGGCTGAAGGACAAGATGATTGGCGTGCAGGTTTCTACCATCCATCAGGCCTATGCGGTGAAGCATTTCGCGCCCGCCGGTGCCACGATCAAGGTATATCAGACGCAGGACGAAGCCAACAACGACCTCACCGCCGGGCGCATCGATGCCGTGCAGGCGGATTCCCTGGCTCTGCGGACGTTCCTTGCGACGGATAACGGCAAGGCATGCTGCGAGGAAAAAGGAACCGTCGCTCAGGATGTCGAGGTTCTGGGGCCGGGTGTGGGCATCGGATTGCGCAAGGGCGATACGGAACTCAAGGACAAGCTGAACGCCGCGATCAAGGCCATCCGCGCGAATGGAACCTACGATACCTTCACCAAAAAATATTTCGATTTCGACATTTACGGCCAGTGAGTTTCCTGGCCAGCCGGTTTCTCTTCGGCTGGCCTCCCCGATTTCAGCATGAACGGAACTGCCCATGGATGCACCACTGATCAACTGGAGCCTGCTTGCTCTCAATCCGCCGGGATGGGGAGGGGTGCTTCTGCAGGGTTTCTGGCACACGCTGCAAATTGCCGTTGGCGGTTATTCGCTCGGTCTGCTGATCGGCATGTTCGGTGCGCTGGGCAAGCTCTATGGCGGTCCGATCATTCGCGACCTTCTGGAAGTGTATACGACAGTGGTCCGCGCCGTGCCGGAGCTGGTGCTGATCCTTATCCTGTACTACGCAGGCACCGACCTGTTGAACCAGTTGCTTGCTCTGCTTGGGCAAGGCAAGGTCGATATCAGCGGACTTGCGGCCGGTATTTTCGTCATCGGTGTCGTGCAGGGCGCATATTCGACGGAAGTCCTGCGCGGTGCGATCAAAGCGATCGCGCCCGGCCAGATCGAGGCAGCGCGCGCATTCGGCATGCCCCCGTCCAAGATGCTCAGACGCATCACGATACCGGCCATGCTGCCCTTCGCCACACCTGGCCTTGCCAATCTGTGGCTTATCTCAACCAAGGATACAGCCCTTCTGGCGGTTGTCGGCTTCAGCGAACTGACCCTGGTGACGAGACAGGCAGCGGGCACGACCAAGCATTATCTGCTGTTTTTCATGGCCGCTGGCGTGCTGTACCTCGGGCTTACCCTGATTTCGAACGTCTTCATCGGCATTGTCGAGCGGCGCGCGCGCCGTGGCTTCGCACGGATTGACTGAGATGAGCACATCTTCAGCAGTATTGGAAAACCGGATGTCCGTCAGAAACTGGCTCGAACCGCACCGCCTTGTGCTGATTGTCATCGCGATAGCGCTGTTTGCCTCGGCGGTGGTGCTGGGCCGCTGGGACTGGCTGCCGCAATACCTGCCTCGTCTGGGTTCCGGCATCGTGGTAACTCTGTTCATGCTTTTCGGGTCTGCAATTCTGGGGTTTATGCTGGCTCTTCCCCTCGGATTGCTTCAGGTGACTGGCCCATGGTGGTTGAGCTGGCCAGCGAAGGCGTTCTGCACCGTCATCCGGGGGACGCCGTTGCTGTTGCAGCTGTGGCTGCTCTATTACGGCCTTGGGTCGCTGTTTCCCTCCATTCCCGGCATTCGCGGCTCGTTTATCTGGCCTTATCTGCGCGAGGCATGGCCATATGGACTTGCCGCGCTGACGATCTCTTTCGCGGCCTATGAGGGGGAGGTCATGCGCGGTGCGTTTGCTGGCGTGCCATCCGGCGAGCTGCAGGCCGGTCGTGCCTTCGGCATGTCACCCTGGAAAGTGTTTCGCCGTATCTGGCTGCCGCGCGCGATCCATCGCGCTCTGCCGACCCTGAACGGCGAAACGGTCCTTCAATTGAAATCGACGCCGCTGGTGGCAACCATAACCGTCGTCGATGTCTACGGCGTCGTTTCGCGGGTGCGCCAGGAAACCTATCTCACTTATGAGCCGCTTCTGCTGCTGGCCTTGATCTACATGATATTGACCGCAGGCCTGGTCCTGGTCTTCCGGCGTCTTGAGAACCGAATTCCGACAAGAGGTGCTTGAATGCGCGATTTTTCGACTGCTATTCGCAACAATCTTCCAGAGCTGACAGCGTTGCGGCATGACCTTCATGCTCACCCTGAACTGGGGCTCGAGGAGAAACGGACTTCCGAGATCATTGCGCGGCAGCTCGAGGCCCTGGGATACAAGGTCACGCGAGGACTTGCAAAAACCGGGGTCATTGGGACTTTGACGAATGGATCGGGCCGGAAGTCGGTCGGCATTCGTGCCGATATCGACGCGCTTCCCATTCATGAGCAGACAAATCTGCCCTATTCCAGCAAGTCCCCGGGGCTGATGCATGCCTGTGGACATGATGGCCATACGACGATGTTGCTCGGTGCTGCCAAGGCTCTGGCTGAACGGCGCAATTTCGACGGAACCATTCATCTGATTTTCCAGCCGGCGGAAGAGAATTTCGGCGGTGCCAAGATCATGATAGACGAAGGATTGTTCGACCGTTTTCCTTGTGATGCTGTTTTTGCCCTTCACAACGATCCCGGCATTCCCCTCGGCAAGTTTGCCTTCCGCGATGGGCCGATCATGGCGGCGGTCGATGAAGCATTTATCAGGGTGAACGGCTACGGCGGTCACGGCTCGGAACCGGAAAAAACTGCTGATCCGATAACCGCGGGCGCTTCGATTGTGATGGCCCTGCAGACCATCAAGTCCCGTAACGTGCCAGCGCTCGATCCGGCGGTTGTGACGGTTGCCGCATTCCATGGTGGTTCGGCCAGCAATATCATTCCATCGACGGCAGAAATCGTGGTCGGCATTCGCACTTTTTCGCCCACCATTCGCGATCAGATCGAGCAACGCATCAAACGTGTTGCAGCGCATCAGGCAGAGAGCTTCGGACTAACTGCTGAAGTGGAGTATCTGCGCAGTTATGATGCGACGATCAACCATACCGCGGAAACTGATTTCGCGCGCTCACTGGCGGTGAACTCGTTTGGCGCAACGAACGTGATCGATCTGGAACGACCTTTCATGGGCAGCGAGGATTTTGCCTATATGCTCCGTGAGCGACCCGGAACTTACTTCTTTGTGGGGGGCGGCAAGGGAGAAAACGATTTCCAGCTCCACCATCCGTCTTACGATTTCAACGATGATTTGATTCCCATCGGCGCGGCCTTCTGGACCGAGCTTGCTGAAGCCTATCTCAAACCCGAGTGATTTCCATGACCGCCGTTTATCAATTCAATGCAGCCATTGTTCGCACGCCGGGACGATCCGTCGTCAATGGTTTGCGCGCCGATGACAGGGGCAATCCGACCTACGAAGGTGTCAGGGAAGAACACGAAGCCTATGTGCAGGCGTTGCGAAACGCTGGTGTCGAGGTGACGGTTCTGCCGCCGATGGAGGATTTTCCGGATTCGATATTTGTAGAAGATCCGGCGCTGGTGTTCCACGAAGGCGCAGTTCTGCTGCGTCCTGGTGCACCATCGCGCATGGGTGAGACGGCTGAAATAGAACCGGTTCTGCGTTCGCTCTTTGAGAATGTCGTGTCGCTCCCTTCACCCGGTTTCGCCGATGGCGGTGATGTGCTGGTGACGCCCAAGGTGGTGATGATCGGCCTGTCGGCGCGTACCGACAAGAGTGGCGCCGAAGGGCTTCGGGCTGCACTGACGGCGCTCGGACGTGCCGCCGAGATTGTCGAGACGCCGAAGGGTGTACTGCACTTCAAGACCGACTGTTCGCTGCTGGACGAGGAGACGGTGCTTGCGACGCACAGGCTGGCGGGCTCCGGCTTCTTTCGAGGCATGCGTGAAATTGTGACGCCGGAGGGTGAAGAGGCAGCCGCCAATGCGCTTCGGGTCAACGATGTCGTTTTCGTCGGCGCGGACTATCCCCGCACGATCGATAAGCTTGATAAAGAGGGATATAGGGTTGTTGCCCTCAAGACAGGCGAAATCGGACGGATCGATGCAGGTCTGTCATGCATGTCGCTCAGGTGGCGGCGATAATCTGAAACAGGTTTTACAATGGATCGGCGCGGTAATTCCGCGCCGATTTTCGTTTGATGTTGCTCAGGCCCGACGCCTTAATGGTGACGCGTTCAACGCACGAGGGAACGTTTGAAGCGAGCTTCGAGCTTCGCCTGGCCATATTCCAGCACGACGGACAGTGCCCAGTAGATCATTGATGCCGTGATGAGCATCTCGATATGCCGGAACTCGGTTTGGCCCTGTGTGCGGGCAAGATACATAAGCTCCCATACACCGATGACAGAGACCAGCGACGAGTCTTTGAGCATCGCGATGAACTGGTTGCCCGTTGGCGGAATGATGATGCGCATCGCCTGCGGAAGAATGACCAGCCACATCGTTTGCGATGGCCCCAGCCCCAGAGCGGCGGCACCTTCCTGCTGTCCGCGCGGGATGCTTTCGATGCCCGCACGAAAGATTTCCGTCATATAAGCGCCGTAACACAGCGAAAGCGCCAGAATACCGGCGGGGATCGGCCCAATGACATATCCCACCTGCGGCAAGCCGAGGTAAATAATGTAAATCTGCATCAGCAAGGGCAGGCCGCGGAAGAGCGAGGTGTAAAACGTCGCCAGACCGTAGACCAGACCGTTCTTGGAGAGTTTGGCGACAGCGCCGATCAGCGCCAGAACGGTTGCGAAGAAGATGGAAGCGGTGGAAATATAAAGCGTCGTGACGACGCCCTGGCTGATGAGAAATCCGATCTTTCTGGCGATGAATTCAAACGAGAGATTGAATGAATAGAAGAAGACCATCAGCAGCAGGAACAGTTCCAGCCATATGGCTATAATCTGTACCCAACGTGGAAATAGTCTCAAAAAACTCCAATTGGCGAAGATCAGGAGGCTAAGCAGAACGGAGGACAGCAACGTCGCCTTGGTGAAACCCGCCTTCGCGACTTTGGGGTCGATCCCCAGCCAGTTTGTTATGCCCGAGAACCGGACATTCATGAAACAGAAGAGCGCTGTCAGGATAACAAAAAACGCTACCTGAACAGTTCGTTTAGCGGCCTCAGGCCGTGTCAGAAAAAACCTCCCGAGCATATTTTCTCCCCTGTCAGCCTGCTTTTCGCTCGGCAAGCCAATCCTGCATCTGCAATTTCCAATAGGTCAACTGGGCGGCTGCGAGACCTGCGGCGCCTCCGGCCCAAACCAGCCCGAATTTCTCGAAGAGCTTGTAGCGCTCACTTTGTCCGCAAATGGCTTCGGCGACGACCTTGCCGCCGATTGCGGTGGTGTTGAGCCCATGTCCGCCAAATGCCGTGCAGTACCAGGTGGCCCGATCGAGCTGGCCGATCTGGGGCATGAGATGTCTTGCGTAAGACATCAGGCCCGACCATGCGAGTTCCGTCTTTAGCGAAGCGAGCTGAGGGTAGGTCCCCACCATTTCGTTGCGCAGTTCCCGCACGACACCGGGCGTATCGGCTGCTCTTGTCGTGATACGTCCGCCCCACAATAGTCTGCGGCCGCCATCAATCACGCGGTAATAGTCGCCCGCCCGGCGGTTGTCTCCAATCGCGGCGGTTGTGCGGATTGCTGATGCGATGAGTTCGGGCGCTTCTTCGCTGACCATCACATAAGTCGCGATGGACAGATAGGCACGCTTGATCCGACCAACCAGTCCATCGGTATAGCCTCCGGTAGTGATCAGAACTGCACCTGCCTTAACTTGTCCCTGTGCCGTTTTTATGAGCTTGCCATCTCTATCGTCGAGCAGCTGGACCACGCGGCTATGTTCGAATATCCGCCCGTCAAGCCGTTCGATCTCACGACCGAGCGCCCGCAGATAATTCAGCGGGTGAATATGAAACGCATTGGGGTCAGTGACAGACTGGAAATAACGCTTGGAATTCAAAATATTGCGGGTTTCGGCTGTTGTATGAAATTCGAGCTTGTAGCCGTAGTCGCGGTAGAGCTCGTCGGCGTAGTGTTTCAGGCTGTCGCCATCGTCATAGCGACGAACGCTCATAATGCCGGGAGATAGCTGGGCTTCCTCGATGTTCAGCGAGGCAATGTTCTGCCGAACGAACTCGACGCCCTCGATCGACATTTCATGCAGCGTTCTGGCGACGGCATCGTTGGTGCGGGCGGCAATAGCATCGCCGCCGGTTGCAAAACCGGGGCTGACAAATCCGCCATTGCGCCCGGACGCGCCGAAGCCGATGCTTTCGGCTTCAAGAACAACAACTTTCTTACCCGCGCGCGACATCTGCAAGGCAGCCGACAATCCGGCAAGCCCGCCGCCGATCACCGCGACATCTGCTGTTATTTCACGCTCCAGCGTCGGACGTGCGAAGTCGTCCGCCTTGGTACGGCTGTAGTAAGTGACGGGATATGTCATCGTAACACCAAAATAAGGGTATCGGATGAGCCACCGCATGGATGGCTCATTTCAATATCGAAGCAAGGGACAGGTTAGTCGGCGCTGTAGTCCTTGCCGTACCACTTTGCGGTGAGCGTCCCGAGAGTGCCGTCGGACTTCATCTGCTTGATGATTTCGCCAATCTTGGCAGTCCAGTCGGGATCGTTCTTCTCGGCGATAACGACGAGCGGCTCGCGGAAAGCATAGTCGCCTTCAAGGATTTTTACGGGGTAGCCGTTCTTGATCGCGTTCTGAGCCGTCTGCTCCGGTGCGACAATCGCATCGATACGAACGCCATCTCCCAGTCTCAGATCGTCGAACGGCAGCATGGAATCCGCGAAAGTGCGAATGTCGCCCGGTTCGAGCTTGTATTCGATTGGGGGAAGGCCGGGTGCGTCGATCTCCAGCTGGTGACGCGCATAATCTTCCGAAGTGGTGGCGGTCTCGACGCCGATAACCTTGCCTTTGAGGTCTGCGACCGATTTCGCCTCACTGTCCTTGTGCACGACATAGACATATGGGCTGTAATAATAAATGCCAGCAAAATCAATGACATTGGCGCGCGCCTTGGTCGGCGTGACCGATCCGACGCCTACGTCATAGCGCCCTTGCCAGCGTCCGCCGGTCAAGGTTGCCCAGTCCGGTGTCTCGAAGGATACGGCGACGCCGAGACGCTTGCCGATCTCGTTGGCCACGTCGACGTCAAAGCCTACGAGCTGGTTGGAATCATCGAGAAAGCTTTGAGGAGGCCAGCCTGCATTGGTTGCGACAACCATGGCTTTCTTTTCCATGACGCGATCCAGCGTCTCTCCCGCATGAGCCGCGAATCCCGTTGCCAGAATGGCGCCTGCGATACCCATTATTGTTATGATTTTTCTCATCTTATCGACCCCTCCACTGGTCTGACGCACGAGCATGGCATAAACACGCAAGCATCGGCTAGGCTGCTCGCGGAAACGAATTATGAAATTAGCGTATGATTATATGCTAATCGCGCAGGAGTCAGGTCAGGGCTGGACAAGTTCGGGGCCGTTCATATCCCACGGCCCCGAAGGCGAACTGTGCCGTGTGTCGGCGGCTACTGATTGCGGACGGCCATCGCAGTGACTTCAACCCGCATCTCCGGCGTTGCCAGCCCCGCAACGCCGACCGCGCAACGAACCGGAAAAGGTTTCTTGAAATAGCGCAGATAAACTTCGTTGAAGGCGGGGCGTTCGTTGATATCGGTCAGATAGATCGTCAGATGAATGACGTTCGCCAAGCTGCTGCCAGCCTTTTCAAGGGATGTTTTGAGGCTGTTCAGCGTGCATTCGCTTTGGGCGGTTATGTCGCCGGTTTCCATTGAGCCATCTGCCCGAATGGGAACATGGGTCGTTACAAGAAGATTGCCGATACCTGCGACATCGGAAGAAATCTCGCTTTCGTCCGTATCCTCAAGAAAATAGGGTATTGCGTTGTTTGTCATGGTCATTCTCCAAGCAGGCTCATCTGAATTTGCGAAGCGCTTGTCGAATAAATCGCGCGTTAAAACAAGCCGCATGAACATCGTTCCCACTCAAACCGAACGCCAAACGTTTCCAATGGCAACAGCTGAATGGCTCGAACGAGGTAGCAACATTGTGTATCCGCCATGCGGGCAACCTGTTGCGATGGGAAGCGGACAGGTCTAAGAAACAGGGTCGGAAGCGAGGAGGCTTCCACTCAACGACGACCGTTCTGGTCTGAAAGCTATCCATGACAGAAAAACATTCTCATCGCGGGCTTGTTGTCGCTGCGATCATGGCAAGCATGGCCATGATCGCCGTCGAGGCAACGATTGTGTCAACTGCCATGCCGCAGATCGCAGCGCAGCTGGGGCAGCTCAATCTGTATTCCTGGGTTTTCTCGTCGTTCCTGTTGAGCCAAACTGCAACGACGGTGGTGTTTGGCAAGCTGGCCGATATATACGGACGCAAGCCGGTGCTTGTTTTCGGCATCGCGTTGTTCCTTTCCGCGTCGGTCTTGGCCGGTTTCTCCTGGTCGATGCCTTCGATGATTGTTTTCCGGTTATTGCAGGGCATCGGGGCAGGGGCCATCCAGCCAGCATCCATGACCGTGGTCGCGGATCTTTTTCCGGGCGCGCAGCGCAGCAAGGTGCAGGGATATCTTGCAAGCGTCTGGGCACTGTCAGCGGTTGTGGGTCCGCTGCTTGGCAGCCTGATCATTCATAATGTGAGCTGGGCTTGGGTGTTCTGGATCAACGTGCCGGTCGGCATCCTGGCGGCATCGGGTTTTCTTCTTTTCCTGCATGAAGAGAAGCGGACAAAGCCGGTTTCGGTCGATGTGCTGGGCGCGGCGCTTTTCGCCGTGTCCATCTCTTCCCTGATGATTGCGCTCACTCTTATCGAAAGTGCAGTCTCGCTCGAAGCGGTTCTGGCGTTCATTCTTTTTGGCTTGTCGCTGGTTGCCTTCATCTGGCAGGAGCGCCGTGCAAAGGAGCCCATGGTTGCGCCCGGGCTGTGGTTGAAGCGTCCGATCGCATTCTCCAATCTGGCGGTCTTTCTGGCCAGCATGTCGATCATGGGGCTGACGACATTCCTGCCGATGTATGTGCAGACGGTTCTTGACCGTTCTCCGGTGGTAGCGGGCTTTGCCCTGACCATGCTGCTGTTGGGCTGGCCTTGCGGAGCAACGATTGCTTCGCGGCAGTTTACGCGTTTCGGACTGCGCCCCATCATGATTGCCGGGAGCGTTTGCATTCCGATTGGAACGTCTCTGCTCGTCATGCTCACCCCATCAAGCTCGGCCATTTTGGCCGGAGCCGGTTCTCTTGTCATGGGGTTCGGCATGGGGCTGCTTAATATCGGGGCGCTGATCTTGACGCAGGACAGCGTGAACTGGTCGGAGCGCGGCAGCGCCACGGCATCGAACGTATTCTCGCGCAATTTGGGCAGCACCCTTGGAGCAGCCATTCTGGGAGCGATTCTAGCCTACGGCCTCGCAAATGCCAATCACGGTGAAGCGATTACCTCGGACCAACTCCGGGATCTTCTGAACGGCGCGGAGATGTTGATTGATCGGCAGGAGCTTCGGCTCGCGCTTCAACAGGCGCTGCACGCGACGTTTGTTGCGATGATGCTTATCGCCGCTTTGATCGTACCGACCTGCCTCTGTGTGCCGGGGGGTAAAAAGACATACGAAGAAAACGTGGTGACCTGAGCGCTCTCGAATTTTTGCAAGCAAAGGGCTTGGAGCGGTTCCTATTTTTACGGAATCACCGGAACCGCTCTAACGATTTGTTTGTCGCATTTTCCAACGCATCGAAGCGGGATAAGAAATCAGTCCAGTGAACTGATTTCCCCGCGTAGACGTTTCACACTTTTGGCTCGAAAATGCTCCAGCCGATGATTGATTTCACGCCGGCTGAGCTTGTGCGGCTGCTGCAATCGCACCGGCGCACTTTGACCATGAAGAAAAAAGCCTGAAAAGCAAAAATCCCGGACAAAGCCGGGATTTTGTTGCCTATACTTAACGGTAAACTGGAGCGGGCGAAGGGATTCGAACCCTCGACCCCAACCTTGGCAAGGTTGTGCTCTACCCCTGAGCTACACCCGCTCGCGCCAGTCGTTTCCGTCAGGCAGGCGCTATATGAACCAACGCCCCGGAGATTGCAACAGGGAAATTGCAGGAAAATACAGTTTCAGTGAATTTAGCAGTCGGTTAAATCATAACTATCTGTAAATATTATCTATTCCAGAGGTGTTTGTCAGGTTTTCGGCTGTGGTTTCTCCGCGAAACAGGAAAAAAGCACCTCTGCGGATGGCGGAATCAGGCGCTTGCGGCGCGAGTCAGCTCGTGGCGTTTCGAACGATCAATCCAATTTGCGTTGCATGGTTTCTAAGCATGCAGCCATGGTCTATAAGCGCTGTTGCGTGTCGCCGAACGTGAGGAGCGTGGTGACATGCCCAACATATCAGTGCCGAACAGAATGGGGTGGAAATCATGCCTTTGTCGCCGAGCGAGCTTCACGATTATCTTCAGAAACTTGGTATCGAAGTGAAAACGGTCGAACATCCCCCCTTGTTCACGGTCGCCGATTCCCAAAAACTGCGCGGTGAAATTCCCGGCGGCCATACGAAGAACCTCTTTCTGAAGGACAAGAAAGACAATTTCTTTCTGATGACGGTAGAGGAAGATGCGGTTGTCGATCTGAAATCGATCCATCAATTGATCGGCGCGGCAAGCCGCGTATCGTTCGGCAAGCCGGAAAAGCTGATGGAATATCTGGGCGTGATCCCCGGTTCGGTCACCGTATTCGGTGCGGTCAACGATACCGCGCATAATGTGCAGGTCGTTCTCGACGCCGATTTGATGAAACATGATGTCATCAACGGGCATCCGCTGACCAACGAAGCCACGACCTCTATCAAGCGCGACGATCTTGTCGCTTTTCTGAAGTCCACGGGACACGAACCGCGTATTCTGGCCGTTTCCGAGGGTGCGAAGGTGGATGCTTCGGTATAAACTGATTTTCGAAACCGGTTGCCTTTTCACACATGGCGAACAGCGATTGAAGTGAGGCGCGGGAGCGCTAGATTACAGCGCAAATTGCCTGATCAACCGTCTTGAATTTCGCCGTTGAAGATACGAACTGAAAGATCGACACCGGCTTGCATGCGGACTTTGCATGGGGCGGAAAATACGAAGGAATTTCTCATGACCAGCCAGAACAATCCTTATGCCGGCGCAGGCGGCCAGATGACGGCGAATGTCTCTTTCGGTTCGGCGCCCGCAGCTTCGGGAAGCGCGGACCTTGTCAAGGACACGACGACGGCAGGCTTTCAGGCAGATGTGATCGCAGAATCCCGCAGGCAGCCGGTGCTGGTGGACTTCTGGGCGCCATGGTGCGGACCTTGCAAGCAGCTGACCCCGATCATCGAAAAAGCGGTTCGCGAGGCTGGCGGCGCCGTCAAGCTGGTCAAGATGAATATCGACGATCATCCGTCCATCGCTGGCCAGCTTGGCATTCAGTCCATTCCGGCGGTCATCGCTTTCGTCAATGGCCAGCCGGTCGATGGTTTCATGGGCGCGGTGCCGGAATCGAAGGTGAAGGAATTCATTGCCAAGATCGGCGGTCCGAGCGACGCGGAAACTGCGATTGCCGAGGCGGTCACAGCGGCGAATGAGCTGATGGAAGCCGGAGATTTCGTTCAGGCAGCGGAGATTTTCTCCTCCATTCTTCAGGCCGTGCCGGATAATGTCGATGCAGTCGTCGGACTTGCAACTTGCGTTCTGGAATCCGGCGATGCGGAAAAGGCGCGCGAAATTCTGGCCCAGGTTCCTGCCGACAAGCAGAATGCGCCTGCCGTTCGCGCACTGGAAGCGCGTCTTGCGCTCGCCGATCAGGTCAAGCTCATTGGCGATCCGATTGAGCTTGAAAAGCGAATTCAGGCCGATCCGAAGGATTATCAGGCCCGGTTCGATCTTGCGCAGGTGCGCAACGCGCAGGGGCGGCGTGAAGATGCAGCCAATGAGCTGCTTTTCATCATGAAGGCCAGCCGCGAGTGGAACGATGACGGTGCGCGCAAGCAGTTGCTCCAGTTTTTTGAGGCGTGGGGCAATGCCGATCCGGCGACGCTCGGTGCTCGGCGCAAGCTGTCGTCTCTTCTCTTTTCCTGATCGCATGCGGTCGGGATGTGACGGGTAAGTTGCGTTTTCCCGTCACACAGAATCCAACCGTTAGAACCACCTCTGCGGTGGGCTCTAAAAGGAGGTTGCAATGCAGGTGGGCAATGCCCGTTATAGAACGGGCGCTGACATACCGGAAACCGTGCCGGTTTTTCCGTTGAAGGGGGCGCTGCTTCTGCCCGGTGGCCAGCTTCCGCTTAACATTTTCGAGCCGCGCTACCTGGCGATGGTGGAGAATGCCCTGGCAGGCAAACGCATCATTGGCCTGATCCAGCCGAAAATCGATGGCGACGATGACGAGACGATCGACGAACTGGATGAGAGCTTTCGTCCCCAGTTGAGCAATGTCGGTTGTCTTGGCCGCATCACGACCTTTGCCGAGACCGGCGATGGCCGCTTGCTGATTACCCTTCAGGGCATCTGCCGTTTTCGCGTGCGCGAGGAAGTCAACTGCCGCCAGCCTTATCGGCAATGCCGGATCATGCCGTTTCTGGCCGATCTGGAAGAAGCGCGGGATTCGTCGGAAATCGACCGGGATGCCTTGCTCGGTGCATTCCGCGATTATCTGGAAGCGCACAATCTGGAAGCGGACTGGGACAGTATCGCGCGGGCGAACAACGAAACTCTCGTCAACGCGCTTTCCATCATGTCACCTTTCGGTCCGGCTGAAAAACAGGCGCTTCTGGAAGCTCCCGATCTGAAGACACGTGCAGCGACCTTGATCGCCATCACCGAAATGGTATTGGCCAAGGTGAAGGACGACGATTTCGGTTCGCGTTTGCAATAGATTTCGGAAACAGGACAATGGAAGACAAGACGGATACCGGCAATATCGACGTGCGCCTGCTGGAACTGCTCGTTTGCCCACTCACCAAGGGGCCGCTGGAATATGATGCGGAACATGGCGAGCTGATCTCGCGCAAGGCAAAGCTTGCCTATCCGGTTCGCGGTGGCATCCCGATCATGCTGCCTTCCGAAGCACGCAGCCTGACGGACTGACCGCAAGCCGGCTCATCGGTTGTGAATGCGCGAGACGCTGAGCAGCGCATGCCGGATTGATGGTTATATAATTTCTGCACAAGCCCTCATCTTTTTCATAAGTTTCAGCCCTGCGCATTATTGCTTGTCGGACAACAGGGCTCTATAACCCTCGCGGAACTTGAAAAAGGCAGTAACGGAAGGCATCGCGCCGGTCGTTGATGCCGTGAATTCGAACGCAGAATTCCTGGCGAAACGGCTCTCCGTTTCGTGGAATATTCGAAATAAAACAGAGGCTTGGCATTATGGCATCCAGAAAACTCCTTCTCCTGCCCGGCGACGGCATCGGTCCAGAGGCGATGGCGGAAGTCCGCAAGATCATCGCTTTCCTCAATTCGGGACTCAATCTTGGTTTCGAAACCGAAGAAGGTCTGGTTGGCGGTTCTGCCTACGACGCGCATGGCCAGGCGATTTCCGATGCGGATATGGAGAAGGCGCTGGCTGCCGATGCCGTGCTTTTCGGTGCCGTTGGCGGCCCGAAGTGGGATAGCGTGCCTTATGAAGTGCGCCCGGAAGCCGGTCTTCTGCGTCTGCGTAAGGACATGCAGCTTTATGCAAACCTGCGCCCGGCCATCTGCTATCCGGCGCTGGCTCATTCTTCCTCGTTGAAGCCGGAAGTGATCGAGGGCCTCGACATCCTCATCCTGCGCGAGCTGACCGGCGGCGTCTATTTTGGCGAGCCGAAGGAAATCATCGATCTTGGCAACGGCCAGAAGCGTGGCATCGACACGCAGGTCTATGACACCTACGAAATCGAACGTATCGCCGATGTTGCCTTCGAGCTGGCGCGCACGCGCCGCAACAAGGTCACGTCGATGGAAAAGCGCAATGTGATGAAGTCGGGCGTCCTGTGGAACCAGGTTGTGACCGCGCGTCACAAGGAAAAGCACGCCGACGTGGAACTGGAGCATATGCTGGCCGACGCTGGCGGCATGCAGCTCGTGCGCTGGCCGAAGCAGTTCGACGTCATCGTGACCGACAATCTGTTCGGCGACATGCTGTCGGACGTTGCCGCGATGCTGACCGGCTCGCTCGGCATGTTGCCATCGGCTTCGCTCGGTGCGGTCGATTCCAAGACCGGCAAGCGCAAGGCGCTGTATGAGCCCGTTCACGGTTCCGCACCGGATATCGCCGGCAAGGGCGTCGCCAATCCGATTGCGATGATTGCCTCGCTTGCCATGTGCCTGCGTTACTCGTTCAATCTCGTTGAGGAAGCCGACCGTCTGGAAGCAGCGATTGCTCAGGTGCTGGATGACGGTCTGCGCACCGCCGACATCTGGTCGGAAGGTACAACCAAGGTCGGCACTGTCGAAATGGGCGATGCCATCCTCGACAAGTTTTCGAAGCTCTCGGCTGAATAAGCGCGACAAAATCATAAGAACGAAAGCCCGTCATACTACTCGCATGGCGGGCTTTTCTTTTTTGAATAAGTGCCCGATTTGAGGCTGTAAATTCATGGCGTGCTGCATAAGAATAGCGGCATGTTGTTCACGCTCCCTGATCAAGACAAACTTTACGATGCGCTTGTCGCCCGCGATGCCGCTTATGAGGGCAGGGCCTATGTCGGCGTAATCTCAACCGGAATTTTCTGCCGCCTGACCTGTCCGGCGCGCAAGCCCAAACAGGAAAACTGCCGCTTCTTTGCGTCGGTTGCCGAATGCATGGCCGACGGCTTCCGGCCCTGCAAGAGATGCCATCCCCTGCAACCGGCAGCGGAATCCGAACCTGCGGTGAAAATGCTTCTCGATGCGCTTGAATCCGATCCTGCGCGGCGCTGGAACGAAGAGGATGTGGCCCGAATGGGGCTTGATCTATCGACTGTTCGCCGCAGTTTCCGCCGCCATTTTGGAATGACGTTTCTGGAAATGGCGCGGCAGGAGCGTCTGCGGCACGGATTTCAGGCGCTTGCCGATGGCGGACGTGTGATTGATGCGCAGATTGACGCGGGATTTGAATCTCCCGAAGCTTTCCGCAATGCCTTTGCGCGCATTCTTGGGCTTCCGCCTGGCAAATTGCGGGGCGATGGTATGCTGCGCGCCGACTGGATCAGGACGCCGCTGGGCACGATGATCGCCATCTGTGATGCCCGAAACCTGCATCTTCTCGAATTCGTGGATCGCAAGGCACTGCCCGCTGAATTAAAGAAGCTCCATGCCACCTGTCGCGGTAATCTGGGGATCGGCCGTTTCGAAACGCATGATCTGGTGGAAGGTCAGCTGAATGCCTTTTTCGAGGGTAATTCCCCAACGTTCGACCTGCCGTTGGTGCTGCACGGCAGTGCTTTTACGCAAGATGTCTGGCGTGCGCTTCAGAACATCCGGGCAGGGGACACACGCAGCTATAGCGAGCTTGCGCAAGCTATCGACAAGCCGCTTGCCGTGCGTGCGGTTGCGCGGGCCAATGGCGCGAACCAGATCGCGATCATCATTCCCTGCCATCGTGTGATTGGCGCGGACGGATCGCTGACGGGCTATGGCGGCGGTCTCTGGCGCAAGCAGAAGCTGATCGAGATCGAGGCGCAATATCGCCGATAGCGCACCATACGAATATGAAAACGCCGCCCCGGGAGGCGGCGTTTCGCATCGTTTTTTGCGGGATCAGTCGACCTTGTGCAGATCCACGCCCTTGGTTTCCTTGACGAAGATCATGCCGATCACAAAGGTGACGGAGGCGATGATGATCGGGTACCAGAGACCGTAATAGATGTCGCCCTTGGCGGCGCTGAGTGCGAACACGCCAGCCGGAAGCAGGCCGCCGAACCAGCCATTGCCAATGTGATAAGGCAGCGACATGCCAGTGTAGCGGATGCGGGTCGGGAACATCTCGACGAGGATCGCGGCAATCGGGCCGTACACCATCGTCACATAGATGACGAGGATGGTCAGGATGGCGATTGTAAGGACCCAGTTCACCTGTGCAGGGTCGGCAACCATCTTGAAAGCGCCAGCATTCGGGATGGTGTAGACGGCCTGCTCGGTGCTGACGCCAAGGCCGTCAGCTTCGGTCTGGGTCAGAAGCTTCTGCTTCACCAGATCGGCAGCCGGAACCATGGATTTGTCGCCGGCGCGGATGGCTTCGGCATTCAGCTGAAGCTCCGGATTGGCGGCGACGAATGCTTCGAGCTTGCTGTCCGGCACTTTCGCGGGGTCGCGAACGAGCGGGAAACCGGCTTTTTGCAAAGCAAGGTTTACGTCATGAGCCAATGCCGACTGCTTGGTTGCAGCATCGGCTCCGGCTTGAACAGCGTCGTAGGACGTGATCGTGCTGTCGCCGATCGTGACGGTTGCAGCAGTGCCAGCCGCCGCCGTCTGGACGATTTCGTACGGCACCGAGGTCTTTGCGAGGAAGCTTGTTGCGACATCGCAAGACGTGGTGAACTTGGACGTGCCGGTGGCGTTGAACTGGAAGTTGCAATCGCCGGGCGCAGCCGTCACAGTTGCCTTGATGGTCTGCTCAGCCTGTGCCAGTGCCGGGTTGGCGGCATTGGTCAGCGCCTTGAACAGCGGGAAGTAGGTCACAGCCGCAAGAAGCAGGCCCGCCATGATGATGGGCTTGCGCCCGATCTTGTCCGACAGCCAGCCAAAGAAGACGAAGCCGCTGGTGCCGATCAGGAGCGCGATGGCCACCATGATATTGGCCGACTGGTTTTCCACCTTAAGCACGTTTTGCAGGAAGAACAGCGCATAGAACTGGCCGCAATACCAGACCACGGCCTGACCGGCGGTGAGGCCGAAAAGGGCGATGAGCGCGATCTTAGCATTCTTCCACTGGCCGAATGCTTCAGAAAGCGGAGCCTTGGAGGTTTTGCCTTCTTCTTTCATGCGCTTGAAAGCGGGCGACTCGCTCATCTGCATGCGAATCCAGACGGAAATGCCAAGCAGGATGATCGAGACGAGGAACGGAATGCGCCAGCCCCAGGCCGCGAAGGCTTCCTTGCTCATGGCTGACTGGATGCCGAGGATGATCAGCAGCGACAGGAACAGACCGAGCGTCGCAGTGGTCTGGATCCATGACGTGAAGAAACCGCGGCGATTGTTTGGCGCATGTTCCGCGACATAGGTGGCCGCACCGCCATATTCACCGCCGAGTGCGAGGCCCTGCAACATGCGCAGCGCGATCAGGATGATCGGGGCGAAAATGCCGAGCGTGGCGGAGCCGGGCAGGACACCCACGAGGAAAGTGGATGCGCCCATGATGACGATGGTAACAAGGAATGTGTACTTACGGCCGACGAGATCGCCGATGCGCCCGAAAACGAGCGCGCCGAACGGACGGACGAGAAAGCCTGCCGCGAAGGCGAGCAGAACGAAGATGTTTCGGGTTGCTTCCGGATATTCGTTGAAGAAAGCCGCGCCGATGAAGGCAGCGAGCGTTCCATAGAGATAAAAGTCGTACCATTCGAAGACGGTACCAAGCGATGACGCAAAGATCACCTTGCGTTCTTCGCTCGTCATTTTCTGCGTGCCCACATCGGCACTTGACGAGACTGCCATTAATCTGTCCTCCCAAACAGAGCCCCTGACGGGCAAATGTAAGACGATCCTTCTTCACCGGGTAAATGAAGTTCGCCTGATGCGCCGGGAACAGTTCCTCTCAACTGTCCGGGCGCTCTCCTCACACTTGCATGATGAACCGAAAAAGGGGATTCGTGCAGTAGTCTTTAGTATGAGACAGAATTGACGGCTTGAAATACTGGAAGAAACAACAAAGCGTCGAAAAATACGCTCCTTGAAGCGTTGGAGAATTGACTCCATCTATAAACCGCGTAAAAGCAGTGGCGAACGAAGGAGAACCCGCGTGGATCGCGTCAACGTAGCGTCAGTTTCGCTTGGAACTGCCGGCATTCTTGCCGGGGCAGCGCGCATGCCTTCGATTTCCAAAACACTCACGGCCATTACCAAAACGACCACGAAAACGGTCTGATTCCCTTGGCCTGCTCGCCCTCTCCCCGGGTCTGGCCCGGGGGCGGAAGTCCCGCGTGGCCTGCGGGGTTCCGAATCTGGAAGCGGAGAGGGACAGGAGACGAAAAATGGGTTTCAAGGTTGCAGTTGTCGGCGCTACCGGAAATGTCGGGCGCGAAATGCTCAATATCCTCGAAGAACGCGGCTTCCCGGCTGACGAAGTTGTTGCGCTCGCATCGCGCCGCAGCCAGGGCACGGAAGTGTCCTATGGCGACCGGACGCTGAAGGTCAAGGCGCTCGACACGTATGATTTCTCCGATACCGACATCTGCCTGATGTCTGCCGGCGGCGAGATTTCCAAGGAATGGTCGCCGAAGATCGGCAAGCAGGGCTGCGTCGTCATCGATAATTCCTCGGCCTGGCGTTATGACTCGGAAGTGCCGCTGATCGTGCCGGAAGTGAACCCGGACGCAATTGAAGGCTTCCGCAAGAAGAACATCATCGCCAATCCGAACTGCTCGACCGCCCAGCTCGTCGTGGCTTTGAAGCCGCTGCACGATGTCGCCAAGATCAAGCGCGTCGTCGTGTCGACCTACCAGTCGGTCTCGGGCGCGGGCAAGGAAGGCATGGATGAGCTGTTCGAACAGTCACGCGCTGTTTTCGTGGCCGATCCGGTCACCGCGAAGAAGTTCACCAAGCGCATTGCGTTCAACGTGATCCCGCATATCGATGTGTTCATGGAAGACGGCTACACCAAGGAAGAATGGAAAATGGTGGCCGAAACCAAGAAGATGCTTGATCCGAAGATCAAGCTGACGGCAACGGCTGTTCGCGTTCCTGTCTTCATCGGCCATTCCGAAGCGGTCAATATCGAGTTCGAAAATCCGATTACGCCCGAAGAAGCACGCGAAATCCTGCGCGAAGCCCCAGGCTGCCAGGTTGTCGACAAGCACGAGAACGGCGGCTACATCACGCCTTATGAATCCGCTGGCGAAGACGCGACCTATATCAGCCGCATCCGCGAGGATATCACGGTCGAAAACGGTCTTGCCATATGGGTTGTTTCGGACAATCTGCGTAAGGGTGCTGCTCTCAACACGATCCAGATTGCCGAACTTCTGGTCGCACGCGGCCTCATCAAGCCGAAGGCGCTTGCCGCCTGATCTGTTTTCTCAGTACTGAGATTGAAAAGCGCCGGTTTTCCGGCGCTTTTTGTTTGATGCAAGTGGCGGTCCATTAACCCCTGGGATAAGAAGTGATCGGGACGAGGAGGGCAATATGAGTTTGATACACAACGAACGAACCAAGTTGCTGGCGAACAATCTTGATCGCCTTTCCACGGCGTTTCTTGCTGTTGGGGTTTTGGGCAAAACCTTCAATTTCACGCCGGGGAGTGGACTGCTTGTGTCTTTTCTCGGCGTTGCAGCTTGGATTTTGCCGGCGATTGGCTTACATTTAGCGGCAAGGCGTGTTCTAGGGAGACTAAAGCCATGACGTCTGAAGTGTTCTTCTGGTATGTTTTCCCGTTGATCGTAGCGGCCGCTGCTTTTGGCTGGCTTTGGTACGACAAGCATTATAACGACCATTATCGCTGATCTGGCATAGCCTTATCAGAAGTCCGAGCGCCGGTTTTCCGGCGCTTTTTTGTTAGCGGTTGAGACTGTCGGCGAGATTGCCGCGTATGTTGAGCAAGCGCGTGCGCAAATCCTGCAACTCATCGACAGGCTGACCAAGCGCGCAGAACACCTGCTCGGGAATGTTCTCAGCCTCCTTGCGCAATTCCCGGCCCTCGTCGGTCAGTGTAATGCGCACTTGCCGCTCGTCGCGGGGATCGCGCCGCCGTGCAATGCGTCCGGCAGCTTCAAGCCGTTTCAGCAACGGGGTCAGGGTTCCTGAATCTAGATTGAGTTTTGCGCCGATTTCCGAGACGGTCCGATCATCTTGTTCCCACAGCACGATCATCACCAGAAACTGCGGATAGGTGAGGTCAAGTTTGTTGAGGATGGGCTGATAGGCGCGCGACAGCGCATTCGCGGTCGAATAGATCGCAAAGCAGACCATGTTGGATAGGTCGAGACTGGATTCCTGTTCGTCGCGCTTCATCGGGATAACTCCTTGGGAAATATATACATCAAGTGCAATCCAATTGTGCATCATATAATCGTGATATTATATTTTACAAAATTAGATTGCGCACAATTTAATAATCTGCAAGCTTGGTTGCGAAGACAAGCCAAAGGAGAAACCCAATGCCAATTCTGTATACCACCCAGTCCACAGCAACCGGCGGCCGTACCGGCAGCGCCAAAACCGCCGACGGACGGCTCAGCGTCGTTCTCGACACGCCGAAGGAACTCGGCGGCTCGGGCGGCGAGGGCACCAATCCCGAGCAGCTTTTCGCTTCCGGCTATGCGGCCTGCTTCCTCGGCGCGTTGAAGTTCGTTGCTGCAAAGGAAAAAGTTGCCATTTCAGCCGACAGCACGGTTACCGCGACAGTCGGTATCGGTCCGCGAGAAGATGGTACAGGATTCGGCCTCGATGTCGCGCTGCAAGTGGCCTTGCCGGGCGTAGACAAGGCAAAAGCAGAAGAGCTGGTTCAGGCAGCACACATTGTCTGCCCATATTCGCACGCAACCCGCGGCAACATCGATGTTCGACTGAGTGTGGCCTGACAGACATGGAAAGGCGCCTGATGAGGGCGCCTTTTATGATATTTTCCAAATTTTAGCAGGAAGCCATTTCGATGAACCCGGATATTCGCGAACTTCGCTCCACGTGTGAAAGAATGGAAGCGCGCTACCTTACAAATCCAGTAATAAATGCCTCATATCGCAGGCTTGCAGATCGCTTTGCCGCAGACCTCTCAGAAGAGCGAGACGTCTTGCTCAGCCGGTGCGCCGCGCTCATGGCGATCAAATTCTTGAAGGACGATGGAGCGCTTTAAATCGCTCCCGTAAACGGCAGACGACTACTCCGCCTGAGCTTCGATATTTTCCATGTCGTCGTCCGACAGGCCGAAGTGATGACCGATCTCGTGAATCAGTACATGGGTGATGATATCTCCCAGCACTTCTTCATGCTCGGACCAGTAGTCGAGGATCGCGCGACGATAGAGCGTAATGCGGTTCGGGCCATCGCCGGTCTGAAGGCTGAAGCGTTCGCCGATGCCGCGACCTTCGAAGAGGCCGAGCAGGTCGAAAGGCGTTTCCAGCCCCATATCCTCGATGATCTGATCATCGGGAAAGTCAGCGATCTGAATGATGATGTCTCCGCACAGCGCACGAAACTCCTGCGGCAGATGCGCAAGAGCTTCAATCGCGATGGATTCAATTTCGTCGAGCGAGGGCGAGAGTCGTCCCGCCCAGTCACCGCTTTGATCTTCTCGGGCCATTCCAGCCAATCGTGTCCTATTCAATGTCTCAGGCCACCGGGCTCTTGCAGGCCATATATAATGCTTTCAGTCATCATGCCCAGGGGCGCTGTTCGGCGCGTTTAGCCTCGAATGCGTCAATGCTGCCAGCCTTTTCCATGGTCAGGCCGATATCGTCGAGACCGTTGAGCAGGCAATGGCGCTTGAAATCATCAAGGTCGAAGGAAATGGTGCCACCATCGGGGCCGTGAATTTCCTTGGCTTCCAGATCGATGGTGAGGGTTGCATTGGCGCCGCGCGAAGCGTCATCCATCAGCTTGTCGAGGTCTTCCTGGGCGACCTTGATCGGCAGAATGCCGTTCTTGAAGCAGTTATTGTAGAAGATATCGGCGAACGAGGTCGAGATCACGCAGCGGATGCCGAAATCGAGCAACGCCCATGGCGCATGCTCGCGCGAGGAGCCGCAGCCGAAATTGTCGCCTGCAACGAGGATCTGCGCGTTGCGATAGCCCGGCTTGTTCAGGACGAAATCCGGGTTCTCCGTGCCGTCTTCGTTGAAGCGCATTTCGGCGAAAAGACCCTTGCTCAGACCCGTGCGCTTGATCGTCTTCAGGTAATCCTTCGGAATGATCATATCCGTGTCGATATTGACGATCGGCAGGGGGGCAGCGACGCCTGTGAGCTTGGTGAACTTATCCATGTCCTGAACCTGTCGGTTGGGAATTTGCAATTTGCAAACTGGTTTACATCAGCTTGACCGAGAGTCAACGTTTGAGGCCGAAACTGCCCAATAGGTCGCAACTCCCGACCCGCCTTGCGAATTATCCGGCGCGCTTGCAAACGCGCCGGATCGTTCGACTGTCGGGTTATGCGCATAATCCTGTCTGTAAACGGCGTCAAGTTTTCCGGATCATGCGTATGCGAGGTATTTCGAGCAATTATGCGACATTCAGCGCGACGCCGCCGCTCTCGCTGCCGGTCAGGCGGCGGGATTTGCCGTCGGTGCCGACGACGATCGTATAACGCCCCCGCCGCATTGAGAGGTTTGGCGACATAGCCACATCGATGGCAGGATCGAACCGCAAGGTGATACGCCACAATTCAGGCTTGATCGTTTCCTCGACTGCGATGATGCGGGCATCGAACGGCGTGGTGTGAAACATGCCGGTGATGCGCTGTCCGACGCGGTAAGGCGCGGTTTCGTCCGAAACGAAAGCGGGTTCCGCCTTGCTGCCATTGGCGGCAAGCGTATTCCAGTCGCGCGTGCCGGACTGGCGTGCCACAAGGTCAAGCGCCTTGCCGTGGCTGATGGTGATGCCTTCCTCGCTCAGTGCCTGCCGCAGACGGCGGGCCTGGTGCTTGAAGTCAACGTTATTGGTCCCAGCGATGATAGCTGTGGTCATTGTTTTCGCTCCTGGTTGTGAGCGGCGTTTTCATGAACGGGTGCCCGCATTGCCGTTTCTGCCGTCACCGGAACAGGAACGAGAAGTCAGAATGCTTTACCATGGCTTGGAAGCTGCGGGCGGCAGGTGCATTCAACCGAAGGCCGGAAAATAGGCGTGTCGACGCAGGATTTCAAGGCCCGGTCCGCAAGCGCTCTCTGTGCTTGCGCTGCCCGGCGGTTCGGTGCACAAATCGGGACATGAAAACCATTGCTCGTCCTCGCCGTTCCGTCCTGTTCGTTCCTGCCGTCAATGCACGGGCATTGGAAAAGTCGCTGACGCTTGCCGCCGATTGCGTGATCTATGATCTGGAAGATTCCGTTGCGCCGGAGGCAAAGGTTTTGGCGCGTGACGCGCTGTCGGCGCATTTTGCAAGCCATCCGAAGGCAGGTTTCGAACGCATCGTGCGGGTGAATACGGCGGAAACGCCATGGGGCAGGGACGATGTTGCGGCTGCGGCGAAGATGGGGGCGGATGCGATCCTTCTGCCCAAGGTCGAACGTCCGCAGGATATAATCGACGCGGCCAACCGGCTTGATCGTCACGATGCCGATCCCGCAGTTGGCGTCTGGGCGATGATCGAGACGGCAAGAGGCATTCTCAATGCCGACGAAATTGCGGTTCTCGGACACCGTTCGGCGGTGCGGCTTGCCTGCTTTGTCGTCGGGCCGAACGATATTGCGCGGGAAACGGGCGTGCGTCCGCAACCGGGGCGACCCTATCTGATCCCCTGGCTGATGCAGATCATTCTTGCGGCGCGCGCCGGGGGGATCACCGTTCTCGATGGTGTTTATAATGATTTTCGCGACAGCGTTGGCTTCGAGGCGGAATGCGCGCAAGGTGCCGCCATGGGGTTCGACGGCAAGACGTTGATTCATCCCGGCCAGATCGAAGCGGCCAATCGCGCATTCTCGCCAACGGAAAGCGAATTGGCCTATGCCCGCGCCGTTGTTGATATTTTCGCCCAGCCCGAAAACGCCGACAAGGGCGTCGTTTCGCTTGATGGGCAAATGGTCGAAAGACTGCATCTCGAAATGGCCGAGCGTTTGCTCGCCAAGGCGGGCACAAAGTTATAACAGAGGAAGTACCAGCATGAAGTTATATCGTTTCATTACAGGCCCGGACGATTCCGCATTCTGCCATCGCGTCACGGCGGCCCTCAACAAGGGCTGGCAGCTCTATGGCTCGCCGACCTATGCCTTCAACGCCGCCACCGGCGTCATGCATTGCGGCCAGCCGGTGGTGAAGGAAGTCGACGGCGTTGACTACACGCCAGACATCAAGCTCGGCGAATACTGATGGCCGTGCACCGCATCGTCGCCAATATCGCCGCCGGTGATCCGGCGGCGGCAAAGCGCTTCTATGGCGACTTGCTGGGCCTCGATGTGGCGATGGATTTCGGCTGGATCGTCACCTATGCCACCGATGCTGAGGCGCGGGTACAGGTAAGCATCATGAGCGAAGGTGGGGCGGGCACGCCGGTGCCCGATCTTTCCATAGAGGTCGATGACGTCGACGCCGTGCTGGAACGCACGATCGCGCTGGGTTTCCCCGTCGAATACGGTCCGGCGGAAGAGGAATGGGGCGTACGCCGTTTCTTCACGCGTGACCCTTATGGGCGGCTCGTGAATATCCTGACCCACAAGCGTTGAAAAAGGCCGGTTTCCCGGCCTTTTTCCTTGTTTAGTTCAGTCCGCGCTTTTCGATCATCGCGTCCGGTGTCGGCATCTTGCCGCGGAATGCCTTGTAAAGCTCTTCCGGGTCGCGGCTGCCACCGGCGGCATAGATATGCTGCTTCAGTTTCGCAGCCAGTTCCGGGTTGAAGGTATCGCCGGTTTCCTCGAATGCGGAAAACGCGTCTGCGTCCAGCACCTCCGACCACATATAGGAATAGTAGCCCGCGGAATAACCGTCGCCCGAGAATACGTGGGTGAAGTGCGGCGTGCGATGACGCATGATGATTGCATCGGGCATGGAGAGCTTTTCCAGTGTCTTTACCTCGAAAGCGAGCGGATCGGCGATCTTTTCCGTGCCGGTGTGGAATGCCATGTCCACGAGCGCCGAAGAGGTGAACTCGACCGTGTTGAACCCCGAATTGAAGGTGCGGGCGGCCAATACCTTGTCCAACAGCGCCTTCGGCATGGCGTCTCCAGTGCGATAATGCACGGCGTATTTTTCGAGAACCGCAGGAACTGTGAGCCAATGTTCATAAAGCTGCGACGGCAGTTCCACGAAATCGCGGGAAACAGCGGTGCCGGCAACGGCAGGCCATGTCACGTCCGACAGAAGCCCATGCAGCGCATGGCCGAATTCGTGGAACAGCGTGCGTGCATCATCGAGCGAGAGCAGGGCCGGTTCACCGGCCTTCGGCTTGGCAAAATTCATCACATTGTAGATGATCGGCTTCTGCCCGCCATCAAGCTTGTGACTTGATTGCATGGAACTCATCCACGCGCCCGAACGCTTCGATGTTCGCGCGAAATAATCGCCAAGGAACAGGCCGCGTTCGCTGCCATCGGCGTTGAGCACCTGAAACACGCGCACATCGGGGTGCCATGCGGCAATGCCTGTCTTCTCCTCGAAGCGGACGCCGAACAGTCGGCCTGCCACATCGAAAGCGGCTTCGATGATCTTTTCAAGCTGAAGATAAGGCTTCAGTTCCGCTTCATCGAAGGCAAAACGTTCGGCACGCAGCTTTTCCGTATAGAAGCGCCAGTCCCATGGCGCGACCTTGTGATTGCCGCCATCGGCTGCGATCAGACGCTCCAGTTCTACCTCTTCCTGGCGGGCTTTGGCGCGTGCCTTGTCCCAGACCGGTTCGAGAAGATCCATAACCGCCTTGGGCGTCTTGGCCATGGTGTCATCGAGCTTGTAGGCGGCAAAGTTGGCGTAGCCGAGCAGATGCGCCTTGCGCTCGCGCAGTTCCACCATTTCGCGCACGATTTCACGATTGTCGCTTTCACCGCCATTTTCACCGCGCTTCGCCCAGGCGTTGAACGCCTGTTCGCGCAAGCTTCGGTTCTGCGAGAATGACAGAAACGGCTCGACAATCGAGCGCGACAGCGTAACGGCCCATGCATCCGGCTTGCCGCGCTCGGCGGCAGCGCTCTGCATGGCGTTTTTCAGGAAATCGGGCAGACCGGCGAGGTCAGCCTCATCGGTGATGAACAACGCCCAGCTCGATTCATCCTTCAGCACGTTCTGGCCGAAGCGGGCGCCAAGTCCGGCAAGCTTTTCATTGATGCCTGCGAGTTCCGTCTTGCCCGCTTCATCGAGCTTCGCACCCGAGCGGACGAAACCCTTCCACGTCTTTTCAAGAACGCGCTTGGTCTCGGTGTCGAGGTCCAGCATGTCGCGGTTTTCATAAAGCGCGTCAATGCGGGCGAAAAGTGCGGGGTCCATCATGATGCGCGAATAATGACGCGACATTCTCGGTGCAATTTCGCGCTCCAGCGCCTGAATCGTGTTGTTGGTATGCGCGCCCGCACGCAGCCAGAAAATGGAGGAAACGCGGTCGAGCGCCTTGCCCGTCAATTGCAGCGCCTTCAGCGTATTGTCGATGGTTGGCGCGTCGCTCGCCCCGGCGATGACTTCCACTTCGGCAAGGTCTTCCGCCAGCGCCACATCGAAGGCGGGTGCGAAATCCTCGTCCCTGAACGCGGTGAAATCCGGCAGGCCCAGTGGTCCGCTCCAGTCTGTCAGCGCGTGATTGTGGGCGGTTTTGTCGGACATGATGAAGCTCCGGTTGAGATGGCATCGATATGCAGCAAATTAATAAGTCGTGACCCTATGCGCCGCCTTGCTACCAAGCAAGAGGGAAACCGTGGGAGCTAACTTGCGGGAAAACCGTTCCACATCGTCCGGCAGGGCTTGACTTTATGGGCGGCCAAGCGCAAATCACGCTCGCAGCCGGAATTCAGCGGCAGCATTTTCAACCGGAGTTTTATTCTCTTATGCCAAGCGACAGTCACAGTCGATTGTTTCAGCCGTCAAGGCAGTTCGTGATCTGATCGCTTGCGGTCGGCTTGCACGGTCTGCCTTTGACGGCGGATCGACAGAAAGGCAAGCCCCATGACCGGCCTTAAGACCGACAACAACTTCTCCCCGGAAGTACTCAATGTTGCCGACCTTCCTGCTGCTGCCATCGCAAGCCGCATTGCGGATATGCGTACCGGCGATGCAGTGGAACTCGTTAACGAACTCGATGCCGATGATGCAGTCGCCGTCATCGCCCAGCTTTCGCACGAAGATGCCATCCGCCTGCTCGATCAGCCGGAACTGCACCGTGCTACCGAAATCATCGCCACGCTCCCGCCCGGCCTCGCAAGTCTTTTGCTCGATGGCATGTCTGCGGACCGTGCAACCGACGTTTTTCAGGAACTGGAAGACGACGACCGCGCACGCCTGTTTCCAATTCTCGCGCCTGAGACCAAGGTCGCGCTGAAAAAGCTGATGGGCTATCCGCCGAATACGGCGGGTTCGCTCATGACCATCGAATTCATTGCCGTGCCTTCCAACTGGAATGTCGGCCAGACGCTGGAACATATCCGCAAGGTCGAGCGCACCCGCGAGACGGTTTATGCGATCTATGTGATCGATCCGGTCAGCCGCGTTCTGCTGGGCGTGGTCAGCCTGCGCCGCCTTATCATCCGCGAGCCGGACGAGCCGATCCTGTCGATTGCTCGCGATGACGAGCCAATTACGATTTCGCCGCTGGCAAGCCGTGAGGAAGTGGCTCGGCTTTTCCGCAAGCATGACCTTCTGGCCGTGCCTGTGGTGGACGAAAGCCGTCACATCATCGGCATCGTGACCGTCGATGACGTGCTGGACGCCATGACCGAAGAGGCCAGCGAGGACGCTTACCGTTTCGGCGGTATGGAGGCGCTGGACAAGCCCTATATGCGCATCGGTTTCGGCGAGATGCTGAAAAAACGCGCTGGCTGGCTCGGCATCCTTTTCCTCGGCGAAATGCTGACCGCGAGCGCGATGCAGCATTTCGAGCTGGAGCTTGAAAAGGCGCTGGTGCTGACATTGTTCATCCCGCTCATCATGTCTTCGGGCGGCAATTCCGGCTCGCAGGCAACGTCCCTGATTATTCGTGCGCTTGCCCTGCAGGAAATCAGGCTCAAGGACTGGTGGCGCGTCGCGCTTCGCGAATTGCCAACGGGTCTGGCGCTCGGAAGCTTCCTCGGCGTCATCGGCATCATACGCATCGCCATCTGGCAGACGCTCGGCATCTATGACTACGGCGAACACTGGATTCTTGTGGCCGCAACCGTCGGCATGGCGCTGGTCTGCATCGTGACATTCGGCTCGCTGACCGGGTCCATGTTGCCGTTCATATTGCAAAGGCTCGGCTTCGATCCGGCCAGCGCATCGGCGCCTTTCGTTGCCACGCTGGTCGATGTGACCGGTCTTGTGATCTATTTCAGCGTCGCGCTGGTAATTTTGTCGGGCACGCTTTTATAACGGCCTGAATGCTTTCGGTGACAAAAAACTGACAGATTAGCCGTGTAAAAACGTAATGAAATTCGGGTTTTTCGGGTTAATTGGGGGGCAGTTTCGTGCTGCCCCTTTCTAAAAGGCAAAAAAACCTGTAAGAGCGCCGCATTGTTTTTCCGCGCGGGTCTGTTGGCGCGGCTCCCAACTCATATAGAAGTGATCTCCATATGGAATTGCGTAATATCGCTATTATCGCACACGTCGATCATGGCAAAACCACTCTGGTTGACGAACTTTTGAAACAGGCTGGCTCGTTCCGCGAGAACCAGCGTGTTGGTGAACGCATGATGGACTCCGGCGACATCGAGCGTGAGCGCGGCATCACCATTCTGGCCAAGGCGACTTCGGTTGTCTGGAAGAACACCCGCATCAACATTGTCGACACGCCCGGCCACGCCGATTTCGGCGGCGAGGTGGAGCGTATCCTGTCGATGGTGGACGGCGCGATCGTGCTCGTCGACTCTGCTGAAGGCCCGATGCCGCAAACGAAATTCGTCGTCGGCAAGGCGCTGAAAGTCGGCCTGAAGCCCATCGTCGCGATCAACAAGATCGACCGCCCGGATGGCCGCCATGAAGAAGTCGTCAACGAAGTGTTCGATCTCTTCGCCAATCTCGATGCGACCGACGAACAGCTCGACTTCCCGATTCTCTACGGTTCGGGCCGCAATGGCTGGATGGCGCTGAATCCGGACGGTCCGAAGGACGAAGGTCTGGCCCCGCTGTTCGACCTCGTGCTGAAGCACGTTCCGGCGCCGAAGGTCGCCGAAGGTCCGTTCCGCATGATCGGCACCATTCTTGAAGCCGATCCATTCCTGGGCCGTATCATTACGGGCCGCATTCATTCGGGCTCGATCAAGCCGAACCAGGCCGTCAAGGTTCTCGGTCAGGATGGTTCGCTGCTGGAAAATGGCCGTATCTCGAAAATTCTCGCTTTCCGCGGCATCGAGCGTCAGCCGATTGAAGAAGCGCAGGCAGGCGACATCGTCGCTATTGCCGGTCTTTCCAAGGGAACTGTTGCCGACACGTTCTGCGATCCATCGGTCAATACGCCGCTGGAAGCCCAGCCGATTGATCCGCCGACGGTCACCATGTCCTTCATCGTCAACGACAGCCCTTATGCGGGCACCGAAGGCGACAAGGTGACGAGCCGCGTCATTCGCGACCGTCTGCTGAAGGAAGCAGAAGGCAATGTCGCGCTGAAGATCGAGGAATCGAACGAAAAGGATTCGTTCTTTGTGTCCGGTCGCGGTGAATTGCAGCTTGCGGTTCTGATCGAAAACATGCGCCGTGAAGGTTTTGAGCTTGGCGTTTCGCGTCCGCGCGTCGTCATGAAGGACGGCGAGAACGGCGAAAAGCTGGAGCCGATTGAGGAAGTCGTCATCGACGTCGATGAAGAATATTCCGGCACGGTTGTGCAGAAGATGTCCGAACGCAAGGCCGAAATGGTCGAGCTGCGTCCTTCGGGCGGCAATCGCGTGCGTCTGGTGTTCTATGCGCCGACCCGTGGCCTGATCGGCTATCAGTCGGAACTTCTGACCGATACGCGCGGCACGGCGATCATGAACCGCCTGTTCCACGATTATCAGCCATATAAGGGCGAAATCGCAGGCCGCAGCAATGGCGTTCTGATCTCCAACGATCAGGGTGAAGCAGTGGCCTACGCACTGTTCAACCTTGAAGATCGCGGCCCGATGATCATCGACGCAGGCGTCAAGGTCTATCAGGGCATGCTGATCGGCATTCACAGCCGCGACAACGATCTGGAAGTCAACGTCCTGAAGGGCAAGAAGCTCACCAACATCCGCGCCGCTGGCAAGGATGAAGCCGTGAAGCTGACCCCGCCAATCAAGATGACGCTGGAACGCGCCCTGTCGTGGATTCAGGACGACGAGCTGGTGGAAGTAACGCCGAAGTCGATCCGTCTTCGCAAGCTCTATCTTGATCCGAATGAGCGCAAGCGCTTTGAAAAGAGCAAGTCGAGCGCTGCATAAGCCCGACAGCGTAAAAGAAACGGCGGTCCGAAAGGCCGCCGTTTTTGTTTGGAGAGTTTTACCGCTCGCGGCCCCTTGCCCTTCGAGACGCCGCCTGCGGCGGCTCCTCAGGATGAGGGGCTGGTGTTGCGCGAAGCGCTTACCGCTCGCCGCGACGATAGGGCTGCATCAGCGCCTGCGGAACACGGGCGCGGCGCGCCATGACGATCAACGCCACAATCGACATGATGTAAGGGATCATGAGGAAAAGCTGGTAGGGCACGGCCTTGCCGTAAACCGTCTGCAATCGAAGCTGGAACGCATCGAACAGCGCAAAGAGCAGGGCACCCAGAAGGGCGCGAGCCGGTTTCCATGAGGCGAAGACGACAAGCGCGATACAGACCCAGCCGCGTCCCTGCATCATGGTGGGGAAGAACGAATTGAACGCCGAAAGCGTCAGGAACGCGCCGCCCACGGCCATCAGCGCGCTGCCGAACATGATCGTGAAAATGCGCACGCGGATCGGGTTGATGCCCTGCGCTTCCGCCGCATGCGGGTTTTCGCCGGTCATGCGGATGGCAAGGCCGAGAGGCGTGCGGAACAGGACGTAACCGAGCAGAAGTGCCAGCGGAACGGCAATCCATGTCAAGGCCGTCTGTGTGCCGAGCACCTGTCCGATGAATGGGACTTCCGCAAGCCAGGCCGGATTGAGCGGCTGAAAAGGCGTGATGGACGGCGGTGTTGAGGACAGCGGCACCAGAAGCCGGAACAGGAAATAGGAAAGGCTCGATGCAAACAGCGTGATGCCGAGGCCCACAACGTGCTGTGACAGGCCGAGCGGCACGGTGAGCGCTGCATGAAGCAGGCCGAACAGCGCGCCGGAAGCTGCCGCAACCGCTACGCCGGTCCATAGGTCCGCGCCGTTGAACACGGTCAGCCAGCCGATCATTGCGCCGAAGGTCATGATGCCTTCGATGCCGAGATTGAGCACACCGGCGCGTTCGCAATAAAGCGCGCCGAGCGTGCCGAAAATCAGCGGCGTTGCAATGCGCAGGACCGAAACCCACAGACCGGCAGAGAGAAGAATATCCATCAACTCGTTCATCGGGCGATCCTGTATTGTGTAAAGAACAGAGCAACCAGCATGGTCAGGAGCGACAGCGCGACGGTAACATCGGCGATGAAGCTCGGGATGCCGATGGCACGGCTCATGCCGTCGGCGCCGACGAACATGGCGGCAGCAAAAAGCGCGGAGAAGATCGCGCCGATGGGGTTCAGATTGGCGAGCATCGCGACAATGATGCCCGAATAGCCGAAGCCGGGCGAAAGATCGGTCGTGACATAGCCCTTCACGCCCATGACCTGTATCGCGCCTGCAAGCCCGGCCAGCCCGCCGGAAATGCAGGCGACCTTTATCAGCGTTCTGGCCAGGGACACACCGGCGAAGCGGGCAGCGGCAGGATTGAGCCCCGCAGCCTTGGTTTCAAGCCCGAATACGGTTCGCTTCTGCACATAGGCGATGATGAGCGCCAGAGCGATGGCAATCACGATGCCGATATGGAGCCGCATGCCGGACATGATTTTGGGCAGCACGGCAGCATCGGGAACAGGTTCGGATTGCGGCCAGCCAAAGGCAAGCGGATCTTTCATAGGCCCTTCGATCATCATAGAAACGATGAGCACGGCGACGAAATTCAAAAGCAGCGTCGTCACCACTTCATCGACGCCAAAGCGCAGGCGAAGCCCGAGCGGGATCAGAAGAAAAATCATGCCCGCTATCGCTCCGACGATCAGCAGAAGCGGTATGAGGATGGCGGCTGGAAGCTGCAACTGCGTACCGCAGGCGACCACCGCCAGCGCGCCCATATAGAACTGGCCTTCAGCACCGATATTCCAGAGCTTCGAGCGGAAGGCGACGGCGGCGGCAAGGCCGGTCAGCATCAGGGGCGTTGCGCGGGTGAGCGTTTCGGTGATCGAAAGCTTGTTGCCGAAAGCGCCAATGGCGATCTGCCGGAAGGCTTCCAGAACCGGCGCACCGGCGGCGGCGATCAGCAATCCGGCAAGCACGAAGGCGGTCAGGACGGCGATGATCGGTGCCGTTGCCACCAGAGCCATGGGCCGTGTTTCGCGTCGTTCAATACGCATCAGTTCAGCCCCTTGTTGGTATTATTCTGCCATTCGCCAGCCATCATCAGGCCCAATCGTTGCGCATTGGCTTCTTCCGCGTCGATGGCCGGGGAAAGACGGCCTTTAACAATCGCTTGAACCCGATCCGCCAAGCCAATGATTTCATCGAGATCTTCCGAAATCAGCAATACGGCGGCGCCCTTGGCGCGCGCTTCCAGAATGCGGGCGTGGATGGCCGCGACGGCGCCTTCGTCAAGGCCGCGCGTCGGCTGCGCGGCGATCAGGATGCGCGGCGCGGTTTCCAGATTACGGCCCAGAATTAGCTTTTGCATGTTGCCGCCGGAAAGCAGGCGAATGCGACTGTCGGGCGTGCCGCCGCGCACATCGAAATCCTTGATGATGCGGTTGGTAAATTCCCGCGCTGCCGTGCGGTTGACCAGAAGTCCATTGGAAAATTGCGGATCGCGCACGCGCTCCAGCACCGCATTTTCCCATAGCGTCAGATCGCCGATTGCGCCTTCGGCATTGCGGTCTTCCGGGATGCGGCCAACACCCGCTGCCACAAACTGGCGAGGGTCGAATTTCGTGACCATCTGCCCGAACATTGCAAGCTCGCCGCTTGCCGGTTGGCTGAGGCCGGAAACGAGACGTCCAAGCGCTGCCTGGCCGTTGCCCGACACGCCGATGATGCCAAGCGTTTCACCGGCGCGAACGTGGAAATGGAGGTCGGAAAGGCGGGAAGCCCCATCTTCAACGACCGTTACATTCTTTGCTTCCAGCAAGGTCTCGCCGGGTGTGGCCGCAGCGCGTGCAGGGCGCGAAACGCGACGGCCGACCATCAGTTCGGCGAGTTCTTCTTTCGAGGTTTCGGAAGCCTTGCGTTCGGCGACAAGCTTGCCGCCGCGCAGGACGACCACGCGGTCGGCTGCCGACATGACTTCATGCAGCTTGTGCGAAATGAAGATCAGCGACAGGCCCTGACGCGCCATCTCCTTGAGCGTCGCGAACAGGCTTTCTGCTTCCTGCGTGGTCAAAACGGCGGTTGGCTCGTCGAGGATCAGAATGTCGGCGTTGTTATAGAGCGCTTTCAGAATTTCGACGCGCTGCTGCTCGCCCACCGACAGATCGCCCAGCCGCGCGTCGGGATCGACCTGCAAGCCGAAGCGCTTTGCAATCTGGGCGATTTTGGTGCGCGCAGGCCCGTGCGCGGATTTGAGCTTCCACAGGCTTTCGGTGCCGGTGATGATGTTTTCAAGCACGGTAAGATTGGGCGCCAGCGTGAAATGCTGGTGCACCATGCCCACGCCCGCATCGATTGCCGCGCGGGGCTTGCCCTGCGGGATTTCCGCGCCCTTGACGAAGACGCGGCCTTCATCCGGCACATAATGGCCGAACAGGATATTCATCAGCGTGGTCTTGCCTGCACCGTTTTCGCCAAGAAATGCAAGAATTTCGCCGCGTTCGAGTTTGAGCGAAATATCGTCATTGGCGGTCAACGGGCCAAAGCGCTTGGTGATATTTTGCAGTTCAAGGACGGTGGAGGTCATGGGAGGGGCCCGTGCAGGTGGGCGCGCCGGTGCTGGAACGAGCGTTGAAGCACCGGCGCGGAGGCATGATTATTTCGGCTCTTCGGCGTTCAGCTTGAGCGTAAAGGTGCCGGATTTGATCTCGTTGCGGCGCGCTTCCATCTTCGCTTCCGCTTCCGCCGGTGCGATGCCCTTGACATAGATGATGTCGTTGCCGCCTTCCTTCATCATGCTGAAAGGCGTGTAGTCCTTGCCCGCAGGCTGTCCAGCCTTCACATCCGCGATCGCTGCGTTAAGGATTGGCCCGAAGTTCCAGATTGCATTGGCAAAAACCGTATCGGGATAACGCGGCGTATAGTCGGTCAGCGAACCGATGGCCTTGATGCCGCGCTCCTTGGCGGCATCCGCCGTGCCGATGCGCTCGCCAAACAGAATGTCCGCGCCGGAATCGATTGCCGCAAGCCCGGCCTCGCGCGCCTTTGGCGGATCGAAGAAGGTGCCCATGAAGGAGGCGACGAATTTCGCGTCGGGCCGCGTTTCGCGAACGCCGTCCTGAAAGGCGTTGATCAGCATGTTGATTTCCGGGATCGGCACCGCGCCGACCGAGCCGAAGATGCCGGACTTGCTCATCGCGCCCGCCAGCATTCCGGTGAGATAGCCCGCTTCGAAATTCCAGGTGCCGAACACGCCGAAATTGTCGCCCTGCGGCTTGCCGGAGGAACCCATGACGAAAGCCGTCTGCGGATAGTCGCCCGCTACCTGCCGTGCTTCACGCTCGACGGCGTAGGATTCGCCCACGATCAGCTTGATGCCCTGTTCGGCATATTCGCGCATGGCGCGGGGATAGTCGCTCGCCGAAACGCCTTCGGAAAAAACATAGTCGATCAGGCCAGCATCATTGGCCTGTTGCAGGGCGGCATGAAGGCGCGAGTTCCAGGCATTTTCAACCGGCGAGGCGTGGATGCCTGCGACTTTCAGCTTTTCATCGGCGGCGAAGGCGCGGGTGGTCATTGCCGTTGCACCAAGCGCTGCCGACATTGCAAGAAAATCGCGGCGCGTGAAGTTCGATGTCTTGATGATTTTGGTCATTTGGTCAGGGACCCCTCATGTGTGTTTTCGGCGCGCGGGTGCGCGCAGCCGGTTGCTTCGTTTCGACGTGCGTATGTCATGAGCAACGATTTCCATCATTGCCCAAACCGCCTTTAATTCAAGAAGATTCTAAAGCTGGCCGACTGGTGCGTAGTCAGCTCCATCAACCGAAGACGGGCGGCCTTCGAGGTTGAGTGCGCTTACACGCTGCGGGGTCTCGGCGATGATCTTGCCGCGCTTCACGACCTTGAGGCGGTTTGCCTTGAGCCGCAGCGCTTCAATGGGGTCGCGTGCCTGCAACACCACGAAATCCGCATTGCAGCCCTTGGCCAGACCGTAGCCTTCGAGGCCGAGCGCCTTGGCCGAGTTGACGGTCAGCGCGTCGAAAACCTGCCGCTTGCCTTCGATGGACGTCATCTGCGCGACATGGATTGCCATGTGTCCCACTTCCAGCATGTCGCCGGAACCCATCGAATACCACGGGTCCATCACGCAGTCGTGGCCGAAGGCGACATTGATGCCCGCCGCCATCAGTTCCGGCACGCGGGTCATGCCGCGGCGCTTCGGATAGGTGTCGGCGCGTCCCTGCAGCGTAATGTTGATGAGCGGGTTCGGAATAGCGTTCATCTTCGCTTCCGCGATCAGCGGAATGAGTTTCGAGACGTAGTAATTGTCCATGGAGTGCATGGAGGTGAGGTGCGAGCCGGAAACGCGGCCTTGTAGCCCGAAGCGCATGGTCTCGGCGGCCAGCGTTTCGACATGGCGCGACATCGGGTCGTCGCTCTCGTCGCAATGAATATCGACCGGCAGACCGCGCTCGGCGGCGATGCGGCACAGCGCTTCCAGCGAGGCCGCGCCATCGGCCATGGTGCGTTCGAAATGCGGAATGCCACCAACGACATCGAGACCCATGTCGAGCGAGCGGTTGACGAGATCGACCGCGCCCGGCGAACGGTAATAGCCGTCCTGCGGGAAGGCGACCAGTTGCAGGTCGATATAAGGCTTCACCTTCTCGCGCACCTCGATCATCGCTTCTGCGGTGAGAAGGCGCGGGTCGCTGACATCGACATGGCTGCGGATCGCCAGCAGGCCTTGGCTGACGGCCAGATCGCAATAGCGCAATGCGCGCTCGACCATGGCTTCGACGGTCAGCATCGGCTTCAGTTCACCCCAGAGCGCGATGCCTTCCAGAAGCGTGCCGGAGCGGTTGAGGCGCGGCAGGCCGAGCGACAGGGTCGCGTCCATATGGAAATGCGGATCGACGAAAGGCGGGGTTACGAGCCGGTCGGTTGCATCAATTTCCTGAGCCGCCTGATGCTCGCCCCTGGATGGGATAATGTCGGCAATCTTGCCGTCCTGGACCAGAATGTCCTGCTTCTCGCGACCGTCGGGGAGATTGGCGTTTCTCACGATCAAATCGAACATCGGCGGGACCTTTCATCTGGGTATGCAAGAACCGAGCCCAAAAGAAGGGCTCATTTTTCAATTGCCTTATACTCTATAACCGGTGGGCGCAATGGCGGGAAATACCAAAACTCAATGAGTTTGGCTCATCGAGTTTTGGTCAAGCCCGTGCGGCGATTGAGCATTTCCGGGCGTGATGCGTCAGCATCTTAGCGCCCGGATAAAGTCTGGAAGGGGTCGTCATCCTCAATGGAAAATGTTAGGGCGCGAACGTTATTGTTTTCGGGATTGCCATGTTCACGATCAGCCGCGTCGAAACCTTCAGCCAGGAGATCAAGAAGAGCCGGTTTCTGGCCATTGCCGCGCCTGTTGCGAACGAACAGGCGGCGAAGGATTTCTTGAGCGAGCATTCGGATCTTGCCGCCACCCACAATTGCTGGGCGTGGCGCATGGGGCAGAGCTATCGGTTCAGCGACGATGGCGAGCCGAGCGGCACGGCGGGCAAGCCGATCCTGCAAGCCATCGATGGCCAGCAGCTCGATAACATCGTGGTGGTGGTTACGCGCTGGTTCGGCGGCATTCTGCTGGGCAGCGGCGGCTTGATGCGCGCCTATGGCGGGACTGCCGCGACCTGTCTGCGGCAGGCCGAAAAGACCGAGGTCATTCCGCTGATCGGCTTCTCGCTCGCCTGCGATTTTTCCGACCATGCGCTTTTGAAGGCACGTCTCACTGCGGTCGAAAATCTCGCCATTGCGCAGGAAAACTTCACCGGAACCGGCGTCGAGATAACGGGTGCCATGCCCATTGCCGCGCAGGATGATGTCGCGCGGCTCGTGACCGATCTGACGCGCGGCAAGACAGTTATCAAGTTCGACGACTAGATCATGCCGCCCGTATATTGCTGGCGTTTGTTTTCATACATCAGCAGGTCGGCGCGCTTGGCGACTGTCTCCAGCTTTTCGCCGGGCAGGCTCGTGGCCGTGCCAATGGAAAGATTGAGCTTGAGCTGCGAATAATACTGGTTGTTGATATCCACCAGCCGCTGGATGTCCTCGACCATCGCTTCGGCGCCGCGCTCGTCCACATAAGGCAGCACGACGGCGAACTCGTCACCGCCGATGCGGGCCGCATGGCCCGGCTGCTTCACAGCCTCATTCAGCACTTCGCCAAGGCGCCGCAGCAACCCGTCACCCGTGGCATGGCCCCATTGATCGTTTGCGGCCTTGAGGCCGTTCAGATCGATGATGATGATCGAGATGGGCGCATGGCCCTTGCGCTCAAGCCGGTTGAGTTCATCGACATAAAAGGCGCGGTTGTGCAGCTTCGTCAGCACATCGTGCTTGCCGAGATATTCCAGATAGGCTTCCGCCTTTTTGCGGGCAGTAATGTCGGTGAGGGCGACTTGCACCAGCGACCAGTCCTGCTCATGTCCCGGCAGGACCGAGAATTGCAGCAGCACATGCCGCTCGGTGCCGTCGAGTGCGTAATTGACCACTTCGCGGCGCTGGAACAGCAAGCCGTTCCACAAGTCGATCAGCTGCTCGCGGAATGATGCCTCCATCTCGTCCTTGAAGATGTGCGGCAGGTTTTGCAGCAGGGTTTTCTTGTCGGGCGCGAGGAAGAGGGCAAGCGTTTCGGAATTGACTTCGAGCACGCGGATTTCGCTCATGCACTGGCGCACGAATTCCGGATGCACGTCGGTGAATACGCGAAAATCGACAATACCGCGCTGGCGCACATCGTCCATCAACTGCTTGATGCGGCTGAAATCCTCGACCCAGAGGGAAACCGGCGAATGCTCGAAAAGCCCCTGCGCATGCTGCTTGTGGCGGTCCTGTTCGCGGCGGGCATTTTCGCGCGCGGTCACGTCCTCGATGGAAAGCAGGACGCGCTCCCATGAATGTTCGTAGCCGGGCAGAACGACACCCTTCAATTGAATGTCGAGCCGCTTGCCGCCGAGCGTATAGTTGATGGTGTCGCTGGAAAAGGCATTGCCACCATTCCACAGTTGCACCATCTCGTCGATATGCGGGTCCAGCATGTCGTCGCGGAACACGCGTTCCAGATTCGCGACCAGATGGTCGACGCTATCGGCCTCGAAAAGCGAAAGCGTCTTGCGATTGACCTTCAGCACCCGGATATGGCTGGTGCAGATGCGCAGCCGACTCGTATCTTCGTGCAGGAACGCCCGCAGATCGGTAACGCCCAGCGCACGCCATTCTTCGAACTGCCTGCGCAGGCCGCTATAGTCCTCAAGCCACAGGGAGATTGGCGCGAGGTCAAAAATATTGGCGCTGTCGCTCAGGGCAGACTCGATATTCATGGATTTCCGTTCCAACTTTTTGCCGAAACACGTGTCCAGGTTGGGGGCCGTCTCACAATGTTCGGGATGCGTTGTCCGTCCCATCGGGAAAAGCCGCGATGGTTATTTGGCCGCCTTATATTATGGTTATCTTGCATAAACTAGGGGTTTTATGACTTGCTGTCTCAGCTTTGTGCGCAAAGACGAAAAAAGGGCGGCCCAGCGGACCGCCCATTCAGAACCCATATTTCGCCGGTAGAGGCCGGGTTCGCTCAGTTGCTGATTGGCAGGCGATGCCGCACGAGGGTTGTCCAGTAGGAGCAGCCCCAGGCGATCACATCATCGTTAAAGTCGTATTTCGGGTGGTGCAGATTGGCGCTCGGGCCATTGCCGATGTTGATCATCGCGCCCGGCACCTCGTTCAGCATGAAGGCAAAATCCTCGCCGCCAAGCGTTGCCGGCATGTCGCGCGTGACGCGTTCAGCGCCAGAGACGGCTTCGGCGGCAATCGCCGCAAGCTCGGTCTCCCGCTCGTGATTGACCGTCACCGGATAATTGCGCTGGTAGTCGAGCGCGGCCTTTGCTCCGAAAGCATCGGCAATGCCTTGCACGGCGCGGGTGAGTTTCTCCTCGATATGGTTGCGCACTTCCTCGCGCAGCGTGCGCACCGTGCCGGTCAGGCGGATTTTCTGCGGAATGACATTGAACGCATCGCCGCCCTGAATGGTGGTGATCGAAATCACAGCCGAATCCAGCGGATCGATGGTGCGTGCCGTCAGCGTCTGGATCGCCTGAATGAGCGCCGCCGTCACCGGAATGGGGTCGATGGTCTGGTGCGGAGAGGCCGCATGTCCGCCAACGCCTTCAATGGTGATATCCAGCACATCCACCGATCCCATGATCGGGCCGGAATTGATGGTGAAATGCCCGACCGCAAGGTTCGGGCGGTTGTGCATGCCGTAGACTTCGTTGACCGGCCAGCGCTTGAACAAACCGTCGTCAATCATCGCCTTGGCGCCAGCGCCGCCTTCTTCGGCAGGCTGGAAGATCACGATGACCGTGCCGTCGAATGCGCGGCTTTGCGCCAGTTCGCGGGCAGCGCCCAGAAGCATGGTCGTATGGCCGTCATGGCCGCAGGCATGCATCTTGCCCGGCACTTTCGACGACCATTCAGCGCCGGTTTCCTCAAGGATCGGCAGGGCGTCCATGTCGGCGCGCAGGCCGATGGCCCGGCCCGAACGGTTGGACTGGCCGCGAATGACGCCGACGACGCCGGTGCGCCCGATGCCGGTCACCACCTCATCGACACCCGCAGCGCGCAGCGCCTCGGCCACCTTTTCGGCGGTGCGGTTGACGTCATAGAGCAGTTCCGGATTCTGGTGCAGGTCGCGGCGGAAGGCGACCAGTTCTTCAATCTGGTTCGAAGTCCAGTTTTCAACCGGCATATCAGGCTTCCTTGTCTTTGGATTCGAGGCGGTAGCGGAAATCGCAGTGGCTTGCGCCCTTCATGATGGTCTGCGTGCGCTCCAGCTTCATGTCGGGGTTGTAGCCGATGCAGAAATCGCCATCGCGATTGCAGGAGAGCAGGTGCCCGATATGGCCAAGGCCCATCTCGCGGTACATTTCCGAATAGCGGCAGCGCGTCACGTTGAAATCGAAATGATCTTCGCCCTGCGAAATCACATCGATTTCCAGCGCATTTTCCTTCGTCCACAGCGGCTGGATATCGGCAAAATCCTGTATGGTCGGCGTGCGGCCAAGCTCGTTGGCAAAGCTTTTGCCCTGTTCGATGGCCGAGCGGCTGACGGCTTCGCCGATTGCGGCTTGCGCTTCTTCCTCGCCGGAGCGCTCGCGGATAACTTCGTAGACATTCTTGAGAACCAGCGCTTCGATGCGGCGACGTTCGAGAATTGACATTTGATTCATGGACCTGACCTTTCACATGAACGTTGAATGAGATGCGTTAGAGATTTGGCTCGGTGAGATCCTTGCGCCGAAGCCATGCGAGATAGAACGGTGCGATTTTTCGGGCGACTTTATGAAAAGGCAGCGGCGCCGGTTCCGAAACGGGAAGCGCAAGTTCCTGCACAGGCTCGCCATCCAGTGCGCGCGCGAATTCCCGGCCAAGCGATGTGCCAAGCGCAACGCCGCGACCGTTGCAGCCGATCCATGCCCAGCCATTGGAGCCGAGTTGATGGACACGCGGAAAGCGATCCCATGTCATGCCGATATAGCCGCTCCACACATGGGTGATTTCCGGTTCGCCAAGGGCTGGAAAGGCTTCCGCCATGTTGCGCGCCGTCTTGCGCCTGACGCGCTCAGCCACGTTGAAATCGCCCATCACCACGCCGCCGGTAATCAGCCGGTTGCGGGCATCGTAGCGGAAGAAGCGCAGGTCGCCGCGTGTGTCGGAAACCGCCTGCCTGCCGGGCAAGATCGTTGCGCGCAGATTGTCGCTGACCGGCGCTGTCGCCATCTGCCATGAGAGCACCGGCACGATGGTGCGGGCAAGGCGCGGGGCAAGCCCTTCGCGCAGTTCGCCGGTATAGGCGTTGGTGGCAAGCAGAAAGCCCTTGGCGCGCACTGTGGCGCTGGCGGTCTTCACCTCCCAATGGTCGCCCGCTTGAGCATAGGTGACGACCGGGCTTTGTTCGTGGATGGTTGCGCCGTAGCGTTCGGCAGCCGCGGCAAGGCCGCGCGCGAAAGCCAGCGGATTGATATGCCCGCCTGTCGGGTTGAACATGCCGCCATACCAGAAATCGCTGCCCAATAGCTGCGATGTTGCCGTGCGGTCGAGAAACTCTGCCGGGAAGCCGAAGCGCTTCCACGCTTCCACGCGACTTTGCGAAAGTTTTACCCGGCCCGGCGAATGGGCAGGCTGGAACCAGCCGTTCTGCTCAGCCTCGGCCTCGATGTTTTCATCGCGCACGATGGAAAACAATATGTCGGCGCTGTTGCCGATCAATCGGGCAAAACGCTCGCCCGAAGCACCATAACGCTTGGCAATGGCATCCGGCTCGGCGGCGGTCATGGTCGGGATCACCTGGCCATTATTGCGCCCAGATGCGCCCCAGCCGACCGCTTTGCCTTCCAGCAGGATGACGCGCTTGCCGCGCTTTGCCAGATGGAGTGCCGCCGAAAGCCCCGTAAAGCCGCCGCCGACAATGACAATATCGGCTTCCGCGTCTTTTGTGAGCGCGGGGGCGGGTATGCGTTCGGGTGCGGTTGCGGCCCAGATGGAGGGTGGAAATTCTACTTTTTGCATGGCTTCACGCATTTTCAAAACGGGGTGGCGTCCAGCTCTTGCCGGGGATGGAGGCTAGCAGGCGCTGTGTATATTCATGTTGCGGGTTGGCGAAGACTTGCGCCGTCGGCCCGGTTTCGGCGATCTCGCCCTTGGACATCACGATGACGCGGTCACAAAGCTGGGCTGCGACGCGCAGATCGTGCGTTACGAAAAGGAGCGACAGGTTCAGCCTTTCGCGCAAATCCGCCAGAAGTCGCAGCACTTGCGCCTGCACCGAAACATCGAGCGCAGAGACCGGTTCGTCGGCCACGATGATGCGCGGCTCCAGCGCCAGTGCGCGGGCGATGCCGATACGCTGGCGCTGTCCGCCCGAGAACTCGTGCGGGAAACGGTCGGCGGCAGCGGGCGAAAGTTCGACCAGTTCCAGCAATTCGCGTGCCTTCGCGTGTGCCTGTTCCTTCGGCACGCCATGGACGATCGGACCCTGCGCGATCAGGTCCACGACGCGACGGCGCGGATTGAGCGAGGCCATAGGGTCCTGAAAGACCATCTGGATATCCTTGCGCATGGCGCGTACTTCGCGCGGGCTGGCGCTCAGAAAATCGCGGCCATTCACATCGACCTTGCCGCTATCGGCTTCCAGCAGTCGCGTCACGATCCGCGAAACGGTCGTCTTGCCGGAACCGCTTTCGCCGATGACGCCAAGCGTTTCGCCCTGACGCAGTTCGAAGGAAAGGTCTTTCACGGCGGAGACGGCGCTGCGCTTGCCGGTCAGCAAGCCGCCGCGCGCCCTGAAGGTTTTCCGTAAGGCGCTCGCCTTGAGAATGATCGGCTGCGCGTCTCCCGCTGGCTTCGGTTCGGGGGGCGTGAGGGCTGGAACCGAGGCAATCAGCGCCTTTGTGTAGGCGTGCTGCGGGTGGTTCAGCACTTCATTTGCCGGGCCTTCCTCGACCAGTTCGCCGAGCCGCAAGACGGCCACGCGGTCGGCGATCTCCGCGACCACGCCAAAATCATGCGTGATGAACAGGATGCCGGTATTATGCTCGCGTTGCAGGTCGCGGATCAGTTTGAGGATTTGCGCCTGCGTGGTCACGTCGAGCGCCGTGGTCGGTTCGTCGGCGATGATGAGACGCGGTTTCAGGATCAGCGCCATGGCGATCATGACACGCTGGCGCTGGCCGCCGGAAATCTGGTGCGGATAGGCGTTATAGGCGGATTCCGGGTCAGGAATTTTCACCTCTGCCAGCATGTCGAGAACGGCGGCGCGGCGCTCCTTGCGGCCGAGTTTCGTGTGCAGGCGCAGCACTTCATCGATCTGCCAGCCAACCGTCTTTTGCGGGTTGAGCGCGGTCATCGGCTCCTGAAAAATCATGCCGATGCGGTTGCCGCGCAGCTTCTTCATATCGGCTTCGCTGAGCGAATAAAGATCGGTGCCTTCAAGCCTGATCGTGCCATTGGTCACGCGCACATGCGGTTCCGGCAGAAGGCGCATGATCGCGCCTGCCGAAAGCGACTTGCCGGAGCCGCTTTCGCCGACGAGGCAGACGATCTCGCCGGGATTGATGGTGAGTGAAAGGTCTTGCAAGGCATAAGGCCGGTCGGCGCCTTTCGGCAGCGCGATTTGCAGGTTTTTGATTTCAAGCACAGGTGCGGCGGTCATTATTTCTTCTGCCTCGGATTGAGCGCGTCGTTCAGGCCCTCGCCAAGCAGGCTGAAGGACAGGACGGTGAGCAGAATGGCGATGCCAGGAATGACCGAGCAGAACCAGTCGGTGCGCAGCACGGCGCGGCCCTGGCCGATCATGTTGCCCCAGCTCGCATAGTTCGGATCGCCAAGGCCGAGGAAGGCGAGCGCGCTTTCCATCAGGATGGACGTGGCCATCACCACGGATGCGAAGACGATCACCGGCGGCAGGGCATTCGGCAGGATTTCGCGGAAGATGATTGATGCGTTTCCGACACCCAGATTGCGCGCGGCGTCGATAAATTCACGCTTGCGCAGCGCCAGAAACTCGGCGCGCACCATGCGAGCGGGCGCTGTCCATGAAACAATGCCGATGCAGATGATGATGTTTTCGATGGACGAGCCGAAGATCGCCACCAATGTCAGAAGCAGCACGAAGCTTGGCACCGTCTGGAAGGCTTCGGTGATGCGCATCAAAATGTCATCCACCCAGCCGCCATAATAGCCGGCAAGCGCGCCTATAATGATGCCGATGAAGATCGAAATCAGGGTGGCCACCACGCCGATCATGAGCGAGATGCGCGCGCCATGGAAGATGCCTGCCATGATATCGCGCCCAAGCTGGTCGGTGCCGAGCGGCGTTGCCGCATTGATGAACGGCCAGACCAGCGGATCGCCAGCGCGCCGCAGCGGGTCGCCGGGCGCAATGACATCGGCCAAAAGCGCGATCAGCACAACGACGATGAAGAGGATGAGGCCCAGCACGGCGGCGCGGTTGCGGCTGAAGCGCTGCCACAGAATTTTCGTGCGCGAGACCTGCGGGCGGGTAAGGGAAAGGTCCTGTGAAGTCATGACAGTTCGATCCTGGAATCAAGCCGTGCATAGATGAGATCGGTGATGAAATTCACGATCACCACCAGCACCGAGCACAGGAAGATGATGCCCATCAGCGTGTTGAGGTCGCGCTTGATCACGGATGTATAGGCAAGCTGGCCGAGGCCGGGCAGTGAGAAGATCGTTTCGATCACGACCGAGCCGCCAAGCACGGTAGAAAATTGCAGGCCGAGCAGCGTGACGACAGGCAGGAAGGCGTTGCGCATGATGTGGTGGAACATCAGCCTTGCGCCGCTGGCGCCCTTGGCGCGCGCGGTGCGCACATAATCGAGGTCGGCCACTTCCAAAACGCTGGTGCGCATCAGGCGCATGTAGAAAGCGAGATAGATAAGCGAAAGCGCCGTCGTTGGCATGACGAGATGGACGGCAATATCCCAGACATTCTTCCAGCCGGTATAAAATCCGCCAAGCGTCTTGTAGCCGCCGACCGGCAGCCAGCCGAGCTTGACCGAAAAGATGAACATCAGGATGAGGCTGAGGAAGAAGCTTGGCATGGCGTAGAAGACAAGGCCGAGCGTGGAAATCGCATTATCGGTCAGCGAGTAGGCGCGCCGCGCCGCAAAGGCACCGAGCGCGATGCCGAAAATGAAGGCCACCGAAAGCGAGGAAACCATCAGCAGGAGCGTCGGCACGAGGCGGGCTTTCAGCACGTCCAGCACCGGCTGTTCATAGACATAGGACCAGCCGAAATCGAACTGCGCCAGCTTGGTCATGTAAATCCACAGCTGCGTCCAGACCGGCTGGTCGAGGCCATATTCAGTGCGCAGATTGGCGACGAATTGCGGGTCTGCGCCGCCCATGTCGCCGACAAGCGCGTCCACCGTATCGCCGGGGGCAAGCTTGAGCAGCAGGAATGACCCGATCATGATCAGGAGAATGACGGGGATGGCCTGCAAGATGCGCCGAAGCGCAAAAGTCAGGATCGGGGGCAGGGGCATTGCGGATTATCCTGCAAGATATTCATTTCGGCATTCATAAAACAGGGGAGCCGCCGCCGGTTGACCGGCAGCGGCTGGGCCTTGCTTATTGGTCGATCCACAGATCATACCAGCTGGAGGAATCCCAGCGCGGCGTGTTGTGGTGGTTCTTCAACACCTTGTTGGTCACGCCGACGAACGGATGCTCGATGGCGAAGATGACCGGCAGGTCCTTCATCTCAAGCTGCTGGATCTGGTGGTAGAGATCGGCGCGCTTGGCCGGATCGAGCTCGGAAGCGGCCTGATCGATCAGGCTGTCCATCTCGTCGGACTTGTAGCCGAACTGGTTGGACCATGCCGTGCCGACCGGAGCGCCGGAGCGCAGCCAAACCGTGGTGGAAACCGCCGGATCGGAGCGGAACTGGTGCCAGCCATTGGCCGTATCGAAGTCGTGATCGCGATAGACGCCGTTGAGGAAACCCGGCGCGTCGTTGGTGAGAATCTGGACGTCGATGCCGACTTCCTTCATCGCCTGAGCGTAATATTCAGCCCAGAGCTGCGTATATTCGCCCCAAGGTGCTGGACGGTGGCGGAGCTTGAAGCGGATGCCATCGGGGCCAGCGGGATAACCGGCTTCATCGAGCAGTTTCTTTGCCTTTTCCACATCATACGGGTAAGTCTGAACCTGATCCGTATAGTTGGCACCGCCGGTGCTGGGGATCGGGCCGCGACCCGGCTTGGCATAGCCGCGCATGATCGTCTTGATCGCGAAGTCGATGTCGAGCGCGTGATAGATCGCCTGGCGAACCTTCAGATTGGCGAGGATCGGATTGCGCAGGTTGAACTCGATTGTCGAGTGGGCGACGTTGTTCTCAAAACCCTTGGTGCCGGTATCGAAGCGGCCATCCTTCTGGAGACGTTCGGTGTCCGACATGGAAATGCCGTTGAAGGCGGTTTCCATCATTTCGCCTGCTTCAAGCGCTGCGGCGGCAGCGGCCTTGTCCGGCATGAAACGCCAGATGATGCGGTCGAGATAAGGATATTCCTTTCCGCGCCAGTAATCGTCATTGCGTTCGGCAATAATGTGCTGGCCGCGCTCATATTCGACGAACTTGAACGGTCCCGTGCCGATTGGCGCGGCGTTATACTTGTTCTTCAGAATATCCGTGCCCTCATAAAGATGCTTCGGCACGGGATGGCCGAGATCGGGCATGGCCGCGACGAGCAGTTCGAGCGGCATCGGCTTGGAATAGCGGAACACGGCGGTGTGCGGATCGGTGCAGTCCACCGCTTCCAGATTGGCCTGGAGCGTGGTCGAATAGTTGAGCTGCGTCTTCCAGAAGTTCATCGCGGTATAGGAGACGTCATCGCAGCTGAAAGGCTTGCCGTCATGCCAGCGCACATTTTCGCGCAGCTTGAAGGTGATGGCCTTGCCGTCTTCCGAGGAAGACCAGCTTGTCGCCAGAACCGGCACATATCCTTCATAGGTGCGGTCGATCAGCGGCTCCATGATGCGGCCGGTGATCTGATAGACGCCGGTCGAGGCGCGCAGCGCAGGGTTAAGCACACCCTGCTCGGTATTCATATGGACGATGACAGTGCCGCCGCGCTTCACTTCTTCGGCGTGCGAAGGCGCCGTCGCAAGCGAAAACGCCGCAACAAACAGGCCAAGGCCAGTCTTTCTGATATGCATTCTCTGTTCCCCTGAAGGACGTTGAGGGAGGGCTTTCAAGCCTCTTTTCCCGCAGGTCCCAATATTGTTCAAGCCCCTGAAATTGCTCGAAAAGCTGCTTCAGAAGGTCTTTATTCTACACAAGCACTGGCATGCTAGAATGCGTGACGATATTGTCAAGATAAACTAATATGAAGCATAAATTTAGAAAAATATATCAGCGGTTCCGCGCCAATAAATGTGTATTTTTCTGATGAAGATCGGCGGTAGGCCGGTTTCCCGCAAAATAGCGGGCAAACCGGCGGCGGCGATGAAATTGAAAAGGGAATTTTGCATGTCTCATCCGGTCAAGGGCGTCGATCATATTTTCCTGCTGGTCGATGATCTGGAGAAAAGTGCCGCGCACTATCGCCGTTTCGGTTTTACGCTGAGCCCGCGCGGGCTGCACAGCAAGGAAAAAGGCACCGGCAATTACACCATCATGTTTCCGGAAGATTATTTCGAGCTGCTCGGCATTGTCACCGAGACGCCGGGCAATCTGCACCAGCGCGAGAAACTGGCGGCGCAGGGCGAGGGGCTTCATGCCATCGCCTGCCGGATCGACAATGCGCGAGACGCCAAGGCCGAACTGGGCGCTCTTGGCATCACGACGGGCGAAGTCGGCGCTTTCCAGCGCCCCGTGGAACTGCCGGGCGGCGGCGAGGGTGTCGCGGCTTTTGAAACCGTGTCCTTTGCCGACAGTGAAGTGCCGCAAGGCATGGTGTTCATGTGCCAGCACAAAACCCGCGAGACCGTCTGGCTGCCGGAGCTGATCGAGCATCCAAACGGTGCGAACGGCCTTTCTGCCATTATTGCCATTTCATCCGACCCGCAAACAGCCGCCAAGGGGTTTGCCCGCCTGTTCGCGGATGGGAGAGCTGAGGCACAGGATGGCGGTTGGAAGGTCTCGACAGGCCCGCGCTCGGCTGACATATGGGTGGTGACCAACGACCGGGCGGCGGAAATCTATCCCGGCGTCGATTTCAGCAAAACGCCGGGTCAGGCCTTCGCGGTCCTTCGGGTCCGTGTCGCTTCGCTGGACAAGGCGCAGGGCGTTCTTGAAGCCAACGGCGTTTCTTATGTGACGACACCAGCAGGCATCGCCGTGCTGCCGCAGAATGCCAGCGGCACGCTTCTGGAATTCTCCGAGCGCTGATTGGAGCCGCTTTGCCAAACATGCGCTAAATTAGGCAAAGTTGATCCCAATCAATGACATCCGGCTCCGAATTGGGTTGATGGGACAGGCGCGTGTTCCATATCGCTTGTGGGATGCGTTGCATTGCCATTCACCAACCACGCAGGAAAGGATGAATCATGTCGGCAAACGGTAAGGTCGCGCTTGTCACGGGCGCAGCACAGGGCATTGGGCGCGGCATCGCATTGCGACTGGCCAAGGACGGTTTCGATATCGCGCTGGTCGACCTGAAGGCCGACAAGCTTGATGCGGTGCGGAAGGAAGTCGAGGCGCTGGGCCGCAAGGCGTCCACTTTTTCCGCCGATGTCAGCAAGCGCGATGATGTCTATGCCGCGATTGACCATGCGGAAAAAACGCTTGGCGGCTTCGATGTGATCGTCAACAATGCCGGTATCGCGCAGGTTCAGCCGATTGCCGACGTGAAGCCGGAAGAGGTGGAACGGATTTTCCGCATCAATGTCGATGGCGTCCTGTGGGGCATTCAGGCGGCAGCCGCCAAGTTCAAGGCGCGCAAGCAGAAGGGCAAGATCATCAATGCCTCTTCCATTGCCGGCCATGACGGGTTTGCGATGCTGGGCGTCTACTCGGCGACAAAATTCGCGGTGCGCGCGCTGACGCAAGCCGCCGCCAAGGAATATGCAAGCGCCGGGATCACGGTCAACGCCTATTGCCCCGGCATTGTCGGCACCGATATGTGGGTCGAGATCGATGAGCGCTTCTCGGAAATCACAGGCGCGCCGAAAGGCGAGACCTACAAGAAATATGTGGATGGCATCGCGCTTGGCCGCGCCCAGACGCCGGACGATGTGGCGGCTCTGGTGTCGTTCCTCTCAAGCCCGGATTCCGACTATATCACCGGTCAGGCCATCCTGACCGACGGCGGTATCGTCTATCGCTGACTGTATCCGTCCCGCGCCTTTCAGGGTGCGGGACGGACAATTCTGCCTGATAATCAGGCTTTCGCCTTCAGCGACTTGAAGATGTTGAAGGCGATCACCACCACAATGCCGATCAGAATGGCGAGCACTGCTTGCAGGAACGACGTTGCGATCCATTCGAAAGCGCCCGAAAACCGGGTGCCTTCGGTCGGCAGGTGGGACACGATGGAATGGATGAAGGCTTCAACGCCGTGCACGCCGATGGAATCCAGCCCGTGAACGATGATGCTGCCGCCGACCCACAGCATGGCGACGGTGCCGACCGTGCTTAGAACCTTCAGCACGATGGGCATGCCCGCGACCAACCCCTTGCCGAATTGTCTGCCGAAGGCCGTATGGCTGTTGCGCACCAGCGAGACGCCCATATCGTCGAGCTTCACGATGAAGCCAACCACGCCGTAAACGGCGAAGGTGATCAGAATGCCCACGCTGGCGAGAATGGCCGCCTGTGTATAAATGCTTGAAGGCCCCAGCCCGGCCAGCGTCAGCGCCATGATTTCCGCCGAGAGGATGAAATCCGTGCGGATCGCACCGTTGACGGTCGTTTCCTCGATCTCCTTGGGCGTCGCGCCCTTGGTCTCCTCATGTTCCTCTTCCTTGTGCGGAATGAAGAACTCCACCAGTTTCTCCGTTCCTTCAAAGGCCAGATAGACGCCGCCGATCATCAAAAGCGGCATGATGAAGGATGGCGCGAAATAGCCGAGGATGAGCGCCAGCGGCAGCAGGAAGATGAGCTTGTTGCGCAGCGATCCCTTGGTGATTTTCCAGATGACCGGCAATTCGCGTTCCGGCTTCAGCCCCACGACATATTTCGGCGTGACGGCGGTGTCGTCGATGACGATGCCTGCCGCCTTGGCGCTGGCCTTTGCCGTCTGTCCTGCAACGTCATCAAGGGAGGCTGCCGCCATTTTCGCAATGGCTGCGACATCATCGAGAAGCGCGAACAAGCCGGACGCCATGGGGAACCTTTCTATATTGCTGTTGCAAGTAGCTAAACTTTGTCGGGGCGCTACGTCCAGATGAAAAATCATCGAGAGTTATTGTCTCTAAAATCGATACAATCTGTGTATGATTGTCAATATTTCAATATGCATTCTGATGGTTATATTGGCGGTAACACAACAGGAGAGATCGCCATGCTTAATCAGATCAAGGGGCTCCATCACGTCACCTCGCTTGCCGCTGATGCGCGTTCCAACAACCGGTTTTTCACCGATGTTCTGGGGCTGCGCCGCGTCAAGAAGACCGTCAATTTCGACGATCCGAGCGTCTATCACCTTTATTATGGCGATGAAGTGGGCACGCCCGGCACCATTATGACCTATTTCCCGTTTCCCGGAATTCCGCGGGGCCGCGAAGGCACCGGCGAGGTGGGGACGACTGTTTTTGCCGTGCAGCAGGGTTCGCTTGGTTTCTGGAAGGACCGCTTTGCGCAGTCCGCTATCAAGGTCGAGTCCGAAGATGAAGCCTTTGGCGAGAAGCGCATCCATTTCCGTGGGCCGGATGGCGACAGCTTTGCCTTGGTGGAAGTGAAGGACGATCCGCGTGCGCCCTGGCTGCATGACGGGATCGATGCCGATCACGCCATTCGCGGCTTTCATTCGGTTTCGATGCGGCTTCGCGACGAAGGCGCTACAGCCGAATTGCTGAACTATATGGGATATCAGAAGCTTGATGCGAAAGATGGCATCACCCGTCTCATCATGCCGGAAGGCAATGGCGCGGGCGTTATCGATCTGGAAACGCTGCCATCAGTCGGTCGCAACCAGCAGGGTGCCGGTTCCGTGCATCACGTGGCCTTTGCCGTCGATAATCGCGAGAAGCAGCTGGAAGTGCGCAAGGCGCTGATGGATACGGGCTATCATGTGACGCCGGTCATCGACCGCGATTACTTCTGGGCCGTTTATTTCCGCACGCCGGGCGGCGTGCTGTTCGAGGTGGCGACCAGTGAACCCGGTTTCGACCGTGACGAGGATACGGCCCATCTCGGCGAGGCATTGAAGCTGCCGACGCAGCACCAGCATCTGCGCGACTATCTCGAAGAACATCTCGACAAGCTTTGAAAACGTCGGGACAGGAGATCGGACATGACCATTCAAACCTATGAGCACCGGCTAAAGGCCGGTGCGAACGGCGCGCCGCTTTTCATCGTGTTTCATGGCACCGGTGGCGATGAGAACCAGTTTTTCGGCCTGGCGGAACAGCTTCTGCCGGAAGCGACCATCGTGTCGCCGCGCGGTGACGTGTCGGAATATGGCGCCGCGCGCTTCTTCCGCCGCACGGGCGAGGGCGTCTACGATATGGAAGACCTTACCCGCGCCACCGACAAGATGGCCGGGTTCATCGCCGGGCTTGTGGCGGAACACAAGCCGTCGGAAGTGATCGGGCTTGGCTATTCCAATGGTGCCAACATCATGGCGAACCTTCTGATCGAGAAAGGCCGGATCTTTGACAAGGCGGCGCTTCTGCATCCGCTGGTGCCGTTCAGGCCGAAGGACAATCCGGCGCTTGAGGGCGCGAAAATTCTGATGACCGCTGGCCGTATGGACCCCATCTGCCCGCCGGATCAGACGGAAGCGCTCGCGCAATACTTCGAGCGCCAGAAGGCCGATGTCGAGCTTGTCTGGCATCCGGGCGGGCATGAATTGCGCCAGACGGAACTGAGCGCCGTGCAGGCGCTGCTTGGGAAGTAAAGCATTTCCAGCAAAAGTGGGCACCGGTTTTGCGTAGGATAATGCGTGAAAACAAAGCATTTCCAGCAAAAGTGGGCACCGGTTTTGCGTCCGGAAATGTGTTCGCGGAAACAAAACCGCCGTTCAGAATTGAGCGGCGGTTTTTTGCTTCGGCCCCTCTTGTAAATATCATTATATAATATACTTAATTGTATATTGATAATGAGGTGCCGTGATGGAAGCGATGTCGGGCGGTGCGCCAGCCCATGAAAACAGAATGACGCGCGCGGAAATGGAGGGGCGGGCAACCGAGGTTGCCGAACTCCTGAAAACGCTGTCGCATCCGGCGCGGCTGATGCTGGCCTGTACGCTCGCGGAAGGAGAATATTCGGTCGGGGAGCTGGAGGAGGCGCTTGGCATTCACCAGCCGACGCTGTCGCAGCAGCTCGGCGTGTTGCGCGAAGCTGGTGTCGTCGAAACCCGCCGCGACGCCAAGCAGATTTTCTACCGCCTGACGGAAGCGCGGGCCGCGCAGCTTATCGAGGCTCTTTACGGCATTTTCTGCACACCGGAGGACCGATCATGATCGCAACCTATCTGCAATCGCTGGCGGGCGGCATGTTGCTCGGCCTGTCCGCCATTCTGCTTCTCGTCTTCAACGGGCGCATTGCCGGCATAAGCGGCATCGTCGGGCGTCTTCTTGGCGGCAAACAGATACCGGCCAATGCGGTCTTTGTGGTCGGCCTCATTCTCGGACCCATTATCTATGCGGCGATCTATGGTTCCTTTCCGCCGGTGACGATTGCCATGTCCTGGCCTGTCATTGTCGTGGCAGGGCTTCTGGTCGGCATCGGCACCCGCATGGGGTCAGGCTGCACCTCTGGTCATGGCATTCTCGGCATGGCGCGGTTTTCCAAGCGTTCGATAGCCGCGACGCTCACTTTCCTCATAACCGGCATCGTGGTCGCCAGCATTTCAGGAGCATTGCTATGAAACAGTCGGCTTGTGCACGTCTCGTCGTGACGCTGCTTGCGGGCGCGATCTTCGGTTTCGGCCTGTCGCTGTCCGGCATGATCGACCCGTCGCGCGTGACGGGCTTCCTGAATGTCACCAGCGGTCATTGGGATCCGAGCCTTGCCTTTGTGCTGGGCGGCGCTCTTCTGGTGGCTATCCCCGGCGTGATGATCCAGCGGCGCATGGCGCGGCCCGTGCTGGAGCAGTCCTTCCATCTGCCGGAAAAGACGGAAATCGACCGGCGGCTGATTGTCGGTTCCGCCATTTTCGGCGCGGGCTGGGGGCTGGCAGGCTTCTGCCCCGGTCCGGTCATCTCCGCGCTATCGATGGGCCTGCCGCAGGTCTGGCTTTTCGTCGCGATGATGATGGTGGGAATGATTGTCCATGATCGCATCATGGTGAGCTCTTCATAGAGCGCTACAAGAACAAAGGGAGGCGCTGCGCCTCCCTTTGTCGCCATGTTTAGTAGAGTACGTTCTTGGCTTCCGGCTTGTCGATATTGTCCTTGGTTACGACAACAGCGCCCGTATCAACGAACTTCTCGACCTTTTCCTTGTTCAGCACTTTCAGCAGGGTTTCGATGCCCTTTTCGCCCATCTGGTAGGAACCCTGAACGACGATGGCGTTGAGCGTGCCGTCCTTGACGAATTCCTGCAGGTCCTGATTGCCGTCGAAGCCGATGGCGGTCAGCTTGCCGGACTTGCCTGCCTGCTTGATCGCGCGGCCCATGCCGATGGCGGTCGGTTCGTTGGCGCCGAAGATGCCGACGAGATCGCCATTGGCCGCCAGCGCGTCGGTGGTCTGGTTGAGCGCGGTCGCCATCTGCGACTGCGAGTAATAGGGGCCGACGATTTCCAGCTTGGAATTGGCCTTGATGTAATCCACGAAGCCGCCGACGCGGCCGATTTCCGAACCTGCACCCGCGACATAGGACATGACGGCGATCTTGCCGGTGGTGCCTGCCTTGTCGATCAGGGCCTTGGCTGCGGCTTCGCCAGCCTTGCGGTTATCGGTGGCGAGGAAGGACTGGTAATATTTGTCGCCGCCATCGGCGAGCTGCGAGTCGATGATGACCACCGGAATGCGGGCTTCCCATGCCTTCTTCACGGCAGGCGTCAGCGCATCCGGGTCGGAAGGCGCGAGCAGGATCGCATCCACTTTGCGGTTCACGGCATTTTCCACCATGTTCACCTGATCGGCGATAGCCGATTCAGCCGCCGGACCCTGAAAGGTCATGGTGTGATCCTTGGAATCCTTGATCGCAGCTTCGGCGCCCTTCTGGACGTTCTGCCAGAAGGTCGAGTTCACGGTCTTCACGATCACGGCGATTTCGCCCGCCGAAGCGCCTGCCGCTCCTGCTAGCACAAAGGCCGAAGCCATCAATGCAGACACCAGTTTACGCATGTTTTCCTCCTGTTATCGAGCTCTTGGCTCTACCCTTGCCGGAATGCCCCGCATTCCGTCTCCCCTGTCATCGGCGGTTGCGCATCTGGTCGATCCAAACGGTGACCAGAATGACGAGGCCGATGATGATCTGCTGTGTGAAAGCGGAAATGCCGTTCATGTTGAGGCCGTTCCGCAGGATGCCGATGACGAACGAGCCGATGAACGTGCCCGAGATCGTGCCGACGCCGCCGATGAGCGACGTGCCGCCGATGACCGCGCTCGCAATGGCGTCAAGCTCATAGGCAACGCCTTCATTGGGTTGTGCGGTGACGAGGCGGGACATGAGAACGCAGCCCGTAAGCCCGGCAAGCGTTCCCGAAACGATATAGGTGAAGGCCGTCACGCGGGCGACATTGACGCCGGAAAGCCGCGCGGCCTCGGCATTCGAGCCGATGGCATAGATGTGGCGGCCAAGCACGGTGCGGTTCAAGACGAGCGCGGCCGCAATCGCGATCACGATCATCAGCACCACCGGGTAGGGGATGCCGGGGAAGGTGACGACCGGAAAGCCCTGTTCGTCGATGCTCTCGATGCGGAACAGCGAGCCGTTGCCCAGTACGCCGAAGGATTCGCCAAGGCCGGAAACAGCGCGCGCGCCGGTGATCTGGAGCGCGACGCCGCGCGCGATCAGCATCATGCCAAGCGTGGCGATGAAGGGCGGCAGCTTGAGCCTGGTGATGACGAAGCCGTTGATGAGGCCGCAGAGCGATCCCGTCAATATGCCGAGCAGCATGGCGAGCGGGATCGGCAGCGACAGCTCCTTGACCGCGAGAGCGGCCACCACGCCCGCAAGCGCCAGCACGGAGCCGACCGAAAGATCGATGCCGCCGGTGATGATGACATAGGTCGCGCCGATGCCGAGCAGCGCGATGGACGTCACCTGCAAGGCGATGGTCATCGCATTGTTGACGGTCATGAAGGCGCTGCTGGTGACGGAAAAGATCGCCGCCAGAATGATCAGGCTGCCGACAGCCGCAAATTTCTGGATGATGTCCTTCTGGCGGTCGCTGAGCCCTTTGGATTTTGCCGTCTGCTGGGGCTTGTCGGTGGTGATTTCGGCCATTACTGCGTCCTCATTTGTCCTGCCGGCCCCGACCGGAGGCATAGGTCATGATTTCTTCCTGCGTTGTCGCAGCCGTGTCGAGGACCGCGGTGATGCGCCCCTCGTGAAAGACCGCCACGCGGTCCGAAAGCCCGAGAATTTCCGGCAGTTCCGAGCTGATCAGCACAATGCCGATGCCTCTTGCGGCCAGCTCGTCCATGATCTGGTAGATCGCGAATTTCGCGCCCACATCGATGCCGCGCGTCGGCTCGTCGAAGAACATGATGCGCGGCTCGCGGAACAGCCATTTGCCGATGATGATCTTCTGCTGGTTGCCGCCCGAAAGCAGGCGGACGGGCTGGGCCAGCCCCGGCGTCTTGATGTTGAGAAGATCGACATAGCGCTGGCTTGCCTGCCGGTGGCGCTCGAAATCGATGACGCCATAGGAACTGCTGACGGCTTCCATATTGGCAAGCGTCAGATTGGCGTCGACCGGCATCTTGACGGCCAGCCCCTGCGCCTTGCGGTCTTCCGACAGGTAGGCGATGCCTGCCTCGATGGCGTCGCGCGGGCTGGTGATCGAAAGTGTTTCGCCTTCAAGCACGATGGTTCCGGCGTCATGCGGATCGGCACCGAAGATCGCGCGCGCCACTTCCGTCCGTCCCGCGCCCATCAGCCCGGCAAAGCCAAGGATTTCGCCGCGCCTGAGCTCGAAGCCGATATTCTCGAAGACGCCGCCCCGCGTCAGCCCGGCGACGGAGAACATCACCTCTTCCGTCGGCTTTCGCGTCGGTTCGGGAAATTTCTCGTCCAGCGAGCGCCCGACCATTCCGGCCACGATCTCATCGACGGTGACATCGTGGAAATCCTTGGTCCAGACGTAGCGCCCGTCGCGCAGAATGGTGACGCGGTCGACAATCTCCGCCATTTCGTCGAGGCGATGCGAGATATAGACAATGCCGGTGCCCTGCGCCTTCAGTTCCCGGATGACCCTGAACAGGAGCTGCGCTTCCTGTTCAGTCAGGGAGGAGGTCGGCTCGTCCATGATGAGGACGGAGGCATTGAGCGACAGCGCCTTGGCGATCTCGACCATCTGGCACTGGGCGACCGAAAGGTTCAGCACCTGTGTCGACGGGTCGATCTTCACGCCAAGCCGGTCGAGGCAGCGCTGCGCGTCTTCCTTCAGCTTGCGGCGGTTCACGAAGAAACCGCGTTTCGGCTCGCGCGCAAGATAGATGTTTTCGGCAACGCTCAAGTGCGGAATGAGGTTCAGTTCCTGATGGATGATGGCGATGCCCGCCGCTTCCGATTCCAGCGTGGAGCCAAAGCGAACCGGCTGGCCGCGATAATGGATCGTCCCGCCATCGGGCTGATAGACGCCGCTGACGATCTTCATCAGGGTCGATTTGCCCGCACCATTTTCACCGCAGACGGCATGAACCTCGCCCGCCCGCAATTCAAAGCTGACGTTCGACAGGGCTTTGACGCCCGGAAATTCCTTGGAAACGGAATCCAGCTTCAGCAATACAGGCGCAGCATCCGCGCGCGCTGACGCTGACGGTAATCCTCCCATCGCGCTTCCTCCTCGCGCAAAGTTTCGTCAACTATCGACAGAAGAAGTAGAAGGCACGCGGTTTCTGGTCAAGCCAATTTTGTGCAGGCAGCAAAAAACTCGTTAGGATGGAGAGGCTCGGCCCTGAATTGCCGCTGTTAGCCCTGATTGGCCTGACCAAACTTCTGTTTCTCTGTTTTACCTGCATTCCGGAACATTTATCGGAAGGACGGCCAAAGGACAGGCTTTCCGCACGGAAACGGGTCGGAAGAAAGCGCGTCATGACTGTAATTCAGGCAGTATCGCAGTATTTTATGCGGGGCGCCTCTGGAAAGAGGGTGCTTTCCTTTCTATCATTATATTCCGATTATCTGATCCTGAGGGGCAGTTTTGTATTTCGAAATAATTACGGTCGTGCTGTTGACGATCCTCAATGGCGTTCTCGCCATGTCGGAACTGGCAGTAGTTTCCTCCCGCCCGGCACGACTGAGGGTAATGGCTGACAAGGGCAGCCGCGGCGCCCGCATGGCTATCGAGCTTGCCGATAATCCAGGCCGTTTCCTGTCCACCGTGCAAATCGGCATTACGCTGGTCGGCATTCTGTCCGGCGCATTTTCCGGCGCGACGCTGGGCGCGCGCCTGTCGGGCTGGCTTCTGGGGCAGGGCCTTTCGCCCGCCCTTGCCGATGCGCTTGGCGTCGGCTCGGTCGTCGTGGTCATTACCTATCTGTCGCTGATCGTCGGCGAACTCGTGCCGAAGCAGATTGCGCTGCGCGCACCGGAGGCGGTGGCAAGCCGCGTCGCCCCGACCATGACGCTTTTGTCGAAAATGGCGGCGCCGCTCGTCTGGCTTCTCGATACATCGGGTCGTCTGGTCCTGAAACTGCTCGGCCAGTCGGGCAAGACGAGTGATGGCGTGACCGATGAGGAGATCAAGTCCGTTCTTGCCGAAGCGCACAGCGCCGGTGTGATCGAGACCGAGGAATCCCGCATGATCGCGGGCGTTATGCGCCTCGCAGACCGCACCGCGCGCGGGTTGATGACGCCGCGCATGGACGTCGAAATGGTCGATATAGAAGACAGTTTCGATGAAATCCGCGAGCAGTTGCACACTACCAGCCGCTCACGGCTTCCGGTGCGCGGCGAAGATTCCGATGAGGTGATCGGTGTCCTGCACGTGCGCGATTTTTTCAACCAGCTGTCCTCAAAGGGGAGCGTCGATCTGCGCGAGATCGTCCGGGACGTCCCCGTCGTGTCGGATTTTTCCGATGCGCTGGACGTGGTGGAAGCCATTCGCGGCACACCGACGCATATGGTGCTCGTCTATGACGAATACGGCCATTTTGAAGGCGTGATTACTGCGGGTGACGTGATCGAGGCCATTATCGGCGCCATGCAGGAAGAGGACCATATCGAGGAAAAGGCGATCGTGCGCCGGGCCGATGGTTCCTATCTCGTCTCGGGCTGGATGCCGATTGACGAGTTCTCGGAATTCCTGCGTTTCCAGATCGATGATGAGGCGGAATACAACACCGTTGCCGGGCTGGCGCTTGAGGAACTCAAGCATCTGCCGGATGTGGGCGAAACCTTCGTCAAGAACGGTTGGGTGTTCGAGATTGTCGACCTTGACGGACGCCGCATCGACAAGCTGCTGCTGACGGCGGAAGAACAGCCGACTGAATAATTCCGGTCTCCTTGAAGCGTAATCTTGATGTTACAGTTACATTCCTCGCGATGCCGCGCTGCCCGGCATCGCGAGGAACGAGTGCTTATCTGTGCTCCGGCTACGAAAACTTCACCAACTAATAGGCCCTGACCCCAGTTTGGACGCATGTTATACTTGCCAGTCAGGGGCGGGTTTGCTGTCATTCCTTTGACCGGAACGGGGGCCGGTTGAAACAAGCTGAACGTGGTCTGGCAGATGGTTGCGTCAATGGGGTCTAGAACTGCATACTGGTTTCAACTTGTTCGCTCGGCCTATGGCAGCCACGACAGTCCGATAGCCGACAAGATCCTTGCGGACCAGCTCGGGGAGATTTGCGAGGGGGCGCGCTTCTCGATGCCCATCAGCACGATTCTTTCGGGGCTTATCGTGCTGGTCCAGAGCGCCGCCGGGCATTTCTGGGAATCGATTGTCTGGTTCGCGCTGGTGAATATCGTCAACGCGCTGCGTTTCTTCGAGGCAATTGCCCATACCCGCCGCACGGCACCGATCGGGAATATTGCGGATTTGCAGCGCCAGATCAGGCGGTTCCAGCTTCTTGCGGCCCTGTCCGGCTTTCTGTGGTCCGGCGTCGCGGTGCTCTCCAACGGCTTCACGGACCCGCAATCGCCGGCCTACCTCGTCATTCTTGCCGGCATCTGCGCAGGCGCTGTTACCTACGGTTCGTCCTATGCGTCCGTCGCCATCAATTTCATAACGCCGCCGCTTGTCGTGACGGCGGTGTGCCTGGCCGTGCATGCAGACCTGCATAGCGGCGTGATCGTGGTTTCCGTCGTCCTGTTCTGGTGCGGGCTTACACGCGGCGCGCTTCTGGGGCAGAACCGTTTCATCCAGACAAGCAGGCTGAAGCACGAGGCCGAGCAACTCGCTGACGAAATGGCGCTCAAGTCGCAGGAAGACCCTTTGACGGGCCTTTTCAACCGGCGCGGGCTGGAAACCTCCATTCGGCTGTTTCCGCCAAGGGACGGCCCCTTCATTGTCATGCTGATCGATCTCGATGGCTTCAAGTCCGTCAATGATACCTATGGTCACAAGGCGGGCGACGATCTCCTCGTTTCCATCGCGCAGCGCATCCGCCAGATTTCGCCCGAACGGTCCATTCTGGCGCGCATTGGCGGCGACGAATTCGTGCTCGCATATCCCGAGCCGTCGGCGACCATCGAGGCGGGGCTGGTTGCAGCGCGCATCATTGGCAGCCTGAGCGCCCATTATGAGGGCATCCTGTCGGTGGAGATCGGCGCCTGCGTCGGCATCTGCCGGCTGGAGCAGCTCGACCCGGTGGAAATGCTGCTGCGCGCCGATTTCGCACTTTATGCGGCCAAGAAACGAGGCCGCAACGAATATTACTTTTTCGAAAAACGCCTGCAACATGAATGGGAACGCAAGCAGAGCATCGAGCGTGATCTGCGCATCGCCATCGAGACCGGGCAGATACAAACCTATTTCCAGCCGGTGGTGGAGCTATCGAGCGGGAACATGGTGGGCTTCGAGGCCTTGCTGCGCTGGGATCATCCGCAGCACGGCACAATCGCCCCGCCGGAAATCATCGATGTTGCCTGTGAGGTGGGCGTGGTGCGGCAGCTCACGCATAATGTGTTCTTCAATTGCTGCGAGATGATCGACAAGCTCATGGAAAGCGGCCGCTGCGATCTGACGGTCGCCATGAACCTGTCGCCGCGCGAACTGTCCGGAGGGCGCATTCCGCACGAAATCCTGTCCCAGATGGAAAAGCGCAAACTGCTGGTCTCCATGCTGGAAATCGAGATCACGGAGGAGGCCCCCTTCGACCAGCGCGGAATGAATGACAGCCTGAGCGCGCTGGCGAATGCCGGTGTTTCCATCGCGCTGGATGATTTCGGCACGGGATTTGCCACCTTTGCTTCCTTGAAGAAGGGCCTTGTCACCAAGATCAAGATTGATCAGGTGTTCGTGCGCGGTATCGCGGGATCGGAGGGCGACCAGCACATCGTGCGGGCGATGGTTGCCCTGGCCGATGCCCTCGGCGTCAAGGTCACGGCTGAAGGGATCGAGACGGAAGACGACCGCAATATGCTGCGCAGCCTCGGCTGCGGCAGCGGGCAGGGGTTCCTGTTTGCTCCCGCCCTGCCGATGGGCATGGCCCTGGATGCGCTTGGCCGGTCCGGTGCGCGGCTTGACCAGGCTTTACGATAAAGCTTTAACTTCACGCATTCTTCCTCAACCGGTTCTCGCTTGCGAGGGAGAAGGCAGGTGGAGAAAATGCTGAATCTGTCCGGAGGGAGGAAACTTATGGCAGGCGACGACGATGCTTCGAAGCTGATTGACGGGCGCATTGCGGAACTTGGCGACTGGCGCGGCGAAACGCTTGCCAGAATGCGCGCGCTGATAAAGCGGGCTGATCCGGACGTCATCGAGGAATGGAAATGGCGCGGCGTCCCGGTTTGGTCGCATGACGGCATCATCTGCACCGGCGAGACCTACAAGAAGGTCGTGAAGCTGACTTTCGCCAATGGCGCGGCGCTCGACGATCCGGCCCATATCTTCAATGCCAGCCTTGAAGGCAATATGCGCCGGGCGATCGATATAGCCGAGGGCGAAACGATCGACGAAGGCGCCTTCATTGCGCTCGTTCGCGCTGCCATAGCGCATAATCAGGCCAAAAAGGCGCGGAAAAAGCCCGGACGCGGCTGAGCGGATTTATCAAAACCTGTGAGAAATTTGCAAAATATGCCGATTTCTTTCAGGTTTTTATACAATGTAGCCCAGTATTTTTCCGCATTTTTATTTCTATTTTATTAGTATCAACTAATATAAATAATAATGGTTTCATTTATTGATTTGAAATTCTTTTTTCCTATCGTATAGGTTCAAAGAATATTTGTCATCCGGACTACGATATTTGGATGAGTGGGTAAGAGAGGAATATTCGGATGTGTATTGCCTGTAATCCCGGCATGGTGGCTTATCTGCGGTCCACGGCGTCAAGGCGCGATTTTCTCAAATATCTCGGTGCCGCCGCCGCGACGTCGGCCTTCGCCTGTTCTTCGCCGGGCATGGCGTTTGCGCAGCAGGCCGCGACACCCGCAGGCGATATCATCTTCAAGGGCGGAACGATCATCACGATGAACGATCAGGCGCCGCGTGCCGAAGCGATCGCCATCCGCGGCAACAAGATACTGGCCGTCGGCAAGCTGGATGACGTGCAGTCCGCTATCGGCTCCGGGGCGCAGGTGGTGGACCTTCAGGGCCGCACCCTGATGCCAGGCCTGATCGATCCGCATATGCATTTCGTGTTCACGGCCTTTGAGGACTGGATCGACGTCAGCCCGATCACGACGCCGGATTATGCAACCGTCTGGTCAAAGCTCCAGAAGGGTGTTGCCGACGCCAAGCCGGGCGAATGGGTGCGCGCGCAGCAGTTCGACGCCAGCATCACCCGCGACGCCAAAATTCCGACGCTGGCCGAACTGGATGCTCTTGCTCCCAACAATCCGTTCTTCATGCAGGAAAGCAACGGTCATATCGCCTATGCCAACAGCGCTGCTTTCAAGGCTGCCGGCATCACGCGGGATACGCCCGATCCATCGGGTGCCCGCTTTGTGAAGGACGCCAGCGGCAACCTGTCCGGGCGTCTTGAAGAAATGGCGGCGCAGCAGGTGTTCCTCGGCGCCATGCCTTCGCCGACGGCTGCGGACATGGTTGGCCGCGTTCGACGTTTTGTGGATCATGCAAGTTCCGTCGGCTGCACGATGCTGCACGATTGCGGCATCGGCATCATGGCAGGCGCACAGGACCTGAAAATCCTCGATGCGGCTCTGGGCGACGGCAAGGCTCCGGTGCGCTATCGCGGCATGCTCGTGTCGACGATCATGGACGAATGGGAAAAGGAAGGGATCAAGCCCGGTCGCGGCAACGACCTTTTCCGCGTCGATGGCATCAAGGCCTGGGCCGACGGGTCCAATCAGGCGCGGACCGGCTACCAGCGCGAAAATTACCTCGGCACCGACGCGCGCGGCGCTTTGAACTACAGCCTTGAGCAGGTGACGGATGTCATCCGCCGGGCGCATGAAGGCGGCTGGCAGGTTGGCGTTCACGCCAATGGCGACGCGGCCATCGACATGGTTCTGGATGCCTATGAGGCCGTTCTCGGAAAAACCTCGAACAGCGATCTTCGTCATCGCATCGAGCATTGCAGCGTCTTCCACCCGGAACAGATGGTCCGCATGAAGGAGATGGGGCTGTCGCCATCCTTCCTGATTGGCCATGTGCACTGGTGGGGCAAGGCGTTCCGCGACCGTCTTCTGGGGCCGGAGCGCGCCCGTTTCTATGACCCATGCGCTTCGGCACTGGCGGCGGGCCTCAAGATTTCGCTCCATTCCGACTGGAACGTGACGCCAATTGAACCGCTGCGCTATGTCGAAAACGCGGTCACCCGCGTCATGAACGAAGGCGGCGATGTGTTCTTCCCGGAAGAGTGTATCCCGGTGGATGCAGCGCTGCGCGCCGTCACCATCGATGCGGCCTGGCAGTGTCATATGGAAGACCAGATCGGTTCGCTGGAAACCGGAAAGTTCGCAGACTTCGCCATTCTGGAAGAAGACCCGACTGCGCCGGATGTGAAGATCGGCAAGATCAAGGTCAGCGAAACCTGGATGGACGGCACCAAGCGTTACGCTGCCTGACGAACTTTAGAGCATAATCCGACCGGAGTGAAACGAGGATCGATAAGATTATGCTTGAAATAGAAGAAGTTAGAGCGCCGATCTGATCCAATCAGATCGAAACGCGCTCTAACGCAGCCGCGGCAGGCTTGGAGCATTTTCCAGCCGCAAAACCGGTTTCAACTTTTGCCGGAACCGCTCGAGCGCTGCCGCCGCGCCATCAAATCATACCGACCGGGTCAGGCCGCCATCCACGCGCAGGTTCTGGCCCGTAATGTAAGCGGCGCCATCCGATGCGAGGAAGGCGATTGTCGCGGCGATTTCCTCGCTCTTGCCATAGCGCTGCATCGGAACGCTTGCGCGGCGCTCTTCCACCTTCGGCAGGCTGTCGATCCAGCCCGGAAGAACATTGTTCATGCGGATATTGTCGGCAGCATAGGTGTCGGCGAAAATCTTGGTGAAAGAGGCGAGGCCGGCGCGGAACACCGCCGAGGTCGGGAACATGGCGCTTGGTTCGAAGGCCCATGCGGTCGAGATATTGATGATGACGCCGGATTTCTGCTTCTGCATTGTCGGCACCACGAGACGGGACGGCCGCACCGCATTGAGGAAATAGGTGTCCATCCCCTTATGCCAGTCCTCATCGGTGATGTCGAGGATTGGCGCGCGCGGACCATGGCCAGCGCTGTTGACCAACACGTCGATACGGCCCCATTTTTCCAGAACCTCATCCACCAGACGCTTCAAATCGTCATTCGACTGGTTTGAGCCGGTAACGCCGATGCCGCCCAGTTCCTGCGCCAGTGCTTCGCCCTTGCCGGAGGATGAAAGGATTGCGACCTTGAAGCCGTCCTGCGCCAGCCTGCGTGCGGCGGCTGCGCCCATGCCGCTTCCGCCAGCCGTCACAATCGCTACTTTTTCTACTGTCATGATGCTTTCCTTTCCGGGAAATGCTGCCCGAGACGGCAACCGCCAACAACCGTTCCTTCCATTTATAACGGAGAACCATTGTCCTGACGAACGAAAATGCGTAACATCAGGCGATAGAAAATCTATCGGTTTTGGTTCATGAAAAGACTTCCCTCGCTCAACGGTCTGCGTGTGTTCGAAGTCGTCACGCGGCATCTGAACTTCCGTCTGGCGGCGGAGGAACTTGGCGTGACGCAGGCCGCGGTGGCCCAGCAGATACGCGGCCTTGAGGCGGAGCTTGGGCTGAAACTCTTTGAGCGCCAGCCGCGCACGCTGGTCATGACCGAACCGGCCCGTTCTTATATCGCCAGTGTGCGGCGGGCGTTTGACCTGCTTTCGGAAGCGACCGAAATGCTGCGTCCCGAGCCGCAGCACCTGACTGTCAGCGTGACGCCGACCTTCGCCTCGAAATGGCTGATCCCGCGACTGGCCGAGTTTACGCAAGCGCATCCCGATATTGAACTGCGCATTGTTGCGAGCGACAAGGTCGCCAATTTCCAGACCGATGCCGTCGATCTCGCGGTGCGCTATGGCGAGCCGCCATTCGGTCCGGGGCTGAATGCGGAGCTGCTTTTTGAGCATGTGATTGTCGCCATCGCAAGCCCGGTGCTGGTCGAGAGGCTGGGTGATCCGGGCCTGCCGGAAAATCTGGGGCGCTATCCGCTGCTGCACGATGCGCATAATTTCTGGCCGCGATATCTGGAAAAGGCTTTTCCCGGCGGCGTGTCGGCATCGCCGAAGAACACCCGCTTCAACCAGACTTCGCTTGCCATCGATGCGGCAATTGCCGGGCACGGGCTGGCGCTGGCAAGCCGCTTTTTCGTGGAAAAGGATATTGCGGCGGGCAGTCTCGTGCAGGCGCTGGCCACCGAATTGCGGGTCGGCGCGGATTTCTATGCGGTTTCACTGCGAAAGCCGCGCCATCCGCAATCCGTGGAGGCGGTGAAGGATTGGCTGAAAAGCGCATCCCGAAAAGTGTGAAACGGTTTTCGGACAAGATGCGCGCAGAAATAAAGCGCATCCCGAGAAGTGTGAAGCATCAGGTTGATGGTTCGGGCACTTCCAGCCGGGTTTTCTGGCTGCGTGTCGGTATGGTGATGCAGACAAGGCAGGCCACAACCAGAACCACGCCGAGCCAGCCGGTGGCGGAGAGCCTTTCACCCACGATCACTGCCGCGAAAAACGCGGCCACCACCGGCTCGAACAGCGTCAGCGTGGTAGCGACGCTCGTTTCGACCCGGCTCAACCCATAGCCGAAACAGACATAGCCGAGAAACATTGTCACGAAGGCCATATAGAGCCCCACCGCAGCATTGTTCCACGAGGCGAGAAACGGTCCACCGGTGGCGATCAGAACCGGCATGAGCAACAGTCCGCCAACGCCGAATATGGCGCCCATGGCGGTGGTCGAGGCCATGCCGCCCTGCATAAGCTGGCGTGCGCATGAGGAATAGACGGCATAGGTAAGGCCTGCCACAAGGCCAAGCAGCGAGCCGGTCAGGGTGGCGCTTCCGGTGGCATGGGCGCCGCCGTCCTCCGACAGGCTGAGCATCATCATGCCGACAATGCCGATGATTGCTCCCGCCAGCCAGCGCAGCGATGGGCGAAAACCGCTTTGCCTGTATTCGACAGCCGCCGAAAGAAGCGGGGCGGAACCGAGCGAAATGACCGTTCCGATGGTCACGCCTGCAAGCCGCATCGACGCATAAAAGGCGAGGGGATAAAGGGCGACGCAGATGGCTCCCAGCATCAGCCCGCGCCATTGATGGGCGAGCGCCTTTCGCGATGCGATGATGCCGCGCCAGGCGATTGCCGCCTGCGCCAGCCCGCCAAGCCCCATGGCGGCGGCGCCGATTGCGACCGCGCTGACTTCCGGCGCGAAGGTTGCTGCCGTTCCGGTCGTGCCCCAGATCGTGGACGCGACGAGGATAGCTGCCACGCCCAGAAAATAGTCCCTCGATGATTGCATTTTATCCCAGCCGCAAAACTGTAGCCACCATCGCCCTGGCTTCCCCGAGGCGGGCGCTGTTTCCCTCAAGCCCTGCGCGCATGATTGCTCCTTCCAGTATGAAGGAAAGCTGCACGGCCAACTGGCTGACCCGTTCCGGATTATCGGGGATCAGGCCGTTCAGATGCTCCACAAGCAGGTGCTCCACCTGTTCCTTGTGTTTTCTGACCGCTTCCCGTCCGGGGTCGCCAGCGGGCAGTTCTGCTGCCGCATTCAGCAGGCCGCAGCCGCGAAACCCGTGTTCATAGGCAAATTCCGCGTGATCGCGATAAGCGTCGAAGATGGCCAGTATCCCGTCCATCGGGTTTGCTGCCTGTTCGAGCCGCTTTTCATAGAGGCCAAGCCATTCGGCGTGGCGGTGCTCCAGATAGGTGGCCACCAGCTCCGCCTTGGAGGCGAAGTTGTTGTAGAGGCTCTGCTTCGCCACGCCTGCGCGCTGGATGATCGCGTCGATCCCGGTGGCTGAAATGCCCTCGTCGTAAAACAGTTCCGCCGCCGCTTGCAGAAGCCGCTCGCGGGCTGGTTTTGAACTTGTCGTTGCGGAATCGCTCATAATTCGTTGCCTTGATGAATAGGTAGACCAGTCTACCTAATCGGGAGGCCGAGTCAATTCCGCGGTAGCCGTGCCGTCTTGATGTGAACTGATTTGTATCCGCATGGGATCCTGCCGGACAGCCGAACAGACCTGTCAATTGTCAGGGAAAGGCATATCGAAACACGTCGTTCAAATAGGCCTGGTTCTGAATCCGGAAATGCGTTGTTCCAATTCGTTCAAAGCCTTGGGACGTATAGAAATTGATTGCGGAGGTATTTTCCGAGTTCGTGGTCAGCCATACGGAAGGAACATTCGCATCACGTGCGTGGCGCAAAGCTTCCTGCAGCAGTGCTCGTCCAATCCCGCTTTTTTGATGTCGAGGCTGGACGTAAAGGGTCGAGATTTCCATGGTCGAACAATTATCTATCGGAGCGGAGCTTTTTGAACTGATCCGAGTGAAGCCATCCAGACCCTCTTTATTCTCCGAAACGACAATATGTTCATCGGAGTCTTCGATGAGGTTCCGGAATTTCTTCTCCGTGAACTCGCTTAAAACGTAATCGGCAAAAAATGCGTTCACGCCTTGGCGGATGTAGGTGCCCAGCCAAACCTCAATCGAGATGGCTGCGAGAACAGAAGCGTCAGAAATTTGTGCTGTTCGCAAGCCCATGGGCAACTGTACTCCAACAGGAAAAATAATAATCAAGAATAAAGGGTTGGCTCAATATTTACAGCACATATAAACGTTGATGGGATGTCGTGACAAGTTTGGCACTATCCCCCTTGTCCCGTGGGAGAGATTCACGTATCCGCTATGTGAGGCAGATGGAACGGGAGGTCGTCCGGTGCCGCAGAGAATTTCCCCCCTGGCGCCTTTCCAGTACAAGACATTCCGGGCGCTGTGGTCAGCTACACTGGTTTCCAACCTTGGCGGTCTGGTGCAGACGGTCGGCGCTGGCTGGATGATGGCAACCATCGCCCATTCGGACGATATGGTTGCATTGGTGCAGGCTTCGACAACCCTGCCTGTGATGATCTTTTCGGTCGCAGCCGGTGCCTTGGCCGATAATTTCGACCGCCGCCGCATCATGCTGACTGCGCAGGTCCTGCTTCTGTTCATTTCGGTTGCATTGGCGGTTTTTGCCTATCTTGGCATCCTGACGCCGTGGATGCTGCTCAGTTTTACGTTCCTCATCGGCTGCGGCGGGGCCTTGCACAATCCTTCGTGGCAGGCGTCGATGGGCGACATCGTGCCGCGCACCGATCTGCCTGCGGCGGTGGCGCTCAACAGCATGAGCTTCAATCTCATGCGCAGCATTGGTCCGGCTATCGGCGGTATCATCGTTGCGGCGGCAGGTGCGGCTTTTGCCTTCATTTTCAATGCGTTCAGCTATTGCGCGCTCATTCTGGCGCTGTGGCAGTGGAAGCCCGAAACGGTCAAGTCCACCTTGCCGCGCGAAACGCTGGGACCGGCCATGATCGCTGGGCTGCGTTATGTCGCCATGTCTCCGAACCTTCTGAAAGTGATGTTCCGGGGATTCCTGTTCGGCCTGTCCGCCATTGTCATTCTGGCGCTTCTGCCGCTCGTCGCCCGCGATCTCGTTCACGGAACGGCGCTGATCTATGGTATCATGTTGGGTTTCTTCGGGCTTGGCGCCATTGGCGGCGCGTTGCTCAGCGCCCGGCTGCGCGAGCTTCTCGGCAATGAATGGCTGGTGCGCGGCGCTTTCATCGCGTTCGCGGTCAGTTGCGGCCTGTTGTCGATCAGCCGGAACATGTGGCTGAGCTGCATTTTCCTGCTGCCTGCCGGTGTTTCATGGGTGCTGGCGCTGTCGCTGTTCAACGTCACCGTGCAGCTTTCCACGCCGCGCTGGGTGGTGGGGCGCGCGCTGGCGCTCTACCAGACCGCGACCTTCGGCGGCATGGCGGCGGGCAGTTGGCTCTGGGGTGCCGTGGCGGACGAATATAGCGTGCCGGGCGCGCTTCTGGCTGCCGCCGTCGTGCTCGTTTTCGGTGCGCTGATCGGGCTTCTCCTGCCACAGCCTGACTTTGAGGCCCTCAATCTCGATCCGCTCAACCGTTTCAGCGAGCCGCAGCTTCGGCTTGATCTTCGTTCGCGCAGCGGTCCGATCATGATCATGGTCGATTACAAGATCGCGCAGGAAGATGTTCCGGCGTTCCTTTCCGCCATGGCCTTGCGGCGGCGCATGCGCATCCGCGACGGTGCCCGGCAGTGGGTGCTGCTGCGCGATCTGGAGAACCCGGAAACCTGGACGGAAAGTTATCACGTGCCGACCTGGGTGGAGTATGTCCGCCATAACCAGCGTCGCACCCACGCCGATGCGGAAGTGTCGGAAAGGCTGCTCGCCTTGCACAAGGGAGACAAGCCGCCGCTCGTCCATCGCATGATCGAAAGGCAGACTGTGCCGGTTCATGATGACATGCCTCTGAAGGCGCATCTGGACCTCTCGTGAGCGGCGATTTCAAATTGAGGCAAAACCGGGATTGCGCCCAAACCTGCGTTTTTCGCATCGAAATTTGTGGCGAAGGACGGATTATTTTGTGGCGAAATAAAGGCTAGAAGCCCAGGCGCTCCCGCAGGGCTTTTCGGTAGGATCGTGAAACGGGCCATGATTGATCGATGCCGCGCATCCTGACCAACCATTTGTCGATTGTGCTTCGGTCTATGTCGGAGACGTGCAGGACGTTTACGAATGCCGTGCGGTGAATGCGGAAAAACAGGCTTGCCGGCAGAATGCCTGCCCATATGCCAAGCGGCCGGGAATCAAGAATTGCAGAACCGTCGGCAAGCCAGACCTCGCTGTAATTGCCTGCCGAGCGGACCCCGATGATTTCCTCCGGTGAAAACCCGCGCATTACGCCGCGTTTGCTGACATAGATCACCGATGTCGGGTCGGGTTCCTCGCAGGAAGCTGGTCGGTTTTCGGGCGTCGCGTATTTCGCCTGGGCGATCAGGCTTGCGCACTGGAACATCGCCTTGATTTCCGCGCGGGACCAGCGCCGGGTTTCCTCTGTCGTGTCGAAACCGATTATTCCGCGCAGCCGATCGTGATGAAAAAGCGGGATGCTGAGAATACTCCGATTGCCCTGCCGCAGAAATTCCGCCTGAAGCGCGCGTGCGCTGCGAGGCAGTCCCTTTACATCATGAACGGCGACGGCCCGCCCTTCGGTCAGGTAGCGATGCAGCCATGCAATAAGCGTGCTCGGAGCCTGTTGAAGCTCGGAAATATAGGCTACCGTATCGCCCTTGCACCATTCATGCGTATTGCGAAACCGCAGGAGGTCAGGCCCATATTCGATCATCCATGCCCGGTCTGACCGTGATGCATTGCCGACGGCGGCGAGGAATTCCGAAATGGCCTTCTCGACGGGCTTCCTGAGCAGGTACAAGGCACAAACATAGGGCCAGTCGAGCGCCGGTGCTTCCGCACACTCGGTCTCGGAATAGATCCGGTAGGCGCCAGCCGTGCTGTCCAAACTGTCTCCCCTGATGTTGCGGTATCAATATCCGCCGTCCGGCTATAGCCGGACAGTATATTGAATATAATTGCCCGCTATTTGCAATAGAGCTAAAGCAAGCAATGCAACCGCTGTGACAGGTGGCTTATCTTTCCGTATGGGAGATGAGCTGGAATGGAGCGCCCGCAAAGCGGCTGAAATCTCCAGAAAGCTCAAAAGAAAGCCTCGGTATGTGTGGTGATAGCATAATCATACCGAGGCTGCGCATTTGCCTGATTCCGCCGAAGCGTGCGCCACACCAGATTAAGGATCATTGCGACAGAAAGAAGTCTTTCTTCGATCCTGTATGGAATGGCTGTGGATCAATTAATTCGAAGCCAAATTGTTCGCATATCGCATGTATTTTATTTCAAATACTGCGTGCGCCAACTTTGATTTAACTTCCGTTCAGCCGATATCTTCAACCTGATCGAGATACTGACCGTATCCTTCCGCTTCCATCCGGTCCTTCGGAATGAAGCGAAGCGAGGCCGAGTTGATGCAATAGCGAAGACCGCCGCGATCTAACGGGCCGTCAGGGAAAACATGTCCCAGATGGCTGTCGCCATGGGCCGAGCGCACTTCGGTGCGTACCATGCCGTGAGACATATCGGTCAGTTCGGCGACATTGGCGGGTTCGATCGGCTTGGTGAAGCTTGGCCATCCGCAATGGGATTCATATTTGTCGGACGAGGCGAACAGCGGCTCGCCGGAGACGATATCGACATAGATTCCCGGCTCCTTGTTATAGAGATATTCGCCGGTGCCGGGGCGCTCGGTGCCGCTTTCCTGCGTGACGCGATATTGCTCCGGGGTAAGCTTCGCAATCGCTTCGGGATCTTTTCTGTAGGTCATGATGTGCGCTCCCTTAATAGGTGCCCTGAATCTAGGCTGTAGGAAGCAACTATTCCAGTCCCGCGCAAATGACGAACTGTTGAAGAAATCCGGAAAAAACGAACTTAACGGCTGATCCGAACGCGCGGGAAGATTTCCATGGTCAGGTAATGCTCGTCGAAGCTTGAAATGTGAACGAGCGCGGAACGGTTCAGAAACTCGACTTCATTATTGCGGAAAACCAGAAGGTCATCCTCGCGCAGTTCGCGCAGCATACGGTTGATATGGATCGGCGTAAGCCCCAGCGCATCGGCCAGTTCGCTCTGCGTCAGCGGGCAAAAGAAGCTGTTCTCGTCGCCCGTGCCGTTGATGCGGGCCCGGTGGCCAAGCTCCAGCAGAAGATGCGCGATGCGCACGAGCGCGCTGCGGCGGCCGATGCTGATGAGATGCTCGATGAGAATAGCCCGCTGCCGGGCCATCAGTTCCATGAATGTCATGGCAAGGCGCGGCGATTTGAGCAGGCTTTCGGTGAGATGGTCCAGCGAGATTTCGAGGACGGAAAGCTCCGTAACCGAAATCAGCGTGTAATAGTTGAAGCCCAGCCCGGTGCGGAAACCCAGAAAATCGCCTTTCATGGGGAAATCGAGGATCTGCCGGTCGCCATCGGGCAGATCGCGATAGATGCAGCCCCAGCCGCTCTTGATGATGTGAACCGAATTGGCCCAGTCGCCCTGGCTGCTGACGACAGTGTGCGAGGCGTAGTTCTTTGATGTTATTGGCAGGGCCCCGAGCACGCCGAGATCGCTTTCTTCAAAGACCGCGCCAATGGGGGCGCTTTCCAGAAAATGGCGCAGCGTTTTTGCTTCGTCGGCATTTACCACCATTGAGCCTACCTGCCGTTTCGCCCAGCAAAGGAAATATAAATTTTAAGTCTGGTATCCCCGCGTTCTTTCCCCGCTCTCGCCCGGAAGCAGGGCTTCGCAAGAGTGTTATCGAGGGAGCGTGTTTTGGCAAGGTAGTAATTTCTACCACTAATTGGGTATATATCCGCGCTTCTACTAAACCATATTTTCGCGAAACCCTTAATCTAGGTTAATGACACTCAAGAAAATTTCGGGCAACTTTCCTGAAAACAAGAACAAATACCGGAATAGTTTCTCCCGGTGGCTGTCTATAAATCATAAAGATAAATAAACCAGGTAACCGATGCGCTTACTTGATTGTGACGTGCAAGCAACGGAGGCGCGGGTTTAAATTGGGTTAGAGGGCGAACAAATGAACATTTCTCCACAGTTTAGCAACAGAACCACTGAATTAAAGAATAACGGTTTGGGGGTAGCGAAAGACACTTCCTTTAAGCCTGAACTGCCGAGCGACAGCGTGCTGCCGCTGCTGGTTATCATAGACAACCGCGCACTGGATCGCGAATGTCTTGCGCACGGGCTGACGAACCACAGCATCGAAATGTCGATCGCCACATTCAGCTCGTTCGAGCAGTGGCAGCATCAGCGCCGTGGCCGCACGGCGGGCGCGGTGCTTTTCAACATCGGCGGTCAGAAGGTTTCAGACCCGGCGGTTGGTAATTACCTCAATCGCATTGTCACGGATTGCGCTCCAGCGCCTGTCATTCTCCTGGCCGACAAGGAAGAAATTTCTCAGGTTCTCAAGGCGCTCGACCATGGTGTGAAGGGCTATATTCCGACATCGGTCAATGTGAATGTCTGCGTCGAGGCATTGCGGCTTGCCATGGCGGGGGGAACCTTCGTTCCGGCCAGCAGCGTGCTGGCTCTGCGCCATGCCACCGATCCGAACTCACAGCGGCTGCAACCCCTTGGCGGCATGTTCACCCAGCGTCAGGCCGAAGTGGTCAATGCGCTGCGCCGGGGCAAGGCGAACAAGATCATCGCCTATGAACTGAAGCTGCGGGAAAGCACCGTGAAGGTTCATATCCGCAACATCATGAAGAAGCTGAAAGCGTCCAACCGTACTGAAGTGGCGTGTATCATCAACGAGCTGTTCCCGTCGGAAACATCGTTTGCCGATCTGCAATAGGCCATTGGCGGGCGTTTGCCAGCCGGCGCATTGAATTATTCCGTGAAGGAGAATTTGGGTGATTATCTCCGACGTTTCGGCAGGAAACGGGCGGCAGCCGGTGGCTGACCTGCTCGACACAATAAGGCGCAGAAAAATGATGCTGATCGTGCCGGTGGTCGCGGGCATCGGCGTGGGTTTTGCGGGCTACCTTACCGCGCCGGTCAGTTATGTGTCGGAGTCCGTGCTGGTGCTGGATATGCGCCGCTTGCAGGCGCTTCCCAATGAAACTGCAATCACGCCGTTGCCACAGGACAGCCCGGTGCTGCGTTCCGAACTCGATATCATCAATTCCCGCATGATGGCGCGCAAGGTCATCGACATCCTGCAAGCGGAGAACATTGCCGTGCCGACGGAATTCCGTTCGCGCACGGTGCTGTCGTCCGCTTCAGATACGAGTTCGCGCGCCAAAGGCGCCCGGGATGTCGATCCTGCCTTGCGTGAACGCCAGCAGATAGACCTGCTTCTTTCGCGGCTGCGCGTCACCAATGACGGGCGGTCCTATACGATCTTCATATCCTACCGCGCTTCCGACCGGGTTTATGCGGCGCAGGTCGCCAACGCCTTCGCCACCGCCTATCTCGACCATCAGATCGATGTGCAGCAATCGGCGACACGGCGCATCAGCGAATGGCTTGGCGATAAGCTGGGCAACTTGCGCAGCGACCTTGAAAGTGCGGAACGTGCGGCGGAAGAATTCCGGCAGAAGTCACGGCTTGCAGGCGATCAGGGACAGATCAGCTTTCAGGCCCAGCGCGTGGCGGCGCTGAACAGCGAGATTGTCGCGGCGACGGGCGCCGTTTCGCTTGCCGAGGCGCGGTTGCGCACGGCGGAAGAACTCAAGAGTAACGATGAAGCGCCTGCACTGGCCGAGGTTCTGGCCTCGCCCGCCATCCAGACCTTGCGCAGCGAACAGGCGCGCGTCGAGCGGCAGCTTGGCGAGTTACAGTCGAACGGGGCGCTGAAGAGCGCCGAAATCCCGGTGCTGAAGGCTGAACAGGAAGCGCTGAAACAGCAGATTTCCAGCCAGGTTGGCGAAATCATCAAGAGCCTCGGCAACGAAATCCAGATAGCGCGCCAAAGGCGCAGCGGACTGGAAGAGGCGTTGAGAAAAGCGGAGGCCGATCTTGCCGAAGCCAATCAGGCGCAGGTGAAAGCCGTGCAGCTTGACCGGGAAGCCAATGCCAGCCGAACGGTCTATGAAAGCTATCTGACGCGGTACAAGCAGCTGATCGAGCAGGACGGCATGGCCGCGCCCGAAGCGCAGATGATTTCTCCGGCGGAACCGGCAATGGCCAAGGCCAGCCCCAACTTGCCGAACTGGCTGTTGCTGGGGCTGGGGCTTGGCGGGCTGGTAGCACTTGCGGGCACGATGCTTAAGGAAACGTTCGACAAGATCAGGCCCGCGCAGACGGCTTCGCTGATGCTGCCGGGCATTCCGGCAGCGACGCTGCTGCCGGTTTCGCCGCAAATGACCGTGCCGCTTCTTGTCAATCGCGGCCTCGACCCGGCAAGCCCGTTCGGTCGGGCGATCAAGTCCGTGCATGATCGCCTGCGGGCTTTGACCCGGGGTCGGGATTCGCTGGCGCTTTCGGTCGTTTCCCTGTCCAACGGCGAGGGAAAGACTTTGCTGATCACCGCGCTCGCACAACAGATTGCCGCGACCGGCTTGACGGTTGCGGTTATCGATGCGACCAGCAGGCGGTCGGGGCTGGCGGAGGCTTTCGGGCTTCCGCAAGGGGATAACGGCATCATTTCCAGCGGTCGCGCGCTGGCAGGCGCGACACTGGTGCACGACCATGGTTCAGGCATCGATATCGTCACGCCCAACAGCCAGAGGCGCGAGGGCGACTGGCTGGCCGAGCTGATTGCCCAGTTGCGCGCCGATCACAAGATCATTCTGGTCGATCTCCCGGCGGTCATGGAGGACAAGCGCTCGGTTCTGCTGTCGCGGGCAACGGATACGGCGCTTCTCGTGGTGCCGTCGGACCGGCAGGACCAGTATGCGACCAATGCGCTGATCCAGACGATGGCGTCCTTCGGGCGCAAGCCAGCGCTTGCGGTCGTGAACCATAATTCGTCGTCCTATCACGGCTGGCTGGCCGTCATTGGCGTCATGGGCGGGTTGGGCTTGTGGGCGAAGCGAGGCGTGAGTGCCATCTTCTCGCGACGGCCAAAGTCAGCCGCAGGCAGCGTTCAGGAACAGGCGTGAGGGCAAGCCATGTCACACAGGATCATCAGAAATCGCATCGCCACTTATCTGCGGGCCACGATGCTCTCGGGGCTCATTCTGGCTGGCGGAAATTTTGCCGCGCTTGGCGAAGGGCAGGCCTACCGGGTCGGCGCCAACGACGTGTTGCAGGTGACCGTCTATGGCCAGCCGTCCCTCACAGGGCTTTACCCGGTCGATGTGGATGGCAATATCGGCTATCCGATCGTGGGCAACATCCCGGTAAACGGGCTGACCATAAACGAGGTTGGTGAAAAGATCGCCGGATCGCTGTCCCAGCATATTCCCGGCCTGACGGTCACGGCAACGGTCAACCAGTACGCGCCGGTATTTGTGGTCGGCGACGTGAAGATGCCGGGAAAATATCAATTTCGGCCCGGCATGGTGGTGCTTGAACTGACGGCGCTTGGCGGCGGGGCAGGCAAGACCGAGACGCCAGCGCTGACCGCCGGGATGCAGCTTATCACCGTCCAGCAGGAATATGCGGATTTGCAGATGCAGATCACCGCCATGACAATCCGCCGGGCGCGTTTCGAGGCGGAGCTGAACGGCGCGGAATTCAATTATGCCCTTCCAGAACAGCCTGCCGCGAACAAGGAAACGGTGGCGCTGACGCAGCAGATGCTGGACGGGGAAAAGACCGTCTTCAATGTCCGCCGCAACAATCTCGCCGCCGAACGTCAGGCACTGGAAGCGCAGGCCGCGAGCTATGGCGACGAGATCGAGACCTTGCAGCAGAGCATCAAGCTGCACGACACGGAAATCGGGCTGTTGCAGGAGAACGTGGATTCCAGCAAGTCGCTGGTGGATCGCGGCCTTGCCGCCAAATCCAATCTTCGCGACATGGAGCGCGATCTGTCGGCTACGCGGCGGGCCGCGCTGGAGCTTGCCTCCTTCCTCGCGCGGGCGAGGCAGAACCAGCTTGCCATGCAGCAGCGCATCGCCAATCTGGACGAAATCCGCAGGAGCGAGGCTGCGACTGCGTTGCAGGACATTGACCTCAACATTGCCCGCATGGAGCACCGCAGCAATGCGCAGCTTCAGACCATGGCCGAAATCGCCAAGTCATCCGGCAATATTGCCTCGTCCACGCTGCGCCAGAAGCTGATCTTCTCGATCAGCCGTATCGTTGATGGCAGCTTCCAGGATATCGTTGCCAATGAGCGCACGGAGATCAAGCCGGGCGATATCCTGCGCGTCGAACTGGATATGAGCAGGGTAGGCGGCTCGCCTTCATAAAGCGAGCTTCTCAAGCCGCGACGGGATCGGCGGCTTCCTGCAACCAATCGCGATAGACTTGACGCAAGCCATCTTCGAGACGAATACGCGGCTTCCAGCCAAGCGCCCGCATCTTCGAGGTGTCGAGAAGCTTGCGCGGCGTGCCGTCGGGCTTGCCGAGATCATGTTCAAAGCGGCCTTCGTAGCCGACGACGCGCGCGACCGTCAGTGCCAGATCCCTGATCGAAATCTCGTCGCCCGTTCCGATATTTATTGGCTCGATGCCGTCATAGAAACGCAGCATGTGCAGGCAGGCATCGGCAAGGTCGTCCACATGCAGGAATTCCCGCAGGGGCTTGCCGCTTCCCCAGAGCGTCACATGGTCGACGCCCCGCACCTTGGCCTCATGAATCCGCCGGATCAGTGCGGGCAGCACATGCGAGCTTTCGGGATCGAAATTGTCGTTCGGGCCGTAGAGATTGGTCGGCATAGCCGTCATGAAGCGGTTGCCATATTGCCGCGCGCAGGCTTGCGCATATTTCAGCCCGGCGATCTTGGCGATGGCATAGGCTTCGTTGGTCGGCTCCAGGGGGCCGGTCAAAAGCGCGTCTTCGGTGAGAGGCTGCGCCGCGTCGCGGGGATAGATGCAGCTTGAGCCGAGCCATAAGAGGCGCTCCACGCCTGTCTGATGGGCGGCGTGGATGAGGTTCATGCCGATCAAAAGATTGTCGTAGAGAAAATCCGCCGGATATTGCGAATTGGCCAGAATGCCGCCAACGCGGGCGGCCGCGATGATGATGACATCCGGCTTGCGGCCGCTGATGAAATTTTCCGTCGGTCCCTGCCGGGTCAGGTCGAGCGTGCTGTGCGCGGCAGTGATGATGTCGCAATCCGTGCCATGCAGGCGGCGGAGGATGGCCGAACCGACCATGCCCGTGTGCCCGGCAACGAACACCTTCTTGCCTTCCAGCGAATAGAGTGGGGCGATATCAGCCATAGAAGTCATTGCGTCCGACCTCCCGCATGATGTTGCGCAAATCCCAGTCGACCATTTCAGCTACAAGGCTGTCGAAGCCTGTCGTATGCCGCCAGCCGAGGCGATCTTTCGCCTTGGACGCATCGCCGAGCAGGAAATCGACTTCGTTCGGACGGAAATAGCGCGGATCGATCTCGATCAGGCAATTGCCGGATTTCCGGTCGCGGCCGATTTCTTCCACGCCATCGCCTTGCCACACGATTTCCTTGTCGACCGCCTTGAAGGCGCGTTCGACGAACTCCCGCACGGTGTGCGTTTCGCCGGTGGCCAGAACGTAATCGTCGGGAACATCTTCCTGCAGGATGCGCCACATACCCTCGACATAGTCACGGGCATGGCCCCAGTCGCGGCGGGCATCGAGATTGCCGAGCCGAAGCCTGTCCTGAAGGCCGCGTTCGATGGCCGCGACAGCCCGGGTGATCTTGCGGGTGACGAAGGTTTCGCCGCGTAGCGGGCTTTCGTGATTGAACAGGATGCCGTTGGATGCATGGAAGCCATAGGCGTCGCGGTAATTCACCGTTGTCCAATAGGCATAGAGCTTTGCCGTCGCATAGGGACTGCGCGGCGCAAAGGGCGTCTGTTCGTTTTGCGCCTTGGGCGAACTGTTGCCGAAAAGCTCCGATGTGGAGGCCTGATAGAAGCGGCATGTTTTGCCCAGCCCCAGAATGCGCATGGATTCAAGCAGGCGAAGCGTGCCGAGCGCATCGGCATTGGCCGTATATTCGGGCGTCTCGAAACTCACCTGCACATGGCTCTGGGCGCCGAGATTGTAAATCTCGTCGGGCCGCACTTCCTGAATGACGCGACACAGATTGGTGGCATCCGTCAGGTCGCCGAAATGCAGGCGAAAGCGAATGTTCTCTTCGTGCGGGTCCTGATAGAGATGATCGATGCGGGCCGTGTTGAACGAGGAAGACCGCCGCTTCAGACCATGCACGCGATAGCCTTTCTTGAGCAGAAGCTCGCTTAGATAGGCGCCGTCCTGTCCGGTCACGCCGACGATGAGAGCTGTTTTCTCCTGCAAGACCCTGCCTCCGATCATAAACTCGATGGAAGCATGTTAGCGATTTCCGGCGCGGGCAGAACGGCTCCAAAACGGCAAACGCGGGCCGGAACATCCCTCTTCGGATGAGGCTTGCGGCGCGTCCGGCATGGCTGGTTTCACCCAAAGAAGTAGGCAGTTCGCCCGCTGTCGGTGCCTGCCATGCCTTTGTGTTTCTTGCGGTATCTGTCGCGCTGTTGCGATCCTCTGGGTAAGGGATCGTGCACAGGAAGCGAAATCATGCGTGTGGTGCTTGCCAATCGTTACTACTACCCGGACCAGTCGGCGACGAGCCGGATGGTGACGAGCCTTGCGCATACGCTGGTGCGCGAAGGCATAGAGACGACGGTGCTGGCAAGCCGCAGCTATCACGACAGGCGGAAGGATGTGCTCCCTGCGCGCGAGACGATAAACGGTGTCGACGTGCACCGCATATGGACCTCGGGCTTCGGTCGCGGCAGGCTTGTCGGGCGCGCGGTGGATTATGCGACCTTCCATCTGTCCGCCGCCGCATGGTTCGCGGCCCATGCCAAGAAGGATGATGTGTGCGTCGTCTGCACCGATCCGCCGCTTCTGTCGGTTTCGGCTGCGCTGCCGGTCCGGCTGCGCGGCGCAAGGCTGGTCAACTGGGTGATGGACCTTTTTCCCGAAACGGCGATGGAGCTCGGCCTCATCCGGTCCGATACCATTTCCGGCAAGCTCGCCATGATCCTGCGCAACTGGTCGATGCGCCAGTCGGCGCTGACCATTTGCCCGATAGAGCGCATGGCGCATTATCTGGCGACGCGAGACATTCCGGCGGAAAGCCTGAGCGTGGTCCACCACTGGGCCGACCGAAACGAGATCGTGCCGACCGAACCGGCGCATAATCCGCTCCGCCGCGCCTGGGGCCTCGGACGCAAATTCGTTGTCGGCTATTCAGGCAATTTCGGGCGTGCGCACGAGTTTCAGACGGTGCTCGATGCAGCCGAGCGGCTGCGGCATATGAAAAGCATCGTCTTCCTGATGATCGGCGAGGGGCAGCAGCGCGCCTTCGTCGAAAGCGAGGTCAGGCGGCGCGGCCTGACCAATGTGATGATGAAGCCGTTCCAGCCGGTTGAAAAACTGTCCGAAAGCCTTGGCGCTGCCAATGTGCATCTGGTTTCGCTGAAGCCGGAACTGGAGCATTGCATCGTTCCCAGCAAGTTTTATGGTGTGCTTGCCGCCGCCCGCCCGACGATCTTCGTCGGCGACACGGAGGGCGAGATCGGCACGATTGTCCGCGATTTCCAGTGCGGCATGGCGTTGAGACCAGGCGATGTCGACGCGCTGGTCGGTGCGATCCTTCATTTGCGCCGCTCGCCAGTCGGACGCATGTCGATGGGCAACAATGCCCGTTATCTGATGGAAACCGCCTATTCGCGGGAATATGGCGCAGCCGTCTGGCAATCGGCCATCTCGCGGCTTGAGGAGAAGGTGGTGCCGCAGGCCATGCCGGTTCTCGACCGCCAGTTCCAGCCGAGGGAACTGTGATGGAAGGCTCGGTCGTTGTCAGCCAGCTTGGCGCGCGCCGGCATTATGCGGTCCCGCGCATTTTCGCAAACAACCAGAGACTGGCGCATTTCTATACGGATATCTGCGCCTTTCAGGGATGGCCGCGTCTGCTCGGCAGCGTGCCGCCCACTGCGCTTCCATCCTCGGTGCGCCGGCTGGTCGGGCGCAAGCCGCAGGGAATCCCGCTCAAGCAGATGACGACCTTTCCGGTTTTCGGATTGCGCTCGGCCCTGCGCAGGCTGGCGAACCAGACCGGGCCGAAATCCACCGCCAATGCGATATGGGCTGGCGAAACATTCGGCAGGCTGGTCGCTGAAAGCGGATTCCACGGCGCGGGCGGGGTCTATGCTTTCAGCGGCGAAGCCGTGGAAGTGCTGTCGGCTGCTCGGAAAGCGGGGCTGTGGACCGCTGTCGATCAGGTCATCGCGCCGCGCGCAATCGTCGACCGGCTAGGGCAGGAAGAGGAGCTGTTGAATCCGGGCTGGCAATTGCCGGTCGAAGACGATGGCTATTGCGAGGCTTTCGCGGAACGCGAGCGAACCGAATGGCGGCTCGCCGATCTGGTCGTGTGTCCATCGCCCTTCGTTGCCCGTCATGTTGCCGAGGAAGGTTGCGCGCCGGAAAAGATCGTCGTGGTTCCGACCGGGGTCGATACACGCTTCCAGATCGAACGAAAGGCGCGGAAGCCGGGCAAATTGCGCGTGCTGACGGTGGGCGCTGTTGGCTTACGCAAAGGCTCGCCCTATGTCGGCGCGGTTTCAAGGCTGCTGGCGGGGCAGGCAGAATTCCGGATGGTGGGGCCGCTGGAACTTTTGCCGGAGGCGCAGGCAAGGCTGGCTGCAACGGTTGAACTGACGGGCCCCATTCCGCGCAGCGAGATGCGCAAGCAGTTTGAATGGGCCGATGTCTTTCTGCTTCCCTCCTTATGCGAAGGGTCCGCGATTTCCGTTTATGAAGCATTGGCCGCGGGGCTGCCCGTGATCTGTACCGAGAATACCGGCAGCGTGGTGCGCAACGGTGTCGACGGCTACATCGTGCCGATCCGCGACGTCAGGGAGACAGCCGAAATCCTGCGGGAACTGGCGGGCAATCCGGCGGCACTGGAACGGATGGGAGAAAATGCGCGCGAGCGTGCAGCCGATTATACCCTGTCACGCTATGGCGAAAGGCTCGCTGCCGCGATTTTCGGGGAGAAGGCGGCATGAACATTGTCCACGTTATCGGTTCCTACGATCCCGCCAAGGGCGGACCGCAGGCGGTCGTGGTGCGGCTGGCGGCGGCACAGGCGGCGCTCGGCCATGAGGTGACAATTGTCAGCTACAGCGACCATGAGGTGAGCAGACGGGCTGTCGCGGCTACTGCGACAATTCCCGGTTTCGACAAGGTGCGGACCCTGTTGCTGCCAATGCCCGATCTGCGCGAAACGCTGTCTGGAAGCGCCGCAGCGAAGGCGATGGAAGCGCTGTTGCGGGCCACGGATTTTGTGCATCTGCATGGCGTGTGGGAAACCAATCTGCTGCGCGCATCGATGCTCTGCCGCCGCTTTTCCGTGCCCTATTGCGTGTGCTGCTGCGGGATGCTCGACGTGTGGAGCATGCAGCAGAGCGCGTGGAAGAAGAAAGTCGCAATGATGCTTGGCTTTCGCCAGATGCTCGACGGCGCGGCCTTTATCCATGCGCTGAATGCGGATGAGATCGAGCTGATGCGGCCTCTTGGCCTGAAGGCTCCGCCGGTGATTATCCCCAACGGGATTTTTTTGAACGAGGTCGAAGGGGGCGAGGCCGACGTGGGCGGTTTGCCCAAGCGGCCCTATGTGCTGTTTCTGTCGCGGCTTCATTACAAGAAGGGGCTCGACATTCTCGCCGATGCCTTTCGCCGTGTCGCCCCCCTGTTTCCCGAAGTCGATCTGGTGGTGGCTGGCCCTGATGGCGGGGCGGAAGAAGAATTTCGCGAGCGTATCCGCCAATACGGGCTTCAAGAGCGCGTGCACATGACCGGCGGGCTTTACGGTCCGGCCAAGATCGCTGCCCTGAAGATGTCGGCCTGTTTCTGCCTGCCCAGCCGTCAGGAGGGGTTCAGCGTCGCCATCACCGAGGCGCTTGCCTGCGGCGTGCCGGTGGCGATTACCGATGCGTGTCATTTTCCGGAGGTGGGTGAGGCGGGGGCGGGTGTGGTTTCCCCGCTCGATCCGATGGCGGTTGCTGCGGCGCTTGAGCGGATTCTGGAAGACCCGGATCGCGCGGCGCGGATGGGTGCCGCCGGTGCAAAACTGGTGCGCGACAATTACACTTGGCCGCGCATCGCGGTCCAGACAATTACGGCCTATCAGGATTTTCAGTCACAAAAGCCGGACGCGGTTGCAAGTCGCAAGGCGCTCCGGTCCGTTACTGCAAGCTGAGGGTCAGGGCTTTCGCCGTGGCCGCACCGGCTTGGCCGGATTGCCCGCATAGACCATCCAAGGTTCCATATCGCGGAAACTGACCCCGCGCGCGCCGAGAACCGCGCCTTCACCGATGTTCACTCCCGGCCCGACGAAGGCTTCGGCTGCAACCCAGCCATAAGCGCCGACATGAATGGGTGCTGCCGTCAGCGGAAAGTCGGCCTGATCGATATTGTGGCCCGCGGTGCACAGATGCGCGCGCTGCGAAACGATGGCGAAAGGCGCAAGCGTCACATGCGCCACGTTGTAACACAGCGCGCCCGGTCCCAGCGATGAGTGCGCGCCCATGGTCAGGTTGCCCGGCCACCAGATGCGGGCGCTGCCGCGCACGATGGCCGTCTTGTGCACCTTTGCGCCGAAGGCGCGCAGCACCGCGCCGCGCCAGCGCCACAGGAAGGAAGGCGTCCATGCGGCAAGCAACAGCCAGCTTGCCTGCCAGCACAGGCGCTGGACGCGATGCCCGAGCGTGAAGGTCGCCCCGCCCTCAAGCGGGCGCGACGCATTCATTCTGCCCTTGATGCCTTCTGCGGGCGCCCTGCGGTGCGTCGTTGCGGTCATGATGACCATCCTTCCTGAAGCGTGCCGCTATGCGATGGCGGGAGCGGCAGGTGGATCGATCGATTGCGGATTACGCAGAACGAAAGAACCGGAATGAGGAACAATGCCATGTGAATCCAGACCGGCACGACCCAATCCGTATGGTGAGAAATGGAATGCATGGCCGGGACGATGGACAGCATGTAGACCATTTGACCCAGCATCTCGCCCGCCATTGCAGTTTCCCAGAGCCTGCGCATCGCCCAGGCCAGCACCAGGAATTTCAGCGCGCCGAAATACCAGAATGATGAAAATGCATCGACCAGCCCGGTCTCGGTGGTGCCGGTCAGCGGATTGTAATCGCGGCTGGGTTCGGGGACGTCGAGATAGAGCGCTTCCTTGACGTCGCCGCCGACGAGCTGTGCCGGAACGAATGTGAAGACGATCCGGTTCCAGTGATATTTGCCGTAGTCGAATTCCAGCCGCCGGTCGATTTCATCGATGCGCTGCACGGCATTGCGCATTTCGGGGCCGCCGCGCTCAAGTGTGCTGCGGAAATTGGCGGCATAATCGATTTCCAGAATTTCATCGAGAACGAAGCTCGCATCCGTGCGCGTTACCTGACGATAATCGCCCATGCTGGTCATCAGGAAAGTGCCGGCAAGGATGCCGATGGCCATGACGGTTCGAGGCACGACGATCCGCCGGTAAAACCAGAAGGCGAGAAGGAACATGAGGACAAGCTGAATTGTCTCTGCGCGTTTTCCGGTCACCAGAATCCGGTCCAGATAGAAAACGAGATCGAACAGAATGATCGCCAGCGCAGCCCATGATGGACGCCGCGCAAAGCACAGGATAGCGATGGCAAGACCATAGGGCATGAGCTGTGCGAAGAAGAGATAAACCACCGGCATGCCGGTCATCTGCATGCCGATGGAAACATCACCCGGAAGGCGGCTTAGCAGAAAATAGAATATGGCGCCGAAAGCCGACAGCCCGGCTGATGCCCATATCAGCCGCCGCTCGCTGAAACTCATGCGGAGAAACCGGATCGGCTTTTTCGTTGTCCGCCACCCGATGGCAAGCATTGTGAAGGACAGGATGCCCATGATCATCGTCTTGGCATAAGCGCCGGAAGGCAGGAATTGATCGTAAATAAGGGCCGGGAGCTGCGGTAGCAGGAAACCGAAGGTCATCACGCCAGCGAGAAATGGAAACTGGTACATGCGTTCCGGCCGCGAGAAGAGGCCGCCAGCCAGAAGGCAGAGGACGAAGCCGACAAAGATCCAGGTGAGCGACAGGTTCATTGCGTGCCCCCCGTCGCAGCGCATATGTCTGAAAGGTCGGGTGCAGGCTCGCCTGCCGTAAGATCGTGCGGGAAAATGCGGCCTGAAACCAGATACCAGCCGAGCTTCACATATTCCTTTGCGACGAGCTCCATGTCGGCGGGCGTCGCCGGAAAACCGGGGCGTCCGTCATCGCCGCCGATGGGGGACGAGATGAAGCGCATCTGCGGGCAGGCGGCGCGAAAGCTCGCTATTGCGCGGCGGGAATGATACCAGTTGGTCACGATGAGGGCGCTTCTCGCCCGGATTTCGCGCAAAACAGGCGCGGAAAATTGCGCATTCTGCCACGTGCTGCCCGACCGGCATTCGACGAAGATCGCCGAAGGGTTCACGCCGTTGCGCACCATGATCCGCTTGTTATAGAGGCAGTCGCCATCGCCGGTAACGAGGATCACCGGCGAGCGGCCTTCCTTCCACAGACGGGCGGCCTGTGCCGCGCGCGGGGGGCCATCACCACCCGGCACGACGATGACATCCGCCCTGCCGCCATCATCCTGCAAGGTCAGGACCGGTTCCGATAAGAACATCGCGGCAATGCCGAACAGAATGGCGCAGGGCAGGACGACGAGAAGCATCATACCACACGCCGTTCCGCTGCCCCGGTTTCCAGTGACCGCCCGGCCAAAGGGATCTCCGTCCGCATGGCTGACTGCCGCTGGCGCTGTTCTTCCATCTTGACCACGATCATGAACTCGTAAGCCGAAAGCAGGCGGCAATAGAGATAGCCGGGCTTGCCGTCCAGAAAGCCGCCGCGCAGCAGGTACATGTAGAGGAAGCGCAGGCTTGGCCTGAACGGCATGTGATAGGAAAGCGATTTCAATGCCCGCCGCCGCCGCTCCGGTTCTGCCGAAATAATACCGCCCCAGTCGATCTTGCGTTCAAGCAGGCGCGAGGCTGACAGATCAGCCTCGGCGGAAGAATAGCGGTTATGCTTGTCGTACCAGGCTTCGAGACCCTTGTTGAAGCTGTAATGGATGAAATGGGCCTGCAAGGCACCCTCCGGCCCGCCGCTGGCGCGCGAATGCACCGAGCGTTCGAACCGCACCCGGTCGGGCCGCACCAGCCGCGTGATCCAGGTGGGATAAAGGCTCGCATGACGTATCCAGCGCCCCATGAACATGTTCTTGTATCGCGCCTTGAAAAACACCTCCGGCCGGTCGGGGTCGGCGGCGATTGCCAGCATTTCGTCGCGCAGGTCCGGCGGGGTGATCTCGTCAGCGTCAGGCGTGTAAACCCAGTCATGCTTGAACTTGATTTCCGTCAGGCCATACATGCGCTGGCGGTCCTCGGTGTCGTAGGCACGCTGGAAAACGCGGGCGCCTGCTGCCCTTGCGATTTCGACCGTGCGGTCGCTGCTGAAGGAATCGAGGACGACGATATCGTCGCACCAGTCCAGCGAAGCCAGACAGGCTGGCAGGTTGGCCTCTTCGTTCAGCGTCATGATGAGTACGGAAACATTCATGAAGTTGCCTCGGGATAGGTGATCTTCGGTTTGGCTTCGGCCTTTGAAACTGCAACCGTCTGGCGCGGACCTCTGGTCATGCGCAGCACGAAAAGCGTATGTGCCGCAGCCGGTATCGCCAGCGCCAGAAGCATTGGCCAGACAGGCGTTTCGAACCGGACGGCGATGTAGGCGACGGCACCAGCCATGAGATTGAGCATCATGACCGCGACGGCTGTCTGCCCGCAGGAAAGCCCGGCATCCATCAGCAGGTGATGCAGATGCTGGCGGTCCGGCGAGAACGGGCTTCGGCGCGCCGACATGCGGCGCACGATCAGGCTCAGCGTATCGATGACGGGCACGATGACGATCCAGATCAGGATGGGAAAGGCGACGGCGGCGGTTCCGCTTGCAAGGATGAGGATAAACCCGGCAAGGGCCGCACCCAGAAAGGTGCTTCCGCCATCCCCAAGGAAAAGGCTTGCCCTGTTGCGCCAGCGATGCCGCATATTGAAGACGAGAAAGCCGAGGCAGGCGGCGGCGATGGCGAGCGCCTGCAAGCCGAGGCGATGCTCGCCCGCGCCGAAACCGATGACGGCCAGCCAGAAGAAGGCGGCAGCGCTTGCCGACCCCGCCAGCCCATCCACGCCATCGCTCATATTGACCGCGTTGACGAGGCCTACAATGAAAGCGGACGCGATGAGAAGAAAAAGCGGTCCGGCGAGAAACTGGGCCAGCATGTCCGGGGCGATGCCGCTGGAAGCAAGCCCCAGATAGATATGCCGGACACCGGCTATGCCGATGATCAGAAGTGCCGCCAGAAGCTGGACCGCAAGGCGTGGCGCGACGGGCAGATTGAAGCGGTCATCCAGCACGCCTGCAACGAGGACCAGCACCAGCCCCGGCAGCAGGGCGGCGGCATTGGCGTGACCTGTAATGCCGGACGCAAGCAGCGCGGCAACGGAAAACGAGAGAAAAATGGCAATGCCTCCGCACAGCGGGACGTCTCCGTCATGCGTCTTGCGTGCATCGGGTATGTCGATGAGATAACATTCACGCGCCAGTCCGCGAAAGCCGAGGCAGAAAGCGACGGAAAGGACGAAGGCCAGAAGCGTGATCCATGAAAGACTTGTCATGTCTCCTCCAAGCCGCGTGCAAAAGATCAAACTCCGCAAATTTTTACCCATTGCCGCGCCGTCCACGACTTGGCTTTAGAGCGTGCCGCATACTCCTTTCAGGTTGGGGGCTAACACCAAGGGCGGCATTTCGGGCCTTTCGCAAAAGGCTATTCTGGTCCTGCCGGGAAGATTGCGCCTGCGGGCGCTGCTGCCGGACTGCGATGAATGGGGGACGAAAGGTGACACAAAAACCGTCGACCGCGCCGGGGAACATCACTCGTTGGAGCGCATCATGAATGGCAGTCGCAGAGGCTTTCTCATGGCGGCGCTGGAGCAGTATGCGGGGCTGCTCTTCAACTTCGTGACGGTCGCTGCGGTTTCGCGCTTTCTGGGACCGGCGGAAACCGGAATGGGCGTGATAGGCTTGAGCCTTACGGCAATCGTGTTCTCACTGCGTGAATTCGCCAGTCCGGAGTTCCTGATAAAGATCGACACGGTGCGCGATCAGGATATTCGGACTTCGCTGACTTTCCTGATGGGCGTGACAGCCCTGCTATCGATCGCTCTCTATCTTTCTCTGGGTTACTTCGCCGAAGCCTATAACGATCCGAAACTGAAGCTTTTTCTGAGCATCACCATCATAGCCGCGCTGATTGAAAGCCTGTCCTTGCCGATTGTCGCGCTGTTGAGACGCGAGATGGCTTTTGGAGCACTGGCGCGCATTCGCACCGCAGGGGCGGGTCTCGGTGCTCTGGTAACGGTTGCCATGGCCTATTGTGGCTTCGGCCATATGTGTTTTGCCTTTGGCCTGCTGGCAAGTGCGTTGATGATAACGGCGCTGGCTATCTCGATCCATCCTTTGAAAAATCTGTTTCGTCCGTCGCTGGCCAGTTTCGACACGGCCTGGCGGTTCGGGATCTATCTTGGGGGCAATGCCGGGCTGAACAAGGTCTGCATGACGCTGCCGCAACTCCTGCTCGGGCGCTTCATGCCCATATCGGCGGTCGGGATATACAATCGCGCCGACACGCTGAGCGGCCTGCCTGATCGCATCATCCTTTCTGCCGTTTTTACCGTGGCTTTCCCGATGCTTTCGGCACAGGTCCGTGAGGGGGCGAATATCAGCCAATCCTATATCCGTGCCTTATCCTATATCACTGTCGCCTACTGGCCAGCGCAGGCACTGCTTGCGCTGCTGGCATATCCGGCGGTGCACATCGTCCTTGGCCCCGGCTGGGACGAAGCGGCACCCATTGTTGCAATCCTCAGCCTTGCCTGTCTGTTCTGGTTTCCATCGATCCTCACCTATCCGCTGCTGATGGCATTGGGACAGAACCGCGAGGCGTTTCTGTCCAACCTGATTTCGCGGCTGGTTGCGGTCACCGTCATCGGCACAGCCGCTTTCTACGGGCTGCTTGCCGTTGCGCTCGGCCAGTTCATCAGCCTGCCGATACAGATGGTCATAGCCATCATATTCGTGCGCAGGCATGTGGTCTTTTCCTATGCCGAGCTTGGCCGTGCTTTGCTGAAAAGCGGGCTCGTTACCCTGATCACCCTTGCCATACCGCTGGCGATTGTGGCGGCGAATGGCTTTTCGCTGGAAATTCATCGCTCCACGGGCGTTGTAATGGGCGTCATCGCGGCGTTTAGCTGGCTGGGCGCGCTGTTCGTGGCGCGGCATCCTTTCGCCGCCGAGGTCGAACCGATACTGGGCTGGCTTGTCGGAAAGTTTCGGGCGCGGAGTGTGCAGCCGCCAGCTTCCAGACTCGCGGAATAGGACAGCTGGCGATGGTCAAATACAAATTGCCGACGATTGACGTCGTGATCCCCAATTTCAACTATGGCCGGTATCTTTCTCTCAGCGCCAACAGTGTTTTGGGCCAGGCAGGCGTCGATGTCCGTCTGCTCATTATCGACAATGCCTCAACCGATGACAGCGTCGAGGTGGCAAAGGGCCTTGCCGCCGGGGACAGCCGGGTGGAGTTGCTGCTTCGCAGCAAAAATCTGGGGCCGCATGCTTCGTTCAACGAAGGCATAGACTGGGCCGCATCGGATTATTTCCTGATCCTCTGTTCGGATGACCTGCTGGCAGGCGGCGCGCTGGAAAGGGCGGCGGGATTGCTCTCGCAACACCCGGACGTTCATCTGGCGCACGGCGCGACCGGCAGGATGAAGGCCGATGACGGGGAACCTCATCACGCTATTACAGACCAGGCGGGGGGTGATTGGCGGATACGCTCCGGGGATGAATTTATCGAATTTGCCTGCCGCCATGCATTTAATCCGGTGATCGGCCCCACCGCAGTCGTGCGGACCGCGATCCAGAAACAGGCTGGATATTACCGCACTTCGCTTTCCCATACGGACGATCTGGAAATGTGGCTGCGCATCGCCATGCGCGGGGCTGTTGCGTCGACGAGCCGGATACAGGCCTTTGCGCGTTCACACGCCCAGAACCAGTCGGCGGCGGTGAATGGCATTTTGAACTGGAATCGGGAGTTCGAGGCTGGTTTCCGGTCCTTTTTCGATCATGAGGGGGCGAGCCTGCCGCATCGGGACCGGTTGTTCGCGATGGTCCGGGATTGCCTGACCAAGCGCGCCTACTGGTCCGCGATCTCCAGTCTGGCGCGGCAGCCGAAAGTGGCGGGTTCGCTGATGGCGTTCGCGCTGAAGCGGGAGCCGTTACTGGCAGTCGTGCCCCCGTTCGACTACTTGTTGAAACGATCCGCCTGGCGCAACGGACGCGGCGCATGATTGGGTGGCGCAATCGGCCTTATGCCGTGTCGGATCGAGAAAAAGGGCGCGAAGGATTTCTTCCTGTCCTGCCAGCCTGCTTCGATAGCGCTCCACCCCGGCTTTGACTTGCTGGCTCAATGCCGTTCGCTTCGTGAAGGCAAGATCGATCTGGGAGAGGATGGTTTCGGGATCGAAACTATCTATCCGGTGGCAGAATGCCGCGAGACCGGTATCGTGCAGAAGCGCATCGTTCTTGCTCGCATAAGCCAGCGAGATTGCAGGACGCCCCATCGCAAGGGCGCAGACGATGTTATGGTAGCGGCTGGCAATAACGACATCTGTTTTGGCTATCTGCTGCATGAGGTCGTGCAGCGATGTGGATGGCTCAAATATCACCTTGTCCGCTTCCGCCGCAGGAAGCTGTTCCAATATGTCGCCCGCCGCTGCCATATCGCCCTTGTCGCCGATCAGCAGCCGGACCTGTCGCCCGCTGTCCAGAAGTCTTTTCGCAAGTGTCGCCATCTTGGTGACATAGTTCCTGTAGATCGCGTTGCCATCCTTCTCGGCCTTTTCCCATCCGCGATAGGTCATCACACCGATGCCCACGCATTGGCGGAGACTGTCCCGATTTCCATCCGGAACCGTTGGCAGCGCGAAGGCGATATCCGCGCTGACGAAATCCCCGGAAGGGGCTACGCCGAGTTGCCTCATGAAGTCGTGGGACACCTGATCCCGGTAAGACCGGAAAGCGGCAAGCTTCGCGGCCCAGCGTACGAAGCACCGGCTCAACGGGTGATTGACGGGTCCGGCGCCAATCGACACGAAAATCATGCGCGTGCCGGTCAGCCGCGCCGCAAGGGACCATCGCAACACTGCGAAAGGCCAGCCAAAAGGATTTTCGTTAAAATCGTCCAATATGCCCGTGCCCGGTACGACAATGAAGTCGAGTTGAGAAGCGAGCAGCAGCGCGCAGCAGAAGCCGATCGTTCGGCGGGGCGCATGCAACATTGCCTTGTTGATGGCGCGCAACAGCCAGTTGGATGGATAGGGCCGGGAGACCGGATGGGCTGGAAGATCGAATTTCTGCGCAACAATGTCGGGTCTTGAGCAGATGCAGACAAGTTGCGCGTCGGGGCAGTTGCGCTTCAAGAGTTGCAACATGGCCTCCAGCGAACCGTCATTGCCGGTATTGCCCGATCCAAATTGCCCGAAAAGACCTACCCGCATATGCGCAACTCCAGACATACCTAGAAGCTAATGCCGGACTGGCTTTCGGGAAAACTGGCAGAAGGGTGAACACCATCCTCTATTGTAGGAGGGGATGTACCCCTCATAGCCGAAATGCGCAGCGTTGCGATTTCGATACACTGGCCAGCGGTATATCCATTGCCCCCCGATATACCGGAGTAAGGCTTCGAGGGAGTTGTTCCCTCGAAGTCTTGGCTCCCTTGCAATCTCACGTGGCAACAAGGTTCCGGCCATGAAATGTGCTTACTTTGTCCGTCCCCACATTGGCGGGACCTATTCGGTCTTTACACGGCTGCGCTCGTCGCTGGGTCAGTCGGGGATCGAGCTTCGCTGGCTGGCCGCGGGCGCCGCCGGCGATACGGTCAGCGTGCCGAGCGGGCAGGGGCTTGAGGATGCGCTGCGCAAGGGCGATGCCATCGACCGCATGGGGCTGCTCGATGAGGAAACACGCGCCCGGCACATGATCGGCTTTCTGCGCGACAACCGCTTCGACGCCGTTTTCGTCAATGTTCTCGCCAACCGTTTTGAAACCAATCTGGTGCGCTATCTGCCTGCCGATATTCTGCGCGTCATGATCGTGCATAATATCACTCCCGGCACCTATGCCGCGGCAAGGGCGATCCGCGATCACGTCCACGCCACGGTCGGCGTTTCGAAACGCTGCCGCGACGATCTCGTCCGCCAGCACGGTTTCGATGCGGCGCGCACGCTGGTCATCCCGCACGGATTGAACCGGGACATTCATCTGGCGCGCAATGGCGCCAAACACGATGAAAGCGGTCCGCTGCGCCTGCTTTATCTTGGGCGTATCGAGGACAACTCCAAGGGCATTTTCTGGTTGCCGAACATATTGCGCGAGCTCGATTGCCCCTACCATCTGACAGTCGCCGGTGACGGTCCTGATCTGGCGGAACTGCGTCACCGTCTTGCGCCTTTTGGCGACAAGGTCAGCTTTACGGGCTGGGTTGCGCCTTCCGATGTTCCGTGGCGGGTAAGCCAGCATGACGTTCTGGTCATGCCGTCACGCTTCGAGGGGTTCGGCCTCACGCTCATCGAGGCGATGAGCCAGGGTTGCCCAGCGGTTGTATCGAGGATCGCCGGGGTGACCGATACTATCGTCACCGACGGCGAGGACGGTTTCCTGTTCCGGGTCGGCGATTTCCGTCAGGCGGCACGTCATATCGAACGGCTTGCCCGCGACCGCAAACTGCTTGCGGGCATGGCCGCCGCTGCGCGGCAAAAGGTGGAAACCGTGTTCGACAACGATGTTGTGGGCCGCACCTATGCAAGCCTTCTTGAACATCTGGCGATGGAACCTCCGGCCATTGCCGCGCCGCTGGCGCTGTCGCAATGGGCGATGCCGAATGCACTTCATTCCAGCCTGCGCAGCCGCCTGCCGAAGCCGGTCAAGAACTGGCTGCGCCAGATGCGCGAGCGCCTGCATGCGGGATGGTCGGCAGCATGACCTGTGAATAGAAAGGAGAAGGGGCATGAACCTTTTCACATCGCAGTTCCGCAATTCCCAATTGCTCGCCAGCAAGGCGCATGCGCTTATTCCCGGCGGCTGTCACACCTATGCCAAGGGCGACGATCAATATCCGGTTCTGGCGCCCGGTTTCATCCAGCGCGGTTCCGGCTCGCATGTCTTCGATGTCGATGGGCATGAATATATCGAATACGGCATGGGCAATCGCGCCGTCGGCCTCGGTCATGCCTATCCGCCAATCGTGCGCGCCGTGCGCGACGCCTTGCAGGACGGGTGCAATTTCACGCGCCCAAGCGCCATCGAAGTCGAATGTGCGGAAAGTTTTCTCGAGCTGATCGACAATGCGGAGATGGTGAAATTCTGCAAGGACGGGTCGGACGCGACCTCCGGTGCGGTGCGGCTGGCGCGCGCCTATACCGGGCGCGACATGGTTGCCTGCTGCGCCGATCATCCATTCTTTTCGACTGATGACTGGTTTATCGGTACAACCAAGATGAATGCGGGCATTCCCGCATCGGTCTCGGCATTGACGGCGACGTTCCGCTATAACGACATTGCAAGCGTGCAAGCCCTGTTCGATGATTATCCGGGGCGTATCGCGGCCCTTATCCTCGAGCCTGCAAAGGCTGATGAGCCGCAGGGCAATTTTCTGCAGGAAGCAAGGCGGATCGCCCATGAAAACGGGGCCTTGTTCATTCTGGACGAGATGATTACCGGCTTTCGCTGGCACCTGCGCGGGGCGCAGAAGCTTTACGATGTCGACCCCGATCTTTCCTGCTTCGGCAAGGCGCTGGGCAACGGTTTTGCCATTTCCGCACTCGCGGGCAAGGCGGAATATATGCAGCTTGGCGGTCTGACGCAGACGGACCATCCTCGCGTTTTCCTGCTCTCGACCACGCATGGCGCGGAAACCCACGCCATGGCTGCAGCGATTGCCACAATGACCATCTATCGCGACGAGCCGGTGATCGAAAGGCTCTATGAGCAAGGTTCCAAACTGGCAGAGGGCGTGAATGCAGCGATTGCCGCTCACGGGCTTCAGAACCATGTTCGCCTGTTCGGGCGACCGTGCTGCCTTGCCTATGGAACGCTCGATGAAGAGGGCCAGCCGTCGCAGGCTTATCGCACGCTGTTCCTTCAGGAGACGATCCGGCGCGGCGTGCTGATGCCGTCGCTGGTGGTAAGCTACACCCACAGCGATAGCGATATTGCGCGCACGGTGGATGCAATCGACGGTGCGCTCGGCATTTATGTCCGAGCGCTCAATGACGGGGTGGGTTCCTATCTGACCGGACGTCCTTCGCAGGTGGTCTATCGCCGCTTCAACGAAGCGCCGACCTATCCGCCCGCGATGCGATGAAGCGCCTCGCAGCGGCTTTGATCTCCACAATCCTGCTATGTTTGGCAGCAGGGGTTTCAAATGCGGCTGATCTTTTCCCGATCAGGATCGATCAGGACCGGCGCATTTTCGAGGATGCGACGGGCAGGCCCTTCCTGCTGCAAGGCGATACCGCATGGTCGCTGATTGCCGAACTGAAGCGGGAGGACGCCGAGATCTATCTGCAGGATCGCAGGAAGCGCGGCTTCAATGCCATTCTTGTCAATCTTCTCGAACACCGGTTTTCCAGCCATCCGCCTGCCAATGCCTATGGCGAGAAGCCCTTCGAGGGCGATGCGTTCGGCGAGCTCAATCCGAGATATTTCGACCATGCCGCCTGGGTGATCGGGCAGGCGGAACAGTTGGGCATGGCCGTATTCCTGACGCCAGCCTATCTGGGCGTCAATGGCAACAATCAGGGGTGGTTTTCCAGAGTTCAAGCTGCCGGACCCGCAAAAATGCGCGCCTATGGCGAAGCGATTGCCCGGCGGTTTGCAAAATTTCACAATATTATCTGGGTGTTGGGCGGAGATTTTAATGCGCCGGATCGTCAGCTTGTCTCTGATCTGGCCGAAGGCTTGGCGCAGGTAGCCCCGGACGCGCTCCAGACGGTGCATTCCGGCCGCAACACCAACACGGCGGAACTGTGGGCCGACCAGCCATGGCTTGGATTCGATACGGTTTATACCTATGACGATGTTCATGCGGCGATTTCTGCCCGACGAAAAGCGGGCAGGATGCCGGTCATCCTGCTGGAAGGCGCTTACGAGTTCGAGCGGGACACCACTGCCCGCATGATCCGCCGCAATGCCTATGGCGCGCTGCTGGCCGGTGCCGCAGGGCAGTTCTTTGGCAATAATCCGATCTGGCATTTCACCGGGCCGGGTGTCTTCAACGCTGACCGTAGCTGGCAGGAAGCGCTCGGCAGTCCTGGCGCGCGGTCAATGATGGTATTGAAGAAACTGTTCGACAGGTTGCCATGGTCGCAATTGCAGCCTGATCGCGAAAAGCGCATCGCATTGAAGCCGGAAAGCCATGCCTCATCCCTGTCAGACGGCACGTTGTCGGTGATCTATGGCGACGCCGATGGCTTTGCAGTGCCGAAGGATGCGGTCAGGCAAGGGGGGAAAGCAATCTGGTTCGATCCGGTTTCAGGCGTGTTCGCGGAGGCGGGCCAGCCGAAAATCGAGGGGACGGTCGCGACTTATAGACCCCGGCAGGCAGAAAATGCGGGCGGCGGAACCGACTGGCTTTTGCTGATCGGCAGCGCCGCGCGCCTGCGCGACATCCAAAAGGAGTAGGCGATACGCCCTTTCATACCTTTCATAAACGCTTGTCCTAATGGGGCATGCCTTCGGTCAAGTCGCCGCTCCTGAGCTGCGTCGCTAACATACATTTATCAAAGCTTGAGGAGCTGGACATGAAGGTATTGGTTACGGGCAATCAGGGCTATATCGGGTCGGTCATGGTGCCGGTCCTGATCAATGCGGGGCATGACGTGTCCGGCTATGACATTGGGCTTTACGAATATTGCCTTTTTCAGGAAGGCGGCGCGGTAATGAATGTGCCGACCATCCGCAAGGATGTGCGCGATGTGTCGCCGCGCGATCTGGAGGGGTTCGACGCGGTCATTCATCTTGCCGCGCTTTCCAACGATCCGCTTGGCAATCTCAATGAGGAACTGACCTACGATATCAATCACCGGGCAAGCGTCGCCATGGCAAAGGCCGCGAAACAGGCCGGTGTCGGGCGTTTTCTGTTCGCCTCATCCTGCAGCAATTACGGTATCAGCGATGCCGACCTGATCGATGAGACCGGCGAACTGAAACCGGTAACGGCCTATGGCCGCTCCAAGGTGCGGGCGGAACGGGAAATTAGGGAACTGGCGGATGCAAGGTTCTGCCCGGTCTATCTACGGCCTGCCACGGCCTATGGCGTTTCGCCGTTCCTGCGTTTCGATATCGTGCTTAACAATCTGGTTGCCTGGGCGGTGACGAAGGGGCTGATCTATCTCAAGTCCGACGGTACGCCCTGGCGTCCCATCGTGCATATCCGCGATATTTCCCGCGCCTTCATGGCGGCCATGGAAGCCCCGCGTGAAAAAGTCTGGAACGAGGCCTTCAATGTCGGTTCGACGGAGCACAATTACCGTATTCGTGACATTGCGGGCATCGTTGCCGAGAATGTTCCCGATTGCCGCATCGATTATGCGGATGACGCCGGGCCGGACACGCGCTCCTATCGTGTCAGTTTTGAAAAGCTGGCGCGGGTACTGCCGGAAGCCAAACCGGAGTGGGACGCGGTCGCGGGTGCGCGCGAACTGCTCGCAGCCTATAGCCGCTCGACCCTGACGCTTGAAGAGTTCGAGGGGCCGCGCTTCCAGCGCATCGCCCATATCCGCAAGCTGATAGCGGAAGGCGTGCTGGATTCCGATCTGCGGCGGGTTGATGAACAGCCGCAACCGCTGCGGGCGACGGCGTAATGGATACCGGGGCGATTAGAGGCGCAGAACGGGTTGTTCCACAGCCATCGAACGGAAAGGCGATCTATGATCTTGCCGCCCGCATTTATCCTCTGTGCCGCAGTCTGGCCGGTGATGGGGTGCTCGAAACGCTTGCCGTCATCGAAGAATGCCTGCCGCTGACGATCCATCAGGTGCCGACCGGCACACCGCTTTATGACTGGAAAGCGCCGCAGGAATGGATCATTCGCGAAGCCTATATCGCGGATAGGAGCGGCAATCGTGTTGTCGATTTTGCCCGGCATAACCTGCATGTCGTGAATTTCAGCGTGCCCGTGCGGACAAGAATGACGCTCAGCACGTTGAAGGAGCATATTCATACGCTGCCCGATCAGCCGGACCTCATTCCCTACCGCACCTGCTATCACGCGGAAGGCTGGGGCTTCTGCATGGCGCATCGTGAATTTCTGTCGATGCCGGAGGGCGATTATGATGTCGTGATCGATGCGGAGCGTCGCGACGGCTTCCTGACCTTCGGCGAGTTCATTCACCCCGGCGAAACCGACGAGACATTTATTCTGTCGGCCCATCTTTGCCACCCCTCGCTCGCCAACGACAATTGCTCCGGGCTGGCGCTGCTGGCCCGTCTTGGTGAAATGCTGCAATCACGGCGCACGCGCCTGACCTATCGCCTGCTTTTTGGTCCGGCGACTTTCGGCGCGCTTGCATGGCTTCAACAGAACGAGGCGCATCTGGGGATGGTTCGACATGGGCTGGTCCTGTCCTGCGTTGGTGATGCAGGCGGACCGAATTACAAGCGCAGTCGTCGCGGCGATGCGGAGATCGATCGTATCATGAGGCATGTGCTGGCCGGGTGCGCCAATACGACGATGCATGATTTCTGGCCTTATGGGTATGATGAGCGCCAGTTCTGTTCGCCGGGATTCAACCTGCCGGTCGGCATGTTCCAGCGCAGCCTCTATGGTGCGTTTCCTGAATATCATACATCGGCGGACAATCTCGATTTCATCAGGCCGGAATATCTCGATCAATCTTTCAATATGCTCATGCAGGCTATTGAAATTGCTGAACGAAACTGGCGTCCCGTCAATACTTCGCCGAAGGGAGAACCGCAGCTTGGAAGGCGCGGGCTTTATGGCAGCATGGGCGGCGACAGCAGTGCTGCGCAAAATGCCATGGCGCTGCTTTGGGTGCTGAATCTGGCAGATGGTGAGCATTCCATCCTCGATATGGCGGAGCGGGCGAAACTGCCTTTCGCGATCCTTGCCGATGCCGCGGATCGGCTCCGTGATGCGGGGCTGCTCAAAGAAGCGGCCACGCCAGATCCTTTTCGGAAATGACGCTCGGCCTGCTCGGCCAAGGTATGCCAAGCGACGGATCGTCATAGCGCAAACCCGCAGCATAATCAGGCGCATAGGGCTTTGAGATCATGTAACGCACGAGAACATCAGGCGTCAGGGTCTGGAAGCCATGCGCGCATCCTTCAGGGATATAAAGCTGCAAGCCGTTTTCGGCGGATAGTTCCATGCCGGTCCAGTGCCGATAGGTTGGCGAATGCGGGCGCAGATCGACCAGAACATCCCAGATTATCCCTTGCAGGCAGGTGACGAGCTTCGTCTCCGAATGCGGTTCGCTCTGATAATGAAGGCCGCGCAATGTTCCTTCCTCACGCGAGAAGGACAGGCTGTGCTGCGGAAAATGCGTTTCCATCTTTCGCTCGGCGAATGCGGCCTCGCAATAAACCCGCGCGAACCAGCCGCGTTCGTCTTCCAGCCTTTCCGGTTCGATAGACCAGGCGCCGTCGATGTTGAGCGAAGTAAACCGCATGTTTTGCCCCGATTGCCTATATCGGCATTCTGACAGCAGGACGCTCACGCGATAGAACCTTCTTCGATGCATCCGAATGGACTTCCGGATGAGGCCAAGCTGTCCGAATGAGGTAGGCGGCTACGCCCACGCCGCCATTGGGTGAAGATTGCACGCTTACGCCGCGTAGTCCGTCCGGTGAATGTCGCGCCCGATCGTATGTGCGGCTCGCTCCCCATGACAGTCTCGGCAATTTTCAGGCTGCTTAGTAGTTTTGGTTATCCGACGCGGATCGGAGTTCAATCCCACAAGGGGCGGGCCGTACAGGTTCAAAAGGCGAGGAATGACGTATGACCATCCAGACGCCGGATTTTTCGCGGAGCACGAGCATGGCGCAAGAGCAAACCGGTTGTCGCCTGTGCGGTAAACTACTCAAGCACACCTTCGTCGATCTCGGCATGTCACCGCCCTGCGAGAGCTTCATCACGGCGGATCGCCTCGACCGTATGGAGCCTTATTACCCGCTCTATGCGCTTGTCTGCGACCATTGTTATCTGGTGCAGCTGAAGGAATATTTCTCGCCTGCCGAAATTTTCACGGAATATGCCTATTTCTCATCCTTCGCGACCAGTTGGGTCAGCCATGCGAAGACCTATTGCGATGAGATAACCGAGCGGCTGGGGCTGAACGAAAACAGCTTCGTGGTCGAGATCGCCAGCAATGACGGCTATCTGTTGCAGCATTTTCTGCCGAAGGGCATCCCGATCCTCGGTATCGAACCGGCGGCCAATGTAGCGGAAACCGCTATTGCCAAGGGTGTGCCGACGCGCGTGGACTTTTTCGGGTCGACGCTTGCCGCCGAACTGGTGGGCGCAGGCCGCAAGGCCGACCTCCTGATCGGCAACAACGTTCTGGCGCAAGTGCCTGATCTCAATGACTTTGTGCGCGGCCTGCAGCTGCTGTTGAAACCGGAAGGCGTGATCACGCTGGAGTTTCCGCATCTGGCCAACCTGATCGAACAGAACCAGTTCGATACGATCTATCACGAGCATTTCTCGTATTTCTCATTGCTGACAATCCGCTACATGGCGCATCGCCATCACCTCAAGGTCATTGACGTGGAGGAACTGCCGACCCATGGCGGGTCGTTGCGGGTCTATCTTGCCCATAATAGCAGCAAGCGGAAGGCGGGGCCGCGTGTGGCCGCCCTTTTGAAGCGCGAGGAGAGTTTCGGCCTCAACGAGATTTCGACTTATCAACAGTTCGCCGAAAAGACGCGGCGTACCAAGCGCGATCTTCTGTCCTTCCTGATCGCGGCCAAGAATGCGGGAAAACGCATCTGCGGTTATGGCGCGCCGGGCAAGGGCAACACGCTTTTGAACTATTGCGGCATCGGCACGGACTTTCTGGATTTCACCGTCGACCGCAATCCCTATAAGCATGGGCGTTTCACGCCGGGCATGCACATCCCGATCTACGATGTATCGGCCATCGACAAATACCGGCCCGATTACATTCTCATCCTGCCGTGGAATTTCAAGGACGAGATCATCAGGCAGATGCAGCACGTGGTCGAATGGGGCGCCAAGTTCATCATTCCCATTCCGCACGTCACGTTGATTGATCCGGCACTACTCACAGAGGAGCGGTAATCATGAAAGTCGTACTGTTCTGCGGCGGTCTTGGAACCAGAATCCGCGAATATTCGGAGACTATCCCGAAGCCGATGATCCCGCTCGGCCATCAGCCCATCCTGCATCACGTCATGGAATATTACAGCGATTACGGGCACAACGACTTCGTTCTCTGCCTCGGCTACAAGGCCAATGTCGTGAAGGATTTCTTCCTGACCATCCGCCCGCAGACCTTCGCGGATTGCGTGGTTTCCGACGGGGGACGCAATGTGCAACTGCTTGAGGAAGTGGATCGCGACTGGAGCGTGACGCTGCTCGATACAGGCATCTGGCGCAATATCGGCGAGAGGCTGTGGAGCGCCCGGTCCCATGTGGCGAACGAGGATATCTTCCTCGCCAATTACAGCGATGGCCTCAGCGATGTCGACCTCGATGACATGACTGAGCGTTTCCGCGCCAGTGGCAAGATTGCCTGTTTCCTCGCCGTCCGTCCGCCGCTGACCTATCACCTTGCCGATATTGCCGAAGGCGGCGACGTGCGGGCTTTCCGAACGTCGAACACATCGGACATCTGGATCAATGGCGGCTATTTCCTCTTCCGCAAGGAAATCTTCGACTATATGCGCGAAGGCGAGGAACTGGTGCTGGAGCCCTTCGGTCGCCTGATCGCCGAAAACCAGTTGATGGCCTATAAATATGAGGGCTTCTGGCGCTCCATGGACACGCTGCGCGACTGGCAGACGCTTGAGGACATGGTGGAAAAGGGCGACATGCCCTGGAAAAGACACAAGGCGGAACGCCGTGCGGCCAATATCGCGATAGCGCTATGATCGACCTGCGTTCGCTGGCAAATCCCAAGCGTCCGCTACAGCTGCTTTGTCTGGGCGCGCATTCCGACGATATCGAGATCGGTTGCGGCGGCACGCTTTTGAGCCTGATCGGGAGCGGCACGTCGCTGCATGTGGAATGGTGCGTGCTGTCGGGAACCGAGGAAAGGCGGGCAGAGGCCGAAGCTTCCGCACGCGATTTTCTGCGCGGGGCGGACAGCTTCAACATCCATCTTGCCTCTTTCGAGGATAGTTATTTTCCGGCACAGGGTCGTGAGATCAAGCAATGGCTGATCGAACAGCGCGGGCGAGGACAGCCGGATATGGTCTTCACCCATCGCCATGGCGATGCCCATCAGGACCACCGCACCGTCAACGAACTGACATGGAACCTGTTTCGCGATCAGGTGATCCTTGAATATGAAATCCCGAAATGGGATGGCGACCTCGGACAGCCCAACGCCTATTCGGCACTGCCAGCAACGATCATGGATCGCAAGATCGAACTGTTGATGAAGCACTTCGGCACCCAGCGCTCCAAGGATTGGTTCGACGCGGAAACCTTTCGCGGGCTTGGCCGGCTGCGCGGCATGGAGTGCCGTGCGCCCGAGGCTTATGCCGAGGCTTTTCATGCCCGCAAGCTGCGGCTGTTCTAAACTCTATAAAAAAATTCGCGGCTTCGGGAATAAATCGTGGGTGCGGATTGTCTTACTTTCATATCGCATGTCGCGATTGGAACCCTTGTGAGGCAAATCATGAAAACGCTTGGTTTTATGTCCGTACTGACAATAGCAACCGTGGCGGCATCAGCCGCTCTGGCTGCGCCATCCGTCAAGACGATGGAAAGCTCGAAGGGACAGGTTCTGGCGGGCGCCAAGGACATGACGCTCTATACTTTCGATAAGGATAGCAAGGACGAATCCTACTGCTATGATAAATGTGCGAAAAACTGGCCGCCCTTCCTGGCGATGAAGGGAGCCAAGGCTTCCGGCGCGTATACGCTGGTCAAGCGCAAGGATGGCAACGAGCAATGGGCGAAAGACGGAATGCCGCTCTATTACTGGGTAAAGGACAAGAAGCCCGGCGACGTGACTGGAGACGGCGTTAATGGAGTCTGGCACGTCGCAAAGCCTTGAGGCCGATGTGAGCCATCCCGCTCCCGAAACTTTCGAGGGCCAGCTTCTGGCCCTCCTGCCGGTCATGCGGCGCTATTCGCGCAGCCTTGCGAAATCCGATGCCGAAGGCGAAGATCTCTTGCAGGACTGTGTGGCGAAGGCGCTGTCCCGACGCGGCCAGTGGCGCGGCCTCAATTTGCGTGGGTGGATACTCACGATGATGACCAACCTTTATCGCAACAGCTATAAAAGCCGGGCGCGGACCCGGCATGAAACGCTCGATGCTGCCGAAAATGTCAGTGTCGCGGCGGCGGAAACCGATCCGTTCCAGTTGCAACAGCTTGAAGAAGCGATCAATACCCTGCCGGAAGACCACCGCGCGGTGCTGATGCTTGTTGTGGTCGAAGGTTACAGCTATGGCGAGGCGGCGGAAATGCTGGGCATACCTGTCGGGACGGTCATGTCGCGGCTGTCGCGGGCACGCCATCGCCTGACCGAATATATGAGCGGCTCGAATATCGTTACGCTTCGGAGAAACCGATGACAGAACGCAATTCTCCCATAACCGAAGCGGAACTGCATGGCTTTGTCGATGGGCAATTGTCTGAAGACGAACATGCGCGCATTGCCGCATTTCTTGAGAACGATCCCGAACAGACCGCGCTGGTTGCGGAATGGCGCAGGCAGAACGAAGGTATCAGGCAACTCTTTTCCGGTTATGCCGAAGCACGGAACGACGATGCCGCATTAATCCATTCAGTCGGCCGTCGCCAGTCACGAAACTATCGCGGAGCAGTTGCCGCAGCTGTTCTTGCTGCCTTGTTGGTCGGTGGCGCGGGCGGCTTTGCTGGTTCGCGCCTGTTTGCGGATAATGGTCCGCAACTAGCCAGCATGCAAACCCTGCCGGAGCAGGCTCAGGCGGCTTATCTTGTCTATGCCAGTGAAGTGCGGCATCCGGTCGAGGTGTTTTCCAATGAAGAGGCGCATCTGGCGACGTGGCTCGGCAAAAGGCTCGACATAGCCGATCTTCGTGTTCCCGATCTCCGCTCGCTTGGTTTCCAGCTTGTCGGCGGGCGTCTGTTGCCGGTTGGCGGCAAAGCGGGCGCTTTCTTCATGTATGAGGACGAGGCTGGAAAACGCCTTTCGGTGATTGTCGGCCGTAACGCGGAAAATCGCGATACGAGCTTCCGGTTCGCTTCGAGCGACGGTGTCGAAACCTTCTACTGGATCGACAACGATCTGGGTTATGCAGTGAGCGGCGAAATATCACGCGAACGGCTGCGGCAAGTGGCGGAAGAATGCTACCGCCAGTTTCCGAGCTGAACCATTTTATCGATAGTCGCTGAAAGCGCTGACCATTGCATCTGAGGAGTTGCCGCTGGCGATCAGCGCGGCGAGCAGAATGCGGGCCTGGCCGGGGCGAAGCGTATGCGCGTGGATGGCTCCCGCATCGGCGAGATCATATCCGCCGCCGCCGCCGCCATAGCCGGGAACCAGCAATCCCTCCGGCACGCGGCTTGAAACCACGACCGGAATATCGCGGCGCGAACACTCACGGACCGCTTCGACAACGCAAGGCGTGGCATTGCCCGAACCGAGCGCCGCAAGCACGATGCCGCTGGCGCCGGCTGTTATGCTCGCTTCGATATGGAGGGCGTCGCAACCCGGATAGATGGCTATCGTATCGATACGCCGATCACCGACAGGAGCGGCCAGCACCGGGCTCTGGGTTTCGATCAGACGGGCCGACCGGAAGGCGTCGGCGCTGTCGCTGCTGAACTTGTATGCGCCCCAGGCAGGGACGACCCGACCGCCAAAGGCGACAAGCACGCCTTTATCTGCGTTGGCCGGATCGCAGGCGAGGCGAATGGCGGCGGCGAGGTTTTCCGGCCCATCTGCCTGAGGATGATCGGCGGTAAACTGCGCGCCGGTGAAGATCACCGGCTTGCCGATGCGGTGCTGCAGATGCACCAGTAACGCGGTTTCTTCCATTGCGTCCGTTCCGTGCAGGACGACGACGCCATCGACTTCGCCATCCTTCAGGCCGGAATCGACGGCATCGCTGATGCGCTGCATGTCCGACAGGGTGAGGCAGGCGGAATCCTTCGCCATCAAATTGACGGGACGCAGGTCTGCATCTAGGCCGGGCACGAATTCCAGCAGGTCCTCACCGGACAGGACAGGTGTGCTTGCTCCGTCTTCCCCACGCTTGCTGGCGATGGTGCCGCCAGTGGCGATCAATATGATGGAAGGCTTTGCAGGCGACATAATTCCGAATCCTCTCACTTACCCCGAATGCTGGCGTCTACAGCACGTTCAGCAGCAAGTCGATGGATGCGCTCACGCATCAGATACCAGCCGAGGATGAGGGCAGGCCCGATGATCGCCAGTGAACCAATCGTCAAGGTGCCGACCGGATAGTCGAGCGCCATCAGGACAAGCACGCCGAGCAGGAAGGCGAGCGTAAGAATGCCGGTATAGGGTGCGCCGAACATGCGGAAATCCGGTCGCGCTATCTCGCCGCGACGTGCAAGATGCCACAGTTTCAGCTGGCAAAGGACGATGACGCCCCATGCCGTGATAATACCAAGGGCAGAGAGATTGAGCGCGATTTCGAATGCTTCCGCAGGCACGACGGCATTGAGGATAACGCCGATAACGGTGACGACGGCGGTAACTGCAATGCCCATATAGGGGACGCCGTTCCTGTTCATCCTGGCCAGGGATGCAGGAGCGGAGCCGGATACCGCCATGGAATGCAGGATGCGCCCGGTGGAATAAAGCCCGGCATTCAGCGATGACAGAACTGCGGTCAGCACGACGAGGTTCATGATAATATCTGCCCCTTCGACGCCGATCTTGCCGAAGAAGGTCACAAACGGGCTCTCGCCAGCGGAATAGGCGGTGTAGGGAAGAAGCAGCGAAAGCAGCAGAACCGAACCCACATAAAAGACGAGCAGGCGGAAGACCACGGTGCGGATTGCCCGTGGCATGACTTCGCGCGGGTCTTCGGTTTCGCCTGCCGTGGTGCCCAGCAACTCAATGGATGCATAGGCGAAAACCACGCCTTGTATGATGACGAAGGCAGGCAATATGCCGTTCGGAAACAGGCCGCCGCTATCTGTAATGATGCTGAATCCGGCTGGATGACCGTCGATTGGCGTGCCGGAAACGACAAAGTAAATGCCGACGATCAGGAAGGTCATGAGCGCGATGACCTTGACGAGACTGAACCAGAATTCCAGTTCGCCGAACACTTTGACCGACATGAGGTTCATCGCCAGAACGATGACAAGCGCCGTCAGGGCGAATATCCATTGGTCGATGCCTTGCAGCCAAGGCACATAGTGCTTGAAGAAATTCATGTAGAGCGCCACAGCCGTCACGTCGGCGACCGATGTCATGGCCCAGTTGAGCCAGTACATCCAGCCTGCCACGAAAGCCAGCTTCTCGCCGTAGAATTCGCGGGCATAGGAGACGAACGAGCCGGAGCTGGGGCGATGCATGATAAGCTCGCCCAAGGCCCGCAGAACCAGAAACGCAAAGAAGCCGCACAAGGCATAGACGAAAACCAGAGCCGGGCCTGCCAAAGCCAGACGGCCGCCAGCGCCAAGAAAGAGCCCGGTTCCGATTGCACCGCCAATGGCGATCATCTGGATTTGCCTTGGCCTCAGGGCTTTGTGATAGCCGCGATCTTCTTCAATGAATACGTCACGTTTGGCCGGCGCGGCCTTCATGGTTTCGATCGGCATTGCTCCTCCCTGAGAGCGCTGTTTCGACAGGCGACCGTTCGGCTACAAGGCAAATTAGGGCGCGCCGCCGGTCATTCAATGGATATGGAATGCATCCCTATTGAGTGGGTATTCTGTAAAGCTGCATGACAGGTTATGCGGGCGGTTTTAACGCATATCGCAGAACGCGCGTCAAGTATTCTACGCCAGCACACAAGCTTCGTATGTGCTGCACGGAATCTATCGACGACGAAAAATTCAGTGGGAAGAAAGCTTTATCGGCATTTGCTGAAACGACACGAAAGTGGCGTTCCGGTCAGGGTCGACGCGAATGGCAGGCTTCAGTCCTGTGGAAAAATTAGTAGTCCTGACCCTAGCTGATCTCATCCTTGCCGATGATCGTCGTTACAGCCGTCCGGACCTTGCTCAGATGCGCTTCCATGGCAGCGCGGGCTTCGGCTTCCGACTGGGCCTCGATGGCCTCCGCGATACGGCGATGCTCGACATTCGACGCTTCGCGTCGGCCCGACATCACGTTGACCAGCTCGGACTGCTGGATCAGTGCCTCGCGGGCATCCGCCACGATCTTGGTGAAGACCGCATTTCCGGAGGCTTCGGCAATGGCGCAGTGAAACTCTGAATCGAGCAGTTCCCATTTCTGCGGGTCCGTCTGGCGATCCATCTTGTCGCAAAGCTCAAGTAGATGGGCGAGTTGCCCGGCATTGCGCCGCAGCGCGGCCCAGCCCGCCGCTGGCACTTCAATGAAGGGACGCGCCTCGATCAGATCGCGGGCCGAGTAACCGCCGTAACTGAGCTCGCTCGCCGGGGATATATTGAGAACATAGGTGCCGCTGCCCGTGCGGGTCTGCGTGAGGCCCAGCGTCTGCAATGACCGCAGCGCCTCGCGCACGATGGGACGACTGACACCGAAACGGCCAGCAAGTTGGGCTTCGGAGGGCAGGCGGGTTCCAACGGCAAGACGACCGGACGTGATGGCCGAGCGAATATCGTCGAACACGACTTCCGCCGCGTTCTTGCGTGTGATCGGTTGGGTGTCCGATAGCCAATCAGCCAGTTCGCTCATGTCCAAGCCTCCGTCAATCGCCTCGCTCCTGTCAAGCAGCTAGGCAATTTCCGGAAGGATATCAATCCCAAACCGGTTCTGAAAGGCGAGATGGGCGGACGCAAAATGCCCTGCGGTCCGGCTGGATCGCAGGGCTTATATCTGGAAAATATCAGGCAGCGGTGGCTGCTGTATTCAACTTGTTGGCCGAAAGGATGCTGATAAACGCGGCACCGTAAGCCGTGAGCGGCGCCATCTTAGCAAGTGCGCTCGCAATGGCGTCGTGGTGGCTCAATTCTTCCTCGGAATCGTGGCGGAAGGAAACGCAAACAGTTTCGCCATCTTCACCGATGAATTCGACCTGATAGGAATTTTCTGTGCCGCACCTTTTGACCAGAGCATCGACGATTTGCATGCAATTATTCTCCTTCCGAGCCGCTTGAACGCGCTGCGGAGGATATGGTTCCATAAAATTTTATCTTTTTGCCTGCCCCTTACTTCCCTCATGACAGACGGGTTGCATCCAGCGCCGCTGCAAAAGCGAGGGCGAGCATGACGAAGGTAATTTCGGCGACCGCCGACCATCCGTCGGCAATCCAGAAATAGCCGCCTGCCACACCGGCGATGCTGGAACCCAGATCATAGGCGAGCAGATAGAACGACGAGGCATGTCCAAAGACGGATGATGTGAGAACGCGTATATTTTGCTTTACGTACCTCAAAACGAAAGCTAATCTTTTATTCGTGACGCTTTGGGAGGAGTTCACGTGCAGCCAGAAGTATCGGCCAAAACACCGGGAAAAAGTGTGCTCAGGAAGCGTCACACGCAGCGGCTCGCCATGGGCGGTTGCCTATGAGTGGGCCTGAAAAAGATGGCAGGCCTGCGCTGCTGGAAGCCGTATCGCTATCCAAATCATTCGGCCCTGTTCAGGTTCTGAAGAATATTGACCTGCGCATTTTCGGCGGCGAAGTCCATGCGATCATCGGCGAGAACGGTGCCGGAAAATCAACGCTGATGAAGCTGCTGGCGGGCAATGAGCGCCCGACGAGCGGAGAAATCCGAATCGACGGCAAGCCGGTGTCCTTCTTGGGGCCGGTTGAGGCCGAAGCGCAGGGCATCGTGCTCGTGCATCAGGAAATCCTGCTCGCCCCCGATCTGACCGTCGCACAGAACATCTATCTTGGCCGTGAGCTTCACCGGGGCTTGGTCGTCGACGACAAGTCGATGCGCGAGGGTGCGCGCAAGGCCATCCGTGATCTTGGCGCCGATATCGAACCCGATGCGGTTGTGGGTTCCCTGTCGATTGCGCAGCGCCAGCTCGTTCAGATCGCCCGCGTGCTGCTGGTGCCACATCGCGTGGTGATTTTCGACGAGCCGACTGCTTCGCTGACGCCTTTCGAGACGGAAGCGCTGCTGAAAGTCATTCGCGATATTCGCGCGAAGGGCGTTGCGGTTCTCTACATCTCGCACCGCCTGCCGGAAGTGAAGGAAATATCCGATCGTGTGACCGTGCTTCGTGACGGCAAGCTCGTTTCAGCGCATCTGGCATCGGAATTGCAGCCATCTGATATGGCGCGGCTGATGGTTGGCCGCGATGTCGCTAAACTTTATCCTGACCGCGCAAGCCAGCATGACAACGCTGCCATTTTGGAAATCGAGAACTTCAGCGTGCCGGGTTACGTGCAGAATGCGAGCTTTTACCTGAACCGTGGCGAAATACTTGGTTTTGCCGGTCTGGTCGGCGCGGGCCGTACGGAACTGATGGAGGGCATCGTCGGCCTGCGGCCCGGCAAGGGCGATGCGCGCCACAATGGAAAGCCGGTTCACTTCCGCAACGCGCATGAAAGCCAGAAGGCGGGGATTGTTTATCTCAGCGAGGACCGGAAGGGCAAAGGGCTGCTGCTGACCAAGGACCTGGGCGTCAACCTGACGCTTGCGTCGCTGAAGAAATTCGTGAGCGGTTTGCAGATCAATCGCGACCGGGAACGCACCGCACTCGATGATGCGATCCGCGAGTTCGATATTCGTACTGGTCGCAAGGACATTCTTGCGGGCCAGCTTTCCGGCGGCAACCAGCAGAAGCTCTTGCTCGCCAAGATGATGATGCTCGATCCGTCCATCGTCATCATTGATGAACCGACACGCGGCATCGATGTCGGCACGAAGGAGCAAATCTACCAGTTCATCGCCAATCTGGCCGATGAGGGGAAATCGATCATCGTCGTTTCGTCGGAAATGCCGGAACTGATCGGTATCTGCGACCGCATCGTCGTGATGCGGGAAGGGCGGATTGCCGGTGAGGTATCCGGCGACCGCATGACGGAACATGATATCGTCGTGCTTGCAACCGGCGTTGAAGCTGAAAACGCCGCATAAAAACAATAAAGTGGGAAATAGATGACACAGGTTGCGACCGATAAAAGCAGAATGCCGAGGACGTCCAAGGATTGGGATCTGCGGGCGATTGCGCCTTTTGTGGCGCTTGCCCTGCTGCTTGTTCTGGGTACAATTGCCAACCCGAATTTCATCAACATCGACAATCTTCTCAATGTCGCAACGCGCAGTGCATTCATCGCCATTATCGCGCTTGGCGCAACTTACGTGATTTCATCCGGCGGGCTTGATCTGTCGGTGGGCGCGATGGTGGCGTTCGTTGCCAGTATCATGATCCTTTTCATGAATAGCGGGGTGATTGCCGATCCGGTAATGATGTTGATCGCCGCTGTTATGCTGGCGCTGATCGTCGGTGCAGCCTGCGGCCTGTTGAACGGCCTCATAACGACAGTTGGCGGCATTGAGCCATTTATCGCCACGCTGGGTACGATGGGTATCTATCGCGGTCTCACGACATGGCTGTCGCAGGGGGGCGCGATCACCTTGCGCAATCCTGATATTCAGGCGCTTTATCGTCCCGCCTATTTCGGTTCCGTGCTTGGAGTGCCCGTACCGGTTATCGTGATTTTCGTGACGGCGGCGCTCGCGGCATTCGTCCTTTATCGGACACGCTATGGCCGCCATGTCATTGCGGTAGGATCGAACGAAGACGTGGCGCGCTATTCCGGCATTTCAGTCAAGAAGGTGCGCACCATTGCTTTCGTTATCCAAGGGCTTTGCGTTGCTGTCGCCGTGCTCCTCTATGTCCCGCGCCTTGGTTCCACTTCTGCCACCACAGGCCTTATGTGGGAATTGCAGGCGATCACGGCAGTCGTTGTTGGCGGCACGGCGCTGCGCGGCGGCGTCGGTCGCGTATGGGGCACGATCTGCGGCGCGTTCATACTGGAAATCATCGGAAATATCATGCTGCTGTCGAGTTTCGTCAGCGAATATCTGCTGGGAGCCATTCAGGGCGCGATTATCATTATCGCGATGCTGGTGCAGCGCTCGCTGGCGCGGAGATAGGTTTTGGAGATTGGCGGGATTGGTGGGGCGATTCCAGCCAGAGAGGAATGAGAGCCCCGCGTTTACTGGGAGGAAGACTATGCGAGGGAATTTGATGAAGCTTGCTTTCGCCGCTCTGACGGCGGGTGCGCTGGCCTTTGGCGGCGCGGCAAGTGCACAGGACAAGAAAGTGACGATTGGCGTGTCGATCCCGGCGGCCGATCACGGCTGGACGGCGGGCGTCGTCTATCACGCCGAACGCGTGGCGAAGCTCCTGATGGAAGAGCATCCGGGCCTCAACGTCATCGTCAAGACGTCGCCCGATGCGGCATCGCAGGCGAATGCGTTGCAGGATCTGGCCGTACAGGGCCTCGACGGACTGGTCGTTCTGCCAACCGATCCTGATCCGCTCGTCAACGCCATCAAGGAGATCAAGGACAAGGGAACTTTTGTCGCTCTGGTCGACCGCGCGCCGAGCAGCAACGACAATACCATCCGTGATCTCTACGTGGCCGGCAACAACCCGGCGCTCGGACAGGTGGCTGGCGAATATATCAAGAAGACCACGCCCGATGCACAGGTCGTTGTCATTCGCGGCCTGCCAATCCCGATCGACCAGCAGCGTCAGGATGGTTTCGACAAGGGCATCGAAGGCTCCAACGTGAAGGTTCTGGACCGCCAGTATGGCAACTGGAACCGCGACGATGCCTTCCGCGTCATGCAGGACTTCCTGACCAAATATCCGAAGATCGATGTGGTCTGGTGCCAGGATGACGATATGGCTGTTGGCGTTCTGGAAGCCATCAAGCAGGCGAACCGCAGCGACATTCAGTACGTCGTGGGCGGAGCTGGCTCCAAGGACATGATCAAGAAGGTGATGGATGGCGACAAGCTGGTGCCGGTCGATGTTCTCTATCCGCCAGCGATGGTTTCGACGGCAATGCAGCTTGCCGCTGGTCATTTCTACGATCAGATTCCGGTGAGCGGCAATTACATCCTCGACGCGACGCTCGTCACGAAGGATAACGCCAAGGACTTCTATTTCCCGGATTCGCCATTCTGATCACGGTTCGGCGCGCCTCGTCAGAGGCGCGCCTTAATTCATTCTGGAGGAGTTTCGATGAAGACGATCAAGGGGCCGGGCATTTTTCTCGGGCAGTTCGCAGGCGATGAAGCGCCGTTCAACACATGGGATGGCATCACCAAATGGGCTGCCGAAAAGGGCTATGTCGGGGTGCAGGTTCCGACATGGGCGAGCCAACTGATCGATCTGAAAAAGGCTTCTGAATCCAAGGATTATTGCGACGAATTCGCTGGTGTGGCACGCCAGAACGGTGTCGAAGTCACCGAGCTTTCGACCCATTTGCAGGGCCAGCTTGTTGCGGTGCACCCGGCTTATGACGAAGCGTTTGACGGTTTCGCCGTGCCGGAAGTGCGCGGCAACCCAAAAGCGCGCCAGCAATGGGCGGTCGAGCAGGTAAAGATGGCGATCCGCGCCTCGCGCAATCTGGGCATCGGCGCGCATGCCACCTTCTCCGGCGCGCTGGCATGGCCATTCATCTATCCATGGCCGCAGCGTCCTTCCGGTCTGGTGGAAACGGCATTTGAGGAACTCGCCCGCCGCTGGAAGCCGATCCTCGATCATGCCGAGGACCATGGCGTCGATATCTGCTATGAAATCCATCCGGGCGAAGATCTGCATGATGGCGTGACCTTCGAGATGTTTCTGGAGCAGGTCAAAAATCACCCGCGGGCCAATATGCTCTACGACCCGTCGCATTATGTCCTGCAATGCCTCGATTATCTGGACAATATCGACATCTACAAGGACCGCATCAAGATGTTTCACGTCAAGGATGCAGAGTTCAATCCGACCGGGCGGCAGGGCGTCTATGGCGGCTATCAGGGCTGGGTGAACCGCGCGGGCCGCTTCCGTTCGCTGGGCGACGGTCAGGTTGATTTCGGCGCGGTATTCTCCAAGATGGCCGCGAACGATTTTGACGGCTGGGCCGTGGTCGAATGGGAATGTGCGCTGAAGCACCCGGAAGATGGTGCGCGTGAAGGCGCTGAGTTCGTGAAGGCGCATATCATCCGTGTCACCGACAAGGCGTTCGATGATTTCGCCTCCGGCGGCACCGATGACGCCGCCAACCGACGCATGCTTGGATTATGAGGACGCAATGACCATCGAAGCTAAAACCAAGGAAACGGCCGTTCCACGCATTCGCCTCGGCATGGTGGGCGGCGGTGCTGGCGCTTTTATCGGCGGCGTTCATCGCATGGCGGCGCGGCTCGACAATCGGTTCGAACTGGTTGCAGGCGCTTTGTCGTCATCAGCGGAAAAGGCGCAGGCCTCTGGCCGAGAACTGGGACTGGCCGAAGACCGCATCTATTCCAGCTACAAGGACATGGCCATTCGCGAGGCGCGCCTGAAAAACGGGATCGAAGCCGTTTCCATCGTGACGCCGAACCATGTTCATTACGAAGCTGCCAAGGAGTTTTTGCGACGCGGCATCCATGTCATCTGCGACAAGCCGCTGACTTCTACGCTTGCCGATGCAAAGAAGCTGAAGAAGGTCGCCGATGAAAGCGGAGCCCTGTTCGTCCTGACGCATAATTACACCGGCTATCCGATGGTGCGACAGGCGCGCGAGATGATCGCCAATGGCGATCTTGGCGATCTTCGCGTGGTACAGGTGGAATATGCGCAGGACTGGCTCACAGAAGCGGTGGAGGCGACAGGTGCCAAGGGCGCCGTCTGGCGTACCGATCCGGCGCAATCGGGACTGGGCGGCGCAACCGGCGATATCGGAACGCATGCCTTCAATCTCGCCTCCTTCGTGACCGGTCTCACGCTCGACAGCCTTGCTGCCGATCTCGACAGTTTTGTCGAGGGACGGCGTCTCGACGACAACGCGCATGTGATGCTCCGTTTCGCAGGCGGGGCCAAGGGCATGCTCTGGTGCAGCCAGGTTGCGCCGGGCAATGAAAATGCACTGCGCCTGCGCGTCTATGGCACAAAGGGCGGCATCGAGTGGGCGCAGGAAGACCCGAACTATCTCTGGTTCACGCCTTTTGGCGAGCAAAAGCGGCTCATCACGCGGGGCGGGGCGGGTGTGGGTTCCGCTGCCGCGCGCGTGACCCGCGTACCGGCGGGACACCCCGAGGGCTATCTGGAGGCTTTCGCCACCATCTATTCGGAAGCGGCCAATGCCATTGAGGCCCATCGCAACGGTAAGAAGCCGGATAGCGCGGTGATCTATCCAACCGTCGATGACGGCTTGAAGGGCGTTGCCTTCATCGATGCCTGCGTGCGTTCGTCACAGAAAAACGGTGGCTGGGTCAAGCTTTAGAAATCGATATGTAATAGAAGAAAGGGCGCGAGTGGCGCCCTTTTTATTATCGCCGCTTTGCCGGTTCAGACATACCGATTGACGATGTTTTCGAGATATTCCTGACGGCCGGATTTTGGCTGCGGATTGATATCCTTCGCTTCCACTTCGGCTGTAATCTGATCGAGCGAGAGGCCGGTCAGAAGCTTCTTGCCGAAGTCGCCGTTCCAGCCGGCATAACGCTCGTTGAGCGGGTTGGACAATGCGCCATCTTCGAGCATTCCGGCGGCGGCTTTCAGCCCGCGCGCGCAGCAATCCATGCCGCCGATATGACCGATCAGCAAATCCTGCGGATCGAGCGACTGACGGCGCAGCTTGGCGTCGAAATTGGTGCCGCCGGTCGTGAAGCCGCCTGCAAGCAGGACCTGATAATAGGCAAGCGCCATTTCCGGCACATTGTTCGGGAATTGGTCCGTGTCCCAGCCGGACTGATAGTCATTGCGGTTCATGTCAATGGAACCGAAAATGCCAAGCGCGCGGGCAAGCGCGAGTTCATGCTCGAAGGAGTGACCGGCGAGAATGGCGTGGCCCTGCTCGATATTGAGCTTCACCTCGTTTTCGAGGCCGTAACGCTTTAGGAAGCCATAGACCGTCGCGACATCGTAATCATATTGATGCTTGGTCGGTTCCTGCGGCTTCGGTTCGATCAGGATCGTGCCCTTGAAGCCGATCTTGTGCTTGTATTCCACCACCAGATTGAGGAAACGTCCCATCTGGTCAAGCTCGCGGCCAAGATCGGTGTTGAGCAGCGTTTCATAGCCTTCGCGACCGCCCCACAGCACATAGTTCTCGCCGCCGAGCCGTTTGGTCGCATCAATGCAGCTTTTCACGGTCGCGGCGGCAAAGGCGAACACGTCCGGATCGGGATTGGTTGCAGCGCCCGCCATATAGCGGCGGTTGGAGAAAAGGTTGGCGGTGCCCCAGAGAAGCTTTACGCCGGTTTCGGCCTGCTTCTTCTCGAATATGTCGACGATCTCGTTCAGATAGCGCGTATTTTCCGCAAAGTTGCGTCCCTCTGGCCGCACATCGGCATCGTGGAAGCAATAATAGGGCGCGCCGAGCAGGGAGAAAAACTCGAAAGCCACGTCAGCCTTGAGTTTTGCCGCATCCAGCTCGTTCGAATACCATGGGCGGTCGAAGGTGCGACCACCGAACGGATCGCCACCCTCCCAGGCAAAGCTGTGCCAGTAGGCGACCGCGAAGCGCAGATGGTCTTCCATGCGCTTGCCCAGCACGATTTCATCCGGATTGTAGTGGCGGAACGCCAGCGGGTTGTCGCTGTCCGGCCCCTCATATTTAACCTTTTGAATGTCGCCGAAAAATCCGGTGCTCATTATGTCCTCCCGTTCGAATGACGTTCATGTCTGATTGTGTGCGGCAGCATCACGAACCGGCGATGGCGTGAAGTGCCGGATAAAGGGCGTGATAGCGCTGATAGGCTTCCTCATAGACCGGGATCAGGGGCGCTTCCGGCTCTATGGTCCGCTCGGTCCGCGGCGGTGTGCAGACAGCCAGCGGATCAACACCCGTAGCGGCGATGAGACCCAGACGCGCGGCGCCAAAAGCCCCGCCGAAATCGCCTTCTTCCGGCAAGGCAATCGGCACATTCAAGGCGGTCGCAATTGCCTTCAGCCAATAGGCGGAGCGTGAGCCGCCACCGACGGCGGTGAGCGACCTGATTTCTGTTCCTGCCGATTGCAGTGCGGCGAGGTTGTCGCGGATCGCGAAGGCGACGCCTTCCAACACGGCCTGCGTCAATGCGCGCTGATCGGATTCATGTTCCAGACCGGAAAACACGCCGCGTATCTTCGCATCGTTATACGGGGTGCGTTCGCCCGAGAGATAGGGCAGGAAGGTCGCGCTGCCCGGCGCATGCAGCGTGTCGCCGAGTGCCTTGTCGAGTTCGTGGGCCGTTTTGCCGACAAGCCGCGCATACCAGTCGAGCGCGCTCGCTGCGGACAGAATGACGCCCATCTGGTGCCAGGTGTCGGGCAGGGCGTGGCAGAAGGCGTGAACCGCGCTTTCCGGCTTCGGCTGATAAGCGCCGTTCGCCGCGAAAAGTACACCTGATGTGCCGAGCGAAACGAAGGCATGGCCGGGCTTGACCGTACCCATGCCGCAGGCCGACGCGGCATTGTCGCCAGCACCGCCCGCCACGACCGGCTGACCGACGATTCCCCATTCGGCGGCAAGCTCAGCCCGCAGCCTCCCGGTTGCGTCCGTGCCTTCTGCAAGACGCGGCATCTGGTTTTCATCAAGGCTGGTCTTGTCCAGAAGCTCATGTGACCAGCGGCGCGCACCGGTATCGAGCCAGCTCGTGCCTGCTGAATCCGACATATCCGACACATATTCGCCGGTCAGCCAGAGGCGCAGATAGTCCTTCGGCAGCAGCACCTTACGGATACGTGTGAAAATAGCGGGTTCGTTATTGGCAACCCAGACGAGCTTGGGCGCTGTAAAGCCCGGAAAGACGATATTGCCGGTGATGGCGCGAAAGGCCGGATCGGCATCGAGTGCGGCTGCTTCGCGATAGCTGCGCGTATCGTTCCACAGGATGCAGGGACGTAGCACCTGATCCTGTTCGTCCAGCAGGGTAGCGCCATGCATCTGGCCGGACAGGCCGATACCGGCAATCGCCGAAAACTCCGTCGGGTGGGCCGCACGCAGACCGTCGATTGCGGTACGGCAGGCCTTGATCCACTGGGTTGGGTCCTGTTCGCTCCAGCCCGGATGGGGGCGCGAAACATCCAGTTCGCCGTGGGCCGAGCCGATCACTGTCTGTCCGTCATCGATCAATAGCGCCTTGACACCCGATGTTCCTAGATCGATCCCGAGATACATATTTGCTCCTGTTGGAAAGGCCCCGTTGGAAAGGTATTGTCGCCTGCGCCTCAGTCGAAATGCGGCAGGTTGTCTTTGAGAAAAATTTCAATACGGATGTGTTCCTGACCCGGCACGATCGCCAGACGATCCGCAGAGGCTTTCAGCACCCGGATGGCGCTGCGGATTTCATGGCCCGCATCCTGTGCCAGCACCGCGTGGATGATGCCATCCGTCAGTGCTTTCGAGGTCACGCTGTCGCGTTCATGCGCGATGACGAGCGGGCGATTGGCACTGTGCTTTGCCAGCGCCTTCACCAGGCCGCTATTACCTGCACCGAGGCTGTAAATTCCGGCAATGTCGCTGCGCTCTTCGAGCAGCTTGTCGACAAGCCTTTCCACGCGCGGACCCTCGTCGAAGCCCTCCAGTACGGGCAATATCTCGCGGCCCGGAAAATCCGCTTTCATGGCAGCGGTAAAACCGTCGAAACGTTCCTGATGGTCGCGAACCTTCAACGAGCCGGCGACGACCGCAAGCGCACCTTCGGTTCCGTTGGCAAAAAGCCCGAGAAGCCGCGCTGCCGTGCGCCCCGCTGCACCGTTGTCGACGCCGACATAATGCGTCCGCGTGGAATGCCCCAGATCAGATACGAGCGTGACGGCGTGAATGCCATGCTCTCCCAGCCGGGCGCATGCCTCACGCACCGGATCGGTATCGACTGCCACGAATGCAACGCCATTGGGCTTGCGTTCGGTGCAGTCGTCCAGCGCCGCGACAAGCGCCGCTTCATCGAAGGCGGGTACAAGCACGAGATTGATCAATACACGCTCGGCCAAGGCCCGTTCGGTCGCGGCTTGCAGTTCTGCGCGAAGGCTCAGCATGAAGGTGTTTTCATTGTCCGGCAAAATAAAATCGAACTGATAAAGCCGCCCGCGCGCAAGGTTGGCCGCACCCACATCGCGCACATAGCCAAGCGTGTTCATCGCGGCCATGACCCGCTCGCGGGTCTTTGCTCTTACGCCCGGCCGCTCATTCAAAACACGGTCAACCGTGGCAAGGCTGACGCCCGCTGTTCTGGCTATATCATGGACTGTCGGTTTCATTCTCGCTCCTCGACGCGGACCATAAGATCAAAAATGAGGTACGTAAATCAAAAAATACTTGCTATTCATTTTTCTTCACGTATCAATGGTTCGCGAGGATGGGGCGGTGTGCCTTTGCGCACTGTCCTGATGGAGTGATCTTGGCGCAAAGCGCATTCGGGAGGATCAGCCATTCAAGGAATAAGCAGCTCCAAAGTGGGCTGTTTTGTCGTGCCGAATTCCGGGGGCGGATACGTTCGGGGCGGGCTTTGCAATCAGCCGGCGAAGGCCGGTGGTGTTTGGAGGAGGAGTGCATGAAACGTCGTAATTTTCTGACCGGCGCGCTGGTTGCTGCGGCTTTGGGCATCGGCGCCATGGCGTCGACGCCGGTCCATGCTTCGCCGGAAAATCCGGTTATCGGCTTTTCCATCGACGATCTTCGCGTCGAGCGCTGGGCGCGCGACCGTGACTATTTCATCGAAGCGGCGGAAAAGCTGGGCGCGAAGGTCAATGTGCAATCGGCTGACGGCAACGAGGAAAAGCAGGTCAAGCAGGTTGAAAACCTGATTGCGCAGGGCGTTGACGCCATCGTCATCGTGCCGATGAATTCCAAGGTTTTCGATGCGGTCGTGGCTGACGCCAAGGCTTCGGGCATCAAGGTTCTTTCTTATGATCGCCTGATCCTCAATGCCGATATCGACGCCTATATCTCGTTCGACAATGAGCGCGTTGGCTTCATGCAGGCGGAAGCGGTTCTGAAGGCCAAGCCGGAAGGCAATTATTATCTCCTCGGCGGCTCGCCGACGGATAACAACGCCAAGCTTCTCCGCGCCGGTCAGGAAAAGGCCCTGAAGGAAGCCATCGATTCCGGCAAGGTGAAGGTCATCGGGTCGCAGTGGGTCAAGGAATGGAGCCCGACCGAAGCGCTGTCCATCATGGAAAACGCCCTGACGGCGGCGCAGAACAAGATCGACGCTGTTGTGGCTTCGAATGACGGCACTGCCGGTGGCGCTATTCAGGCTCTGGCTGCGCAGGGTCTGGCTGGGAAGACTGCGGTTTCCGGGCAGGATAGCGACCTTGCTGCCGTCAAGCGCCTGATCGATGGCACGCAGACCGTAACGGTCTACAAGCCGCTGAAACTTATTGCATCGGAAGCGGCAAAGCTGACCGTCCAGATGGTCAAGGGTGAGACGCCGGAATTCAATTCCAAGCTCGACAATGGCGGCAAGCAGGTCGACACGCTTCTGCTGACGCCGACTGCCGTGACCAAGGACAATATCGACATCTACGTTCAGGATGGCTTTTACACCAAGGAGCAAATCTACGGGAAGTAAGCCTTTCCGGCGGTTTTGCCCTGTGCACATAGGCACATAGGGGGCCGGAAGTTTGGGAGTTATTGTCCCGCTTCCGGCCCCTGCTGGATTGTTGAGACTGCTGCTGACAGCGTTGTCCGGCTCAATACTGCAAGGTCATATACGATGCCCGAATATCTTCTGAAGATGCGCAATATCGGTAAGGACTTCAACGGCGTGAAAGCGCTCGACGGTATTTACCTAAAAGTGCGCGCGGGCGAGTGTGTCGGTCTTTGCGGTGAGAACGGCGCTGGCAAATCCACACTGATGAAAGTGCTTTCCGGCGTCTATCCCCATGGCAGCTGGAGCGGCGAGATTTTCTGGGAAGGCCAGGAACTGAAGGCGACGGGCATTCGCGACACAGAGGCCGCTGGCATCGTCATCATCCATCAGGAACTGATGATGGTGCCGCATCTGTCGGTTGCGGAAAACATCTTTCTGGGATCGGAGCCGACAAGCGGCGGCTTCATCGACTATGACCAGATGAACGCGCGCGCCACGGAACTTCTGGCGCGCCTCAATATTCACGATATCAATGTCGCGCTTCCGGTCTATCATTATCCGGGCGGCAAGCAGCAATTGATCGAGATCGCAAAGGCGATCAACAAGAATGCGAAGCTGCTCATTCTGGATGAGCCGACATCGGCGCTAACGGCATCCGAAACGCGCGTCCTTCTCGATCTCATCAAGGACTTCAAGGCGCAGGGCATGGCCTGTGTCTATATCTCCCACAAGCTGGATGAAGTGGCTGAAATATCCGACACGGTAACGGTTATTCGCGACGGGACACATATCGCGACGAGGCCGATGGCGGAACTCACCACGCCAGCCATCATCACCATGATGGTGGGGCGCGAGATGAAGAACCTGTTTCCGCGCGAACCGCATGATATTGGCGAGGTTATTTTCGAAGCGCGCAATATCAATTGCTGGGACGTGACCAATCCCGACCGCAAGGTGGTTGATAATGTCTCGTTCGCGCTTCGGCGTGGTGAAATCCTCGGCATTGCCGGACTGGTGGGGGCGGGACGGACGGAACTGGTGTCCAGCCTGTTTGGCGTCTGGCCTGGTGCTCATGATGGGCGGGTGTTCCTTGAAGGCAGGGAACTGAAGATCCGCACGCCGCGCGATGCGGTTCGGCAGGGCATCTGCATGGTGCCGGAGGACCGCAAGAAGGACGGTATCCTGCCCATCATGCCAGTCGGCCATAACATGACGATCTCGGTGTTGGACCGGTTTTCCTTGCGTGGATTGCTCGACAAGGAGGCGGAACTGGCCACGATTCAGCGCGAAATTCTGCGCCTCAAGGTCAAGACCGCCGACCCGATGCTGGAAATCGCGTCGCTGTCCGGTGGCAACCAGCAGAAGGCCGTGCTGTCGAAGATGATGTTGCCGGACCCCAAGGTGCTCATTCTCGACGAACCGACGCGGGGTGTCGATGTTGGCGCGAAATATGAAATCTACAAGCTGATCTTCGCGCTGGCGAAACAAGGCGTAGCGGTACTGATGGTCTCTTCCGAAATGCCGGAAGTTCTGGGCATCAGCGACCGTGTCCTCGTGATCGGCGAGGGCAGGCTGCGCGGCGATTTCCCCAATGAAAATCTCACCCAGGAAGAAGTGCTCGCCGCCGCAATCGGCAAGCCGACAACCAATGCGGCGTGATCCGCAGCAAATCTGACCGGTGCACGACATGACGTTGACAGGCAAAAGCCTCCGAAAATTTCTGGCGGACTACAAGATCGTCGCCCTGTTGATCGTGGTGGCGCTCATCTGGGCCTTGTTTGCGGTCCTGACCTATGATCCGGAGATGGGGCGTTCGCAGTTCCTGACAGCGCGCAATTTTTCCAATCTCCTGCGCCAGATGGCGATTACGGGAATGCTCGCATCGGCGATGGTGTTCGTTATCGTTGCCGGTGAGATCGATCTTTCCGTCGGCGCGTTATTGGGGCTGTTGGGCGGCATTGCTGCCGTCCTCGATGTTCTCCTCGGATGGCCCTTATGGGCTACGATCAGCACCGTTCTGGTGCTTGGTGTTGCGCTTGGCGCCTTCAATGGCTGGCTGACCGCCTATCTCGGCATACCTTCCTTCATCGTCACGCTTGGCGGACAGCTTGTCTTTCGCGGTATTGTGCTGGGTATCATGGGCGGCGTCACCATCGCGCCGATCTCGCCGGAGTTCAAATATATCGGGCAGGGCTATCTGCCGGGCTGGCTTGGCAATCTCTGTGCCATTGCCTTGTTCGGAGTGCTGATCCTGATGACGTTGCGCATGCGGGCCAGCAAGCGCAAGCATAATCTCCAGATGCTGTCATCCGGTATGGAAGTTGCGAGGCTTCTCGGCATCGGTATCCTGATCCTTGGCTTCATCCTGATCCTCAACAGTTATCAGGGCGTGCCGGTTCCGGTCCTGATCCTGCTGGTGATCCTTGGCGTCTTCACCGTTATCGCGAAACAGACGGTCTTTGGCCGCCACATTTATGCGGTCGGCTCCAACACCGAAGCGACCCGTTTTTCCGGCGTGAACGTCAATTTCGTCAAGATGGCGGTCTTCGCGCTGATGGGGCTGATGGCGGCGGTAGCCGGTCTGACGACAACCTCGCGCCTCGCGGCAGGCACACCATCGGCGGGCATGGGCGGCGAACTCGACGCCATTGCCTCATGCTTCATCGGCGGCACGTCCATGCGCGGCGGCGTCGGCTCCGTGCTTGGCGCACTCGTTGGCGCGCTCATCATGTCGAGCCTCGACAATGGCATGTCCATGCTCGGTGTGGATACGTTCTGGCAGCAGATCATCAAGGGCAGCATTCTTGTTCTTGCTGTCTATCTCGACATCGTCTCTTCCGGCACGCGGCGCGGATAAGCCATGTGGTCCTTCGGTTCAAGCCAGTTAACTCTCCTCGACAAATACCTCGTCGCGCTTCTTGCGTACCGATGGAAGCAGCACGACCATGAGAACGGCGGCGGCTATTGCAAGCAGAATGGCGCTGATCGGCCGGGTGAAGAACGTTGCCGGGTCGCCGCGTGACAGGATCATGGCGCGGCGCAGATGCTCTTCCAGCAGCGGACCGAGAACGAAACCAAGCAGCAGGGGAGCCGGTTCGCAGCGCAGCTTGGCCAGCAGATAGCCGATGAAGCCGAAGAAGGCGACCGCATAAAGATCATAGACGTTCGAATTGACGCTATAAACGCCGATGGAACAGAAGGTCATGATGATCGGAAATAGCACATAATACGGAACGGTCAGAAGCTTCACCCACAATCCGATGAGCGGCAGGTTGAGGATGATGAGCATGAGATTGCCGATCCACATCGACGCGATCACACCCCAGAACAGGGCAGGCTGTTCGGTCGCAACATTCGGACCCGGCACGATGCCTTGGATGATCATGGCGCCGATCATCAGCGCCATGACCGGATTGGCTGGAATGCCAAGTGTCAGCATGGGGATGAAAGATGTCTGCGCGCCTGCATTGTTGGCGGATTCCGGTCCAGCGACGCCTGCGATCGCACCTTTTCCGAACTCTTCCGGCGTGTCGGAAATGCGTTTTTCCACGGTGTAGGAAGCAAATGATGCGAGAATGGCCCCGCCGCCGGGCAGAATGCCAAGCGCCGAGCCGATAACGGTTCCGCGCAGGATTGGAGCTGTCATGCGCTTGAAATCGTCGCGCGTTGGCATCAGGCCTGTGACTTTTGCCATCAGCACTTCGCGGGTATGTTCGCTTTCAAGATTGCGCAGGATTTCGGCAATGCCGAATACGCCAACCGCAACGGCAACGAAATTAAGTCCGTCGGCATATTCCGTGATCCCGAGCGTGAAACGCGGCGCGCCGGTATAGATATCGGTGCCGACAAGACCGAGCAGGAGTCCCAGCACTACCATCGCCAGAGCCTTGACAATGGAGCCGTGCGCAAGCGCAACGGACGACACCAGCCCCACGACCATCAATGAGAAATATTCAGCCGACCCGAACTTAAGGGCGATTTCAGTCAGCGGCGGAGCGAAGACTGCGACAAGAAAAGTGGAAACTGTACCGGCGAAGAATGAGCCGATTGCCGCGATTGCAAGTGCCGCGCCAGCCCGTCCGCGCCGCGCCATCTGGTAACCGTCGATGGCGGTTACGGCAGATGATGACTCGCCCGGCATGTTGATGAGAATTGCGGTCGTCGAGCCGCCATATTGGGCACCGTAATAGATGCCTGCGAGCATGATCAGCGCCGAAACCGGGTCGCCGATCTGAAACGTGACCGGAAGAAGCATGGCGATTGTTGCGGTGGCGCCGATGCCCGGCAGCACGCCGATCAATGTGCCGAGCAACACGCCGATTAGGCAAAAGCCAAGATTTGCAAGCGTTGAGGCTGTTGAAAAACCGAGCGCGAGATTGCTGAAAAGTTCCATATTCGTGCCCCCTAGAACGGCCACCAGGGCCCGAAACGCTGATAAGGCAGCGCGAGGGCGTAACTGAACACAATGACGGAGAAGACTGTGATCGCAGTTGCAAGAACGAGTGCTGCGGGCAACTTCATGCGCATTGAGGCGAAAGAGGCAATCAGACAGGTCAGGAACAGCGACGGCACGAAACCGAGGCCACGCACGGTCAGGCCAAAAAATATCGGCGCAGGCAGAATAAAGAACAGGCCGCGCCATGCGATCGGCCCCATCGGCTCACCGGAGACTCGTGTAGCCTGAACGAGAATGACCAGTCCAAGCAGGACCAGTACGCCTGAGAGAACAAGGGGGAAATATCCCGGCCCCATGCGCAGCGACGTGCCGAGATCCAGATCTAGCGACTGATAGGCAAAGAAAGCGCCGGTCAGGGCGAGGAGGGCACCGCACAGCCCGTTGGTGGGGTCTATTGAAAATTTCTTCAAAGGCTTGTTCATGGGCCAATCATCTTTCGGATTTACCATCGAAAGGGCTGTGCCGGAGGACCGGCATGTGAAATCGGATAGCTATCCCGTCAGCCGCGATCCCGGTCCGCGGCAGACGAGAAAACGACCATCAGGGCGCGCCAGAGGACACGCCCCGACAGCCTGCCATAGGATCAGTCGGCGTATTGGCCCGCCGCCTCGATGATTGGCTTCCAGCGTGCGACTTCGGCTTCGAGCTTGGCCTTCAATGCTGCCGGCGTCGCGTCGGAATCCGGCGACGGCTTTGTGCCGAGTTCGGCGAAGCGGGCCACGACGTTCTGGTCCTTCAGGGCCAGCTGAAGTGATTTCGACAGGCGCTCGGTAATTTCCGCCGGGGTTCCCTTGGGCGCATAAATGCCATGCCAGATACCCACTTCCATGCCGTCGAGACCTGCTTCCTTGGTTGTCGGAAGGTCTTTCAGCACGTCCAGACGTTCGGGCGAGGTCACCGCATAAGCCTTGATGGTGCCTGCCTGAATTTGCTTTGTCGTATTGGTCGTCTGGTCACACATGATATCGACCTGGCCGCCGAGAAGATCGGTCATGGCCGGGCCGGTTCCCTTGTAGGGAACCGTGACGAGCGGCGTTTCAATCGCACTCATGAACAGCATGCCGCAAAGATGCGAGGCCGCGCCGATACCCGCATTGGCGACCGTCACCGTATCCTTGTTGGCCTTGGCATATTCGATCAGTCCCTTGAGATCGGTTGGTTCAAGGTCCTTGCGCGCAACGATGGTCATCGGAACTTCCGTGACGAGACCAACATATTCAAAGCCGTTCAGGGTGTCATAGGCAAGCTTGCGGTAGAGCGTGGCGCTTGTCGCCATGCCGATATGGTGAAGCAGGAGCGTATAGCCATCCGGATCGGCGGTTGCCACGCGTCCCGCGCCGAGCGTTCCGCCTGCGCCGCCAACATTTTCGACGATAACCTGTTGCCCGAGATCCTTCGACATGGATTCCGCGACAAGCCGCGTCACTGTGTCGGTAGGCCCACCGGCAGCAAAAGGCACGACCATGGTGATCGTTCGCTCAGGATAGTTTTGTGCCTGTGCGGAGAAGGCAGCGGTGGAAATAGCAAGTGTCGTCGCCAGAGCGGCGATAAGCTTCATCATAGTGTCCTCCCAGACTATGTTGCGGCGAGCGCGCCGGTATTTTGAATTTATTTCCCACGCCTCTTCGGGCGTTACAGGCAATTGAATTCGATATTATCAAGTCACTGCATAAGAGTTTCGGCATCGCGGTTGCTGTTGAATCAGCAGGGCTGTCCGGTTTCCTCTAAAAAGAATGTAGATGTATCCCGGCGGCTTGCCAATGCCCGAGCTTCAATGAAAACGATTATACTACCAAAGTCTGGGTAGCTCCGACGTTGCCCCCTGAATCGCCTCAGAAACGCTCTTGAATTGCCCGCAGCTTCCGTCAAGGAAAGCCGCTTTCTGTTCGGAAACATTGGCAGATAGAATGCCGGTTCAGAACGTCTCGGAGAACCTGTTGAAACCATTGTTCTCGACAAGTTGATGAATGGAGGACGATTTTTCCGTTACGGCAGTGCTTATACGGATTTGCTTTCCTGTTCGAATCCGGCATGGGCGGGATATTGTCTCACTCCCAAGAGAATAGTTATCGCTTCAACGAGTTTTCGCTGAAGCCCTTATGATCGGCCTGAACCACGGAATGACCCAGAGAGATACCGAACAACAGCGGTCGCGCATGTCCCGACTGTTCAAGCCGATCCTTGCCGGTGCAACGTTGCGGGAACGGTCGATTGCCTGCCTCGGTGCGCTGATCGGTATCGCGCTGACTGGCTTCATATCGAGTATGCTGCTTGGAAACGGCCCGCACCTGCCTTTGATCGTTGCGCCGATCGGCGCTTCGGCGGTTCTGCTTTTCGCGGTTCCGACAAGCCCGCTGGCCCAGCCATGGTCCATCATCGGTGGCAATACAATTTCCGCCTTTGTGGGACTGGCCGTCACCCAGTTTGTTGATGATCCGGCGCTGGCAATCGGCCTTGGCGTCGCTCTGGCCATCGCTGCAATGTCCGTTACACGCAGCCTCCATCCCCCCGGCGGTGCGGCGGCGCTGACGGCGGTTCTGGGCGGTTCGGCGGTTGCCAAGTGGGGTTTCCTGTTTCCGCTTGTGCCGGTTGCGCTGAACTCGTGCCTTCTGGTTGGCCTGGGTATCCTATTTCACAAACTGTCACGCAGGAAATATCCGCACGTGGCGGCCGCAGCCCCGGTAAACAAGCACAGCACGGAAGACCTGCCGCCTTCGGTTCGCATGGGTATCCGCGAGGAGGACATCGACCGCGCCCTGCTTGCTTTGGATGAAAGCTTCGATATCGATCGCAATGATCTGGGACGGTTGTTGCGGCAGGTGGAGCTCGAAGCGTCCATTCGCTCTCATGGTGACCTGACATGCGCTGATATTATGTCCCGTGATGTGGTCAGCATTGACGAGGATGCAACGGCGAGCCAGGCCCGCGACCTGATTCTGCGGCACAATCTCCTGACCTTGCCGGTGCGCGCCCATGATGGTCGCCTCAAAGGCGTGGTTGGTTTGCGCGAATTGATGCATCCGGGCGACGATTTCAGAAACTATATCGTGGAGGCTCCAACCGCTTCGCAGGTTGATCCGGTGATGAGCCTTTTGCCCGGCCTGACCGATGGATTGGCGCACGCCGTCGTGATTATCGATGAAATGCGCCATATCATCGGCTTGGTATCGCAAAGCGATCTTCTGAGCGCGCTTGCCCGTTCTCTTCCCAATGAAAAACTGGAACCGCTGAAAGCGGCATAACCTGCCGGGCCTGTGCTTCTCTATTGAATTGGAACGGTTTTCCGGGCAGGGTTTCCCGACCCGGAAATCTGCAGCAGGTGTTCATGTCTGTCCAGCGCGCGAGCTTCTATATCCTACTGGCACTGGTCACCATCGCCTTTGCGTGGTTGCTGCTGCCTTATTATTCGGCGGTCCTGTGGGCGGTTATTCTTGCCGTGGTGTTCTCGCCGGTGCAGCAGCGCCTGGAACGTCTGCTCGGGGGCAGGAAGAACATTGCGGCCCTGCTTTCCGTGCTGATGTGCATCTGTCTTGTCATCATTCCCATGCTGGCCATTTTCGGCTCGCTGGTGCAGGAGGGTAACTCCCTCTACCAACGACTGAGCAGTCGCGAGTTCGATCTGAACAGTTATATTTCACGTATTCTGGGTGCCTTGCCGGATTCCCTCGAGGAGTGGTTGACCCGGTTCGAGCTGGGCAATTTCGCCGAGTGGCGTGCGCGTATATCATCCGCAGTCATGCAGGGTAGTCAGCTTTTTGCCGGAAAGCTGGTCAGCTTTGGCCAGAATACGCTGCAATTTTTCATCGGCTTCGGCATCATGCTTTATCTATTGTTCTTCCTGTTTCGTGACGGTGCGGATCTCGGGCGGAAGATCCGGCGGGCCATTCCGCTCAATGATGAATATACCCGACAGTTTCTGGAAAAGTTCACCGCCGTCATCCGTGCGACTGTGAAGGGCAATATCATCATCGCCGTCATTCAGGGAACGATAGGCGGCGTGACCTTTTGGCTTCTCGGTGTGGAAGCAGCCTTGCTCTGGGGTGTCATGATGACATTTCTCTCCATGCTGCCAGCCGTTGGCGCAGCACTTGTCTGGTTGCCCGCAGCGGCTTGGTTTTTTGCGAGTGGAGAATGGATCAGCGGAGCTGTTCTGGTTTTCGTCGGTGTGTTCGTGATCGGGCTGGTGGACAATCTCCTGCGTCCGCCACTCGTTGGAAAAGGCACCCGCATGCCGGATTACGTCGTATTGATCTCCACCATTGGCGGCATTTCCCTGATCGGGATCAATGGTTTTGTAGTGGGACCGTTGATTGCTGCGATGTTCATCGCCGCATGGTCGCTGCTGGCAGAAGAGCAAAAGGGCAATAGTCCCGCTCAACTGCCAAAGGACTGATCTTCAGGCGACTTTCAGTTCAGCGATCGGAAGACCGGTTTCCGTCATCTTGTTGTCGACACCGTTTTCATCGAGAAACTGCTTCATCTCGGCATAGGTCTCGAACCATGCCCGGTTGTATTTATCGAACAGCGACTGGTCCCAGTAGTCTTCCAGTTGGAACGGCTTGTCGCTGAAGACATCATAGCTCGGTATCTTGTAGGTCTCAGCAAATTCCGCAGTACGGCTGTCATAGGTGAAATAGATGGACGGCACGCCATTGGCGAGCGCCATCAGATTGCCGTGCAGGCGATAGCCGAGAACAAGCTGCTGCCTGCGCACCAGCTCTTCGTAATCGGCTACGACATCCGAATAGAACATGCGATGGCGATAGAGATTTTCAATCGTCTCGTCGAAATACCAGTCCGCTGTCCAGCGATGGTTCTTGAGAGCCGCAATGGCCTCCTCCTTCTGCTCCGCCGTGCCGAAGACCATCTTCTTTTCATCGATCTCGCCTTGCGCCATCAATGTCACATCGAAGCGTGCGGCCATGGATTTGATGAGATTGCGGTGGCGGGTCAGATATTGCTCGATATCCTGCGCATAGGCTGGTGAGACCTCGCGGCGCACCGTAACGCCGACTTGGGCAACGTTTTCCAGCGGCGGCAATTTGATGCGCAGATGCTGGTTGTTGCGGCGAAATGCGGTCGGGCAACCGACGATGCGCACATTGCGAATGCCGATATTGTTGAGCACCTGTGCCGTATAAGCGCCGCGCACGCCGATGGACGTCGTGGAATCCGCGATGATGCGCAGGACCGCCTTCGTCTCTTCGGAAAGTTGTATTTCCCCTCTGACTGGTGCCTGCGCGCCGACGCCGAATGCAATCACCGGCAGTTTCAGCCGCTGCAAGACCGGGATCGTGTCACGCCAGTTCATATCCTTGTTGATATAGTTCGAGCCGCGCAGGATCACATAATCATATTCTTCACGCAGCTGATCGATCTTCTCCGGCGAGAAATTGGTGATCGGGAGTTCGGAGACCTTCTCGTAATTCATCAGCTTCAACGATGACTCGAAGACGAATGCATCGCCGATATTGTGATAATGATTGATGCTGCCCTGAACGTCAGTATGACGATACCAGCGGACATTGTCGTGATCGTACACTTCTCCCGCAGGGATCATGACGAGGGCGCGTGCCATACGGTCTTCCTTCTTCTAAAGATACAGGCAAGCCAGGCTCAGCTTGCCTGAGAAAGAGCAGTTTCAGAAACTGCCGGTTTCTGTCTGCGCGGTTTTGACTCCCGCAGCCGGTTATAAAGATCAAGATGCTCCTTTGCGCAGTCGATATAGTGGACCGGATTGCGGATGGAATTGTGTAACCTGTCCCATATGGTCGGCTCGCTCAGCACCTCTGTAAAGCGGTCGGCCAGGTCTTCTGCGCTGCGCACACGAAAATGCAGGCCGTCTTCGCCGTCGCGGATTTTCTCCGCCATGCCGCCGATGTTCGAGCAGATGACCGGGCGGCGATGATGCAGGGCCTCCTGAATGACGATGGGTGAGTTTTCCCACCAGATGGAAGGCATGACTACCCAGTCGACCGACTGCATGAGGCGCGGCATTTCAGCATTCTGGTAAGCGCCGTAGAAACGTACGCGCGGGCCGGCCTCATCAATCAGCTTGTGCATGCGTTCCTGAAAAGCAGGCGGCTGCTTTTCCAGATTGCCGCCGAAGATCATCAGGCGGGAATCCTCACCCCAGACCTGTTCCGGTACACGCGATACGGCATCAACCAGTACGTCGATGCCCTTGAACGGATTGATCTGACCGAAAAAAGCAAAGCGGCTACGACGCGGGTTCGGGCCGGTCAGTTCACGTGGAGGGGTAACGTCGCGGATAGCGATACCGTTCTCTATGACCGCCATCTTGTCCGGGTTGAGGCCCCATTCGAGATAGCGATTGGCAAGGAATTCACTCGGCGAGACGAAGGCGTCGGCCAGTTCCAGCATGCCGCGCACAAAGCGTTCCCGCTTGAGGAAACGCGCGGGCGGTATCTGCGGAAAACAGGCGTGGCAATCGATGGGAGATGCCTCATTGCAGAGCTTGGACGTGCCTGCCTTGACCATCTGGCCGTCATTGTTGCAGATGGACAGGAACTCGTGAAACGTCACCAGAATGATGCGATCCGGCAGCGCTTCGCGAATGGCGTAGAGCGTTTCCAGCCCGAGGCCCAGAACGTGATGGAAATGCACGATGTCCGGGTCGAAATCGCGGACGAAGCGCAGCAGGTCGCGGCGGATTTCATCGGTGTTCTTGTTCGACAGATAGAAGTGATCGTATTCATCGGCATGGAACAGGATTTCGTCGCTGGCGCGTCGCATGCTCATGAGTGCCGTCGTGCCGTGCCGCGGGATCGGGTGGGCGGTACGCGCCAGATAGACCGACTGGACGCCCGGAACAGCATTCAACCCCTTGTGCAGATTGTAGGAAGCGATTTCACCGCCACCGAGCGAGATTGACGGGTGGGCGTGAGAGATGACGAGAACGCGGAGTTTATCGCTCATGCGGGTTCCTCCACCTGTATTTTGCGTCTACCGGCGAGAATAGAGGACCATCGTGCATCGAAGACCTGCCGGTCAATGCGCTCGATGAGGGCGATGGTGGATGCCCTATCGGTGACGGATGTGTCATCCGCTCCCAACATCTGTGCTGAAGGCAACCAATAGGAGCGCAGGCCCGATTGTTTCAGTTTCAATCCGAGATCCAGTCCCTTTTCGTGGGTGCCGAGATAGCCGCGCGTGAAGCCGCCGACCGAAAACAGGGCTTCGCGTGGAAGAATGCAGCATTCGAACGTAGCCGTTGCGACTTCCGTCAATGACATGCCTGAAACCGCATCGATGGGATAACCAGCATAGCGGCTGATCAGTGCGCGGTCTGCCGACATGCCGGATTGCGGACCTGCGACCCAGGTTCCCGCCCAGCGGATTGAGTCATCCTCATAGGCGAGGGTGGGAGACAGAACGCAGTCCTTGTGCGCTTCATAGGCGCTGACGAGCTTGTTCAGCCAACCGGCGCGGCGCGGCAACAGCGACCCGGCCAGAAAGATGACCTGATCCGTTGAAACTGTGCGAGCGCCGACTTCCAGCGCATCGTAAAGATCTTCCGACCCGGTGGCGGAAACGAGCCGGATGCGCAGGCGGTAGAAATCCGCAAGACGCCTGATCTGTACGCCCACGCGGTCAATGATTTCGGTCGCAGCGGCGATCACGATCGGCGCGATGCGGGTTTCGGGATCAAGCGCAAGAAGTGCCAGCAAAGGCTCAACTTCCTCGACGCGCTCGTCAATGCCGATGATGATCGCAGGCCCTATCGCATCTTCGAAGGGGCCGAGATCGACAACACCAAAAACTTCCGGTGCGGGCCGGTTGACGCCGCGCAGCAATGGCACGAGCTGCTGGTCCACAATATGGCGCAAGGCCCAGGCATTGGGGTCGGTTGCGCGGATTTGCCGGACAATGGCATCCCGCGAGGTCACGCGGGTTGGCGTCAATGGAAAGAAGGCCCGCCGTCCATCGCTAATCGCAAGTTCGAGATAAAACGGTGCGGTGCTGTCACCGGCAAGTTCCGGCGCGAAGGCGACGAAACCATGGGCATGACGGCTAGGGTCAAGACCTGCATTGAAGGGCGGCTGGTTGTCGAATTCGTGGGTGACATCGGGCCGGTCGATGCGGGTCCAGGTCGTGTCGATCTGGATTTCACCGCGATGGCGGCGCAGTTTCACGCTTTCCACATGGCTGTCGGGATCGAGCAGCCAGCCGGAAACCAGCATGCCGCTGCCTTCAACCCGGAACACATTGTCTATTCCCATTCTCACGGGAAAGGGAAGGCTGGATACCGTGTCGGCACCGTCGAAGCGGTTTGCGGCGGAGCGCATGCGCAGGAGAATATCCGTCGAGCTGCGTACCCTTGGCAGGATCGCCCGGATATGGCCCGGTGTCTCGCGGGAGCCGGACAAAAGCCTGCGGTCATAGACTTCGGTAAAACGCCAGCCCCTTCGTCCGCGAAACAGAAGCCGCTCGATATCAGTGGGTTCAACCGGTTCATTGGCAAGCAGAAGACCGGCAAACCCGGAGGCTTCATCATTCAGGTCGGGCCGTGCAAAGACACTGATTGCGCATTCAGCGAGCGAAGGAGTCTTGCCGCTGATCAGCAGACGGGTAACGGCAGGCGTCAGGTCCTGCGCCCAGCCCTGAACGAAAATCTCGCCCTCGTCGCTGCCGCCGATGAGTTCAATGCAGCCATCTGAACGGGCTCCCGCCTGCAACAGAACGGTGATGGCAGAAAGTTTCTTGCGGCTGATGGGACCGGAGATCAGCCCCTCCACCAGCTCATCGATGACGCCCGGCAGGCTCGGTCCCGCAAGATCGCCGATCATGGCGACAAAATCGGCGATGGAAGCCGAGCGCGAAGCAAAATTGTAGCGAGCGACCTTTGCCCGGTGCTGGAACATGATCGTCTTCAAGACGCCACGGCGCAAAGCAGCCGTAGGCACTATGGCGACGAAACCATGTGTTCCGGCAGGTGAAGGCTCCTTGAGCGGCCACGTGACCAGGCTCGTCTTTACGCTCATGGCGGGGTCGCCATTCAGGAACGCTGTCACCTGGTCGTTTGTGGCACTGCCGATGCCGAGCACCAGCACCAGTGTGTCCTCAATCACGCTGCCGACTACCATTTCACCCTCCATCATCATGGGAGGACGATCCGGAGACCGGGCAGGTCTTGCTGGATGCTGCGTGGTAGGTCTTTCGTCTTGCGCCATGAAACCTCCCTTCAGGGCATGACCGCAAGGGTGAGAAGGGCGCCGGCGACGAAACCTGCCATGACGAACATCAGCATGAACAGGAGCTTGATGTCGCCGCTGCTGCGCTTGCGCACATCTTCCATCCGCTGTTCCAATCCGGCGACAACACCGTCCATGCGCATGATGTGCACATCAAGCTCCGTCATGCGCTGATGAAGATCGGTGCGCAGGCCATCGACGGAACTGGCAATGTCCAGCAATTCCGCCGGGGCGGCATTGCCCGATGCATCGAGGGTTGGCGCAACACGCTGCAAGGAGCGCTGATTGACCTGCAACTGGCGTTGCGCCGCCATCAGCATGTCGAGCTTGTCCAGAATACGTGTCATAGGCGCGGCGATAAGAGCTTCGGCGGCCTGTTCGTCGGGCTTTGGTACGCGCAGCTTCTGCTCGCTGCCAGCCGCGTTTGCGGCAACGACGACGAGTTCGCCCGCCCGCGCGGCGGCGAATTGCGGCAACATCACTTCAAAAGCGTGTTTGCCGTCGCCGATACCGTTGCGCTTGAGATCGGGGCGATCCTTGTCGGCAGGCGCCTCCGCGATAGGCTTGTCGTCCAGCAGAACACGGATCAGAAGCCGCTCGGTCGGGACAGAAGGATCGAAGGCCCAGCCATAGAGGCGGCCTTCCTCAATGGCATCAACGCGTCCTTTCATGGCTTCGGTCCTTTGAGGCCCGGCTGCGGCGTTCGGCGCTGCGGCCTGCTTTGCTTCCCCCTCGGATGGAACTTTGGTCGCGATGTTCATGATTTACCTCTCATGCTGCCTCGACACGCGCGATACGCAATGTCCCGATCAGATCGAGATAGCGTGCCGCCGTCGTGTCGATGGTGTCCGGATGCCGCGCATTGTCACTGAGCGACTGGCGCAAATCCGGGTTTTCCGCCATTCGGCGCATCGCCTGGGCGAGTGCCAGCGGATCATTCGGCGGAACGGTGAGGCCGTTGACCTCGTGTTCAATCATTTCGGCCATTCCACCGATATTGCTGCATATGACCGGACGGTTCTGTCCTTGTGCTTCCTGGATGACGAGGGGCGCATTTTCCCACCAGATCGACGGCATGATTGCGCAATCGACGGCCTGCATCAGTTGGGCGATATCCTCGCGGCGATAGGCACCCCGACGCTGGACAAAAGGCGAGGTTTCGGCAAAGAGCCGGTCAATTTCGCTGACGAAGCTTTCGCTTTGAAACGGTGCTGCGCCATGTACCCGCAATTCGAAATCGAACCCCCCCGAGATGAGCTGCTGTGCGGCTTCAAGGAGGACCGTTGTGCCTTTCCACGGATTGAGATTGCCGAAATAGCCGAAAACAGGTTTGCTGCGCTCCACTTGCCGGGTTGCGACCGCTGGACGTTCCGGCTGGCCATTGGGAATGACGCTGATGAGTTCCTCCGCGAGACCCCACTCGACGTAACGCTGCTTGAGAAATTCGCTCGGCGAAACGAACGCATCGACAGCACTCAAAAGCGATTTGATATGCCGTTCGCGCAGCACGAATTTATCGAGCGCAATGTCCTTGAAGCAGGCATGGCAGCGGTCAGGGCTTGCCCCATGGCAAAGTTCCTTGCCGGTCGTGCGGACCATCAATCCATCGTGATGGCAGATGGGGTAATAGTCGTGCAAAGTCAGCACGATACGGCAATCCGGCAAAGTGCGGCGCACGATATGCGGGAATTCGGCGCCGAGCAAAAGCAGGTGGTGCAGATGGACGACATCCGGCCGGAAATCGTTCAGCAGTTCCACAATGTCCGGAACGATCCCGTAAAGGTCGATCTGGCTCATGTAGAAACGGTCGAAGTGACCCGACCAGAGCAGGATTTCATCGCCGCCGCTGCCGATGCTCTGGAAGCTTGTGCCGGGGCGGGCTTCGCGATGCACCTTGTTGGTGGCGCCCATGAACATGGCTTCGCAACCGGCACGCTGATAGGCCCGAAACAGATCGTGCGCGAAAATTTCCGTTCCGCCCGGATGGAGCGACGGATGGTTGTGGGCTGCAATCAGAACGCGCTGGGCCATCAGGCAGCACCTCGCGAAGCGATGAAAATATCCTGATAGTGATCAGCCTCAATGCCGCGCCAATGACCGAAGGATTTTGTTTCGAGCGTCAGCTTGGCCCCGGCAAGTGCACGATCCAGGAAGCCGTTTTCAAATCCCACAGCCGCAAGCGGCGGCAGTTCAGGCACGAACCAGCATGGTCCGCTGCCATGACGCTCAAATGCGAGCCGCCTGTCGCGTTTGCCATGGCGGTCGCGTGCGGCCACATCATCCACCACGAAAGCCGTCATGAACAGTTTCCCGCCCGGCGCAAGCACGCGGGAGACCTGATCGAGATAGGTCTTGACCTCGTCTGATGGCAGGTGCGTGACCACGGATGTCATGATGACGAAATCGAAACTGTTGTCCGCGAATGGCAGGACAAGGCTGAGCCCATTCACTGCACCCTTGGGATTATAGAGGTCATGGGCGATATCGATGTGACGAAACTCGAAATTCGGATAGCGCGACGTGATGTTCTGGCGGCACCAGTTTACGCCGCCTGCCACGGGATCGATGCCGGAATAGCGGGCTTTGACCGGGGTTAGATATTGCGTCAGCGGCACTGCCATACGTCCGATGCCGGAACCAATATCGAGCACGCGCGCGTCGGGGCGAAGGCCACCCTTGCGAATGAAGTGTCCGAGGAACTCTGCCCCAACGGCGCGATAATCTCCATCGCCGACGAACACGCTGTTCGGATCGGGGGAGGGTAGAAAACGGTTCGTCAAAACAGACTGCATCAGCCAGTCGATCTGTGCATCCGGTATTGCTGGTTTGGCTTCAGGTTCTGGCTGTTTCAGCGCTACCACGTCCGTCAAGCGGCGCTCCTTTCAGATTTTGTCATGATCACATTCGACAGGTCGACTGTGCGCTCCTGTTCCCGTGGCTGGGCCATCAACTCGGTAATGTCGTCGTCCCAACGCTGTGTATGGAGCCAGGAATTATATTGGCTGGCGAGGCCGCGCATGTAATCCGCGCTGCGACGGATCGAGCGGCGTTCGAAATGGTAAAGCGCTACGGAAGGCTCGTAGAAAATCTGGAAGCCGAGTTGCCTGATCTTCAGGCAAAGATCGCTGTCCTCATAATCGCCGATGACATAATCCTCCGTATAACCGCCGACGAGATCGAAGATATCCTTGCGGGTTATGAGGCAGGCGCCGGTGACGCCCGGGACTTCGCGGGACCGGAGTGCCGGCGGATAGTTGCCCGGCATGCCCTTGTAGTAGTGGTGGTTCAGCCAGATGCCCTGGCGGTCACGCGCAAAATAAAGCCCGGCATGTTGAAGCGAGCCGTCCTCGAACAGAAGGCGAGGGCCGATTGCCCCGAGCTTCGGCTGGTCGAACAATGGCTGGATCAGTTGCTGCAACCAGCCATGTTCGGCGGGCACGACGTCGGAATTCAACATGACGATGGTCGTTCCGGCCGCAATGCTGGCCCCTGCATTACAGGCACGCGCATAGCCGCCATTGCGGTTCATGATCGCCAGCTTGAACGGCATATCATGCAGAATGTGCAGCCCGCCCAGCATGTGCTCGGTGTCGTCCTGAATTTGAGGGGAATCCAGCACGAAGATGAACTCTGCACTTTCCAGTAGCCATGGGTCGGTTGCCATGGATGAAAACTGGAAACGCAGGAAATCGAGGTTGCGATAAAGCGGGATAACGATGGATGCGAGCGGCGAGGCTGGCGTCGTTCCGTATTCCTTAACCTCGGATATGTGCACTGTTGCGGCGAGCTTCTTCTCTACTTCTGTGAGGGCTGGTCCCAGAATATGCGAGAAGACGTGTGGCCTTGCCTGTTGCGGCGGTACGGATCGCAAAATGCGATTGCGCTGCGCGGATGGCTCGAAGGGCTGCGGTGCGGGCACGAGAGCCGCGGTCGCGCCCGATGCAAGGCGCAACTGGAACCGTGGCTGCAAAAGCGGCCCGAGATTTTGTACCGAAGGAAGCCAGGCAACAAAGCCTGTCACATCCTGCTGGGGTGCATCTTCGCGCTTGGCTATCTTACCGGGAAATTTGTGAAAGTTCGGCTTCAGCGACAGCGCGCTTCCGTTTTCCGGGAGATATTCGATATCCGCCAGCATGGCGGCGGGATCATGCATCCATCCGCCCACGATCAAGCCGCCGTCGAGCGCCAGAGCGAGGTCGATTTCCGCTGCGGGGTGGCTGGGAGACTGCGCGATCTGGCGAACCGGCAACGGCGCGCGCGTTTGCAGGTCAATGGCAACTGCGGCCCCTGCCGGGCTGAGTTTGCCAAGCTGGCGAACCAGAAATTCGCGCAATGCGCCATTACCCTGCCATTTGGTCCACCATTTGGCAAAATCTGTCGGTTCGCCGGTATTCGCAAGCTTACGAACGGCAACGCCTTTCTGACCGGCGAGCACCAGCAACAGCGAAGACGGCAGATCCTGCGGTGCTTCCAGCAGAAAATGGCAAGGTTGCCAGGCATTGCGCGTCTGCTTGCCCACGACAAAGCGTGGCGGAATAACCATCACGCTGCCGGAGGTGATGCCATAGATGGCGGAAATCTCGCCCAGCATTGGGTCGACCGCTGTTTCAAGGAGATGGTGTCCCTGAACCGGTTCGCCGCAATGCTGGGCCTCGCGCGGTTCCGGCGTCAATGCGAAAGTCAGGTCACGCACGAGGGATGCGAAAGTCTGGTTTCGCGAAAGCCGGAAAGTGCTGCGCCACGTAGTCAGAATGGTGGTCAGAAGCTTGATATGTCCGGGCAGGGTAAGTTCGCTAACGACATGCTCGACGTCGAAGGGGGCAAGTTCACTGGCCGGATAGACAACAGCCTGAGTAGTCGGACCAAGGGAGCCTGCGGAAAGCGAAAGTTCGGCAGGTTCACTGCCTGTGCGCATGGCCCAGAACATGCGCAGGCCGCCATTTTCGAGTGGAATGCCGACACTTAGCAGCGGAACCGGCTGAACCGGCATTTCAAATTTGCATTTGGTGGTTGTACGAGCCGGGCCTGGAATATCCCAGATGACCACAGCGACATCGGCGCAGAGGCGGCAAATGGAGAGGTTCTCGGTTTTGCTTTCAGTGTCCGCCGAATGGTCGAGGTTCAATGTGAGGCCCTTTCATTCTTGCAGGAATTTCGGCTTGCAGGAGGGTCCGGGCACGCAAAACTGGGGAAGATGCGTGCCCGGTAAAGACGAAACGTGCCCGGCGGGAGGAATGCCGGGCACGCTCTCAATTGTTCAATTAGTGAACGGTGAAGTACTGGTCGGGATGAGCCTGTACGTCATCTGCATTGGTGTTCACGAGGGTAACGGTGTCGCCATTGCCGAGATCGACAACGACATTGCCACCAACCTGCGTGACACGGTCGGCAAGATCGTCTGCGGAAGAGATATCAAGGCCATTGATGCCCTTCTGAATCTGCAGAATGTCTTCACCGGGATTGAAGTCGAGAATGACGTCGTTTCCGCCGCCACCGTTGAACAGGAATGTATCGCTGCCATTTCCACCGATGAGAACGTCGTTTCCAGCACCGCCATCAAGGATGTCGTTGCCGTTCCCACCGTAGAGAATGTCATTATGCGCGCCGCCATAAAGCAGGTCGGAGCCGTTGCCGCCCTGGAGAATGTCATCTCCATTGCCACCATACAGCACGTCACTGCCATTGCCGCCGCTCAAGACGTCGTTTCCTTCATTTCCGAAGAGAATGTCGTTCCCGTTTTCGCCGAACAGGGTGTCATTACCCGTGCCGCCGAAAAGGATGTCACTCCCGTTGCCGCCGAAGATAGTGTCGTTGCCATCGCCTCCGAATACGAGATCATCACCGCCATGGGCGCGGATGAAGTCGTCAAAACGGGAGCCGAACAACACGTCGTCGTAGGCGCCGCCTTCTAAAGTGGCCATCTGCTTCTCCTTGTGTTCCTATATGGGGTTTCCACAAGCCGGAATGCTCCGACCATTATGCTCTTAGTAGTCTGCTCTGCATTAAATGGAATTGCAACATCGGTAATTGGTATAATTTTGTCTGCTATAAGTAACAAATTATTACGATTAATTTATATTACAGTTTTATAAACAGAAATATGTATTATATTTATCGTCATTATAATTTTTATTTAGATTGTATTTATACGGAAATTAGTTTCAAATTTGAAATATTGGATTGATGGACGGAGAAATACAAAATTTTTCAAAATGATAGCGCCGCGCATGACATTCATGCACGGCGCTGCGTCCTTCTGAATCCTCAACCTGTGATCGAATTTTACTTTGAAATTCTCTATTTATTAATCTTCGCGGAACGCGCGGTTCAAACTATCCGTGATTGGTGAAACCAGATAATCGATGGCGCGGCGTTCCTTGTGCACGATGATTATTTCGGCAGGCATGCCGGGATAAAGTCGGGCAGTCGGATTGGCGGCAAGCGATGCCGGAGTAATTTCCGCTCGCGCCACGAAAAATGCAGTATCGGTTTTTTCATCGAGTGACTGATCGGCGGCAATATAGGTCAGTTTGCCATCGAGCGGTGCCATCGAACGTTGATTATAGGCGGTCAACCGTATCTGTGCGCCCGCACCGACCGAGATGCTGTCGATGTCGCGCGGGCTGATCTTCATTTCTACGACCAGAGGTTCGTTTTCCGGAACGATATCCATGATTGCCTCGCCGGGAGCGATCACGCCGCCTGGCGTGCGCAGCCGGATATTGGCGACGATGCCATCCTGCGGCGAGCGAACTTCTACGCGCCGCATTACATCCTTGGCGGCAACGATACGCTCTTGCACATCGGAAAGTTCGACCTGGCTCGACGTGATTTCACCTGCAATTTCCGACTGGAGATCGCTTTCGATGCCGGTCAGCGCGAATTCCGCACCGGCTTTTGCCTGCTCGGCTTTTGCCTTGTCACCGGCATATTCGCCACGGTCGCCGGCAAGCTGGCTGAGACGCGTATCGATTTCCGTAAGCTTCGATTTCTGGGCGAACCCTTTTTCAACGAGACTGGCAATCGCCTTGCGTTGATCGCTGATGAGCGCGATCTGCCGATCTGTGGCAGCGATCTGCGCGGTCGAGGCCTTGGCCTGCTCCGTATATTGCTCGATGGTCTTTTGTTGAATGTCGATCTTGCTCAGTTTCTGCGCAAGCCGCTTCTGGAAAAAGATGTTTTCGGCGCGGATGGCGTTTAGCGCGTTCTCGCCTCCATCGGCGAAGCCTTCCGGGAAACTGATTTCCTTTTCGCCCGATTGCTCGGCGCGCAGGCGGGCCAGTTTTGCGATCAGGCCGATGCGTCGGCTTTCGAGCGACTGGAGATCGGAACGTGCCTTGGTGTCATCGAGCCGGAGAAGGGGCTGGCCGACCTTGACGATATCGCCTTCCTGCACCAGCAGGCGATCCAGAATACCGCCCTCAAGATGGCTGATGGTCTTGCGTTTGGAATCGACAATGACTGTGCCCATCGCGACTGCAGCGCTTCCCAGATTGGCGGAGTAGGCCCAGGCGAAAAATCCGCCAAAAGCGACGCCGATAGTGGCAAGGCCTGCGATGATGAGGCCGCGCAAAGGAGATCGCGAATCCTCCCGCTCAAGGTCGAGCGCCCATTCAGGTTTGACGCTGCCGAAACGGGTGAGGGCCTTGTGATCCGACGATTCTGCACGCGGAGCGAGCAGGCTGGAAACACGACGAGGAATAACCGATTTACCCATCATGCGTTTGCGGCTCCCATTTGCGGGCCATTATTGGCGGGTGTCAGTGAGGCGACGACATCGGTGCGCGGACCGAACTGCGAGATGCGCCCGTTTTCGAGCACGAGAAGCTTATCGGCGACCTGCATGATAGACGGGCGATGTGCGATCATGATGACAATGGCTCCGTCATCGCGAGCATGTTCGACGGCCCGGATGAGGGCGCGTTCACCGACGGCGTCGAGGTTCGAATTCGGTTCATCGAGAACGATCAGACGTGGACGGTTGTAAAGGCAGCGGGCAAGGCCGATTCGTTGGCGCTGTCCGCCGGACAATGTCAGGCGACCGTCGCCGACCGGGGTATCGTAGCCAAGCGGCATGCGGCCGATCATTTCATGCACATCGGCCAGACGCGCAGCTTCCAGTACGCGATGCGGATCGCTGTCACCCATGCGGGCGATATTGTCCTTGATGGTTCCATCCAGCAGCGAGACAGACTGCGGCAGGTAGCCCGCAATCTCTCCGAAAGAACCGCGTTCCCACAGGTAAACATTATTGCCGTCGAGGAAAACGCCGCCGGAGGTGGGCTTGACGATGCCGATCAGCAGTCGGGCAAGCGTAGATTTGCCTGCGGCAGACGGGCCGACGATACCCAGCACCTCGCCTGGTGAAATTGAGAAGGAAATGCCCTTGATGATCGGGACGTCCACGCCGGACGCGGCATAGATCAGCTTGTCTATCACAAGGTCGCCATTGGGGCGCGGGGTAGGCATGGTCTGGCGTACTGCCAGATTTTCAGAAAGCAGTGATTGGACACGCTTCCAGCTGGCGATGGCACTGACCCACTGACGCCAGTTTTCGACGATTCGGTCGAACGGCATCAGCAAGCGACCGATGATGATGCTGGTCGCAATCATCGCGCCGGGTGTGATTTCCTGCTGCATGGCTAGGAGCGTGCCTATTCCGAGCGACCCGATCTGGATGATGAAGCGCGCCGTGCGAGCAATCGAGGACAAGGCGCGGGCGCGTGTTCCGCCAAGGTCGAGCACTTCGAGTGCCTGAACCTGCATCGTGCGCCAGCGGCGAGCCAACGCGGGGAGCATGCCCATCGCTTCGATGACTTCGGCATGGCGCAAGCTGCTGCCGATCTTCGAAACCGCTTCGATATTGGCTTGATTCGCCTCCTGAATCAGATTTCGAGTAAGGAGGTCGGTCAGCACGCCGCATGCGATCAGAATGATGACAGCGACAAGGCCGATCACGCCCAGCATTGGATGAAGCAGGAATAGCACGCCGAGGAAGATGGGCGACCAAGCCGCATCCAGCGGGGCGTTGATGGCGGGCGACGTCAGGAAACTACGCAGTTCGTTGAGATCGCGCAGCGTCTGAGTCGCTTTCGGCATGCCCTGATTCACGGAGGCCTGTACGGCGGCGGTCAGAACCGCGAGATTGAGGCGGCGCACAAGCGCGCTGCCCATGGCCTGGAAGGAAAGCGACCGGATAAACTCCAGGACGCCGAACACCAGCATGGCGCCAACAGCGAGCACGGTGAGCATGGTGAGCGTATCCATGCTTCGGCTGTTCAGCACCCTATCATGAACCTGCAACATATAGAGAGGTACAGTGAGTTGTAGCAAATTGATACAGGCGCTCAGCAGCACTGCATAAAGTAGTCCCGACAGGAAAACGCGGCGGGCCTTGAAAATCAGGCCTTTCGGCGTAGTTACCGAATCGTCCTGCCCCTTTTTGTGCGCAGGGCTCTTGCCAATCGAGTTGATTTCGCGAGTATCATTCATACGCTATCTGCCTTGGAATGGTCACAGGTGGCGGATATCCCTAAAAACTGTGTGCTAGTTCTCAAGTTCAGTAAAGTAATACTGCAGAGAATGTGACAGAAAAAAGGTTCTTACGGCGGGGAAATGCGAAAGGAGCAAGGAAAATATAACTGCAAATTTCTTCAAAATTTGAAGTAAAATTGAAAATGGAGAGCAAAAGATGCAAAAACTTCTACACGAGGGAGTGGAAGTCGAAACATCAGTCGATGGCTTTACTGCCGTTGATTTTCCTGAAGTTACCGCCGAAAAACAGGAACGCAGACATCCGGTTCATACAGTCGTTATCACGCATTTCGAACTGGCCCGGATGATAGAACGAGTGAACCGCCGCTTTGTGAGCTTGCTTAAAACCGAGCTGACGAAGTTAGGCGTGGAAGATATCGGCCCGGCCCAGACCCTGGTTCTGATGGCTATCGGCGATGTCGAGCTCACTGTGGGTGAATTACTGGATCGCGGACATTATGTCGGTTCCAACATTTCCTATTATCTTAAGCAGCTTACCGACGGCGGCTATGTCGATCGTGTTACCTCGCAGAGGGACAAACGGTCCGCTCGTATCCGCCTGACGGACAAGGGTGAACGGCTGTGTGCAAGCTTGCGCAATGCAAGCCGCTCCTACAACCATATTCTCACCCGAGATGATGACGATCTCAAGAATCTGGAGATTGCCTATCAGACACTGCACCGGCTGGAACTCGTGTGGGGCAATGCCGCACGATTTGGCATCTGATGTGTTGCGGCGGTTTTTGGCTGTCGGTCGAGCACGTTTTGTAACATGCGTATAGCATTTGTGCACAGGCGTGGCTTCGGCCAATTCGCTGCGCTAGCCGAGAATCTGGCTACCAGCGGACATGATGTAAGCTTGATCTGCGAGACAGTGGACCGTCGCCTCCCAGCGGTCCGCGTCATCCGCCACAGAGTGGAATCTGGTCCTCGCACCGGCGGTGCGATGGCCAGATATCTGGAAGTACCCGATCATCATACGAGGATCGGGTACCGCGTGGCCGAAACCCTGGAATCCATGGCCCATCACGGACAGGCGCCCGATATCGTTGTCGGTCATATTGGCTGGGGCAGCATGATGTTCGTCAAGGACGTGCTGCCCTTGGTGCCTGCACTCGGCTATTGCGAGTTCTTCTACCGCGCGAATGGCGCGGATGTGGGCTTTGCACCGGGCGACCGGCCAGACATTGAAACCCGCAAGCGCTTGCGTCTGCGCAATATGGCGCAGCTTGTTACCCTTGAGGGTATCGACGGCGGGTTCAGCCCGACGCACTGGCAAAAAAGTCTCTACCCGCATTCCGTGCAGAATCGTATCGCGGTGGTTCACGAAGGGGTGGATACAAAACTTTTCTATCCGGACCGTCATGCGACGATTCAGTTGCCAGACGGGCGGACGCTGAAGGCGGGAGAATCGCGCGTCATTACATTCGTTGCGCGCGATCTCGAACCCTATCGCGGCTTTCCGCAAGCGCTGGAAGCGGCGGCCAAGGTCATTCGCCAAAACGACGACGCGATTTTCGTTTTCGTCGGCGGCGATGGCGTCAGCTATGGAACGCCGCCGCCCGGCGGCGGTTCGTGGCGAGAGCATCTCGTCAGGAATTTCGATCTGCCGCCGGATCGCATCGTATTCCCCGGCACGATCCCCCATGCCCAGCTGCGGAAACTTTATCAGATATCGACTGCCCACATTTATCTGACTTATCCGTTCGTCCTGTCCTGGTCGGTCGTGGAAGCGATGGCATGCGGCGCGCTCATCATCGGTTCGGACACGCCGCCGGTGCGGGAGTTGATCCGCTCGGGCCAAAACGGATTGCTTGTACCGTTTTTTGAGCCGGACGTGCTGGCGGAAGTGATCATGAACGTGCTTCGCGATCCCGACGCGTGTCTACAGATGCGGGCGGCAGCACGCCGAACCGTCGAAACCCGGTTCAAGTTGTCGGATTGTTTACGCCAGCAAAAAACCTTGATCGATGCAGTATTGAATGGCCGGTAGGCCGTATGTGGCGACAATCGGGCATTCAAGTCCTTGCAAATAAATATAAAACTGCGTATTTCTGCGTATTTACGCTATTGTCGAAATATATATTCATATTGTTTCAAATTTCGAATTAAATTCATTCCAAATATTCGCAATATTATCATATAGTTGATGCTATAAGACTGTTGACAATACATACTCTGTATTTTCTCATTGCAGGTGCAGGCCGAGACTCCCAAGTCGGCCATCACACAATGGATGATTATGTTGAGCACACCACTTCCTGCGATCTCGGCGCGGAAATCCCGCCGATATGCCATTGCTTCGATGCGTGATCGTGAAGCGCTGGAAGCGACGTCTCTGGGCGAGCTGACGACCTTTGTCGAAGGAGACGGAAAACGCCTTCGTCTGGCAAATACATTTCCACTCATTGCGGTCGCTGCTTCGCAAGAGGGCGAGAACGAACTGAAGACGGTTCTGCAGCAGATCTATCGTCTGAGCACCATTCCCGAGCTACCCGTTGTGCGTGTCGATGAAGCATCGCCCGAAACCGCTCCGCTGCTGGTTACGCAGTTGCTCGAGAATAGCCTGGATCGTCTTGTCGGCCATGTCAGCAAGGTTCACACCGAACTCGCAATGCTGCGCCGCGAGCGCGAGACCATGTTTGAGAATTATCGGGCGATTGAAGACGCATTTCACGCTCGCAACTGGGATTCCTCAACGGAGATTTTCAGCCACGCCCCTCTGGTCGATCCAAAGGACGAAGGCTTTGCGCGGCTGCTGCGCGAATCGGAGATCGAGCAGCTTTTCCCGGTTTCGAGCTATGCCGTTTCCGGTTTTGCTCTCCATTTCCGTGACCTCCCGGCCAATCGCAATGGCCAGTTGATCGTGACGCTGGACTATCTTGAAAATGGCGAAGGAATTGCCGAGTGGCTGGTGCCTTACGGTACGTTGCATTCGGAATGGAACTTCTTTTCGCTTCCCAAGGCATGTGACGGTGGTCATCGGACGCTGCGCTTGCGCATTTCCGCCTCGGGCGGAGTTCCGCCGGAACTGTCGCTGGGCAATGTGATCGCCAACGAGCGTTATGCGGCGCGGGCTCGCATTCCGCATGCCGATCTCGACATGCGCCCGCTCGCATTGCGGATTTTTACCGGCTTGCCGGGTGTGCGTCCGGCGTCGTTGCCGAATGCCATCGTGCCGACTGCACTGATCAATGGCCGAAAGGTTGACGACTACCGTCTGCCGGTTGAATTGCTGCGCAACGTGGCCAACGTGTCCGTGACGCCCATTACTCCGGATTTTCCGACCGTGCGTTTTCTGGAACATGAGGATGCCATCGGTTGTCACCCGCTTGAGGAAGGCGTTACCGCAGCCGCAATCCGACGGGTGGTCGCGCCGGGAACGGTTCGTGTTTCTGCGCGGGCAGTGATCGACCATCCGGAAGGCCAGCCCTGCGCGGTCGGCCTCTTGCTGGTCAATCTGGCATCAGATGTGAAGGAAGAAATCGACGCGATTTCCAATCTCGACCGCCGACGCCAACAGGTTTTGTTCAGCGGTTGGTCGGAAGTCGCACCCAATCGCCCGATCGATATCAACTTCATGCTTGAAGGACCGGTCGACCGGACAATGGACCTCGTTGTTCTGAGCAAGGCAGCTGCGGATTCCGTCGACTTTTCGTGGCTCAAGGTCTTCAACTTCCGGCTGGTCAAGCACATCGAAGCCCAGCCCGGTCAGGAATTGGTCAAAGAGGCTGCGAATGTACGATAGGTCGAAGGATTTGATCGTCGTTGCCATGCCGCTTTACGGCCATGCGGCGCTTGCGCTCGAAGCGCTGGAAACCATTCTCGCATCAGAGACGGTTTTCCGCACGCAGATCGTGGTGTCGGTGGACGGAGATCCGCGCCGTGAAGTGTTCGACAGCCTGACGCTCTATGCGGCAGCACATTCCAATATCCACGTCATCTTTGGCGAAAATGCCGGTCCCGGCGGTGCCCGTAACCGTGCCGTGGACTATATTCTCGAAGAAATGCCGGATGTGAAGGCGGTCTATTTCGTCGATGCCGACAATCGGGTGCAGCCGCACACCATCGACACGCTCTACCGTCAGCTATTGGCGTCGAATGCTGGCTGGGTCTATACCAATATCGACACTTTCTCCGTCAACTGGCGCGCACATTACGGCAACAGCTATTCGCGGCTGATCCACTGCATCACGGACAATATCTGCGATACGGGATCGATGATTTCCGCGGAGGTTTTTCGCAGCGGTGTGCGTTTCGATGACGACCGGCAAAATGGTTTCGAGGACTGGGAGTTCTGGCTTTCGGCGATTGAAGCGGGGTTCGTTGGGACGCCTTGCCATGATACCGGCTTTGAATATCGCCTGCGCGCGGAAAGCCGCTTCAAGGAGGCCAATCGCGACCGCTCCGGCTCGATCAGTTTCCTGCGCAAGCGACACAAGGCGCTGTTTCGTCGCCCGACACTTGTGGATTTCGAGCATGAGGAATGCCCGCGTTATGGCGTGATCCGCGCAGGCGAGGGGACGGTCAGCCTTTTCACCGACCTCAGCCTTGGCACCACCGATCTCAAATTCGATGATGCGATCCGTGCGTTTTGGGGCAGTGTTTCGGAGCCGGATAATTTCCATTTCCCGCCGTTTCTTGCCTCGTCCAACACAGAAACGCTGAAACTTCTGGCACGTTCGCGGTTGTTGCCGAATATCCTGTCACGGCTTGAGAGGCTGGCGGAACAGGCCAATATCGTTTTTGTGGAACTCACCAATGTGGAAGACGAGCGGCGGATCGATACGGAGATCATGCCGTCAGGTACGCGGCAGCCACATGCCGATCTGATTTTCGTTTCGACCAGACTGATCAAGGAAATCATCGAAAACGATGCGCTGGACTGGTTCGCTTCGTTGGGCACGCAGCAATTATGGCCCACATCAGCCCGCATGAAGGTACGTTTCCCGTTTCCGCGGGTGCGTCAGCGCCGGGCCTTGTCGCGGCCTGAGCAGTCGATGCTCAATCTGGTGACATCAATTGCAACAAGCCCGCTGAAGCAGAGTGCAGCCACACGCTGGACATGGCGTCCGCGTCGCCTGCCGGCCCTTTCCGAAATGTATCAGGTGCTGCGCAGCGAACTTGGTGGCGGACCCGTTTTGCCGCTTGCGCATAACCCGGCAAGGAAAAAGACGGCTGCCGTTCTGGTGCCGAACGCCTCTTTCGGAGGGGCCGAAAAGGTTGCCTATGCCGCCGGTCGTGAGTTGAAGAACCAGGGGTTTGAAACCCATCTGTTCGTTCTCGGCAATGAACGCATGGACGTGCTCGATGAGTTCGACCAGTCCTTCGATTACTTGCATTTCTGGAAGGATGGCATTCCCGCCTGGGGCGACACAAATCGCTTTCTCGGTCAGGACTTCATCACCGAGGATCATCCGCTGGACTGGAGTGTCCTGCGCGGCCAGCTTTCCGGTTTCGATCTGGTGGTGAACAATCACGTCATGGCCGCGCATCCACTGATGGGGAAGCTTCGCTCGGAAGGCACGCGCACCGCCTGCTATCTGCATGTGGTGGACGAAACGGTCTTCCGCCGTCAGGCAGGCCAGCCCTATGCCGCGATCGCGTTCGAACACGCCTATGACGCTTTTCTCACCTGTTCGGATCAGCTGAAAATCTATCTGCACAGCTTTGGCGTACCATATGAAAAAGTGTTTTCGGTGCCAAACGGGGCCAGTTTTTCAATCGATACAAAACAGCGGGAGCAAGTCACCGCGGCGCGCAAACAGGGCCGCAAGGGCGAGCCGATGCGTATCCTCTATATGGGCCGTCTCGACCGTCAGAAGGGCATCGACCGGTTGCACGACGCAATCGTCAAGCTGAAAGAGCAGGGCATTCCGTTCGAGGCGCAGGCCATCGGCGGCGAAATTCTTTCCGACGATCCGAGCGCATCCTGGATGACACGTTTGAAGGATGCAGGCGTTAAAGTCTCGCCGCCGGTCTTTGACGGCAAGGACATTGCCAACCATCTGGCATGGGCCGATGTTCTCCTGATGCCGTCGCGGTGGGAGGGCGCGCCCTTGATGATTGCCGAAGCGCAGCAGCTTGGCTGCGTGCCGGTGGCAACAGCCGTCGGTGCCGTCGATGAGCTTATCAATCACGGACGCGACGGCATTCTCATCCGCAATGGCAACGATGCGCAGATTGTCTCCGACATGACGCGCATTCTGACGATCCTAGCACAGGATCGCGAAGCTCTGATGCGAACTGCCGAAGGCGCCCTCGCTTCAGCGGCCCACCGCACATGGAGCTCGGCCTTCTCCGAATTTACCGATTGGGCGAACGAAATACGCCCCGTTTATCCGAAATCCCGGTCTTCCCAGCCGGATGTTGCAGACGATGCCAGCGCGACCGCTGTTCTCCCCGGCCGCGCAGTTGCCTGATTATACCAGAAAGGTCGACCTATGAGCCGCCCAACCAACCCAAGAATCCTCGTCACGGGCATTCCGAGCCATCTGACGCGCCTCATCCAGCGTGCGGACAAGGCGCAGGTCTATTATTCGGAAAAGCAGCGGGATTCCGAATCCAGAGATAATTTTATCCAGGAACTGAAGAACATCTCCAATACCGGTAATTATCTGATCGGCGAAGGGGCGATGACAGCGCTTCTGCCGACCGCCAAGCACATTCCATTCTGGCACCTCTATAATTGCGTCAATAATGGAACGGGTCTGGAAGAGATCAACAAGGAGTTCGATATCTGCGTCTTCACCTGCGCAAACCTTCTGCGCAAGGGCCTATCGGCAGATGCGGAAGCGCTTGTTCTGTCAAAGCTCGATATGCCCGTTGTCATGCTGGGCATCGGCATTCAGAACCGTCCCGATATTGAAAGTGAGGATGGCCTGCCGGCGGGTACCAAAAAGCTTTTGGAAGTTCTGAAAAGCCGCGAACATTATTTCCTCACGCGGGGCGAAAATGCAGCCGGCTATCTCCGCGATCAGGGCTTTTCCTATGTCCGACCGGTCGGTTGTCCATCGCTTTATTTCCGCCCGGACAATATGCGCAAGGCGATCAGTCGCCTGCCGGAGGTGAAGGTGGGTGAGGGTCGCACCGTGTTCACCGGCTACATGGGAGCGGAACTCGAAACCATCGGCGATATGAATGCGCTCGGTTCCGATGACGGACGTTCAGCCTATGTGGTTCAGGATGAGCTGTTGCATTTCGACATGCAACTCGAATCCGATGCCAATGGCCGCGCCTACGATTCAACCACTGGCGAGCTGGTCGGCCCGCTCACCTATAAGGGGTCGGGCGATCTGAAAAAGAAGGTGAGTGTTCACGCCTTCCTCGATACCAATCAATGGCGCGCCTGGTGCTCGACCATGGATTTTTCCTTCGGTCGCCGCTTCCATGGCAATGTCATCTCCATGCAGGCTGGCGTGCCGAGCCTGATGGTCGCCGTCGATGATCGCATGCGCGAGATGCTCAATTTCTCCGGTTTGCCGAAGATCGATGCGCGCGATCTCAACGCCGCCAACGACAGGCGGGCTTTCGTCAGCGACCACATCGCCGCGATGAACATTCCCGAAGTTATTGAAACCTACTCGGCGCGAGAACGCAATTTCCGAAGCGTGCTTTCAGAAATCGGCATCGGCTGATCTCAGACTCTTTTCAATAGTTTCCTTAATTCCAGCGAAGATGGATCACCATGCGCATAATGATCACCGGCATCCCGTCATATCTGATGCGGACCGTCGAAAGCGTTTCCGGGGCAAGAGTGAAGCATCGCCCCTATTTCGAGCCCATCCGCACCAAGAAGGATGTGATCGATCAGGTCAAGAAGATCGCCAATACCGGCAATTATCTCATCGGTGAGGGCGCGGCCAACGCGGTGCGCGGCCATGATGTGACCTACGTCCCGTTCTGGCATTTGGCCAATAGTCTCAATTCGCCGGATACCTATGCGGAGCTCAACGAGAGCTTCGATCTCTGCCTATTCGCTTCGGCCAATCTTCTGCGTCCCGGCTACGCGGCCACGACGGAATCCTTTGTCTTCGAAAAGCTGAACATGCCGATCGTGGTCATGGGCATCGGCATTCAGAAGAAGGAAAACCTGAAAGCGGAACTGCCGGAAGGCACACGCCGGTTTCTTGAAATCCTGCGCCGCAAGGAGAGTTTTTTCCTCACGCGCGGTCATTTCACCGAAGAGTTCCTGAAGGATGCGGGCATGAAATATGTCCGCCCGACCGGGTGTCCGTCGCTCTACTACGCGCCCGACCAGATGAAGCGCTCACTGACCCGCCTGGCCGATCCAAGCCTGGCTGACGCGCAGAAAATCTCTTTTGGCGGTTATCTTGGCAGCGTTGCAGATACGATCGTCGATGCGCACGCGCTGCTCGAAAAGGACAGCGTTGCAAGCTATGTCATTCAGGACGAGGTGATCGTCTACAACATGAACATGGCGGGTGAAGATCATACCGAAGCGTATGATCAGGCCGCAAGCCGCATCACCGCGCTCGTTGATTACAAACATATGGAAAAATGGCAGCGCAAGAACGAGTTGCTGGTGTTTTTCGACACGCATAAATGGCGCAGTTGGATCTCCAATCAGGACTTCGGCCTGAGTCGCAGATTCCATGGCACCATCATTGGCATGCAGTCGGGGATTCCGGGACTAATGATCGCCGTCGATGACCGTATGCGGGAAATGCTGGGCTTCGTCGGATTTCCGCATATCGAGGCAAGCGTCTGGAACCGCGAACCGCAGAAAAAGGCATATCTGCGCGACTTCCTTTCGAAGATCGATGTGCCCGCAGCCATCAACCGCTATTCGGAATGCGAGGCCAATTTTAACGGTGCGCTGAAAGATATCGGTATCCGATGATGAAACTTCGCAAGAGCGTTGCGGGCAGGAAAGGGGCAATGGCAGCTTTGCTTGGCGCCGCCTTGCTTGCCGTCGCGCCCAGTGGCGCTCTTGCCGACACGCGCTTTGGCGTCAACCGGGTCAATATGGCATGGCTCAAGCCAGCCGAGCGCGAGCAGATATTCGATCAGATGGTGAAGAACGGTGTGGTGGCGGTTCGTCTGTCACTCACACGTCCGCTCGATCAAAGTATTGATGCCGTCCGCCTCGCACATAATAAAGGCCTGGCCATCCTGCTTGAAATCTCGCTCAACAATGCGGATTTTTATCCGGAAGGGACAAAACCCCGGTCCGGGCGCGGACGTATCTGGGACATGTATCGTCTGTCCGACATATCCCCCGAACGATTCCAAAAGGCGGTGGCGGATGCTCTGCAAAAGATCGATGCGCTGGGGGTGCCTCTGGTTGCGGTTGAACCCGGCAATGAGATCAACTGGGGCGCTTATAATGGCGATCTTGCCATTCTGCCCAAGGAGAAGATGAAGACCGCGCGCTCTTTGGCCGAGATGGAGGAGCGTCCTCTGGTCGAAAAAGGTGCGGAAAAATACATCGAACTTCTGCGTATCGTGCGTGGGGAACTGGCAAAAACCAGACACAGCGCTAAGGCAAAAGTCGTATCCGCTGGCCTTTCCGATATTCCCTTCATCGATGCGGACCGGCGGGGGATAGATACCGTCGAACCTGCCGCCTTTACCGATCTTCTCAAGAAGTACGGACTGGATGAAGCCGCCGATGGCTATGGCATCCACATCTATCCCGGCAGCAGCGGCACGCGGGCTGCGCGCGCAAAGCATATCAGCAACGCGCTATCATTCTGCGGCGGAACCAATGGTAAACCATGCTGGATCACGGAATGGGGCTTTGCCAACACCTCAAAGGCCTGTCCAGCCAATGACAATAATCGCCAGCAACTGGTCGAGAAGGCGCGTGATCGCTTTCGGCAGATGATGGATAGCGGCCAGATCGCAGCCGCCTATTATTTTGATTGGGATGCAAGCACGTATGGTGTGTGGCGCTGCGGCGCGCTGACGCCAGCCGGTAAAGCTGCAACGGTGACGCAATGAAACTCAAGACTGTAATCATTGGCGGTTCCAACACCGTCATGCTGCCGGGCTATCTGCCCACACTTCTGTCGACGATGGCCCGGCGCGGGGTGGAACTCGATATAGTCGCCGATCTTGCGGTCGGCGGCACGACGAGCGCGCTCGGTCTTTATCAGCTCAAGCAGTTTGAACAGCTCGAAGAGTGCGATCTGCTGCTGATCGAATATGCAATCAATGATGCTTTTGTTTATGGCGATGAACGGCGTCCATTCCGTCATTGGGCGCGGTTTTACGAAGGGATTATTCGTTACGCGCTTGAACGCAATCCGAATTTGCGGATTGCAACGCTTGTGTTCGGTGCGCGCAATGGCTCCTTTCTGAATTCCGTGCCTTCGATCGATGCGGGCATCAATTACATCTCCCAATGGTATGGAACGATCTCGGTCGATGTCTCGCGAATGCTGATGCAGCAATATGGCCGCGATGTCGTGGGCAATCCGGCATTTTATCTCGATCAGGGCCATTATGCGCGGCCCGTTTCGACAACGATCGTTGCGAATTTGATTGCTGATGTTCTTGAATCGGCCCTGTCGGTTCCGAACCGTCCAAAAGCGTTGCCATTCGCCATCGATCCAGACCATTTCGCCAATGCCCGCGCCTTGAGCGGCGAGCAATTGTGCAAGCGGCTCGGACGCGTGCCAGTGCAATACAGCAATCGCCGTTTCTCGATCTCGGCGCTCGATCTTGGCTTGGACAAAATGCGCTTCGAGGTTGAGGGCGGTCAGCTTCTGGCGCTTGGTTATGTTTGTGATCCCCGCATTCCTCCGCTTGATGTGGCGATGGGGGGAGAGGTGCATCGCGCTGCGATGATGAAGGGAGGCGTGCGCGATGGAACTTACAAGTTCCTCGTTTCGATGTTGAGTTTCGAGTTTCTATATGGCGCTAAGCTTTTGGAAGCGCGGGGGAATGTTGCGCTTACCCTGTCGGCTGCCGAAGAGGGCGTGGAACACAAGCTGCATGTTCCCAAGGATAGCACGCAACATGAGGAACTGCCTGCGGAGCCGGTACTTCCGATTACCGGCATCCTGTTTTCGGGCAATCTGAAAGTCATGTCGCTGGAGAAACAAGCAGCCGGAAACGGCATTCTATCGGAAGCTGCCCAATAGGCCGTTATTCAACAAAAATGTTGACGCTTGCGGCCCGTCCGGCTGCATCGACTACAGTCAGCGTCGAATATCCGGTTCCGTCCGGTTGCCAATTTGTCGTCCTTCTCCGTTCGATCTCGGCGATGGGCTTGCCATTGGCAAGCCAGCGAAACGGTGCGCGCCCGCCTTGTAATTTCAGCACCAGGGGCGATGCATTATCGGTCAGGGCTTTCAATTCAACATGCGCGCCATCGGGTGGAAACACGATGCGCGGTGCAGGCTCAATTGAGGCCTTGAGAACCGGCAGAGGATCGCTCGCAGACGAAAAACGTATCTGCGTCACTGGAAGATCGGCGCGCGCTGTGCGAAACGCGCCTGCGGGAGCACGCGGTAAAGGCACTGACGCGATGCTCGAACGCACAAAGGCTTCAAACAGGATAGGTGCCGCAGAAACATAGCCCGCAAGGCCCGGCACTGAGCCGCCATCGGCACGTCCAACCCAGACACCCAGCACATAACGCCCGTCATAGCCAACCGACCAAGCATCACGATAGCCATAGGACGTGCCAGTCTTGTATGCGATACCTAAACGTTTCGCGCCTTGCGGCGGCACGACACCGGCCAGAATATCGCCGATCTGCCAGGATGCCTGCTCGGTGAGAATAGGGGCGGAAGGCTGCACCGGCTCCGAACTTTCCGTGCCATCACGAAGGGCAGCACCTCGCCCGCCATTGGCAAGCCCGGTATAAAGCTGCACCAGATCCCGCAGGTTGATGCCCGCACCACCAAGGCCGATAGCCAGCCCCGGTGCTTCGCCTTTTGGCAGTTGCAGATTGACTGCCGCCTGACGAATGCGTGTCGTCAACCGCGCAGGGCCGACCGTATCAAGAAGACTAATGGTCGGCACATTGAGCGACATTTGCAGCGCCTGACGGATGCTGACATCACCCTGATAGTTCATATCGAAATTGCGCGGCCGATAGCCTGCAAAATCCTGCGGACGGTCCTCGATGATGGTTTCCTGTGCGATCAGACCCTGCTCGAAGGCCAGCCCATAAATGAAGGGCTTGAGCGTAGAACCGGGCGAGCGCACGGCGCGGGTCATATCGATCCAGCCCTGCCGCTTGCCATCGAAATAGTCAGCGGAGCCAACTTCACCCAGAATATTGCCGTTACGGCTGTCGGCCAGCACCATGGCTACTGAAACTTTCGCACCGAGTTTCGCAGCGGCTTCCCGTGCCACAGCTTCCAGTCCCGCCTGCACCGACTTTTTAAGCGTCAGCTGATGCCGCGCCTCGGTCGGTGCCTGCTTCAACGCGAGATCGGCAAAATGGGCGGCCAACGATGGCAAGGGATGACGCGTAGCGGATATGCGCTCACGCGATGCACGCTCGGCTTCCTCGTTCGTGAACACCTCAGACGAAACCATGCGTTTCAACACACGATCCCGTGCTGCAACTGCATTCTTCATCTCGCGGTCTGGACGGCGGCGCTCCGGCAATTGCGGCAGGGCCACAAGCAGTGCGGCTTCCGATGTTGTGAGACGCAGTGGCTCCTTGCCAAAATAGGCGAGCGAAGCTGACCGCACGCCTTCCAGATTGCCGCCATAGGGCGCGAGCGTCAGATAGCGCTCAAGAATTTCAGACTTGCTCAGCCGCCGCTCAATCTGGACCGCACGCGCAAGCTGCCGGAACTTGGAGCCGAAGCTGCGGCTTTCGCGCGGCTCAATCAGCCGGGCAAGCTGCATGGAAAGTGTGGAGCCGCCGGAAACAATACGGCCACTCCCTGCAAGCTGCATCGCAGCCCGTGCAAGCGCCCGGAAATCAATGCCGCCATGATCGTAAAAACGCTTGTCCTCATAGGCGATCAGCATTTTCACGAATTTCGGATCGACATCCTCAATCCGCGTATTCAAGCGCCAATAGCCATCCGGTGTTGCATAGGCGCGGAGCAGGGCGCCATCGCGATCCATGACTTCAGTAGAAATGGTCAGCCGCTCCGGCAATGGCGGAGGATAGGCGCGGTCGAGCCAGTCAAGTCCGACCACGGTTCCAATAGCGGCGATGCCGAGAAACGCGGCACCGCCAATCGCTATTTTCCAACGCCTTTTCATTTGTTTGGCCGCACACTAAGGCGCAGCCACCTCCATCATGCCCGTTGCCGTGCGCGCTGCAAATTGCGGACGATACATATCCTCAACCGTTGCTGCGGGATGGGTGTAAAGACCAGGCGTCACCGCACGCACCACATAAGCCAGCGTGATCGGCTTCTTCTCGCCCGCCGAGCGGTCGAAGGCGGCCACGAAACGATCATTGCGGAATTCGAGATGCGCTGCCTGTGTGCTTTCCAGCCATGAGAAGTTGCCAAGATCGGCACTGGAAACAAGGCCCGGATTATCGATCTCGAAGCCTGCTGGCAGCAGATCGGTCACAAGCAGACGCGACTGCCATTCCTGCAGGTCGTCGATTTTCAGGACAACCACGTAGCGCTCATTCTGATTGACGCCGGTCACATTGGCCGGTTCGCCATCGAGCGTATAATAGGTGCGCTCGATGGTGAAACCTTCACCACCCGCAGGCAGCGATTGAGCGGGCGGCGCGACTGCGGTTACGACCGCATCAACCGATCCCTGACCCTTATTGGTGACGACCAGCGGCTGTGCTTCAAGGGCTGCACCATTGAGACGCTCGGAGAACGCGCCTTGATGCGTAGTGCCATTGATGTCGAGGCTGATGGCACCATTGTCATCCTGAAGCCCGCGTGCTGCAAGCAGCATCCACGCCTGATCCTGCGTGCTGAGATAACGAGCCTCTTCGCGCTGGAACTCGACCAGCGTAATCAGCGACGGCAGCACTTTCGGCGCAGGCTTGGTTTCGGAGGCAAGAGCCAGCATCGCCGCACCATCTCGCAAGGGCGAACCATAATCGGAGCGATTATAGTCGTAGCTGGACTGGCTGGTTGCAAGCTGGAGCGACGCATCGAACACTCGTTCCGAGCGCGGCTGATCACCATAAAGGGCCAGTGCTGCACCAAGCTGGGCAACCGCCATCGGGCTTGCGAAGTTTCCGAGCTGGGTATCGGCAAAGTAACGCAGATCACCAACCGAAGCTTTCTTGTTGCGTGCCAGAACATAGAGCGCATAGGCAATGTCGTTGCCGCGTTCCTTGACGTCGGTGGTGTAGCCGAGCGCATTTTGCAGATTGCCAAGAGCGAACAGCATCGCCTGCTGTGGCACGTCATAGCCCTTTTCGCGAGCACGCGTCAGGAAGTCGGTCACATAGGCGTCCATCCAGAGATCACCCGACCCGGGCGACCAGAGGCCAAACGAACCACTCGAAGACTGGTTGTTCAGCACGCGGAAGATAGCGTCCTGCACACGCTTCTTAAGTTCTTCCTGACTTTCCAGACCCGCTGCCGCTTCCGTACCCGCCGCCATTTCGCTCAAATAAAGCAGCGGCAATGCGCGGCTGGTGGTCTGCTCTGTGCAGCCATAAGGATAACGGTCGAGCGCCATCAACAAGGCTGGCACATCAAATGCCGCACTTCGCGTCACACCAACGCTGACAAAAGCACCATCAAGCAGGCTTTCCGATAGAAGGCCGCCATCGACTTTCAGGCTTCCGCCATTGGCCGAGAGATTGACGACATGGCGGCTCGTGACCGGTAGATCGACCGGGCGTACCGGCAGTGCCAAAGCCTGTTCAACATTGAGGCCTGCATCGTTGGAAAGCCGGATTGTCACACCACCGGCACCCGTGGCCACAGCATTGAGCGGAACGGTGATCGACTGCCGTTTGCCACCGGCAAGCGCAATGCTATCAGGATAGGAGCCAACTTCGACGCCGAGATTATCGGTGGTCTCAAGGCTCACACGATAATTGCCATCCGGTGCGTCCGTATTGGCAATATCGAAGCGGATATTGGCCTGATCGCCGGGGGCCATGAAGCGTGGCAGACCAGCGGTGATGACCACAGGATCGCGGATGATGACATCGGTCACCGCATGGCCGACAGCCTTCTTGGTCCATGCAACGGCCATGACACGCGCGGTGCCGTTGAACTGCGGTATGTCGAAGGTGATTGTCGCCTTGCCGTCGCTGTCGAGTTCGACCGCTCCGGAGAACAGCGCAAGAAGCTTTTCGGTGGGTGGGCTGCCTTCGGCTGCCATATTGCCACCGTCGCCACCTGTGCGCAGCTTGCCGGTGACGCCGAGCGAACCGTCAATCAGGCGACCATACATATCGCGCATTTCAAGGCCCAGCTGACGCTGGCCGAAGAACCAGTTTTCCGGGTTCGGCGGCTGATAGCGCGTCAGATTGAGAATGCCGACATCGACTGCCGCAACCATGACATAGGCCTGCTCGCCACCTGCATTTTCAACCGAAACCGGGATGGAAAGCGTGGAACGCGGCGCAATCTTCTCAGGCGGGGTCAGCTTGACAGCAAGCTGCTTGTCGGCAGGATCGACCTTCAGCCATTTAAGACCAATCGCACGCGCAGGCATGCGGCTTTCAATAGCCTCACCCGGACGGAACAGCGTTGCCGTAACATAGGCGCCCGCACCCCAATCCTCACCCACCGGAATATCGATGGTCGTGCCACCTTCCGGCACGCTTGCGGTGATTGTCTTGAGCAGCTTTTCCGCACCAATGGTGATGAGCAGCTCACCGGCAAAACGAGGGGAGATTTTCAGTTCTGCCGTGTCACCCGCCGCATAATGTTCCTTGTCGAGCGCGATTTCGAGCCCGTCCGGTGTTTCGGTCGAGGTTGAGCTTACATACCAGCCCGCATCGAATTCATAGCTTGTGGCCGGACCCGAAGCATCGGCTGTTTCGATTTCCAGACGATAACGACCCCAATCGACCGGCAGGCTGATTTCAGCCTCGCTATCGGTTTTCAGATCGACCTTGCCGTTGGCAATCGCCTTGGTGAAAGTCACGGGTTCGTAGTTCCAGCTATTGCCACTGCGATACCACTGATAATTACGCTCGATCTTGACCAGCGACCATTGTGCGCCATCAAGCGTCTTGCGGTCGCCCTTACTGTCAGAGGCGATCAGGCTGAACTTCGCGGTTCCCCCCTGCGGAACTTCATCACCAGCGAAATCCGGGCGAATGCCGATGAGATCGGTTTCCGGCTGAATGGCAACATCGATCTTACGCTCAACAGCACGACCGCCGGTTTCTCGCATACGAACGGTCACGGCTGCGTTTACGAGACGCGTTGTTGACGGCATTTCATCGATTGTAACCGGGAAAGTCGCCTTGCCGTTGTCATCGACTTTTGACAGGCCATCGAGCGGCAGGCGCGTGGCTTCGCCCTGTTCTTCATCGGCGAGGCCGAAATAATAGCCCTTGAAGCGGTCCCACTGACGCTTGGTGGAAAGCGTGACTTCGCCTTCAAGCGCAAGACCGGCGGCAGGCGCACCATAGAGGAAACGACCGTCCACGGTGATATTGGTGGTTTCACCCACGGCGATTTCCGGCTTGTCGGATGTCAGATCGAACTCGATCCGGTCCGGCACGAAATCTTCAACCAGGAACATCTGCGTGGCAATCGCCGGCTGCTTGGGATCGGTATAGACCGAAACATTCCAGGTGCCGCGCATGGCGTTCGATGGCAAGGTCAGGTCGATGGCATGACCACCGGCCAGTTTGCTGTCCGAAACGAGACGGCGATCTTCCACGCCATCGGGACGCGTGAAGATGAAGGTGAGCGGCAGATCCTCGATTGCGGTTGCGGTGTCGTCACGTGCAAGCGCGCCCACATGGACGACTTCGCCAGCGCGGTAGATGCCGCGCTCTGTCCATGCATAAAGATCGAGCGCTTTCGGCACGGCTCGGCCCGTCACACCGCGATCGGAGAGATCGAAACCAGCGCGCGCCATGTCGAGGAACGTGAAATCATCATCATCCCCACTCGCCATCAGCACCGCTGGCACCATGCCGTCCTTGCCGCGTGTCAGTCCCGGCGTAAACGTCGCCCGGCCATCGCTGTCGGTGGTCGCTTCGCCCAGCACTTCATTGTTGCGTGCAAGCAGCGTCAGCTTCACGCCTTTAAGCGGCTCTGCGCTTTCCAGCGAACGGGCAAACACATTGATGCCGTCCTGTCCGGTATAGGTCGACAGGCCGATGTCGGAAACGACAAACCACTGCGTTGCCTTGGTGCCATATTCATCATCGGACTTCTGGACCAGCGGTTCAGCGGTCAGCACGTAGACGCCGGGCTTGCGTTCCGGCAGTGCTTCATCAACCGGGAAACTGGTCGTTGCTTCCTTGTTCAGCTCATTGCCTGCAACCTCGATCTCACCTTCCCAGACAGGCGCACCCATCTGATCGGAAACCGTGCTGATGTCGTAGCTGTCCAACTGGCGCAGGAACTGATAGCCGGAGAGAAGCTGTGCCAGCGAACGGTCACCGACGCGATAGAGCTTGACCTTGGCTGTACTCAAATTGACGCTGACCAGCGGAATGCCGCGACGGGCTTTCGCAGGCAGCACAAAGCTGTCGCCAGTAAAGCGTACCGATGGCGCGCGGTCCTGCACATAGATCGAAAGATTGACCGGAGCGGGCAGCACTTCGCCAACGGCCGATGGCAGGCCCTGACGGAACGTCACCGTATAATTGCGGCCATGTTCCAGACCCTCCACACAAATCTGGCGGTCCTTGGCGTCAACAGCTTTTGGCGCTCCACTGTCGAGCGTAACGAAGCTCGAATAATCGACACCGCTTTTCACCAGTTCTTCGGAGAACTGCGCGCAGATGCGCGGCGCGGCATTATCATTATCGACCGTGTTATTGACGATGCGGAAGCCTTTGCGGGCCTTCAGATCTTCATAGGCGTCACGAACGGATGCGGAATTGACGAGGTCAAGGCTCGCTTCATAGGCCTGCAAGGCCGGACGCGATGCATCGCGCTTTTCGAGCGCCTGCGCCATGACGGCAAGCGCTTGCGCGCGCTCATCCTTGGTGCGTGAAGTCTGATACGCAAACCACGAGGCCGAGGTCGCATCGCGCTGGAACTTGGAACGTTCCTGGCCATTGGACGGCTCGGTCGCCAGTGCCCAAAGCGCATATCCGGCCCAGATTTCGCTTTCATCCGGCGACATGCCGGCCGCCAGTCGAAATTTTTCCATGGCAGTGCGCGGATCGCCATTGAGCGCTGCCGAGGCCGCTTCGCTCTTCAAGGTGCTTAGCCCCTCAGTGCTATCATTCGAAGTCAGCTCATTTTTCAGGCGCCGAGCTTCATCAACCAGATTGGCGGCGAAGAAGGAAATGGCTGGCGGGGCGCCGATATCCTCGACTTCGCGGGCTGCTGTCGACTGCGTTACAACCTTGCCTGCAATGGAGCCTACGGACCGATTGAGCTTGTTGAAATCGGATTTTAAAAAGCACCACTTGACCTTCGGATTATAAGTGAAGGCAAGGCAGGCATTGTCGCCCAGACAAATGCTTTTGCACTGGTCCAGGGAGACATTTTTCTCCGTGCGCAGATCAAAGCCGAAATAATCGCTATCTTTGGTAATCTCTATGCGCCGGGTTTCGGCAGCTTGTGCGTTGTGCGGAACAGCCAAAACGGAGGCTGCGACTGCAAAGGCCAATAAAAGCCGGTTGAAACCAATACGCATTTGCATCCCCTCACAACGAACGCTGCCACTTCTAATGTATTAGAAAAGGCGAAAAGAATCCGGTTCATGTGAAGCCTCACCGCGACAAACTGTCAAGGCGAATAGGAATTATCTACAACTAATAGGATAGTTTCAGTCGCCCGTTAGAATAATAGGCGTCATTAACCTTTCGTTAACAAATGGGAGCAAAGCGGCCTTTTGCGTGTTAGAATGGTATCTGCATAGATGCGGAATGCACATCGCTTCATACCATGGGAGAGGCAGAGATGAGCAACATTCTATTCTGGGCAGCTTTGGTAATTGTGCCCGTGTTTCTTGGGACAGCCTATGCCTATCTGCAATCGATCCGCCACAGGGACGATTTTTAGGCTGTAGTGACGAATTAACTTACGGTTTGGCGCGAGGCTATTTTGTTGCTGAACAGGANNCGCTCCTAAAGCTGAAGATTTTTTGCTCATACCAAACCACAAGTTAGTTCGTCACTACAGCCTAGGGGCTGAAAAATTCTTTTGAATCACTCGTCTGGTTTGGTTGAAGCCAAGTCGGATATTCAAGCTTGCTACAATGTTGTGTTGATCCGAGAGCGGTGGTTCGCTGTTTTTCGATTCGATCAAATTGCTTCTCCGGGCGGCTCAGTGCCGCGCGGAAGGTCCGGCTTGATTGCGCTTTTCCCAGATAAGGTTAACGTCTGTACCAGTTTAAAATCCTCAGTTGCCAGCAACCATTATTTGCATCCGCTGGGCACAATCAATCAAAGGGTGTCAGTTTCTCACATATACACCCCCCTTGTTCTAGGGGATTATTGTAAATAATATAATAAAATCAGATAGTTATACGACAAAGTATACGCGAATATGCTTTACTCGGAAAGAATGGGTCTGCTGACAGGGCAATCGATGCAATTTCTTGATTATCCTTATTTTTTAAAAGTAGTTTCATTTTCCATCTGATATTTTGCATTGCCTAATGAAGGAAAATACCCTTCTATTGTTGCGATCAATGCATTGCCGGTAATTGAGGGGTTTTCGATGCGTCATCGCAACGTCGGCTTATGCGCACTTCATTGCCTGTCCAGTACGGCGCTGATTTCTCTAGGCGCGGCCTTGTTGTCCGGTACTCCTTCCGCAGCATGCTCGTTATCGCCAACGCTTGGCGACGACACATTCGTCTGTGACAGCGGTGCGTCGTCCGGCGGCCTTACCGATCTTAACGGAAACAACACCTTGCTTCTGCCTTCAGGTGGAACGGGCATCATAAACGGGAGTGTTTTGTTTGGCTCCGGCGCGGATCACGTGGAAATCCATTCCGGCTCGATCATTGGGGATGTCCTTCAGGGCGACGGGCCCAACAGTTTTCTTATTACGGGCGGAAATGTTACGGGTGACGTTCATCAGGGAAGCAATATTGACGAATTCCGGATGACGGGTGGCGAGATTCGCTCGCTTTATCAGGGCGACGGCTATGACCGTTTCTACATGACAGGCGGCCATATCATCGATGCTTTCGAAGACGGTGACTATGCTGTCATGACTGATGGTCGGATCGGGCGGGTCAACCTCAAGCTCGACAACAACTATTTCAATATGTCGGGCGGAACAATTGACCGTAACCTGGTCGCCGGGCTTGGAAACGATACGATTATTGTTTCAGGCGGCATGATTGGCGGCAATATAAGCATTAGCAGCGGAACCGACAGCGTAACCATGACGGGCGGTACGGTTGCAGGCGACGTTTTGCTCGGCTTTGGTGATGACCAACTTTCTTGGGACGGCGGTGGCATAATCCACGGAACGATCGACCTCGGCCCCGATAATGATACTGCTGTCCTCGCCAATCTGACGGATGCCAATATAGGTGTGACCAAGCAGCTTACCGGAGGTGAGGGAAGCGATGTCCTCACATTCAATAACGTAAAAACCGGGAAAGTTGCGCGTTTCGATAGCTGGGAGACGATGAACCTTACCAATGACACGGCTCTTGTTTTCGACGATGCGTTCACACTCGGAGACGCCGGAACAGGAACGGGCGCGCTCAACATCGACGCTTCAAGCACAGTGTACGGAGGCGCTGCCAACAGCGGCGTGAACCCATTTGCTTCAGATCAGCTGGTAAGCGTTTTCAATGCCGGACGAATTGATCTGACCAACGGTGCGCCGAGTGCCGTCGATACATTTACGATCAAGGGCAATTATGTCGGGCAGAACGGTGTTCTGTCTATTGATACCATTCTCGGGTCCGATAATTCCCCGTCAGATAAACTCGTGATCGATACAGGCACTGCGTCAGGCAGCACCAGTGTTTCAGTCACGAATGTTGGCGGGGCAGGCGCTGCAACGAATGCGGACGGCATTATGGTCGTGCAAGCATTGAATGGAGCCTCCACCAGCCAGAACGCATTCTCGCTGAATGGCCGTGCCGCGGCCGGTGCCTACGAATACTTCCTGTTCAAGGGCGGCGTAACGGCAAATACAAGCGAAAACTGGTATCTGCGGTCCACCTTGGTGCCAGGGAGCGGCCCGCCTCCTGTGCCGGGTGACAATCCCGGCGCGCCAGAGATACCTCAGCCGGGTGCGACACCGGTTCAGGGCGAAGTGGTCCCGCTTTATCGTACGGAAGTTCCCGTTTATTCGGCTTTGCCGCCCGTCGCGCATCATCTCGCGCTTTCAACTCTGGGCACCTTTCATGAGCGCCGCGGCGAACAAGAGCTGCTTGAGGCGGATGGATATTTTCCTGCGAGTTGGGCGCGGACTTTCGGGCAGGATATCGACAGTAAATGGCGGGGTACGGTTGCCCCTGGGTTTGATGGAAAGCTCTTTGCTATTCAGGCCGGACAAGATATTCTGGGTCGGGAAACGAGCAGCGGACATTTTGACCGTTTCGGCCTGTTTTTCGGTTATGCGCGTGCAAGCGGTGACATTACCGGGCAAGCGCTCGGCTGGCACGATCTCGCTGTCGGCGATCTCAATGTTACGGGTACGAGTTTTGGCGGGTACTGGACTCATATAGGCCCTCGCGGCTGGTATCTGGACACCATACTGATGGGAACCTGGTTTGGCGGGGATGCGAGCTCAAATGAGGGGCAGACCATCGATCTCGACGGGCATGGCATTACCGCTTCGCTTGAAGGAGGATATCCAATTGCCTTGAGCGAAAGCTGGACACTGGAGCCACAGGCGCAATTGATCTGGCAGCACCTTTCGCTTGACGATCAGGCTGATCGCTATTCTTCGATATCGTTTGATACTGACGATGCATGGACGGGCCGGATCGGGTTCAGGCTGCAAGGCAAACAGGAAACATCGATCGGAAAGCTGCGGCCCTATTTGAAAGCCAATCTTTGGCAAAATTTCTCGTCGGACCAGACAGTGCGTTTTGCCACCGATCCGATTGCAACCGACCTCAAGGGCACTTCGTTGGAACTGGGGGGCGGCATAACCTTGGATATCACCGAAAAGGCTAGCCTGTTTGCGACAGCGGATTATACGACCAATCTCGGCGGCGAGCGCAACCGGATATGGGAAGGCAATCTGGGACTGAATATAAAATGGTAAAAACAATGGCGACCGGAATTGATCGCCGGATTTTAGAGGAGGGAACAACACTAATGGGTAGACGCGCATACGAAAAGCTCGCGAGAATCTGTGCATCCCTGAACACATCCGAGCAGGAGCTGGCTCACTCTCTCGGTATTTCGCGAGTTGCCCTAAAGGCCATTGATCGGACTGACGCGCCTCTATATCTACGTCTGGCGCTAGCCGCTTTGGTATCGGAAATGAATCCGGATGAAGTGCTGAACTCCAAACGCGGCAGTTCGGAAACGGAAAGACCGCTTCACCTCCTGTCGGCAAGATAATCGTTAGAAGTCACAGGTTTTTACAGGTGTCGTTGTGACAAAATCTTTCGCCATGCTGCTCTTTATTGGGTTGTTTTGCTATCCGCAACTGGCTGCCGCATCCTGCGTGCGCGCAGCCGGTGCCGCGGATTTGATGACGCAACGCCAGCTTTCTGCCCTGCGCGCGATGGAACGCAGCCGTGGCTGCAAGGGAGGCGATGAACGCGGAGGGTTCTTCAACCCATGCCGTGATCTTGCCCAACAGATTGCTGAAATCCAGCGGCGGCTCCCATCAAGGTCGCTTTCTTCTCAGTCATGTACGGAACAGCCGGCGGCACGGCAGGCGACGAAAGTCAAACTGGATCGTCCCAAAACTTCATCGCCCGCCACGAACAGCAAGCCATGGGTTCCGAATGGCGTGAAGGGCGCATTAACGTACTGCGTGCGCTTGTCAGACGGCTATCTGTTTCCGGCCCCGCATTCGCAGTTTCAAAAATCCGATAATATTGCAGAAACAATGGCGCAATGCCGTTTCATCTGCCAGGGCGAAAATGTCGATCTCTATATTTTGAACGATCCGAACGGCGAAACCTCGGAAATGATCTCCGTTTCCAGCGGCAAGCCCTACGTCGAGCTGCCAACGGCCTACAATTATCAAGGCGATCTGGAATTCAAAAGGTGTGACTGGGCTGGTTATGTCAACAAGGTCAGTGAACTGCGTGCAAGCAGCACAGCTGGCCGCGCCTTCAAAAATGTCGTCGTGCCCATGCCTGACAAACGCCCGGCGCGCAATGACGAGCCCGATGTGTCCGCAACGTCTTTTGCTCCTATAAGCGACCGTAATGTGCGCATTGTGGGGCCAGCCTTTATGTTCGACGAAGACGCGGGTCATGTGGAGGCTTCCACGTACTGATCGCCAGCAGGCTATCTTCTGAAGGTCAATTTGAATGAGACGTGTCGCGATTGAGACTGAGCGGTGCGTTTTCTGTCTGTAACCTCCTCCAAGCGGGCATCTTTTGATCCAAGCCCGGAAACTATCGATCATTGCATTGTTTGAAATCTGTCAGTGTTGTTCGACCTGGAGGAGGTAGACATGAGCAGGAACCGTGGCGTCGTTTATTTGCGACCCGGCGCAGTCGAAGTTCGCGATATTGAAGATCCAGCATTGGCGGCACCGGACGGGCGAAAACTGGAACACGCCGTCATACTGAAGGTAATTTCTACCAATATTTGTGGTTCCGATCAGCATATGGTTCGTGGGCGCACCACTGCCATGCCGGGTCTCGTACTCGGCCATGAAATTACCGGTGAAATCATCGAAAAGGGCAGCGATGTCGAAATGCTCGACGTCGGCGACATCGTTTCGGTGCCGTTCAACGTCGCTTGCGGACGTTGCCGCTGCTGCAAGTCACAGGACACAGGCGTTTGCCTGACGGTCAATCCGTCGCGCGCAGGCGGTGCATATGGATATGTCGATATGGGTGGCTGGATTGGCGGGCAGGCCCGCTATGTCATGGTTCCCTATGCGGATTTCAATTTGCTGAAATTTCCTGATCGCGAACAGGCAATGGAGAAAATCCGCGACCTGACCATGCTTTCCGACATTTTGCCGACCGGCTTTCACGGTGCGGTCAAGGCTGGCGTCGGTGTGGGCTCGGTGGTGTATGTCGCGGGGGCAGGGCCGGTGGGGCTGGCCGCTGCCGCATCTGCGCGCATCCTCGGTGCGGCAGTTGTCATGATCGGTGATTTCAACAAGGAGCGCCTCGATCATGCGCGCAAGGTAGGCTTTGAACCCATTGATCTTTCGGCCAGCGATAGGCTTGGCGACATGATTGCAGAGGTCACGGGCAGTAACGAAGTCGATAGCGCCATCGATGCGGTCGGATTTGAGGCGCGCGGTCACAGCGGCGGCGAGCAACCGGCAATCGTATTGAACCAGATGATGGAGATAACGCGCCCTGCCGGGGCGATCGGTATTCCCGGCCTATACGTCACCGAAGATCCGGGCGCGGTTGATAAAGCAGCCAAACATGGAAGCCTGTCACTTCGCTTCGGGCTAGGCTGGGCGAAGGCGCAATCGTTCCATACCGGCCAGACGCCGGTCCTGAAGTATAATCGCCAATTGATGCAGGCTATCCTCCACGGACGTCTGAATATTGCGGAAATCGTCAACGCGCAGGTCATCTCGCTTGAGGATGCCCCAAAGGGCTATGAGAGTTTCGATCATGGCGCCGCGAAGAAATTCGTTCTCGATCCGCACGGGCTTGTGAGCAAGGCTGCCTGATTCAAGTCCGTATCGAAATATATGAAAGGGTGTCTCACCAGACGCCCTTTCTATTGGCTTGGAATCTGTAACGTTTCAGTTTATCTTCTTATGTACGACTTGGTAAATTTCGTCAGAAATTTAGGCAAAGAATTCTTTTCTCCATAAAGAAAGTGCTGGCTAAAAAAGCTACGCATATTCAACATATTAAATATGGGGCCAGATAGAAACCGGGGAGAACGAAATAGGGGCTTGCAAGTAAGGATGTTTAGAATACCATTACCTGTAACGTTTCAGATTTGGGAGGATATGGAATGCGGAATGGAATATCCAAGGTTCTCATTGCATCGACTTGCCTGGCTATGACGACGTTAACGGCGGCTGGTCCAGCCTCAGCGGCCAATCTGGAAGTTACGCATTGGTGGACGTCTGGCGGGGAAGCTGCCGCTGTCAAGATTTTGGCTGAAAAGTTCGATGCGCTTGGCGGTGACAAATGGGTTGATGGCGCCATTGCCGGTAGCGGCGCCACCGCGCGCCCCATCATCATCAGCCGTATTCTCGGCGGTAATCCCATGGGGGCGACCCAGCTCAATCACGGACGACAAGCCGAGGAGTTGATCCGGGGCGGCTTGATGACGGACCTGACCGAACTTGCACAGAAGGAGGGGTGGGCTGACTTTATTCGTCCGAAAAGTCTTCTTGAATCCTGTACTTTTGAAGGACGCCTCTATTGTGTGCCGGTGAACATTCATTCCACTGAATGGTTGTGGGTCAATCCGAAAGTGTTCCGCGATGCCGGAATTGAGCCCCCGAAAAACTGGAATGAGCTCATTAATGCAGCTCCAAAGTTGAGGGAAAAGAACATCGTGCCGCTGGCAACCGGGGATGGCTGGCAGGTGAACGGCTTATTGACCATTCTGACAATCGCGGTTGGGGGTAAAGATCTCCATTTGAAGGTCAATAGGGACAAGGACGCCGAAGCAGCGCGCGGTCCGGAAATGAGAAAGGTCTTCGAAGCTTTCGCCAAGGCGCGCTCGCTGGCCGACCCCGGCTATGTCGGTCGTTCATGGAATGAGGCAACCAATATGGTGCTGACTGGACGTGCTGGTGCTCAGATCATGGGTGATTGGGCACAGAGCGAGTTCGGCATGGCCGGTAAGGTTGCGGGCAAGGATTATAACTGTCTGCCTGGTCTTGGTCTCCGGACGAATTTGAGTACTGGCGGCGATGCAATCTACTTTCCGAAGAACAAGGACCCGGAAGTTACGAAAGCGCAGATGAAGCTGGCCAGCATGCTTGTCTCCAAGGATACGCAGGTTGCCTTCAATCTTGCCAAAGGTTCTCTGCCGATCCGTGGCGATGTCGATCTGGAGGCAGCCTCGCCTTGCATGCGTGCAGGCATCGAGATCTTGAAGAACCCGGACAATATCGTTCCGTCCGGTGAGCAGTTGCGCGCACCGGATACTCAGGGACAGATCGAAAGTCTGGCAGTCGAGTTTTTCTCCAATCCCGACATGACAGTGGACGAAATTCAGGAACGCTTTGCGGAGATCATTGAGCAGGCACAGTAGTGACACTCAAGTTCCGAGCGGTCGATGGGAACTGCGCGCGGGACTTTCCGAAAATCGGGATTGGAAGGATAGCAATGGCAGTCATGGAAGAGGGCAAACGTCGAAGGCCCCCCCGCATATTCCGAAATCTGAACGCGAAGCTTGCGGCACTTCCGATGATCGCGGTGGTTCTCGTGGTCTTTATCGGTTGTACGCTCTGGACAGTCCTTTATTCGTTCACATCTTCAAAGTCGCTGCCGACATGGAACTTTGTGGGCTTTGACCAGTACATACGGCTGTTTTCTGCAACCCGCTGGCATGTGTCCATCAGTAACCTTGCGATTTATGGTGTCTTATGCATGAGCTTTGCGCTCATGATCGGATTTGTTCTTGCGGCACTGATGGACCAGAAAATCCGCTTCGAAAACACGTTTCGCACGATCTTTCTATATCCTTATGCCCTTTCGTTTATCGTGACGGGTCTTGTCTGGCAGTGGATATTCAATCCCCAACTCGGGCTGGAGAAAGTAATTCGCGATATCGGATTCGAAAATTTCCATATGGCGATCCTGTCGAGCCGCACCTCTGTCATTTATGCGATTGTCATTGCCGGGCTTTGGCAGATGACAGGGCTTGTCATGGTTCTGATGTTGGCGGGACTGCGTAGTGTCGATGAGGAAATCTGGAAGGCCGCGCGGGTAGACGGCATCCCGAAATGGAAAACCTATCTGTTCATCATCCTGCCGATGATGCGTCCCGTTCTTGTGACAACCGTGGTGTTGATCGCGACGGGCATCGTCAAACTCTATGACCTGGTTGTCGCCATGACCAATGGCGGTCCGGGTATCGCATCGGAAGTACCGGCAAAATATGTCTACGACTTCATGTTCGGCTGGGCCAATCTGGGGCAGGGACTTGCCGCTTCCACAGTCATGCTGACTACCGTTTTGATCATCGTCGTTCCGTGGACGATGCTTGGGTTTAGCCGGAGGAAAGCAGGATGACGGAAGCTGTTGTGAATGGGAAAATGCCGAATGAAACCGAGGCTTTAGCCACCCAACCACATTTGGCACGAAAACAGACATCACAGCCTTGGGGTCGCAAGCCGAAACGGCGCTTCGCGCCTGCCACCATCATGCTTTACAGCATTCTGTTTGTTTCTGCTGTCTACTACCTGCTGCCGCTTTATGTGATGGTTATCACATCCCTGAAGGGCATGCCTGAAATCCGGCTAGGCAACGTCTTTGCGCCACCGGTCGAAATAACATTCGAACCATGGGTCAAGGCCTGGAGCCAGGCATGCACCGGCCTTTATTGCGAAGGGCTCAGCGCAGGATTCTGGAATTCGGTAAAGATCACTATTCCAAGTGTGATCGTTTCCATTGCGATAGCATCGGTCAATGGCTATGCGCTGGCAAACTGGAAGTTCAAGGGATCGGAAATCTTCTTCGCGGTCCTGCTGTTCGGCGCCTTCATTCCGTATCAGGTCATGCTCTACCCGCTCGTTATCATCACACGTGAGCTGGGAATTTTCGGCACTCTGACCGGAGTTGTCTTTATTCATACCATTTTCGGCATGCCCATCCTGACGCTGCTATTCCGCAATTATTTTGCCGGTTTGCCGCCGGAATTATTCAAGGCGGCTCGCGTGGACGGTGCCGGATTCTGGCGAATTTTCTTTCAAATCATGCTGCCGATGTCGCTGCCGATTTTCGTTGTCGCGATCATTTTGCAGGTAACCGGTATCTGGAACGACTTTCTGTTCGGCGTGGTCTTTGCCGGAACGCAGAATTTTCCGATGACCGTGCAGCTGAATAACATCGTCAATTCCATGCAAGGCGTGAAGGAATACAACGTCAATATGGCCGCAACCATTCTGACCGGTGCCGTGCCACTGCTCGTTTACTTCCTCTCCGGCCGTTATTTTGTTCGCGGTATCGCCGCGGGCGCAGTGAAGGGATGATTTCATGAATTCAAGCGTTTCCATCCAGGACCTGTCACTCGCTTTCGGCTCGGTCAATGTGCTGCAAAATCTCAATCTGGAAATCGGGGAGGGTGAGTTTCTCGTGCTTCTCGGGCCTTCCGGCTGCGGAAAATCCACGCTGCTCAATTGTGTGGCGGGGCTTCTCGATATTTCCGAAGGCAGCATCTTCATCAAGGGGCGCAATGTTACCTGGGATGAACCAAAGGATCGCGGCGTCGGCATGGTGTTTCAATCATACGCGCTCTATCCGCAAATGACCGTCGAAAAGAACCTTTCTTTCGGGTTGCGCGTCGCCGGTCTGCCAAAAGGTGAGATCGACAAACGCATCAAACGTGCTGCCGAAATTCTCCAGATCGAATCCCTGCTGCAACGCAAACCTTCGGCATTGTCTGGCGGTCAGCGTCAGCGTGTTGCAATCGGCCGTGCATTGGTGCGCGATGTGGATGTGTTTCTGTTCGATGAGCCGCTTTCCAATCTTGATGCAAAGCTGCGTTCGGAGCTGCGGGTCGAGATCAAACGCCTTCATCAAAAGCTCGGTAACACAATGATCTACGTTACCCACGACCAGATTGAAGCCCTGACGCTGGCGGATCGCATTGCCGTGATGAAAGGTGGCGTGGTCCAGCAACTGGCCGACCCGATAACGATCTACAACCGCCCGAAGAACCGGTTTGTCGCAGGGTTCCTGGGTTCGCCATCGATGAATTTCTTCTCCGGTGAAATTGCCGCCACAGAGGGAAAGCCGGCATTCCACATCGGGCAGACGGTCGTAGGGCTGGAGGGGTATGACGGCGCACCAAAGCAGGGACAGAAGGCCACGCTCGGCATTCGTCCGGAGCATGTCAGGCTTAACGCGGAGGACGGCTTTGAAGCCATCGTTGATCTGGATGAGCCTATGGGCGCCGACAGTTTGGTCTGGCTTCGCCTGAACGGGCATCCCCTATCCGCGAGAGTGGAGGGCGGTAAACGCTACCGGGCGGGCGAGAAGGTCAGGATCGGCTTTAAACCCGATGCCCTGTCGCTTTTCGATGCCCAAACGGAGGAGAGGCTCTAGATGAACAGCGAAAAACGCGTCCCATAAGGGCCGTCGACCAGAGACGAAACAATTGGCTTTCAGTTGCCGGTCCGAAAGCAGTTTCGGACCGCCGGGATGATTTGTCAGGAAAAAAGCCCGTCACAATTCGGGATAGATTTCAAGGATGAGGACAATGAACGGATATTCCTACCAACTTTACAGCTCCCGCAATTTCCAGCCGCTGGAGCGTACACTGACGATGTTGCGTGACCTCGGCTACCGCCGGGTAGAAGGATATGGAGCGATTTATGGCGATCCCGTTCAATTAAAGAAGGAACTCGACGAACTTGGGCTTGCCATGCCTACCGGCCATTTTGGTCTGGATATGCTGGAAAATGAAGTGGCCCGCGTTCTGGAGATTGCCAAGGTCGCCGATATGAAGGCGATCTTCTGTCCTTATCTCGATGCAGATCGCCGCCCGGATAGCGTAGCTGGCTGGCAGGAGTTCGGCAGACGTGTGGCGGCAGCTGGCGAGCCTTATCGCAAGGCGGGCTATGCGTTTGGCTGGCACAATCACGATTTCGAATTCGAGCCTTTGGCCGACGGTTCCGTGCCGCAAGAACACATTCTCAATGCTTCAGCTGACCTAGCCTGGGAGGCTGATATTGCCTGGATCGCCAAAGCTGGTGCCGATCCGTTTGAATGGATCGAGCATTATGGCGACCGGATACTTGCAGTTCATGTGAAAGACATCGCGGTGAATGGTGAAAAAGCCGACGAAGACGGTTGGGAAGATGTTGGTCACGGGACCGTCGACTGGGCTGCCCTGTTCACGGCTTTGCGCAAGACGCCCGCCCGCTATTTCATCATGGAACACGACAATCCGTCGGACGATAGACGATTTGCGAGGCGTTCCATCGAAACCGTAAGAAACTTCTAGGTTGGAGAACGAGATGACCGGGAGCCTTGGTGTCGGGATTATCGGTTGCGGCAATATATCTGCCGCATATTTGCGGCTGTCACCGATGTTTCGAAACATCGAAATAAGGGCTTGCGCAGATATCAATCTGGCGGCAGCAAATGCGCGCGCAGACGAGTTCGGTGTAAAGGTGCAGACCATCGAAGAACTGCTTCAGAATGATGATATCGATATCGTCGTCAACTTGACAATTCCAGATGCCCACTATGCCGTGACCAAGCAGATACTGGCAGCAGGCAAGCATACCTATTCGGAAAAGCCTCTGGTTCTTTCGATGGAGCAGGGGCTGGAACTGAAGGCGCTTGCCGATGGTTGTGGCCTCAAGGTCGGATGCGCTCCAGATACGTTTCTCGGCGGCGCGCACCAGCTGGCGCGGCGCGAAATCGATAGCGGGCATGTCGGTCGCATCACTTCGGGTACATGCCATGTCATGAGCCACGGGATGGAGCATTGGCATCCAAACCCGGACTTTTTCTTCAAGCACGGCGGCGGTCCGATACTCGATCTCGGGCCTTATTATATCGCCAATCTCGTCAATCTTATCGGGCCTGTGAAGCGGGTCGCAGCATTGACTTCCATGGCGACACCGACGCGGACGATCAGTTCCGAGCCGCGCAGTGGCGAAACCATTCCTGTGGAGACGCCAACGACAATCCACGCGCTGCTCGAATTCGAGCAAGGTGCAACAATAACGCTTTCAGCGAGTTGGGATGTATGGGCGCACCGCCATGCGAACATGGAACTATACGGCACCGAAGGATCGCTCTATCTGCCGGACCCGAATTTTTTCGGCGGGGAAGTCCAGATAGCGAAGCCGGGTGAACAAGCCGTACCAGTAGAAGACTGGGAACATCCCTTTGGAATCGCCAATGAGCAGCACTTGCAAGGAATGATGGCGAACTATCGGGCGGCGGGACTGGCGGATATGGCAGCCGCCATTTTGGATGGCCGCGACATGCGTTGTTCTTTGGAACGTGCACTGCATGGGGTCGAGGTCATGTTGGCTATTCTCAAATCAGGCGAAGAAAAGCGTTTCGTCGACATTGAAACCCGCTGCACGCGCCCGGAAGCACTTGATATACCTGCCGCAGAGGCCTTGCTTAGAGCATTTCCTGCAAAAGTGCGAAGCGGTTTTGCGTAGGATAATTCGTAAAAACAAAGAGATAGGCATGTTGACTTGCATCGCTCCTCCCGAGCGATTGGAGGCTGTCCCAATCCTGCGGGATTGGGGTGGCCTCCACCCATTTTATCCTATTGTCTGTAAGGACTTGATGTCCTTGCCGTTGATCCGGCCCAGGATGGCTTTACCAAGTTGTTGTCCGGCGAGCTTGAAACTTTCCTCAACGACAATCAGCCCCGGGCGAAACCAGTGCAAAATTTCGGTCGACTGTTTGGCGGCTACATCGACTTCATTGCCAATGTTCATTCCGGCATCTTCGATACCCGCAACGAGTGCCAAGGCGGCGGCACTGCCCGAGCAGATGATCCCGTCGGGCCGATCTGCTCTTTTCATCAGTTGAGCAATGTGTAGCCGCAAATCGTCAAGCGGCGTATCGAGATCGACCCCTTCAAGGGGGGATCCACTGCAATGAAAGGTGCGCAGCCCCTCGTAAAACCCACCGACCATATGCCGGTAATAGGTGAGGTGTGCTGGCGGTGTCAGCAGGGCAAGCCGTTTTCGTCCAAGCGCCGTCAGTTTGCCGACCATCTCCAGTGCAAAGGTGAAATTATCAAAGTCGTGATAAGGATGCTCAATGCCCGTATCGGTGCGGCCGTGGGTGGCGAACGGAAAATCATGTTGGGTCAGATAATGGACGCGTTGGTCGTCCGGTTCGGTGCGTGAGAATATAATTCCGTCGGCTGAGCCTGTCTCGACGATATAGCGGATAGGTTCAATCGGCGCCCGTGAATGAAAATAGGGCGTCAGAATGAGATGGTACTGCGTTTCGGCAAGTACATCCGCAACGCCATGAATGACCTGGCTGGTGAACCCCATGATTTCATCTTGCGTGTTAAGAACCAGCGCAATGACGTTTGTTTTGCCGGTTCGCAGGCGTACACCAGCACGATTGGGGCGATAGCCGATCTGCCTCGCGATCAATTGCACACGTTTGCGGGTTTCGGGACCAATTTCAGGCGCGTCCTTCAAGGCGCGTGAAACCGTGGTTACGCCCAGACCAGTCATGAATGCGATTGTCTTCAGCGTGGGACGTTCATTTTCCAGGAACGATTTGGCTGGATTTTGCGGCTTGGAAACCGTCGGGTTCCGTTTTTCATTCATGCGCATTTCGTCCGGCGGCGAGGAACGACGTATATGGGCGAACGATAGAAATCGCTTTATCTATCAATAGCTTGTTTTGATGGGCTTGTCATCTTCTATGAAACAATATTGCTGACTTCCGATATTATTCTGGGCCGGATATTGCGCGCGCAATTTCATGTTTTCGATGGCCACGACAGTGACTTTCACTAGCGGGAGAACTTCTCCCTATGTGCTGTTTTAACTGGAATGTCATGGTATTAATTCAGTATAATAAGACAATTTTCGATATGTCATGATGGAGCCGGTAGACGCATGTGGGAACCTATTTTGGAAATGCGCAAGGGCGTCACCAAGCACCGACTTCTGACCGAAAAAATAGTCGATGATATTGAAAAGGGCATTCTTCAACCCTCCATGCGTATGCCGACCCATCGGGATTTGGCTCACAAGCTCGGACTTTCGGTGCAGACGGTCAGCATCAGTTACAAGGAAGCCGAACGGCGTGGTTATCTGCGTGGCGAGGTTGGTCGGGGAACCTATGTCTGCAACCGGGTGACGGAGCGAGCGGACCGGTTCATGCTGGATCGCGATCCTAGTGGAACGGCGGATCTATCGATTATTCGGGCGGTTTATACAGAAGCGCATGAGAATGCTTCGCGTCGCCTGCTCGAAGAAATGAGCCATTCAGACAATGCGAGTTTCATGCGTCCTTGCCGTCCGATAGCGGGATTGGATAGGCATCGCGCTATCGCACGCGATTGGCTGCGCGATCTGTCGGTGGATGTCGATCCGGGCCGGATCATCATCACCAACGGCGCTGCGCATGGGCTGTTTCTCGCGGTTGCTGCTGTCGTTCAGCCTGGGGAGGTCGTGCTCACGGAAAGCCTGACCGACCACGGCATTATAGGTCTTGCCAATGTGCTCGGATTTACTCTGCGTGGGCTTCCGATTGATGAACAGGGCATTCTACCCGATGCTTTTGAAACCGCCTGCAAGGCTGGTGACGTCCGTGCGCTTGTGATGATCCCGACACTGGGCAATCCGACCAGCCATCTGATGGGGGCAGGGCGTCGCATCGCCATCGCAGAAATCGCGCGGCGCTACGATGTCTGTGTTATCGAGGATGAGGTTTATAAACCCATCCTTGAAGATAAATTGCCTTCGATGCCGGAGCTGCTGCCCGACCTTGGCTTCTTTGTTACAAGTTTCACCAAGACGGTGATGACCGGCTTGCGTACGGGCTATCTTGTTGTTCCGACGCAATATTCCATCCGGGTTACATCCATTCTGCGCGTTACAAGCTGGAGCGGTGTTAATCTCATGGGTGAGATGGCGAGCCGTTGGATCGAGGATGGCACGGCGGTGGAATTGATTAAAATCCAGCGCAGCGAGTTGCGATCCCGGCAGGCACAAGTAACCGAAATCCTGGGTTCGAATGTGGCGGGCAGCAATCCGTTATCGCTCTGCGCCTGGCTGAAAATACCTCGCAACTGGTCTGAGGATGGGCTGGTGCGCGCGCTTGCCAGCAAAGGTGTTGCGGTCACGCCATCGGACCCATTTGTGGCCGGTGCCGACCGTGGAGGCGGCGGCATTCGCATCTGCCTGGGGGGAAGGCTTTCTCGCTCGGCTTTGCAGACGGCACTTGAGACCATCCGTGAGACCTTTGCGCAATTGCCGCCTGTTTACGATGTGGGATCGATCGCCTAGTTCAGCAGAAAAATACACCAACGCCGAACCGTAAGTTAATTCGTCACTACAGCCTAGAGTACTGATTGCAGGAACTCTTTGGTACGCGCCTCGCTTGGGGCCTGAAATATCTGTTCCGGCGTACCTTGTTCGCAGATGCGTCCCTTATCGAAGAAGCAAACGCGGTCGGATACTTCCCGGGCAAATCGCATTTCATGCGTGACAAGGAGCATGGTCAGATCGTGCTCCTGTGCCAGACTGCGAATGACGGACAGCACTTCTCCGACGAGCTGAGGATCAAGCGCGGAGGTGGGTTCGTCAAACAGGAGTACGCGTGGGCGCATGGCAAGCGAGCGGGCGATGGCGACACGTTGCTGCTGGCCTCCTGATAGCTGCGAAGGATAATGGTCCTTCTTGTCGGTCAATCCCACGAGAGAGAGCAGGTCGAGTGCGCGGGCTTCCGCTTCGGCGCGCTTCATACCCAGAACGTGAACCGGGGCCTCGATGATGTTGCGCAGCACCGACATGTGCGGAAACAGATTGAAGCTCTGGAACACCATGCCGACATGCGACCTGATCTTGCGCAAATGGGCTTCGCTGGCCTGAAAGTGACCTTTGCCGTTCGGCTCGTGATAAGGCATGTCTGCAAGCTCAAGCGTGCCCTTCTGAAACGGCTCGAGCGTCATGAGGATACGAAGAACCGTCGATTTTCCCGAGCCCGAGGGGCCGATAAGGGTGACTTTTTCGCCTGTTCTGACGGAAAAATTGAAGCGATCCAGTACGGTCAGCGCTCCGAAGCGCTTGGTTACGTCCTGAAAGCGGATAATTTCCTGGGTCATTTGAGAGCGATCCCGTTTTTTGGAAGTGTACGTTCGAGCAGGCGTATGAGTGCCGAGCATATCAAGGTCAGCGCGAGGAAAATCAGGCCCACCATCGACAGAGGCACCAGATATTCGAAGGTGCGGTCGCCGATCAGATTGGCGAGGTTCAGCATGTCGACAATACTGACCACTGACAGCACAGGCGTCTCTTTCAGCATGGAGACGAGGTAATTGCCCATGGCCGGGATGATCCGGGGTATAGCTTGCGGAATGACAATATCGCGATAGGTGCGCCAGGGCGTGAGATTCAGCGCGCGTGCTGCTTCCCATTGTCCGCGCGGGATGGCTTCGATGCCGCCACGATAAACTTCCGACGTATAGGCTGAATATTGAAGACCAAGGGCCAGGGCGCCAGTCAGAAAGGCAGGCAGCACGATGCCGTAAACCGGTAGCACGTAATACAGGAAAAACAGCTGTACCAGCAGCGGCGTATCACGCAGGAATTCCACCACAACTGCCGTTGGCCAGGAGATCATCTTGTATGGGCTGCGGCGCAGAAGCGCAAAAACGAGGCCGAGTACCAGCGCGATTGCAAACCCGGTGGCGGCGGCTTTCAGGGTTACAGTAAGACCAATCGCCAGAATTGGCAGAATGGAAATCGCGAATGAGAGTGTGGATGAGGTGTCCCAGGCGTAACCGTAGATCATGCGAAACCTCCAGCCATGGTCTGGCGTCTCAGACGCCGCTCCAGCGAGCGAATGGCCGCTGCCAGTAAGAGCGCCATTGCGAAATAGCCGAGCAGGGTCAGTGAGTAGATTGTCACGCTGTCCAATGTCAGGTTTCGCAGGCGTTGCGCTTGGAAGGTCAGGTCACTGATCGCAATGAGCGAAGCAAGGGCGGTGTCCTTTAGATTGTGGATGGCAAGATTGCCGAAGGCCGGCATCATTTCGACCACCGCTTGCGGAAGGATGACATGAAACAAGGTATGGCCCCTGCTGAAATTGAGCGCTCGGGCGGCTTCATGTTGCGCTTCCGGCACCGCCTGTAACGCACCGCGAACCACTTCTGCGCCGTAAGCACCGATATTGAGTCCAAGGCCCATGATGCCGGTTGTAATCGGATCAAAGGAAATGCCGATCAGTGGCAAGGCGTAGTAGAGCCAGAAAAGCTGCACGAGCAGCGACGTGCCGCGGAATATCTCGATATAGATCACCGCAATCGCGGACAGGATCGGCCCACCCGCGAACCGGGCAATTCCGGCGGAAAATGCCAGTACTGTGCCGATAGCCATCGAACTGAGGGCAAGAATGGCTGTGATTTGCGCTCCCTTGAAAAGGGCGGGAAGATATTCCGTCCAATGCATATGATCGTCTCCCGATTGAGATGAGACAATGCCCGCCGAGCCGTGAACGGTTCGACGGGCAGCAAATCAACTTACTTTGCGTTGCATAGGCTGGCTGTATCCACCGTTCGTGCCGCTTCTACGCTTTCCTCACTAAGCCCATAAGTCATCAGGATTTTCTTGTAGTCGTCAGTCTTCTTGAACTCGATGAGCGCCTTGTTGAAAGCTTCGTAGAACTCCTTGTCTTCTGGACGGAAGCTGAACGCGCCGAAACTTCTGGCAGACTTGCCGTCGACAACCGGATCGGTGAACGGATGCGCCTGTTCCAGTTCCGGTGAATTTTCGACCAGCTTGGCGACCGTCAGTTCCGTTGCCGCATAGGCATCGGCGCGCCCGGTCTGGACTGTCGATGGCGCATCGGCATTGCCCTGGATCATGACGATCTGGGATTCATCGATGCCCATTCCATGCAGGAAGTCGATCTGGTCCGCACCGGAGACGATCGCGACTTTCAGCGATGGATCTTTCTTGATGTCCTCATAGGAATGAATGTTTTTCGGGTTGCCCTTGGGCACCAGAAGACCTTCACCGTAACTCGAATTTGCGACGGTGAACTGGACCTGTTTGCAGCGGTCCGGCAGGACATTCTGCTCGGCGGCGACGAACTCGAACCGCTTGGCCTTCAGGCCGGGAATGAGCGAACCGAACGGGGTAACCGTCCAGTCGATTTCCTCAATTCCAAGTTTCTTGAAGATTGCGGCGGCGACGTCCGGGCCTATACCCTTGGCGGCGCCGCTCTCGTCCATATAACCGTAAGGCACTTCATTGGCTGTCGCTCCACGAACAAAGCCCGCACCCTTGAGATCGTCAATGGTGACAGCTTGTGACGGAAGCGTGAGGGACAAGATCGCAGCTGCCGAAAACAGAGCGGAAATTGTATGACGTTTCATGCGCATCGTGTTCACTCCTCTTTATGAACGCCGGTTGTTTTGTTGTCCGGCTTGTCAGTTGGCGTTATTGATCGGTTTATCCCGGAGACGGCTCCTCGCTGATCGTGGCGATGACCGACAGGCAATCCCCCATTTTGATGAGACCAGGAAAGTGCCGCGCTGCGAGAATTCCATCGAGCGCGGCGCGATATTCCCGTGGAGCGACGCCTGTGCGGGTTACAGTATGGACGCGCGCAATGACGTCGCCTTTGCGTATTTCCGCTCCGAGATCGACCAAAGGTTCAAGCAAACCTTCGGTATCGGCAAAACCGAAGCATTCCTGCGACGGCATATCGAGCCACGTTGTCGGTGACAGCTCCACCTCTCCTTGGAGAATGCCTGCGTGGCGCAAAAGGTTGCGAATGCCGCGCTTGGCTATGGAAGCCGTCCGGGCAGAAATCGTGCCGCCGCCGGAAAGCTCCGTCGTGACAAACACCTTGCCCGCTTCTTCCGCTATCGTGTCGTACATGCCGACAGCATCAATCTCGATCATCCGCATCGAGAAAGGAGCCGAAAAGGCTTTGACTGCCGCAAAGCAGCGGAGTTCCTGCGCCGTATCGGGCAAGGCGTGTGCGGCTGCATAGGGCAGGAAATCGAGTGTCCGTCCGCCGGAGTGAAAATCCATGACGATATCGGCCGCTGGCAGAAGGTAGCGGGTGAAATAGTCGGCAATCTTTTCGGTAACGGTGCCATCGGGACGCCCGGGGAAACTGCGGTTGAGATTGCCCTTGTCGATGGGGGATGTTCGCGTTCCCGCAAGAAAGGCAGGGTAGTTCATTGCAGGTACGATGATGACCCGCCCCCTGATCTCTTCCGGTTTCAGATTGGCTGCGAGATCATAGAGAGCGACCGGCCCTTCATACTCATCGCCATGATTGGCGCCGGTCAACAGGGCGGTGGGACCATCGCCGTTGCGGATCACACAAATCGGCAACATCAGCGATCCCCATGCGGAATCGTCTCTGGACCACGGCAGTCGCAGATGTCCGTGCTGAACGCCGTCGCGGTTGAGATCGACGGTAGGCGTGATCGGGGAGGGACGAGAGGGGGGCGAGGTGTGCATCATCGCAGCGTCCTAATTCTTGACCACGAGCTTGCGCGGCACATTCGACAGGCATTCAACGCCTGTTTCGGTGATCACGATGCTTTCGGTGATTTCCAGCCCCATGGTTTCGAGCCAGAGACCTGTCATGAAATGAAAGGTCATGCCGGGTTGCAACTCGGTGCGGTCGCCGGGGCGCAGGCTCATCGTGCGTTCGCCCCAATCCGGCGGGTAGGACAAACCGATGGAGTAGCCGGTGCGGTTGTCCTTGATAATTCCGTATTTCTTCAGCACGGCGAAGAAGCCATTGGCGATATCTTCGCATGTGTTGCCGGGGCGAGCCGCAGCGAGTCCCGCCTCCATCCCTTCGAGCGTGGCTTTTTCCGCATCGAGAAAAGCCTGTGTCGGTTTGCCGAGGAATACGGTGCGCGACAGAGGGCAATGATAGCGCTTGTAGCAGCCGGCGATCTCGAAGAATGTGCCTTCGCCGCTCTTCATCGGCAGATCGTTCCAGGTCAGATGTGGTGCGGAGGCGTCGGGGCCGGAAGGCAGTAACGGAACGATGGCGGGATAATCGCCACCAAAACCGTCAACGCCGCGCGTGCCAGCATCATAGATTTCCGCAACCAGATCGCATTTGCGCATGCCCGGCTCGATTTTGTCGACGATGCGTTGATGCATAACCTCAACGATACGACCAGCTTTTCGCATATAGTCGATTTCCGTCGGGCTTTTGACGGCGCGCTGCCAGTTGACCAGTCCTTGCGCATCCTTGAAGCGGGCATTCGGCAGATGTTTCTGCAAGGCGTGATGAGCGGCAGCCGTGTACCAGTAATTGTCCAGCTCGACGGCAATGGTCTTGGTGCCCCAGCCTTTTTCATCCAGTATCGACGCCAGAAGATCCATAGGGTGCCGTTCGAGCGACTGAACGTAGTGGTCGGGATAGCCGACGATGTTGTCGTGGCTGAGCCATGCAGTGCGTTTCGCACCATTGCCATCCTGACTGCGGCCATACCAGATCGGTTCCCCTTCCATCGAAAGCACAACGCATTGATGAACATAGAAGGACCAACCGTCATAGCCGGTCAGCCAGTGCATGTTGGATGGGTCGGTGACGATGAGGACGTCGAAGCCAGCCTTCTCCATGGCGCGACGGGTTTTTGCTATCCGCTGATCATACTCCGCGCGGGTGAAGTTGAGTTCCACACTCATCGGCTGGCTCCTGCAGTTTTGGTTGAATCGATTTTCGTGCCTGCATCGCACGCACTGGCGCGCTCTGTCGCAAGGCGAGCGATGGCCGTGTCCTGAACGCCTGTTCCCGTGAGGTCGCAGAAGGTTATGTCTTCTGCCTTCCGCTGGAAGGGAGAAGCAGCGAGAGCGATCTGGCCGAGTTCTGGAAAAATAGCATCCGCAGCGACAATCCCCGCCGCAATCGCATGATGCAACTCCCCGAGCCTGCGCGTTTGGGAGAGGCTGTCTGCAATGTAAACGATCGGTCGCCGAAAAAGGGCAGGATCAACCTCGTTCTTGTGTTCAGCATCGGAACCCATCGCGGTGAGGTGCTGGCCGGGTACAAGCCATTCAGCATTGATGAGCGGCGTTTCCGATGGTGTTGTCGTGACGATAATATCCGCGCCTTCGCAGGCTTGTTGCGCATCCGCGATTGCTGTTACGGGTATTCCGAGCTTTTCGGTAAAGCTCTGCGCGGCTTTTTGTGCGCTGTCGAAGTTGCGTGCCCAGATCCGCGCCTCGGAGATTGGACGCACGAGCGTCAGCGCTTGAAGCTGCATCCCTGCCTGCATGCCTGCACCGAAAATGGCAGCCACACGAGCGTCTTCCCGCGCCAGGTGTTTTGCCGCGACAGCACCGGCAGCCGCAGTGCGCACATCGGTCAGATAGCCATTATCCAGCAAGAGCGCCTCGACCAACCCGGTCTTCGCTGAAAACTGGATCATCAGCCCGTTGGTAGAAGGCAAACCAATGGACGGATTGTTGAAGAAACCGGGGCTCACCTTGATGGCGAAACTGTCAAGCCCGGGAATGTAAGCCGTTTTCACGTCCACTTCGCCCCGCTGGGCGGGGATGTCCAGTCGCAGTATGGGCGGCATGCTGACACCGCCACTGGCGAGCGCCTGAAAAGCATTTTCCACGCACGCCACGCTTGCCATGTCGAGGGCAATGATCCGCCGCAGATCGGCTTCGGTGAGAATTCTCATTTCAGCCATCATCCAGCCCTCCGATAGCGCTCTTCCACGATTGCGCGATGCTGTTCAGGGTCGATGTTGCCACCTGAAACAATGACGACTGTCGGCCCCGTTGGCTTGATCCTGCCGCTCAACAAGGCGCCGATGCCAACCGCTCCCGCGCCTTCGATAATTTCACCTTCCTGTGTTGCGGCATGCCTGATCCCCGCTGCAATCTCCTCCTCATCGAGCAGGATCACTTGGTCCAGCAGCGAGCGGCACATCTCAAAAGTCCAATGATTGTCGAGCCCAATGCCGCCGCCTAAAGAATCTGCAAGTGTCTCCAGTTCCTCGACATTGACCGGCTTACCGGCTTTGAGGCTGGCATCCATGGCTGCACCGCGAGACATGGAAACGCCGATGATACGGCAATGAGGAAGCCGGGCTTTCACAGCCGCGGCGATGCCCGCAGCGAGCCCCCCGCCCGAAAGAGGAATGAGAACAATCTCGGTGTCAGGCTGGTCGTCAATGATTTCGAGGCCGATTGTGCCCTGTCCGGCAATAATGCGCTGATCGTCAAATGGGGGGACGACATTCATTCCGTTTTCGTGGGCCAGACGCACCACCTCGTCCATCGCATCGTCCTGGGATTTTCCGACGATGCGCACATCCGCACCAAGATCGCGGATTGCATCGACCTTGTTGCGCGGCACTAGCGATGAGAGGCAAATGGTGGCGATCAATCCCTGACTGGAAGCAGCATGGGCAAGAGCCCGTCCGTGATTGCCGGTGGACGCCGTCACAAGTCCACGTTTGCGATCATCGGGCGACAGGCTAAGGACGGCGTTGGTCGCGCCGCGCAGTTTGAAGCTGCCGGTGGTCTGCCAATTTTCCAGTTTGAGATAAACCGAAGTGCCGGTGAGTTCGCTTAGATGCTCTGAGCGCGTCAGCGGCGTTCTCACGACGAGACCTTGCAGCCTCTCACGCGCTGCTTCGATATCGTCAAGACCAATCATTTCACGGGCCAATCTTGGCATGGCGCTGCCTCTCATAGCGTCATGGCGACGGGGAACGCCGCGCCAAGTTTTGCTGAGCGCTGCGATGGATGAGTGGACAGAAGGCGCAATAATGCAACACGTGCGAAGCCGTAAGGCCGCATCCTCGTTCCCCGTATGTCTGATTTTTGTTCTTGGCTCTATGTGTGAAAGACCATTCTTATCATGTCAATAATTATATTGGATCATTACAATTTTGATCTGTAACGACTTTTCTCTGGCGGAGCCTTGTCAGCAGAGCAGGGGCGTGCCAATGAAAACAGGAGTGTTTGCAGATGCTGGATCAAAAGAATGAAAGCCGCCTTGAAGCTGGACGCCGTCGATTTGCGTATTCTCGCAGCCGTTCAGGAGAATGCGCGGATCACCAAGCTCGCATTGGCGGAGAAGGTTGGGCTTTCGGCGACGCCTTGCTGGCTGCGACTGCGCAAGCTGGAAGAGGCCGGTGTTGTGACCGGCTATCACGCGCGCATCGCCTATCGAAAAATAGCCCCGATTGCTCATGTCATAGTCCAGATTACCCTGGGCAATCATCGACAAAGCGATTTTGACCGGTTCGAGAGAGCCATCCTGGCCTTGCCCGAAATCGTGTCCTGCTGGTCCGTTGGCGGTGGGGTGGACTACTTTCTGATGATCGTGGCGCGCGACATTGATGGTTATCAGCGGCTGATTGACCGTCTTTTGGACCAGAATATCGGCATCGAGCGCTACTTCACCTATATCGTGACCAAGCTGGTCAAGGACGAGAAAGCGAGTGCGCCCTTGTCGCTGTTCAAGGATGCAACCGATTAGCTCAAACAGACTGTCCGGCTTTTAAAATTAGTCCATTCCGCATGTCCGTGGAGATGATTTGGTCCGAATCCGGAGCTATCCCGTGACAAACTTCTTCCTGAATTGGGAGAAGCACAATGAATGCCGTTCTGGATCATCCGATACAACATGGCGGGCTTGGCAGGCTCCGCGATAAACATCTCTTTCGTGAACTCGGCTATGTCGATGGACGCTGGGTAGCAGGAGAAAAGGCCGAAACTTTCCCTGTTCTCGATCCTGCCACCGGTCAGCGGCTTGCGCGCATGGCAAGTCTCGGCGAAGTGGAGACGACACTTGCAATTGATGCCGCTGCAAAGGCCTTTCCGGCCTGGCGAGATAAACTGCCCCAGGAACGATCGGCAGTTTTGCGGCGGTGGTTCGAGTTGGTCACGGCACATCGCGAAGACCTCGCATTGCTGATGACGCTGGAGCAGGGCAAGCCACTGGCGGAATCGCGCGGCGAAGTCGATTATGGCGCATCTTTCATTGAATGGTTTGCCGAAGAAGCGAAGCGGCTCAATGGTGAAACCATTGCAAGCCATCTGCCCAATGCCGAAATGCTGGTGCGGCGCGAAGCGCTGGGGGTGGTCGCGCTTGTAACCCCATGGAATTTCCCACATGCTATGATTACCCGCAAGGCGGCAGCGGCCATTGCCGCCGGTTGCCCGGTTGTCGTGCATCCGTCTTCGGAAACGCCGCTCTCCGCACTTGCCTTGGCCGAACTGGCCGAACGTGCGGGAATACCCGCAGGCATATTCAATGTCGTGACAGGCAAAGCCGCGCCTATCGTTGACGTATTGTGCCGCGATGAGCGTGTTCGGGCGCTGAGCTTCACCGGTTCAACCGAAATCGGCAAGTTGATTGCTACCAAAAGCGCGAACACGATGAAGCGGCTGGTCATGGAGCTTGGCGGCCATGCACCGTTGATTATCTTCGATGATGCTTGTGTCGAGCGAGCCGTCGATGTGGCGATGGCTGCAAAGTTTGCGACGTCCGGTCAGGATTGCCTTGCTGCAAACCGCATCTTTGTCCAACGCGGCATTTTGAAAGATTTCACCGAGGCGTTTGCTACCCGCATCGCGGCGCTAAAGGTCGGTAACGGGCTGGATCCGACATCGGATATAGGCCCTCTGATGCATAGTCGGGCGGTCGCCAAGGTTGAAGAGCATGTTCAGGATGCCAGCCAGCGGGGCGCCGGAATAGTTGTGGGCGGCAATCGGTGCGGAGAAGCTGGACTTTTCTTCGAGCCGACTCTGCTGGTCGATGTGCCGGACGATGCTGCGATCATGCATGAAGAGACATTCGGGCCGGTTGCCGCCGTCACGGCATTTGACGACGAGGCCGAAGTCATCGAGCGCGCCAATTCCACACAATACGGTCTCGTTGCCTATGTGGTGACGGCAAATGGCGCACGACAACTCCGCATGGGCCGTGCGCTCGAATACGGGATGGTTGCGGTTAATCGCGCGAAGATTACCGGCGCACCGATCCCGTTTGGCGGCTGGAAGCAATCCGGGCTTGGCCGCGAAGGCTCCCATCAGGGCATCGAAGCCTTCACCGAACTCAAATATCTCTGCATCGATACCGCCGCGTGAAAGCGTGGCGACAGGAAAGGAACATACCCATGTTGAACAATAGCAATGAGCTGACCGCTTGGGACCGGGATCATTTCTTTCATCCCTCCACCCATATGGGGATGCATGCGCGGGGTGAAACGCCGACGCGCGTGCTGGAAGGCGGGGAGGGCGTTTACATTGCAGATGTGAACGGTCGCAAAAGTCTGGATGCTTTCGCGGGGCTTTATTGCGTCAATGTTGGTTATGGCCGCACGGAAATAGCGGATGCGATTGCTGAACAGGCGCGCAAACTTGCCTATTATCACGCCTATGTCGGTCATGGCACCGAAGTGTCCATCACGCTCGCCAAGATGATCATCGACCGCGCACCGGACCATATGAGCCGTGTTTATTTCGGCCTTTCGGGCTCGGATGCGAACGAAACCAACATCAAGCTCATCTGGTACTACAACAATATTTTGGGCCGCCCGGAAAAGAAGAAGATCATTTCCCGTTGGCGTGGATATCATGGTTCCGGCGTGATGACAGGCAGCATGACCGGTCTTGCGACGTTCCACAACGCCTTCGATCTGCCGCGCGCGCCGGTATTGCATACTGAATCGCCGTATTATTTCCGCCGTGCAGACCGCTCTATGAGCGAGGAGCAGTTCTCGCAACATTGCGCCGACAAGCTCGAAGAGCTGATCCTTGCCGAAGGCCCGGAGACAATTGCAGCCTTCATCGGCGAGCCTGTTCTGGGAACCGGCGGCATCGTTCCGCCGCCGTCTGGCTATTGGCAGAAGATCCAGGCCGTTCTTGATCGCTATGATATTCTGCTGGTTGCTGACGAAGTGGTCACTGGCTTCGGTCGCCTTGGGAGCATGTTCGGTTCCGACCACTATGGCATGAAGCCCGACCTGATCACCATCGCAAAGGGTTTGACCTCAGCCTATGCGCCGCTTTCCGGTTCGATTGTATCGGATCGGATGTGGCAGGTATTGGTTCAGGGATCAGACAAGATGGGGCCGATCGGCCATGGCTGGACTTATTCTGCTCATCCGATCTGCGCAGCGGCAGGCGTGGCCAATCTCAAACTCATCGACGAATTGAAACTGGTCGAAAATGCCGGTTCCACAGGCGCTTATTTCCGCAAGGCATTGAAGGATGCCCTCGGCGATCACAGGCATGTCGGGGAAATTCGTGGCGAAGGCCTGATGGCCGCAATCGAATTTGTGGACGATCGTGACGACCGCAGATTCTTTGATCCGTCGCTCAAAATCGGCGCTCAGGTGTCAACGGCGCTCCTGGCCAATGGCGTTATCGGGCGAGCCATGCCGGAAGGCGATATTCTCGGGTTTGCGCCGCCGCTTTGCCTCACGCCAGAGGAAGCGGACAAGATTGTTGCAGCTACGAAAAAAGCTGTCGACACTGTCTTTGCATGAGCAACTGTCCCCGAGGTCAGTCCTCGGGGACTATCCCCGCCAGACCGGCAAGTGCAGTTCAGCGATCAATCCGCCTGACGGATCGTTTTTCAGAAGAATATCGCCTGCATTGGCACGCGCCACGTTGCGGGCGATAGTCAAGCCGAGACCGAAGCCGCCTGAGTCCCGATTTCTGGACTTTTCCGCCCGGCTGAAGGGTTTGAACATTTCCTCGATCTGGTCTGGCGGAATTCCCGGTCCATTGTCCTTCACACTCAGCACAAGCTCATTATTGTCCTGGCGGAGCGCCAGTTTCGCTTTGCCGCCATAGGCCATGGCGTTGTCAATGAGGTTGGTGATGCTGCGCTGAACAGAGACTGGCTGACAATAAGCTATGGCATCCAACTTGTCGGAATTTCTTTCATCCAGCGTTGCGTCCGGGTAGTTATCTGCAATGGAAAGGAGAAGCGACCAGAGATCGACCTTTTCCTTTTGTTCATTGGCCAGTTCTGATGTCGCAAAATCAATGACCGAACGAGAAATCGCTTCTATATCGTTGATATCCTTGGCCAGCGACTTTGAGAGGGCTTCATCTTCAACAAGAGCCAGGCGAAGCCGGATGCGCGTGAGCGGGGTGCGCAGGTCATGCGCAAGGGCAGCGGCAAGTTGCTCGCGTTCAGCCACATAATCTAGCAGCTTCGATTGCATCGTGTTCACGGCCTTGGCCGCGGCTTTGTACTCCCGGCTGCCGTCTTCAGGCAATGGCGGGCTTTTAAGGTCACCGCCGATCCTATGTACGGCGTGTTCGAGCACCCGATAGGGCGCTGTGAGCCGGCGAGTGGCCCAAATTGCAACCAGAACAACGCTAAGCGCCACAAGTGCAAAAAGCGGTATAGTTTCGGCAGTGATAATCGGATCAGCCGGAGTTATCCGCGTGATGAAATTTATCCAGCGTCCATCGCCGAATTGCAGGGAAGTGGTCAGGCTGGCGCTCAGGTTCGTCGTTGCTGCAAGATCGTTGATCTGCTTTTCAACATCGCCGATATCGCTGCTGTCAGTCGGCTGAACCGCGATGGCGTGCGTGCCGCGAGCAAGCGTGTCCCGGCTTATGCGAGCATCGATAACGCCGTAACGTGCCAGACGTGCAACAAGGACATCTTCAAGTTCTGCAAGATCTTCCTCGCTCGCCAGAACAGTCGGCACATCGGGTCGCGCTGTAATGGTGATGCCCTGACCTGAACTGGCCAAGCGAGAAGCAAGGCTGTTCCAGTCGCCGGGCGGCGTCGTGTTGAGAAGTTTGACGAGCGATGTCGCTCTTTCGCTGAGACGGAAGAGCTCCAGCGCATTGTTGGCATCCTTGCGGTCCTGCGAAACAATCCACAGCGTTGCGATTTGCGTTATCACAAGGCCACTGATCAGAATTGTAATGAGCCAGCTCGGCAGAGAACGTGGAAAGGGTAATCTCATTCCAGTTCGACCTGATGTCCAAACTGATAACCGCCGCCGCGAATGGTGAGGATCATTCTGGGTGAGCGGGAGTCATCGTTGAGCTTGCGCCTCAGCCGGCTGATCAAAATATCGACGCTGCGATCATAGCCGTATACAGCCTGGCTTCCAGCCATTTCCATAAGCTGGTCGCGGCTGAGTATATGCTGCGAACTTTTGACGAAGGCTTCGAGGAGATTGAACTCGGCAGTCGTGAGTTCAACACGCACGTCAGCAGGGGACGTAAGCCGTCTGCGTGCGCAGTCGAGCGTCCAGCCCGCAAAGCGGTAGCTGTGAGTGACAGGGCGACTGGGAGCACGGTTGTTCTCCAGACGCCTGAGCACGGCACGGATACGGGCAAGGAGTTCGCGCGGATCGAACGGTTTGGCCAGATAGTCGTCGGCACCGATTTCAAGGCCCAGTATTCTGTCGGCAGCGTCGGCAATTGCCGTCAGCATGATGATCGGCACACGCGAATGGCGACGGATATCCTGGCAAATTTCAATACCGCTTTTGCCCGGAAGCATGACATCGAGAATGATCAGATCAATCGCCGTCCGGCTCATCACATCATGCATCTCTTCACCGTTTTGAGCGATGGAGACACGCATACCGCGCCGCTTGAGAAACTCGTGCAGAAGGTCACGTATATCTTTGTCGTCATCGACGATCAGAACGTGGGCGTCTTCTTTCAATTTGCAGCTTCCATAATAGCTTTGATTCACTTGATAGTAGCGCCCGGATTGCGACGATAAAAAGCCTGTCGCTTCAGTTTTCAACCGGCATCTGGAGCGCGCTACAATTCAGAAACAAAATGTAACAAAGATGAAAAACAAGGGAAAACAAGGCCTGTCATAACGAACCCGCTGAAGAAACTGAAGCCCGATGAAAGATTAAAATCGTATGTTCAAGTCGATTTTCAAATCGAAAATAGCTGCGAGACCGTTTCTTTCAACGCTTTGTCTTGCGGGCCTGCTGTCCTTTCCGCTTCCCAACGGAGTGATGGCAGCGCAACTCGTAACACGCAGCGAACGGTGTGACAGGCTTCAGCATCAACTGCAAACCGCGCTTTCCGGTCGCGCCGAAACCCGGCAGGCTCGTCAGGCGGAAGCCTTGCAGAAGAGGGGGATGAAATTCTGCTCAAGCAGAAGAGAGGCACAAGGCCTGCGCGCCTACGCCGAAGCCCTTAAACTTCTGGGGGTGAAACCTGACATGGCTGATCCAGGCGGACAGGAAACTGCTTTACCACCGGCGGGAAAGATCCCGAACGGAAAAACCAATTGAGGAACCGGAAAATGAAGAAGTCCCTTATTTCTGCTCTTGGCGTTGCTGCTGTTCTGGGCCTGTCTGCTCCTGTCCTGACGGCAAGTGCTGCTAGCGCTGCTCCGGCTGCTGCAACGCACACGACGGCCGCCAAGCATCATGCGAAGAAGGCTGCTCACAAGAAGCATCACACCGCCAAGAAGTCGCACAAGAAGGCCGCTCCGGCCAAGAAGTAAGCTTTCCGCTTTGTGCGATAACCGACGGCTCCCTCGCAGTCGGTTTTTGCAACAAAAGGCCGTTGCCTGTCGGACATAGATGTTGTCCGATCTGCAGCGGCCTTTTCTGTTTATGATAGCAGGGCTTGCCGAGTTGGAACCGTCCTCCATATGTATCCGTATTGTATCGAGGGGCCGTTTATATGACGACGATTGTCCTGAAACGGATTTATGATGCTCCTTCACCGGAGGATGGCTATCGTGTCCTCGTGGATCGCGTCTGGCCTCGCGGCATGACCAAAGAGAAGGCCGATATTGATGTATGGGCCAAGGATATTGCGCCGTCGACCAATCTTCGCAAATGGTTCTGCCACGACCCGGCCAAATGGAATGATTTTCAGAAAAAGTACCGCGAAGAGCTGGAAGCCAACAAGCCTGCCATAAAGGAATTGATCTCCAAGGCTGGCACAAGAGGCGGCCACCTGACGCTGCTATATGGCGCGAAAGATGAGGAACATAATCAGGCCGTGGTCTTGCACGAATTCATGCAAGACCTGTAAGCCTTTCGATAAAGATATTTGCGAAAGCATTTCCAGCAAAAGTGTGAAGCGGTTTGCGTTCGGAAATGCAGAAAAACAACGATTCCGTTCAAACAGGAACCGCTCTAGTCTCTGTTCTCGGGCGCTCCCAATGGAAACAGATGACGGAACGGCCGTGCTTCGTCCAATGCGCGGGCATAGCTTGGCCTCGCAAGCAGTCGCTGGCGATAGGCACGGACATTCGCAAATTTTTCAGGAATGACATAACTCCAGTCGGCGTAGAGGAGAGGAGGGGCGGCGGCGCAGTCGGCGAGGCTGAAACTATCGCCGATGACCCATTCCCGGCCTTCCATGTGCTGATCCAGAAACCCATAGGCGGTGTTGAACATCGCTCTCCAGCGATGGCCGCCATCATCGTGTTCACGGCCAAGAGCCGTGAAGACAAGGCGTTGCAGCGGGTAGTGGATATAATTATCGAAAAAACGATCCCACATGCGCACGTCGGCACTGGCAAGCGGGTCCGACGGGATCAGTCGTCTGGTATGCGGATAGGCGGCTTCGAGGTATTCGATTATCCCTGTTGCTTCAAAGACCAGCTTTCCATCGTCTGTCAGAACTGGAAATTTGCTGCACGGCCAAAGCGCTGCGAATTCGCTGGCTATCGGTTCGGTGCCATCCAGCATTTGTGCCTCGAAGGCTATGTCCTTTTCATAGAAGGCCGTTATTGCCTTCTGGCAATAAGACGAGAAGGGATGCAGGTAGAGTTTCAGTGTCATTGTGCTCCTCCAACACGGATGGCAGATCGATCTCAAGCCGCTGGCCTGAAAGAAAAGCGGCCCGCTTTCGGCGGGGCCATCTGGTATTCATCGTTCGACTGGTTTGCCTTGCGTTATCAAACGAGCGCTATGCTGGCCGGAAATATAGGTCCACAGCCAGCTCCAGGCGACGGCGGCACGACTTCTCGTTCCAATGAGAAAGAAGATGTGCGCGATGCCCCAGAACCACCAGGCGATGATCCCCTTGAGCTTGAAGCGCCCCATATCAACCACAGCAGCGCCTCTGCCAATGGTAGCGAGATTGCCCTGATGCTTGTAACGGAACGGCATCGGCGGCGTTTGTCCTTCGACGCGGCTTTTTATGACTGTGGCAACATAGGCGCCTTGCTGTTTGGCAGCCGGTGCTATGCCCGGAACCGGCTTGCCGTCCGGTCCCTCAACCCATGCCGTATCGCCGATGACGAAGATATCTTCATGGCCGGGGACATTGAGGTTGGATAGAACCTTCACACGTCCTGCGCGGTCGCTCTCGGCGTTCAGCCATGTAGCGGCGGGGGAGGCGGCAACGCCTGCCGCCCATATTGCCGTCCGGCAGGGAATGAACTCCTCACCGACAGTGACGCCATCCGCTGTAATCTCCTTGACCGGAATTCCAAGGCGTACTTCTACACCCAGTTTTTCGAGTGCTTTCAAGGCATATTCAGACAGATCTTCGGGAAATGCAGCCAGAATGCGTTGACCGGCCTCTAGCAGCATCACGCGCGTCTGCCTGGTGTCGATGTTACGGAATTCGGGCCATATGGTCTGTTTGGCAAGCTCTGCGATAATGCCGGCAAGCTCGACGCCGGTCGGCCCGCCGCCTACTATGGCAAATGTCAGCAGCGCCTGCCTTTTCGCTTCATCTGTTTCACGTTCCGCCCGTTCGAAGGCCAGAAGCAGGCGGCGGCGAATGGTGGTCGCATCTTCAAGAGCTTTCAATCCTGGAGCCAAAGCCTCCCACTGGTCGTTGCCGAAATAGGCGTGACGAGCCCCTGTGGCGAGTACGAGTATGTCGTAAGAAATTTCTGTGCCGTTTTCGAGTTGCACCTGACGGCGTTCGGTATCCACGCCCGTCACCGTACCCAACAGCGTGGTGACTTCCTTGCGGTCACGAAACAGGTGGCGGATTGGCCAGGCAATTTCCGACGTGGCAAGGATGGTTGTCGCAACCTGATAGAGAAGCGGCTGGAAAAGGTGATGGTTGCGCTGATCAATCAGCGTTATCCGAACATTGACGTTTCTGAGATCGTGGACCAGTTGCAATCCGCCAAAACCGGCACCAATGACGACGATATGGGGTACATGCGCTTCGTTCATTATCTTCAGCCTGTATTCATCCTACAATATGTAGCCTGCCCATTCGTCTCGAACAGGGTATCTGACATTGTTTATGTCCGCATCGCGTGTATCCAGGCTAATGATTTCAACATTAATCACTTTCAAGTTTTTATCAGAGATCGTCGTAGGAATGTTGCTTGTATTCTGAAATAGAACATTTACGTGGTGCGATTTCAAATTTTTAATTCATGCTGAGATTGAGTTCTTTCCAGATTTTATATTGTTTGCCTCTTGCCTTCGCCGTTTCCACGCTCGGTAACCCTTGGTCGCTATCTGCGCTTGGAGGGACGGATGCATTGGCTTCAGGCAATATTTCAGCAAGAACCGAAATAGCGTTGCAGCCAGTAGGCCGCATCTGGTTGGCGAACTTCAACGAATATGAATATGCCGCTATCGGACGTTCGCTCCGACGTATGTCAGAAGAAGTTTAGGACAACGGTTTCAAGTCGAAGAAAAAGAATATGTAAGTCGCCGGAGCATATCCGTTGAATGCTGAATCGCTTACACTGATCTTGCGTCACGGATTTTGAAGGCAGCAAAAGCGAGGGCTTGCCGCAGTGCCGGTATTAGATTTGGTGTTTCAGCCGCAACTGCGATCCGCTGGGGGAGCTCGGATGCATGATGGTGAACTGGAAGTACGACATCCGGACTGCTACCCTATTTAGCAAGTTCCATAATACATATTATGTGATTGACTTTATAACGGCGGGTGGGTTCTAGCTTGAAG
>UCNG01000044.1 GCA_900473915.1 Hyphomicrobiales bacterium | reverse complement strand
CACGCGCTGCGGTTCACATATCCGCCTCCCCTATCCAGAACCTATTACGACCATCGTAATGCGCAGCGGTCGGGCTGCGACTTGTGCGCACTGATTCTACCACGGCGCGGGCTGGTGTCAAAAATAATGTTCATGTAATTCACTTTTAAGCTTGACGCACATGTGAATATGATGCACATTACTCTCAACAAACGAGTTGGGAGACGCCCGAAATGAACTACACCGTTGACCTTGGAAATAACGAAAGCATCAGCTGCGGCATCTTCGAGATGAACGGCAAATTCACGGCCCTTCTCTTCTCGCAGAGCAAGACCTTCAAGACCCGCAAGGGCGCAGCAGCTTGGCTTCGTCGGATGGGCCGCGATGAAAATGGGCGGGCTCTCTGATGGCCCGTTACGCGAACCCGAACCACAATCCGCATGACGCTGCTTACGGTCCTGAGTTCTACGAAACAGACATGAGGCCGACAGAGTACAAAGGCTTCAAAATCTACCATGTGCATCAGATGCGCTTCGATTGCGTTCTAGACGGCCTGAATGGCCCGTACTGCCAGATGCAAATGGCAGGTCTGAACGGAGCGAAACGATACATCGACGCATTTTGGGACAAGCAAAACGCCGCCTAAGCCTTCCGGTTTCCGCCCGGAGGGGCGGTTTCCCGAATGATTATTCGAGGAACACGATATGCAAACCTCAATCCAGACCACATTCAACGACCTTGCACAGGCCCTTACCTGCCTGAAATCAAGCGCACCAAAGCCGGTACGTGAAACCACCCGCCAAAAGCGCGTCATGCAACTCGCTTGGTCGATGTACCGCGCAAAACAGGCTGCGGAACTCAAGGACATTGAACTGTATCGCTCCGAGGCCACGCCAGAGCAATTCAAGCGTTGGATCAATCGGAATACGTCCTTCAACGCCAAGCAGTTCGGCTTCGCGCTTCAAGACGCTCATCGAGCCATTTCCATCGAAGAACGCGGGCCGGTTTTCATCACGACCAAGCAGAGCTTGCTTATCGGCTCTGACAGCCGGTGGAGGTAACTATGGCTGAGATTAAAACAGGTGGTCCAGCATTCCCGACCCGCGACATGGTTCAACGCGATGAAAATGGCAATCTCTATGGTTACCCCATTTCAAGCGCAGGCATGACGCTCCGCGATTACATCGCTGCGAAGGCGCTTCAAGGTTTTCTTTCCAGTGAATTCGTATCCGATTTCAACAAGGAAATAGGTCCCTATCGCACAGACGCAGATATCAGACGCAATCTGGCAACCAACGCATATCTGTATGCCGACGCCATGATCGCAGCCCGCGAAGGCGGTGCGAAATGACCCTCTGCGCCCTCGCAACAATCCTTTTCACAGTCGCCATTGTCAGTGTTGCAGCAGCATTTCTCATGCTCTGCCACCTCGAAAGAATGGCGGATATCGCAAGGAGTGAAGTCGATGTGTGATGTGAAGCTTGGCAAAAAGCAAGCGCAGATGCTCCGCGATATCGTCAAGACTAATGGTGGCGGCATTTCTGGTTACTCGCTGGATCAACGAGTTATGCGCTCCTTGGAAAACAAAGGCCTTATTCAAGGCAAGCTTAATCAGGAAAGCACAGCGGTTCATACTCGCGCAGGACTTGAATGGGTTCGCAGCAATCCAGTTCGTGAGGTTTCTAATGCGTGAACTCACCCGCGAAGAAATCATCCAGAAGCGTCGAGAAATCGAGCACTTCCTGAAAACCGACCCCGACATTCCAACCCGCCGTTATCTCGATCAGAAGGACGCCGAACTCTATGCGGCGCTGGAACGGCTTGAAGCAGAGGAATTGGCAGCATGACGCATACATACGAATACTGGACCGCCGCGCTTGCTAATCCTGAACAGATCGGGAAGGCCCTGCCTGTTCACGAAGGCGATGCGCAGCCCGGTTTTTACCGCAAGCGCAACGGCAAGGATGGGCCTTGGCTACCGGTCGCAATCTGGGAACAGGACGGCCAGCTTGTTGCAAAGATTGGCGACAAGATGGGCGACCCGGTTGACCTCTGGTCATGGGTTTGCCGTTTCCCTGTTTCCGAGACGGCATATCGCAAGGCCGTCGATGGCAAAGGTTGGGATGATGACGCGCCCGTCGCGTCTATCGGTCATAATCTGCCGGATGATCCCCATGAAGCGCTTAGGCTGGAATTCCAGGCCGAGAAGGAATTGGCCGATACCTTCCTGAAAACACCTATCACCACTCAGGAGCAGGCCGATAAGGCGGCGGTTTGGTCGAAGAAACTGGCCGGGATCGCCAAGAAGGC
>UCNG01000016.1 GCA_900473915.1 Hyphomicrobiales bacterium | reverse complement strand
CGCAGGCTCGCCGTGCTGTCGCCGATCCGCGGCATTTCCAGCGTGCGCCAGGTTTCGGGCGCGGTTCTGAAGAAGCCGTTCTCGGTCAGCGGCCCGGCCACGGGCTGGGTCGGCGAAACCGATGCGCGTCCGCAGACCGCTTCGGCAAAGCTGGCCGAATTGCAGTTCCCGACCATGGAAATCTACGCCATGCCGGCGGCGACGTCCTCGCTTCTCGACGATGCGGCGATCAATGTCGAACAGTGGATTGCCGAGGAAGTGGAAGCAGCCTTCGCCGAACAGGAAGGCGCGGCCTTTGTTAACGGCGATGGCGTCAACAAGCCGCGCGGTTTCCTCAGCTATGACAGCGTGGCAGATAGTGCCTGGGCCTGGGGCAAGATCGGCCATATCGCGACCGGCGTTGCGGGCGCTCTGCCGGATGAAGACCCGTCCGACAAGCTGATCGAGCTTATCTATGGCCTGCGTGCCGGTTACCGCCAGAATGCGAACTTCGTCATGAACCGCAAGACGCAGAGCGTGTTGCGCAAGCTCAAGGACAAGGACGGTAATTATCTCTGGCAACCGCCATCTGCTGTCGGCGAAAAGGCGTCACTGATGGGCTTCGGTCTGGTCGAGGCCGAACATATGCCCGACATAGCAGCCGACAGCCCGGCCATCGCCTTCGGCGATTTCGGACGTGGCTATCTGGTGGTGGATCGCATTGGCGTGCGTGTGCTGCGCGATCCTTATTCCGCCAAGCCCTATGTGCTCTTCTATACGACCAAGCGCGTCGGCGGCGGCGTGCAGGATTTTGAGGCCATCAAGCTCCTGAAATTCACCGCCTGACGGAACTGGCAGCCTGAAGCTGTCAGTTTTTGCAGTGGATTACCGGGCTACCCTGCCGGTTTTGGCAGGTAGTTTCCCGCTCCAAAGCAAGTGAAGCTCCACGCGGAGTTCGTGTTTAACTGTCTGATTTGAAAGTTATCATTTAGAGGGAAGTCCATGACAATGTTTCTTGTCACGCCACCGGCGCTTGAGCCGGTGACGATAGCAGACGTGCGCGCATTTTTACGAATTTCCACCGACGGCGAGGACGATATTCTGCGTCGTCTCATCGCCGCAGCCCGCGAAATCATTGAAGCTGAAACTGGCCTGTCGCTGATCGACCAGACCTGGCGGCTGCGTGTTGACCGCTGGCCGCGCTCGGGACGCCTTGCCCTGTTCAAATATCCGGTAAAAATGGTGACGACTGTCGTGGCTTACAGGCCGGACGGAACCGCGATCAGCTTTTCGCCGGAAGAATTTGTCCTGCATCATAGCCGCAGGCCGCAGCGTCTTTATATGGCGCAATATCCCGACGCAGCCGAATTTGTAGGTCTGGAAGTCGATTTCGTGGCCGGTTTCGGGGAAAGCGGCGTTGAAGTGCCGGATGCTTTGAAACAGGCAATCCTGACGCTTGTGGCTCATCTTTACGAATCGCGCGCCGGTGTTGATGCGGATGCCGCGCAGCGTTCTTTCCCGCCGGCCATCGGCCAGATGATCGACAGCTGGAAACGGGTGTCCCTATGAACAATGTGCTTTTCATCGATCCGGGCCAGCTCACATCCGAGCTGGTTCTGGAAGCACTGCAGCCGGTGGCGGACGGCATGGGCGGTTACGGCGAGAACTGGTCCGAGGTGGGCATGGTCTGGGGGCGGATTGAGCCGCTTTCCACATCGCAGAAGGATTTCGGCACGCGTCCGCAACCCGAGGTGACGCACCGCATCCTGCTGCGGTTTCGGCCCGATCTCTCCACCGCCATGCGTCTGCGCAAGGCCGGACGGGTCTTTTCGCTGCGTTCCATCCACGATCCGGATGAAAGCGAACGCTATCTCGTTTGTCTGGCGAACGAGCAGGGACGATGAATATTTCAATGCAACTTACATTCGATGGTCTTGTCCGGGCGCTGCGCTGGAAGGCGCTGGCGGTTCGGGAAGCCATCGCGGTTCAACAGGGGCCGGGTGCGGATTTGACCGGCCTTACCACAGCCAAGGATGCAGGCGGGGGCAAGCATGAGGAATGGCGCGGCAGCATTGCAGAAAGCACTTTTTGAGACTCTGAAGAATGATGACGAACTCATTGAATCGATTGGCGGGGAACGCATCTACGATCACGTTCCGCCCAAAACACCCTTTCCCTATGTGACGCTTGGCGAGACCGCCTGTCGCAACTGGGATACGTCGACCGAAAAGGGCGGAGAGCATTTTCTCAACATCCAGATCTGGGCGAAGGAAAGCGGGCGCAAGCGCGTGCTGGACATAGCCGCAAAGATCGCAACCGCGCTTGATGAAAAGCCGGTCGAGGTCAGCGGCGGCCATCGGGTCGTGAACCTGATGCTGACCGAAGTTCTGGCGCGCAATACTGACGGGATGGGCAGCTATCTCGGCACCATGCGCTATCGCGCCGTGACGGAACCGGCAGACTAGAGCATTTCCAGCAANNGGAAAATGCGACAAAACAAAGAGTTAGAGCGTCGGTCTGATTCATTCAGATCGGAAAGCGCTTTAAATTTCAGGGAGATTTGAATGGCAGCACAGAGAGGCAAGGACATCTTGCTCAAGACGGCGCGTGACGACGGCACGTTTGAAACCTGCGCGGGCTTGCGCACCAAGCGCATCGCCTTCAACGCCGAAACCGTGGATGTAACGGATGCCGACGCCGCCGGGCGCTGGCGGCAATTGCTGGCGGGCAGCGGGGTGCAGCGCGCATCCGTCAGCGGATCGGGCATATTTAAGGATGCTGCATCCGATGCGCTGGTTCGCAGGATATTCTTCGAAGGCGAAATCCGCGACTGGCAGATTGTCCTCCCGGATTTCGGCACGATCAGCGGGCCGTTCCAGATAACGGCGCTGGAATATGGCGGCAATCACGATGCCGAAGTGACGTTCGAAATCGCACTGGAATCGGCAAGCCTCATCACCTTCGGTGAAGCGCTGTGATGGTCAATCGCCATCGCGGCGAGGTCGCCGCACGGCTCGATGACCGTGACTGGACGCTCTGCCTGACGCTTGGCGCATTGGCGGAACTGGAATCGGCATTCGAGGTCGATAATCTTTCGGACCTGACGGCGCGCTTTTCAACGGGGCGGCTTTCGGCCAGCGACATGCAGCGCATTCTCTGCGCCGGGCTTCGCGGCGGCGGCCATGCGGTGAGCGCGGACGACGTGGCCGATATGCGCGCGGAGGGCGGCGCCGCAGGCTTTGCCCGTATCGTCGCATCGTTGCTGACGGTTACTTTCGGGACACCTGAAAAGGATTCTGCGCCAAACCCTTGAAAGCCGCAGTTGAATCGAAATCTCCAGCGCCGCCTTTCCCCTGGGACGAGGTGATGCGGGCGGGGTTCGGTCTGCTGCGGCTTACCCCACAGGCATTCTGGTCGATGACGCCGCGTGAATTGAACGCCGCGCTCGGCCCAGCCGCGCCGGTTTTCGACGCGCCTTCGCGCCAGTCGCTCCAAATGCTGATGCGCGCCTTTCCCGACAGGTGAATAATAATGACAGATGAAACCGTTACCGTATCCGTCGACGCGGATACGAGTGCCTTCGACCGCGCGTTGACCGATCTCGAAAAGCGCTCGTCGAGCTTCGGCAACAGCCTGACCTCGGCTTTGAAAGGCGCAATCACATCCGGCAAGGGATTGGAAGATGTGCTGCGCGGCCTCGCCAGCAATCTGGCCGGGACTGCGCTTTCAGCGGGCATGCAGCCATTGCAAAGCCTCACCTCATCGATGATAGGCGGGCTTTTCAGCGGCATTCGCGGCATCATGCCCTTTGCCAAGGGCGGGGTGGTGTCGAGCCCGACCTATTTCGGCATGGGCAATGGCTCGCTCGGCCTGACGGGCGAGGCGGGCGCCGAGGCTATCCTGCCGCTGGCGCGCGGTGCGGATGGACGCCTTGGCGTCGCGACGGGCGGCGGCGGCAAGCCGGTGCAGGTCGTGTTCAACATGACGTCGCCGGATGCGTCGTCCTTTCGCAAGTCTGAAGCCCAGCTTTCGACCATGCTGGCAGGCGCGGTGCGCCGCGGCGCAAGGAGGCTTTGATAATGGTTGAAGCCTTTCATGATGTGCGCTTTCCGCTCGGCGTTTCGTTCGGGGCGACGGGCGGCCCGGAATGGCGCAACGAAATCGTGACGCTCACCTCCGGCATGGAAAAACGCAACGCTCGCTGGGCGCATTCGCGCCGTCATTTCGATGCGGGAACCGGATTGCGCTCGCTGGATGATCTGAGACAGGTGCTGGCCTTTTTTGAAGCGCGGCGCGGCTCGCTTCATGCATTCCGCTTTCGCGATCCGTTCGATTTTTCGTCGGCCATCGGCAGCGCGCCGCCCAAGGCGACCGATCAGCGGATCGGTGTCGGCGATGGGGCGAAGGCCAGCTTTCAGCTTGCCAAACATTATGAGAGTTACGACCGCCCGATCACGCATCCCGTTGTGGGTTCCGTGCTGGTCGCGGCCAATGGCGCGGCCATGCCGGACGGCGAAGCCTTCACGGTCGATCACGCCGCTGGAGCGGTGACATTTTCACCGGATTATATACCGGCACCGGGTGCAATCATCACCGCCGGATTTCTGTTCGATGTGCCGGTGCGCTTCGATACGGATCGCCTGACGGCAAGCATCGCCTCATTTCAGGCGGGCGAAATCCCATCGATCCCGATCATAGAGGTGAAGATATGATCCCGGTTCCGGCAGAACTTGAATCACATTTGCAGGGCGAGGTGACAAGCCATTGCTTCGCCTGGCTTATAAGAAGAAGCGACGGCATTGTTCTGGGCTTCACCGATCATGATCGCACATTGCAGGTGGGTGGGATTGCCTGCGAACCCCTGACGGGGCTGAACAGCAGCGAAGCCTCAACCGCGCTCGGCCTGTCGGTGGCGGGCGGCGAGGTTGAAGGCGTTCTGTCATCCACGAAGATCAGCGACATGGATATCGAGCAGGGCCGCTATGACGGCGCTTCCATCGAGGCCTATCTGGTGAACTGGTCGGCACCGGCACAGCATATGCTTTTGCGGCGCTGGACGGCTGGCAAGATCAGCCGGTCCGGCAGCCGGTTCGTGATGGAACTGAAAGGGGCAGCCGCGGCATTCGACGCGGTTCGCGGAAGGCGCGTGCTGCGCCATTGCGATGCGGATTTGGGCGACGGTCGTTGCGGTATCAATATCAACGATTCCCGTTACTTTGCGGAAGGAACAGTGCTGGCTTCGGATGGTCCGAGCCTGACTGTGACGGATATGGACGGCTTTGCTACCAGCTGGTTTTCCGGAGGGATGCTCAACTGGACCGGCGGCGCGAATGTCGGTCGGAGCGTTCGCGTGACTGTTCATGCCGGGCAGGTTCTCAAGCTTGCCGAACCGCCGGTGCTGCCTGTCGGCGAAGGCGATGCATTTCGCATCATTGCCGGGTGCGACAAGAGCTTTGCGACCTGTAAGGGCAAATTCGCGAATGGTGCGAACTTTCGTGGCTTTCCCCATCTGCCGGGCAATGATGCGGCCTATGCCTATGTCAATGGCGGCGGTGAATATGACGGGAGCGCGCTCGTTCCATGACGATTGCCGGGGAGGTTCTGTCCGAGGCGGAACGGTGGATCGGCACGCCTTATCGCCACGGCGCATCCACGTGGGGAGTGAGTTGCGATTGCCTCGGTCTGGTGCGGGGCATCTGGCGCTCACTTTACGGCTGCGAGCCGGAAGCCCCCGGCGTCTATGCGCCCGATTGGGCCGAAGTTTCGACCGGCGATCCCATGCTGGAAGCAGCGTCTCGCCACATGATCCAGCGGGATTCTTCTGTGCCCATGCCGGGCGACCTTGTCGTGTTTCGCTGGCGGGCAGGGGTTGCGGCCAAGCATCTGGGCATCATGGCGCAGGATAACCGTTTCATCCATGCCTATCAGGGGCATAGCGTGATGGCGTCGGCGCTGGTGCCGCAATGGCGCAATCGTATCGCTGGAATTTTCATCTTTCCCGAACGGAAAATCTGAAACATGGCCACAATTGTTTTGCAGGCGGTGGGTGCTGCGGTCGGCGGCATTTTCGGGCCTGTAGGTGCCGCTATCGGCGCCAGCCTTGGCGCGATGGGCGGCTATGCCATCGACAACGCGCTTATCAATTCCACACGTCACGTCGAGGGTGCGCGCCTGAACGGCGGACGTGTCGCCACGGCGGAAGAGGGGGCGGCTCTGCCCTTCGTCTATGGCACGGTTAGGGTTTCCGGCACGCTCATCTGGGCGACGCGTTTCGAGGAACAAAAGACGACGGAACGCCAGGGCGGCAAGGGCGGGCCGAAAGTCACGAACTACAGCTATTTCGGCAATGCCGCCTATGCGGTCGCCGAAGGCGCGATTGCCGGTATCCGCCGCATATGGGCCGATGGGCAGGAACTCGATCTCACCGAGATTGAAATGCGTGTCTATCGCGGCACGGACGCACAGGCTCCCGATCCGCTGATCGAGGTGAAGCAGGGGATTGGCAACGCGCCCGCCTATCGCGGCACGGCCTATGTGGTGTTCGAGCGCATTCCGCTCGACCGGTTCGGCAATCGTCTGCCGCAGTTCCAGTTCGAGGTGATGCGGCCTGTCGGCAAGGTTGCAGGGTCCATCCAAGCGGTGGCGCTGATCCCCGGCTCGACGGAGTTTGGACTGTCGCCCGATCCGGTGAGCGATGAACCGCACGCCGGTCAGAAACGCTGGATCAACCGCAATATTCTGCGCGCCCGCAGCGACTGGGCAGCTTCGATGGATGAATTGCAGGCGCTTTGTCCGGACTTGCGCCATGTCGCGATTGTGCTGCCATGGTTCGGCGATGATCTGCGCGCCGGTTCCTGCCGCATTCGCCCCGGCGTGACCGCGCTTTCAGCGCGCAAGCCAAGCCATGTCTGGAAAGTGGAAAATGTGGCGCGGGCCGATGCGCATCTTATCTCCACAAGCGGCAAGGGCGCGGCCTATGGCGGAACGCCATCCGATCAGACTGTGATTACCGCCATTCGCGATGCGAAGGCACGTGGGCTGAAGGTAACTTTATACCCTTTCATCATGATGGATGTGCCGGAAGGCAATCAATTGCCGTCGCCCTATGGCGGCATTGGCCAGCCTGCCTATCCATGGCGCGGGCGCATCACCTGTCATCCTGCCGTCGGCGTCGCCGGTTCGCCGGACAAGACGCCTGCTGCTGGCGAGCAGGTGCGAGCCTTTGTCGATGGGCAATGGGGCTATCGCCGCTTCCTCAACCATTGCGCCGGTCTGGCCCAGCGGGCGGGTGGCGTGGACGCCTTTCTCCTCGGGTCGGAACTGCGCGGACTGACCGGCATCCGTGATGGACAGGACAGCTTTCCCTTCGTCGCGCATCTTTGCACGCTTGCCGCTGACATGCGGGCAAAGCTCGGCAATGGTTGCAGGATCACCTATGGCGCGGACTGGTCGGAATATTTCGGCTATCAGGCGCAGGATGGCAGCGGCGACCTGTTCTTCAATCTCGACCCGCTCTGGGCTCATCCGGCCATCGATGCCATCGGCATCGACAATTATATGCCGCTTGCCGACTGGCGTGACAGCGATCTCGACAGTGGCAATCCGGACGGGTTCGCGACGGCCTATGATCTGGATGGGCTCGCAGGTCAGGTGTCATCCGGCGAGGGCTACGACTGGTATTACGCAAATGCCGATGACCGCGAGGCCCGCAGGCGTTCGCCCATTTCGGACGGTCTGGCCGGCAAGCCATGGGTCTATCGCTACAAGGACCTCGAAGGCTGGTGGAGCAACCGGCATTATAACCGCATTGCAGGAGCGGAAGCCGCGCAGCCGACGGGTTGGATACCGCAGTCAAAGCCGTTCTGGTTTACGGAGCTTGGTTGTCCAGCGGTCGACAAAGGACCGAACCAGCCCAATGTCTTTCCCGATCCTAAATCGTCGGAAAATGCAACGCCGTATTTTTCGAACGGATCACGCGCGGATATCGGCATGGACCGCTTTCTGCGCGCGCACTATCGCCACTGGCAGAACAACAATCCCGTTTCCCCGCTCTATGGTGGGCCGATGCTGGATATGGACCGCATCTATCTGTGGTCGTGGGACACGAGGCCGTTTCCGGAATTTCCGCTTGCTGCCGATATCTGGGGCGATACGGAAAACTGGCGTCTCGGCCATTGGCTGAACGGGCGCATCAGCGGTGTGTCGCTGGATGAGCTGATTGCGGGCATCCTCAAGGATTTTGGCTTGCCGGAAGCCGATTGCGCTGGCGCGGATGGCCATCTTTCCGGCTTTGTCATCAGCGAACCGTCGAGTGCGCGGGGCGTGCTGGAACCTCTCATGAATGTCTTTGGCGTTCATGGGTTTGAGCAGGCCGGGCGCTTTGTATTCAAAAGCATCACCCGTGCGGGGGCGGCGCTCCAACTGTCCGATTTCGTCCAACCGGATGACCGGGAAGCGCTCACGATCACGCTGGAAGACCGGGGCGATCTGCCGTCCGTGGCAGAGCTTTATTGCAATGATCCGCTGCGGGATTTCCAGATTGCCGGGGCTACGGTGCGCCGTGCGGAGGGGCAAGGCACGGAAACATTGAGCCTTTCCGGCGTCATGGAACAGGGGCAGGCAACAGCGCTCGCCGAAGCCTGGATGGCGCGGCGCTACGCGGAGCGGCGCTCGGTGGATTTCGCGCTGCCATGGTCGATGGCCGCGCTTCATGTCGGCGACCGCGTGCGGCTCGGAATCGTCGGCGGCGAGCGCAATTATGTCGTGACAGGACTGGATGACGGAGAGGTTCGCGCTGTCCGCGCTGTGGCGCTGGCGCCGAACATCGCCTTTGCCGATCACGGCAAAACGCCGACCAGTCCCGGCGGCGGTCCGGCTCTTGATATGAAGCCGATCTTTCATCTGATCGATTTGCCGCTCTGGCCGGGCGCGGAGGAGCCGGCCGGACAATTCCGCATCGCCTGTCATGCAAAGCCATGGCGCGGCGCGGCTGTGTTCGCGTCGCCCTCGGATGACGGCTTTGCGGAGCGCATCATTGTGCAGGATCGTGCAATCATGGGCGAACTGACCGCGCCGCTGCAAGGCGCTCCCAGCGGACGCCTGATTGAAGGGCAGTCGGTTGAAGTTGCGCTTTATTCCGGCGAGCTGCAATCGCGGCCAATGGCGCAGATACTGAACGGAGGCAACACGGCTTTGTTGCGGGCACAGAATGGCGAATGGGAAGTGTTCCAGTTTCTGGATGCGGAGGAAATTGGTCTGAACCGCTGGAAACTGACGCGCCTTTTGCGCGGACAATTGGGGACGGAGTTCGCCGCATCGGTCACGAAGGATGCCGAAACACCCTTCATATTGCTGGACGGCGCGGTTGTGCCAGCCGGTTTGCAGGTCTCCGAAATCGGGCTTGAGCTGAACTGGCGTGTCGGGACGGCGGGCAAGGCCTTTTCGGACGAGTTTTTCGATACGGTCCGGTCGAGCGGCGGTCTGCGGGGTTTGCGTCCGCTCAGCCCCGTCCATTTGAAAGTGGAGCGGCTGGCGAACGACGACCTGTCCTTCAACTGGATCAGGCGTGGGCGGATCGATGCCGACGGTTGGCCCGATAACTGGTTTGGCGAAGATATCCCGCTTGGCGAGGAACGCGAGGCCTACCGCATCGAAATCTGGCGGAACGACACGCTGGTGCGAGCCAGCCAGACATCGGCATCTTCTTGGATTTATGGCGCGTCGGAAAGGCAAGCTGATCTTGGCAATGAGGCATTCGGGGCTGCTTTCCAGTTTCGGGTTGCGATGATCGGCGCAAAGAGCGGGCCGGGCGATTTTGCGCGCCTCGACGTCCCGGCAATGGTCAACTGACAGGAAAAAACATGAACGCAGATAAATCTTGGTATCTTTCGCGCACGGTCTGGGCAGGTCTCGTTGCGCTTTTTCTTTCGCTTGCCGGTGTTTTCGGTGTGGCTACCGATGTGATCGATCAGGGCGCGTTAACGGATGTTTTGCTGCAACTGGCGACCGCAATTGCCGGAATTGTTACGATTATCGGGCGCATCGGGGCAACATCACGCATTTCATAATTACACAAACCGTGATAGTCAGAGGCTGATTTTTCCTTTGGGCCCGGCAAGAGGTTTGGTTGTTCATGCATCATTCAGCTGTTGGGCGCTATATAAGGCGGCATGATGAAAAAGAACCCTGCTCTCAAAGTTTTCGCGCTTCTCGCGGTTAGTATTGGCTTGCTGCCGGTCAGTGCCGGTGCATTGCCGATGACCGCGCCGCAGAAGTCCAATCTCGTTGTCGCTGCCGCCGGTGATTGCGCCGCGGTCGGCGAACAGGTGGCCGCCCAGCAGGGTGGCCAGCTGGCCAAGGCAACTGCTACGACGCAAAATGGTCGCCCCATGTGTGTCATCGTCGTGCTGGTGCCGGGCCGTGATGGCGAACGTCCGCGCCGCGTTGAAGTGGCTGTTCCCGCTCAATAACAACGGTTTCGTTGCTGTTCTGCATTTATTGAGGGGAGAACCTTCGCTTGCGTATCCTGATCGTTGAAGACGACAAGGACCTGAACCGGCAGCTTGCGGAAGCAATGGCTGCTGCCGGTTATGTGGTTGACCGCGCCTATGACGGCGAAGAAGGGCATTATCTCGGCGATACCGAGCCTTATGACGCGGTCGTGCTCGACATCGGCCTGCCGCGCATGGACGGCATCAGCGTCGTGGAGCGCTGGCGGCGTAGTGGCCGCACCATGCCCGTTCTCATGCTCACCGCCCGCGACCGCTGGAGCGACAAGGTTGCCGGGATCGACGCGGGTGCCGACGACTATGTCGCCAAGCCTTTCCATATAGAGGAAGTGCTGGCGCGGTTGCGCGCGCTGATCCGTCGTGCGGCTGGCCATGCATCGTCCGAACTTGTCTGCGGGCCGCTCTATCTCGATACGAAAACATCGAAAGCCAGCATCAACGGCGTCGCGCTCAAGCTGACCTCGCACGAATACCGGCTTTTGTCCTATCTGATGCACCATATGGATGAAGTGGTGTCACGCACCGAACTGGTGGAGCACCTTTACGATCAGGATTTTGACCGCGATTCCAACACGATCGAAGTCTTTGTCGGTCGCCTGCGCAAGAAGATGGGCGTGGACCTGATCGAGACCGTGCGCGGCATGGGCTACCGCATCCGTTCGGAAGGCGGGGGCGAAACGAAAGGCGACGACAGCTGAAGCTTCTTCGCGCTTTTCCTCCACTGCGTTCGCTCGCGGTCCGCGTCGTCACCCTCTCAACGATCTGGGTCATCGTCGCCCTTGTGGTGGTGGCGACCTTTATCGGCTCCCTATACGGCGAGGCTGCGCGCAGCAATTTTGAGCGGCTCTTGACCGCCCATTTGTTCAGCCTTGTCGGTGCCGTCAGCACGTCGGGCGAAGGTGCATTGCAGGGGCGCCCGGAACTGGGAGAACTGCGCTATTCCAGCCCGCTGTCCGGCTGGTACTGGTCAGTCGATCCCGTCACGCCAAATCTCACCGGAAAGCTGGAATCGCCCTCGCTACTGGGGCGCATCGTGCCGGAAATGCCGGTCTCGCAGGCCCCTTTCGACAGTTCCTTCATGCGCAGTTACACCTTGCCCGGTCTTGATGGCGAGGAGCTTTTCATCGTCGAAACCGAAGTGGTGCTGGATAGCGTCAATCGCGTGGCGCGCTTTCGTGTCATGGGCAATCTCAGCGAGATTTTGAAGGAAATATCCGATTTCAGAACCCGCCTCGCCATCTATCTGGCGATTTTCGGCATTGGCAGCATTCTCATAAACGCCGCTGTGATCCTGTTCGGCCTGCGTCCGCTCGACAAGGTACGTCAGTCGCTGGCCGACATTCGCGAAGGCCGCTCGTCAAGGCTCGATGCGTCGCTGCCCGTCGAGATTGCGCCGCTCGCCACGGAAATGAATGCGCTGATCGAAAATAATCGCCGCATCATGGAACGGTCGCGAACGCAGGTCGGCAATCTCGCCCATTCTCTCAAGACACCGCTTTCGGTGCTGGTCAATGAAGCGCGGAGCATGGGTGGCGAACACGGACGCATCGTCCAGGAGCAAAGCGAAGCGATGCAGGTGCAGATCCAGCATTATCTGCAACGCGCACGCATTGCAGCCCAACGCGACAGTGTCGTGTTCCGCACGCCTGTAACGCCGGTTCTGGAGCGTATGCAGCGGGTGACAGCTAAACTCAATCCGGCTTTCAACGTCACTTTGCGGAACGATTTGCCTGATGCGGTTTTCGCGGGCGAGCACGAGGACCTGGAAGAAATCGTCGGCAACCTGCTGGAGAATGCCGGTAAATGGGGCCGCAAACGCATCAATATCCGGCTTGCCCTTGTTGCTGGCGAGCAACGCCAGTTCGAAATCCTGATCGAAGATGACGGGCCGGGGCTGGCATCGGACAAGATCGAGGCGGCGCTGAAACGTGGCAGTCGCGTTGACGAAACGAAGCCCGGAACCGGGCTGGGACTGGCAATCGTACTGGATACCGTGCGCGAATATGGCGGTGGCTTGCATCTGGGCAAGAGTTCGTTCGGCGGACTGGGAGTCCGGGTCCTGTTGCCTCTGACGGAAGATTGACGGTTGTTTTTGGCTGAAAGCGAACTAAGCATTTCCAGCAAAAGTGCGAAGCGGTTCTGCGTCGGATAATGCGTAAAAACCAAGAGATAGAGCGGATCCATGATTTCGTCTTAACAGGGTCCGCTCTAGAAGATAAATTGAAAAGCCACATGCCGTTATAGTGTGCATGCTAATTGTTTATGAAGGCTGGTTGTTATGGTGATGGTGTCCAGGTTGTCTCACCCGGTTTCAGTTGCTTCGACGATGTTTGCCGTAGCGCTTGCATTGTCAGCTTGTGGCACGACCACCGGCAAGGGGGGCGGGCTTGGCTCGCTGGGCGGCGGTTCTGCGGCGCAGAAGCCTGAAACCAGCCTGTTGACGCCGCTCGGCAACGGTCTTCTCGGCGGCTCTGCAAATCAACTGAATGCAGCCGACCGCAAGAAGGCGCTGGAGGCGGAATATCGCGCACTTGAATATTCGCCCGCAGGCAAGGCCGTATCGTGGAGCGGCAGCGGATCGAATTCCGGCGATGTGACGGCGGCACAGCCCTATCAGGTCGGCTCGCAGAATTGCCGTCAGTATTCGCACAGCTTCACCATCGGCGGATCGCAGCAGACGTCGCGCGGAACGGCATGTCGCAATCCGGACGGCAGCTGGACCCCGCTGACCTGATTCCTCAACCTTACCTTTGCGGCGAATTGCCCTAGGTGGCAACTTACTGCAGGTAGTGGTTGGTTTTTCCCTTGGCTGCGCTTAAGTCGTAGCCATGGGATTCTGGCTTATTGCAGCACTATTGACATTGGCAGCCACTCTGGTTGTTTTGTTGCCTCTCACGCGGCGCAAACAGGCATTCCTGTCTGCCGAGAAAAACGATCTTGAGGTCTATCGGGACCAGTTGCGCGAGGTCGAAGCCGACGCTGCGCGCGGCATGATCGACCCGCAAAGCGCCGAGCAGGCGCGCATCGAAATTTCACGTCGCATTTTGAATGCCGAAAAGTCAGCGAGAGAAGCTGCTGAAGCCGCAGGCAAAACGATGCCGGGCCGGTTGCTGGCTTTTCTGGCCGTGCTTGCAGTGCCGCTGGTTGCCTGGGGCGTCTATCCGCTGTTCGGAAAGCCGGACATGCCGTCCATGCCGCTCGCCGAGCGGCTTTCGGCGAGCGCGGATCGTGGCTCTGTTGATGAGCTGGTGGCGCGTGCCGAAGCGCATCTGGCGCAGAAACCCGACGATGTGCGCGGGTGGGATGTGCTGGCGCCGATTTATCTGCGGCTTGGCCGCGCTGCGGATGCCGTCAATGCCTATCGCAGTTCCATTCGTATCGCGGGCGAGAATTTCCCCCGCGTCCTGGGGCTGGGTGAAGCGCTTGCTACCGCTTCGGGTGGCACCGTTACTGCCGAGGCCGAAGGCTTTTTCAAGAAAGCTGCCGATCTCGAACCGAATGACGTGCGCCCGCAATTCTATCTCGCACAGGGCGAGATGCAGGATGGTCGCATGGATTTGGCAGCCAATCGCCTGCAGGCTTTCCTCGATAAAGCGCCCGCCGATGCGCCGTGGCGCGGCCAGATCGAACAGGCTATCGCCCGGCTTCGCGATCCCGCAGCCGGTCAGCAGCAGCCGAAGGGTCCGACCGCTGACGACGTTGATGCCGCTTCGACGCTCAGCCCCGAAGACCGTCAGGCGATGATCGAAGGCATGGTTCAACGTCTTGATGAAAGTCTTCGCCAGAATAGTGGTGATGTCGAAGGCTGGAAGCGCCTTGTGCGCTCCTATATGATCCTCAACCGCCGCGATGCAGCGCTTGACGCTCTTGATCGCGGAATGACAGCCCTCGAAGGCGAGAGCCGGACGAACCTTGAGAGTTTCGCAGCCGGCCTTGGACTAGAGCCAAAGGCAGGGGACGCACAAAAATGAGCGCGACCGCAGATGATAACGCACGCAAAAGCAAACCGACGGCTAATTTCGCCCGTACCGTCAGTCAGAGAAAGCGCAAGCGCCTGTTTCTGATCGGCGGTGCGCTGGCGGTTCTGGCCGTGGCGGTGGGGCTGATGCTGATGGCTTTCAGTCAGGATATCCGCTTCTTCCGCACGCCAGCCGATCTGACGGAACAGGATATGGCCTCCGGCTCGCGGTTTCGTCTCGGCGGTCTCGTGGAGGAAGGGTCCGTCAGCCGCGAGGGCAGCGAACTGCGTTTCACTGTGACCGATACGATCAAGACCGTGAAGGTCGTGTTCGAGGGCATTCCGCCTGATCTCTTCCGTGAAGGGCAGGGCGTCGTCGCCGAAGGGCGTTTCGGAGATGGCGGAGTTTTCCGCGCCGACAACGTGCTGGCGAAACACGATGAGAATTATATTCCCAAGGACCTTGCCGACAGCCTGAAGGAAAAGGGCGTCTGGGAAGGCAAGTAACGGAAAGTGCATTTCCAGCAAAAGTTTGAAACGGTTTTGCGTTCGGGAATGCGTAAAAACAAATGATTGGCGCACCCAAACCGGCGATGTCCGGTTGCGTGCCTGATGGAGACTGCAAATGAGCGTCGAGATCGGCCATTTTGCTCTGGTTCTGGCACTGGCACTGTCGATCGTCCAATCGATCGTGCCGGTGGTCGGCGCGCATCGTCGCGACACACAGCTGATGGCGGTCGCCGTGCCGACGGCGATTGCCGTCTTCGCGCTGATCTGCCTTGCATCGGCGGTGCTTGTCCATGCCTATGTCGTGTCGGATTTCTCGGTCCTCAACGTGGTTGAGAACTCGCACTCGCAAAAGCCGCTCCTCTATAAAATCACCGGCGTCTGGGGCAATCACGAAGGCTCCATGCTGCTATGGGTGTTTATTCTCACCTTCTTCAGCGCGCTGGTCGCTGCCTTTTCCGGCAATCTGCCGGAAACGCTGCGCGCCAATGTGCTCGCCGTGCAGGGCTGGATCGGTGTCGCCTTTCTGGCATTCATCATCTTCACCTCGAACCCGTTCACACGTATTTTCCCGGCCCCGATGGAGGGCGGCGACCTCAATCCGATCCTTCAGGACATCGGTCTCGCGATCCACCCGCCGCTGCTTTATCTCGGCTATGTCGGTTTTTCGGTGTGCTTCTCCTTTGCCGTGGCGGCGTTGATCGAAGGGCGTCTCGATGCTGCATGGGCGCGCTGGGTGCGTCCGTGGGCGCTTGTCGCATGGATGTTCCTGACCGGCGGCATCGCCATGGGTTCCTACTGGGCCTATTACGAGCTTGGCTGGGGCGGCTGGTGGTTCTGGGACCCGGTTGAAAATGCATCCTTCATGCCTTGGCTGGTCGGCACCGCGCTGCTCCATTCAGCACTCGTCATGGAAAAGCGCTCGGCGCTGAAAATCTGGACCGTGCTGCTTGCGATCCTCACCTTTTCGCTGTCGCTGCTTGGCACCTTCCTCGTCCGCTCCGGCGTTCTGACTTCGGTTCACAGCTTCGCTACCGATCCGGGACGTGGCCTTTTCATTCTGGCGATCCTTGCGATCTTCATTGGCGGTTCGCTGTCGCTTTTCGCGCTCCGGGTGCAGAGCCTGACGGCAGGCGGTATCTTTCATCCGATTTCGCGTGAAGGCGCGCTCGTCTTCAACAATCTGTTCCTGACGACTGCGGCTGCGACCGTGCTGATCGGCACGCTTTATCCGCTGCTGCTGGAAGTGATGACGGGTGACAAGATTTCCGTTGGCGCACCGTTCTTCAACATGACGTTCGGCCCGCTGATGATCCCGCTTCTGTTTGCGGTTCCCTTCGGCCCGCTGCTCGCCTGGAAACGCGGCGATCTTTACGGCGTGTCGCAACGGTTGATGACGGCTTTCGCGCTCTCGCTTGTGGCTGCGGCAATCGTTCTGTGGAGCACCTCGGCGAAATCGGTTCTCGCCGCCTGCGGCATCGGGCTTGCGGCATGGCTGATTTTCGGCAGCCTGACGGACCTCGTTCTAAAGGCTGGCATAGGCAAGGTCTCCGCCAGCAAGGCATTTGCCCGCTTCAAGGGCTTGCCGCGCTCGGTGTTCGGCACGGCGCTGGCTCATATCGGACTTGGCGTGACGCTGCTCGGCATTGTGAGTGTGACCACCTTCGGTACGGAGAATGTGCTGATCATGCGTCCGGGCGATACCGCCAAGGTGCAGGACTACACGCTGCGCTTTGAAGGGCTTCGCCCGCTGACCGGCTCGAACTTTACCGAAAATCGCGGCACGTTCACGCTGCTGGATTCCAGCTCGCGCAGCCTTGGACAGATCGAACCGTCCAAGCGTTTCTTCCCGGCACGCCAGATGCCGACGACAGAATCAGGCATCAAAACGCTGTGGTTCAGCCAGGTCTATGTCGCGCTTGGCGATGAACCGGGCGATGGTTCGGTCGTGGTGCGCATATGGTGGAAGCCGGATGTGACGCTCATCTGGTATGGCGCGCTTGTCATGATGGCGGGTGCGCTCTTCTCCCTGGCGGATCGTCGCCTCCGGGTCGGCGCGCCGTCGCGCAGCCGCAAATCGGCTCGACAAGAGGCGGAGGCCGCAGCATGAAAAAGCGTTCGGCATTTGCGGCGCTTTTGCTTGGCGCTGCCCTGGCTATTCAAGGGACTGCGGCGCTTGCGGTCAATCCGGATGAAGTCCTGTCCGATCCGGCGCTTGAAAAGCGCGCTCGAGCCATCTCCGGCGAACTGCGCTGCATGGTCTGCCAGAACGAATCGATCGACGACTCCAATGCCGAACTTGCCCGCGATCTCCGCATTCTCGTGCGTGACCGGCTGAAAGAAGGCGATAGTAACGAACAGGTGATGGACTTCATCGTCGACCGTTATGGCGAATTCGTTCTTTTGAAGCCGCGTCTCAACGCGCGCACCATTCTCCTGTGGGGTTTTCCCGTCGTCATATTGCTGATCGGTGCTTTAGCGCTGGTTTTCGCCTTTCGCGGACGCCGGCAGGCGGGGGAAGCGTTAAAGCCGCTTACGGAAAGCGAAAAGGCCGAACTCTCGCGCCTGCTGGACGGCAAGTGATCATCGGTCGCCTTTGACCGACATTCGCAACCTTACGAAACTTTCATGTTGTGGAAACGGAGCGGTAAGGTAGTCCTATCTATCTTACGCTCTATAAAGATTTCACGGGCCTGCGTTTCCTGAATGATCAGGGCAGCGGCCGGATTACTGCTCGTAAGGAGAAATAGATGTCCAGAGCTAGGATTTCCAACTATCGCAAGGGCGTTGCCGCGATTGCACTTTCGGCTGTTCTCGCTGGTGGTTTCGTCGCGACTGGGCCGCTCGGCGCACTCAACGACGCCCGCGCGGATGCCGTACAGGTGACGCCGCCGCCGCAGGCCGCGGGTTTTGCCGATCTGGTTGAGAAGGTTCGTCCGGCTGTCGTCAGTGTCCGTGTCAAGAAGGACGTGCAGCAGACCGCCGATCGCGGCGGCCAGTTCTCGGGCCCTCCCGGCTTCGACCAGCTTCCGGACGATCACCCGCTCAAGCGCTTCTTCCGTGATTTCGGCATGGACCCGCGTGGCGATGCCCGCCCGGATCGCCGTGGCAAGCGCGGCCCACGTCCGGGTCATGAACGCCCGGTCGCCCAGGGGTCTGGCTTCTTTATCTCTGAAGACGGCTATGTCGTCACCAATAATCACGTCGTTTCCGATGGCGATGCCTATAGCGTGGTCATGGACGATGGCACCGAACTTGATGCCAAGCTGATCGGCACCGACCCGCGCACCGATCTGGCTGTGCTGAAGGTCAACGATCCGAAGAAGAAGTTCACCTATGTCGCATTCGGCGACGATAACAAGATCCGCGTCGGTGACTGGGTTGTGGCTGTCGGTAATCCGTTCGGCCTCGGTGGCACGGTGACCTCCGGTATCGTGTCGGCTCGTGGCCGCGATATCGGTGCCGGTCCTTACGATGACTTCATCCAGATCGACGCAGCCGTGAATAAGGGCAATTCCGGTGGTCCGGCCTTCAATCTGTCCGGTCAGGTGATCGGCATCAACACGGCCATCTTCTCGCCTTCAGGCGGCAGCGTGGGCATTGCCTTCGCAATCCCGGCATCCACCGCGAAGCAGGTTGTTGACCAGCTCATCAAGAAGGGCTCGGTGGAACGGGGCTGGATCGGTGTCCAGATACAGCCGGTGACGAAGGATATCGCCGCTTCGCTCGGCCTCGCAGAAGAGAAGGGCGCACTCGTCGCTTCGCCGCAGAAGGATGGTCCTGCTGCCAAGGCTGGCATTCAGTCGGGTGACGTGATCACGGCTGTCAATGGCGAAACCGTGCAGGACCCTCGCGATCTGGCGCGTAAGGTTGCCGGTATCGTTCCTGGTGAAAAGGCGGCGCTCACCGTCTGGCGCAAGAACAAGGCCGAGGAAATCAATATCACCATCGAGGCGATGCCGGGCGATCTCGGCAAGGCGACCAGCCCTTCGGGCGATAACGGCAGCGGTGGCCAGAACGAGACCCTCGACTCCTATGGCCTGACCGTGACGCCGTCTGAAGACGGAAACGGCGTGGTGGTAACCGATGTCGATCCTGACAGCGATGCCTCCGACCGCGGTATCCGTTCGGGTGACATCATTGTGAGTGTCAACAACCAGACGGTGAAGAGCGCCAAGGACATCAACAACGCCATCAGCGAAGCCGAAAAGTCGGGTCGCAAGGCAGTGCTGCTGCAATTGCAGAGCAACGATCAGAGCCGCTTCGTGGCCTTGCCGATCGATCAGGGATGATGATCGGCAACCCCTGAGGCTCAGCAATTTGATGCCAGGCGGCGCACCGCCTGGCATCGCCTTGTCACCAATCGGATTATAAGTAGCGCCATGAAGATTCTCGTTATTGAAGACGACCGCGAAGCGGCCCGCTATCTGGAGAAGGCCTTCACGGAGGCCGGACATTCCGCCGATATCGCCGGTGACGGCGAGACCGGCTATGCGCTGGCCGAAAATGGAAGCTACGACGTTCTCGTCGTCGATCGTATGCTGCCGAAGCGCGATGGTCTTTCCGTCGTGGCTGCGTTGCGCGCCAAAGGCATGGAAACGCCGGTGCTGATCCTTTCCGCGCTCGGCGAGGTGGATGACCGCGTTACCGGACTGCGCGCTGGCGGCGACGACTATCTGACCAAACCCTATGCATTTTCCGAGCTTCTGGCCCGCGTGGAAGTGCTGCAGCGCCGTTCCAGCCCGCGTGAGGCGGATACGATCTACCGCGTCGGCGATCTGGAGCTTGACCGGCTTGCGCACACCGCGCGCCGTCAGGATGTGGATATTACGCTCCAGCCCCGCGAGTTCCGTCTCCTCGAATATCTGATGCGTCATGCGGGGCAGGTCGTCACGCGCACCATGCTGCTTGAAAACGTCTGGGACTATCACTTTGATCCGCAGACCAACGTCATCGACGTGCATATCTCGCGCCTGCGTTCGAAGATCGAGAAAGGTTTTGACGTTCCGCTGCTTCATACGGTGCGCGGCGCCGGTTACATGCTGAAGGCAGGGCGGGCCAAGCAATCCGCAGCCGCCAAGGTGGATTGATGAGCCGCTTTTCAGCGCTCATGCGCACAACCGCCGTTCGGCTATCGACGCTTTATCTGCTGCTGTTCATCGTGGGCGCGGTGGCGCTGGTCTTCTATATGACCAATCTGTCTGCCTCCATGCTGACCGCGCAGACCCAGCAGTCGCTGGGCGAGGAAGTCGCCAGTATCGGCAAAAGCTATGCGCGAGGCGGCATTCCGCAACTTGTGCGGACAATCGATTATCGTTCGCGCCAGCCGGGCGCTTATCTCTATCTGGTGGCTGACCCGACAGGGCGCGTTCTTTCAGGCAATGTCGAAAGCGTGGAACCGGGTGTTCTGGACACAGATGGCGTTATCGAACGTGGGTTCAAATATAGGCGTTATGGCGAGCAGGGCACCGAGACGGAGCACCGCGCTATTGCTGTCGTGATCGCATTGCCGAACGGCATGCGGCTTCTGGTCGGCCGTGATCTCGGTGAGCCGGAGCGGTTCCGTGACATTATTCGCCAGTCGTTGATGCTGGCGCTGGGCATCATGGGCGTTGGGGCGCTCCTGATCTGGCTGTTTGTCGGGCGGCGCGCATTGAAGCGTATCGATGAGGTTTCACGAGCGTCACAGCGCATCATGGATGGCGATCTGACGGGCAGGCTTCCGGTCAACGGTTCCGGTGACGAGTTCGACCGCCTGTCGGGCAATCTCAACGTTATGCTCGGCAAAATTCTGGAATTGAACGAGGGGCTGAAACAGGTCTCGGACAATATCGCGCATGATCTCAAAACGCCGCTGACGCGCCTGCGCAATCGTGCGGAAGAAGCCCTTTCCGGCAAGAAGGCCGGGCCTGAATATCGTGAGGCGCTCGAAGATATCATTGGCGAGTCGGATCAATTGATCCGGACCTTCAACGCAATCCTGATGATTTCACGTCTGGAAGCAGGCTATTCGTCCGAAAATCTGGAGAACATGCCGGTAGCGCCGATTCTTCGCGACGTGGCCGAAATGTATGAGCCTGTTGCCGAGGATACGGGCGTGAACCTGACGCTTGGCAATCTGGACGAGGTCGCGCTTCATATCAATCGCGAACTGGTTGGACAGACGATTTCCAATCTCGTCGACAATGCAATTAAGTATGCGGGCGGTGATGGGCGGACCGCGACTGTCAGTCTTTCGATGGAGCGTGATCCGAACTGGGTCCGCATCATTGTTGCCGACAACGGCCCCGGCATTCCTGAAGATAAACGCGAACAGGCGACGGAACGGTTTGTTCGCCTTGAGGAAAGCCGCACGCAACCCGGTTCGGGCCTCGGTTTAAGTCTTGCCAAGGCCGTGATGAAATTGCACGGTGGCGCACTTCGTCTGGAGGGCAACGATCCGGGCCTGCGCGCCGTATTGGAATTTCCGTTGCCCTCGGACAAGGTCGAATAATACCAAGTCTCGTTGAGTTTGGCTCATCGAGACTTGGGTATAAGTCCGTGCGGCGATTGAGTATTTTCAGGGCTTGGATAGCGTTAGCATCTTAGCGCCCTGCTGTAATGGCGTGACATAAGAGGGGATCATGGCGGCAGAAAACGCAGAGGCACTGTTCTTCGACAGCGATATTCGCGCTTTGACGCCGCTTGATACCGCAAGGGCGGAAATCTTCTTGGCCGACCTTGCCGCACGCGCCCGCGAAGAGGACATTTCAGGCGTCGTGACCCTGTTGCAGAAGGCGGAAGCTGCCCGTTTTCTCTCCGCCGTTCTCGATCTTTCTCCATTCATTCGCGAAGCATTGACCCGTCATCCGCGCATTCTGGACCGCATCGTCGCCAAAACGCCGGAGGCTGCACTAGAGGATATTCTGGCGGAAATCGCGGCCTGTGCTGCAAGCGCGGATGTGACGGAAGCCGCGCTCATGACCAGCCTGCGCGTTTTGAAACGCGAGGCGCATGTGCTGATCGCCCTTTGCGATCTCGCCGGGATTTTCGATACGCAGGCAACGACTGGCTGGCTCACCGATCTGGCCGAGGCTTGCACGGGCGCCGCCGTGCGGTTTCTGCTGCTCGATGCGGATAGTGCTGGCAAGATCAAACTTCCCGACCGGACCCAGCCCGACAAGGACAGCGGCTGGATCGTTCTTGGCATGGGCAAGTTCGGCGCGCGCGAACTGAATTACTCATCCGATATCGATCTCATCGTCTTCATCGATGAAACCAGACCGGCTATCGGCGATCCTTATGAATGCGTTGAAACCTTTTCGCGGCTGACGCGCCGCCTTGTCCGCATTTTGCAGGACCGTACTGGCGACGGCTATGTCTTCCGCGTCGATCTTCGCCTGCGCCCGGACCCCGGCTCGACGCCGCTTGCCATTCCCGTCGGCGCCGCCCTTCATTACTACGAAGGGCGCGGCCAGAACTGGGAGCGCGCTGCCATGATCAAGGCGCGGCCTGTCGCGGGAGACCGCGAATCCGGCAAGCAGGTGCTGGCGGAACTCTCCCCCTACGTCTGGCGTAAATATCTCGACTATGCGGCCATTGCCGACGTGCATTCAATCAAGCGCCAGATTCACGCCCATAAGGGCCACGGCGATATTGCCGTGCGCGGCCATAATGTAAAACTGGGGCGCGGCGGTATCCGCGAAATCGAATTTTTTGTGCAGACGCAGCAGCTTATAGCGGGCGGGCGGTTTCCCGAATTGCGCGGCAACCAGACGGTGCCGATGCTGGCGCGACTGGCGGAACGCGGCTGGATCACCGAGAAGGCTCGCGATGCCTTGGCGAAGGAATATTATTTCCTGCGCGATGTAGAGCATCGCATCCAGATGATTGCCGATGAACAGACCCATATCCTGCCCGAAGACGATGAAGGCTTTGCTCGGGTCGCCCATATGCTGGGCTATGCCGATCCGGCAGTCTTTTCCGATGTTTTTCTTGATGCGCTGAAGGTCGTGGAAAAACACTATGCGGCGCTGTTCGAGCAAGCGCCCGAGCTTGGCAGCTCATCCGGCAATCTGGTCTTTACCGGCGATGTGGATGATCCGGGCACGCTGGAGACGCTCGCCGCCATGGGCTATGAGCGTCCGAGCGATATATGCCGTGTGATCCGCACATGGCACTTCGGGCGGTATCGCGCCACGCAATCGGCGGAAGCGCGCGAGCGCCTGACCGAACTGACGCCCGCGCTGCTCAAGGCTTTTGCCGAAACCAAGCGCGCGGATGAGGCGCTCTTGCGTTTCGACGGTTTTTTGAAAGGACTGCCATCGGGCATCCAGCTTTTCAGCCTGTTGCAATCCAACCCCCGCCTCCTGAACCTGCTCGTGATGATCATGAGCGCCGCGCCCCGGCTCGCCGAAATCATCACGCGCAACCCGCATGTTTTCGACGGTCTGCTTGATCCGGCGATTTTCTCCGAAATGCCGACGCGCGCCTATCTGGAAGAGCGCCTGCACGTGTTTCTGGGACCTGCGACCGATTACGAGGAAGTGCTGGACCGGCTGCGCATCTTCGCTGCCGAGCATCGCTTTCTGATCGGTATCCGTTTGCTGACAAGCGCGATTGACGGCGTGCGCGCTGGTCGCGCTTTCTCCGATCTCGCCGAACTGATGATCGGCAAGGCATTCGAAGTTGTCGAAGCCGAACTGGAGCGGCGCCACGGCAGGGTTAAGGGCGCCAAAGTCGCTCTTCTTGCCATGGGCAAGCTTGGCAGTCGCGAGCTAACTGCCGGTTCCGATGTCGATCTGATCCTGCTTTACGATCACGATAAGGAAACGGATGAATCCGATGGCGAAAAGCCGCTGGCTCCCTCGCAATATTATATCCGCCTGACGCAGCGGCTCATCGCGGCGCTTTCCGCGCCGACAGCGGAAGGCGTGCTTTACGAAGTCGATATGCGGCTGCGGCCCTCCGGCAACAAGGGGCCTGTTGCGACCCATATCGAAGCTTTCGGCAAGTATCAGCGCAGCGAAGCATGGACATGGGAACATATGGCCCTGACCCGTGCGCGCCCGATCCACGGTGACGAGACCTTCATGGATCACATCAGAGGGGAGATCGACACGGTTCTGTCTGGACCGCGCGATGTGAAGAAGATCGCCAAGGATGTGCGCGAGATGCGCGACCTCATCTATCAGGAAAAACCACCGGCAGACGATTGGGATTTCAAGCTGAAGCCCGGCGGCATTGTCGATCTGGAGTTCATTGCGCAATTTGCCGTACTGGCCAACAAGCTCGATCGGAAGCCACGGCCTTTAAGCACTGAGGAAATCCTCTCAGCGCTGGACCCGTCCTTTGCCGATCCGGCGCTCACCGACAAACTGGTGAGTGCGCACCGCCTCTATACCAATTTGAGCCAGACGATCCGCCTGTGCCTTGGAAGCGATGCCAAACGTGAAGAATTCATACCCGGCATGATCGACCTGCTATGTCGTGCGGCTGACATGCCCGATATAAAGCGCGTCGAGCATCATCTGGGGGAAGTCGCCGTTGAGGTACGGACAAGTTTCGAGAAGCTTTTGAATATCTAATCAGGCGGCGTAGGTTTCTGCACCATTTCCAACCTGGCCGCGCTTGCGGTCAGGGATGCAGACTGAAACCACGGTGCCAACGCCTTCGGTCGAGCGAATGCGAAGCCAGCCGCCGTGAAGCTCGGCCAACGAGCGGGTGATGGCAAGCCCGAGGCCAGAGCCGGTATGGGTCTTGGTGAATTGGTTTTCCACCTGCTCAAAGGGCTGGCCGATCTTCTTGATCGCCGATTTCGGAATGCCGACGCCAGTATCCTGAATCGTCATGAACAGGGCCGATCCGGTCTTGCGCGCCCGCACCGTGATCTGTCCACCATAGGACGTGAACTTCACCGCATTGGAAAGAAGGTTGATCAACACCTGCTTGATCGCGCGGCGGTCGGCATAAAGCTGCATCGCATCTTCGATACGCGTATTGACCGCAATATTCTTCTCATCCGCCTGCAGCGAGATCATGCGCACGGTTTCATTGATCAGCGGGCAGAGATCGATCTGCTCACGGTCGAGCGAGAAATGTCCGGCCTCGATCTTCGACATGTCGAGAATGTCGTTGATGACGTTGAGCAGGAAGTTACCGCTCGTATGGATGTCGTTGATGTATTCCTCGTAACGGTCGGAGCCGAGCGGACCGAACGTACCAGCCTGGATCATTTCCGAGAAGCCGATGATGGCATTGAGCGGCGTGCGCAGCTCATGGGACATATTGGCGAGGAATTCGGACTTGGCGCGGTTCGCAGCCTCGGCGCGTTCCTTTTCCTGACCGTATTTGCGAGCAAGCTCTGACAACTCGCGTACACGGTCGCGTTCGCCCTTGCGCGCAATCGAAAGGTCGTGAATGGTCGCCATCAGGCGGCGTTCGCTGTCAACCAGACGTTCCTGATGCAGCTTGAGCTGGGTAATGTCGGTGCCGATGGAAACAAGACCGCCATCCTGCGTGCGGCGTTCGTTGACCTGAAGCCAGCGACCGTCGCTGAGCTGACGTTCGAAGGTCTGGCCACCGGCGCGGTTATGTTCATTGGCCATGCGGCGCTCGAAAGTGAATGGACGTGTATGGGCGTCGACTTCGTTGCGCGGCACGCCGGGTTTCAGCGTCCAGACCGGAAGGCCGGCATATTCGCTGAACTTGGAATTTGCCATGACGAGGCGATTGTTGGAATCCCACAGAATGAAGGCTTCCGAAATATTCTCGATGGCTTCGCGGATACGCATATCGGCTTCTGCCGTCTGCTGCGCGAAGCGGTGCTGTTCGCTGACGTCGAAAGCGATGCCGACCAGATGAAGATCGCCTTCGCTGGCAATTTCGGCGCGAACGCGCATCCACACCCATGAACCATCGGCATGGCGCATGCGGAAGACACGGTCGACATGCGAAATATCGCCAGCCGCCGCTTGCTCGGCGATGGAATAGAGGTCTCCATCTTCCGTATTTATGATCGCGGCCACATCACCGAAAGGCAGCACTGCGTCCTGCGCCTCGTAGCCCAGCATTTCATACATGGAGCGCGACCAGTAGATGCGGCCGCGCGCCATGTCCCAATCCCACAGGCCGCAGCGACCGCGCGCCAGCGCCAGATCGATACGCCGCTGGATCTGGCCGGAAAGATCATCGGCCTCGCGCGCCCGCGCTGCCTGGCTGAAATAGGCATAGAGAATGGCGAACATCACGCCGGTCGTGCCTGCGAAGAGCGTCACATTGAGCGACACGGCTCGTCGCCATTCCGCAAAGATGGCGCCTTCCGGCTCCACGGCGATGACGGAATAGGGCAGGGTCATCGGCTTCGACAGGGCGCCGAAAGCCGATTCACCCTGCAACATGACTTTCAGCACGCCTGCTCGTTCTGCAAACAGGAATAGCGGTTGCGCTTCTGCAAGGATCGTATCGATCGGCTTGCCGGACAAATCGGAAAGCGGGCCCGAAGCCGCCACCACTGAGGACTGCGGGTCGATGACGGCGAGCGTCATGTTCGAGGATGACAGTCCGCGAGAGCGGAATTCGGCCATCGTGTCCTGAATATCTTTCGCGGATATCTGCGTTCCGGCGTCGGTGCCATTGGCAACGCGTTCGATCATCTGGGCAAGATTGGCGGTCGCCGCCGACAGGAAAGCCTTGTGCTGCTGCTCGATGTCATCGCGCCATGCCAGCATCGAAAAGACGCGAGCAACGCCCAGAATAATCAGGAAAATGATGATGAGCGCGGGAACGAGGCGACGAAGGATAGGCTCGATTGAGATGAACTTGCCATAGGCCGGACCAGCAAGAAGACTGACATGGCCCGAAAGCTTGCCCTTCCTTCTTTTCCGACCGGATTCGCAATGCGTCCCCGCCGGCGCGCCATACGCGTCGGTGCTCGCCATATAATGGTCCCTCGTGAATTCCCTGCGAGTGAAGTGATTCGGAATACGCCACCTCCGAATATCCTCAATGAATCAAAAGTGATTCGCGCTGTCCAGCGAATTCGTTAACGAGGCGTAAAAAACGGGAATTTCATCGGTCAATTTGTCCATGAATCTCAAGCTCTTAAGTAGAATCGATGTCCTATCTGATTCGTCTAAACGCATGAAAAGACTCATGAAAGCTGACTGCCTTGCCGCCTTTACCGCATTCCGCGTGAAAAGGTCCGTTCCGGGAGCGTAACAGCAACCGGAACGGACGAATCATCACGACGGCAGGATGGACCGCGAATCAGGCGAGAGTGCGGTCCACGATGTCGCGCAGATCGGTGGACAGTTTTCCCGCGCCGGATATGCGCGCCAGCGCCGCCCTTGCATGTTCGCGACGAGCATCTTCGAGTGAGCGCCACGAACGCAGCGCAGTCAGAAGCCGTGCCGCGAGCTGCGGGTTCTCCGGATCGATGGACAGGATCGTATCGGCAAAGAACGCGTAAGCCGCACCGTCCTTGCGGTTGAAGCCGGTCGGGTTGGATGCGGAGAACGAGCCGATCAACGAACGCACGCGGTTCGGATTGTCGAGCGAGAAGAGCGCGTGTTTCGTAAGGTCGCGCACAGCCTGCAAGGCCACATCGCCGGGACGGCTTGCCTGCACGCTGAACCACTTGTCCATCACAAGACCATCCATGCCGAACTGTCGCTCGAAACTTGCCAGCGCGTCCTTTGCTTCGCTCGAATCGCCAAAGCGATGCACCAGTATGGTCAGTGCTGCGAAGCGGTCAGTCATATTGTCCGCAACGGCGAACTGGTTGGCGGCGCGTTGTTGGCTGTTTTCATGGCGGGTCAGATAATCGAGCAGCACATTTCGCAAGGCACGCTTGCCTGCCGCACCTGCGTCCGGCGAGAAAGCGCCATCCTGTTTCAGGGCATCGTAGAGACTGGCGAAGTCCTTGGAGTAACGGGCGGCAATGGCGTCCACCAGATGGTTTCGGCTGGCGAGGATCGCATCGGGATCGACATTGCTTCCCATCTCGCGCGCGATATCGCTTTCGCTCGGCAGCGTCAGGCAGAGTGCGCGGAAGGCAGGATCAAGGGTCTCATCGGATGCCACTTTGCCCGCGAGTTCAACGATCTTGTCTTCAACTGCCGGGGCATGACCGCCGCGCACACGCTTGGCGCCTTCAAGCAGAACCTGGTTGAAAATTCCGGTCAATGCCTGCCAGCGCGCCACCGGGTCGCTGTCGTTGAGGGCCAGGAATGCGCGATCATCATCCGATAACGGCGCCGTCAGATTAACGGGAGCCGAGAATCCGCGCAGCAGCGACGGAACCGGGCGTTCCTTGATGCCATGAAAGACGATTGTTTCGGATGCATGGTGCAGATGGATGACGTCACCGCGTACATCCCCGCCTTCGACGGAAGCTGCAACCATATCCTTGCCGTCAGGCCCGATCAGGCCGAAGGCAATCGGGATGTGCATGGGCTTCTTGACCGCTTGTCCGGGCGTTGCTCCCAGCGACTGTGTCAGTTCAATCGCAAAAGTTTCTTTCGCGGCGTCATGAGTGAAAGCAGCTTCCACTTTCGGCGTTCCGGCCTGATCGTACCAGAGTGCGAATTGCGAAAAGTCCTGACCGGACACATCGGCAAAAACCTTGACGAAATCCTCGATGGTCGCAGCGTCTCCGTCATGGCGCTCGAAATAGAGGTCCATGCCCTTGCGGAACAGCTCGGGCCCGATGATCGTGCGGATCATGCGCACCACTTCCGAGCCTTTCTCATAAACGGTCGCCGTATAGAAGTTGTTGATCTCTCGGTATTCGCGCGGGCGCACCGGGTGGGCGAGTGGCCCGGCATCTTCCGGAAATTGCTGCGCTTTCAGAATTTTCACTTCGGAAATGCGCTTGACCGGGCGCGAACGCTCATCGGCGGAAAATTCGTGATCGCGATAGACGGTCAGGCCTTCCTTGAGGCACAGCTGGAACCAGTCGCGGCAGGTGATGCGGTTGCCTGTCCAATTGTGGAAATATTCGTGCGCGATGACCGCCTCGATGCCCGCATAGTCGACATCGGTTGCCGTTTCGGGGTCGGCCAGCACATATTTGTCGTTGAAGACGTTAAGCCCCTTGTTCTCCATCGCGCCCATGTTGAAATCGGACACGGCGACGATGTTGAAAACATCGAGATCATATTCGCGGCCGAACTTTTCCTCGTCCCAGCGCATGGAGCGTTTCAATGCATCCATTGCATAGAGCGCGCGGCCTTCCTTGCCATGTTCGACATAGATCGCCAGATCGACCGGCCTTCCGGATTGCGTGGTGAAGTGATCCTTCACGACGCCGAGCGATCCGGCAACGAGCGCGAAGAGATAGGATGGTTTCGGATGCGGATCGTGCCAGACGGCGAAATGCCGGTACGGTTTGCCTTCGACCGATCCATTGTCGACCGGATTGCCGTTGGACAGAAGAATTGGAGCAGCTTGCCTGTCGGCGTCGATGCGGACCGTATAGACTGACAGCACATCCGGGCGATCGTAATAATAGGTGATGCGGCGGAAGCCTTCGGCCTCGCATTGGGTGCAATAGACGCCGCTTGAGCGATAGAGGCCGGATAGCTGCCGGTTTGTCGTCGGATTGATTTCCGTCACGATTTCAAGCGTGAAGCGCTTTCCTTCCGGCAGGTCGCTGATTTCAAGCTGGTCGGGCGTTGCGACATAGCTGTTGTCGGCAAGAGGCTTGCCGTCGATGGCGATGCTGACAAGTTTCAGTTCGTCACCGTCCAGCACCAAGGGCGTACCGGCTCGAGTGTCATCGCGGCGCTCAATCGTAAGGGTCGCACTGACGATGGTTTTTTCCGGTTCCAGTGAGAAGTCCAGTTTGGTCTCGGGTATGGCGTAAGGGGTCGGACGGTAATCTTCGAGGCGGAATGTCTGGCCGGTTTCAGTACGCATAGCGAAACTCTCTCCCTGAACTCTCTTTGAACTTACGATACTGGATTCGTACCCAAAATTGCTGCCGAGGGAAACTTAATTTCAGAACAACCAACCGGGCTTTGTAGTCGGATGGGGGCTTTATCAAATATTTTTCGACTTGACCTTTGAGCTACTGGTGCTGTGTTGCAAACAGGAATAAGAAAGACAGGCACACGAATATTTCGGGTGTAGCTGCGCATCATATTTTAAGGAATTGCGTTGTGAACGCTCATGCGAGCGCGCCTGTCGAGGCTGCCCATCTTGAAACGAAACCGATGCTCGGCATCGGTCTTAAAATCGCTTCCGTTGCCGTTTTCGTCGCCATGTCCACCTTGCTGAAGGCGGCGGATGGCGTGCCGGTCGGGCAGTTGATCTTCTTCCGGTCATTCTTCGCAATCTTCGCGATATTGCTCTATCTCGGGTGGCGTGGGCAGCTTTCAGGCGTGTTCCGCACCCAGAACGGCTTCAGCCATTTCTGGCGCGGGCTGGTCGGCGTCTGCTCCATGTCGATGAGTTTTTTCGCGCTCACCAAGCTGCCGCTGCCGGAAGCAATCGCCATCAACTATGCATCGCCGCTGATCACAGTCATTCTTGGCGCGGTCATCCTGCATGAAGTCGTGCGATTCTATCGGTGGAGTGCGGTTCTCATCGGCCTTGGCGGGGTAATGGTCATCATCTGGCCGCGGCTGACAGTGTTTTCGAGCGGTGGCCTGGGGCATGATGAGGCCATGGGTGCGCTTGCCGCTCTTGGCGCGGCCATCTTGTCTGCGGTGGCCATGATGCTTGTGCGCCGTCTCGTGCAGACGGAGCGCACCTCAACCATTGTGATCTACTTTTCCATATCCGCGAGCGTCATCTCCCTGGCGAGCTTTCCTTTCGGCTGGATCGTACCAAGCTGGTCACAGCTTGCCATGATGATCTGTGCAGGATTTGCCGGTGGGGTCGGCCAGATACTTCTGACCGAATGCTATCGCCATGCGCCCATGTCGACGATTGCTCCCTTCGAATACACGTCCATGCTGCTTGGACTTGCCATCGGGTTTCTATTGTTCGGCGATATCCCGACCTTCGAGATGCTGGCGGGCAGCGCTGTCGTTATGGCGGCTGGCGGTTTCATCATTTATCGCGAGCACCAGCTTTCCATCGCGCCGCACAAGGTCAACGCACCGCAGACCCCGTAAAGTCAACTCTGTCCGGGTGTGCCTTCCGCGCGAGGATCGAGCTGCATCGTTTCCGGCGTGGACTGGCCGTCGGGCGTATGGAACTTGTACTCGGTTTTCTGGTCGCTGATGGCCGGTCGCTCAAGACGACGAATGCGCCAGAAGGCATGCAGGCCATAGAAGCTGTAAGCGATGGCCATTGTCACGAAGAAGCCCGAAGCGCCGATCAGATCCATTAGCGGGCCGGAGAGAGCAGGCCCGATGACACTGCCCACGCCGTAGATAATCAGCAATCCGCCGGAAACCTTCACGAACTCGCTTGCATCTGCATAGTCATTGGCATGGGCGACGTTGAGGCTGTAGATCGGATAAATCACCGAGCCGAACAGAAACATCATGGCATAGAGCGCATAGGGCGAAGTGGGGTGGAACAGCACCATCACCATTGACAGGACAAAGCCGATGACCCCGGCAAGCACCATGACATAGCGGCGATCCACAAAGTCCGATCCCCGTCCGAGCGGATATTGGAAAATCGCGCCGCCCACCATGGCGCAGGCCAGCATCGTGGCGATGCCAAAAGTGGAAAGGCCATTCATCTCGCCATAGATGGCGGCGAGGAAGTTCCACGTGCCCGCAACGATACCGGCAATCAGCGATCCGACAGCGGCGGCTGGTGATCGCCGGTAAAGCCCTTTCAGGTCGAGCGAAACCTGCGTCAGCGGATTGGGCGATTGTGCACTTGAAAGGGCCGTTGGAAGCAGCGCGCTTGCGTAGATGATGGCGCAAATGATGAAGAGCGTCTGCGTTCCCGCATCGCCGAACGGCAGAATGTACTGTCCGCACAACAGGCCGAGCATGGTGATGATCATATAGATCGAAAAGATGCGCCCGCGCGATTCATTGGTCACGCGCTCGTTCAGCCAGCTTTCGATAATCATGTAGCTGCCTGCGAGCGAAAAACCCGCGACGCCGCGGAAGATCATCCACGCAACCGGGTTGACGACCAGTGCGTGCAAGAGAAGCGCCATGGAAAGCAGCGTCAGCAACGCGGAAAAGACCCGCACATGGCCAACGCGCCGCACCAGATGCGGCACCACAATGCAGCCGATCGTGAAAGCAAGGGAATAGCTCGTGCCCATCCAGCCGATGGTCGTGGTCGACCAGCCTTCCATGCCGCCACGCAGGGGCAGAAGAATACCCGCGAGGCCACCGGCAAGCAGCATGAGAAACGTGCTTGCAAGCAAAGCGGCTATGGGCAGGAGCTGGCCAGCCATGAAAAACTCCATAGTGAAATCCCATGGGAAACTGAATTTAGGGCTACTTGTCGCCGGAAGGCGGTTTGGCAAGCGGCGAAGTAGAACAAGTTTGCGGCATGCTGGTGACAATGCCACCTGCCGATGCCGCTGAAATGCTTAAAAATCAATCCGTCAATTCGGCCAATTTCAGTTTCACAGCCAGAAAATCGCGCCACGCAAAACGTTTTTGGGCTGGCGTGCGCAGAAGATAGGCCGGATGCAGGGTCGGCATAACCGGAATTTCCACGCCGGAAGGTGTCCGGTGAAGCTTCCAGTTACCGCGCAGGCGCAGGATACCTTCCGGCGCGCCGGTGAGTGCCTTGCCAGCCGGTCCGCCCAGCGCGACCAGAACTTTCGGCGCGGCAAGCTCGATCTGTCTTTCAATGAATGGTCGGCAAAGCTCTGTTTCGAGCGGCGTCGGCGTGCGATTGCCCGGCGGACGCCAAGGGATTGTGTTGGCGATGTAGACGTTTTCCCGCTTCAGGCCGATGGATTCGATCATGCGATTGAGAAGCTGGCCGGATTTTCCGACGAACGGCAATCCCTCCATATCCTCGTCCCGTCCGGGCGCTTCTCCGATGAACATTATGTCGGAGGATGGATCGCCATCAGCAAAGCAAAGATTCTTCGCCGTGAATTTCAGATTGCAGCCGTCGAATGCCGCAAGCTTTTCCCGCAGTTCATCGAGCGTCGAGGCCTGGGCTGCCGCTTCGCGCGCAAGTGCAATCTGCGCTGTATCAGGAAGATCGGCTGCGGCCTGAACGGGCCTGCTGGTGGGGGCTGGCGCCGGGGCAGGGCGCGGCTGCTGTTGACGGGCGCGTTCAGGTACACTTGCCGCCTGCGTTGCTGGCTGCGAAGGGGCGACGCGCTGAGGCTCCGCAAACCGGTCTATCGGCGTTTCGGAAAGCGGCATGTCGACGCCCGCTTCCGCATAGAAGCGGAGCAAGCCTTCAATATCCAACGTTTCTCGATTATCAGCCATTATTTACCTCACCTCTGAGGTGGCGAATTTTGAAGGTGAATGCAATAGCCCTGTTCAGATTTCAGGCCCGTTGGACCCATTAGTTCCTGTTCATACCCTGTTTCCTGCGCGGGCTTGAGTGGAACCCTCAATATGACATGAAGTTATGCTTCCTCTACCGTTTGGACAAATCCTCATCGCAGTTTATTGAATGGAATAGATTTGACGTTTACGTTAAGGTAAATATATTTGAGGACGTAAGACGCCCGTTTTGGACAATTGGACGCATTTGCGACAGTCTCCAACTCTGCGACAGGGTAAGGCGGAATACGGGGAAACGGCGGGTCTTTTCGCGGGTTCGAGTGCTGACGGGCAGTTTGTTCATGGATATTCGCGATCAGATCATGCACAAAAACAATTGGATGTGTCGTCTGGGCTAGCCTAGTGAGAAGACGATATTACACCGGACGGAGGAATGAATGTCTGAAGCCCCAGAATATGCAAATCAGGAGCTTCCCGAGCGCGAAAGCATGGAATTCGACGTTGTGATCGTAGGCGCAGGCCCTGCGGGCCTTGCTGCGGCAATCCGTTTGAAACAGGCGAATCCGGAGCTTTCAGTCGTCGTCCTCGAAAAGGGCGGGGAAGTCGGCGCGCACATTCTGTCCGGCGCTGTCGTTGATCCGGTTGGCATTGATCAGCTTCTGCCGGGCTGGCGCGAGGAAGAGGGGCACCCCTTCAAGACGCCTGTGACAGCCGATCATTTCCTCGTGCTGGGGCCAGCAGGCTCGGTGCGCCTGCCGAATTTCGCCATGCCGCCTTTGATGAACAATCATGGCAATTACATTGTGTCGCTCGGCAATGTCTGCCGTTGGCTTGGCACCAAGGCCGAAGAACTCGGCGTGGAAATCTATCCGGGTTTTGCTGCAACCGAAGTGCTTTACAATGATGAAGGCGCGGTCATTGGCGTTGCCACCGGCGACATGGGTGTCGAACGCGACGGAACGCATGGACCAAACTATACGCGCGGCATGGCGCTGCTCGGCAAATATACGCTGGTAGGCGAGGGCGCACGCGGTTCGCTTGCCAAGCAACTGATTTCGAAGTTCAAGCTCGATGAAGGCCGCGAACCGGCCAAATACGGTATCGGGCTCAAGGAGCTGTGGCAGGTCGATCCTTCCAAGCACAAGCCGGGTCTTGTCCAGCATTCTTTCGGCTGGCCGCTCGACATGAAGACGGGCGGCGGCTCATTCCTTTATCATCTGGAAGACAATATGGTGGCGGTCGGCTTCGTGCTGCACCTCAACTACAAGAATCCATATCTGTCGCCATTTGAGGAATTCCAGCGCTTCAAGACGCATCCGGCTATTCGCGACGTGTTTGAGGGCGGCAAGCGCCTTTCCTACGGCGCACGTGCCATTACCGAAGGCGGTTTCCAGTCGGTGCCGAAGCTGTCGTTCCCGGGCGGAGCGCTCATCGGTTGCTCGGCCGGTCTGGTCAACGTGCCGCGCATCAAGGGCAGCCACAATGCGGTTCTGTCCGGCATTCTCGCCGCAGACAAGATCGCTGAGGCAATTGCCGCAGGCCGCGCCAATGACGAACCGGTCGAGATCGAAAACAGCTGGCGTTCGAGCCTGATCGGCAAGGATCTGAAGCGGGTGCGTAACGTCAAGCCGCTGTGGTCGAAGTTCGGCACGGTTGTCGGCGTGGCGCTTGGTGGTCTCGATATGTGGACCAACCAGCTATTCGGCTTCTCCATCTTTGGAACGCTGAAGCACGGCAAGACCGATGCGCAGTCGCTGGAACCAGCTGCGAAGCACACCAAGATCGACTATCCAAAACCGGATGGCGTTCTGACGTTTGATCGTCTGTCGTCAGTGTTCCTGTCGAACACGAACCATGACGAGAACGAGCCGGTGCATTTGCAGGTCCGCAACATGGAACTGCAAAAGACTTCCGAACATGACGTCTTCGCTGGTCCGTCGACCCGTTATTGCCCCGCTGGCGTTTACGAATGGGTGGATGCTGACGGCAACTCCGCTGCCGATCCACAGGCAAAGGACGTGCGGTTTGTGATCAATGCGCAGAACTGCGTGCATTGCAAGACGTGCGACATCAAGGACCCGAACCAGAACATCAATTGGGTGCCGCCACAAGGCGGGGAAGGGCCCGTTTATGTAAACATGTAATGTTTGCATGATGACATGAGTTGAAAGGCGGTCTGGGACCGCCTTTTTCATTGCAGCATGACGGATTGGGTTTCCGGTTCTTCTTCATCCGGTCGGACGGGAGGCGGAACGGAAAAATCGAGCCGCACCGGCAGATGATCGGAGCCTGAGTCTTCGCGGGCCGAAACCTTCGCCCCTCCGATTTCAGGGCTGACAAGTATCTGATCGATAGGTAGGCCCAGCAAGGGTGCCAGCGTAACGGGCAGCAGATGCGTCATCCACGTGCCGCCAATACCAGTCATATGGTGGGCGCCGGAGGCATTTTCGACCCGACGTACGGCATTGCTCCACGGAGCCGCATTGAAATCCCCGGCGATGACCAGAGGGCCTTTCAGCTTCGCCAGTTCCGGTTCGATATAGCGGAGCTGATGTGGCTGCCAGCGCGGCCATGGCCATGAGAAATGCAGGGCGGCGACATGAACAGTTGTCCCGCCGAAGTTGATCGGCGCAATTGCCAGCAAGCCATCACCGACGCAGGCCGTCTGCGCCTCTTCACTGAACGGCCGTTTGGACAGGATTCCCACGCCCCAGGTATTGGGGTCGTCAGCGCAATTGAGATGATAGGTATAGGAGCCCTGGAGAATGGTAAGCCATTTCGTCCATTGGTCGCTCGCTTCCTCATAGGTAATGACGTCGGGCTTCTCCCGCGCAATCATCTGGAGAATGCGTTTCGGCTCGGGATTATCTTCGCGCAGATTGATCTGGACGAGACTATAGCGCGCGCCAGCCTGTTCGTCTGCCTGTGCGCCGGTGGAGCCGCTCAGGAAATCGCGTGCGGCGCCGATGGTCGTGCTGAACGCCATGACGGCAAAAAGCAGAAGCATCGCTGCCTCGCGGCGCATTTTGGTGAAGAGCAGCGGAAAGGCCAGCAACGCTAACAAAACGGCGAGGTGAGCCCGAAAATGTGAAAAGGAATCAAGAGCAGGATGCGCTGCCCCAAGAAATCCAAGCACGAGCGGGACAGACGGCATGACAGCGGCCAGAAGCAGCAGGAATAAAAGGTTTTCACGGCTTTTCGACATGAAGGTGCCAATACGTGCTGATTGCGGCGTGATGATGAAAGAGAAGGCAGTAGGGCAATAGGGCAGTAAGGCAGTATGTTAAGAGAGCTAACCAACATACTGCCCTACTGCCATACTGCCCTATTGCCGTAACTTCACTGGAAAGCCGTCTCGTAAAAGCTTCTGAGTTTTCGGGAATGCAGCCGTTCATCGGGCATTGCCGCGATCTTCTCCATTGCGCGAATGCCGATGCGCAGGTGCTGTGCTACCTGCCGCTTGTAGAATTCGGTCGCCATGCCCGGCAGTTTCAACTCGCCATGCAGCGGTTTGTCAGATACGCAGAGCAGTGTGCCGTAAGGCACGCGGAAGCGGAACCCGTTCGCGGCGATCGTGGCTGATTCCATGTCGAGTGCGACGGCGCGTGCTTGCGAAAGGCGCTGGACAGGACCGCGCTGGTCACGCAGTTCCCAGTTGCGGTTGTCGATGGTGGCGACCGTTCCGGTGCGCATGATACGCTTGAGGTCATAGCCTTCCAGGCCTGTGATTTCCTCGACGGCCTCTTCAAGCGCGACCTGAATTTCCGCAAGGGCCGGAAGTGGCACCCAAACCGGCAGATCGTCGTCAAGAACGTGGTCTTCACGCATATAGGCGTGGGCCAGAACATAATCGCCAAGCTGCTGGCTGTTGCGCAGGCCCGCGCAGTGACCCAGCATCAGCCAGGCATGAGGGCGAAGCACAGCGATATGGTCCGTAATGGTTTTGGCATTGGACGGACCTACGCCGATATTGACCATGGTAATGCCGGAATGGTCCGCCCGCTGCAGGTGATAAGCAGGCATCTGGGGCAGGCGCTGCAACGGATTGCCATTGCTCGGCGCGGTCTCTCCCGCCAGCGTGACGATGTTGCCCGGTTCCACGAATTGGTCATAGCCACCGCCGCCATCTGCCATCAATTGACGGGCATAGGCGCAGAACTCGTCCATATAGAACTGGTAGTTGGTGAACAGCACGAAATTCTGGAAGTGTGCCGGACTTGTCGCCGTATAGTGCGCCAGCCGGTGCAAGGAATAATCGACGCGCTGGGCCGTGAACGGCGCAAGCGGCATCGGTTCGCCGGGTGCAGGCTCGAAGTCAGCGTTGACGATCTTGTCGTCTGTTGCCGCCAGATCTGGCACGTCGAACAGGTCACGCAGCGGATGCGTGAAGGCATTGGCGACGGAAGCCTCGACATAGGTGCCTTCCTTGAAGGCAAAATGGATCGGGATTGGCGTGGAAGATTCCTTCACCGTCACGGTCACACCGTGATTGCGCATCAGGAGGCGAATTTGTTCGTTCAGATAATGATCGAACAAATCGGGCCGCGTGATGTTCGCGGAATAATCGCCCGGCGTCGAGACATGGCCATAGGCCAGCCGCGAATCCACATGGGCAAAGCTGGACGTAGATAGACAAATCTCGGGATAATAAGCGCGATAGCGCTGCGGTGGAACTTCGCCGCGCGCCACTTTCTCGAACGCATCGCGAAGAAAGGCCGTGTTGCGGTCATAGAGTTTTTGCAGGGCGGCAACTGCCGCACCGGCATCAGTGAAAACCTCCGGGTCAACCGTTGGAGGCGTTTTGATTTCTGTCAGAAATGGATGTTCGATTCGCTGTGTCATAACTCAGTATAGCAAAGTCTATGACCGTGACATGACCCAGTTTATGCGGCGCGCTGCAGGCTTACATAAAGCACGAGACCGATGCCGCTCATCTGGGAATGCTGGCCGATCTGCGTATAGGCAAAGGTGGCTGCCGGACCGGTGAATATGGCGGTGAAAAGGAAAACGCGAAGCGCGATTGCGGCTATTGCCTGGGTTCTCCTCATTGCCGTTCTCCGGCATGCTTCTGCGTGAACGCGGCGACAGGGCCGATCACCGGCTGGTCCCGATAAGCGTTGTATCGCTGGTCAACGAAAATGCTGGCGACTGCGGCAAAGCCGGCGATCATCAGGCAGAGAATTGTTAAGCGCCGAAGCATAGCGGTTGGTCCCCCAGGCCGTTCTGATTTCTGTTCTCCCTTGCCAATCTAGCGATCACGCCTGAACCGTCCCTGAGAGCGTCGTTCATGCGGCGTTCAAAAATATTGATGTTCCGTTTATTGCTGCACAGGGCTCTTGTGCCTGCTCGAAAGGGTCTTATGTTTCCCATCATTGGAATGCGGGAGCACGTCTCGCTCAATGTCAGGATCAGCGGGAGAGAGCCCATGGCCGAACAGATCAAGCCCATCGAATTATATTATTGGCCGACACCGAACGGCTTCAAGATCAGCATTATGCTCGAAGAACTCGGCATTCCCTACGAGGTCAAATACGTCAACATCGGCAAGGGCGATCAGTTCAAGCCGGACTTTTTGAAGATTGCGCCGAACAACCGGATGCCCGCGATCATCGATCCGGAAGGACCGGGTGGCGAACCGATCTCGGTTTTCGAGTCCGGAGCGATCCTGCAATATCTCGGGCGTAAATTCGGCAAATTCTATCCGGCTGACGAACGCAAGCGCGTTGCCGTCGACGAATGGCTGATGTGGCAGATGGGCGGGCTCGGCCCGATGTCGGGACAGGCTGGTCATTTCCGTATCTATGCGCCTGAAAAGGTGCAATACGGGATTGATCGCTACACCAATGAGGTCAATCGTCTCTATGGCGTGCTGAACAAGCAGCTTGAGGGCAAGGATTATATCGCAGGCGAATATTCAATCGCCGATATGGCATCTATTGGCTGGATCAACGCCTATAAGAACTACGACCAGAACCTCGATGATTTCCCGAACCTGAAGCGCTGGCATGAAACGATGAATGCTCGTCCGGCAGTGCAGCGCGGTCTGCTGGTCGGCAAGGAAGAGCGGGAAAAATCCAATCTGGCAACGGACAAGGAAGCCCAGAAAATTCTCTTCGGCCAGAAGGCACGTTGAGCAGGTTTTGTCGCATTTTCCAACGCAAAACCGTTTCACGCTTTTGCTGGAAATGCTCCAAGAAGAAAGGGCGGCCATGACGCCGCCCTTTTTGATTCCATGTTTCGCTGAATTACTGGCGCGTCAGGCTCTCGCTTTTGCAGATCAGACCGCCCATCACGCAGCCGGAGAGTGAAAGCGTATTACCCTTGACGCTTGCCTTGCCGGTATAGGTTTTGCCTTCGTCGAGCTTGTTGACTTCGCCCTTGTAGCTGCCGCCGGTGCCCGACATCGTGCCAATGGACTTGCCCTTGTACTCGCCGGTCTGCACCGTACCGCAGAACTTGTTGGCGCCGCAGGATGCATAACTGATGATCGTGCCGTTCGGGCGCTTCCACGTGCCGACAATGCCTTCCTCGGCGAGGGCAGGCGCGGCAAAGGTGGCTGCAAGCGTCATTCCAAGAATAAGTGTGCGGAACATTCTTTCCTCCCAATTCGCCGCGAACTCCGGTTCTGCCGGTCGCAGCGATGAAACCACCATGATGTGTTTCACAAGTTTGGCGGACGCCTCCCGACCTCCGCCCAACTTACGCAAACGTAAACGTAATCCAGTTTCGCACGAAGCGGAAGAGGAATGTTTGCCTCTCTCGAGGCATGTCGGATGCCGCCTTTTTCATGCATTCGTCGCTTTCGAAAGTTGCCTATAGTTAGCAACTGGTTTCGTTCCAGAATTTGGATTTGAATCGAATTTTCGTGAAAATCCAGCAATCGACGGAACTTGCATGTTTAACAAAATCCCAAGTTTACCCCTTGTTCGGATTTTGTTGGTTGCTCGTTAAGCATCTGGTTTAACGCGCATTTCAACCCTTTCCCCTAGATTTGAAAGCATGAACGGAACGATAGAGACGGCGGTTTCGAAGCTGGAAAATCAGGCTTTGAAAACAAAGACCGGACGGTTCTCGGGATTTAACAGGGACAAAGAAAATGGCACAGTTTCAGAGCTTTACGAATAAGAACAACGCAATCGCACAGGATCGCATTCTTCTGGAAATGGGTATGAAATTTGCCATCGGCCGTGATTGCGAGATTGACGTGATCGAAGCGCATAAATGGCTGAACATTGCCGCCATCCGCGGCAGCGAAAAGGCAGCCCGCATGCGCAACCAGGTGGCCGCTACAATGAGCAAGGGCGAGCTGGCAGCAGCCCTGCGCGGCGCACGTGAGTGGATGACCACCCACTGACGAGTTCCTCCGCCATGACAAAAGCCGCCCTTCCGGCGGCTTTTTTGTTCAGCTTATGCCGAGATAGCGACCAGGCTTGTGGTTGATCGCGATGATGAGGTTCATGGCAACCGCGCCGATCAGGGAAAGCGCCATGTTTTCCCATGGGATAAAGAACAGGGAAGCCAGCATAATCAGGACATCGAGGCCGAGCTGGAACCAGCCAGCCCTTATTCCATAGGCGTCTTGCAGATAAAGCGCCAGAATATTGACGCCGCCGACGCCCGAGCGGTGGCGGAAGAGCGCCAGCACGCCCATGCCCATCAAGGTGCCGCCCATGAGGGCGGCGAAAAGCGGGTTAACGCTTGAAAAATCGACACTCAACGGCATCAGGCGGGCAAAAGCTGACATCATAGCTACAGCGACGAATGTCCTGATTGTGAAAGCCCAGCCCATGCGGCGCACGGCGAAATAATAAAACGGCAGATTGATCAGGAAATAGAGCAATCCGAATTCCGTGCCCGTGGCATACTGGATAAGAAGGGCAATACCGGCGGTGCTGCCCGTCATCAGCATCGCCTGACTGTAAAGCGTGATGCCGAGTGCGATGAAGGATGTGCCGATCAACATCGCCATCGCATCTTCATAGAGGCGGTGACGGTCGAACGCGGCGGCTTTGGGCGCATCGATGAGGGGGGCGGCGTTATCAGTGATATCGGCCACGGCGAAACTCCAGAACAGCGAGAAGCCGGCGATCCGGCAAAAAGTGTGGTGCCGGAACGAGTTCCGGTATGTGTTCGCGCTGTGCAGACCATAGCACGCAGCGTCAAGTCTTGGGAGACAGCTAAATATAGCAGCCGTTTCGACCCTGCGCACGACTTGCAATATTGTTATTTCAAGGTCGGCTTTGTGGATTTACCGCAATTGGAAGGGCAGATTGTTTTAATTTATTTCGCGTGACATCTGCGCGAGGAAGCGTTTCACCTCCCGCGGACTGCGCAAATGATGCTTGATAAGATGTTGCGGCGCTTTTTCCATAAATGCCAACGCGCGAATGCGGCCATCCTTGCGGTAACCCGCCACCCATTTCATGAAATCCCAGTCGAAACGCTCTACACATCCTTCCGCCATGTCCGGGCGTGCACGCCCGTAGTGGATTGCCGTTCTTTTGACTACGCGCCATAGGCGACGCGCGGTCGACAGGTCGAGAAAAACGAGCATATCTGCACGTGAGGCGCGGTAGTTCATAGTTTCGCTATGATTGCCCTCAAATATCCATGCGTCCTGATTTGCCGCTTCGTTGGTGAGGCGACCGATCTCGTCACGTGATCGCATCCTCCAGCCGGGCTGCCAATAAAGGGTATCGATATGCACGACCGGTAAGCCGGTGAGGTCGCCAAGTCTGCGCGCAAGGCTTGATTTTCCCGAACCGGCACCGCCTATAATCATGATCCGCTTCATCGACCGCATCGTCCTCGGATTTTAACTCTGTTCGAATAAAAATCGGACATGGGATAGGAAGTACTGTATTTCTACTTCATGGCACCCGCATGACCATAACGAGCAAAGAAAGCCCGTTAGAAAATTTGTATTGGAGTTTAGGGTAATATTGGCCAACTGATTGACAGTCAACTTTGCGAAGCGCAATGATGACAAAACGGAACGGGTGTGAGCAACAATGACATCTACCGTTCTTCTGTATTAGAAAGATCGCAAGGTGTGAATGGATGCCGGGCGATCGAAGGACTGCATTCGATAGGGAGTGACAAGATGTCTATTCGAACCATAACCGCCATGGCCGGCACGGCCATCATCATGAGTGCTGCTGCATTTGCCTTTTCATCGCCTGCCAATGCGTTGACGATGAAGGAATGTAGCGCAAAGTATCAGTCTGCCAAGGATGCTGGCACGCTCGGCAACATGAAGTGGAACGATTTCCGCAAGGCTCAATGTGGCGACGATGCAGACGCCGCGGCTGCTCCGGCTGCGCCCGCACCTGCTGCTCCAGCCAAAAAGGCGGCCGCTGCTCCTGCAGCAGACGACAGCGCCAAGGGCCTGACGATGAAGCAGTGCAGTGCCAAGTATCAGGCAGCTAAGGACGCTGGCACGGATAATGGCGCGAAGTGGAACGATTTCCGCAAGGCCGAGTGCGGTCCGGGTGCTGATCCGGTTGCACTTACCACGGATGGCAACAGTGAACCTGCTGCCCCAACAGTTGCTGCGCCGAAAGGCGTGAAGTTCCCGACAGCCGTGTCGACGAAATATTCCAGTGAATCAGCTGGCAAGGCTCGTATGCACACCTGCCTCGAACAATATCATGCCCTGAAAGATGCGAACGCTCTCGGCGGCTTGAAGTGGGTACAGAAGGGCGGCGGTTACTACAGCCTCTGCAACGCCCGCCTGAAGGGCAATTCCTGATCTGATCAGGACCATCTGACGAGAAAGGGGCCCCTCCGGCCCCTTTTTATTTGGTTCGTGAGAACCAACCCGTGACAGCCACGGCAAGCCAGCCGAGTATCATCAACGACCCGCCGGTCGGTGCGGCCATCGGGAAAAGACGGTCGCCGGTCATGTCACGCATGAACAGATCGCCGCAGAACAAGGCGAGACCGATAACAAGTAATGCGCCGCCCGCATAAGCCGTGCGGCTCGTCGGCGCAATGAGCGACAGTACCAGAAATGCGGGCGCATGGCCGAGAAGCAGCGGCGCAATATTGCCCAGATGATTATCGCCGCCATGGGCCGCACCCGCATAAGCGGCAATCGCAAGGGCGCCGGTTAGCCCGGCAAGGGTGCTGAAAAGAATGTTCTTCGGGCGGCTATCGGGTTGAATCTGCATATATGGCTCCGCTGTTCAGGCCGTTTCCCGAAGCTTTGCGTGTTTCCTGGCATCCTCCAGGACCGCAGGAAGAGCGGCCTCCAAGAGGTCGAGCTGTTCGTCAACGCCGACACTCACCCGAATGCAGCGATCGAGAATTGGCGCGCCGGGTTTGCGAACGAAAATGTCCCGTGCTAGAAGTCCGTTCAGCACTGCCGTGGCAAACGCTCCATCTTTGCCGCAATCGATGGTGACGAAATTCGTGGCGGATGGGATTGCTGACAGGCCGTTTGCTTCGGCGATTGCAGCGATTCGATCCCGCCCGGCCTGAATTTTCGCCACCACACCGTGCAAATAGGCCTGATCCTTGAGAGCCGCGATAGCCGCCGCCTGTGCGAGACGATTGACTGCGAAATGATCGCGAATCTTGTCGAAACATTTGATGGCATCGGCGTTGCCGACAACATAACCGCACCGAATGCCCGCAAGACCATAGGCTTTGGAAAAAGTACGCATCCGAAGAATATTCGGGCGGTCGGTTTCGAAAGGCGGAAAGGCAGAAGCTGGTCCGGTTTCGCAATAGGCCTCATCCAGAACAAGCATCGTGGTTTCGGGGATGCGCTCGATGAAGGACTGGATGTCCGAGCCTTCATGCCAGGTCCCCATCGGATTATCCGGGTTGGCGAGATACAAGATCGCGGCATCTTGCTCGCGCGTCGCATCTATCAGACCGTCCAGATCCGACTTGTCATTGATATAGGGGACGGTGATCAGTTTGCCGCCATAACCGGCAACATGGTAGTTGAAAGTCGGATAGCCGCCGAGGGAGTTGATGACCCTGTCACCTTCCTGAATATATTGCCTGACCACAAGGCCAAGCAAGGCATCAACGCCCGCTCCGGGCATGATATTTTCAGGTTTCACTCTGTGATGTGCGGCAATGGCGTGACGCAAGTCGTAATTTTCCGGGTCGCCATACTTCCAGATTTCGGTTGATTCCGTCCGAATTGCCTCAAGGACGGAGGGCGCTGGTCCGAAACTGCTCTCATTCGCACCGATTCTCGCGCGGAAAGGTTTTCCGCGTTGCAGTTCCAGCGTTTCAGGGCCGGTAAAAGGAACGGTGGAGGGCAGATTTGCAACGAGCGGTGTAAGGCGAGGCGATCCCATGACGATTCCCAGTCGATTCTCGGTCCGGCACAATATGATGAGGCAGATCGAAGGCTACCCGCGTCTGTCCTGCCAGGAAAGGCATAGCAACTTGTATGGGCCGGTGCCATCACAATGATTTGGTGCGCGCCGAATAATAGGAAACTGATCGGGCCAGTGGTCCGTCAGGGAATGGTATCACGAACGCGGAAAAATGGCTCCGGGCTGAAATCTGGATGTCTAATCCGCCAGGTAATCGTCACGTCCGTTGCTATTTGCTGGTGTCAAACACAACAGCGGAAGCATGGAATCCGATACAAAAGTGGTCATCTATGGCCCCAAACGACAAGTTCTCGCGTTTCGGCGCTTTTGTATCTTAAGTAGCTTGCGCTCCGTCTTCCGAAAGCAACCATTTTCGCACAGCATCGCCTTTTGCTTCAGGCTCATGCGGCATTTCCTGAAGCATTGGAAATGCCTTATTCATTTGGTTCATGCGGTCTTGTTCCGAAAGCAGTTTCACGCTTGCGGGATATGTTTTAATGGACTTCGAGCACTTTCACACAGGAATCGAGGTCATGTGTCGCCAGATGAGCGTAACGCATGGTCATCTGCAGGGTTTGGTGACCCAGCCACATTTGAACACGACGGATATCGATCCCGCCCCGAACCAAACGAGATGCACAGGTATGGCGCAGAATATGCGGAACGACCTGATCGTCCGTGCCCAGCCCGACTTCCATCTTCGCTTCATTCCAGATCTGGCGGAACCTGACCTGATTGAGCATGGAGAAGGGGCCTTTGAGCTTTTCATGCGGGATATGTGCTGCCTTGCGGGCACGACGGGTGAGGGGAACAGTGCGGCTGCGATTCGATTTGGTGAGCCAGAACGTTACCCGGTGATCCTGAATATCGTTCCAGGTAACGCCAATTGCTTCCCCGAGACGACAGCCCGTGTCGACAAGAAACAGGGAAAGCCGGTAGCTATCTTCGCAACGCGACTTGATCGCCGCGAACAGGCGCTTTTCTTCCTCATATTCAAGGAATCGAATGCGTCCTACACGCTCTTTCTGCCGGATAAATTCCGGTAGATTGAAGATATCCCCCATCTTGTGCGCCTTTCGCAGCAGCTTGCTCAGCGCAGCCATCTTTCTATTGATGGTTGCATTGCTGTTGCCGCGCTCACGGAGCGAACCGATGACGGAGTCGAGCATTTCCTGATCGAAACCTGAAAAGCGCTCGCCTTTCAGAATCTCGTCAATTTCGCCGAGAAACGACTTCACATTATACTTGTGCGACCCATCATCCCACAGGATGTTGATGTATTTCCCCGTCAGTTCCGCCACCGAAAATTGCTCGACAAGCCGGTGGTTCGGACTTTTGCTGGATGTGTATTGTAAGTTGTAGTCGACTATCGGCGTAAATTTTTCGCCCATGTCGATCTTCGTTTCCCCAACGACGATCATTGTACGCCCCCCATAGATATATGAGACGCACAACTAATGAAATAATTCTCGGAACACAAGATAAGTGAGCTAACTTTATGCGGAGACATGTTTGGACCTTTCTAAAAGACCAGTATCTGCCCCCAGCTTTTGTCGTCCCCCGCAACTCCCCTCGGTTTTCGATCCTTTTCGAAATCCCCATTTCTGAAGGATCAAGTTCACGCATTCGTGAGCTGTGTTTCAAATGAATGAGCGCCAACGGTTTCCCGTTGGCGCTTTTCGCTTAAGCGTCGATCTGATTAGAACGAGCGCTGGAAGCGGACCATGCCCTGGAAAGCATCTTTGCCCTTCAGGACAGAGTTTTTGTCTTCCCACTTGGTGTAGGAAACTTCCGGGGTGATGGTGAAGCCAGGAACCAGTTCGTAGGCAACGTTTGCGGTTGCTGCGAAGGTTTCTGAGTCGTCGTAAGCGAGCTGAACGTTGAAGGTAGCCTTTTCGGTTGCCTTGTAAGCAGCGCCACCCCAGACAGCCCAATCGCCGCCCCACGTGCCGTAGAAGCTGTTGATCTGGCGAATACCGCGGTCACGGCCATTGGCATCCGTGTAGGCGTACTCATAGGTATCGTCGTTGGACTTGTAGCCACCCATCACCCAGACCGAGAACTGGTCAGTGACGTTGATGTCTGCGCGGATCTTACCAGCCCATTCTTCATTGTAGGCGTCGTAAGCTGCGACACCGACGATCGAGCCCCAGCCGCCAGCATACTTCAGACCACCCACAACGTGCGGCATGTAGTCGTCAATCGTGCCGGAAATGGTGTATGCCGCACCGGTGTTGACGTCGACGTAGTCGCCGGTGTCAACGTCATCTTTGTTACCCTGTTCAAGCGACAGGATGGCCGAGAAGCCGTTGCCGCCGGTAAAGGTGTAGCTGATGAGGTTGGTGCGGTAGCCGCCAGCGAGGATCACGTCGTCGTTGATGACGTTGCCGAGATAACCAGGGAAGGTTACGAAAGCCGATTCGTCGAGGCCAACGCGCAGACCGCCGAGCTGGATGTAGCCATAACGCAGCGTGCCGGTAGAACCGGAGTCAACGCCATCGGTCCACTGGAAGCGGGTTTCGATATAGGTCTTCAGGGTGCCGAGTTCGGTTTCCGAAGCGGTCGAGAAGCGAAGCGTTGCACGGGCGTTCTTGCCCCAGGTGTCGCGATCAACGTCGTTAATGTGATAACGGCCATCAGCACCGATGAAACCTCTGCCGCGAGCATAGACGTCATCGCCGCCCTTGGCGTCGTAACGAACGTAGCCATGGATGCGCAGGCAGGTTTCGGTGCCTGGGATGTAGAAGTAGCCAGCGCC
>UCNG01000017.1 GCA_900473915.1 Hyphomicrobiales bacterium | reverse complement strand
TCCCCTATTCCCCTATTCCCGGTTGACGTCTCTCCGTCCTTGTCGTATTTAATGCAAATGGTTTGCAACTGCATTAAATTATCAAGGCATTTATGATGGCTCCATATGGGGAAAATTCGTCCGGCGGTGGCGAAATTACATTCGAAGGATGGCGCCGTGATCGCGGCGAGGCATCCATGTCCGATGTCCACCGGTCAATCAGGGTCAATCGTTCTGGCTCGAAGTTCCGTCGCGCATTGTCCTTCTTCGGCCCCGGCTATCTGGTAGCCGTTGGCTATATGGACCCAGGCAACTGGGCCACCTCGCTCGCTGGCGGCTCCCGTTTTGGTTACACGCTGCTATCCGTTGTTCTGCTGTCCAATCTGATGGCCGTGCTGCTGCAAGCCCTGTGCACCCGTCTTGCAGTCGCAACGGGGCGCGATCTGGCGCAGGCCTGCCGCGATGCCTATCCACGCTTTCTCGCGTGGCCGCTGTGGCTTCTGGCCGAACTTGCAATCTGTGCCACCGACCTTGCTGAAGTCATCGGCACGGCAATCGGCCTCAACCTGCTGTTCGGCATTCCACTTGAAATCGGCGTCATCATCACAGCCGCCGACGTGCTGTTGGTCCTTTATCTCCAGAACAAGGGCTTCCGCCGCGTCGAGGCGCTGATCATAACGCTTCTCGGCGTAATCGCGCTCTGCTTCCTCATTCAGATTTTGATGGCGCAGCCGCAATGGGGCGAGGTCATCAGAGGCTTTGCGCCTACCACCGAAATAATCCGCAATCCGGATATGCTCTATATTGCGCTTGGCATCATCGGTGCGACAGTCATGCCGCATAATCTCTATCTGCATTCGGGCATCATCCAGACGCGCGATTACGGCCATACCACACCTGAAAAGCGCGAAGCGATCCGCTTTGCAACGTGGGATTCCACGATTGCCCTGACTTTCGCGCTTCTGGTCAATGCGTCGATCCTGATCCTGGCTGCAGCGAGTTTCAACGCCACGGGAAATACAACTGTCGAAGATCTGGACAAGGCACACGCCCTGCTGAACCCCCTGCTTGGGTCGGCCCTCGCACCAACGCTTTTCGCCATTGCGCTTCTGTGCTGCGGCCTCAACTCGACCATCACCGCAACCATGGCCGGACAGATCGTCATGGAAGGCTTCATAGATATTCGCCTGAAGCCTTGGCTGCGCCGTGCAATCACCCGCTTCGTGGCCATCGTTCCGGCTGCTGTGGTGACGGTCATGTACGGCTCTCGGGGAACAACCGAGCTGCTTATCCTGTCTCAGGTCGTGTTGAGCTTGCAACTGCCCTTTGCGGTCATTCCGCTCGTCATATTCACGGCGGAGAAAAAGAAGATGGGATCGCTGGTCGCGCCACGCTGGGTGACGCTGCTTGCCGCCATCACCGCCGCAATCATCGTCGTTTTGAACATGAAGCTGATTTACGACTTCCTGACCGGCGTGCCCATCTAAGGCCGAAGCACTTCAAAAGGGTGGCTTCCATTGCGAAGCCGCCCTTTCTTTACTTCACAGCGGCATTGCCGCCATCGGCATAAAGTGCTGAACCCGCGACGAAACTCGACATGGGTCCCGCCAGAAACAGCGCGGCCTGCGCGATTTCTTCCGGCTGCGCAATCCGCTTCAGCGCATGCAGCCCAGCCGCCCATTCCTTCTGCTTTTCGTCTCCACCCATCGGCGTATCGACGCCGCCCGGCAAAAGCGCATTTGCCCTTATGCCACGCGCGCCATAATCGGCGGTTATGCCTTTCACCAGCCCCATGAGAGCGGCCTTCGAGGTTCCGTAAACCGACATGCCGGGAATGCCGACGCTGGTGCCGACAAATGTGGAAGTGAAGACAATCGATCCGCCGCCTCTTTCGAGCATCAATGGGATTTGCGATCTGGCGCCCAGAAACGCCGAGGTCAGGTTTCCTGACAGGACCGTTTGCCAATCGGCGGGCGCAATTTCGGCCAGCGGCGCGATGGGGCCGACCGTTCCGGCATTGTTGATTGCGATATCGAGCCCGCCGAATTTATCCTTCGCCGCCGCCACAAGCGCCGCGTGGGTCTGTGCGTCCGACACGTCGCCTGCAACACAATGCGCCTGTCCGCCAAAGGCCGCGATCTCTTCCGCAACGCGCTCAAGGCCCGCAAGCCCCCGCGCGTTCAGCACGAGCGACGCGCCTTCCCTTGCGAAGAGCAATGCGGCCGCACGTCCTATCCCGGACGATGCGCCGGTAATGATTGCAACCTTGTCTTTCAAGCTGGTCATAGTGAACCTCCATGATTTCGTGGAGATCCCGATTAGAGGCGCGGTCGCAACGCAACTATCCGTTTCTTGCGCTGGAATATGGAAACCGCTTCTCGAGAAAAAATGTCAGCCGGTCTGTAAGCCGGGTTCTGTATGGCCGGGCTCGCGCCCGACGTGGCAGCCATTCATCTGGGACGGATGTCGCCACCCGCCTCGTGCAACCCACCCGGACGGCTGATCCGGAAACCGATTGCCGGCCCTTGCGAGCCGACGCGCCGTCCCTATTCGGTTTTGCTCCCGATGGGGTTTACCGTGCCGCCTGCATTGCTGCAGCCGCGGTGGGCTCTTACCCCACCCTTTCACCCTTACCCCGTCACCCCTGCCGTTGCGTCACGCAACGGTACGGAAGACGGGGCGGTCTGCTTTCTGTGGCACTATCCCTGGGGTCGCCCCCGCCGGGCGTTACCCGGCATCGTGTTTCCATGGAGCCCGGACTTTCCTCACCTGCCGCCTTTCGGCATATGACAGGCGCGGCTGCCCGACCGACTGACAGCGCGCATATAGCAACGATAGCGAAACAGTGAAACCGGATTCCGGAAAAAATATGATCGGTCAAAACAGAAAAGCCGACAGCGTCTCCGCCGTCGGCTTCCCGTTCACGTCAGACGGCCTGTACGCTACGCGGCCGCTGGCGTAAATTTGTTAGAGCGCGCGCATATAGGCCTTGACCGAGCTGCAATACTTCGCAGAGGTCGGGTTCATGCGCGTTGCGCCGTGGCCGGCATTGTATTTCAGGATCGTGCCGCAGGTGCTCCCGCCGCCGAGCTTCTGCGCCATGGCAAGATACTTCATGCCGAACTGGATATTCGTGGACGGCTCGTAGAGGCCCTTGGCGGAACCTGTGTAGCCGAGGCTGCGTGCAGTCGAGAGCTTGATCTGCATCAGGCCGATTTCACCGGCCTTGCCGCGCACATTCGGCTGGAAATTGCTTTCGTGACGCACAACCGCATGGGCAAGCGCGGAAGGCACGCCATAGGTCGATGCATAACGGTTGATGATGGTGGAATAGGCGCCGCCCTTGGCGCTGCGGGCGGTCGTGTCTTTCGACTGCGAACGCTTGCTGGTGGAACCCTTCATGGTCGGGGCCGCACGGCGGCTGACGACCGATGCCTTCTTGGGCGCTGTGGTTGGCTTTTCCGCCTGGGCAGTCTTGTTCTGCTGGCGTGCCTTGAGGAGAGCTGCGAGGTTGGTCGGTTCGGTTGATGGGGCACTCAGCGCCGGATTCAGGCCAAACGAACTCATCGCGCCGACAAGGGCGCTAACAACAACAAATTTAATTTTCATAACCTACCGTCTTGGAACGTTTCTTTTGTCAGACCGCCTGTCTTGGGGGAGACGATCCTGTTTTTTGATCCCGCCCGATATGGCCGTGTCAGGCCTGTGACCGCTGGGATTGCCGAATGAATTGGCGGGCAAATGCAGCTGAAGATTGGTTGCAAAAGTAAAATAGTCTTACAGGTTGCAACATTAGCGATTCATGCACGACCACAGCGAACCGCCGTCGCAGTCCCTCTGCGACGGGACTGGATCGGTCTATTTTTATGAAAACATTACAGAAATATGAAATACCGCCCCATGGAGGAACAGGTCGACCGCGTGGCGTCAGGCGGTAACATTTTGCAGGGAAAAAATCAGCCTGTAGAGGGTATCTATGGTAGAAACATCGGCCACGCCGTCCACATTCTGTGGCCGAAAATGGCGCTGGAAGGCCTTAATCACGATCTCCGTGTCCTCATCGAAGACACCTGTGATGGCAATTCCGTAGCCGTAAAGTGCGAGCATGGACTGCAAGGCCTCGACCGGCTGGCCCTGTTCTCCGCGTGCCAGAAAGCGCCCGCCCCGGATCGGCGTCGGCTCGATATAATGGCCGATGCCTGCCTCATGAAGCCGTTTCCACGGAAAATTATGGCCCGGATCGGTCTTGCGCGCCGGAGCGATGTCCGAATGGGCCAGCACGTTCTCCGGCTTGATGGCATGGCGCTCGCATAGATCGCGGCAAAGGCGGATGACCGCCTCGATCTGCGCATCCTTGAATGGCGGATAATCTTCCAGATTGCCCGGATTGACGATCTCGATGCCGATGGAAGCCGAATTGATGTCCGTTTCGCCCTTCCAGAAGCTCTTGCCTGCATGCCAGGCCCGCGCCTGTTCCGATACCATCTGCACGATCCGCCCGTCTTCATGGACGAGATAATGCGCGGAAACTTCCATCTCGGGCGACTTCAGAACCTGCACCGCCTCTTCGGCGGTTGCCAGACCTGTATAGTGGAGGATCAGAAAGGCGGGCACCTTGCCGTCGCGGCGAGGACCGAAATTGGGCGACGGGTCCAGCGTTGCCCCGGCGAAATCGGGCTGGACAAGCGCCAGCTCCTCCAACAATTCGCTCTCGATTTCGCGCGCGCCGCTCATGCAGCCTCCAGATTCTTCTCGATACTCGCCCAGGCGGCGTTTATCGCCGCAAGACGCCTGTTGGCAATGGTTATGAATTCGAGCGGCAAGCCCTCCGCCACCAGCCGGTCCGGGTGATGCTCCTTGACCAGCGCACGATAACGCTTGCGGGCCATTTCGAAGGAAACGCCGCGCTCCAGTCCCAGAATAGCGTAGGGATCGTCAGCGCCGCGCTGGACATGCCTGATCGCGATGCGGTCGAAAGCAACCTCATCGTAGCCGAAGATATCCGCCACGCCTGCAAGAAAGGCCATTTCCTTTTCGTGCACATAGCCATCGGCGGTGGCGATATGGAAAAGCCCGTCGAGGATGTCTTCCAGCAAATGGCAGTCGGTCTGCCCTTCGCTGCACAATCCTGCAAGCTGACGCGCATAGGTTTCGTAGCCCGCGACATCCTGCTTGGCGAGATCGTAGAGCCGCGCGACATGCGCTGTCTCTTCCTTCGGCACGGCAAATATGTCCTGAAAGGCGCGGATTTCATCCTGGGTAACGACCCCGTCGGCCTTGGCCATCTTGGCGGAAAGCGCGATCATCGCGATGGAGAATGCCACCCGGCGGCGCGTGTCGGCATCGCCTTCAAAAACGGTGCGCACGGCTTCGATAACGCCAGTAATGGCATTCGACGCCACGGACGTGACAAACTCACCAATGCGAACCCAAATCGACATGGGACTTTTCTATAGAATTCCAAATGAACTGAAAACCGCCCGCACGAGCGAAAGTCGAAAAAACAAATATTTAGAAAGAATACCGCGCCGCAGGCTTGGAGCCTGAATCAAAAAGCGGCGGGCCGCAGCGAAAATGGTGATTTCGGAACAGGCTCTCACATTATTGCTGGGGCTCGCGCTCATTGAAAGAGCGCTGTGCGACAGCAGCCGCAGCCTCCCCTGCCGCCTGTGCCTGCTCATCCGTCTGCCCCACGGACTGCGCCGCTGCAACCGCGTTTGCGCGCGCCCGTTCGATGGCAGCGGCTTTTTCTTCCGGCGTTACCACGCCTGAACTCTCGCGAAGCGACTTGACCAGATCGGGACCTTTTTCCGTGCCTGTGTTTTCTGCCGGTTTCGCAGGCTGCGATATGGCAGCAGCGCCCTGTTCGCCGCCATTGGTCGTGGCAGCGGTCTCGTCACTCCCCTTGCCGCAAGCGGCAAGCGCAACAAGAACAATCGCAGAGATGAAAAACAGAAAGTTACGGTTCATGACAAAAGCCATAACCGAACCGAGCCTGCGTTGAAACACGGAAAACGCAGAGTGTCCGTCTTTTCCCACTATGGTTGCCTTAACGCTCATGTCAAATCCGAAACCGGCCGAAGCCGTCAAGCACGAATGGCGATCCGACATCGGATCGCCACCCACCTGCAAAGCAGTCACAACTTCGCACCCTTAGTTGGAAGGTGCGGTCCCTGTACCCGGCGTCGATGGTGCCGGATTGCTCGGGGCCGGCGTAGTCGGGGCTGGCGTCGTGTCATTATTCGAAGGCGCTGGCGCTGTCGGCGCGGATGGTGCAGGCGCGTTGGTCGTGTCGTCTTTCTTGTCGTTGCAAGCTGCAAGACCGAGAAGCGATACGGCGGCAACAGAAGCAATCAGAAACTTCTTCACTTAGGCTCTCCTTCCTAGGTTAGGCTCTTGGCCTGGTTTCAGGCATCACTGGCAAGCTTGCCAAACGCCTCTCTGTTCTCCGTGCGTGGCCGGTTTGCCGGCCAATCACCTTTACGGTCGCTTATCGACACAGAAGTCCTGTCGACTCGGACCTTCACACGGAAAAACGGCAACAGCGCGAAAAAGTTCTCTCAAATAGTCTTACCGAACGTAATAAAGCGATAGTATTACAGAGCTGTAGCCCATTTTCCCCTCTTTATAAGCCCGCAATTATTTCGTCACGCGCCTGTCATTGGACGATGTTTAACTTCGCAAAACCGAAGCCGGGATTCGTGTTCAGGGGAACTCTTGATGACTGACAGTGCAGCAGGCGGCACAATTCTCAAACGTGCTGTGACACAAAACAACGCTCTTTCGCGCGCAGGCTTTTCCGAAAGATTGTTCGCCTGGCTGTTCAAGGGGCTGGTCTATCCGCAAATCTGGGAAGACCCGGAAGTCGATATGGCCGCGCTCGCCATCGAGCCGGGCCACCGCATCGTCACCATCGCTTCCGGCGGGTGCAATGCCATGTCCTATCTGACCGCCGATCCGGCACGCGTCGAGGCGGTCGATCTCAATCGTGCGCATGTCGCGTTCAACCGGCTTAAGCTCGCTGCCGTCAAAAACCTGCCCGATTACAACGCTTTCTATCGCTTCTACGGCAAGGCCGACGACAAGACCAATCTTGCCGCCTACAAGCGCTTCATCCGCCCGCATCTCGACAGCGAAAGCCGCGCCTATTGGGAAAAGCGCAAATGGAACGGCCGCCAGCGCATTTCCATTTTCTGGCGCGACCTCTATCGCCACGGCTTGCTTGGCGTCTTCATCGGCATGGGGCACCGCGTGGCGCGGCTCTATGGGATCGATCCGCGCGACATCTTGAAGGCGCGCACGATGGAAGAGCAGCGCAGCTTCTTCGACACGGCGCTGGCGCCGCTTTTTGAAAAACGCATGGTGCGATGGGCCACCGCCCGCAAATCCTCCCTGTTCGGGCTCGGCATACCGCCACAGCAATATGACGCCCTTGCCACCGCCGGAAATGGCGACATGGCGCTTGTTCTGCGCAGCCGCCTTGAAAAACTCGCCTGCGGCTTTCCCCTCGCCGATAATTATTTCGCCTGGCAGGCCTTCGGGCGCGGCTATGGCGGCGATGAAGAGACCGGGCCGCTTCCGCCTTATCTGTCGCGCGGCAATTTCGAAACGGTGCGCGCCCGCGCTGATCGCATGACGGTGCAAAACGCGAGCTATACCGACTTTCTCGCGGCCAAGCCCGCCGCTTCCGTCGACCGCTATATTCTGCTCGACGCGCAGGACTGGATGAATGACGAGCAGCTCAACGCGCTGTGGAGCGAAATCACCCGCACGGCCGCGCCCGATGCCCGCGTCATCTTCCGCACCGCCGCCGAACCGAGCCTGCTTCCCGGACGGGTGGCGCCAGAGATACTGGGTCGCTGGGCATATCAGGCGGACGAGTCCCGCGCCCTGCATGAGCGGGACCGCTCGTCGATTTATGGCGGCTTCCACCTCTATATCTTGAAGGACGCCTGACATGCTGCGTAGCCCATGGAGCGTTCAGGGTATCGACCACGCCAACCTCATGGATCGGGTCTACCGCCGTCAGCGGCACTTCTACGATGCCACCCGCAAATATTACCTTCTGGGCCGCGATCCGATGGTCGCGGGGCTGGCCGTTCCCGAAAACGGCACGATTCTGGAGATCGGCTGCGGCACAGGCCGCAATCTGGTGAAAGCTGCCGAACATTATCCAGACGCCAAACTGTTCGGCATCGATATTTCCGCCGAAATGCTGGATACGGCCCGCCGGGCTGCGGAGCGCGCCGGCATCGAAAGCCGCGTCCGGCTTGAGCGTGCCGATGCCGCGCAATTCGATCCCGAGCGATTGTTCGGACAATCGGGCTTTGACCGGATTTTCATTTCCTATGCCGTGTCGATGATCCCGCAATGGCAGTCGGTCATCCGTGAAAGCATCCGGCACCTCAATGCAGGCGGCGAACTTCATATCGTCGATTTTGGCGATCAGGCCCGCCTGCCGCGCTGGTTTGGAAAAGCGCTGTTCAAATGGCTGGAATGGTTTCATGTCACGCCGCGCAACGACCTGTTTGCGGTTTGCGAACAGCTCGCCCAGGAGCGCAGCGCCACCGTTGAAAAGCGCATTCTGTATCGCGGTTTTGCCTGGATAGCGGTCATTCGTTCGGCAATGCCGACCGCTCCAATAGATTAGCGGCAAACTTGCCCGCCAGACTGGTGACGTCCGGCTCCGGATCGCGTAACCGTTAGAGGACTGATTCGCGACACGGAACCACTCTATGAACCGTCTGGCCTGCTGCAGCATTCTCGCCCTCGGCGCTTTGTTCCTTTCCGCCTGCACGACGGTGGACTACGACTTTTCCGACGTAAAGAAATCAGGTGGTTCGGTCGCCCGGATTCCACCGCCATCGGGCTCTGTGAAGGCACCGCGTTTCGGTGATCGCGACCCGCATGACTGGACTGGCAAGACGCCGTGGCACTATCCGATCCACGGCACGGACGTTTCCAAATATCAGACCAATATTGACTGGAGCGCTGTTCGCGCCAGCGGCATTTCCTTCGCCTTCATCAAGGCGACCGAAGGCGGCGACCGTGTCGATGACCGTTTTCAGGAACACTGGAACGGCGCCCGTCAGGCAGGCATCGCGCGGAGCGCCTATCACTTCTATTATTTCTGCCGCCCGGCCATCGAGCAGGCGCGCTGGTATATCCAGAACGTGCCGCGTGACCCCGGCGCGCTTCCCCCCGTTCTCGACATGGAATGGAACCCGCAATCGCCGACCTGCAAGCTGCGCCCCAACGCGGCTGTCGTGCGCAAGGAAATGCGCATCTTCCTGCAAGCGCTGGAAAAGCATTACGGCAAGCGCCCGATCATCTACACGACGGTCGATTTCTTCGATGACAACGACCTGCGGCAGATGGCGGATTATCCGTTCTGGCTGCGCTCCGTTGCCGGTCATCCGGACGAGAAATATGGTCCGCATCCGTGGACGTTCTGGCAATATACCGGCACCGGCTCCATTCCCGGCATCAAGGGCGACGCAGACATCAATGTCTTCGCTGGCGATGCCAACACGTGGAAAAAGTGGCTGGAAAGCAACAAGGTCCGCTAACACGGCCCGGTTTGGCAGTTCACACGAAGTTTTGCTTCATTTCCGAGGCTTGTTGGGGCAATAGCAAAACAATCCTCGGAAGGGAGCCGCCTGCTCCCGATCATTAGTGTGAGTTACCAATGAAGTTTTTTGCTTCAGTTATCGCAGCCGCCCTGCTCGCGTCGACAACCATGTCCAGTGCACAGGCCGCCGCGTCTGCCGCGCCTGCCGCAACGCCAACCGAAAACGCCGTCAACCTTCCAAAGCCCGAATGCGAAATCGACTACGGCCAGTGGATGGACAATCTGACCAAGGAAGCCCGCGACGCCGGTGTCGGCGAAAAGGGCATCGCCGAACTGCACAAGGCCATGCTTGAGCAGAAAGTGCTCGACCGCGACCGCAAGCAGACTGTTTTCAACCTGACCTTCACCGAGTTCTCCAAGCGCCTCATCTCGGAAGCGCGCCTGAAGAAGGGCCGTGACAATCTGGTCAAATATGCCGATGTCTTCAAGAAGGTTGAGGACACCTACGGCGTTCCGGGACCAGTGCTTGCCGCCTTCTGGGGTCTTGAAACCGATTACGGCGCGATCCAGGGCGATTTCGATACGCTCAACGCACTCGTCACCCTTTCCTATGACTGCCGCCGCCCGGACCTGTTCCGCCCGCAGCTGATCGCCCTTCTCAAGCTTTTCGATCAGGGCGTTGTCGATGCGGCGACCACCGGCGCATGGGCTGGCGAAATCGGCATGATGCAGCTTCTGCCGAAGGATTATCTTGAGCGCGGCGTCGATGGCGACGGCGATGGCAAGGTCGATCTGAAGAACAGCGTTCCCGATGCCATGATGACTGCCGGTCGCATGATCTCGGAACTCGGTTGGAAACGCGGCCAGCCCTGGCTTGAGGAAGTTCGTCTCACCAAGGACCTGCCTTGGGAAGAAGCGATCCGCACCAATCGCAAGCCGCATTCATGGTGGGCCGAACAGGGCGTGACCGGGCTCAACGGTCCGCTCGGAGCGGATGATGGCGATGCGTCGCTTTTGCTGCCGCTTGGCCGCAAGGGACCGGCTTTCCTGTCCTATCCGAACTTCGACGTGTTCGTGGAATGGAACAAATCCATCGTCTACGCCACGACGGCTGCCTATTTCGCGACCCGTCTGGCAGGCGCACCTGCCTTCGATCCGGGCAATCCGGCTCCCGGTCTGACGCAGGATCAGTTGAAGGAACTCCAGACCAAGCTTCAGGCGCGCGGTTATGAAATGGGCAAGATTGATGGCGTCTTCGGCGTCGCCACACGCGATGCCGTGCGCGCCGAACAGATGCGCCTTGGAATGCCTGCCGATTCATGGCCGACGCCGGAATTGCTCGACAAGCTTTAAGCTCGCAAAGGCGCAGTTTTCAAAAAATCTGCGCCTTTTCCTTTCCTGAAATGAAATGCACCCCATGCTGACAACGCTGATCGTCGTTCTTCCCGTTTTTGCGCTGATTTTCTCCGGCTGGGGTGCCTTCAAGCTGAAAATCCTCGGGGCTCATGCGATAGCGGAGCTGAACCGCTTCGTGGTCTATCTGGCGCTGCCTGCCCTGCTCTTCGACATCATGGCCAACACAAATGGCAGCGAGCTTTGGCAGCCCGGCTTCATTGCTGTGTTCCTGCTTTCGAGCGCCATTGCTTTCGTCCTGCCGTTCCTGGTGCGGCTGCGTGGAAAGCTGCCCCTGTCGGACACCGCGCTCGACGGCCTCAACGCCGCCTACCCCAATACCGGCTATATGGGCATCCCGCTTTCGATGATCGCCTTCGGGTCGGGGGTTCTGACCGCGACAACCATTTCGATCATCATCACCGTCTGCGCTACCTTCGCCTTCGCAATCGTGCTGATCGAAATCGGCCTGCAAACCGAAAAGAAACCGCTCCGTCTCATCTGGAAGGTCGTGCGGTCCCTGATCCGCAATCCGCTGCTTGTCGCTCCGGCATTGGGCGCGGTCGTGTCCTTTCTGGGACTCACCATCCCCGCCCCGGCAGAAACCTTCCTCAAGATGCTCGGCGGTGCCGCCTCCCCTTGCGCGCTTGTCGCCCTTGGCCTGTTCCTCGCCCAGCCGCGCAAGATCGAACGTGAGAGCGTCAATGCCATCGCCTTCCTTGTTTCGGTGAAGCTCATCGTGCAGCCGCTCGCGACCTGGCTGCTTGCGGTCTATGTGTTCGGACTGCCGCCCCTGCTCGCGCAAAGCGCAACCCTCCTCGCAGCGCTTCCGACCGGCACCGGCCCCTTCATGCTGGCCGAACATTATCGTCGAGAGGCAGCGATAACCTCCAACGTCATCCTCTACTCAACCGTGCTATCTATCCTCACTTTATCGGCATATCTGGCGCTAATTCGCTAAAAACCACAAAAAACATGCCAAAAAACCTGTGGCAACTGCGGCGAAAACAGTACCAAACGTGGCAGTTCGGTGTCTTTTTCATGAAATGTGAATAAATTTTTCTGGTTATATATTTCAATAGTTTAGGTGGTAAACGATAGGTTTATTTCTCCATCACGGCAGATTGCAGAACGAAATCTTCTTTTGTTCGAGGCGTTTTGCGCTTAGATTCCGGTTTCCTACCAGCGCGCGTCCGCTCCGTCGGGCGCATATGAAGGAGACAGACCAATGGGACTTACGCGATCTTTGAATGTCCTCATGATCTGTGCGGCATTTGCATTTGTTGCAGCGTTGATAGCAGGCGTCATTCCTTAGAGCATGTCTCCCGAAAGTGGGAACCGGTTTCGGGATAAAGACATGCGTGGAAGCAAACCGATAGAGCATTTCTAATGTTTTAATCAAAACAGAAAATGCTCTGGGATTGAGCCTAAACCATTACGGCGGCTTCGGTTTTTGAGGATAGGCCGACCCGCACGAAAACGAGAAAGCCCGGCGAAATCGCCGGGCTTTCTTTATTTCAGGCAACCTCCAGAGCCGCCTCGGCCTTCGGCCTTATCCCGATCATATGGCAGATCGCAAAGGGCAGATCGGCGCGATTCATCGTGTAGAAATGGAAATCCTGCACGCCGCGTTCGATCAGATCCATCACCTGTTCCGCGGCAATCGCCGCCGCCACCAGCTGATGCGTCTGCGGATCGTTGTCCAGTCCCTCAAAGCGCTCCGCCAGCCAGCTTGGAATATGCGTCGCCGACCGCGCGCAAAAATTCTTGACCTGCTTGAAGTTGTGCACCGGCAGCACGCCCGGAACGATCGGGATATAGATGCCTGCACGGCGAACCCGCTCGACATAGCGTTCGTAAAGGTCGTTCTCGAAGAAAAACTGGGTGATGGCGCGCGTCGCCCCATTATCGACCTTGCGCTTCAGCATATCGATATCGGTCGCGAAATCCGGGCTTTCCGGGTGTTTTTCCGGATAGGCGGAGACCGAAATGTCGAAATCCGCAATATTGCGCAGGCCGGAAACCAGCTCGGCACCGTTCTGGTAGCCACCCGGCGTCGGCACGTATTTTTCGCCGATACCCGCCGCCGGATCGCCGCGCAGCGCCACGAAGCGATTGACGCCAAGCGATGCGAACTCACGCACCACACGGTCGACTTCGTCGCGCGTCGCATCCACGCAGGTCAGATGCGCGGCGGGCTTGACGTCGGTTTCCTTGAGGATGCGCGCTACGGTGCGCGCCGTGCGTTCCCGCGTGGAACCGCCGGCGCCATAGGTCACCGAAACGAATTCAGGCTGCAACGGGGCAAGCCGCGTAACCGTATCCCAGAGACGCTGTTCCATTTCCTCCGTCTTGGGCGGGAAGAATTCGAACGATACCCGGGTGGTCTGGCCGACATCCGGTCGGCGGGAAAGACCATAAAAACCCATCAAACTGTCTCCGTCATGCTCGGAGCATTTTGCAGCCAAATGGAAAGTTTGGCGTCGCATAAATGCGGTGAATACAAATATTGAGAGCGCGTTTTGTCTAATGTTATCAGGCCGAAACGCGCTCTATCGTTTTCGACACCGGGTCGGCGATCAGAAGGCGCGGATCGCGAGCAAGCCACAGCTTCACTGTCAGCCCCTCATCGCCATTGGCCGCCTTCGGTTCCAGTTCCAATGTCTTCTCCGGCTCAAGACCGGCATCCTTCATCCAGCCCAGCATCTGCTCATCGCTGAAACCAAGCCGCAAATGGGCGTGTTCCTCACGCAGAAACTCAAGCCTGTGCGGCGCAAAATCAACGATCAGCAGCCGTCCATTGGGGCGCAGTGCCCGCGCGCCCTCCCGGATCGCAGCCAGCGGGTCATCGAGAAAGTGCAGAACCTGATGAATGGTCACCAGATCGAAACTCTCGCGCTCGACTGGAAGCGCATAGACGTCGCCCTGGCGAACCTGCGCATTGCCGATGGCCGCCAGATCGAGATTGGCGCGCGCCACGGCCAGCATGTCGCGATTGATGTCGATGCCGACGCCGCGCAGATAAAGCGGGGCAAAAAGCTCCAGCAAGCGGCCCGTACCAGTGCCAACATCCAGCATGGCTTGAAACGGCTTATCGCCGACAATCTTCTTGAGTGCGACCTCGACCGCATCCTCGGAAACATGCAGCCTGCGAATCTGATCCCAGCTTCCGGCATTGGCGCTGAAATAGGCGGCGGCCTTTTCCTGACGGCTGGACTTCACCTGTGACAGCCGCTCCATGTCGCGCTCAACCAGCGCATCGGCACTGTCCAGACGCGCCAGAAGACCACGTGCAAGATCGCCGCTGATCGCATTGTCGGCGAGGCGGAAATAGGCCCATGCACCTTCCTGATAACGATCGATGAGATCAGCTTCGGCCAGCAGCTTCAGATGACGCGAAACCCGCGGCTGCGACTGACCCAATATCGTCGTGAGGTCGGAGACGGTCAGGTCGCCCCGCGCCAAAAGCGCCAGAATGCGCAAGCGGCTTGGCTCTGCCACCGCTTTCAACACATCCACCATCTGATCGAGTTGCAGCTGCAAACCGCTCATCGCTTGCCCTCGGAATGAATAAAAGACATAAAGATATGTTTATATGAAAAACAATTTCGGCGCAAGGACTTTTCATGCACAATGGCTGCGACAGGGATTCGCGATCACGCAATAGAGCGCGTTTCGATCTGACTGGATCAGACCGGCGCTCCAACTATTTATTTTACCGCGCATTTTTTCCGAAAACCGTTTCCCGCTTTTCGGAATGCGCTCTAACGGAACGAAAGCAATGCGCGCAGGCACCAACCGCCAGAAGGCAATCGCCAAATCGCTGACACTTCTGCTTCCGGCTGTCCCCTATTCGGACTCCGAGCCTATTCGCGCCGCAGCACTTGCCCCGCACATGAAAACGCTGCTGCCGTCCACTGCCGTATGGCTGGCGACCGTTGCGCATGTGCGCCACACCCATACGGATTACGACGCGCTGCGGGACGAAGGATATGACAAGGATTCCGCGCGCTTCTTCGTGCTGGACGCTATCAATGCCAAGCTGACGGAATGGCGCGCAACCCGGCTCGTCTCGCCGGAGGATGACGAGGCGATGCAGATGTAAATCAGCTAAGGCGAAACGGGTTTAACGTCTGGTTGATCCGCACTTTGCGCGTGAAAGTTTTACCGTGAAGCGCCTGGAGCCGACCAACCCGTCAGGCATTGGCATTGTAACGGTTGCGGCTTTCAGCCTGCACCGCCCCACCACAACATCGTAGGTGCCGAAATCCTCGCGCGGAGTAACGCTCTTGATGGCTTGGCCGGGAAACCTCTTTTGCACGGCTTCCGTCACTGCGGCCACTTCACGAGCCCGCTCGATGTCAGGCGCCAATACTGCATGCGCCGGTTGCGCCAATGAAAACAGCGTGAATAAAACCAGCAGATATTTCATGATCACACCCCCATGTGGGCATCACAACGCATTTCGACCCGTTTGACCCTGACCGGCACGCTACCCATTTGTTTTGACGCGCATCCCGAAAACCGTTTCACATTTTCGGGATGCGCTCCAATGGGCAGAACAGGCCATCAAACTTCTGCGTAATTTTTAGCAGTCAAGCGGATTCGATCAGCTAAATCATAGATTTCATCAAGGCTATCGATCTTAATGCGCTCTTCCTTCTGGCCATCGAAAAGCCCCACATATTTTACACTTCGGTTAAACCAAAGACGGGCAAGGGGTTTTCTGTTATTATTGTCAACCAATATACCGCAATAACTCTTCTGATCTCGAATAATAACCCTGGAAGGCTTTAGAATATCTCGTACTATCGCCCGGACCACCATAAAACCTTCGGTTTCTTCCTCGGTAGTGACAATTTCTTCTTCAAGTTCATCGTTGATAGCCAGCTCGGAAACCTGCGTCTCCGCTAAGGCATTGGATAATCTCGATTGCACTGACTCTCGAACAATATCACGGAACGCCGCCTTAACCATCGGCGCGAATTGTTCTTTTACCTGGGCGGTAAAGCGTCCAGAGTAGAGACCATTAGTAACCATCCGAATGAATTCTTCGGGTGGCTCCTCCATAACTTGATTAATTTCTTTCTTGATCGCCGATGTGTATTTCAACCGGTGGGCAGACTGCAGAATGCCATCCACATTGAATTCTGACTTGGCGAATTTTTTCAGTTCGGAGATCAGCTGCCCTTGAATATCCGAAAGATCGAATGTCAAGAATGGACGCTCATCCAGCTTATTGGGTGCCACCAGATCACTATGGAAGTGAAAAGTCCTGCCATTTGTGAGAATTGCGAATTTAGCATTCGTCACAGAAAAGTAGCGATAAAGCTGAGCTAAATGAACCTTATCAAGAAGCGTCGTGATAGGCTTGCACTCAATTAAGATCCGGATCTCATTATCGATCTTAATCGCATAATCAACTTTCTCGCCCTTTTTCCCGACAGCATCGGCAGTAAACTCTGGCACGACCTCTTCCGGATTGAAAACGTCATAATCCAGAGCTGCCAGGAATGGTAAGACAATGGCAGTCTTGATTGCCTCCTCAGTGACCATTGCACTGGAATGGGTCTTGATGCGTTCTGAAAGAACGCGAAGTTTTTCTTCTACGCTCATGCTTAACCCCGCCCTCTTAGCACAACTCTAAGATGACAGAAGAAGCAAGAAAGGCAACACCTTATGCGAGAGCCATATTCAATTAGATATACCTAAAGTATACATGTAAGATCGAACGCAATGTCTGGGCTGCGTTCGATCCTATTAAGGGCCTCGCTGCTCATCCCTTGCAGATATCCATGCTCGCGCGGGTTCGGCATCATGACGCCGACGAGGACGGCAATCACCATGATCGCCGTCACATACCAGAAGAAGGCGCTTTCCATGCAGTGCCGTTTGAATCTTGCGATGACAAACCGCCCTTGAACCGGTGGCCTCGGCGTTCATTCCCATCGAAAATGCAAACAGAACAAAAGCATCGAAACCAGCGCCCTGAAAGAAATCACAACGGGATGAAACGCATCACGGCGTTGCGATCATGGTCTCCATATTCAGAGCGTTTCAGGATGCGGCCAGACCATAGGAACAAAATCGCTTGCATACAATCTATTCCAATTGAGAGCACCCCAATCGATATAAGCGATTGTATTATCTTGCAAATCATGACCCGCTTCTACACGGGAGACCGGTCATTTCCCGTGTAGAGCAATCTCGCGGGCAGCTATTTCTTCTGAACGACCAGAAAGATACGCGGAAAACGCAGCAGGACTTTTCCGTCGGCGGCAGCAGGATAATGCGGCGCGATCCGTGCCTTGTAGGCCTTCAGATAGTCAGCCTGCTCCTGTTCGTCGAGCGGATCGAGGAAAGGACGTAATCCGGTGCCCTTCACCCATTCCACAATGGCGTCCACGCCATCCAGCGGATGATTATAAATCGTGTGCCATATGTCGATACGGGCGGACTGTCCGGCCAGAGCGTTATAATATTCCATGACCGGCGGCAAAAGCCCCCTGCCCTTGTTACCGATTTTCGCAGCGAATGGCGCGGTCTGCGCCACCTCCCGCATCGCAACATGCGTCGGTTCGCCCATATTGTCCGGCATCTGGACAGCCAGCACCGCGCCGGAGCGAAGCAATGACAGCAAGCGCTTCATCTGCTCAACATGGTCCGGGAGCCACTGGAAAACAGCATTGGAAAATAGAACGTCTGTTTCCGCGTCAGGCTCGTAGCTCGTCGCGTCGCCGATAGTGAAATTGACCTGCGGCAGGCGCGCCCTGGCTTTTTCGATCATGTCCGGCGATGTATCGAAACCGGAGATATCGGCATCCGGCCAGCGTTCGGCCAGCAGTTCGGTCGAATTACCTGGACCGCAGCCGATATCCACCACCTTGCGCGGTGCAGCCAACGGTATCACGGCCAGAAGGTCACGCGCCGGGCGGCTGCGTTCGTCTTCAAACTTCAGATATTGCTGTGCAGACCAGTCTTTCATCATGTTTTCCTTCATCAAATAAAAAGGCCGGTGCAATGCACCGGCCTTAACTCTAAATCGCCAAAGGTTCGTTGAGGTTCTGGGTATGGCGAGGCGAAAATGGTGAGGTTCGAGAACCGGAGCGGAGCGCACTTTGCGTAGGTGAGCACCGGAAGCCCAGAACCTCGCCATTTGCAGACCGCCAGAACCTGCACATATCGAACCTTACCGCGTCAGCGGCTTGTAGGTAACCCGCTTGGGGTTGACGCTATCCGGCCCGAGACGACGGATCTTGTCGGCTTCATAGTCCTCGAAGTTGCCTTCGAACCATTCGACGTGGCTATCGCCTTCGAATGCGAGGATATGCGTTGCCAGACGGTCGAGGAACATACGATCGTGGCTGATGATAACGGCGCAGCCAGCGAAGTTTTCCAGCGCATCTTCAAGCGCGCCCAGCGTTTCCGTATCAAGATCGTTGGTCGGTTCGTCGAGGAGCAAGACATTGCCGCCAGACTTCAGCATCTTGGCCAGATGCACGCGGTTGCGCTGGCCACCGGAAAGATTGCCAACCTTCTGCTGCTGGTCGCCGCCCTTGAAGTTGAACGCGCCGCAATAAGCGCGGGAGTTCATTTCAAACTTGCCGAGCTTGATGACGTCATTACCGCCGGAAATCTCTTCCCAGACAGTCTTGTTGGCGTCGAGCGCGTCGCGGCTCTGGTCCACATAGGACAGATGAACCGTATCGCCAATGCGAACCGATCCGTTATCCGGCTGTTCCTGACCCGTCAGCATCTTGAAGAGCGTCGATTTACCGGCACCGTTGGGGCCGATCACGCCGACAATGCCGCCCGCAGGCAGCTTGAAGGAGAGATCGTCGATCAGCAGGCGGTCGCCAAAGCCTTTCGACATGTTCTCGACCTCGATAACCACCTGACCGAGGCGCTCGCCCACCGGAATGATGATCTGCGCATCGCCCGGACGGCGCTCTTCGGCGCTTCTGACCAGTTCGTCATAGGCCTTGATACGGGCCTTGGACTTGGCCTGACGGGCTTTTGGGCTAGCCGAAATCCACTCGCGTTCACGCGACAGCGCCTTTTCGCGAGCAGCTTCTTCACGGCCTTCCTGCGCCATGCGCTTGGCCTTGGCTTCCAGATAGGCGGAATAGTTGCCCTCGTATGGAATACCGCGACCGCGGTCGAGTTCGAGAATCCAGCCCGTCACATTGTCGAGGAAGTAGCGGTCGTGGGTGATGATCAGCACGGAACCGGGATATTCGCGCAGGTACTTTTCAAGCCATGCGGTGGTTTCGGCGTCAAGATGGTTGGTCGGTTCGTCGAGAAGCAGCAGGTCCGGCTTCGAAAGCAGCAGCTTGCACAGCGCCACGCGGCGCTTTTCACCGCCCGAGAGCTTGGTCACGTCCGCATCGCCCGGAGGGCAGCGCAACGCTTCCATGGCCATCTCGACCTGACTTTCCAGATCCCACAGGTTCTGGCTGTCGATGATATCCTGAAGCTTGGCGCCTTCGTCGGCGGTTTCGTCGGAATAGTTCATCATCAGTTCGTTGTAACGGTCGATGATCGCCTTCTTGTCGGCGACGCCTTCCATCACATTGCCAAGCACATCCTTGGACGGATCGAGCTCCGGCTCCTGCGGAAGATAACCGCAGGTAGCACCTTCGGCGAGCCACGCCTCGCCGGTATATTCCTTGTCGAGGCCGGCCATGATCTTGAGCACGGTCGACTTACCGGCGCCGTTCGGGCCGAGAATGCCGATCTTGGCGTCAGGGTAGAAGGAGAGATGAATATTCTCCAGAATCTTCTTGTTGCCATAGGCCTTGTTGAGGCCGGACATGTGATAAATGAACTGGCGTGCCATAAAGCGCGTCGTCTCCGCAGGTTGAGAAGCGCGGGTCGCCGATCGTGCGAACCGCGCGGAAATTGCTGACGCGTATGTAGGCCAAATATGCCCCGGAAGCAAACGCCAACCCGCGAACTGGAAGTGGCTGGAACCACCAGCCTGTATCTGATTGTGAAACACATATAATGAAACCGGGCGCGGATATTTCCGTCACCCGGTTTCCCCTCTGGCCACCGTCCGCGAAAGTTTCCTCCCTTTCATCGGACGGCCTGCAAGTTATGACGTGAATTCTGTCTCTCGACGCCCCTGAATGCCCTTCAAAAACCCGTCTGCAAAGCTAGATTTGCCCAAGTTTTTGCGCTTTTCAAGCAGAATCTGCACAAAAAACGCGGCTGCCTAAAATTCATACACACGCCGTTCAAATGCCTGTTTAAGCGACGCCGCATCAGGGGAGATTGACTATTTGCACGGCATAAAATCAGATGGCGAAATGACATTCAAAACCATTCACCGTCTGCCGATCTCAGACAAATCAGAACTTCCGTTCCGCACAGTTCGCGCCGGTGCGCCGCGAGCGGTCGTCCAGATATGTCATGGCCTTGCCGAACATTCGGCGCGATACGAACGCTTCGCATCCGCACTCGCTGCGGCTGGCTGCCACGTCTACATTCACGACCACCGGGGGCATGGCAGCAATATCGGCGCGCATGCGCCTAGGGGAATGTTCGCGCCAAAGCAGGGGCATATCGTAGCCATCGGGCATGTCCGGGCGCTCAACCGCCACATTCACGAGAACCATCCGGGCTTGCCGGTTGTTCTTTTCGGCCACTCCATGGGCGGGCTGATCGCGCTGAACTATGTGCTGGATCACGCCGACACGGTCGATGCGGCGGCGATCTGGAATGCAAATTTCGATGGCGGAGTGGAAAGCGCTGCCGCCCTTGCGCTTCTTTATATGGAGCGCATGCTGAAAGGCTCGGACGTTCCGAGCAGCATCCTGCCGAAAATGACCTTCCGCGCCTGGGGGCGGTCCATAAAGGGCCACCGCACGCTGTTCGACTGGCTTTCGCACGATACAGCCGAGGTCGATGCCTATATCGCCGATCCGCTGTGCGGCTTTGATGCCAGTGTGGCGCTGTGGATCGACATTTTCCGGATGATCCGGCGCGGGGCCGACAACCGCAACTTCTCAAAGGTTCCGCGAGACATGCCGTTCAGTCTGGTTGGCGGCGCGGAAGACCCGGCAACGGCAAACGGTGCGGCAGTGCGCAGGCTGGCGGAGAGAATGCGGAAGATGGACTTCAAGCGTGTCGATTGCACGATCCTGCCCGGCACCCGCCACGAAAGCCTCAACGAGATCAACCGCGATCAGGTGACGCAGAATTTTCTGGATTGGCTGGGGCAAGCTCTTCCGTATCCGCCAATGTCCGGCTAAAACGGCGGTCAACCGATTAATCGAGCTATTGGGCCAAAGCTCACGATTACTTGAACCGTCTTGGCTTTGCCATGCAATCAATGCTATGCAGCGCGCCTTGCGCACTATCGGGTTTCCCGCCCAAAAGCCGGGCTTAAGCAGATAGCGCGAGGAACAAAGGAACACCCCGCTTGGACACACCGACGATTTCTGTGGTTATCCCCTGCCGCAATGAAGCCGACAATCTTGCCTTTCTGCTGGATGAAGTCGATGCCGCCATGCAGGGCCGCGCATATGAAGTCATCGTCGTCGACGACGGTTCGACGGACTCCACCAGCGATGTGCTCGCAGGCCGCATCCATGCGGGCAAGCCGCTGCGCCATCTGCGCCATGACCGCTCGTCGGGCCAGAGTGCGGCTGTGCGCTCCGGTGTTTTTGCAGCGCGCGGCAAGATTGTCGTGACCATGGATGGCGACGGGCAGAACAACCCCGCCTATCTCCCGGTGCTGGCCGACGCCTTGATGAAGGCGGGGCCTGATTACGGCATTGCTGCCGGGCAGCGCCTCAAGCGCACCGATACGAAACTCAAGCAGTTGTCTTCCCGCTTTGCCAATAATCTGCGCGGCGCGATCCTCAAGGACAAGACGCGCGACTCCGGCTGCGGCCTGAAAGCGCTGCACACCGACCTGTTCCGGCAACTGCCTTTCTTCGACGGCTGGCATCGCTATTTGCCTGCCCTGGCGCTGCGTGAAGGCTATGACGTGGTGCATGTGGATGTGGTCGACCGCGAACGCCGCCACGGCAAATCCAATTACGGCATTCTGGACCGTGGAATGCGCGGGATTCTGGACCTCTATGGCGTCTGGTGGCTGCGCAAGCGCCGCAAGGTCGTTCCTCGCGTGAGGGAGATCACCCATGACTGATATTTTCAACAGCCTGTCGCAATGGCTGCACGATGTTTTCGTGGCGCAGTGGGACGGCTGGATCGTGCTGGGCTTCGTCGCGCAGGCTTGCTTCACCATGCGCTTCGTCGTGCAGTGGCTTGCGTCCGAAAAGGCGAAGCGCAGCGTCATGCCGGTCGCCTTCTGGTTCTTCTCGCTGTTTGGCGGTGCTTTGCTGCTGATCTATGCAATCCAGCGCAAGGACCCTGTCTTCATTGCAGGGCAAGCGCTTGGCCTGATCGTCTATATCCGCAATCTGTGGCTCATCGCCAACGAGAAAAAGCGGCTGACAGCCGGGGAGTAAACCCCCCGGTATTTCATTCAGATTGGAAGCGTGCGCCCCACCGAACGGTAATCAAGTCCGGTGCCTGCAATGTCTTCAGCCTTATAGACATTGCGCAGGTCAATCAGCACATTTCCGGCCATGGCGCTGGCTATCCGTTTCAGATCGAGCGCACGATAAGCATTCCACTCAGTCAGCAGAGCCACGACACCCGCACCCTCTGCCGCTTCATAGGCTGAATTGCACCAGACAACATCGGGCAGCGCCACCTTGGCTGCATCCATGGCTTCGGGGTCGTGCGCCTGCACCTTGATCCCTGCTGTCTGGATAGCCGCGATAATGTCGAGCGCAGGAGACTCACGAATATCATCGGTGTTCGGCTTGAAGGCGACGCCCAGAACCGCGACCGTATCCGCGCCGCTTTCCTTGGCGGCGGTCACGATCCGCTCGGCCATGGACTGCTTGCGCGTTTCATTGACCGCAATCACCTGCTCAATCAGCGACTGCCGCGCGTCATATTTCTTGCCAGTTGCAGCAAATGCGCGCGTGTCTTTCGGGAAGCACGATCCGCCAAAACCCGGTCCTGCATGCAGGAACTTGGAACCAATGCGGTTATCCATGCCGATGGCGCGGGCCACTTCCTGCACATTGCCGCCTGTCTTTTCGCAAAGGTCGGCAACCTCGTTGATGAAAGTCACCTTCATGGCCAAAAAGGCATTGGCCGCATATTTGATGATTTCCGCATTTTCGAGCGACGTGACGACCATCGGCGTTTCACGCAGGTAAAGCGGACGATAGAGGCGCTGCATTGCGCCCTTGCCGCGCTCGTCCTCCACGCCAACAACCACGCGGTCAGGCCGCATGAAGTCCTCGATTGCCGAACCTTCCCGCAGAAACTCCGGATTGGACACCATCGAGAACGGCACGCCCGGATTGGCAGCCTTGATACGGTCGCGTATGCGCGCATTGGTGCCAACCACGACCGTCGACTTGATGACAACCACGGCACCGGGCTTCATGGCGGCAGCGATTTCATCCGCAGCCGCCTCGATATATTGCAGGTCTGCCTCGCCATCACCGCGACGCGACGGCGTGCCGACCGCTATGAAGATGACATCGGCATCCGCCACGCTTGCCGGAAGATCGGTGCTGAACTCCAACCGGCCATCGCGAATGTTGCGCGTCATCAACTCATCGAGCCCCGGCTCGAAGATGGTGACCTTGCCGGCCTTCAGCCGTTCGATGATCGACGGATTCTTGTCGACGCAGGTGACGTGAAAGCCGAATTCGGCAAAACACACACCCGAAACCAGCCCTACATAGCCCGTTCCGATCATCGCCAGCTTCATATGTTCAGTCCTTCAGTTTGCCTTCGCGAGAGCCTGATTGAGATTCCGGCTCCGGTTTGCCGGAAATGGAGGCGTTAGAGAACCGGAGCATCGTTCACTTAAAGTTACATGCGGACCGGAAGCGTCATACAACACCATTGGCAGACTGCCAGAACCGAAATCTCGGTAGGCTCACAGCCATTTGTCGTAGTCCGACACCAGCAAATGCAGCGGCTTCTCATTTTCTTCGATATTCGAAAAGCGGCCGATCGGCTCGCGGAAAATATTGTCTGTCAGGTCATCGTTGACGGTCGAAACTTCACCGATCAGCACATCGCCGCCCTCGCCCCAGAAGGCGTGCCAGTTGCCGGGCAACAGGGTCACGCTTTCACCCGGTTGCAGCTTCAGATGCGCGCCGGCCTTCTGCGTCACAAGGCGACCATCGGTCGCGACCGTCACATCGGTTTCCTCGTCCACGCTGCCGTCCGGCAGCGAATTGAACAGTTCCAGCACCAGCGTGCCGCCGCCGCGATTAATGATGTCTTCCGCCTTCACCACATGGCGGTGCATCGGGGAAAGCTGGTTCTCACGCGAAATCATGATCTTTTCGGCATAAAGCATGCCGCCGCCGCGCTTGAGGTCCTCGGCATTGCCGTTGCGCGTGGTGAAGAGAAACAGTCCGAGATCGGCGAACTTGCCCTGCCCGTAGTCGGTGATATCCCAGCCCAGGCGCGCGTCGCGGATTGCACGCGCATCGGACGAGGTGCGCGCCTTCAATTCCTCGGGCGACCAATAGGCGAATGGCGGCATGACGTAGCCGAAAGAGCGAATGAATGCGTCGCTTTCGCGAATGATCTCGTTGATTTCAGAACGTTTCATGGCCACCGACCTCCCATGGAATGAAACAGATTGGGATATGGTTGACGTGGTAACTGGCTTTTAAACCAATTTGCAATCCTGGAAACGTCGTGAACTCGATTTTTTGACGTGTCGTCTTTACGCGAAAACCATGTCGCATCCCAATGCGCGTTTAGAATAGTTCAGTGATTGAATCAGGATAACGGAAGCCAGTTCACAGACCTCGGGAGATGTGGGCAAGCCATTGAGATAACGGGACAAGCCGTGCTTCCGGAAGACAAAGGGAACACCGGATCGCGCCATAGTCGCTGGGAGAACAGCAGAAGGCCGGTCCAAGATGGAAAGCAAGGGTTCGAGGCTATGGACGTTCGCAACGAAATGCTGGGGCTGTTGACCGGGCGCGACCCCAATTTCAGCCTGGAGCAGAAATTCTACACCGATCCTGAATACTACAAGCAGGATCTGGAGAACATTTTCTACAAGGACTGGCTGTTTGTCGGCCACGACTGCGAGTTGCCGAAGACTGGTTCCTACATGACCGTGCAGATCGGCGCTTATCCTGTCGTCATCGTTCGCGACGCGCAGGGCGGCATTCGTGCTTTCCACAATTCCTGCCGTCATCGCGGCTCGCGCATCTGCGCTGCCGAAAAGGGCACTGCCGCAAAGCTCGTCTGCCCTTATCACCAGTGGACCTATGAGCTCGACGGACGCCTGCTCTTCGCGCGCCAGGTCGGCCCTGACTTCAAGCCTGCCGAATACGGCCTCAAGCCGGTGCATTGCGAAACCGTGGCGGGCTATATCTATATCTGCGTCGCCGATGAAGCGCCCGATTTCGCTGCCTTCCGCAATCTGGTCGAACCTTATCTCGCGCCGCACAACATCAAGGATGCCAAGGTCGCCTTCGAAATGTCGATCGTCGAAAAGGGCAACTGGAAGCTGGTCTGGGAAAACAACCGCGAGTGCTATCACTGCGCCGCCAACCATCCCGAACTCTGCCGCACCTATCCGGAAGCGCCATCGGCAACCGGCGTGCAGGGCGTCATGGAAGACCCCGAGATCAACCAGCTCTGGAAGAATTGCGCCAGCGTCGGCCTGCCTGCACAATTCAACATGTCGGAAGACGGTCGTTACCGCATCACCCGCATTCCGCTTCTGCGCGACGCGGTGAGCTACACCATGTCCGGCAAGGCAGCGGTGAAGAAGCCGCTGAGCGACCAGGTGGCTGGCGGCACGAATATCGGCGCCATGCTGCTGTTCAACTATCCGTCGACCTGGAACCATCTGATGGCCGACCACGCGATTTCCTTCCGCGTTCTGCCGATCAGCGCCGAGGAAACGCTCGTCACCACCAAATGGCTCGTTCACAAGGATGCGGTCGAAGGCGTGGATTACGATCTCGACGAACTGACCCATGTCTGGATACAGACCAATGATCAGGACCGGCAGATCGTCGAGGAAAATGCCGTCGGCATCCGCTCGCCCGCCTATCAGCCCGGCCCTTACTCGGTCGAACATGAAGGCGGCGTGATGCAGTTCCTTGAATGGTACACCAACACCATGACGCCCCGTCTGCGTGGCGAAGCGGCCAAGCTCAGCCGCGTCGCCTGATACTGTAATATGAATCGAGAAGTGAGAAGGCCATGCAGCCTCTGAAATATCTGGATGAGATGCTGCCGTGGAACGACAGGTTGCAGATGCTCGAATGCATCTCGGCCATCGAAGAAGCGCCAGACGTCATGACCTTCTCCTTCAAGACTGCCGAGGACAACTGGTTCCGCTATACGCCCGGCCAGTTCGTCACCCTCGAACTGCCGATTGAACGGGCCGATGGCCTGGGGCCGGTGCTGCGGACCTATACGCTGTCCTCGACCCCTTCCCGTCCCTACCACATCTCCGTCACGGTCAAGGCGCAGAAGGGCAGCATCGGCACCCGCTGGATGCTCGACAATCTGCGCCCGCCGATGAAGATCAAGGCCTACGGGCCGAATGGCGATTTCTCGCTCGCCAACCATCCGGGCGAAAAATATCTCTTCGTCTCCGCCGGTTCCGGCATCACGCCGATGGTCTCCATGACCCGCTGGCTTTTCGACTGCGCCCCGGCAACCGACGTCGCCTTCATCAACTGCGCGCGCACGCCAGACGACATCATTTTCCGCCGGGAGCTGGAACTGCTTTCTGGACGCATGGAGGCCATGCGGCTGGCCTTTATCGTTGAGCAATCATCGGCACGCCATGTCTGGCCCGGCCTGCACGGGCGCATCGACCGCGCCCGGCTGGAACTGCAGGCGCCTGATTTCCTGCATCGCACGGTTTTCTGCTGCGGGCCGGAGCCGTTCATGAACGGCGTGCGCGGCCTGCTGGAAGATGCCGGCTTCAACATGGCCCACTATCATCAGGAAAGCTTTAATCCGGCCAGCGAGATTTCGTCGGTTCCAGTGCCTTCCACGCTTTCCGAGGCGGCTTCACCAGCACCTGCCACCCCGGCGGTAGCTTCCGCCAGCGTCGTCTTCAGCCTGTCAGGTGTCGAAGTCGAATGCACCGAAAACGATACGATCCTGCTTGCCGCCCGCAATGGCGGGCTCAAGATTCCAAGCGCCTGCGAGTTCGGCATCTGCGGCACCTGCAAGGTGAAGTGCCTCGGCGGTGAAACCGAGATGAACCACAATGGCGGCATCCGCGATGACGAGATCGCGGAAGGCTATATCCTCGCCTGCTGCAGCCGCCCTCGCGGCCGCGTGGAGATCGATGCCTGACCTTGCAGTCACAGCACGAGTTCTGGAAGAGGCTTAGGCTTTTTTCAGAAACTCGGTCCGCAGCACTAGTCCCTTGACCTGCTTGGTGCTGCAATCGACTTCGGCGGGATTTCCGGTCAGGCGAATGCCCTTGACCAGCGTTCCGCGCTTCAATGTCGTGGAGGTTCCCTTGACCTTCAGGTCCTTGATGAGCGTGACGGAATCGCCGTCATTCAATTGAGTGCCATTGCTGTCGCGGACGATTACATCTGTCATGATGGGCTCCTGTCTGGTTGTCGTTTGAGCCGTCCGTAGCACTCTTGCCGATGTTATACCAGAACACGCATATTTGCTGGTTTCGCGGAAATCGCGTGGGTATAGTCCGCCAAACACCAGCGAAGCGGAGCGCATTATGATCGGTCATGCACTTGTGGTTATCGACGTCCAGAACGATTTCTGCCCGGGCGGTTCGCTGGCGGTTGATCGCGGCGATGAAATCATTCCCACCGTCAACCGGCTGATCGAGGAAAGCGAGAACGTCATTCTCACGCAGGACTGGCACCCGGCCAACCATTCAAGCTTCGCCTCCACCCACCCCCGCGCCAGGCCTTTCGATACGATCGAAATGGCCTATGGCCTGCAAACGCTCTGGCCCGACCATTGCGTGCAAGGCAGCCACGGCGCGGATTTCCACCCCGACCTGCAATGGACGCGGGCACAGCTTGTCATCCGCAAGGGCTTCCGCATCGGCATAGACAGCTATTCCGCATTCTTCGAAAACGACCATAAAACGCCAACCGGCCTTGGCGGATACTTGCGCGAACGCAATATCGGCTCGCTCACGCTGGTGGGGCTGGCCACCGATTTCTGCGTCGCCTATTCAGCGCTCGATGCCATGGCACAGGGCTTTCAGGTACGCGTCCGTCTCGATGCCTGTCGCGGCATCGATCTCAACGGCTCCATGGACATCATGCTGCAAAAGATGAAACAGGCCGGCGTCGAACTGATCGACGAGCCTGTTTCAGCATCACATCTACTCTAGCTCGCCGTCCGGCATCGCCACGAAGATAAGCACGGCGATGATGGTGATGAAGAACCGGAACGCGGATTCGATCCCGTTCCAGGTTTGCGACATCCACATGCCGAACCATTCTCCACCAACGGACATGAAGCCCACTTGCCAGACCAGAAAGCCGAGCGACAGACCGGCAATGGCCCATTTCTTGGAACGGTTGAAGCTCACCGCACGGTCGCTCAACCGGCCAAGCATGGCAAAAGCCCCGATCCAGCACAGGATCGCCGTCAGTGTTTCCGCCGCGATGATGAGAATATAGGCGGCATTATGCAGCATCGGATTCTCGATGGCACGATACTTGATCGTGGCATCTGGAAAGATCGTGTCCATCATCAGAACGTGCTGCACAAATCCGAAATTGGTGTCGTAGTCTGTGATGTTGCCGAACGAAACCAGCGTTGCGAAAAAGGCAATCGCCGCCACAAGGGCGGTTTTGCTCAACCGTGTTACTATCATGGAAATCCCCTTCCCCCGAATTGATCGCAGCGCACCGAAAACGATGTCGCTCGCATTCGGTGATGGTCCTCAACTGCGGCGATTCGGTCAAGGGCAACAAAAAGGGGCAGCCGAAGCTGCCCTTTTCAATCTTACAGCAGAAGGCAGATTTAGTGCCCCGTGGCCTCCTCGGCGTCTTCCTGCCAGTTCGGATTGAGCCGGTTATAGCGTAGCGACGACATGAAGGAGAGACCGATCAAGGCCGCGCCGATAAGGCCGGTGATGACTTCCGGAATATGCACCAGCGTCTGGACATACATGATGACCGCCAGAACGAGGATCGCGTAGAAGGCGCCGTGTTCGAGATAGCGATACTGTCCGAGCGTCTTGCGCTCGACAAGCATGATGGTCAGCGAGCGCACATAGAAAGCGCCGATGCCAAGACCGATGGCGATGATGAACAGGTTCGTGGTCAGCGCGAACGCACCGATAACCCCATCGAACGAGAAGCTGGCATCCAGCACTTCCAGATAAATGAAAGCGCCAAGACCGCCGCGATGCACCATGTCCATCTGCTCCTGTGTGGCGTCCAGCACCTCGCCCAGCCCTTCGACAGCCAGGAAGGTCAGAAGACCGAACAGGGCAGCGATCAGGAACGTATGCGAATGCTCGGCATCAAGCTGATACGAAAAGAAGATGATCAGCGCGATCGCGACACCGATCTCCACCCCTTGCACCGAAGCGAACTTCGACATGCGGCTTTCGATGGCCTTGATCCAGTGCACGTCCTTCTCGACATCGAAGAAATACTTCATGCCGACCATCAGCAGGAACGTACCCCCAAAGGCCGCGATACCCGTATGCGAATCCGCAATCACGCGGGCATATTCATCAGGCTGCCAGATGGCGAGTTTCAGCGCGGAGATCGGATCGGTCCACATGGCAACCGCGACGATGGCCAGCGGGAAGATGATGCGCATGCCGAAAACGGCGATGATGATGCCCCAGGTCAGGAAGCGGTGCTGCCATTCCGGCGTCATGTCGCGCAGGATGCGGGCATTGACGATGGCGTTATCGAAGGAAAGCGAGATTTCCAGAACGCTCAAAACCGCACAGATGATAAAGACGGAGACCATTCCCCCAAAGGTGCCGGTCAATTCATAGCCGAGCCAGACGGCACCTGCGAGACCCAATACGGTGAAAACCATGGGCCAGATGAAATAACGAAGAGTGGCCATTGCAAACCATCGGATTATTATTGTTATCAAACGGAAACAGGCAGCGGGCACCGCACAACGGACCCGCGAAGCGAAATCCGCTTCCCGCATACGTTCTGCCTGACCACTGCTCTTCCCGCCAAGGCGTATCGGCTATGTAAGTAGGCGGCCAGATGCAAACAAGAGAAAGCGTGGCAATAAATTGGCAATTTTGCGGATTTGATGTGTTGAAACATTTCGTTACCGGGGGCCGTTACTAAACCCCAATCCCAAGCACCCCTCCACACAGTAAAATTCCCAAAACATCCGATTTGTACGAATTGTCACGTAGCAAAAACGTCGTCTCAACATAGATTCATAATATGGGCCGCATGCCTCTCTCGGCTACGCCCGTTTCAGGAATGAGGAAATTCAGCAGATGATTGCTCCGGAAGAGCTACAGCGTCGAATAGAGAAAAGACTTGCCGAAAGCAGTTTCTCACAGCCGGAACTTCTTATCCGGAGAGCCCACCGCATGACGCAGGACGGCAAAAATGGTTCTGCCGCTCTCGCCGGCCAGCTGTTAAGGGAAGCCGGGTCGGATATTGGCCTGCGTGAGCTTTCCGATATCATCGACCGCAAGCCCTGGCTGCTCGAAGCCATCATCAGCGGTGCAGGTAAAAAGGGCGGCAATTCCAGCCATCAATAGAACGGTTCCGATTGAGAGTATCCGCCCTGCCGGGGGAGAGCCGCCAATGGGCAGCGTCGGTCTCTTGACCAAACGGATACTTGGCTTTGAGCACACTCCAGCCAGAGAAAAAACCACTGAAAACAGCAGGGCAACCCCCAATACAAGTATCTGTTTTCTATTTATTTCCCAAAACGATTAACATATATAGGGTAAAAGATTTGATTCCGATGTATTACCAAAAATGCTAATATATAAAATGAGGGGGTTTTCACAGTGAAAGACGGAAGATCACGTAACCAGAACGGGAATTTACTGTTAAAACTTTTTAGAGACAGTATATTAGCATCAACTGTTTTAATAGGTTCATCAATGGCATCGCTTGCCGCCGATGCCGTGGCGCCACAACCAGAAATTCAGGACCAGCAGCGCTGGCGCGTTATCTTCAGCCCCTATGTCTGGGGTGCATCCTTGAACGGCAGCGCCGGCCTGTTCGGCCGCAGCACCGATGTGAACATGCCGTTTCGCGAGATATTCGAAAATCTCGACATGAGCTTCATGGGCAATGTCGAAGTCAACAACGGCACATTCGGCTTCTACATCGACGGGCAGTACGTCAAGACCAGTCAGGATGAAAGCCTCCGCGATAACGAACTCTCGCTGGACATCAAAACGACAAGCCTGTCGGGCGGCGCATTTTACCGCATTTATGAACAGCAGCTCGAAGGAACGACGCTTTTCGGAGGCCAGCGTGTTTTCGCGATTGAACCGACAATCGGCGTGCGCTGGACAAAGCTGGAAGCGGGACTGGAAGTCGAGCGCTTCAGCGGTTCGCGCAAGGTGGAATGGACCGACCCGTTCATTGGCACCCGCGTCTTCTACGATATCAATGACCGCTGGAACATTTTCGCGGAAGCCGACATTGGCGGTTTCGGGGCCGGAACCAAGCTCAGCGCCAACGGCCAGATCTATCTCGGCTATCGCACGCTGGTTTTCGATGTGCCGACGACATTCCGCGTCGGTTACCGTGCGCTCTATCAGGATTACAAGGACAACGATACGGTTTCGAAATTCAAGTATGACGTGACCCAGCATGGGCCCGTCATCGGCCTTTCCGTCTCGTTCTGATCGCGATAGATTTGGTTTCACCCGTTCGACCCGCCGGCTCAACCGGCGGGTTTTGCTATTTGCCCCGCTTCAATTGGCGCAACATAGCTGCCGAAAATGGAAAATGATCAGGCTCTGGGTCGACAGCTCGTCAGCCTGAAATGCGGGAAAAAACAAGCAGCTAGAGCAGGCCCAACGATCTGGTTAAAACAGGGACCGCTCTAAGTAAAATTCAACCACTTCTCCCTAATATTAGCTGGTACTATGCCGGATATCAGAGCGCAGCAGAAAGCAGCTTTCGGGAACGATATCCGCCAGAAATGAGTTGGAGCGGCTCCGATTGACTGGAAGCGCTCCAAGTGGGGGAAGAATGGCCTTTATCTTCGAGCTGCCGATTTACCTGTCATTTGCGGCCTTCGTCATACTCGGAATCGTGTTCTACGCGGTCGGGCGCTTCGCACTGGACATGCTATCAAAACACGCAGCCAGCGACGCTTTGTCGATTCCGATCGGTGCCTTCATCGGCACCATCGCAACGGCCTGGGCTTTATCACTCGGCTTTGTCGCAGCCGATATCTGGAGCGTCAATTCCCGGGCCGATCAGGCTGTCAGTGAAGAACGTTCGGCGATTTCCCGTCTGATTGGAACTTCCAAAGCGGAGATATTGGCCGCGCCTGCCCTTACAACCGCCCTCACCGGTTATCGCCGTGCGGTGATCGACGATGAATGGCGCGACAAGATCAATGTCGAGCCGACAAGCTCCGTCGAAACCGCGTTGCAGGACATAAGACGCGAAATCATCAATCTGGCGCGCACCGATGTCCCCGCGCCCGTAATCTCCCAGCTTATCAACGACTTCGATGAATTGCAGGACGCCCGCAATACCCGTCTGGCTGTCGGATCGACCTCAATCGACTACTACAAATGGTATCTGGTGCTTTCGCTGACATTTCTGACGGCGATAACCATCGCCGCAACCCACGCCGATCGCGTGCGGGCTGGCGTGAAAGCGCTCGCCATCTATTCGCTGACCGCCTCGTTCTGTCTGTGGATTCTGGCAATCCATGCCAATCCCTATCAGGGGCTGGAGCGCCTGGAACCGTCCCTGCTTTTCACCAGCCACAAGCAGCGCTAGAATAACGCGAGATTCTGTCTATTTTATCTTACTGAAATTGCACGGAAATTCGGTCAATCGAATACGGAGCAGCGATTTGATAAAACTGCTGGGTGCAGGCGTCCTCATTGGTTTGACCTTCCCGGTTCTACCGGCTTCGGCGCAGACCTTCAGCGTCTGCCACGGTTACGAATGCCATTACCGAACCAAGGTTACGCTGACTCCGAAGGAAGAGCAGCGCATCCGCAGCCTTCTGCAAACCGGCAATCGAAGCGCCGATAACGAACACAAGGCATTGCGGGCGGCGGTGGCGATTTTCGAACAGCGCAGCACCGCGACTATCGGCGTTCGTGACAAGCCGAGAATGCAGTTCGGTAAAGCCCGCATAAGGGGCCAGATGGATTGCATCGATGAATCGACCAATACCGACAACTTCCTGCACTATCTGCAATCACGCGGGTGGCTGAAGCATCACACCGTCGCCCGGCGCACATCGCGCGGCGCTTTCATTGACGGCCGTTATCCGCACTGGACTGCTGTTATCGAAGACCGGCAGGGCCAGCGCTGGGCGGTCGATTCCTGGTACGAGGAAGGTGGCGGGCCACCGGACATCATGCCGCTCCGACAATGGAAGCAGCGCGGATATATGGGCGAACGCTAGAGCCGGTCAGCCTGTCTTTCCTGTAGCCACTGCCTTATATTGCGTTGCGAGGCATTCGCTCGATAGCCAACGGGCATCCTGCCCTGATTGCCGGGCATCACCGAGGGGGACTATCCATGCCGATTTCGAAGCGGTCATTTTCCAGCATCTGCATCACAGCGCTTCTGGCAGGCAGCATGCTCGCCGCACCAGTTGCTGAAGCCTGTACGCGTTTCGTTTATCATGGGGCGAGCGATCAGGTGATGACCGCCCGGTCCATGGATTGGAAAGTGGATGTTGCGACCAATCTCTGGATCTTTCCACGCGGCATGAAACGCTCCGGCGAGGCGGGCAAGAATTCGCTGCGGTGGACGTCCAAATATGGCAGCGTCATCGCCTCCGGTTATGACATCTCCACAACTGACGGCCTGAACGAAGCAGGCCTTTCCGTTGGCGCGCTGTGGCTGGTCGAATCCGAATATCCCAAATATGATGGCACCACGCCCGGCCTCAGCATCGCGGCATGGGCGCAATATGTGCTCGATAATTTCGCTACCGTCGATGAGGCGGTCAAGAACCTGCGCACCGATCCATTTACAATCGTGACGGACAAGGTGCCCGGCGAAGACAGACTGGCAACGCTGCATCTGGCCATATCCGATTCCAGCGGCGACAGCGCGGTCATCGAATATATCGATGGCAAGCAGGTGATCCATCACGGCAGGCAATATCAGGTGATGACCAACTCGCCGACTTATGACGAGCAGCTGGCGCTCAACGCCTACTGGACCCAGATCGGCGGCACTGTCATGCTGCCGGGCACAAATCGCGCTGCCGACCGTTTTGCGCGCGCATCATTCTACGTAAATGCCGTTCCGAAAACCGAAGATCCGGTCAAGTCGATCGCCAGCGTGTTCAGCGTCATTCGAAACACATCGGTTCCTTTTGGCCTCACGACACCAGACCAGCCGAACATTTCCTCGACGCGCTGGCGAACGGTGGCCGACCAGAAGCGCAAGCTTTACTTCTTTGAGTCAGCTTTGACACCCAATGTCTTCTGGGTCGACCTGAAGAAAATCGACTTTTCAGCCGAGACCGGCAAGGTGAGGAAACTAGACCTCGGCGTCAATCAAACCAACACTTTCAACGGTGTCGTCAACGACAGTTTCAAGGAAAGCGAACCCTTCCAGTTTCTCGGTCTCTGATCGGTTTCCGCAATTTTTTGCTGAACCATTTTTGGTCCGTTGCGTTAGTTAACCATAACCAACCCAGAACGGAGGAACGACCAATGGACTGGAATCGCGTTGAAGGAAACTGGAAACAGGCCAAGGGCAAGATCAAGGAACAGTGGGGCAAACTCACCGATGACGATCTTGATCAAATCAACGGCCGGCGCGAGCAGTTGGAAGGTAAAATCCAGGAACGCTACGGTATTGAGAAAGACCGCGTGCGTTCCGAACTGGACGATTGGTACAATCGTCAGACCTGGCTTTCATAAAGCTGCATTCTTCACGAAAGAGCCCTGCCGCACGGCAGGGCTTTTGATTCTTGCATTCTTATCGGCAGCTATCCACGCGCTGCAGGGACGCCGACAACCCCATCAGGGAAAACGTATAGCGTGTCTGCGTACCACGTGCTGATGTCGCATGCACATTGAGCGTCTTGCCAGCACGCATGGCACGCATCAGCTTTGCCTCGTCGGCAACATTTTCAGCCCAGGCACGGTTGCCCTCGCTGAAAAATGGAAAGCGTGCGCCATCCACCATGACGTTGACCGCGCTATCGGCTTTCAGCTCATACCCCATCACAAGTTGAGGGCTGTACTGACCGTCCGCCTTGGAAATAATCACAAAATTATCGCCGTGCCGCACTCCCGCCGGGTGAAAATTGACCGGGACTGTCAAAGCATAGCACTTGTTGCCCGCAAGTTCGGTGTTCTGGTAAACGCCCCAATCGCGGAATTCACCCAAATAACTCGTCTTCGCTGAAGCCGCGAGAGAACTCGCCACCAACCCTGCCAATGCCAGCGCAACGGTGGTTGCATTTTTTCTCATCGCTCAAAACCTCCATTTTGTTGCCAGTTCACGTCACTTAAAAAATTGTTTCATTGCGTTACTATTTCCTTAACGAACTGCTAAAATTTGTTGAAAGTTTGAGGGGAGAACCGGAACTTCAATCAGCAAAAGGAAACCGGCGTGCGTGGGTGCGATTATCGGCAAGGCCCGCACGACAAAACTGCTGAAAGGAAAAATGGTGGGCCCGGAGGGACTCGAACCCCCAACCAAGCGGTTATGAGCCGCCGGCTCTAACCAATTGAGCTACAGGCCCCACGCATCCTTGCCCTACCCTAAAGAAAGCCGGGACACAAGCTGTCAAATGCATCAGTTGCCCTAATGCGCACATATTCAGTTGCGAAGCATGCAACCGGGAGCATGTCTCCCGAAAGTGGGAACCGGGTTCGGGATAAAGACATGCGACGAAACAAATACTTAGAGCGGCTCCTAGCACTTCCGCTATTTTAACCGGAGGTTGCATTTGGCACGCAATTCGAATCTGATATCGTCGGCTCCACGCATGAGAGGGAACTTAAGAAATAAATGATTTCAAAGACAAAGCGGCCAGCCCTTCCGGCACGGCCTGCTCTGCCAAAGCTGCCTCAACTTTCTCTACAGGAGATTTTATGAACAACCGCGCTACCACTCTTCTTGCAACCTCCTTTTCTGCAATCATGCTCGCAGGCGCGCTGACGCTGCCGGCTCTGGCACAGGAGAATCAGATGACGAAGCAGCCTGCGCGTATCGCCGTCACCGGCGAAGGCACCATGACCGCCTCGCCCGACATGGCCATTCTCAATCTCTCCGTGCTGCGCGAGGCGAAGACCGCTCGCGAAGCCATGACCGCCAACAACGAAGCCATGGCGAAAGTACTCGCAGCCATGAAGAAAGCTGGCATTGAAGACCGCGATCTTCAGACCGGCGGCATCAACATCCAGCCGCGCTATGTCTACCCGGACGACAAGAACGGCCTGAAGGAACCGAGCATCACCGGCTATACGGTTTCGAACAGCCTGACGGTGCGCGTCCGCGATCTGGCCAAGGTCGGCAACGTGCTCGACGAATCCGTCACGCTCGGCGTCAATCAGGGCGGCGATCTGAGCTTCGTCAACGACAATCCGTCCGCAACGATCAATGAAGCGCGCAAGCGGGCCGTTGCCGACGCTATCGCCAAGGCGAAGACGCTTGCCGATGCTGCCGGTGTAGGTATCGGCCGCGTTGTCGAAATCAACGAGCAGACCCGTCCGCCAATGCCGATGCCGATTGCTCGTGCCCAGTTCAAAACCATGGCCAGCGCAGCGCCGGAAGATGCCGTGCCTGTTGCAGCAGGCGAGAACAGCTATAATGTTTCGGTCAACGTCGTTTTCGAAATCAAGGAATAACGACAACTCATCTGGCAAGAGCAAAGGGGCGCACCAGCGCCCCTTTTCTTTACCTGTCGGCAAAGAAAAGCCCCGGCCTGATTGCTCAGGCCGGGGCTTTTCAAACTCAAACCAGATTTAGCGAATGATCGGGCAGCCGCGCACATTTGCGAATACGACCCCCGCGGGGCGACCATGGCGGAAGCCGCGAACCTGAACCGACTTGCCGCGATAGACAACGCGCGCATTGCGGATGCCCATGCGGTTGGCCTTCATCTTGGCGCCTTCAACCGAGCAGGCAGGACCGCGATAAACCGGACGGCCGTGGCGATGACCACGGTAGTCGACGTTCACGATGGCGGAGCCTGCCGACGCGCTGACAGCGGGAACGGCAACCGGCGATGCAGCGCTGGCCGTAGCTGCCGTGGTGAAGATGGCAGCAACACCAAGAGCGGCGGTTACGACGAACGACTTGAGCGAAATAGCAGACATCTTTGAACCTCTTTCGATTTGTTTCCAGGTCTTGCCTGAGACACCCGAGAAGTAGCCCGCAATAGATGAACAGAATGAAAAACCATCATTCATGTGCCGTTCAGCTTACCGTGAAGCGTAAGGCGCATCGGAACCACACCCCTGTAAAACAAATAAATTCAATATGTTATGGCAATACAAAAACCGCGCCGCTCTGTCCCGGTCGCGGATTAAATTTACGCAATGTTTGAAAAACGCAATCCGGCCGTCACCGCTCGCCCGGCGTCACCATATGGTCGAGATAATCATCGTCGTCTTCCATATCATGATCAAAGGCCGTCACCTTGCCGCGAACCGAGACACCTGCCTCATGCACAGTATCGGGCGATCCCGACACAAGCGGATGCCACCAGTATAGGTCCGAGCCTTCCGCAACCAGGCGATAGGCGCAGGTCACGGGCAGCCAGTCCACCTCGTCAACGATTTCGGGCGTCAGGAACACGCAGTCCGGCACTGTCTTCTTCCGGTTGGGATAGTCGCGGCACTGGCACGTTTCGGCATTGAGCAGCGTACAGGCGACGCTCGTCCAATAGATCTCGTCGGTGTCCTCGTCCTGCAATTTATGCAGGCAGCATTGGCCGCAACCGTCACACAGGCTCTCCCACTCGCTGCGGGTAAGCTGGTTCAGGGTCTTGGTGCGCCAGAATGGTTTGTTGTTCATGATGCAGCGTATAATGGAATTGTGTCGGGAATGGCATGGACAAATCGCCGCCATTCAGAACAGTTGAAATCGGTTCCTGATCAGGTTACTCATACGGCGTCATCATCATGACCGTAAGCGTCTTACGTCAGGCAACGCATCAATCCCGCCGGGAACGGCAATTCACATTGATGTTTCGTTGCGCCTTCCCGGCATATTAATCAGGATTATACATGTCTCAGTTTGAATGCGCACGCCGCAGAAAGCTGCCCGCGCGCTATGCATCCATTGTGATGCCTTTCATCCTCTCGATCATGATGACATTCATCGTGTCGCTGATCGCGACTGCCAAGAACCTTGGTCTTACCCATCCCGACCTCGCATCGAGCTGGATGGGCGCCTGGGGCCTTTCCTGGGTGGTGGCTTTTCCGGTACTCCTCGCCATTCTGCCCATCGTGCGCAGACTGGTCGCCATGGTGTGCCACCCGCACTGAACTTGAATCAAAAAAGCCGCGCATTTTACGTGCGCGGCTCAGCCTGCTGACAAACCC
>UCNG01000020.1:224889-398317 GCA_900473915.1 Hyphomicrobiales bacterium | reverse complement strand
ATTAACTTACGGTTCGGCGTTGGTGTATTTTTCTGCTGAACAGGAGAAACGACCGCATGGAGTTGTTCCTCCATAAGGGAGTTTCGACGCATTCAGAGGGAAAATACACCACGTCGCTTCGCGATATGACGAAAATGTCCCATCTTGGCGTCGCAAAACCTCAATGGGGGAGCCACCCCATCTTCGGTTTCGCTCCTAAAGCTGAACCATTTTCGCTCATACCGAACCATGAGTTAATCCGTCTCTACAGCCTAGATTAAAGCTGAGAATTTTAATAAACGATATACAAATTGCGGGTCGATTTAAGGATTTTCTTTAAAACGAGACTTTTTCCATCGCTTGACCGGCTTCAACTTCCGTCCTATGCCTACAGGTGCAAAATTCGTTGGGGTGCCTTCGAAGCAGGATCAGGAAAAACGCTGAGCGGTTTTCCGCCCGATCTTGCGACACAAGAGGCTGAGAGGCGCTGATCGCGTCAACCCATTGAACCTGATCCGGGTAATACCTGCGTAGGGAACGGAGTTTGGCGCGTCGCGGACGGGGTAATGCCCCAGATGGAGTTTCGGCTCCGATCAGGTTCATGACGTCTCATCTTCCGTTCGGAATGAGAGACGGCATGATGGACCAAAAGAACAGTTTCTCCCGAACCAAATCAACGAGCGATCCGTCGCGATCCGTACCCATCTGCGTGACCATTGCCGGTTCCGACAGCGGCGGCGGCGCGGGCATACAGGCCGACCTCAAGACGTTTTCGGCGCTTGGTGTTTATGGCGCGAGCGTCATTGCCGCCGTAACCGTGCAGAACACCTGCACGGTGAGCGCCGTGCACGACATCCCGCCCGCCATCGTCGCCGGGCAGATCGACGCCGTTTTCAGCGATCTTGATGTTGCCGCGGTGAAGATCGGCATGGTTTCCGTGCCTGAAACCATCGACGCCATCGCGCGCGGCCTTGCGCACTTTTCCGGCCCCGTGGTTGTCGATCCGGTGATGGTGGCAAAATCCGGCGACCGGCTTTTGAGCGAAAACTCCATTGCGCTTCTGCGCCAGAAACTCATTCCGCTGGCCACATTGCTAACACCCAACCGACCCGAAGCCGCCTGCCTTCTCGACACGGAGACCGCGCGCGACGACGGCCAGGCGGAGGAACAGGGCCGTGCTCTGCTGGCGCGCGGAGCGAAAGCGGTTCTGATGAAGGGCGGGCATGCGGAGGGCGAGGTCTGCGTCGATCTGCTGGTGCGCCGCGACCGTCCGACCCTGCGGATCGAAGCGCCGCGGGTGCTGACCGCCAACACCCACGGCACCGGCTGCACGCTTTCCTCGGCTATAGCCGCAGAGCTTGCCAAGAACCTGCCGCTGGAAAAGGCGGTGCTTTCGGCCCATGCCTATCTGCAAGGCGCAATCCGCGCTGCCGACAGCCTGAGGGTCGGCCACGGCCATGGGCCGGTGCATCATTTCCATGACCTCTGGAATGCGGCAAAAGAGGAGGCGATGTGATGCGCGTCACCATCATTGGCGCCGGTGTTGCGGGCCTCGCCTGCGCCGCCGAATTCAACGACCAAGGCCATGCCGTGACCGTGGTTGCCCGCAGCCCGCAGATCGGCGCCGATTGCTGTTCGTGGCTTGCTGGCGGCATGCTGGCGCCATGGTGCGAGGGCGAAAGCGCCGAGGAGCCGGTGGTGCGGCTCGGGCAGGAAGCAATCGGCTGGTGGGAAAAGCATGTCAGCGGCGTCAGGCGCGAAGGCACGCTGGTTCTGTCGCATGATCGCGACATGAGCGAGCTGCGCCGTTTCGCCCGCCGGACGGAAGCCTTCGACACAATCGATCGGGGCCGCATCGATGCGCTGGAACCCGATCTCGCCGGGCGCTTCCGGCAGGGACTGTTCTTCGCGGGCGAAGGCCATCTCGATCCGCGCAAGACATTGATCGAGCTTGCCGAAAGATTGCAGCGCAAAGGCGTGATCTTTCATCTGGGGCTAGACGCCAAAGACGTGCAAATCGACGCGGACATCACCGTCGATGCGCGCGGTCTTGCCGCCCGCGATACCCTTCCCGATCTGCGCGGCGTCAAGGGCGAAATGCTGGTGGTCCGCTCGCGTGACATCAACCTTTCGCGCCCCGTGCGCCTGCTGCATCCGCGCATTCCGCTCTACATCGTGCCGCGCGGCAATGGCGTGCACATGATCGGCGCGACCATGATCGAAAGCGATGAGCGGGGCGGCATCAGCGTGCGCTCGACGCTGGAACTCTTGAGCGCCGCCTATGCGCTGCATCCGGCGTTCGGCGAGGCGGAAATACTGGAAGTGGGCGTCGATGCGCGCCCGGCCTTTCCCGACAATCTGCCGCGTGTGCGCCGGCGAGGCGAAACCATCTATGTCAACGGGCTTTACCGCCACGGCTTCCTGCTCTCGCCTGCGGTTGCGCGCATGGCGGTTGCAGCAGCGACCGCGCCCGAAACCATGCCCGAATTTGTGGAGGATTATGCATGACGATCGTGCTGAACGGTGAAGTCATCACCACGAAAGCCGCCAATCTGGCGGCGCTGCTCGCCGAAATCGAACTGGATGAAGCGGTCGTTGCAACGGCACTGAACGGCGAGTTCGTGGCGAGCGACGAGCGCGGGGAAACCCCGATCAGCGAAGGCGACCGCATTGAAGTGCTCGCCCCGATGCAGGGAGGCTGAGATGCTGGAATTTTATGGAAAACAATTCGAAAGCCGCCTGCTTCTGGGCACGGCGCAATATCCCTCGCCTTCTATCCTCGCCGAAAGCGTTCGCGCCTCGAAGACCGAAATCGTGACGGTTTCGCTCAGGCGCGAAAGCGGCAACATGCGAGCCGGTCAGGACTTCTGGACGCTGATCAAGGAAATGGGCGTATCCGTCCTGCCCAATACGGCAGGCTGTCACACGCCGCGCGAAGCGGTGACCACCGCCAAAATGGCGCGGGAAATCTTTGGCACCAACTGGATCAAGCTCGAAGTGATCGGCGATCACGACACATTGCAGCCCGACCCGTTCGGACTGGTGGAAGCCGCCCGCATTCTCTGCGACGACGGGTTTGAAGTCTTTCCCTATATGAATGACGATCTGGTCGTCGCGGAGAAACTTCTTGAAGCCGGTTGCAAGGTGCTGATGCCGTGGGGGGCCCCCATCGGCTCGGGCCGCGGCCTCAACAACCCTTATGCGCTGAAAACCATGCGGGCGCATTTCCCCGATGTTCCGCTGGTGGTGGATGCAGGCATCGGCGTACCGTCCCATGCAGCCGCCGCCATGGAACTCGGCTTTGACGCCGTGCTCATCAACACCGCCGTCGCCAAGGCGGGCGATCCGGCCGCCATCGCCCGCGCTTTTGCGCTGGCCGTCGAAGCCGGTCGCATCGCCTGTGAAGCCGACCCGATTGAAGCCCGCGACATGGCCTCTCCCTCCACTCCCCTTATCGGAAAGGCTTTTCTCTAATGGCCCTTGATCCGTTCTACCCGATCTTTGACAGCGCCAACTGGTGCGAGCGGCTGGTGCCGCTTGGCATCAAGCTGGTGCAGTTGCGCATCAAGGACAAAGGCGAGGCTGAATTGCGCGCTGAAATCCGTGCGGCTCGCGACATATGCCTTGCCCATGACTGCCAGCTTATCGTCAACGACTACTGGAAACTGGCCATCGAGGAAGGCTGCGATTTCATCCATCTGGGTCAGGAAGACCTCGATGATGCCGATCTCGATGCGATCCGGGAAAGCGGCCTGAAGCTCGGCGTTTCCAGCCATGACGAGGCGGAACTTGGCCGCGCAATGGCGCTGAAGCCTGATTATATCGCGCTCGGTCCCGTCTATCCGACCATTTTGAAAAAGATGAAATGGCACGAACAGGGACTGGATCGCGTGCGCGAATGGAAAGCGGCACTTGGCGATATCCCGCTTGTCGGCATCGGCGGCATGAATGTGGACCGCGCGCCGGGCGTGTTCGAAGCAGGCGCCGATATCGTTTCCGTTGTCACCGACATCACCCTTAACCCCGATCCGGAGGCCCGCGTGCGGCAATGGATCGAAATTACACGGCCCCATGTAATGTAGTTTCTGGAGGAAACATTGAAAAAACTGGTTTTTGCAGCGCTCTTCAGCGCCACGGCTTCGTTCGCCCTGATTTCAGCTCAGGCTGCGCAGGCTAACGATAAGTTCAAGCTCATCCTCGACTGGTATGTGAATCCCGATCACGGGCCGATCATCGTCGCCGACAAGCTCGGCTACTTCAAGGATGCCGGTCTCGATGTCGATATCGTGGCTCCGGCGGATGCGTCGGTGCCGCCCAAAATGGTTGCCGCCGGGCAGGCGGATCTGGCGATCTCCTATCAGCAGCAGGTGCATCTCGATGTCCATGCCGATATTCCGCTGATCCGGGTCGGCACTCTGATCGATTCCCCGCTCAACTGCCTGATGACCCGCGACGACGGCTCGGTGAAATCGATCGCCGATCTCAAGGGCAAGAAGATCGGCTTCTCGGTTGCGGGCGTCGAGGAAACGGTGCTCGGCACGATCCTCAAGAAGCACGATATCCAGCTCTCGGATGTCGAGCTGATCAATGTGAATTTCTCCCTCGCGCCGTCGCTCATGTCGAAACAGGTCGATGCGGTGATGGGTGCCTATCGCAATGTCGAACTGAACCAGATGGCCGTCGAAGGCGTGCCGGGCAAATGCTTCTTCGTCGAAGAAGAGGGCGTCCCGGTCTATGACGAGCTGGTCTATGTCGCCAATTCCGCCAGGCTCGACGCCGCCGAAAAAGACCGGATTTCGCGCTTCCTCGCTGCGACCGAAAGGGCGGCGCAATATATCGTCAATCACCCCGAACAAAGCTTCGATGTGTTCGCGTCCTACAGTTCGGAACTGAATGACGCGCTGAACAAGCGCGCCTGGAAAGACACCGTCGCCCGTTTCTCGCGCTCGCCTGCCAGCGTCGATCATGGGCGCTGGAGCCGCTACGAGGCCTATCTCAAGGAAAACGGTCTCGTGCCTTCGATCCTGCCCGTTGAAAAATTCGCCACTGACGTAAACGCTGAAGGGAGCAAGTCATGACCATGCCGCAACCGCATTATTCATCCGAACTGTTCACCCGCCTGCGCGCCGCGACGCTTGGCGACTGGAAGCCCTATATCGATCATGAATTCGTGCGCGGGCTTGGCGACGGCACACTGCCGAAATCGGCGTTCCTGCATTATCTGCGTCAGGACTACGTCTATCTGCATCACTATGCCCGCGCCTTCGCGCTTGGCGTCGTGAAGGCCAATACATTGCAGGAAACCCGGCTTTGCGCCCAGATCATGCACGGTCTGGCGGTGACGGAACTGCCGCTTCATGTCGGCATCTGTGCGCGTGAAGGCATCAGCGAGGACGATCTGTACACGACGAAGGAAGAGCCGGAAAACATCGCCTATACGCGCTATGTGCTCGACTGCGGACATGCGGGCGATTTCCTCGATCTCTTGACCGCGCTTGTGCCCTGCGCCCACGGCTATGGCGAGATCGGCCTCAATCTTGCCGCCACGGCCACGGCGGGAACACCCTATCAGGAGTGGATCGATACCTATGCCGGGGCTGATTATCAGGAGATGTGCCACACGGTCGGCCAGCTTTTCGATCAGGCTGCAAAGGACCGCATCGGCGACGACTTCGAGAAAAGCCCGCGCTGGCCAAAACTCTGCCAGATCTTTGCGACGGCAAGCAGGCTTGAAGCCGATTTCTGGAGCATGGGCCTAAAAGCTGCATGACGAGCGCGCCTCTTCGTTCCCGCAAAAAACGCATCGCCGACGGGTTCCTGTCGGCGGTTGCCGTGATTGGCCTGTGGCAGGCGGTGGTGACGGTCTGGCAGATGCCGCGCTTCATCCTGCCCGGTCCGCCCGATGTCGTGCAATCGCTCATCGCCAATGCGCAGCTGATCGCCGACAATGCCATTGTGACATTCGGCGAAGTGCTTGGCGGGCTTTTGCTCGGCGCTGCGATTGGCGTCCTGACCGCCATCGGCCTGATGATGTCGCCGCTGGCGCAGCGGCTTGTCATGCCGGTGATGGTGTTCAGTCAGGCGATCCCGATCTTTGCGCTTGCGCCGATCCTTACGCTCTGGCTCGGCTATGGCCCCGCATCGAAGATCGCCGTTACCATTCTGATGATCTTCTTTCCCGTCGTTTCCACCTTTCTGGATGGTATGCAGCGCACCGACCGAACCCTGATCGATGCCGCTGAAAATCTGGGGGCCGGGCGGATGCATATTCTTTTCAGCGTGCGCATACCGGCGGCGTTCCCGTCGCTCGCCTCGGGCCTTAGCCTCGCAAGCGTCTATGCACCGATTGGCGCCGTGGTCGGCGAATGGGTCGGCGCTTCGAAAGGGCTTGGCTATCTGATGCTGCTCGCCAATGGCCGCGCCAAGGTGGACCTCATGTTCGCAAGCCTTTTCGTGCTCGCGGCCTTCACCATGCTTTTACATGCGACGGTTTCATATTTTGCGCGCAAGCTTGCCGCTTGGCCCCGCAAAACCGCGTGAAAAAACCGGCGGTCGCCCGCCGGTTTTCGCATTCATCGAGATCATCAGGCCAGAATCGTTAGGCCAGAACCATCAGGCCAGCGTATAGGCCGTCTTGACCGTGGTGTAGAACTCAGCCGCATAGCGACCCTGCTCGCGCGGGCCAAAGCTTGAACCCTTGCGCCCGCCAAACGGAACATGGAAATCGACGCCTGCCGTCGGCAGATTTACCATCACCATGCCCGCTTCCGAATTGCGCTTGAAGTGGGTCGCATATTTCAGGCTCGTCGTGCAGATGCCCGATGACAGGCCGAAATTCGTATCATTGGCGGTGGCAAGCGCTTCTTCGTAATCCTTGACGCGGATGACCGAAGCAACGGGGCCGAAGATTTCCTCGCGGCTGATGCGCATCTGGTTGGTGGCTTCCGTGAACAGCGCAGGCTGGAGATAGAAGCCCGGCGTTTCGCGGTTGAGGCGCTCGCCGCCAAAGGCAAGCTTGGCGCCTTCCTTGCGGCCGATCTCGATATAATCCATGTCCTGCTTAAGCTGGCTCTCATCGACCACCGGGCCGATATGCGTGCCCTGCTTCAGCGCATTGTCAACCGTCACGGTCTTCAGCTTTTCGATTGCCGCGGCGACGAACTTGTCGTGAATGCCTTCCGTCACGATGATGCGCGAGGACGCCGTGCAGCGCTGGCCGGTGGAGAAGAAGGCCGAATTGACGACCGATTCCACGGCGACATTGAGATCGGCGTCATCCAGAACCACGACCGGGTTCTTGCCGCCCATTTCGAGCTGGAAGCGGCGATTGTGCTCGATGGAGGCAGCCGCAACCCGCTTGCCCGTGCCGGTCGAGCCGGTGAACGTGACGGCATTGACGTCGGCGCTGTCCAGAATGGTCTGGCCGACCACCGAACCCTTGCCCATGACGAGATTGAGAACGCCCTTTGGCAGACCGGCGCGATGCAGGATATCGACAATCGCCCAGGAGCAACCCGGCACGAGGTCAGCCGGCTTGAATACGATGGTGTTGCCGTAGCAAAGCGCTGGCGCGATTTTCCATGCCGGAATGGCGATCGGGAAATTCCATGGCGTGATGATGCCGACAACGCCGACCGGCTCCCGCGTTACCTCAACGCCGATGCCCGGACGCGCCGACGGCAGAACTTCACCGGCAAGGCGAAGGCACTCGCCTGCGAAGAAATCGAAAATCTGGCTGGCGCGGATGGTTTCACCAATACCCTCAGCCAGTGTCTTGCCTTCCTCACGCGACAGGAGACGGCCAAGCTCGTCCTTGCGGGCGAGAATTTCATCGGCGGTTTTGCGCAGGATGGCGTGGCGCTCCAGAATGCCGGACCGCGACCAGGCCGGGAAAGCGGCTTTCGCGGCGGCAATCGCAGCCTTGGTGTCGTCGGCGGTCGCCCGCGCATAGGTTCCCACGACATCATTGGTGTCCGAAGGATTGATGTTGGCGATCCCGTCACCGCCGACCCATTCGCCCGCAATCAGATTTTGATGTACTGTCATGGAACTCTCCCTGTGCGCCGCAAGGCTCTGATATATCTCAGGACGACCCTTCACCCATGAGCGGCGGAATTGCAAGGCCGGAGCCGTCCTGTAACGAAAAAAGTGAAAATAAGTGGCGCCGCCCCGCCCGGAAAGGGCCGTCTTGCAAATTTGTCACAGTCAATGACCAGTTGGAAAAATTGTCATTTTGCGGCTTGGCAAATCTTTTTGCTCATTTATTGTGCACCTATCCGCAACACTGGCAAGAGGTATGAGATGCGTGTCTATTACCCATTCCCGATGGTGCCCAGTGTTCGCGCGGGCGCTTCCAAGCTTTAAGTCCTTGGCCCGCGATGCAGGCTAAGGCCTGAACGCCCTCCCTAAAAGGGCACATTCCAAAACTTCCAAATTTGCCGCAGCCATTACCGGCTGCTTGTTTTGTCTTTGTTTTCACGCATTGTCCGACGCCAAACCGCTTCGCACTTTTGCTGAAAATGCTTTTAAAGGAACCAGAATCCGCCCAAACGCGGCCTGGTATTGTAGATATGACTCGGTTTCGCATAGATTTCCGGGGACCTGCCTTCCGCAATGTCCTCGGCTACACATTCGGCCACTGGCGAAGTCAGCCCTTGCGGCTGACGCTGATGATAATCGGCATGCTGCTCGCAACAGCCGCAGATGTCTTGACCCCGCTCTATTCCGGCCGGCTGGTCGATGCGCTTTCATTGGGTAATGACGGCGCATGGGATGCAGCCATTCACGCGCTGATTGTCCTGCTTGCGCTGGGTGCGCTGGCGTTGATTACGCGTCAGCTGACCTTCTATGTCATCACGGACTTCACCTTGAAGATCATGAGCGACATGGCGGCAAGCTCGTTCCGCAAGCTGCAACGGTTTTCGACCGACTGGCACGCCAATGCCTTTGCCGGATCGACGGTCCGCAAGGTTTCGCGCGCCATGTGGGCGCTCGACCTGCTCAACGATACGCTGATCGTGGCCCTCCTGCCTTCGATCCTGATGCTGCTCGGCTCGGTCGCGCTTCTGTCGTGGTACTGGCCGCTGATGGGCTTGCTGGTCGCCATCGGCTCGGTGCTGTTCATCGTCTGCACCATCGTGATCTCGCTCGGCTTCGTCGCGCCTGCCGCGACGCTTGCCAATAGCTGGGACACACGGATGGGCGGCGCTTTGGCCGATGCGATTTCGTGCAATGCCGTCGTCAAGGCATTCGGCGCGGAATCCCGCGAAGATGTGCGCCTTGCCAAGGTCGTGACCAAGTGGCGCGGCCGCACACGCCGCACATGGCTGATCGGCACGCTGAATGGCTTCATTCAGGGTACGAACCTTCTGGTGATGCGCGGCGTGGTCATTGCCTTTGCGCTCTATCTGTGGAGCCAGGGCAAGGCGACGGCGGGCGACATCACCTTCGTCCTGACCGCCTTCTTCATGCTGCAAGGCTATCTGCGCGATGTGGGAATGCATATCCGCAACCTGCAGCGCTCGGTCAACGACATGGAGGAACTGGTCGATATCGAAGCACAGCCTTACGGCATTGCCGACAAGCCGAATGCACCGGCGATAAAGATCGGAAATGGCGAGATCACTTTCGATCACGTCACCTTCCATTACGGCAATCACGATGCGGCTCTCTATCGCGACTTCTCGGTCAAGATCGAGGCGGGCGAGCGTGTCGGTCTGGTCGGTCATTCGGGTTCGGGCAAGACGACCTTCGTCAAGCTGATCCAGCGGCTTTACGATGTCAGCGGCGGCGCGATCCGGATTGACGGGCAGAACATCGCCGATGTCACGCAGGCATCGCTCAGGTCGCAGATCGCCATCGTGCAGCAGGAGCCGATCCTGTTTCACCGGACGCTGGCCGAGAACATCGCCTATGCCCGCCCCGGCGCGACGCAGGCGGAGATCGAGGAAGCCGCAAAGCTCGCAAGCGCGCACGACTTCATCAGCTGTCTGCCGAAGGGCTATGCAACGCTTGTCGGCGAACGCGGCGTGAAGCTGTCGGGTGGCGAGCGCCAGCGTGTGGCGATAGCGCGCGCCTTTCTGGCGGATGCACCGATCCTCATTCTGGATGAGGCCACATCGAGCCTTGATTCAGAATCGGAAGTGCTGATCCAGCAGGCGATGGAACGGCTGATGGTTGGCCGCACGACGCTTGTCATCGCACACCGGCTTTCGACGGTTCGCGCGCTCGACCGGCTGCTGGTTTTCGACAAGGGCAAGATCCTTGAAGAAGGCGATCACGACGCGCTTATCCGCAAGCCGGGCGGCATCTATCGCCGCCTGTTCGAACGGCAGGCGCTGGAACTGACCAAGGGGCTGGAAGACGTCATTTCGTAATCCGCTCCGCTATGTTGCCCCGCAATGCGGCGATGGACAGGGCCGGAGCGATCCGGCCCTGTTTTCATTTCATATTCATTTGTTTTTATGCATGTTTTTAACCCTGACGGGCGCCCGCTTTCGGCAGACACGCTCCATTCATCACCCATTCAGATCACGGCGCGTATCACTCGCGACCCAAGCGCGGGTCAAACGTGAGTTGACATTTCCATGACGGAAATGTGACACGCTTTTTGAAATTATCGGGAGTTGCGAGTACATGTCGGATGTGATGGAAAACGCAGAGACGCGTCGCTGGAGCGATGCGGCGATTTTCGGGCCCGCCCGCATGGCGTGGCCCCTGCGCTTTGCCGCAATCGCACTTGCCTCCGTCGTTCTCTCGACCTTGCTTGTCTTTGCCGTCGAATGGATCGTGCGCGGCTCGTTCACCGAAACGATGCAGTTCTTTCGCACGCCGCACAAGCCCGCATGGACGACCGTGGCGCTTTTCGTCGTCATGCTCACCGCAAGCGACGCCATTTTCGGGCGTATTCATTACGGCTTTTTCGTCATCGGCCCCATGATGCTGCTTGCCGCCACAACGGCGCGCGAAAAGAGCCTCTATCTCGGCGACCCGCTCTATCCGAGCGACTTTCTCTATGCCCGGCAGATCGTCGACCTGCTGCCGCTTCTGGTGCGCGACCGGCCATGGAGCGCTCTGGGCATCGGCCTGCTGCTCATCGCCTGCCTGGCGCTGATGGTGTCCGTTACCCTGTTCTGGTGGCGGCGCTTCGATCCCATTCCGTGGAAGGGGCGCATGCTGCGCCTTGCCTTCGCGCTGCCGCTGCTGGCCTGGTTCGCGGTGATTTCCGACTATGCCAGTTTTTCGCTGGCGCGGGACCGCCTGCGCATCCTGCCCATCATGTGGGACCAGAAGGAAAATTACGCGCATAACGGCTTCACCATGGCCTTCATCCTGAATGTGCCGATGGCAACCGTCTTCGCCCCTGACGGCTATTCGCCCGAGACAATCGCCGCCATCGAACCGCCAGCACAACTGATCCCTGCCGCCTTCGACAGCAGCAAGCCCGACGTCATCATGGTGATGAGCGAATCCTTCTGGGACCCGACGCGCCTTCCGGGCGTGGCTTTCAGCGCCGACCCGATCCCGACAGTGCGCGCGGAACAGTCCGGCCATGTTTTCTCGCCGGAATTCGGCGGCATGACCGCCAATGTCGAATTCGAGGCGCTGACCGGATTTTCCAAGGCTTTCCTGCCTTCCGGCAGCATTCCCTATCAGCAATATATTCGCCGCCCACTGCCGTCGCTGGCAAGCTTCTTCAAGGATCAGGGCTATGCAACGCGGGCGATCCACCCCTATCGGCAGTGGTTCTGGAACCGCGGCCCCGTCTATGAAAACATGGGCTTCGACCGGTTCATGTCGGAAGAGAACATGCCACCGCTGGAAAAGCGCGGCGCGCTGGCATCGGATGCGGCCCTGACCGATGAAATCATCCGGGAGGCTGACGCCACCGACGCGCCGTTCTTCTTCTTCGCGGTTTCCCTTCAGGGACACGGCCCCTACGAAACCAACCGTTATCCGGATTCCAGACTTGATGTGCAGACCGACGCCAGCGAGCATACGCGCCAGTCGATCCGCTCCTATTCGCAAGGTGCGATGGATGCCGATGCAAGCCTTGCGCGGCTGATGGAATGGGCGTCCAGGCGTGACCGCGAAACCATTCTGGTCTTCTTCGGCGACCATCTGCCCCCGCTCGGCCCCGTCTATGTCGAGACCGGATTCATGCCAAATCGGGTTGCAAGCCGCACGGCGCCTGCCGCCGACATGATGTTGCAGCACGAGACGCCGCTTGTCCTGTGGTCAAACAAGCGTGGCGCGGAGCGGGGCACCGGCACGATCAGCCCGGCCTTCCTGCCGCTGCATATTCTGGACATGGCCGGGATGCAGCATCCCTATTACACCGGCTTCCTGCGCCAGTTGCACGAGCAATACCGGGTTGTCGATAATCATGCGGTTTTCGACCGGTCGGAAAACGCCGAGGAAGGCTGGCAGCAACGGCCGCCCTTCCCGCCGCTGCTCCGCGATTACCAGATGCTGCAATATGACATGATCTTCGGCAGCAATTATGCGCGGGAACGGTTCTTCCCCGCGCATCCCGCGCAGAGCTAAATCGGTGCCTTGCCGGAAGACTGGCGGATGATGAGCTTGTAGTCGATCCGCCGCGAAGCCGATGCATGGCCGGTTTCGATCTGCTTCAAAAGCATATCCGCCGCATCGCGGGTCATCTCGAAAATCGGCTGGCGGACGGTGGTGATCTGCGGCGAGACCATACTGGCAATGGCGCTGTCATCGAAACCCACCACCGTCAGCTGGTCCGGCACCGCGATGTTTTGGTCATAGGCGACCTGCATGACGGCAGCCGCCATATCGTCATTCGACGCAAATACGGCAGTGGGCGGCTCGGCGAGCGACAGCAGCTTTTCTCCCGCCGCAAGCCCGCTTGCAAAACTGAAGCCGCCCTGCACCTCATAATCCGGATTGCGTTCGATCCCCGCCTCCTCCAGCGCGCGCCGATAGCCAGCAAGACGCAGTTCAGCCGAACGGTGCGTCGGATCGCCAATGACGATGGCGATCCGACGGTGGCCGAGTTTCAGAAGATATTCCATCAGATCGGCGGCAGCGGCCTCGTCATCGATGGTGACGCTGTCGGTCGGGTGCACATTCACGTCGCCTGCAACGCGGGCGAAGGGCATTGCAGAGGCGCTCAATTCGGCGAGAATTTCAGGATCGTCCGACATGGGCGGGGTCACGATAATGCCGTCGAGGCCGGAAGCATGCGCCGTTTCGATCAGCGCGCCGCGAATATCATCGCGATTTTCGACCGGAAAGATCAGCAGACGGTATCGTGTGTCACGCAACCGTTCCAGCGCCCCCATCTGCAATTCGGTGACATAGCTGGCGCTCGGATTTTCGAAGAAAAGACCGATCAGGTGAGAACGGCGTTCGACAAGGTTTCGGGCCGCAGCATTGGGACGATAACGCAGCTCGCTCCCGGCTTGCCGGACCTTTTCGCGAATGGCCTCGCGCACATTCGGTTCGTCATTATAGACACGTGAAACTGTCTTGATCGACACGCCGGCAAGGCGCGCCACATCATGTATCGTTGCTCGTTTTCCTGCTGCGGCCATGTCGGATCGTCTCCCTCCCCTCCGATCTATCCTTCTGTTTTCACGCATTATCCGACGCAAAACCGCTTCGCACTTTTGCTGGAAATGCTCTAACCGCTTCGCCGCAAAACGAAAAGAGAAATCAGGGAATTGAGCAGACCCGCGAGCGCGTCAGAAACCGGACTTCGCGCCCATTGTCGAGGGAAAACATGCCGCCGCGTCCGGGAACGACATCGATGATGAGCTCGGTGTGCTTCCAGACTTCATATTGCGGACCGCTGATATAGACCGGCGCGCCACCGACTTCTCCGAGTTTCACGTCCGTATCACCGACGATGAATTCGCCTTGCGGATAGCACATCGGCGATGATCCGTCGCAGCAACCGCCCGACTGGTGGAACATGATCGGCCCATATTCGGCCTGCAACTCGCGGATAAGTTCGAGCGCCGCCGGCGTGGCGCTCACCTGCCTCTTAGCATTCCCTGAAATATCCTCAGCCATAGCCTCCTCCATCAGGTTGCTGACTCGCATCACTTATCAGGAATAATTTATACTGTATATATTAACAATATAATCCTGTAAATACTGTCGTATATAAATTTTTAAAATAGAATATAAAACAATAAATGTATTTATAATTAAAAGGAAAGCAAAATGGACGAACTCCATCATGAACAAGCTTTGCCAATTTTTGCCGCTGCAGACGATCCCCTCGGACCTCTTGCCGACTTGCCCGGAACCTGGACCGGATTTGGTTACAATGTAATAGGACTTCCTGATTTCCACGATCGGAAATCTTTTCGTGTTTTGATCAATGCCACCTCCGAGACATTGACCTTTGAGCCGACGAAAACAATTGTAAATCGCGGAGACAGTCAGGATGACATATCTCTGGCGGGCGTGACCTACCTTCAAACAATAAACGATCAGAGCACGGGACAGCGCATCCACATCGAACCCGGCATCTGGCTGAACATACCGGCGACCACAAGTCCTCCCGGGGGGCCATCCGTCGTACGTCAGTCGAGCATTCCGCACGGTACGACCCTGCTTGCACAAGGCACGTCATATACCGATGATCAAGCGCCATTTTATCCTCAAGCGTCACCCCTGGCGCGTCCTGTGCCGGGGGGACCTCCCCTCACAATCGGATACAATGCCCCGTATCGTGCTGGACCGTTCCCCGGCGGCTACGATCCGGACGATTTGAACAAACCGCTGAAAGAGGTGCTTCGCCAGCAGATCACTACAGAAAAAATGGTGTGCCAGTCCAATACCGCCCTTAGCGTAAGTACGCTGCCCTTTGGCGGCATATCCAACATTCCGTTTCTCAAAACCAATGCAGAAGCAATTGACACGACGGCGACATTCAACATTGAACGTATGGTGACGCGAAATGGAGTAAAATTTCTACAATTGCAGTACACGCAAACTGTAAATATTATATTCGGCGGTATGATATGGCCTCATATTTCCGTTGCTACACTAACTAAAAGATAAATATATCTTATAAATACTATCATCCATTTCAAGTCACACGACCTGAAATTTGCCGTCGGAAATATTCATCCGCTTCCAAATGCTTCATCATTCATCCGTTATATTTAGGGTCATGACCTAGAGTTTCCATCTGACTGGATCAGGTCGGCGCTCTAAATATTTATTCTACCGCGCATTTTTTCCGAAAACCGTTTCACACTTTTGGGAATGCGCTCTAAGGATCAACGGCGCTCCTATTCCAGCAAAAAATCCGCGCAGGGAAACCAGCTCACTGGGCTGGTTCCCTGCGCAGACAGTCACTCAGAAGAAGCCGAGCTTCTTCGGGCTATAGCTCACCAGCATGTTCTTGGTGTTCTGGTAGTGGTCCAGCATCTTCAGGTGATTTTCGCGACCGATACCCGACTGCTTGTAGCCGCCGAATGCCGCATGAGCCGGATAGGCGTGGTAGCAGTTGGTCCAGACACGGCCCGCCTGAATGGCGCGACCGAAGCGATAGGCGCGCGTTCCGTCCCGCGTCCATATGCCGGCGCCCAGCCCGTAGAGCGTGTCATTGGCAATCGACAGCGCTTCCGCATCGTCCTTGAAGGTTGCAACCGAGACGACCGGCCCAAAAATTTCCTCCTGGAAAATGCGCATCTTGTTGTTGCCCTTGAACACGGTCGGCTTGACGTAATAGCCGCCAGCCAGATCGCCCGGCAGGACATTGCGCTCGCCGCCCGCCAGCACTTCCGCGCCTTCCTGACGGCCGATATCGAGATAGCTCAGGATTTTTTCCAACTGTTCGCTGGAGGCCTGCGCGCCGATCATCGTGGCCGGATCGAGCGGATCGCCCTGCACAATGGCTTCGACACGCTTCAGCGCCTTTTCCATGAACCTGTCATAGATCGATTCATGAATGAGAGCGCGGCTCGGGCAGGTGCACACCTCGCCCTGATTGAGCGCGAACATCACGAAGCCTTCAATGGCCTTGTCGAGAAAATCGTCGTCTTCGGCAGCAACATCCTTGAAGAAGATGTTGGGCGATTTGCCGCCCAGTTCCAGCGTGACCGGAATGAGGTTCTGGCTGGCATATTGCATGATCAGGCGTCCCGTCGTCGTTTCGCCGGTGAAGGCGATTTTCGCGATGCGCGGGCTCGACGCGAGCGGTTTGCCTGCCTCAAGGCCGAAGCCGTTGACGACATTGACCACGCCCGGCGGCAGCAGATCGCCGATCAGTTCCATCAGAACGAGGATGGAAGCCGGTGTCTGTTCGGCAGGCTTCAGCACCACGCAATTGCCTGCGGCAAGGGCGGGCGCAAGCTTCCACGTCGCCATGAGAATCGGGAAATTCCAAGGGATGATCTGACCGACGACGCCAAGCGGTTCATGAAAATGATAGGCAACCGTGTCGTGATCGATTTCCGAAATGCCGCCTTCCTGGGCGCGAATGACGCCTGCGAAATAGCGGAAGTGGTCGACCGCCAGCGGCAGGTCGGCATTGGTGGTTTCACGGATCGGCTTGCCGTTGTCCCACGTTTCGGCAGCCGCCAGCGCAGGCAGGTTTTCCTCAATCCGGTCGGCGATGCGATTGAGAATGAGCGCGCGTTCAGCCGCGCTCGTCCTGCCCCATGCATCCTTGGCGGCATGCGCTGCGTCGAGCGCCGCTTCCACATCGGCGGCATCGGAACGGGCTATTTCGCAAAGCACCTGTCCATTGACGGGCGATGTGTTGTCGAAATAGCGGCCCGATTTGGGCTCTGCCCATTTGCCGCCGATGAAGTTTCCATAGCGCTTTGCAAAGGCCGGCTTCACTGTCCGGCTGAATTCAACCTTGTTCATGACATCCTCCCAGAAACAACGCTGCTCCTACAGCGCTTCATGGTTGAGGATCGCGCGGCGGTGGGGAAGAGTCATCCCGCAGATTCAAGCTGGCAAGGTTATGTGTCGCAATATTGAGACAGTTTCGCCCGCCTATTTCAGCGTGGCTTTCTCAATGGGCGCGAATGATCTTCAGACGGTTCAGCTTGCGATGAAGCGTGGCGCGGCTGATGCCCAGAAGCCCGGCGGCAGCCGAAATATTCCCCTCGGCGCGCGCAAGAGCCCGCAGAATAACGCTCCGCTCCGATTCCGCCATATCTTCACGCGGGTCGGCATGCCAGCCAAGAAGGTCGGCGGCAGGCAACGGGCCTGCCAGTGTGTCATCGTCAAGCTCCAGCGCAAGCCGTGCGGCGCGGGTCGCCCCGACAACGAGGTCGTCCTTGTCCACGGCGATCAGTGCGCCGCCGGTACGGTCAGGGCTGGGAACCAGCATGATACGGGCATCAGGAAAAGCCTGACGGAAATTTTCAGCCTCGATGCGCCGTGCGGCGTCGATGACGGCAACCGATATAAGCTGCGCAAAAGCCTCTGTCAGATCGGCGCGGCATGAGGAGACATCGAGCGCCGCCATCAACCGCCCCTGATGGTCATGGATCGGGGCGACGGTGCAGGAAAGCCCGATATTGCGCGTATGAAAATGCTGATCGCGATGGATCGTCAGCGCGCGCTGTTCGACGATGCAGGTGCCGATGCCGTTCGTGCCTTCGCTCTGTTCGCTCCAGACAGCGCCCGTCCACAGCCCCCAGCGGTAGAAGGTGTCGTCGTCGCCGGGTGCGCCGCGCCGTTCGACCGGCACGCCCTCGCTATCGGCCAGCAGCACGCAGCAGCCGACGCCGCCGACAGCCAGATAAAGGCGATCCATGCTGGCCTGCGCAATGCTGGCAAGGCGTTCGATGCGCTGATGAGCGGTCCGGAATTCCCCATCGGAAAGCGTGCGCACGGCTCCCGGCTCGGCAGGGTCGAGCCCATGCAGTTCCGCCGAGCGTCGCCATGAGGCGACCAGAGCGGACCGCGCAGCGCCACCCGCCGTCATGATCGCGGACTGGATTCGGTCAGCATGTGTTCGGTCTTGCGGTGTGCCCATCTTTTCCTCCCAGGAAGGCTGGAACCCGCTTTATGGGAGGATAATGACGGCTCACAGCACGACTGGCAAGTGTGGCTAAAGATTGAGAAGGTTGGCACTACGGTTGCAAACTCGTCAGGACGTGGCGAAAAGGGTGATTTTCGAGCACCGGAGCGGAGCGTACTTAAGGGTACGTGAGCACCGGAGCGCAAAAAATTGCTCTTTGCAGCCCGGCATCACGAGGAATGCAACTGTAGTATCAGGCGACGCGTGCCGGCTTCAGATACTCCTCAAGCGAGGAAACATCCGACGCATTGAGGCGAAGACCAAGCTTCGTGCGCCGCCACAAAACATCCTCGGCGCTGACAGCCCATTCGTTCTCAAGCAGATAGCGCACTTCGGCTTCGTAAAGGTCGGCCCCGAAATGCTGCCCGAGATCGGCGAGCGAAGCGGCATCGCCAAGCAGGACATGAATGCGCGTTCCATATTGCCGGAACAGCCGCCGCGCGTGAGCAGGCGTCAGGAAGGAATAGGCGGCATTCACCTTTTGCAGCTCGCGCTCGAACTCGACATCCGCGAAATCCCCGCCCGGCAGCGGTGCGGCGTGGGTCCATGGCGCGCCCTTTTTTCCCAGCCGATGCTCGATCTTCTCCAGCATATGTTCGGCAAGCCGCCGCGCCGTGGTCAGCTTACCGCCGAACACGTTGATCAGCGGAGCAAGCCCATCGGGCGCATCCTCTTTCAGCACATAGTCGCGGGTCGCTTCCTGTGCCTTGCTGGCGCCGTCATCATAAAGCGGCCGGACACCGGAATAGGTCCAGACGATATCCCCGCGACTGACGGGTTCCTTGAAATATTCGCTGGCTGCCGCGCAAAGATAATCGGTCTCGCTGTCAGTGATCGCGACCTTGGCCGGATCGCCCTGATAGTCCTGATCGGTCGTGCCGATCAGGGTGAAATCGTCTTCATAAGGAATGGCGAATATGATGCGCCCGTCATTGTTCTGGAAGAAATAGGAGCGCGGATCGGAGAATTTCATGCGCACCACGATATGGCTGCCCTGGACAAGGCGGACATTGTGAAGCTGCCGATCTCCCTCGACATCCCGCAAAATCCTGTCGGCCCATGGACCGGCAGCATTGACCAGCAGGCGGGCGCGAACGTCCTCGCGCTCATGCGTGCCAGTATCTTCCAGCGTGATGGTCCAGCATTCCCGGTCGCGGCGGGCCGCCACGACTTTGGTCCGGGTGCGGATCATCGCGCCGCGATCCGCAGCATCGCGGGCGGTCAAGGCAACGAAGCGCGCATCGTCAACCCAGCAATCCGAATATTCGAATGCCTTGGTGAAAAGCGGCTTCAAGGGCGCTGCCGCCGGATCGGAACGCATGTCGAGCGTGCGCGTGGCGGCAAGCTTTTTGCGCCCACCCAGATGGTCATAAAGGAACAGCCCCAGCCTCAGCAGCCATGCAGGGCGCACCCCGCCCTTGTGATAAGGCAGCACGAACCGCATCGGATGAATGATGTGCGGCGCATTGGCCCACAGCACCTCGCGCTCCATCAGCGCCTCGCGCACCAGACGAAATTCGTAGTGCTCCAGATAGCGCAAACCGCCGTGAATGAGCTTGGTTGCCCGCGACGAGGTGCCGCTTGCCAGATCGTTCATCTCGGCAAGGCCAACGGAAAATCCCCGGCCAACCGCATCACGCGCGATGCCGCAGCCGTTGATGCCGCCGCCGATTACAAAAATGTCGAATAATTTCTCTTGCGCCATGGCGAACCCCGAAGACCGCTCTCCGAAAACCAAAGCGAATATAATTCATTTAATACGAAAGCAAACCGAAAATGAAACGAAACTAGGTTCGCTGTTCCTCAATCTGGCTTTCTCCAAGGGTTTCGATCAGCTCGACCTCGCTTTCGCGGCACAATTCCCGCAACTGGCTCGACGGACAGTGATCGGTGATGAAGGTATCGATCTGCGATATGTGACCGATGCGCACCGGCGCGGTGCGTTCCAGTTTTGTGGAATCGGTGACGAGAATCACGTGCCGGGCATTGGCGATGATGGCCTGCGCCACCTTCACTTCGCGAAAATCGAAATCGAGCAACGCGCCATCCTCATCCATCGCGGAAGCGCCGATGATTGCATAATCGACCTTGAATTGCCGGATGAAGTCCACTGCGGCTTCACCAACAATGCCGCCATCAGACGGGCGCACCACGCCGCCCGCAACCACCACCTCGATTGAGGGATGGACGCGCAATGTATTGGCAACGTTGATATTATTGGTAATGACCATCAGATTGCTGTGATCGACCAATGCCTGGCTGACGGCTTCGGTGGTCGTGCCGATATTGATGAACAGGGAAGCGCCGTCTGGAATGATTTCGGCAGCAGCGCGCCCGATCGATTCCTTTTCGTGCGCGGCAATGCGGCGTCGCGCTTCATATTCCATATTTTCCACGCCGGACGGATAGAGCGCGCCGCCATGGATACGACGCAGCATCCGGGCGCGGCAAAGATCGTTCAGATCCTTGCGCACGGTCTGCGGCGTTACGTCAAAAGCCGCAGCCAGATCCTCCACCAGAACCTGCCCTTGCTTGCGAGCGAGCTCTAGAATTGCATTGTGACGGGGCGTGAGCTGCATAATCGTCCTGGGGCTGGATTTTTTTCGGATTGCATTCAGGTAATTTCGCGGTTTTTCAATAGAAAGCAACCACTTCAACTCGAATGTCCCGGAATGGAATTCAATTTTCAGGATTCTTCGCCAGCGCAAGCTGAATTGCGGGCCTGCGTGAAGCCGACATTTGTGAGCGCATCGCGAAAAGGGTGGAACGGTTTTCGGAAAAGATGCGCGTTAAACCATAGAGATACAGCCGATCTGATCCAATCAGATCGAAATGCGCTAATCGACGTCGAATTTCTCGCCGTACATCCTGTGCAGCTTGCACGCTACTTCCGTGCGGTTGGCGGCGCCGATCTTCTTCATGATATTGTGCACATGCGCCTTGACGGTGCCTTCGCTCATGCCGAGTTCAAAAGCGATGATCTTGTTCGACTTGCCAATCCGGATGGCATGGACGACCTCGATTTCCCGCGCCGTGAGCAATTCTCCCAGCACGTCATCATCGGTGTCAGTCGGCGCGCTCTGGAAAACCATGGAAGCTGGCACATACATGCCGCCGGCAGTAGCCAGATGAATAGCCTCGACGCAGACCTTGATGTCAACTGAAGTGGGAATATAACCACGAGCGCCGATTTCCATGGCGCGCACGACCTGGGACCACTCCTCGCGTTCAGCAAGAAACACCACTGGAACCGGACGCCAAAGCTCGATCACGGCCTGCAATTTTTCCGAGAAAAACGGATCGGCCAGCCGCTTGGAGCCGATATTGATAAGAACAACTGCGATATCGTCAGTCGGGTCCGCGAGCTCGATTGCCGCCTGTGTCTCCACAGGCAGCTTGAGGCCGTTCAGCACAAGCCCGTTATAAAGACATTGCCGCTCAAGGTTGCTCTTGCATACGAGCAACATGCGCCGCCCCCCTGCGGCTTCAATACCCGCAGCATGTCCCCTATCCCCCTGCTCCAAAGCAGTCCAAATGCTATCCCCTCTTGCTTCCAACATGTGATGCTCCCGGCATACTCAACTTGCTCGATGTTTATGCATCCTACTATTACTTTCGTCAGAGACGAGTTTTTTCCAATGCTTGCATGGATAGAGCCCCAACCATGCCCAACGTGAATATTGCTATCGGGAAATAATCGTGTCATTAACTTATGTTAGCAATACATAAAATTTATGACCAATTGTAAGATAGACTTGAACGGCAGGAGATATATCCTCTATATCTTTCGTTTAGAGGACTTCTGCCTTTACTGAAAATTGAGAAGCCGGAGGCGACGTTTACGCCGGAAATGCTCCAGGTTTTCCAGACGGAATACCGCCATTTGATTGCTGCTGACGTACAGGGAACGCATTTCGATTTGCTTGGATGAATCAGCGCCCTAACTGTTCGTCTTAATGCGCATTCTTGCCGAAAGGCCGTTTTACACATATCGGAATACGCTCCAACGGGTTTAAAATGCACAGTGGCAGGCAGACCACAGACCCAACGACTGAAGCGCTCATTGGTTTATTGGAGGCCTCTCCAATTTGCGCCAAGCTTGGAGCGCGGGAAACAGACGCGCTTTCTTCCCTCACCATTATCGAAAACGACTTTGCCGCCGATTCCGCGATCATCAGGCAGGGAGAACAAATCAGAAGCCTCCATCTCGTGCGTTCCGGCTGGGGATGTGTCTATCGCGATCTGGCCAGCGGTGAGAGGCAGATTATCGACTTTCCCATGCGGAGCGATTTTCTCGGATTTCGAACCGCCAATGGTTATAGCTACAACACGATCACGGCAGTCACGCCCATGTCGGTGTTCGAAATTCCGATTGTCTCGCTTGAAGCCTCGCTTGAGCGCGCGCCACGCCTAAGCCTGATCTTCATAGAGCTTCTTGCGCGCCAGCGATCCATGCTGATCGAGCATCTTACCAATATCGGCTGTCGCGCTGCCTTCGTCCGCACCGCGCATCTGTTTCTTGAGCTTTCCGACCGCGTGCAATCCTCCGGGATGGGCGATGCGAACTCCTTCCATTGCCCGCTGACACAATATCAGCTTGCCGATGCGCTGGGGCTGACGCCGATCCATCTCAATCGGATGCTGCGCGACTTGCGGGAAGAAGGACTGATCCTGTTCCGTTCAAACAGGGTGGAGATTCTGGACCGCAAGCGCGTGGTCGCCCTTGCCCAGTACGACGGAGAGTTCATGCGTATGTCAGTTTTCGGGAACAAGGAATAAGGCGAAACATCGGGAAAAAATGGTCGGAGTGAGAGGATTCGAACCTCCGACCCCCTCGTCCCGAACGAGGTGCGCTACCAGGCTGCGCTACACTCCGTGACCATGTGGCCTTGACCATCGAGGCGGCTTATAACGCTCCAGATTTCAAGCCGCAAGAGCATCTTGTCGTTTTTTTGAATGCCGAACCCGAAAAGCTGGAAAGAGATTCAAGCGGCCTCGAAAACAGGCCGTGATCCGCCTCCGAAAGCGACAAAATTGGGATTGGCAAAACCGGCGACACCTTCGCTGGCACGCTGGCCGTAGGAGAGCGGTATCCCGTCGAAAGTGGTCGTCAAGCCGCCTGCGGCGCGCAAAACAGCGTCGCCTGCCGCCGTATCCCATTCCATCGTCGGCCCAAAGCGCGGATAGATGTCGGCTTCTCCGCTGGCAATCAGGCAAAACTTCAGCGACGAACCGACGGAAACGCAGTCGCTGATCCTGTTGTCGCTCAGGAATTTTTTCGTTTCCGGATTATTGTGTGAGCGGCTGCATACTGCGAGGCGCTCCGGCCCGTGGACACGCACCGCTATTCCGCGCCGCGATCCGATCGCATGATCCCCGGTCGTCGTTATTTCTTCGGCACCGTTGCCGGTTCCGATGAACATGCGATTGCGAACGGGTGCATAAACGAGGCCCAGAACCGGACCACCATCTTCGATCAGGCCAATGTTCACAGTGAAATCGCCGTTGCGGAGCAGGAATTCGCGTGTTCCGTCAAGGGGATCGACCAGTAGAAATCGCCGCCCGAGTTGCGCAGGCAGGCGCCCCGCCGCCACTTCCTCTTCAGCCACAACCGGAATATCCGGGGCGACCGAAGCCAGCGCCGAAAGGATAATAGCCTCCGCATCACGATCCGCTTCCGTGACCGGGGAAGAATCTTTCTTGCTGTGAACCGCACAACCATTGGCATAGTGCTTCATGATGACGCGACCCGCCTCCAGTGCGGCTTCCTGCAGCACGGCAAGCATTGCTTCGCCGCTCGGATCGGCTTTCGGGGAGGCGGAAATCTTCATTCTTCAGATCGACCAGGAATCGCTGCCATAACTGCCGATGATACCACGTTCGGCAAGATACTTTTCTACTTCCGCGACGAGTTCGTCAACGTCTCGGCCCGTCGTGTCCAGACGAAGCTCCGGCGATACCGGCGGCTCATACGGAGAATCGATCCCGGTAAAAGCCTTTATCTCGCCGCGCAAGGCCTGCGCATAAAGCCCTTTCGGGTCACGGGCGATGCATTCCTCTATCGGCGTATCCACGAATATCTCGACAAATTCACCCTCAGGCAACCGAGAGCGAATGCGATCCCGCTCGGCCCGAAACGGCGAGATGAAGGAAACCAGCACCACCAGCCCCGCATCGGTCATTAAACGGGCAACCTCACCGACACGACGAATATTTTCTGCCCTGTCCTCCTGGGAAAAGCCCAGATCGCTGTTGAGGCCATGGCGGACATTGTCGCCGTCCAGCAGATAAGTGTGCTTGCCAAGCGCATGGAGCCGCTGCTCCAGCCTGTTTGCAATGGTGGATTTGCCGGAGCCGGACAGGCCTGTAAACCAGAGTACGGCTGGTTTCTGGAACTTCTGCGCAGCGCGGGCCTGCTTGTCGAGGTCGAAGGACTGCAGGTGCACATTCGTCGCCTGACGAAGCGCGCCGTCGATCATTCCGGCGCCCACAGTCGCGTTGCTGAGCCGGTCGATCAACACGAAGGCGCCCGTGACGCGATTGTCGGCGTAAGGGTCGAATGCAATCTGATCCACGGTCTGGAGATGGCAAAGGCCAATCTCGTTGAGGTCGAGGCGGGATGCTTCCTGACGGGTGAAGCTGTCGACATCGGTCCTGTAGACAATCTCGCTGATCGTTACCGGCGTCTGATCCGTCTCGGTGCGCAGCAGATAGGACCGGCCGGGATGCAAGGCTTCCTCACCGAACCAGACGATATTGGCGGAGAACCGATCCGCCACTTCGGGCCGAGCTTCCGTTCCCACCAGCATGTTGCCGCGTGAAACCTCGACCTCATCCTCGAGCACCAATGTGACAGCCTGGCCTTCGGACGCGCGCGGCAAATCGCCGTCATAAGTGGCGATGCGCTTCACGCGGGATGTCTTGCCGGATTTGGCAACCACGACCACATCACCGGCGCTGATCGAACCGGAGGCCACAGTGCCGGAGAAACCGCGAAAATCGAGATTGGGCCGGTTCACATATTGAACAGGAAAGCGGAAGGGCTTTGCCGCCGCCTCCGTGTCGATGCGCACGGTTTCCAGATGTTCGAGCAAATGCGGCCCCTCGTACCAGTCCATGCGGGGCGATGGGAGCGTGACATTGTCGCCAAAACGCGCCGAGAGCGGGATGGGCTGGATGCTGGCAAAGCCGAGTTCCTTTGCGAAGCTCATATAGTCGGCAACGATACGCTCGAAGGCTTCTTGAGAAAAATCGACCAGATCAATCTTGTTCACGGCCAGAACGATGTGACGGATACCAAGTGCGGCGGCAATGAAGGAATGTCGGCGGGTCTGGGTCAACACGCCCTGCCGGGCGTCGACCAGCACGATGGCAAGATCGGCAGTCGATGCGCCGGTCGCCATGTTGCGCGTATATTGCGCATGCCCCGGCGTGTCCGCGACGATGAATTTGCGGCGAGGCGTCGAAAAGAAGCGATAGGCGACATCGATGGTGATGCCCTGCTCCCGCTCGGCTTCGAGACCATCCACTAGAAGCGCAAAATCGAAATCGTCATCGGTCGTTCCGAACTTGCGGCTGTCGTTCTTCAACGAAGCAAGCTGGTCCTCGAAGATCAGTTTCGTGTCGTAAAGCAGGCGCCCGATCAGCGTTGACTTTCCATCATCCACCGAGCCGCAAGTAAGAAACCGCAGCAGGGTCTTGCGCTCCTGATCGGCCAGAAAATCACTGACTGCGGCATTGGTCGCAACAGGCTTGATTACCGCATTCATCAGAAATAGCCCTCGCGCTTCTTCTTCTCCATCGAACCGGCTTCATCGCGGTCGATGGCGCGGCCCTGCCGCTCGGATGTACGGGCGATCAACATTTCTTCGACAATGTCGGAAAGGTCGGCCGCACTCGATTCAATTGCGCCCGTCAGCGGATAGCAGCCGAGTGTGCGGAACCGCACCAGTCGGTTTTCCACTTGTTCGCCCGGGCGCAGTTTCATGCGGTCATCGTCGACCATGATCAGCATGCCGTCGCGCTCGACCACCGGGCGACGCGCTGCAAAATAAAGCGGGACGATGGGGATATTTTCTTGCAGGATATATTGCCAGATATCGAGTTCGGTCCAGTTCGACAGCGGAAAGACGCGGATCGATTCTCCGGTGGAAACGCGCGTGTTGTAGATCTTCCACATCTCGGGACGCTGGTTTTTCGGGTCCCATCCATGCTGTGCGTTACGGAAGGAAAAAATGCGCTCCTTGGCGCGCGATTTCTCCTCGTCGCGACGAGCGCCACCAAAAGCGGCATCGAACTTGTACTTGTCGAGCGCCTGCCGCAAGGCGACCGTCTTCATCACATGGGTATGGACGTTCGACCCGTGGCTGAAAGGTCCGATTCCCTCGCGCACGCCATCCTCGTTGATATGGACGAGGAGTTCAAAACCCTTCTCACGGGCCTCAGCATCGCGAAATTCGATCATCTCGCGGAATTTCCATGTCGTATCGACATGCAGAAAGGGAAAGGGTGGCGGAGCCGGATAGAATGCCTTCATCGCCAGATGCAGCATCACTGACGAATCCTTGCCGACCGAGTAGAGCATCACCGGATTGGAAAAACTTGCCGCGACCTCGCGAAAAATATGAATCGCCTCTGCTTCAAGGCGTTGCAGATGCGTCAGGTTCTTGGTCAGGGATGCATGATGCACGACTACTTACTCCCGGCAACCGGATAGGACTCGATACTGGCGGGAGGGTTGGCATAAGCCTTCATCCGGCGCAGATGCAGCAAAAGCCACAGTGCGCGCATTGTCGTGAAATGATGCGGGAAAGTGAAAGAAACCTATCGCGTATTGCAACTGGCTTGCGCGAAAAACTACCGTATTTGCAAGCCGGGCCGGAACAAACTTGCGCGGGCCCAGAAAAGCCGATTTCCCGTCAAGTTACGGAAAATCATACAATTTTTGTGATATTAAACAGGTTTTCGCTCTGGAGCCGCCGGTCTTTCGGACGGCTCCAGAGCAAATTATTACTTGGCGAGTGATGCTTGGGTAAGGTTCGCCTGAACATCGTTGAGCCCCGCTTCGAGCGCCGACACCATCGTATCGATCTGCTGATCGTTGATGATGAGCGGCGGGCAGAAGGCAAGCGTGTCGCCCATTGCACGGGAAATCACGCCGCGTTCCTGAAGCGCTGCATTTGCCTGTGCGCCCAGCGCGCCCGCTTGTTCAAGGCCTGTCTTGGCCTGTTTGTCGATGACAAGCTCGACACCGGCAATAAGACCGACGCCACGCACTTCGCCAACCAGAGGATGATCCTGCAACGCACGCAGGCGCTTCTGCATATAGGCGCCGCGATCCCGCGCATTGGCAACCAGATCGCGCTCTTCAATGATCGCGAGATTTTCCAATGCCACAGCCGCCGCCACCGGATGCCCCGATGCCGTGAAGCCCGTGCCAAGCGTGCCGATCTTGTGGCTTTCCTCGGCAATCGGCGCGTAGACGCGCTCGTTGATGAGGAACGCCGAGATTGGCAGATAGGATGACGAAAGCTGCTTTGACATGACCAGAATGTCGGGTTTCATATCGAATGTCTGGCTGCCGAACAGGTTGCCTGTCCGTCCGAAACCGCAGATGACTTCGTCGGCAACCAGCAGAATATTGTAGCGATTAAGAACGGCTTGCACTTTTTCCCAATAGGTTTTGGGCGGAACGACCACGCCGCCTGCACCCATCACCGGCTCGCCGATGAAAGCGGCAATGGTGTGCGGACCTTCGGCAAGGATCAATTGCTCCAGCTCGTCCGCCAGCCGCGTTGCGAACTGTTCCTCGCTCTCGCCCGGCAGCGCATCGCGATAATGGTGCGGACAGCCCGTATGCAGGATGCGGTCGATCGGCAGGTCGAAGGAGCGGTGATTATTGGGCAGGCCCGTCAGGCTAGCGGAGGCAATCGTGACACCGTGGTAGCCGCGCTTGCGCGAAATGATTTTCTTGCGCTCCGGTTCGCCCAGCGCATTGGAGCGATACCAGATCAGCTTGATAACTGTATCGTTGGCCTCGGAGCCTGAATTGGTGAAATAGGCCTTGCTCATCGGCACGGGCGCCATCGAGACAAGCTTTTCAGCCAGATCGATGACCGGCCCATGCGAGCGGTAGGAGAACGTATGGTAGAAAGGCAGCTTCTTCATCTGCCGTGCGGCAGCTTCCGCCAGACGCGGCTCGGAAAAGCCCACGCCGACGCTCCAAAGTCCCGACATCGCTTCGATGTAGCGCTTGCCGGTTACATCCTCGACGTAAATGCCGTCGCCGCGCTCGATCACAAGCGGACCCTCCGCCTCGAGGCGGACAGCATCGGTATAGGAATGGAGATGGTAGCGGATATCGCGGGCTTCAAGAGAGTTCGGCTGGGCAGTCATTCATTGATCCTCCGAGAATGATAATGAATGTGTAGCCCGTTTCAGAAAAAGCGCAAACCGGAAAGCCGCTGAAAGATGCCCTTCGGATCAAACCGCCGAGGGACCAGGAAGGGAGCTAGAGAAGTCCGAAGGTACGGGCCTTGGCGACCGCTTGAACCTTGTTGACCGCAACGAGCTTGGTCAGCACGTTGCTGATATGGAAATTCACCGTGCGCGTCGAGATATTGAGGATCGTGCCGATGATTTCGGCAGTTTTTCCCTCACTCGTCCAGCGCAGGATTTCCCGCTCGCGTGTTGTCAGGTTTACTTCGGAAACGCAGTTCATTGTCGGAATGTCGAGATGTTCATACATGGACAGATGCAGCAGGTTGGCCGTGATCTGCATCTGGCGCCGCAACATTGAAATTTCGCCGGACGACAGGGCCGGACCGCTTCTCACAAAAGACAGCATGCCGAACACGCCTTGCGCCGCCCAGCACGGTTGGGAAATCCCGACCTTGATGCCGAAGCGCTGGGCATCTGTCCATATTTGCGGAGCCTCCGCAAACAGCTTCGATGACCAGACCAACGGCTCGATGCTGTTCAAAGCCTTGCGAACCAATGGGTCTATATCCGCATATTTTCTGTCAGCATAGTGATCGGTCCATTCCTGGGGCAACGAGCCAAAGCTAAGCCATTTAACTACGCCGTTCAGGAGGGGAACACGCATGACATAAGCCGTATGTGCAAATCCGCACTGTTTGGCATAGGTATTTATGTATTCAAGGAGCTGTTCGACGTCGTCAGCAGATTGCATGGATTCATAAATTTGTTCCCATTTCATTGCAGACATCCCAATTAAGTTCTAATTTTGATTTTATTAAAATACAGCGCCATTACACGAGACGATTGCGCCGCAAAGGACTAACACAATCATCAGTTTTTTACCATATAGCAAAGCACGCTTAAATGAACACAAATTGATAATTTCCGAAGATTTTTATCACAGCAATTATTTATACAATTAGCAATTAATAAAGTACTTAAATATTAAATACTTCATTCTCCGCTTCGAAAACAAATGTCAACCCGCGCTTTCCATTGCCAGAACAGCTGCACCTTCTTCAACTATATTTGTAAGCACTTGCGAATAGAAAGCCGTTCCACATTTCGCTGGAAATGCTCACGCGCCGCAGAACCGAAACCGATTTGCATCCTGTAAACACTAGAACCGTCTGGCGGGTTCAGCAAACCTGTCAGAATGACGAGTATTTAAGTTATGATTAATAGACGCCGACAGGCGGATGCGCGTCGATGAAGCAGGAAAGGGAAGGTTCGCGACGGCCAGTCAGGCCGCCGCATCCTCGTCTTTTCCGGCACCCGGCATATAGTTGAGGATAGGGCTGAGCCAGCGCTCTACTTCCTCGACTGTCATGCCCTTGCGCGCCGCATAATCCTCGACCTGATCGCGCTCCACCTTGGCCACGCCGAAATAATAGCTTTCCGGATGGCCGATATAGAGACCCGACACCGAGGAGCCAGGCCACATGGCGTAGCTTTCGGTCAGTTCCACGCCGGTATTGGCGGTAGCATCGAGCAGGCGGAACAGGGTCGTTTTCTCTGTATGATCGGGCTGCGCCGGATAGCCGGGAGCCGGACGAATGCCCTTATAGGGCTCGCCGATCAGCTCTTCCGGCGTAAAGGCTTCGTCGGAAGCATAGGCCCAGAACTCCTTGCGCACACGCTCGTGCATCAACTCGGCAAAGGCCTCCGCGAAGCGATCAGCCAGCGCTTTTACCAAGATTGCGGAATAATCGTCATTGGCGCGTTCGAAACGTTCGGCAATCGCCACTTCGCCAATGCCCGCAGTCACGACAAAGCCACCGACATAATCCTGCTTTCCGCTCTCGGCAGGCGCTACGAAATCGGACATGGCCACGTTCGGACGGCCATCGCGCTTGCTCAATTGCTGGCGCAGCGTGAAGAAAGTTGCAAGTTCCTGCTTCCGGCTTTCATCGGTGAAAAGGCGGATATCATCTCCCACCGCATTGGCCGGCCAGAAGCCGACGACCGCCTTTGGCGCAAACCATTTTTCATCAATGATTTTTGCCAGCATCGCCTGCGCGTCATCCCAAAGCTGCCGGGCTGCATCGCCCTGCTTCTCGTCTTCGAGGATCGCCGGGTAGCGACCCTTCAATTCCCAGGTCTGGAAGAATGGTGTCCAGTCGATATAGCGCGCGATTTCGGCCAGATCGTAATCATCAAAGACCTTCGTGCCGGTGAATGCAGGCTTGACCGGCGCAAAATTATCCCAGTCGAGCTTATGCGCGTTGGCGCGGGCGCGCGCAATCGGCAGGCGCTGCTTTTCGGCTTCGTTGCGCGCATGGGCGGCTGCAACCTTGGCATATTCGGCGCGAACACCGTCAATGTAATCCTGCTTGCCTTCCGGCGACAGCAGGCCCGATACCACGCCGACAGCGCGGCTGGCATCCACGACATAGACCGCCTGCCCGCGCTCATAACGCGGATGAATCTTCACCGCCGTATGAACACGGCTGGTCGTCGCACCGCCGATCAGAAGCGGAATCTCAAAGCCTTCACGCTCCATTTCCGCCGCCACATGCGCCATCTCGTCGAGCGACGGTGTGATAAGGCCGGAAAGACCGATAATGTCGACCTTCTCATCCCGCGCCACCTGCAGGATTTTCTGCGATGGCACCATGACGCCCAGATCGATGATTTCGTAATTGTTGCAGGCCAGCACGACGCCGACGATATTCTTGCCAATATCGTGCACATCGCCTTTTACGGTCGCCATCAGAACCTTGCCAGCGCTCTGGCGCTCGCCGTCACCGATGCCGTTTTCCGCGTTCAGGCGCTTTTCCTCCTCCATATAAGGCAGGAGAACCGCTACCGCCTGCTTCATCACGCGGGCTGACTTGACCACTTGCGGCAGGAACATCTTGCCTGCGCCAAACAGATCGCCAACCACATTCATGCCCGCCATCAGCGGCCCTTCGATGACATGCAGCGGCCTTTCGGCAGACTGACGCGCCTCTTCCGTATCGGCTTCGATATAGTCGGTAATGCCGTTGACGAGCGCATGTTCAAGGCGCTTTTCAACCGGCCATTCACGCCATGTCAAATCCTGCGCCTTGGCTTCCCTTGAACCGGAATCGCGGAAACGTTCGGCGATTTCCAGCAGGCGTTCCGTCGCATCGGAGCGGCGGTTCAGCACCACATCCTCGCAGGCCTCGCGCAGTTCCGGATCAATGGCATCGTAAACCGCAAGCTGGCCGGCATTGACGATGCCCATATCCATGCCCGCCTGAATGGCGTGGTAGAGGAACACCGCATGCATCGCCTCACGCACCGGCTCATTGCCGCGGAAGGAGAAGGACAGGTTCGACACGCCGCCCGACACATGCACATGTGGCAAGGTGGCGATAATCTGCCGGGTCGCTTCGATGAAGTCGACACCGTAATTATTGTGTTCCTCGATCCCGGTCGCTACCGCAAAGATGTTCGGATCGAAGATGATATCTTCCGGCGGAAAGCCGACCTGCTCGGTCAGAATCCTGTAGGCACGCGTACAGATTTCGATCTTGCGCGCCTCGGTATCGGCCTGCCCGGTTTCATCGAAGGCCATGACGACCACCGCCGCGCCATAAGCGCGGACAAGCTTTGCATGATGGATAAAGGCTTCCTCGCCTTCCTTCATCGAAATGGAGTTGACCACCGCCTTGCCCTGAACGCATTTCAGGCCAGCCTCGATCACCTCCCATTTGGAGCTGTCGATCATGATCGGCACGCGAGCGATATCCGGTTCGGCGGCGATCAGGTTGAGAAACTCGACCATCGCCTTTTCGGAATCGATCAGGCCTTCATCCATGTTGATGTCGATGATCTGGGCGCCATTGACAACCTGATCACGCGCGACATCAAGCGCAGCCGCAAAATCACCGGCCTTGACCAGCTTGCGGAACCGGGCAGAGCCCGTGACATTGGTGCGCTCGCCGACATTGACGAAGGGAATGTCCTCGGTCAGCGTGAAAGGTTCGAGGCCCGACAAGCGCATCAGCGGCGCGACCCTGGCGGGCTTGCGCGGCGGATGTTTTGCAACCGCCTCGGCGATGGCACGGATATGTTCCGGCGTCGAACCGCAGCAGCCGCCCACCACATTGACCAGTCCATCACGGGCAAAGCCTTCAATCTGGGCAGCCATTGCTTCCGGCGTTTCGTCATACTGGCCAAACTCGTTCGGCAGGCCGGCATTCGGATAGGCACAAATGAATGTATCGGCGATGGTCGACAATTCATCCAGATGCGCACGCATGGCGTTGGCGCCGAGCGCGCAGTTGAGGCCGATGGTGAACGGCTTGGCGTGACGCAGCGAATGCCAGAAAGCCGTCGGCGTCTGGCCCGACAGGGTACGGCCGGACAGGTCGGTGATCGTGCCGGAAATCATCACCGGCAGGCGGATGCCCTTTTCCTCGAACACTTCTTCCGATGCGAAGACAGCCGCCTTCGCATTCAGCGTGTCGAAGATGGTTTCAATCAGGATGATGTCGGAACCGCCGTCGATCAGCCCCCTGATCTGCTCAGCATAGGCCAGGCGCAAATCGTCGAAGGTGACGGCGCGAAAACCGGGATTGTTAACGTCCGGCGACAGCGAAGCGGTGCGGTTTGTCGGCCCGAGCGCGCCCGCCACGAAGCGGCGGCGGCCATCTTTCTGCTCGGCGCGCAAGGCGGCGCGGCGCGCAAGGCGCGCGCCATCGCGGTTCAGCTCATAGACCTGATCCTCCATGCCGTAATCGGCCTGTGCAATTCTCGTGGAAGAGAAGGTATTCGTTTCGAGAATATCCGCGCCTGCAATCGCGTAGGCATAATGAATTTCCTCGATTGCCTTGGGCTGGGTCAGCGTCAGAAGGTCGTTATTGCCCTGAAGCTGGCAGTCGCAGGCGCCGAAACGATCGCCGCGAAAATGTTCCTCATGGAAGCCAAGCCCCTGGATCTGGGTTCCCATCGCGCCATCGAGGATCAGGATGCGCTCACGCGCTGCCTTGGTGAGAGCTGCCAGCACTTCGGAGCCATCCGGCTGCGCTGCCGTTGCACCAAAAAGACCATCGAGGGGAGAGGCCATAAAACACCGCCTGTATTCAATCTGTTACCAGGCCAAGGGGCTGTTCGGGACATGCCCACCTGATATTGCCTGCCATACGCACATCGGGAAGTTCGCTTAATGACATAAACATATCTTTATGTCAATTCGGGACAAATGTTTTCCGCCCGGATTGAGCATCACCCGTCTATTGCCCGAAGGAAGAAATCGTGACCGCGCGGAGCCACCGCCCCGCCACAATGTGGGGGCAAAAATGATCGCAGGGACAATATGTGTAGTTTGTTTTTGCGCGCATTTTTCCGAAACGGTTCATACTTTCGGGAATGCGCTGTGAGGAGAGACCAATGAAAAGGTTTGCTTATTCCCTGTTTGCCGCATGTTTGTCACTCGGCTTGGGACTTTCCGCTGCTGCCGGGACTGCCAGTGCGGCGCAGCCGTCTGCGATGGCGACACCGTCTGCACAGGCCCCGGCATCGAATGTGCAGAAGGTTCAATATTACGACTATCGCGGCGACCGCGGCTATTGGCGCGAACACCATCGCCACTGGCGGCATGATCGTCCGCGTTATCGGCCTTATTATCGCTATGACCGCCGTTATTGGGGCCCCGGCCCGGTTTATCGCTACCGCCCTGCCCCGGTCTATCGCGGCGGCAACCCGCATGTGCGCTGGTGCTACAATCGTTATCGCTCCTATCGAGCCTACGACAATACATTCCAGCCCAATTACGGGCCGCGGCGCCAGTGCTATTCGCCTTATCTCTGAAACGACAAAGCCCCGCTCATGCGGGGCTTTGTCCATGATCGAAAGATCTGCCGATCAGGTGACATAGGCACCGATCGAAGCTGCAACCAGCCCGATCGCAACGGCAATCATCACGCCATAGACGCGTGGCTTGTCAAACAGGACGGCAAAGGCCGCGAACCAGCTGACCACAGCAGCGCCCAGTGCGAATAAAAAGCCCGGCTTGTCGCCGTGATACAGGTTCGCCGCCATGAGCCCGCCGATGATCAGCGCGCCAAAAACGATCATCAACCCTGTGGCATATCGCTCGTAATCGTCCATTTAAATTCCTCGGTTCCGCTCCCGCCGCGACAGATGCCGGAAACTCTCGTCAATCGTTTTGGCCATTTAAGGGCATTGGCCGGTTGCCACAACACAATCATTATTCGTGCCGTTCTTCAACCGTTTCGCTGCGCCAATTTCCGCAATTGTTACGACTTTTTCACGTGAACGTTCCGATGGTTGCCCGATAACCGGCATTTGTCCCGGCCGAAACCATGCTAATATTACTTCCATGGAATCGTCAGGCATTACCATTTTCGAAACAGAAATCGGACCGTGCGGCATTGCCTGGCGCGGCCCGAAGATCGTTGGCGTCGAGATTGGAGACGCTGACGAAAAGGAAACCCGCTACCGGCTTGGCGAGCGTTTTCCCGGTGCGGAAGATATCAATCTTCCGGCTTTTGTCAGCAATGCAATCGAAGGTGTGCGCGCGCTTCTGACGGGTGCTGATGTCGATTTTTCCGGCACGCCGCTGGCGCTCGATACCCAGCCCGATTTGAACAGGCAGGTCTATGAAATCATTCTGGAGCTGAGAGCGGGCGAGACGACGACCTATGGCGCGATTGCCAGACGGATCGGCGATGTGAGCCTGTCGCAGGCGGTCGGCTATGCGTTGGGCAAAAACCCGTTTCCGATTATCGTGCCTTGCCATCGAGTGCTGGGCTCCAATGGCAAGGTTGGCGGGTTTTCGGCGGCTGGCGGCACTGCGACCAAGCTCAAGCTTCTCAATATCGAGCGCGCGAGAACGTCCAGCGAACCCGATCTTTTCGGTGGCCTTCCGCTACAGGAAAGACCACAGGCCGACTGGTAATCAGGACTTGTCCGTCACAACATCTGCGGAAAAACGCAATTCGCGCATCGGGCGCACAAGTTGCGTTGTCGCGTCATAAGTCGGATGCTTCTTGAAAGCAAAAAGCGCTTCCTCATCCTTGAATTCGGCATAAACGACCAGATCGATACGGTCGCACATTGGATCGACCTTGGAATTCGGCAAAACTTCAAAAAGATCGGCATGGGGTATGGTGCCAAGCTGTTCCAGCCCCTTTTTGACCGTCTCGATATCCTGACCTTGCTTGACGCTGAAGAAAACAATATGCCGGATCACGCCGCAACTCCCTTAAATTCGTGAGGCGTGTTTAGCGCATCAAAGCGCTTAGACAAATGACAAATTTAAGGGAAATGCCTAACCGGCCTTCACCCGCCGCCAGGCGAAACCGCCTTCTTCCGGCACAGAACCGCGTCCCGGCTGATAATAGCCGGGTGTATCGACAAGACGATTTTCATGAAGGCGCGTCTGCGCAACCTTGTTCGTCACCTGAAGGCTGTCAAAGCCGGTGCGCAGCATCAGCGCGGCCTGATCGATCAGCACATCGCCAACGGCGCGCAACTCGCCTGCAAAACCTTCGCGACGCAGAATCTCGGCCTTGGAATAAGAGCGACCGTCATTGAAAGCCGGAAACTGCAAGGCGATCAACGGAATGCTGCCCAGATCGTCCAGAAGCGGATCGATGGCTTCGCCGGGCGCGACCGTCACGCCAATGCGGCGGTTGGAGGCGCGGCGGCGCTCCTCATCCAGACCGAGCCAGATGGCCAGCGGAATGATGATCGCAGGCGCATCGCCCGCCGCCTCGAGATCGTCGGCAAAGACATAGTCGTCTTCGCGAAAGCCATCGGCAGACCAGAGTTTGGTTTCGTTGATATCGCTCATTTCCGGTCCCCTGCTTCCAAATTCTTCAAGCTATCCGACAGACCCGACAGGTGGATGCCACATTCTGTCTTTTCCGATCCAGCCCACCTGCCTGCCCGCTGATCTTCGCCCTCGCCTACAGGTCGCGTGCAAGGCATGCAGCCGATGGAGCGATAGCCCTCAGCGACCAGAGGATGCGGCGGCAGGCCGTGCTTTTCGGCATAGGCCTTGAGGTCCGCCGCCTGCCAGCGCGCCAGCGGATTGATACGGATACGCGGCCCCACGGCCTCAAAAACCGGCAGGCTCTCGCGGGTCGATGCCTGAAACTGCTTGCGCCCCGTCATCCACGCGCGATAGGGCGCAACGGCGCGCGCCATCGGCTCGACCTTGCGGATGAAGCAGCAGCGATCCTTGTCGGTCATGGACAAAGCGCCAAACGGGTCTTCGCTTTTGAGGCTTTCCTCAACGGGCAGAATGTCCTGCACATCCGTCAATCCCAGCCGGTCCACCAGATCGTGACGATAATCGAGCGTTGCCCGGAAATGCTTGCCCGTATCGAGGAAAAGAACCGGAGTCGCGGGATCGATTTCCGAAATCATGTGCAGAAGCACCGCCGATTCCGCGCCGAAGGAAGACACAACCGCGATCCGCCCCTCGTAAAGTTCACGCGTGGCGAGCGCGATCACTTCCTGCGGGGTAGACGCGCCGTGGCTCACCTCCAGAAGGCGGGCTTCGGCGGCAGCGCTTTGTTCCGCATCAAGCTGCACGGCTGATTTCTCCATAAAGCGCGCGTTTGAACGGCTCCATCCCGACGCGGCGATAGGCGGCGAGGAAGGTCTCATCCGGGCTTTCGCGCAAGGCGAGATAGGTGTCGACCACCGTTTCAATGGCATCCACCACATCTTCCGAGGAGAAGCCGCGACCGGTGATTTCGCCAATAGCCGACTGTTCATCCGCCGAGCCGCCAAGCGTGATCTGATAGAGTTCCTCACCCTTCTTCTCGACGCCCAGAATGCCGATATGGCCAACATGATGGTGGCCGCAGGCATTGATGCAGCCGGAAATCTTGATCTTGAGATCGCCGATTTCAAGCTGGCGCTGCTGGTCGCCAAAACGTTCGGAAATGCGCTGTGCCACCGGAATGGAGCGCGCATTGGCAAGGGCGCAATAGTCGAGGCCGGGGCAAGCGATGATATCGGTGATGAGACCGGCATTCGGCGTCACCAGACCATCCGATTGCAAGAGATCGTAGACGGCTGCGAGATCGGCCTTGGCCACATGCGGCAGAACCAGATTCTGCTCGTGGCTGACGCGGATTTCATCGAAGGAATAGGTTGCCGCAATATCGGCCACCAGCTCCATCTGTTCCGCGCTGGCATCGCCCGGAATGCCGCCAATGGGTTTGAGCGAAATGGTGACGACGGCATAATCCGGATGCTTGTGCGGCGTGACATTGCGCGCCACCCAGCTTGCAAATTGCGGATCGGCCTTTTGCGTCACCGCCAGCACTTCCCAGCCTTCCGGCCGTTGCGGCAGGTTCGGCATGCGGAAATAGCTTTCGATGGCGTCGATATCGCGCTGCGGCAGCTTCAGCTCGCCATGACGGATTTCTTCCCACTCGGCATCAATCTCGCGGGTCAGTTCTTCAACGCCCGTTTCATGGACGAGGATCTTGATGCGCGCCTTATACTTGTTGTCGCGGCGGCCATGCAGATTATAGACGCGGACAATCGCCGTCACATAGGTCAGCATGTCCTCGATAGGCAGGAAGTCGCGGATTTTCTTGGCCACCATCGGCGTGCGGCCCTGACCGCCACCGATATAGACAGCAAGACCCAGATCGCCCGCCTCGTTCTTCTTCAGCTGCAAGCCGATGTCGTGCACCTGAATGGCGGCACGATCATGCTCCGAGCCGACAATGGCGATCTTGAACTTGCGCGGCAGATAGGAAAATTCCGGATGCAGCGAAGACCATTGCCGCAGGATTTCCGCGAATGGGCGCGGATCGGCCACTTCGTCGCTGGCTGCGCCTGCGAAATGGTCGGCGGTCACGTTGCGAATGCAATTGCCGGAGGTCTGGATGGCATGCATTTCGACTTCCGCCAGCTCTTCCAGAATGCGCGGCACGTCCTTCAGCGCAGGCCAGTTATACTGGATGTTCTGGCGCGTGGTGAAATGGCCGAAGCCGCGGTCATAGACGCGCGCAATGTGGCCAAGCTTGCGCAACTGGCGGCTCGACAGCGTGCCATAAGGGACAGCCACCCGCAGCATATAGGCATGCAATTGCAGATAAAGGCCATTCATCAGGCGCAGCGGACGGAACTGTTCTTCCGTCAGTTCGCCCGACAGTCGGCGCTCGACCTGATCCTTGAACTGGGCAACACGGGCCGCAACGAAATCGCGGTCGAATTCATCATAACGATACATAGGCTAGGTCCGGTTTCAGAGCATTTCCAGCAAAAGTGGGAACCGGTTTTGCGTCGGGAAATGCGTCAACAGATATTACGAGGCGCGCTTCAATTCAGGCTTGTCGAGAGGCAAATCGCCGAAGGTCACGATGGTCGGGCCGGAAAGGCGGATGCGCTCGCGCAGGCGGATGGGATAAAGCCCCTCCGCGCGCTCCTCGACATCGATCACATTCACATCGACGACCAGATTGGCTTTCGCAGCCACCTTGCCCGCATCTTCAAGAGCCTCGACGGCCTCCGCGTGACGGGCCACCAGCGCGCCGTCGATGGTTTCCTGCCAGGAGCCATCGGCGCCAAGCCACACAGCCTGTCCGTCGATCAGCCGGTTCGCAGTGAGAACTTTTACGATCATTTCCAAACTCCAAACTTTTGTTACCCGCATCCACGGGTTCAGGCTGCGACGGAAACCGGCTTGAGGGCCAGCGCTTCGGCTTTGTCGATTGCGGCACCGGCGACCGCGTCGCCAATGATCACCATGACCGGGCCGGAAAGCTCCTTGCGGCTTTCCAGATCCGGCAAATCCTTGAGCGTGCCGTGAAACAGGCGCTTGTCCTGACGGCTTGCGTTTTCCACCACCGCCACGGCGGTATCTTCATGCAGCCCCGCACCAATCAGGCGTGCGGCTACCGATGCGGCGACGGTCGAGCCCATATAGACGGCGATGGTCGCGCCGGAGACGGCAAGCTTTGCCCAGCCCGGCAGCACATCGCCCGTCATGTCGTGGCCCGTCGTGAACACCAGCGACGACGCGACACCCCGCAGCGTCAGCGGCAGCTCCATATCGGCAGCGGCGGCAAAGGCAGACGTAATGCCCGGCACGATTTCGAAACCGATACCGGCGGCACGCAATGCCGCCATTTCCTCGCCTGCGCGTCCGAACACCAGCGGATCGCCGGATTTCAGCCGCACAACGCGCTTGCCCTGCCGCCCGAGTGAAACCAGCAGGCGGTTGATCTCTTCCTGGCTCTTGGAATGGCAGCCCTTGCGCTTGCCGACGGCAAGGCGCTCGGCATCGCGACGACCCATGGCGATGACACCTTCCGGCACCAGAGCGTCATGCACGATGACATCGGCTTCCATCAACGCGCGGTGCGCGCGAAGCGTCAGCAGGTCTTCCGCGCCCGGACCGGCGCCGACCAGCCAGACATAACCGGCGGCATTGTCCCGCTGCTCGATCAGGTCGCTTGCGGCCTTGGACGCCCGCGCATGGTCGCCATTCTCGATGGCGCTGGCAACACGGCCCGAAAAGAACCCGCGCCAGAAACTGCGGCGCGCCAGCCCCTTGGGCAATGCGCGCTCGACCAGTGGACGCCAGCTTTCGGCAAAATGCGCAAGCTCGCCAAGACGCGGCGAAAAGGCGGCATCAATGCGCGCGCGCACCATCTGCGCCAGGACCGGGGCCGTACCTTCGGAACCGATTGCGATCGTCAGCGGCGCACGGTTGACGATGGCTGGCGTCAGGAAATCGCAAAGTGCCGGACGATCAACGACATTGACCGGAACCCTCTCGGCCTTCACCACGGCAGCAATGGCGCGATCCTGCGTTTCATCGCCGGTTGCCACGAAAACAAGCTTTGCGCCTTCAACATGTTCCGATGCAAAAGGTGCCGCCACATGCTCCACATCATGGCTTGCGATGAACTCGGCCAGATGATGTTCCGTTTCTTCTGCCACGATGCGAAGGTGTGCGGAGGTCTGCGCCACAAGGCGCGCCTTGTTGAGTGCTTCCTCGCCGCCGCCGACGACGACAACCACCTCTTCCGACACCCGGAAGAAGGCAGGAAAGTCAGCCAGCAGACGCTTTTGCGAAAAAGACATGAGCACCATCCTTTTGAGATGGCGCCATTATCCTTTGAGCGGCGCAATTTTATAAGAAACGGGCTTGCGTGCGAAAATCTCGCCGCGCATCACTTTTTCTCAAATCAGGCAATTGCAGGATTTTCATTCCCGAAAGCAGGGTAAATATACCCTACAATTTTTATAGGATTTACATAGACTTATAAGTAATTGCCGCTCGTGAAGAATGCAGGAACATGCTTCGGCCATCGTCGCGGCAATACGGCAATCAGATCGAAACGCAGCGACAGGCGGGCATGATCGGACTGGCGTTGCAGCCAGAGATCGGCGGCGGCTTCGATGCGGTGCATGGCCTCAGGCGTGACAGCGAGGTGCGCGGCTTCCAGACTGCGCCGCGCCTTGACCTCGACGATGAGCACCAGATTGCCGCGCCGGGCGATCAGATCGATTTCGCCGAGCCGTGTCCGATAACGCCGTGCGACGATGCGAAAACCTTTCAGAAGCAGCACCAGAGCGGCCATGCGTTCGGCGCTGTGTCCGCGAAAGAAAGCAGTTCGCTTTTTCTCGCGGAGATCGGTCATCGCTGCTCCGATTTCAGTTGCATGAGGCGCTGATAGAGAACCGATTTCTGACCGCCGGTCATGCGCGCCGCCTCGCCTGCGGCCTTGGATGGCGGCAGTTCAGCGGCAAGCGACAGAAGCAGCCTGTCGATATCTTCCTCGCTTTGCGGCACAGCATCGCCGGCTGGCGGGCCGACCAGCAGCACGATCTCACCGCGAATACGATCCTCACCGTCGAACCGGGCCGCCAGTTCACCAAGCGATGCCGTGACAACGGTTTCATAGGCCTTGGTCAATTCACGGCAGAGCGCGCCTGCCCGCTCCGCTCCGAAAGCAGCAGCCATGTCGGCCAGTGTTGCAGCGGTACGGTTGGGCGACTCGTAGAATACCAGCGTGGCATCTATTGCTTTCAAGCTTTCAAGCTTCGACAGCCGTTGGCCATGTTTGGACGGCAGGAAACCGCAGAACATGAAGGCGTCGGTCGGCAGGCCTGAAGCGGCAAGGGCTGCCAGAACGGCGGAAGCGCCTGGAATGGGGACAACCCGAATACCCGCCTCGCGCGCTTCGCCGACCAGACGAAAGCCCGGATCGGAAACGAGTGGCGTTCCCGCATCGGACACCAGCGCAACGCTTTTACCCGCCGTCAGCGCCGCAATCAGCTTTTCTCCAGCCTCGGCGGCGTTGTGTTCGTGATAGCTGATCGGACGGCGAGAAATGCCGTAACGGTCGAGGAGAACGCGGGTCACACGCGTATCCTCACAGGCCAGAATATCGACAGAAGCCAGCGTTTCGATCCCGCGCAACGTCATGTCGCCAAGATTGCCGATCGGTGTAGAGACGATGTAAAGTGCGGGCTCCAGCGGCCGGGCGCGCATCGTCGTGCCGCCCACCACATATTCCCGCCGCCCCTCGCCCGTATCATCAGTCATTGCTTATCCTTTATGCCGCGAGATCAGCGACCAGCGCATCCAGCACCAGCGCACCGTCCGGCGTTGCGCGAATGATGCTGCCGCCCATCGGCTCGATCATGCCTTCGGCAATCAATTTCGCCAGTCGCTTCTCGTCTATCGCATGGCCGGACAGCCGCTCATAACGGGCAAGATCGATACCTTCGCGTAAGCGCAGCCCCATCATCAGGAACTCGTCGCCTTCCTGCCCGCCATCGAGGTATTCTTCCTCGATAATGCCGTGGCCACTGCGTTCAACCTTGTCCAGCCAGGTTTCCGGGTGTTTTTCGGTCATGGTCACGGTGCGCACATCGTTTTCCACGAAGCGCCCGTGCGCGCCCGGACCGATGCCGACATATTGCCCATAGCGCCAATAGACCAGATTGTGCTGCGACTCGCGCCCCGGCACGGCATGGTTGGAAATCTCATAGGCGGGAAGACCATGCTCCGCCGTCACCCTTTGCGTTTCCTCATAAAGCGCTGCGGCGTGATCCGGCTCAGGCGTCGTCAGCTTGCCCGCCTTCCAGAGATTATAGAACTGCGTGCCTTCCTCAATCGTCAGCTGATAGAGCGACAGATGATCGGCGGCGAGCCCGATTGCTTCCTTCAACTCCTCGCGCCAGGCCTCAATGGTTTGGTTCGGGCGCGCATAAATCAGATCGAAGGACAGGCGCGGGAAAATCTCGCGCGCCAGGCGAATGGCCGCTTTTGCCTCTTCCACCGAATGCATGCGCCCGAGACGGCGCAGATCGGGATCGTTGAGCGCCTGAATGCCGAGCGACACGCGGTTGACGCCCGCAGCGCGATAGCCGCGAAAACGGTCGGCCTCCACGCTGGTCGGGTTGGCCTCAAGCGTCACTTCGATGTCCGGCGCAACAGACCAATGCGAGGCAATGCTGTCGAGCAGCGCGCCCACCGTTTCGGGCTGCATCAGCGATGGCGTGCCGCCGCCCAGAAAAATGCTGGTGACGGTGCGCGGCCCGGTGCGTTCGCGCAGCGTTTCCATTTCGCGGCGAAACGCTTCGGAAAAACGCGCCTGATCCACCGGCTTGTGACGGACATGGCTGTTGAAGTCGCAATAAGGGCATTTGGCCAGACAGAACGGCCAATGCACATAAACGCCAAATGCATTTTCCCCGTTTACCCGCGCGATAGGGATCGCGCTGGCAGCATTTTTTTCCTGCAAAGGGGGAAACAGCTTGTTCATTTCGCGGAGGCCTGCTCCACGTCGAGCGCCTTTTCGGCAAAAAGCTTGAAGGCACGCGCACGGTGCGACAGGGCCGAAGCGTCGCCCGGCTTCCAGCCATGCTTTTCATCGGCGGTCATTTCGCCAAAGGTCTTTTCATAGCCATCGGGCAGGAAAATCGGATCGAAACCGAAGCCGGTCGTGCCGCGCGGCGGCCAGACCATTGTGCCCTCAACTTCACCACGAAAATATTCCGCCTCGCCATCCGGCCAGGCAAGGCAGATAACCGATACGAAGCGTGCCTTACGCTGCTGCGGTTCAAAGGCGCCCTTTTCCCGCAGCAGGTTCTCGACCTTCTGCATCGCCATATCGAAATCGCGCGTACCGTCCTCGGTCTCGGCCCAGTTTGCGGTGTAGACGCCGGGATCGCCGTCAAGCGCATCGACCATCATGCCGGAATCGTCGGACAAGGCGGGCAGGCCGGTGGCTTCTGCCGCCGCAAGCGCCTTGATATAGGCGTTTTCCTCAAATGTTGTGCCCGTTTCATCGGGTTCAGGAAGACCGAGAGCGGCAACCGAGCTGACCTCAAAACCGAACGGGCCGATCAGCCCGTCAAATTCCTTGAGCTTGCCTGCATTGTGCGAGGCAACGATCAGCTTGCCCTTTTCCAGCGTTCTCATTTTCATGACCTGTTTTAACATCGCATAATCTTTTCCGAAAACCGGTTCCCACTTTTCGGGATCATGCTCTAGCCCATAATTTCGGTTCAGCGATCTCCAGCGAATTGCCGGATGGATCACGGAAATAAATCGAATGCGCGCCGTTGGGCCAATCGAACTCGGCCTCAATGGCGACGCCATGTTGTTCCAGATGTTTCCGCCAGCCGTCGATCTCGGCGCGGCTTGCGGCAAAACATACATGACCCGGCCCCGTCGTGCCATGCGTTGGCACGGGCAGATGACCGGGCAATGGCGGCTTCAAGGTTTCTTCCGCCTTGAAGAGAAGCAATATGCCTTCGCCGCAGCGGAAGGAAGCGTTGCGGTCGCTGACTTTCCCAACCGGCTCCAGCCCCATCGTTCCCTGATAGAACTCTATCGCCTCGGCGACATCGCGGACATAGAGCGCGGTTTCAAGAATGCGGGCGGCACGCATGGATCAGGTCTCCTCATTGAGATGGAGCAGGCACTGTCCTATCAGAGCCTGTTCCAAAAGTCGTCCTGTTCGGCTGCAAATAGCTTAAGCCACCGCCATTTTCTGCAAGGACACAAGACGATCGATGCCGCCGCGTGCAAGCTTCATCAGGCTGGCGAACTCTTCTTCCGAAAAAGGCGCGCCTTCCGCCGTTCCCTGAATTTCAACGATCCCGCCCTTGCCGGTCATCACGAAATTGCTGTCGGTTTCGGCGACGGAATCTTCGGCATAGTCCAGGTCGAGCACAGGCACGCCCTCGTAGATACCGCACGAAATCGCAGCAATATGGTCTTTCAGGACCTTTTCGACACGCACCATCTGGCGCGCTTCCATCCAGCGCAGGCATTCATGAAGCGCCACCCAGCCGCCGGTGATTGCCGCCGTGCGGGTGCCGCCATCGGCCTGAATGACGTCGCAGTCCACCGTGATCTGCACTTCGCCGAGCGCCTGCATGTCGACAACGGCGCGGAGGCTTCGTCCGATCAGGCGCTGGATTTCCTGCGTGCGCCCGCCCTGCTTGCCAGCGGCGGCTTCGCGGCGCATGCGGTCGCCGGTCGAACGCGGCAGCATGCCATATTCCGCCGTGACCCAGCCCTTGCCCGTATTGCGCATCCAGCCCGGCACCTTTTCCTCAAGGCTCGCCGTGCACAAGACGTGCGTGTCGCCAAACTTGACGAGGCAGGAGCCTTCCGCATGTTTGGAGATGCCGCGCTCGAACGAGACGGCGCGCATTTCGTCGGCTGCACGCTTGGATGGACGCATTAGGGAATTCCTCGATTCAATTTTTCCGGTGCGACTTTTTAGGCCCCCCGCTCACAAATAGAAAGCCATCTGCCCCGAAAAACCGACACAGATGTTGAGATGCCTGTCAGGATGGAGCTAAAGCCTTTGACGCTTTGGCTTGCGCCCTTATATTTGTCGTGTTCTATTTCTAGAGTTCGCGACCATATTATGATGAAAACGCCGGAACACCAGCTTTTGAGTTCGCTCGACCAGCGTTCGCGCGATATTTTCAGGCTGATTGTGGAAACCTATCTGAACGATGGCGATCCGCTCGGCTCTCGCAACCTGTCGCGATTGCTGCCGCACACGCTTTCGCCTGCGACCATTCGCAATGTCATGAGCGATCTGGAGCATCTGGGCCTGATCTATGCGCCCCATGTCTCAGCCGGACGCCTGCCGACGCAGATCGGACTACGCTTTTTTGTCGATGCATTTCTGGAAGTGGGCGACCTGCCGCCGGAGGAACGCTCCTCCATTGAAGCGCAGGTTCGTTCCGCTGGCACAAACAATTCGGTCGAAAGCGTGCTTACCGAAGCAAGTCAGGTTCTTTCCGGCCTGTCGCGCGGCGCTGGCCTCGTACTGGCCACCAAGGCGGAAGGTGCGCTGAAACATATCGAATTTGTTCGCCTGGAGCCGACCCGGGCGCTTGCGGTGCTGGTCATGCAGAATGGCGATGTCGAAAACCGCGTCGTCAGCCTGCCCGCCGGCATCAGCAATTCGCAGCTTGTCGAAGCGTCGAATTTTCTCAATGCGCATATTCACGGTCACACGCTTTCCGAAGCCAAGGCGGAGCTGAAAAAGCTGACGGAAGAAACGCGGCAGGAACTCGACCAGCTGTCGCAGGAACTGGTCGCCCAGGGGCTGGCGGTGTGGAGCGGCGCTGGAACCGATCAACCGGCACGGCTGATTGTGCGCGGGCGCGCCAACCTTCTGGAAAACATCCATGCGCAGGAAGACATAGAGCGCCTGCGCCATCTGTTCGATGATCTGGAGACCAAGGACGGCATGGTCCAGCTTCTCGATCTTGCCGAGGCCGGATCAGGGGTGCGCATCTTCATCGGCTCGGAGAACAAGCTTTTCTCGCTTTCCGGCTCATCGCTGGTGGTCGCCCCCTATCGCGACAGCGAGCAAAGGGTTATTGGTGCCCTGGGGGTAATCGGCCCCACACGGCTCAATTATGCGCGGATCGTCCCGATGGTGGACTATACCGCCCAGATCGTATCCCGGCTGTTGCGGTAACTGTCAGACGTGCCGGGACAAACCAAGGCCCTGAAAATAGACCTTGATTTTATCGACATGAAACTCGATATCCGCCCCAGAAGATATTCAAGACGGAAGTAGCATGATGGCTGACGAAAAAAACAAATCCCAGAACCCCGATCTTGAGCAGCGCGATATCAACAATCCCCGGGATCGCGAGGCGCTGAGCCGTGCCGCCGACGATTTTCTGAAGGCGCGCAAAGCCGAAGCCCGTGCGGAAGCTGCCGAGGATGAAGCCGAAGCGGAAGTGGATGAAACCGCCAACCGGATTGCCATGCTCGAAGCGGATAATGGCGAGCTGAAGGACCAGCTTTTGCGCGCTGCCGCGGAAATGGAAAACCTGCGCAAGCGCACCCAGCGGGATGTGCAGGACGCGCGCACCTATGCCGTAACCAATTTTGCCCGCGACATGCTTTCGGTTTCCGACAATCTGGGCCGCGCACTTGAGGCTATCCCTGCCGATGCTCTCGAAACCGATGCCAGCCTGAAGTCGCTCGCCGACGGCGTTGAAATGACCAAACGCGCCATGCTGCTCGCCCTGGAGCGTCACGGCGTCAAGAAACTGGAACCGGAAGGCCAGAAGTTCGACCCGAATTTCCATCAGGCCATGTTTGAAGTGCCGAATCCGGACCTGCCGAACAACACCGTCGTTCAGGTCGTGCAGGATGGTTATGCCATTGGAGACCGGGTTCTGCGCCCGGCCATGGTTGGTGTTTCGAAGGGTGGCCCGAAGGCAACAGCCGATAATGGCGCTGCCGCTCCCGAGAGCGATGCCTGATTTCAATCACTAACCGATGAAACGAGAGCGGCGGCTTTGTCTGCCGCTCTTTTCATATCGGCCATCCGGTTTGCAATGCTGCCAAGTTCAGCCGGCGCGACGACTGAGCATTTCCAGCAAAAGTGCGAAAGGGTTTTGCGCAAGATAATGCGCAAAAACAAGGAAACGGAGCGCCTCAGCGCCTTGGAATAACTTGCATATTGCTATTGGGGCGCACCGGTGAAAAATTATCACCGTATATCTGGAGGAGACCCGCAGCGTGACGATTCCTGAGTTTTTGAACTTCGCGGGCGTTTTCGTTTTCGCTGCGACTGGTGCTCTTGCCGCTTCGCGTCGCCAGCTCGACATTATCGGCTTTCTTTTCCTCGCCAATATCACCGGCATTGGCGGCGGAACATTGCGCGATCTCGTGCTTGGCGCCCCGGTTTTCTGGGTTGTGGAACCCTCTTATCTGCTGGCGGGAACACTGGCAGCGATTTTTGTCTATTTCACCGCGCATATGGTCGAATCGCGCTACCGGGTCCTGCTCTGGCTCGACGCCATCGGCATGGCGGCCTACACGGTATTGGGTGCGGCCAAGGGGATGGCGCTCGGCTTCGGACCCTCCGTCGCCATCGTGACCGGCATTTCCACAGCTACGCTCGGCGGAATCTTGCGCGATATGGTGGCTGGCGAGCCTTCCGTGCTGATGCGCCGTGAAATCTATGTCACGGCTTCGCTCGCGGGTGCATGTCTTTATGTTCTGCTTGCCGGGCTGCATGTTGAGCCAGCCATATGTGCAATCGCAGCCGCATTGACCGCCTTTGTCATTCGCGGCGGCGCACTTTATTTCGGCTGGACACTGCCGGTCTATAAAAGCCGCCCCGGACGCACCGAAGAAGAGCTTCAGCGCGACCGGATCATCAGGCCTGAATAGTTTTATACAAGCCCTGCCTGGCTTGCAGCCGCCTGCAGGCTGAGCTGCGGACGCGGCCCCATCTGCTGGATGATCAGACCTGCCGCCAGTGAACCGAGGCGGGCGCAATCCTCAAGCGAGCGGTCGTTCGTATAACCGTAAAGGAAACCGGCGGCGTAAAGATCGCCTGCCCCGGTCGTGTCGACCAAGGCATCGATTTCGATGGCGGGAACCGTCAAGGTCTGGTCAGGCGTAACCACGACGGCGCCTTTTTCCGAACGGGTGATGATTGAAAGCGCGCAATCCATGCGCATGGAGGCAATCGCCGTTTCAAGCGACTTCGTCTTATAGAGCGACTTGGCCTCATCCTCATTGGCAAAGACGATATCGACCGTGCGCGTGCGCATAAGCTGCAGAAATTCCTCGCGATACCGGTCGACACAGAATGGATCGGAAAGCGTCATCGCCATCTGGCGATTTTTCTCATGCGCGATCTTCGAGGCCATGACGATGGCTTCCTTGGCACGCGGCGGGTCCCACAGATAGCCTTCGAAATAGGTCACCTTCGCATCGGACACCTTGGAGGTTTCAACGTCTTCCGGTCCCAGTTCGACGCAAGCGCCGAGATAGGTGTTCATCGAGCGCTCGCCGTCCGGCGTCACGAAAATCATCGAGCGCGCCGTCGGCGATCCGTTTTCCAACGGGCGCGTATCGAAGGCAACGCCCTGTGCGCGGATATCATGCGCGAAAACACGGCCCAGATGATCGGTCGCGACCTTGCCGAAATAGGCAGAGCGTCCGCCGAGGCTCGCCACGCCTGCTGCCGTATTTCCGGCGCTGCCGCCGGACATTTCCGTCGCCGGCCCCGCGATCCGGTTATAGAGCAGTTCCGCACGCTCCGCATCGATCAGGTTCATCGCGCCTTTGACGATACCATTCGTTTCCAGAAATGCGTCATCGGTGCGTGAAAGAATATCGACAATGGCGTTGCCGATGCAAAGAACGTCGAATGTGGCCATGAGCGCGAGAAGCTCCCCTTCTGATTAGTCTCCTGTCGCCAGAAACAGATCGCCATCACTTTCCGCGACATGCTTCAGGCCGATATGCGGCAGTCATGTGCGTGCGGGTTTAGCCGTTTGCAACCCCTTTGGCTACCCTGCCACGCTTCCGCATTGTGGGTAGTGCAGCTTGTACCGGGGCGAAGCCGTACTTATTTGCATCTTCGTCCACAGTCGGAATTGGGTCGAAAATGATCTTGGAAGCTGCTCTGAAAGCCCTGAAACGCCTGACCACGCCGGAATTGCGCGCGGCTTTCTGGAAGACGCTCGGATTGACGCTTTTGTTGCTGGTCGGCCTCTGGGCGGCGATCCGTCAAATCTTTTTTACCCTTGCCTGGCCCTGGATGGCGCAGATATTGCCCGGCATGCCGGATTGGGCCGGTTGGCTCGGCATTATCGCGGCCATTGTCGCGGGGCTTGGCCTGGCGCTTGTGCTAGCATTGATGATCGCACCCGTCACCGCACTTGTGGCAGGTCTCTTTCTCGATGATGTCGCGGAAGTGGTCGAGCGCGAAGACTATCCGAACGATCCTCCCGGCACGCCCTTGCCAACCGGCCGTTCCATCATCGTTTCGCTGAAATTTCTGGGCATCGTCATCCTCGGCAATATTGTTGCCTTGCTGATGCTGTTCATACCCGGCGTCAACCTGATCGCATTCTTCGTCATCAACGCCTATCTGCTCGGACGGGAATTTTTCGAGTTTGCGGCCATGCGCTATCGATCCGAAGCGGAAGCGAAGGCGCTCAGGTCACATTATGGCGTGACGGTCTTTCTGGCCGGATTGCTGATTGCAGGCTTCATGGCGATCCCCATCGTCAACCTTCTGACGCCGCTTTTCGCGGCCACGATGATGGTCCATCTGCATAAAGCTATCTCGCAGCGCGAGGCCCGGCTTACACCTGCGGCGGCAAGGGGATAAGCGGCGCAGGCACATCGCAGGTTTTCGCCGGATATTTGCAGATATCGGCAATCACGCATTTCTCGCATTCCGGCTTGCGCGCCTTGCAGGTATAGCGCCCGTGCAGGATCAGCCAGTGATGCGCGTGCAGCATGTATTCCGCCGGAATGACCCGCACCAGAATGGCTTCAACAGCTTCCGGGGTTTTTCCAGGAGCAAGACCGATCCGGTTGCCGATGCGCAGAATATGCGTGTCCACCGCCATGGTCGGCTGGCCAAAAGCCATGTTCAGCACCACATTGGCCGTCTTGCGGCCCACGCCCGGCAGCTTCACCAGTTCGTCCCGCTCGCCGGGAACTTCACCGCCATGATCGCGGATCAATGCTTCCGACAAGAGAATGACGTTCTTCGCCTTGTTGCGCCAAAGGCCGATGGTGCGGATATAATCGCCGACCTTCTCCTCGCCGAGCGCCAACATTTTCTGCGGCGTATCGGCGACGGCAAAGAGGCCGCGCGTCGCCTTGTTGACACCCGCATCGGTGGCCTGTGCCGACAAAACGACGGCGACGAGAAGCGTAAAGGCATTCACATGCTCAAGCTCGCCCTTCGGCTCCGGCCTCTGGATGGAGAAGCGGCGAAATATCTCGTGAATCTCGTCTGCCGTATAAAGCGTGCCCCGCACACGACGCTGGCGCGGTGCGGCAGGAGAAGCGTTCACGGGCGATTTGATTTTGGCCTTTTCCATTCCGTCTCTATAATGGCTTCTTGATCGACAAAACAATCAGCAGCTTGACGCAGGCCCATTGCGGGGTTGCGAGATGATCTGAAAACGATGCACCATCCAGACGGCGCGGAACCCGACCGGTTCGATAAACCCATTTTCGAAGCTCTGCTCACCCCCTATCGGTCGCTGGGGCGGACGGGCTTTACCGTCCTGATGGGTGCCCTGATTGGTTGCTGGATGTTCGTCGGTATTCTCTTCTGGTCCATCGGTGCCTGGCCGATCTTCGGTTTTTTCGGCCTTGATGTCCTGCTGATTTATCTGGCTTTTCGCTGGAATTACCACGCCGCCCGCGCCCGCGAGGAAATCTCCGTGTCGCGCTCAGCCCTGCATATTCGCAAATATGCGGCGTCCGGCAAGATGACCGCCCATCGCTTCAATCCGTTCTGGACAAGGTTCGAGGTAGCGCGCAAACCGGACATAGGGATCACCGGCATGAGCGTCGAAAGCCGCGAAAAGAGCGTCGCCATCGGCAAGTTCCTCAATCCCGATGATCGTGAAAGCTTCGCAACAGCTTTTGGCGCAGCGCTTTCAGAAGCTCGTCGATAGAGCGCGCTTCGATCTGATTGAATCAGATCGGCGCTCCAACTGTTTGTTTTTTACAGACATCTATTCGGGATGCGCTCTAGCAGCACCTTAATATTGCCGGGTATCTTGCAGCTGGACTTCGTTTTACCCTGAAGCGAAGGAATCCGGATTGGCCCTTGAAGTCGGGCTTTTCACAAGCCATATCAGAGAGCGAAGAGAAACGCCGTAAGGGTTCTCTTCATAACGGTCGCTTCTCATCAAGGACTGATGCAATGACAAGAATGACACCGTTTTCGAGCCCTCTGCTGCTCGGATTCGACACGATGGAAAAGACGCTGGAACGGATCGCAAAATCCGGCGACGGTTATCCGCCCTACAATATTGAACGCCTGCGCGGCGAGACGGGCTCCGAACGCCTGCGCATCACCTTGGCGGTAGCCGGCTTCTCCAGCGATGACCTCGAAGTCATGACGGAAGACAACCAGCTCGTCATCCGCGGACGCCAGACCGACGATACCGAGCGCGAATTTCTGCATCGCGGCATCGCTGCCCGACAATTCCAGCGCGTTTTCGTTCTGGCAGACGGCATGCGGGTTCTCGGTTGCGATCTGAAAAACGGCCTTCTGGCCATTGATCTCGACCGTCCGGAACCCGAGCGGCTGATCAAGCGAATCAACATAGCGGTGAAAGACTGAACCTGTTCAGTTTTTGTTCAGCACAACAGCGCTATATTGAAAATGTGAAGCTCTGATGCGGCATGGTCGCAAATGACATGCCGACAAAATGGAGGCTAAGACCATGAACAGACACATATTCACCGAAAACGAATTCGCCCATCTCGGCGAAGGTGAAGTTGCCTATGTGCGCAAGATCCGTTCAGATGACCTTGCCCGCAGCTTCCCTGCCCTCCCACCGATCGAGCCGGGCCTCGAACTCTGGGCGCTCTTCGGCGCCAGCGGTGAACCGATCGTGCTTTCCGATGTTCGCGCCACCGCGCTGCAGGGCGCGCAAGACCACGAACTGCGCACGGTGATGCTGCACTAAGGTTTGATGCGATATCGGCCATCGCCGGTATCGCCTCTCCGCATGGTTCTGCTTGGAGTATTCCCTTCCCTGCGCAAATTGTTTCCGCAAGCGAACAAGAAAAACCGCCGTTCGAGCTGAACGGCGGTTTTTTTGATAAAGGAGAGCGGTCCCTGTTTAAATGAAACGCCTGAACCGCACTATCTATCTGTTACGCATTTTCCGATGCAAAACCGCTTCGCACCTTTGCTGGAAATGCTCTATCGAACTCAGGCTGCGTTGGAAGCGGGCTGAGCAGTCAGGAATGAATAAAGTGCCTGCGCGTCATGCGTACCGCGCAATTTGGCAACGGTGTCGGCGTCGCGCAGCATGCGGGCTATGCGCGAAAGAGCCTTCAGATGATCCGCGCCGGCATTTTCCGGCGCGAGAAGCAGAAAAACAAGATCGACGGGTTGATCGTCCAGAGCCTCGAAATCGACCGGGGTTTCCAGACGGGCGAAGATTCCGGCTATTTTGTTGATGTTCGCCAGCTTGCCGTGCGGAATGGCAACGCCGTTCCCTACCCCGGTGGAACCGAGGCGCTCACGCTGGAGAATTGTTTCGAAAACTTCACGCTCAGGGAGACCGGTCAGTTCCGCAGCCTTTTCAGACAGAATCTGCAAAAGCTGCTTTTTGGAGCTGGCTTTCAGCGCAGGGATAATCGCCCCTGGCTGAATCAGATCACTAAGATCCATTCTCTCCGTTCCTTCTTCAATCAGGCCGTCACGGCCCGGTTTTGGGAAGCGCACGCGGCCGCCTAGTCGCGATCCGCTGCGTGCGCTTCAGGTTTGCCGTCAGGCGCGTGGCGCGGCCTGGCGGGTGACCATTGATGGATCGACCCAGCCGATGTTGCCGTCCGCGCGACGGTAGACGATGTTAACTTCATCATTGCCGGCATTGCGGAATACCAGAACCGGATTCTCGATCAGATCCAGCTCCACGACCGCCGACGCCACCGACATGGTGCGCAGGGCGACGGACGATTCCGCAACGATAGTCGGCGCATAATCCGCCGGAAGATCCTCCTCTTCCTCCGACAGGGGTGCCATAACACGATATGCAACGTCATCATAGATCGCATCTGGCTGTGTAGCCGGGCGCGACTTCAGACGGCGCTTATAGCGGCGAAGGCGGGTTTCGATCTTGTCCGCAGCCGCTTCAAAAGCCAGCTGTGGATCCTGTGCGTCGCCAGTGCTTTGCAAGGTTGCACCGCTATCGAGGTGCAAGGTGCAATCTGCACTGTAACGCGAACCGGACTTGGTGACCGTAACCTGTCCGGAAAAGCCATGATCGAAATATTTGCCGACAGCTTCGTTCACCCGATCAACGATCCGGGTTGTGAAAGCTTCACCGACGTCCATATGCTTTCCAGATACACGCAGAGTCATTTGGCACACCTCATTTGCGTTACACCACAGGACTCAGTCTAATCACAAGGCGAGCGAAGCGCAAAGCGAACCAGCATCAAAGATGCTTTTCGTCCTGTGCGTTTTTCCAATCGGATTCACGGAGCAAGCCCCCTTCTCAGGCGCACTTTCCGGCGAGGTGTTGAAACACCTTCCGAAAAGCCTTGGAAGTCGTAGCTGCCCCAATCGATAGCCCCTCACCGGGATGGTTGCCGCACACCGCTCTTTTACGTAACGCGCCACCAGCCGGTCTGTTGCCTGGATTTTCCCGGCACGTCACGCTGCCTTTCTTCAAACATATGCACCACCGCAATTTCTTCCAGAAATTACGGATTATCAGATGTTTCCTGCAAAAAAGCATTTGCTGGAAACACCAAATCCACGCCTTCCTCCCAATCGGTTTCGCTATTGGGAACCATGCTTCAATTCTGCCTCGACGCGGCTTGCGTCGTAAAACGCACTAGTTTTACCGCCCGCACGCCCGCGCTGACGGCTCGTTGCGAAACCCGGAAAACAAAGGGTCCCCGACCAGGCTCGCCGCGCGAGCGGGGCTTCTATTGGGTGAATTGGCGCTTGTCAATTGCTCCTCCTGCCAGCTGATCATCCTGCTATGCGGTTCTTCTCAGAAATCGACGTCGAATTTTTCTGAAACAAGGAAGCTGCAAATCCAAAATTTTAGAGCCATCGCCCTATTGGAATACGGGAACAAACCCCCGAAGGCACAATCTGTGATTTATAACAATCTCTTCATGCCGCAATCAGCGGAAGCGCTCCGGCTTGCACATTCAGGAAGCTGACAATCTTGCCTTCTTTTCACGCCTGCGCTGAACTGATGAAGCAATATTCATCGATTCCCTATATTTTGCGACGGTTCTTCGCGCGATATCCACACCGTCCTTCTTCAGCGCATCCACGATGGCGTCATCAGAAAGCACGTCTTCGGGCGCTTCGGCGTCAATCATCTGGCGGATACGATGGCGCACGCTTTCAGACGAATGGGCGTCGCCGCCCTCCGACGAAGCGATGGAGGCGGTAAAGAAATAACGCAGTTCAAACACGCCGCGCGGCGTGGCCATGAACTTGTTAGCGGTGACGCGGCTGATGGTCGATTCATGCATGCCGACAGCATCGGCGACAATGCGCAGATTGAGCGGCTTCAAATGGGTCACCCCGTGGCGCAGAAAGGCGTCCTGCTGCCGGACGATTTCCTGCGTAACCTTGAGGATTGTGCGCGCGCGCTGGTCGAGGCTGCGCATGAGCCAGTTCGCCGTCTGCATGCAATCCGAGAGAAACGCTTTTTCCTCGGCCTTCACGGAAGCGCTTACCTCCGCATAATATTCATTGTTGACGATGAGACGGGGCATCGCGGCTGGATTGAGTTCGATAGCCCAGCCACCGTCACGCGAGGGCGTCACCAGTGCATCCGGCACGATGGCATCGGCGACGGAAATTTCGAACAAGGCACCCGGCTTCGGATCAAGCATGCGGATTTCGGTCAGCATATCGAGAATATCGGCCTGATCGACGCCGCACAGCTTCTTGAGCGTCGCGAAATCCCGCCGCGCCAGAAGATCGAGATTGTCGATCAAAGCTTCCATGGCCGGATCGAAACGGTCCTTGAGGCGCAGCTGGATTGCCAGGCACTCCCGCAGGTCGCGGGCAAAAAGACCGGGCGGATCAAAGGTTTGCACGATACCAAGAATATGGTCGACCTCTGCCGTTTCCACGCCCAGATTCTGGGCGAGCCCGACAATATCGACACGCAGATAGCCGCTCTCATCCAGCGCGTCGGCAAGCGCTGTCGCGATAAACCGGTCTGTCACACCGGAAAAAGTCAGCGCGATCTGTTCCGCCACGTGCTCGCTCAGTGAAACCCGGCTTGCCGTGACCTGGTCAATGTCATAACCGCCGCCCGCAACATATCCGTCGCCGGTTGACGATTTCCATTGCGCAGCCAGATCGGGGCCGACTTCGTCAAAACGTCCCGGATCGTCGGGGAAGATGTTCTCAAGCGAACTGTCGAAAGTGGATGCGAGATTTTCGGCGTCGTCCGAAGCATCCGTTTTGAACCAGTCGCCGTCAGGTATGTCGTCGGATGCAAGTTCGTCTCCGCCAGTTTCGGCACCTTCCGGCACAGGGTCCGCGCTCGAAAAATCATCATTTGCTGCCTCAATTCGGTCCAGCAGCGGATTTCTTTCGATTTCACCGTCGAGAAACTGTTCAAGCTCAACATGCGTCATCTGCAGCAGCTTGATCGACTGCATTAGCTGGGGGGTCATGACCAGCGATTGAGATTGACGAAAATCGAGCTTGGGCGACAAAGCCATGGAACGCGTTATCTCCCCTGTTTCACCCTTGCCCACCGCCAAGAACCACATGTTCCGGCCAGGCTGAATGAAAACTGGTATGAACCTTGCTTGTCAATTCAGAATGCGCGCTTTCCAGGCAAAAGGGAAATTAGTCGCGGTAGAAGCGGCGCGAATCATGGCACGCACGCCTATTTCGCGCCCGCCAATGATGCTTACAACGGGAGAATCTGGAGCGGGGATCTGAATTCATTCAGATCAATGGCGCTTTAAAGAGTGAACTGGTCGCCGAGATAGAGCCTGCGCACATCCGGGTTGGCGACAATCTCAGCGGGACGGCCATGCGTCAGCACCTGACCGGCGTGAATAATGTAGGCGCGGTCGATAAGGCCGAGCGTTTCACGCACATTATGGTCGGTAATCAACACGCCGATGCCGCGGCTCGTCAGATGACGGACAAGCTGCTGGATATCCGAAACGGCAATCGGATCGACGCCAGCAAAAGGCTCATCGAGCAGCATGAAGTTCGGGCGCGAGGCAAGCGCGCGCGCAATTTCGAGACGGCGGCGCTCACCGCCGGAAAGCGAAATGGCGGGTGCCTTGCGCAAATGAGCGATGTGAAACTCTTCCAGAAGCGCATCCAGCTCGGAGGCGCGCTTGGAACGATCCTTTTCCACCACTTCCAGCACGGCCTTGATGTTGTTTTCCACCGAGAGGCCGCGAAAAATGGAGGCTTCCTGCGGCAGATAGCCGATGCCAAGACGGGAACGGCGATACATCGGCATCGATGTGACATCGAAACCGTCGATCTCGATGGAGCCTGCATCAGCCGGAACAAGACCGGTCACCATATAGAAACAGGTGGTCTTGCCTGCACCGTTCGGACCCAGAATGCCGACTGCCTCGCCCGCACGCACGCCGAACGACACGCCATTGACGACCTGCCGTCCACGATAGCTCTTGCAAAGACCGCGCGCCACCAGCGTTCCCTTGAGACGCGCCGACTTACCCGGCTGGCCGGGCATGGCGCCCGCCACATCGGATGGTGCGTTCACATTCTGCGATGCGGCTTGCGGCCCGTCGGCTTTCTTGTTCCAGAACAATCCCACGCCTGCTCCGGTCAGTTCTGCTTGGGCGCAGCGCCGCCCTGCTGTTGATCTTTCGGAGCCATGATGATCGACACGCGACCCTTGGACTGTCCCTTGCAGCTCTCGACATTGGCGCGACCCGTATCAAGATGCGCCGTCAGCTTGCAGCCGGTCACGACATTATCGCCATCGGTCAGGACCACTTTCTGTCCCTGAAGAACCATCACCTGGTTCTTGGCGTCATAACGGCCCGTATCGCCGGTTGCGACCTGCGTGCCCGACTTGAGATAAACTTTTCCCGAAATGTCGATGTGATCGATGCTCGACGAATCAAGGCCGCCGACGCCAGCACTTGCCGGTTCAGGCGCCTGCGCCTCGCCGTCTTTCTTGGCCTTGTTGTAGTAGACCGTCATCTGGCCCGCCTTCAGCAGGGCATCGCCCTGCGAAACGGCAACATTGCCAGTGAAGACGGCAACGCCTTCCTTGTCGCGCATTTCCAGCTTGTCAGCGTCGATCTTGACGGGGGCCTTGCTGTTGGAAAGCTTCAGGCCGTTCACGGCCGCGCCTTCCTGTGCCAGAGAAGCTGCCGGAGCCGCGACAAGCCCGAGCGCCAGAACTGCAAATCCCATCCGCAAAGTGCGGGCCATTGTACCCTTGTTCATCTTGCCCGTCTCGCGTTCCATATATCTTCAGCTCCCCGAAGCATTCGACCATCCCTCAGCCGATATGCGGTCAGACGCAACCTTAAGCACTTTGCGTCCAAATGGGAACATTCGGCATCGCAAAATGCGATCAAAAAAGCGGTTTAGAGCCTGTAGCATTCCGATTGCATCAGAATCACGCTCTAACAATTTGTTTTCGAGCACATTTCGGTCCAAAAACCGGCTTCAGAATGCACTCAAGCGTCCGCACAGATAAAAATCGGCCCGAACGCTTCCCTATCCTCAAATCAGCGCCCTTTTCAGGGAGCCTTGTTGGGCGAAACAACGCTGCCGTCAACAGTCATTCGAACCTTGTTCTCGAAAATAAGAACCTTGCCGTTGTCCTTGACCTGCATGCTGTCGGCCAGAATATGCGTGCTGCCGCTGCGGATATCGACGGGCTTGTCGGTCGTGATCTGCCCGCTCTTGAGATTGACGTCCGCGGAATGCATCACTGCACGCAAACCATCATCTGTCGTAACAGTAAAGTCCTTATCAAGTTGCAAACGTCCATTGGCGTTGTCGTAAACACCCGACGTTGCCTCGACCTTTGCCATGCCCTTTTCGCCAACCGGCAGTTCGGCGGAAATGCCTTCAAGCGAAATCGCTCCGCTGTTCTTCGCATCCTGCGTCGCCTTGGCAGCAGTCATCGAATAAAGGCGATTATCCTTGGTGTATCCGTTCAGATGCGGGCTCGTCATGACGAGCTTGCCGCTTTCGCCGCCATTATTCACTTCCACCTTAATGGGCGTGTTCGGCGTGGCCAGAAACGTGTACCATGAGAATACAGCCGCCACGATAATAGCGGCGACCGGAAGAGCGGTCTTCAAGACACGGACACGAACCGAATGGCGCTGCGCGGCATGAAAAAGCGTCTCGGCCTTCTCCGACGCACCAAAACGCACACTGCCTATGCCGCGACCTTGAGCGGTCGCGCTGTGCGGCGCATGGCTATTTGTGGTATCGACGGTCATGCGGCGTTCAGTTCCTTGACGGCTCGTAGAATTCAATAAGCGGCGCGTCCGTGTCGCGCTTTTTCATTTCAATAAGGTTTATTTGGGGTGAAATAGTCGGTTGCTCAATAGCTTTATACCGCGCAAAACACCACACCCGCCTCGGAAATAAAGAGCAGGAGCGGATTATGCCTTTGATAATTCAGCCCAATTTTCACTCCATCGATCCCTGATGGAATGCTAATCAACTCTTTGATATCACAAATCCGGACCGAATTACAGCCGGGCGTGATGCCACCATGAAAGCTGAGCTGACAGCAAACCGGGAATCGCGCGCAGCGTCATTACAATATACATCCAGACAGCGGAGCATTTCGCGAAACACGAACGATTGCCGGTCAGTCCCGTTTTTCGAAGATACTTGCCGCGTGCCCTCATTCGAGGCAAAAGGTGAATGCCAAGCGCAAACCACGCTATTTGAACCAATGGATGGACGGGAATGGCTCAAGACGCCGAAGCAATCATCGAACGCCGCAAACTGCGCAGAAAGCTGACGGTCTGGCGTGCAGCCTTCCTTCTTCTGATCGCAGCCGTGATTGCCGTCTTCGCTTCATGGTCCATGCGCGGCGCGAATTTCAGCCAGCCGCATATCGCCAAGGTTCGCATCGAGGGCACCATCTTCGAGAATGAGGAGTTGCTGAAGCGCCTCGACAAGATCGCCAAGGACGATGCCGTCAAGGGCGTGATTCTGGTTCTCGATTCGCCGGGCGGAACGACGGTTGGCGGCGAAGCCATTTTCGAAGCCGTGCGCAAGATTGCCGAGAAAAAGCCGGTCGTGACACAGGTGGGCACGCTCGCGGCCTCCGCCGGTTACATGATTGCCAGCGCATCCGATCACATCATCGCGCGACAGACATCCATCGTCGGCTCCATCGGGGTTCTGTTTCAATATCCCGACGTCTCGAAGCTGCTCGATACGATCGGCGTGAAGGTTGAAACCATCAAGTCTTCGCCGCTCAAGGCGGAACCCAATTATTTCAGCCCGGCCAGCGAAGAGGCCAAGGGCATGATCAGCAACATGATCATGGATTCCTATGCGTGGTTCGTCGATATTGTCGAGAAACGCCGTTCTTTCACGCATGAACAGGCACTCGCACTTGCCAATGGTGCGGTTTTTACCGGACGGCAGGCGCTGGACAAAAAGCTGATCGACGGGTTGGGCGGTGAAGAGGAAGCCGTGGCCTGGCTTGCAGGCAAGGGGCTGTCGAAGGATCTGCCTCGCCTGGAATGGAAACCGGTCGGCGGTGAAACCGGTTTTTCCCTGCGCGATCTCATCATTCACGCCGGTGCGCGCCTTATCGGCGTGCCGCAGGAAGCCGATGGCATGTTGAAGCAGATCGCCAGGGAGCGCATCTTTCTTGACGGACTTCTTTCGGTTTGGCACGTTGACGGTACGCCTGAAGCGAATTGACGCCAGCCGGGCACACGAACAATATCCGGTAGCTGCCGGATGAAACAAACAGAAGAACAGGGGTTTAAAGCCGTGATCAAATCGGAACTCGTTCAGATTATCGCCAGCCGCAATCCGCATCTCTTTCAGCGCGATGTCGAAAACATCGTGGGCGCGGTATTCGACGAGATCACCAATGCACTTGCCGAAGGCAATCGCGTTGAGCTGCGTGGCTTTGGCGCCTTTTCGGTGAAAAACCGCCCTGCCCGCAGTGGCCGCAATCCGCGTACCGGTGAAACGGTGGACGTGGAAGAAAAGTGGGTTCCCTTCTTCAAGACCGGCAAGGAACTGCGCGACCGTCTCAACGGCGCAGTCTGATAGACGCTATGGCGGCAAAACGCATCATCGCCATCATCGTTCTCGTACCGCTCGCCGTCGTTCTGATTGCGTTGTCGGTTGCCAATCGCGCGTCGGTGCAATTCACGGTCGATCCGTTCAATCCGGGCAATCCGGCGCTATCCTATAATGCGCCTCTGTTCCTGTGGCTTTTTGGTGCGCTCCTTCTTGGCGTTGTCATCGGTTCTCTGGTGACGTGGCTCACGCAGGGCAAGCATCGACGCAAGGAGCGGATGTACAAGCAGGAGGCGGCTCGCCTGCTTGAGCGCAGCACAGCCGCCGAAAAGCGCAATATATCGGTCGTGAATTCCTGAAACGGCCGTCATTCTCGAACCCGGAAGCAAAACTTCCGGGTTTCGTGCCTTGAAAAGCCTTTTGTGCGCGATTGGACGACGTTTTCCCCTTTCGCACCGGCGCTGTTTATCCTACCTAGACCCAATCACGATGATTGGAGTTTCGGGTGAAAGCGCCAAAGGGAAAAGGCAAAAAGCCGTCGGGCGGCAAGCAGGAACGCAGTTTCGAGCGCGCGAGACATGATGCGCCGCGTCCTGAAGGTAAATTTGATAACAAAGGTTCGTCCTTCAAAAAGCCGCGCCCGCAATTCGCCAAGGCTGCACCCAAGCCCGCAGACGACAAGCCCGTTACCCCGCTTCGCGAAATCAAGCCGTATGCCGGTGCGCGTCCGGGGGAAAGACTGCCGCTCATTCTCGAAACGGAACCGTCGCCTGATTATGCGCTCCTCGACAGCGGCAACGGGTTGAAGCTCGAGCAGTATGGCCCCTATCGCATCGTGCGCCCGGAAGGTCAGGCGATCTGGCTGCCGAGCCTGCCGCAAAAAGAGTGGGATCAGGCGGACGCTGTCTTCACCGGCAACACCGATGAGGAAGGCATGGGGCGCTGGGCGTTCCCGAAAGTGCCGCTCGGTGAAACATGGCCGATGCAGCACGATGGTATTTCCTTTCATGGCCGGTTCACCTCATTCCGCCATGTCGGCGTGTTCCCCGAACAGGCCGCGCACTGGTCATTCATGGACGGGCTTATCCGCGAAGGTGTAAAGTCCGGACGCAGCGTGAAGGTGCTCAATCTTTTTGGCTATACGGGCGTGGCCTCGCTGGTGGCTGCACGGGCCGGCGCGGAAGTGACCCATGTGGACGCATCCAAGAAAGCCATCTTATGGGCGCGTGAAAATCAGGAAATGGCCGGGCTTTCCGACAAGCCGGTCCGCTGGATTTGCGAAGATGCGATGAAATTCGTGCAGCGCGAGGAGCGGCGCGGCAGCTTCTATGACATCATCCTGCTTGATCCGCCGGCCTATGGACGCGGCCCGAGCGGCGAGGTCTGGCAACTGTTCGAGCATCTGCCTGCCATGGTGGATACATGCCGGTCGATCCTGACGCCAAAGCCGCTCGCCGTCATCCTGACAGCCTATTCCATCCGCGCATCCTTCTTCGCCATTCACGAGCTGATGCGCGACCGTTTCACCGGCCTTGGCGGGACAGTCGAATCGGGTGAACTTATCCTGCGTGAACGGGCGGCAGGACGCGCACTTTCCACTTCCATGTTCAGCCGCTGGGTAGCCAAATGAGCCGTGACGACGATTTTTCCAAAAGCCCCCGGGTGGGTCAGGTCAAGGAAGTTACCAGCCTTACCAATCCCATTGTGAAGGACCTTCGCTCGCTGGCGCTGAAAAAATTCCGTGACCAGCAGGGCGTGTTCCTGGCCGAAGGGCTGAAGCTTGTCATCGACGCGCTGGAACAAGACTGGCGCATCAAGACGCTGGTTTTCGCCAAATCCGGCAAGGGCAACAAAATGGTCGAGCAGGTTGCCGCCCGCACATTCGCCAAGGGCGGACTGGTGCTGGAAGTGACCGAAAAGATCATGGCCGCCATTACGCGGCGTGATAATCCGCAAATGGTGGTTGGCGTCTTCGAGCAGCAATATCGCCCGCTTGCAAGCCTCAAGCCGAAAGGCAACGACGTTTATATCGCGCTCGACCGCGTGCGCGACCCCGGCAATCTTGGCACCGTCATCCGTACCGCCGATGCGGTTGGCGCCAAGGGCGTTATTCTGATTGGCGACACCACCGATCCCTATTCGCTGGAAACCGTGCGCGCCACCATGGGCTCGGTCTTTTCCATGCCGCTCTACAAGGTGAGTGAAGCCGATTTTCTCAACTGGCGCAAAGGCGTTTCCGGCCTTGTCGTCGGCACCCATCTGAAAGGCGCCGTCGACTACCGCACCATTCCCTATGCCAACAAACCCGTGGTCTTGATGATGGGCAACGAACAGCAGGGCCTGCCGGACAGCCTTGCCGATACGTGCGACAAGCTAGCCCGCATTCCCCAGGCAGGACGTGCAGATTCTCTTAATCTCGCAATTGCCACCGGCGTCATGCTGTACGAAATTCGTCGCGACGCGCTCACGCTCGATGAAAGGGCTTAGGGATGAAGCGGCATGCGGTCTGGTCCTCGCTTTTTGTCGTCATCCTCACGGTGCTGATCGATCAGGGCGTCAAGCATCTGGTGGAAACACGGATGGGCTACGGCCAGCAGATCGACCTGCTGCCATTCCTCGCATTGTTCCGGACGCACAATGAAGGCATCGCCTTTTCCATGCTCGCCTGGCTGCATGATTGGGGACTGGTGGCAATCACCGCCGCAGTTATCCTGTTCGTGCTTTACCTGTGGTGGACCAACGCGCCGGACCGCATTCTCGCGCGCTACGGTTTCGCGCTGGTCGTTGGCGGTGCAATCGGCAATCTCATCGACCGTGTGATGCATGGCTATGTGGTCGATTATATCCTGTTCCACCTGCCGACATGGTCATTCGCTGTTTTCAACCTCGCCGATACGTTCATAACCATCGGCGCTGGGCTTATCATTCTGGAAGAATTTCTCGGCTGGCGGCGCGAGCGGGCCACCCGCTGACAGCCACCCGCTGACGACCACCCGCTGACGGGACGGCTTGAACAGTTTCTGCCTTTCGCATAATTTGATCGCGTGAAATTAAAAGCTTTTTGAAGGGGATAAGGTCCGGCCACTCGAATTGACACATTGGTGACATGCTTCTGTCATCCTCGCGTAGCACTGAATCTGTAATGCTTCGGCCGAACTGGACGCCCGTCCTTTCAATCAGGGCGGACGAAGGCTGGAATTGGCGGCTCTCGCTGAAATATCAGTGGGAAAGCCATTCAGGAATACGGGAATAGGCAAATCAGGAGCCATCATCATGACAGTACTGCTTGGAATGGACCAGCAAATCATTGATGATACGGTCATGTCAGGCTTAGAAGCACAACAGGCGCTGTTCGCGTCCGGCGGCGACCCCATTGTTCTGGGGCGCATCGGATCGCTGGAAGTACGGCTTGCCAATTCACGCGAGGCCGTGGAAGCCGCGCAGGAATTGCGCTTTCGCGTCTTCTTCGACGAAATGGGTGCGCGCCGGGAGAGCATCGAAGCCGTGGAGCTTCGCGATGCCGACCGCTTTGACGCCATTTGCGATCACCTTCTCGTTTACGATACCGCCCTTCCCGTGCCGGAACACCAGCAGATTGTCGGCACTTATCGCCTGATGCGCAGCGATCAGGCGGAAAAGGCGCTCGGCTTCTATTCTGCCGATGAATATGACGTGCAGCGCCTGGCCCTTTCGCGCCCGAATCTTCGTCTGCTTGAACTTGGTCGTTCGTGCGTGAAGGCGGAATACCGTTCCAAGCGTACCGTCGAGCTTTTGTGGCAAGGTGCCTGGGCCTATTGCCGCCGCCATTCCATCGATGTGATGTTCGGCTGCGCGTCGTTCCACGGCGCTGTGCCTGCCGCGCACGCACTCGGCCTGTCCTTCCTTCATCACAATTGCCGTGCCACCGATGACTGGGACGTTCGCGCCTTGCCCAATCGCTACCAGGCCATGGACCTGATGCCGAAGGAAGCCATCAACAACAAGGTTGCACTGTTTTCAATGCCGCCTCTGGTGAAGGGATATCTGCGCCTCGGTGCGATGATCGGGGATGGCGCCGTGATCGACGAAGCATTCGGCACTACGGATGTGTTCATCATCCTTCCCATCGAACGCATTTCCAGCCGCTACATTACCTATTACGGCGCGGATGCAAATCGCTTCGTTTAAAGGAAAAGGCGAAGCACCAGCTTCGCCTTTTCACTTTCACGCCCTGCCTGCCAGTTCCTTCAATTTGTAGATCAGGTCCAGCGCTTCGCGCGGGGTCAGTTCGTCTGGGCTGATGGCGGCGACAGCCTTCGCCAGTTCGCTGTCCTTGGCCTGAACCTGCGGCTTCGGCTTTTCCTGCTGCAAGACGACCGAGAACAGCGGCAAGTCATCAATCAGCTTGTCAGCCTTGCCGGATGTTTCACCGGCTTCGAGCTGGTGCAGCACATCACGCGCACGGTTGACGACCGCTTCCGGCAGACCAGCGAGACGCGCGACCTGCACGCCATAGGAACGATCGGCTGCGCCTTTCGCCACTTCGTGCAGGAAAACGACATCATTGTCCCATTCCTTGACCCGCATGGTGACATTGGAAAGCCGCTCCAGTTTTTCTGAAAGCGCCGTCATTTCATGGAAATGGGTAGCAAACAGCGCACGGCAGCGGTTCTTCTCATGCAGATATTCGACCGCGGCCCAGGCAATGGAAAGTCCGTCGAAAGTCGCCGTACCGCGCCCGATCTCATCAAGAATCACCAGCGAGCGCTCGCCTGCCTGATTGAGAATCGCTGCCGTTTCCACCATTTCGACCATGAAGGTGGAGCGCCCGCGCGCCAGATCGTCCGAAGCACCGACACGGCTGAACAACCGATCCACGACACCAATCTGCGCGGACCCGGCAGGGACGAAGGAGCCCATCTGCGCAAGAATGGCAATCAGCGCATTCTGGCGCAGGAAGGTCGACTTACCGCCCATGTTGGGGCCGGTCAGGAGCCAGATCGCGCCGTTCCCGCCATCCTTTTGCGGAGAGAGATCGCAGTCATTGGCAACAAACGGATTGGCCGCCTGCCGCCGCAAAGCCTGCTCGACAACCGGGTGACGACCGGCAACAATGTTGAAGGACAGGCTGTCATCGACCTGCGGGCGGCAATAGCCCTGCTCTTCCGCCAGCACGGCAAGCGCTGCCGAAACGTCGAAAACCGCAAGCGCCGATGCTGCCGCGCGGATGCTGTCGGCATGAGAAACGGCTTCCGCAGTCAGTTCCTCAAACACGGCAAGCTCGATGGACAAGGCGCGGTCGGCGGCATTGGCGATCTTGCTTTCCAGTTCCGCCAGTTCGGTCGTGGTAAAGCGCATGGCATTGGCCATGGTCTGGCGATGGATGAAACGGCCCTTGGCTTCATCCGTATCCGTCATCGCCCCGGCATTGTTGGCCGTCACCTCGATGAAATAGCCAAGCACATTGTTATGCTTGATCTTCAACGACTTGATGCCGGTCTCTTCGATATAGTCGGCTTGCAGTCCGGCGATCACCCGGCGCGACTGGTCGCGCAAGGCCCGCATTTCATCGAGTTCGGGATTATAGCCTGCGCGCACGAAACCGCCGTCGCGTTTCAGGAGCGGCAATTCATCAGCCAAAGCCCGGTCGAGATGCGCAGTAAAGATGGCAGGCATGGCGCTGACCGCATCGCGGGCATGGGCCAGCTCGTCGGGCAGCAAAGCGCTTTCCAGCAGGCCTGCAATGGTGTGCGCAGCTTCGAAGCCTCGCGCAAGCGCACCCAGATCGCGCGGCCCGCCGCGCCCGACGGCAAGGCGCGAAAGCGCACGCGGCATATCCGGCACGCCTTTCAGTTCAGCCCTCATGGCTTCGCAGAGGCCCGGTTCGCTCAGGAACCAGGAAACGGAATCGAGCCGCAGCGCGATTTCCTTCGGATTGGTCAGTGGCGCGGTCAGACGTTCGGCGAGAAGCCGCGCGCCGCCTCCGGTAACGGTGCGGTCAATGGACTTGAGAAGACTGCCATCGCGACTGCCCGACATGGTGCGCACCAGTTCCAGACTGGCGCGCGTGGCCGGATCGATGAAAATCGTGCCGCCTTCATGCTCGCGCTCGGGCCGCATCAGCGGCGGGCGCTCGGAAATCTGCGTCTTTTCGATATAGGCAATCGCACCGGAAATGGCCGAAAGCTCGGAGCGGCTGAACTGGCCGAAACCATCGAGGGTCGCAACGTTGAAATAGCGCTGGATGCGCGCTTCTGCGGCAGCACTATCGAAGAGGGTCGCCGGTTGCGGCGTCACCGCCTTGCCGACCAGATCGAAGACGGGGCGCAATTCCTCATCGTGGAAGGCGCTGTCGGCTACGACCAGTTCACGCGGGTCCACGCGCATCACATCGGCGAAAAGCCGGTCCGGCGTGGTTTCCGCCACGCGAAAAGTTCCGGTCGAAATATCGATCCAGGCGAGCGCCAGCGCCCCATCGCCGCGCGTGCGCCCCATGGCCATCAGGAAATTGGCTTCTGATGGGTCCAGCAGTTTTTCTTCGGTCAGCGTTCCAGGCGTGACGAGGCGGATCACGTCGCGCTTCACCACCGATTTGGAGCCGCGCTTCTTCGCCTCCGCCGGATCTTCCACCTGTTCGCAGACTGCAACCCGGTAGCCTTTGGCGATCAGCTTTTGCAGATAGTCGTCGGCGGCATGGACCGGCACGCCGCACATGGGAATATCCTCGCCCAGATGCTTGCCGCGCTTGGTAAGCGTGATGCCGAGCGCCGCAGATGCCTCCACCGCGTCATCGAAGAACAGCTCGTAGAAATCGCCCATGCGATAAAAGAGCAGCGAATCGACATTGGCTGCCTTGATCTCGATATATTGTTCCATCATCGGCGTCAGGCGAACGGGTGCCTCGGCGGCATTTTCTTCCGCATCCAACATATGTTCACTCGCCTTCGCTTCCATTGGCAAACCTTCATTTATTGCTTGGCGCACAACGCCAAAGTCATAAAATTTCGTATTCCATCGCTTTTGGATGAATATCTATTCCCGTAAGCGCTGTTTACACAATGCAAGACTGGCGCTATCGAGGTTTTCCCGCAGAGAAAACCGGAGGGAACATGCCAGCCTCGACGCCGAAGGGCAACACATCAGAACGCGCACCCACAGCCAGTGAGAAGGAAGCGCTGGACTTTCACGCGCAGGGTCGTCCGGGCAAGCTGGAGATCAACCCCACCAAGCCCATGACCACGCAGCGCGACCTGTCCCTCGCCTATTCGCCGGGCGTCGCTGTGCCGGTGAAGGCAATCGCCGAAGACGCCGCTCTCGCCTATGATTACACGGCCAAGGGCAATCTGGTCGCCGTCATTTCCAACGGCACCGCCATTCTCGGCCTCGGTAATCTGGGCGCGCTCGCATCGAAGCCGGTCATGGAAGGCAAGGCCGTGCTGTTCAAGCGCTTTGCCGATGTCGACTCCATCGATCTTGAGGTCGATACCACCGATATCGACGCTTTCATCAATGCGGTGCGCTATCTCGGCCCGTCGTTTGGCGGCATCAATCTGGAAGATATCAAGGCGCCCGACTGCTTCATAATCGAGCAGCGCCTGCGCGAATTGATGGATATTCCGGTTTTCCACGACGACCAGCACGGAACGGCCATCATCGCCGCCGCCGGCCTCATCAATGCGCTGCACCTGACCGGCCGCGACATGAAGACGACAAAGCTCGTCTGCAATGGCGCGGGCTCGGCGGGCATCGCCTGTATCGAGCTTATCAAGGCGATGGGTTTTGCCCCGGAAAACGTCATCCTGTGTGACACCAAGGGCGTCGTCTATCAGGGCCGCGAAGAGGGCATGAACCAGTGGAAATCGGCGCACGCGGTGAAGACCGACAAGCGGTCGCTCGCCGATGCCCTGAATGGAGCGGACGTGGTGTTCGGCCTTTCGGCCAAAGGCGCGTTCACGGAAGACATGGTCCGCTCCATGGCGCCGAACCCGATCATCTTCGCCATGGCCAATCCCGACCCGGAAGTGACGCCTGAAGAAGTGGCGCGCATCCGTGACGACGCCATCGTTGCCACCGGCCGCTCAGATTATCCGAACCAGGTCAACAATGTGCTTGGCTTCCCCTACATCTTCCGCGGCGCGCTCGACGTGCGCGCGACGACCATCAACGACGCGATGAAAATCGCCGCCGTCAACGCGCTGGCCGAACTCGCCCGTGAGGACGTGCCGGACGACGTGGTTGCCGCCTATCAGGGCAGCCGTCCGCGCTTCGGCCAGAACTATATCATTCCGGTGCCGTTCGATCCGCGCCTGCTTGCATCTGTCTCGGCTGCCGTTGCCAAGGCTGCGATGGAAACCGGCGTTGCCGGACGCGCCATTGCCGACATTGAAGGCTATAAGCGCGAACTGTCGGCGCGCCGCGATCCGATCGCCTCGACCCTTCGCGGCATCTATGAACGCGTGCGCCGCCAGCCGAAGCGCATCGTCTTTGCCGAAGGCGAAGAAGAACAGGTGATGCGTGCCGCCGTTTCCTACGTCAATCAGGGCCTTGGCACCGCAATTCTGGTGGGCCGCGAGGAACGGGTGCAAGACACGGCCAAGGCTGCCGGCCTTGATCTCGACCGCCCCGGCATTGAAATCATCAATGCGCGCCTGTCGAGCCGCAATGCCGCCTATGCCGACTATCTCTACGAGAAACTCCAGCGCAAGGGCTATCTGACACGCGATTGCCACCGCCTCATCAACAATGACCGCAATCATTTTGCGGCCTGCATGGTGGCGCTTGGCGATGCCGATGGCATGGTGACGGGCGTGACCCGCAACTACGCGACGGGCCTTGACGACGTGCGCCGCGTGATCGATTCCAAGCCCGGCCACCGCATGGTCGGTGTTTCCATCGCGCTTTGCCGTGGACGCACGGTGTTCATCGCCGATACCGCCGTCCATGAAATGCCAACCGCAGACGAACTTGCCGACATTGCGGTGGAAGCCGCAGGCATGGCACGCCGCATGGGTTATGTGCCGCGAGTGGCGCTGACCGCCTTCTCGACTTTTGGCCATATGGGCGGTGAACGCTCCGCACGTATCCAGGAAGCCGTCCGCATTCTGGCAACACGCCATGTCGATTTCGAATTCGATGGCGAAATGAGTGCCGATGTGGCGCTGAACCCGAAGCTGATGGAACAATATCCGTTCATCCGCCTGTCGGGTCCGGCCAATGTGATCGTCACGCCGGATAATCACTCGGCCTCGATTGCCGCCGACATGCTGCAGGAACTGGGCGGTGCAACGATCATCGGCCCGTTGCTCGTCGGCCTCGACAAGCCCGCGCAGATCGTCACCATCGGCGCGAAGGATTCCGACATCGTCAACATGGCGGCCATCACCGCCTATAATGCGACGAACTGAAAAATCAGCGAATAGCGATGCAAAGGCCGGGGAAACCCGGCCTTTGCTTTTGGATATTCATCGTCGATAAAAGCGGCTATAGGATAGGTTGCCCGCTGTCCTTTCTCCGCAAACCGGATCTACATGCCGCATGAGCGCACACGACCTTAAGCTGGAAGAGATCGTCAATCCCGAAACGCTGCGCCGCAAGCTCAACGAACTGGCGGATTCCACGGACGAAAACTATACCAGCCCGACCGTGCGCAAAGTGGTGCTTCAGGCTCTGAAGGATGCTCTGGTGCGCGGGCGCGCCAATGCGGAAGGCATGCTGATGAAGGATGGCGGCGGCACGCTCTGCGCCAAACGCCTTTCCTTTCTCATGGACACGCTGATCGAGGCGCTGTTCGAATTCGCCACCACCAAGGCCTATCCGATGGTCAATCCGTCGAAGGCCGAAAATATGGCTATCGTCGCAGTCGGCGGCTATGGGCGGGGCGGGCTGGCGCCGGGATCGGATATCGATCTCCTGTTTCTGCTGCCCTACAAGCAGACCCCCTGGGGCGAGCAGGTGGTCGAATACATGCTCTACATGCTGTGGGACATGGGGCTGAAAGTTGGACACTCCACACGCAATATCGATGAGTGCATCCGTCTGGCACGCGAGGACATGACGATCCGCACGGCGATCCTCGACGCACGCTTGCTCTCCGGCAACAAGGACCTTTTCAAGACGCTTGTCGCCCGCTTCGATGAGGAAATCGTCAAGGATACCGGCCCCGAATTCATTCAGGCCAAGCTTGCCGAGCGCGACCAGCGCCACCGCAAGGCGGGCGAAACCCGTTATCTGGTCGAGCCGAATGTCAAGGAAGGCAAGGGTGGCCAGCGCGACCTGCACACGCTGTTCTGGATCACCAAATATTTTTATCGCGTCAAGACCAAGGAAGAACTGGTCAAGCTCGGCGTTCTGTCACGCGCCGAACTGAAGCTGTTCAACAAGGCCGAGGATTTTCTCTGGGCCGTGCGCTGCCACATGCATTTTGCGACACTGAAGGCAGAAGAGCGCCTTTCCTTCGATATACAGCCGGAAATCGCCGAACGCCTTGGCTATACGGCGCATCCCGGCCAGAACTATGTCGAACGCTTCATGAAGCATTACTTTCTGGTGGCGAAGGATGTGGGCGACCTCACCCGCATCATCTGTGCCGCGCTGGAGGAACAGCAGGCCAAGCACGTTCCGGGCTTCAACCGCATCTTCCTCACTTTCTCGCGACGCAAGCGCAAGCTTTCCGCGGACGGCGATTTCGTTTCGGAAAATCACCGCATCAACATCGCGCGGCCGGAGGTTTTCAAGGAAGATCCGGTCAATATCATCCGTCTCTTCCATCTGGCGGACAAGCACGGGCTGGAATTTCATCCCGAAGCGATGCAGCAGCTCACCCGCTCGCTGAAGCTCATCAACGCCGATCTGCGTGAAAATCCCGAAGCCAACAGGCTTTTCCTGGAAGTCCTCGCTTCGCCGCGCAATCCCGAACTCATTTTGCGCCGCATGAACGAATCCGGCGTGCTTGGGAAATTCATTCCGGATTTCGGCAAGATCGTCGCCATGATGCAATTCAACATGTACCACCATTATACGGTGGATGAGCATCTGCTGCGCTGCATCGCCGTGCTGTCGGAAATCGAGCATGGCGAGCTTGAAAACGAACATCCGCTTTCAAACCACCTCATCACCACCGTCAAGCGTGACCGCAACCTGCTTTATGTAGCGCTGCTCCTGCACGACATCGCCAAGGGGCGCCCGGAGGACCACTCGGTTGCCGGTGCGCGCATCGCCCGCAGGCTTGGACCGCGCTTCGGCCTTACCCCCGCCGAAACCGAAACCGTCGAATGGCTTGTGCGCGAACATCTGACCATGAGCATGGTGGCGCAGTCTCGTGATCTCAATGATCGCAAGACCATCATAGACTTTGCCGACATGGTACAGACCATGGAGCGGTTGAAGCTTCTCCTGATCCTGACGGTCTGCGACATCAAGGCGGTCGGCCCCGGCGTGTGGAATGGCTGGAAGGGCCAACTTCTGCGCACGCTCTTCTATGAAACCGAACTGGTTTTAACCGGCGGCTTTTCGGAACTGTCCCGCGCCGACCGTGACCGGCAGGCACGGCAGGCGCTTGCCGGAAAACTGGCCGACTGGCCATCGGCTGAGCGCGAAGCCTATCTCGACCTGCATTATCAAAACTACCTCTTTACAGTCAGCCTTGAGGATCAGGTCCGGCACGCCCATTTCATTCGTGAAGCCGACCGCAACCAGCGGGCTCTGGCCACCATGGCCAAGCCGCATACATTCGAGGCCGTGACCGAAATCACGGTGCTGGCGCCTGACCATCCGCGCCTGTTGTCGATCATCACCGGCGCTTGTGCCGCGGCAGGCGGCAATATCGTGGACGCGCAGATTTTCACGACCGGCGACGGGCGCGCGCTGGACACTATTCTCATCAGCCGCGAATTCGATACCGACGATGACGAGCGCCGCCGCGCTGAACGCGTCGGCAAGGTCATCGAGGATGTCCTGTCCGGCAAGGCGCATCTGCCCGACGTGCTGGCCAAGCGCACCAAGCCGAAAAAGGCTGCCAAGGCTTTCAAGGTGGAGCCGCGGGTCGAGATCAACAACACGCTCTCCAACAAGTTCACCGTCATCGAGGTGGAAGGACTGGATCGACCCGGTCTGCTTTCGGAACTGACCGGCCTTATTTCCGACCTTTCACTGGATATTGCTTCTGCCCATATCACCACGTTTGGCGAGAAGGTGATTGACAGTTTTTACGTAACCGACCTAGTGGGCCACAAGATTTCAAACGCCACCCGCCAGGGCAATATCAGGCGCAAGCTGCTTGGTGTGCTGGGCGCGGAAAATGGCAGCAAGACAAACGGCCGCTCGTCGCAGGCCGCAGCATAGGTTTTTCAGTAAATGAGTTTGGTCAAAAAGTTCGCCACGGTCGCGTCCGGCACGCTGATGAGCCGCATTTTCGGCTTCACGCGCGAGATGTTCATGGCGGCGGCACTTGGCACCGGTCCAGTGGCCGATGCTTTCAATGCCGCCTTCCGTTTCCCAAACACATTCCGACGTCTGTTTGCCGAAGGCGCGTTCAATTCCGCCTTCGTGCCGCTTTTTGCCAAGGAGATCGAAAAGAACGGCATGGACGGCGCACGCCGTTTTTCCGAAGAAGTGTTCGGCGTGCTTTTCACCGTGCTTCTGTTCCTGACCATCGTGATGGAACTTTCGATGCCCTTCATCGTGCGCACGGTCATCGCTCCGGGTTTTACCGACGATCCGGTGAAGTTCGATAATACGGTACGTCTCGCCGTCATCATGTTTCCTTATCTCGCCTGCATGTCGCTTGCTGCGATGATGGGCGGAATGCTCAATTCGCTGCACCGCTATTTCGCCGCGGCTATCGCGCCGGTTTTTCTCAACATCATCCTGATTGGCGTTCTGGCCGTGGCCTGGTGGCGCGGCTATGATGCGCTTTCGGTCGGCTACGGCCTTTCCTGGGGCGTCATGGCTGCGGGCCTGGTTCAGCTTGCCATCGTCTGGATTGCCGTGCGCAATGCAGGCATCAAGATCGGATTTCGCCGCCCGCGCCTCACCTCCAATGTCAAACGGTTGCTGGTTCTGGCGCTTCCCGCCGCCATCACCGGCGGCATCACGCAGATAAACCTGCTGATCAACACCAACATCGCCTCAGGCATGGAAGGCGCGGTTTCCTCGCTCGTTTATGCAGACCGCATCTATCAGCTTCCGCTCGGCGTCGTCGGCATCGCGGTGGCGACCGTGCTGCTGCCGGAACTGGCGCGCGCGCTGCGCGGCGGGCATATGAAAGAAGCGTCGAACCTGCAGAACCGCTCGGTCGAGTTCACATTGTTTCTGACGCTGCCAGCGGCGGCGGCCCTGCTCGTCATGTCGGAACCCATCGTCCGTCTTCTGTTCGAACGCGGCAAGTTCAGCCCGGACTCCACGCTCGTCGTCTCCAATATTCTGGCGATCTATGGCCTCGGTCTTCCTGCTTTCGTGCTGATAAAGGCGTTCATTCCGGGCTTCTTCGCCCGCGAGGATACCCGCACGCCGATGATCTTTGCCGCCATTTCGGTGGCGGTGAACGTCTCGCTTGCCATCACGCTTTTCCCGCATTTCGGACCGACCGGCATCGCCACCGCTGAAATCGTCGCGGGCTGGGTCAACGCCGTGTTGCTTTTCGCGACACTGGTGAAGCGCGGCCATTGGGGGCAGGATATTCCACTCCTCACCCGCATTCCGCGCCTCCTCGTCGCTGCCGCGATCATGGCTGCCGGCATCCATTTTGCCATCGGCTACTTCGCCCATGAGCTTTCCTCGGCTGCGCCGCTCGTTGTACGGGCGGGAACCGTGACCGCAATCGTGGTCGCCGCAATGGTGGTTTATTTCGGTTTTGCCTTCGGTCTCGGCGGGGCGAATACCGGGATGATCCGCCGCAACATCAAGCGCGGCGCGGCAAAGAAAGCCCCTGAAAGCGAGCAATAATTCGCGCTTGAAAGGCGGCTGCGTCTCTGCGAAAAGACCAGCATTCAAAATCCCCGCTCTCCACCGGCGGGGCTAACTTTTTTAGGAAACGATCATGAGCACGTTCAAACCGCTTGTTTTCTCCGGCGCACAACCGACCGGAAATCTTCACCTCGGCAATTATCTCGGGGCAATCAAGCAGTGGGTGGACATGCAAAACACCAACGACTGCATCTATTGTGTCGTCGATATGCATGCGCTGACTATTTCACCCGATCCGGCCGAGTTAACGAACTCGACCCGGGAGGTGACCGCTGCCTATCTCGCTGCTGGTGTTGATCCGAAGAAGAGCATCGTTTTCAACCAGAGCCGCGTCATGCAGCATGCGGAGCTTGCATGGGTGTTCAACTGCGTCGCGCGTATCGGCTGGATGAACCGCATGACCCAGTTCAAGGACAAGGCAGGCAAGGACCGCGAAAATGCTTCGCTCGGCCTGTTTGCCTATCCGAGCCTGATGGCCGCCGACATCCTGCTTTATCGCGCCACCGCAGTACCGGTCGGCGAGGACCAGAAGCAGCATCTGGAACTGACCCGCGATATCGCCCAGAAGTTCAACAATGACTATTCCGACCGTATCGCCTCGCTCGGCATCGGTGTGGATATGCAGGTTGGTGACGAGCAGGTATCGGGCTTCTTCCCGCTCACCGAGCCAGTTATTTCCGGCCCGGCAATGCGGATCATGTCGCTGCGCGATGGCACCAAGAAGATGTCGAAGTCCGATCCGTCGGACCTGTCGCGCATCAACCTGATCGATGACGAAGAGACCATCACCAAGAAAATCCGCAAGGCAAAGACCGATTCCGACGGCCTGCCCACGGAACTCGATGGCCTCGCCGGTCGTCCGGAAGCCGATAATCTGGTTGGCATTTATGCGGCCCTTTCCTCCCAGTCGAAGGAAGATGTGCTGAAGGAATTCGGCGGACGCCAGTTCTCCGAATTCAAGGCATCGCTTGCCGAACTGGCGGTCGCGAAGCTTTCGCCGATCACCCACGAGATGCGCCGACTGATCGCCGATCCGGCCTACATCGACAGCGTTCTGCGCGATGGCGGCGAGCGGGCTGGCGTGATCGCCGAACAGACCATGCGCCATGTCCGCGACATCGTCGGCTGGTTGCAGAACTGAATTTCTTGATCAGCAGGGCGCGTTTCGATCCTCGCGCCCTGCCAAATGCCAGCTTGCAGACGATCAATCCCGATGGCAAATTGCGGCCATGGTATCAAAACGACTTAGCCGGGAAGCCGGTCACCGCCGCAAGTTTCTTGCTGTCATCGACGAAACGCCCGAATGCGGACGCGCCGTTGCCTATGCGGCGCGCCGTGCAAAAAACACGGGCGGCTCGCTCATCCTGCTTTTCGTGATCGACGATTCGGATTTCCAGCAAATTCTGGGCGTAGGTGAAATCATGCGCTCGGAAGCACAGGATCGGGCGCGGGCAGCGCTCGAAAAATTTGCTGCAACTGTGCGTGCCGATCACGGGATCGAGCCTGAAATCAGCATCCGCGAAGGCGAAACCGCCGAAGAACTCATTTGCCTCATCGAGGAAGATCAGGACATCGCCATTCTTGTTCTGGCTGCCGGTTCAGGCAAGGAAGGCCCCGGCCCCCTCGTGCAATCGCTGGCCGGTCGGGCGCAGTTCCCGATCCCGGTGACGGTCATTCCGGCGGGTATGAGCGACGACGACATTGATGCGGTGACGTAATCACCCTATATTGATGACAACTGATACGCGCGAGATCGGGACAGCGCTTGCGTCCATGCGGATCTGCGCTTACGAAAATCGTTCCAAAATCTGAAAGCGGGACAACCGGCATGTTCATCCAGACTGAAACCACGCCCAACCCGGCGACCCTGAAGTTTCTTCCCGGCAAGGTGGTCATGCCGGAAGGCACCGCCGATTTCCGCGACGCCTCCACCGCTGGCAACACCTCGCCGCTTGCGGCCAAGCTCTTTTCGGTTCCGGGCGTAACGGGTGTTTTCTTCGGCTATGACTTCATCACCGTCACCAAGGACGATGGCGAATGGCAGCATCTGAAGCCTGCTATCCTTGGCACGATCATGGAACATTTCATGTCCGGCGCGCCTGCAATGGCCGGCAACAGCAATGCCGATGCCGCCGCCGCGCATGGCGAGGAAGAATTTTTCGATGAAGCCGACGCCGAAACCGTCGAAATCATCAAGGAACTGATCGAAACCCGTGTTCGCCCGGCAGTGGCGCAGGATGGGGGCGATATCACGTTCCGAGGTTTTGAAAATGGCACCGTATTCCTGAACATGAAGGGCGCGTGCTCCGGCTGCCCATCATCGACGGCAACGCTGAAGCACGGCATTCAGAATCTTCTGCGCCATTTCGTGCCGGAAGTGCAGCAGGTCGAACAAATCTGATTTCTATCTGATTGTCTTGAAAAGGCCGCTCGAAGCGGCCTTTTTCGTATCTTTTATTGCTTCACAATCACCTTGGCGCCCTGTTCGGTGCGATCATAAAGATCCATGATGTCCTGGTTCATGAGGCGGATGCAGCCGGAAGACATTGCCTTGCCGATGGACCACCATTCCGGCGTGCCGTGCAGACGATAGCCTGTGTCACCACCTTTGTTGAAGAGATACAAGGCGCGCGCGCCGAGCGGATTGCGCAAGCCCGGGTCCATGCCATTGCGGTATTTTGCCAGCTCCGGCTGGCGCTTGATCATGGCCGAAGGTGGCGTCCAGGTCGGCCATTCCCGCTTCATGGCGACGCGCGCCGTGCCGGACCAGCCGAAACCTTCTCGACCCACACCAATGCCATAACGCATGGCCTTGCCTTCCGGCATGACGAGATAAAGGAACCTTTCCCGCGTATCGACGATGATGGTGCCCGGCTTTTCATCCGTCGGATATTTAACGATCTGGCGGCGATATTGCGCCGGTATCTTTTCATTTGGGATGGCCGGGACGACATAGCCAGCGTCAGTGACAGAAGAATAGGAAGCGGTATAGAAAGTGCCGCCTACGGTCGAGCAGCCTGCCAATGCACCTGCCAGAAAAAGAGCAGTCGTCAAGTTGAAGACGCGAGAATTCATGCATTCCCCCAGATTGGTTCATTCCGTCAATGGGACCGCGATCGGTCGGAGATAGAAGCGAATCGCTCAGTTCCTGCTGAAGATGAGGCAGTATTGTTAACCGTGCGTTAACCGTAAATTGAAAATTCCTTGAAATTGACATTTTTTGGCCATGTTTTGCCATGCTGGCCGGCCTTCGGGCAGGCAATCCCTTATTTCCGATTGTTTCGATGGAAACCCCGGCACAAAATGCGCCATGCCCATTGTGATTCCCAATCAGTCCCATCCCCTTTCCGACGGTCGGCAGTCGGAGAACGCCATGCTGGTTCGGCGCGGCGTGCAGCGCCTTTTTCTGGAAATGGGTCTTGCGACATTGCCCGAGCTTTCGCTGGCGTCCGGCAGGCGCGCCGACCTGATCGCGGTCAGCCGCAAGGGTGAAATCTGGATTGTGGAAATCAAGTCGTCGATCGAGGACTGGAAGGCGGACCGCAAATGGCCTGAATATCGCGCTTATTGCGACCGGCTGTTCTTCGCCACCCATCCGGCGGTGCCGAGCGAAATATTTCCGCAAGAATGCGGTTTCATCCTGTCGGACGGATATGGAGCGGAAATTCTGCGCGACGCGCCGGAACATAAATTGCCCGGCGCTACCCGAAAAGCACTGATGTTGCGCTTTGCACGCGCAGGCGCTGCGCGTCTGACAATTGCCGAACTTGCCGGTCTCGATATGCCCGAGACCGAAATGGACTGACCTGATTTAGCGCGGGGCGCGCTTCGCTAGAATGCGCTGCAATGTGCGGCGGTGCATGTTGAGCCGGCGTGCGGTCTCGGAAACGTTGCGTTCGCACATTTCGTAGACGCGCTGGATATGTTCCCAGCGTACGCGGTCGGCAGACATCGGATTTTCTGGCGGCGCAACCTTTTCACCCGGACGGCGGGTCAATGCCGCAAAGACTTCATCCGCATCGGCGGGCTTCGACAGATAGTCGATGGCGCCCAGCTTAACGGCATTCACAGCGGTAGCGATATTGCCGTATCCGGTGAGGACGATGGCGCGTGTATCGGCACGGCGCGAACGAATAGCCTCGATGACGTCGAGACCGTTGCCATCGCCGAGCCGCATATCCACGACTGCATAGGCCGGCGCGGCCACCTTGGCGGCGGCAATGCCTTCTTCAACCGATTCCGCAGTCGTGACCTGAAAACCCCGGCTCTCCATGGCGCGGGCAAGGCGCTGCAAGAAGGGCTTGTCGTCATCAACCAGAAGGAGGGTCGGATCGTTGCCTATGGCTTCGGTGTCTTCCTGCTTCAAGTCGTCCATCGGGTGCTTCCTGCCTGTATTTTTCTTTCCTTATTGATACCCCTGCGTCAAAAAGTCAAATAGCCACTGAATTGTTGAAGCAATTTCAACATCAGGCCATTTGTAAGAACATTGTAACCAATTGTATTTGCATCGCTTTTTAAAAAATGACCACGAAGATTTGATGGGAAAATAGCGTTGGCGCCGCAAGCCCGCTTCAGGCGGACGTAAATGCGGAACGCGGCCAGACCACCTTTACCTCCGCGCCCTGCCCCGGATTGTTGCGATTGCGGAAGGTGATATGCGCGCCCGAGCGCTCCAGCAAGGTTTTGGCGATGAACAGGCCAAGGCCGAGGCCGCCGCCATTTCGGGTATTGTCGCGGCTCGTCATATAGGGCTCGCCGATGCGGTCGAGGATTTCCGGTTTGAAACCGTCGCCATCGTCCTGAATAGTCACACTCACATGACCTTCGGTCCAGCCCCAGGTGACATTGACCGTGTCGCGGGCAAAATCGACAGCATTTTCCACCAGATTACCGAGCCCATAAAGCAGGCCCGGATTGCGCCGGGTGACGGGTTCCGGTTTCGGACCTTCCGTTTTTTGCACGTCGATGGTGATGCCGAAGTTGCGGTGCGGCGCGATCACTTCTTCGATCAACGAGGAAAGCGGCAGGCGCGACATATGTTCTTCGCCTTCGGACGATAGGCTGGTCAGCCGCTGAAGAATTTCACGGCAGCGCTGGGTCTGTGAGTGAAGCAGGGCAATGTCTTCGGCAAGGCCCGGATCGGTGGTGCGGGCGCGCTGCATTTCTTTCACCACCAGCGCAATCGTCGCCAGTGGCGTGCCCAGTTCATGCGCTGCGGCTGCAGCAAGCCCGTCCAGCGCCGACAAATGCTGTTCGCGCTGGAGAATAAGTTCGGCGGCGCTCAATGCGTCACCAAGCTGCCGCGCTTCCTCGGCGATGCGATAGGCGTACACGCCGGTGAAGCCGAGCGCCGAAATGATGGCGCACCAGATGCCGATCACGAACAGGAACGGCAGGTCCAGTGTTTCGCCCGGATACCAGGGCAGCGGCTCGTGCCGGATGGTTAGCACGGAAGTACAGGCAACCACCAGCAGGGCAAGCACCAGTGTATGTCGCGCCGAAAGCGACGTCGCCGAGATGATGACGGGCACGATCATCAAGACGATGAACGGGTTTTGCAGCCCGCCGGTCAGATAAAGAAGCCCTGCCAGTTGCAGAATGTCGAAGGCCAGCACGAGACTTGCGGCGGCAGGATTGAGCCGGTGGTTGGTCGGAAAGCGAAAAGCCAGATAGAGATTGAGCCAGGCCGAACAGGCGATCAGCGCAAAACAGATGCCCACGGCAAAAGGGAATTGCAGATAGAGCGCCACGAACATGACCGCCGCCGTCTGTCCGGCAATGGCCAGCCAGCGCACCCGTATCAACGTGGTCAGGCGCGGGCGGCGCGAAAGATTGGAAGCGCGATTCTCGAATTCTGCGTGCATTGGGTCCCTCGTCAGGCCCTTATGAGGCAAGCCCGGACCAGAAAGCAAGCGAAACTGCGTTATCCGGTCGCAGGGCGGGATTGGGGGGGCAGGACCTACTAATTTGATGGAAATGGTGCGAGGCCATCCTACAACCCAGCAACACAAAGTCCGAAATCTTCAAACGAAAACCAAGCCATGACATGGTGGGATCAAACACCTAGGTACCACGCGGCTTGGCGCGGCGCGTTGCTTGCGCATTGGCCGGGTCTTCCGGCCAGACATGTTTCGGATAACGGCCACGCATATCGGAACGCACATCGGCCCATGAGCCTTTCCAGAAGCCCGGAAGATCGCGAGTTATCTGGATGGGACGGTGAGCCGGAGAGAGAAGCTCCAGCAAAAGCGGCACCTTGCCATTGGCGATGGAAGGATGCGCGCCAAGGCCGAACAGTTCCTGCACGCGCACCGCGATCACCGGCTCTTCGGCATCGTATCGGATCGGAATATTCGATCCGGTGGGCACTTCGAAATGTGTCGGCGCAAGCTGGTCGACACTGCGCTGGAGGTCGAAGGGTACGAGGCTTATCAGACCGTTTTTCAGCGCATGCGCTGGAATGCGGTCGAGTTGGGCTTCCCCCGTCAGGAAGGGCAGCAGCCAGTCTTCAAGCCTTTCCAGAAGCGTTTCGTCATCCATCGACGGCCACGGGTCGCCCAGACCGCGATGAAGCCAGCCAAGCCGTCGGCGCAGGGTGTCCGCCTCCTTGCCCCACGGCAGGATGGAAAGCCCATGTTCACGCACGGCGGCAATCACACCTTCGTCGGCAGCACTTCCGGAAGGAGCGGCGAGCGGCTTTTCAGAGAGAGCGATAGCGCCAATGCGCACGGCTTCGCGCGCCCGCAAGGCATTCTTTTCCGGATCGTAGACAACTTGTCGTCCACTCTCGATTTTGCCGCCCAAGGCAGCGCGGATTTCTGTTTCGCTGACTTCCGCAGCAGAAAGAACACGCGCCCGTCCTGCCTTGCCCGTCATATCGGCAACCACCAGCCACGATGCGCGGCTCAAACTGATGGCAGGATCGACCTCGCCTCCGCGTCCATTGGCGAGCAGGAATTGTCCCGTTGCCCCACGCGCTTTGGCGACACGGTCTGGATAGGCGTCAATGAGCATGCGGCCAACGCTTGAACCGGCTGGTTCGCCTTTATTGGGCACATTTGCAGCCAACCGTTTCGCCAAGCCTTTGGCACGCTGGGCGCGATCAGAACGATCATTGCGGAACCGCGCCATGCGCGTATCGAGGTCGGTTTCATTGCCGCCAAGGCCGCGCTCGGTCAGAAGAACAGCAAGCTCTGCCGCCCGCAGAGCCTCGCCGCGTTTACCCGCTTCCGCCACCATATGCGCAAGGCGTGCAGGCAGGGCGAGTGAGCGCATAGCCTCACCATCTGCGGTCAAGCGTCCAGCATCATCAAGCGCACCAAGCCGGCTAAGCAGTGCCTTGGCCTCTTTGAGCGCAGGCAATGGCGGCTTGTCGAGCAGCGACAAGGTTGCTGGATCAGTCACGCCCCAGGCAGCCGCATCAAGCACAAGGCCGGAAAGATCGGCTTCCAGAATTTCCGGGGGCGAGAAAGCGGGAAGCGATGCCGTTTGCCCCTGATGCCAGAGGCGGATAGCAATGCCCGGCTCGGTACGACCGGCACGGCCCGCGCGCTGATCGGCACTCGCGCGCGAAGTACGCACGGTTTCGAGGCGGGTCAGGCCTGTAGCGGGTTCATATTTCGGCAGGCGGGCAAGGCCGCTATCGATGACCACGCGCACGCCGTCTATCGTGATGGAGGTTTCGGCAATCGAGGTCGCCAGAACAACCTTGCGATACCCAGCCGGTGCGGGCTTGATCGCCGCATCCTGATCGCGGCCTTCCATTGCGCCATAAAGCGGGGCGAGCAGCACATCGGGCGGCAGACGGCCTTCCAGAAGCCGCGCTGTGCGTTCAATCTCGCCCTGCCCTGGCAGGAAAGCCAGAATGCTGCCCGTTTCGTCCGCCAGTGCGTCGCGGATCGCCCGCGCTATCGCATCTTCGATCCGTTCATCGGCCTTGCGGTCGCGATAGCGGATATCGACAGGAAAAGCGCGTCCCTCGCTCTCGATCACCGGCGCGTCACCGAGAAGCGATGCCACACGCGCGCCATCAAGCGTTGCCGACATGACAAGAATCTTGAGGTCGTCACGCAATGCGGCCTGCACATCAAGCGCCAGAGCAAGACCAAAATCCGCATCGAGACTGCGTTCGTGGAATTCGTCGAAGAGAACTGCGGCAACGCCCTTCAAATCTGGATCATCAAGGATCATGCGTGCAAAAACGCCCTCCGTGACGACAAGGATTCTGGTTTTGCCCGATACCTTGCTTTCAAGGCGCATCCGGTAGCCGACGGTTTCGCCCGGCTCCTCGCCCAGAAGCTGCGCCATGCGGCGGGCGGCAGCGCGTGCCGCCAGACGGCGCGGCTCAAGCAGCACGATCATGCCGTCCTCGCGCCAAGCGGCATTCAGCATGTGAACAGGCACCAGTGTCGTCTTGCCTGCACCGGGCGGCGCGACGAGGACTGCGCTTGCATGATGCGCCAATGCCTCGTCCAGCTGAGGCAGAATTCGTGTCACAGGAAGATCAGGCAGGCTCGTCAAAGTAGTTTCCGTCAGATAAGGCCTTCGCTTTGGTGCTTATCACACAGGAAACCCACATGATCCATATTCGAAAATCGAGCAAGGCAGATGCGCCCGCTTTGACCGAAATCTGGCGCGCCAGCGTTCTCGCCACGCATGACTTCCTCAGCCGCGACGATTTTCTGGAAATCGAAAAGCTGGTGGCCGAGCAATATCTGCCCAATGTCGAAGTCTGGCTTATTGAAGACGCTGGCAAGCCGGTCGGCTTTATGGGCATGAGCGATCATCATATCGACAGCCTGTTCATCGCCCCCGACCAGCGCGGCAAAGGCATCGGCAAGCTGATGATAGCCCATGCAAAAGCTGTCGGCAGTCCTCTGACTGTCGATGTGAACGAGCAGAACCTGCAAGGCGTCGGCTTTTACCGACATATGGGATTTGTCGAAACCGGACGTTCGGAAACAGACGACCAGGGACGCCCCTATCCACTTCTGCACCTGCGGCTGGTGTTCGGCGATTGACGTACTCCCCCGGAGTATATAGATTTCATTGAGATCGGGAGATTCCATGCCACATTCGCCGGAAGACAAGAAGCGCGCCCTGACGCGCCTGCGCCGCATTCGCGGTCAGGCGGAAGCGCTGGAGCGCGCGGTGGAGGCTGGCACGGAATGCGCGGCACTGCTGCAGCAGATCGCGGCGTTGCGAGGCGCGGCCAACGGGCTGATGGCGGAAGTGCTGGAAAGTCATTTTCGCGAGACGTTTGCACAGGAAACCGGAGGCGGTCAGGAAGCCAAGGCGGACTCCGATACGCAAATTGACGAAATCATGCGGATTTTGCGCACCTATCTGAAATAGGCGCGCAACACACAACTGGAAGGAAAACATCGCCATGAAGTCACGCGCAGCCGTTGCCTGGGAGGCAAAGAAGCCGCTCACCATCGAAACCGTCGAGATCGGCGGCCCGAAGGCTGGCGAAGTGCTGGTCGAAATCATGGCGACGGGCGTTTGCCATACCGATGCCTATACGCTGTCGGGCCTCGATTCCGAAGGCAAGTTCCCGGCCATCCTCGGCCATGAAGGGGCTGGCATCGTGCGCGAAGTGGGCGCAGGCGTGACCTCCGTCAAGCCGGGCGACCATGTCATTCCGCTCTACACGCCGGAATGCCGCCAGTGCAAAACCTGCCTGTCGCAGCGCTCGAACCTGTGCACCTCGATCCGCGCCACGCAAGGCCAGGGCCTGATGCCCGACCGCACCACGCGCTTTTCCTGCGATGGCGGCGAAGTCTTCCACTATATGGGCTGCTCCACCTTCTCCAACTTCACGGTTCTGCCGGAAATCGCGGTGGCGAAAGTGCGCGAAGACGCCCCTTTCGACAAGATCTGCTATATCGGCTGTGGCGTCACCACCGGCATTGGCGCGGTGATCTATACCGCAAAGGTTCGTCCGGGCTCCAATGTCGTGGTGTTCGGTCTCGGCGGCATCGGCCTTAATGTCATTCAAGGTGCCCGCATGGTGGGCGCGGATAAGATCATCGGCGTGGACATCAATCCGGCCAAGGTCGAAATGGCGAAAAAGTTCGGCATGACCGACTTCATCAACCCGCGCGAGATCGGCAATGACAAGGTGGTGCAGGCCATTCAGGATCTGACCGACGGCGGCGCGGACTATTCCTTCGATGCTACCGGCAATACCGATGTCATGCGACAGGCGCTGGAATGCTGCCACCGCGGCTGGGGTGAATCGATCATCATTGGCGTTGCGGAAGCGGGTAAGGAAATCGCCACGCGTCCGTTCCAGCTGGTTACAGGACGCGTCTGGAAGGGCACCGCCTTTGGTGGCGCGCGCGGTCGCACCGACGTGCCGAAGATCGTGGACTGGTACATGGAAGGCAAGATCAATATCGATGATCTTATCACCCACACTATGCCGCTTGATGAAATCAACACTGCCTTCGACCTCATGCATGAAGGCAAGTCCATCCGTTCGGTGATTGTTTACTGATGGCTGAAAAGCTTCTCGTTTCCCAGTGGGATGAAATTGACGCCCTGACCCCGCGCGCACTTTATGCGATGCTGAAACTGCGCGTGGACGTCTTCGTTGTCGAACAGAAATGTCCTTATCCAGAGATCGACGGCAAGGATTTAGAGGCGTTTCACCTGCGCATTCTCGATGGTGAGGAACTTGCGGCGAGCCTGCGAGTTCTTCCACCGGAACAGGGTGGAAAGCCGGTCAAGATCGGACGTGTCGTCGTGGCGCCGGATTATCGCGGCTACAAGCTCGGACAGCGGCTGATGAAAGAGGCCATCGAATTTGCTCAGGCGCGTTTTCCGGGCATGGCGATCGAACTCGGCGGACAAAGCCATCTGCGGAAATTCTATGGCTCGTTTGGCTTCATGGCGATTTCTGACGAGTATCTTGAGGACGGCATTCCGCATGTCGACATGCGATTGGAACCAAGGGAAACGGTTGCCTGATGTTTTTGCTGCGCCGCCATATGTCCTTCTATCTTGGCGCCTTTGGCGGCGTGGCAGCATATATCATTGCCTGGCTGGTTGACCGGGAACTCGCACCCGTCATCGGTGCCAACTGCTTCTTCGTGTTCTATCTCGCGCTGACGCTCTTTGCGCTGCCAAAGCTTACGGCTGCGCACTTGAAGAAGCACGCTGCCAGCGCCGATGAGCCGGTCTGGATTATCTTCCTTGTGACCTTCGCCACCGTCCTGGTGGCAGTGGCTTCCCTGTTCATCCTCATCAACCGGCAACCGCAGGCCGATGCCTTTGCCCTGGTGGTGACGCTGGCATCGGTGCCGCTTGGCTGGTTCACCATTCACATGATGACGGCACTGCATTATGCCCATGTCTATTGGCAACCGGGCCAACCTGCTGGCAACGACAGCAGCCATGCCAGCCGCCACCGAGGCGGCTTCGAGTTTCCCGGCACACCGGAACCTTCCGGATGGGATTTCGCCTATTTTGCCTATGTCATCGGCATGACGGCGCAGACGTCCGACACCAGCGTCACGACGCCTGCCATGCGCAAGATCACGCTGCTGCATAGCATCGTGTCCTTCTTCTTCAACACCGTGCTGGTCGCCGCTTCCGTCAATGTCGCGGTGGCGCTCGGAAGCTGAATCAAACCGGGAATTTCTTTATGGAAACCATTTCGACTGCAAAATGTTTTGATGGAACGCAGGACGTTTATCGCCACAAGAGCGCGACAAACCAGTGCGACATGACCTTTGCCGTCTTCCTGCCGCCACAGGCCGCGAACGGTCCGGTGCCGGTATTGTGGTATCTCTCCGGTCTCACCTGCACGCATCAGAACGTGATGGACAAGGGCGAATATCGGCAAATGGCTGCAGAATTGGGAATTGCCGTCATTTGCCCCGATACCAGCCCACGCGGGGACGACATTCCTGATGAACCGGACAACTGGCAGTTCGGCAAGGGTGCCGGGTTCTATGTCGATGCGACGCAGGAACCCTTTGCCAGGAACTACCGGATGTATAGCTACATCACGGAAGAGCTGACCGATCTGGTGGCGGAAAACTTTCCGCTCGACATGTCGCGTCAGGCAATAACCGGCCATTCCATGGGCGGGCACGGCGCGCTGACGATAGCGCTCAAAAACCCGGACCGCTTCAAGTCAGCCTCGGCTTTCGCTCCCATCGTTCAGCCATCAACGGCGGGATGGTCCAGACCGGCTCTCGAAAAATATCTCGGACCGGAAGAGCGGGCATGGCGTGCCTATGATGCTACCCTTCTGATCGAGGACGGCTACCGGTTCCCGGAGTTTCTGGTAGATCAGGGCACCGCCGACGGATTTCTTGACGATGGTCTCCGGCCCTGGCTGCTGGAAGAGGCATGCAAGAAGGCTGGCATTCCGCTCACGCTCAATATGCGCGACGGCTATGACCATTCCTATTTCTTCATTTCGACCTTCATGGGTGATCATCTGCGCTGGCATGCGGAGCGTCTGAAGCGCTGATCAACGCTTCAGAACCTTCATCGGCAGACCGCCTTGCGGCTGGGTGGTAAGTTTCTGTACGGGCCAGGGCTTCGTGGTTTCGAGGGCCTCGAAACGGTGGCCATCCAGCAAGGTTGCCAGCGCAATGACCGCCTCCTGCAAGGCAAAGCTTGCGCCGATGCAGACGCGCGGTCCCGCACCGAAGGGCAGATATTGAAAGCGGTCGAGCTTGTCCCGGTTTTCGGGCCAGAAGCGTTCGGGCATGAAAGCATCCGGCTGATCCCAGTAGAGCCTGTGGCGATGAATGACCCACGGCATGACCAGCACGGTGGCGCCCTTGGGGATTTTCAGATCGCCATATGTATCGTCGGTCGCAGCCTCGCGATTGATCGAGGGTGCTGGCGGATAAAGCCGCATCGCCTCCTCGAAGGCCGCCCGCGTGAAAGGCAGCGAGGCCAGCCAGTCCTGCGGCGGCAGATCGCGCCCGCCCCGTGCAAAAAAGCTGTCGATTTCTGTTTCAATACGTTCGCGCTCGCGGGGCGCCTTGGCGAGCAGATAGAGCGTCCAGCCAAGAGCACGGGCGGTTGTCTCATGCCCTGCGCCGATGAAGGTGATGATGTTGTCTTCGATCTCGGAGCGGCTCAGGCCGTCCGGCCCTTCGGCGCGCAAAAGCAGGGTAAGGAAGTCGCTCGGCACGTCTTCGCCCCTGTCCTTGCGGGCTTTGCGGAGCGCTATGGTGTTTGAAACCAGCTCGCGGAAGAAACCCAGCGATTGCTGTCCACGCAGGCGCGTGAAGCGCGGAAGCCAGTCAGGCAGCCCCAGAAGATCGAACGGATCGACCCGCCCCATCGTTTCGAACAGCCTGTCGATCTGATGGGCAAAATCGTTTGGATCGCCCGCGATCTCGCCCGAAAACAAGGTTTCAGCGAGAATATCGTAGGTCAGGAGCGTCATGTCATGGGCGACATCGGTAATCGTGCCGGGCGTCTTGTATCGCTCGGCGAAGCGAAGCGACCGGTCGCGCATGGTCTCGGCAAAACCGCCGATATGACGCGGCGTGAAAACCGGAGCCATGGCCTTTCGCGACCGCTTCCACACCTGCCCCTCAGCCGTCAGCAGACCGTCACGCAATAGCGGACGCAACACGCGCTGGCGAATGGCGGACATCGGATAATTGGCGGCATTGTCGACCAGCACATGGCGGATCAGCCCCGGATCGTTGGCGATGATGGTTTTCATGCCGAACCAGCTGACGGAAATCCAGCGCTCGTTATAGGAAGGCTCGCCCCAAAGCTCGAGCGGGTTCCTGTAGACGACCCGCATCATCTCGAAACGCCCCACCGGCTTTTCGCGCGGTCGCGGTGCAGGCGGCACGAATGGACCCGGTCTTTCGCTCATGACGTTCGCAGTTTCCATCAAGCGTTCCTTTCGCCACAGAGCGCGTTTCAATCTGTTTGGATCATGCTCCAAACAGGTCACGAACGCCCCCGCCAAACCGGATATAAGCGTCAATTGTGGCGGTTCCAGAAGCCGCGTGGCGCCGGGATCACCCTGATATGGACAGACTGCCGGAATCCCCGGCAAATTTACCGCCAAAATTTGGAAAAATAGCCGTTAGCACCTATATTAAAGCCATGTTTGTCGCGTGATTCGACATATCTTTGAAGCTGCATTCGCAGCGCGTTTTTCGAAAGATTTTCATGAGCGAGATGCCCGAGATGAATTCCGAAGCCCCCGCCGAATATGGCGCGGATTCCATTCGTGTTCTGAAAGGTCTGGACGCCGTTCGCAAGCGGCCCGGCATGTATATCGGTGACACGGATGACGGCTCCGGCCTGCATCATATGGTCTACGAGGTCGTGGACAATGCGATCGATGAAGCGCTGGCAGGACATGCCACGCTTGTCACCGTCACCCTCAACCCGGACGGATCTTGCACCGTGACCGACAATGGTCGCGGTATTCCGACCGATATCCATAAGGAAGAAGGCGTTTCGGCTGCCGAAGTCATCATGACCCAGCTCCACGCTGGCGGCAAGTTCGACCAGAATTCCTACAAGGTCTCCGGCGGTCTACACGGCGTCGGCGTGTCGGTGGTGAATGCGCTGTCGATCTGGCTGAGGCTGAAGATCCGCCGCGCTGGCAAGATTCATGAAATGAGCTTCACCCATGGCGTTGCCGATGCTCCGCTCGTGGTGACCGGCGATGCGGGCGATGAAACCGGGACGGAAGTGAGCTTCCTGCCTTCACCTGAGACCTTCTCCATGGTCGAGTTCGATTTCGATACGCTGGAGCGCCGTCTGCGTGAGCTTGCCTTCCTCAATTCCGGCGTCCGCATCAAGCTTGCCGACCGCCGCCATGCCGACGTCAAGGAACATGAACTGCACTATGACGGCGGCCTGATCGAATTCGTGAAATATATCGACCAGAGCAAGAAGTCGCTTCTGGAAGAGCCGATCTATATCCGCAATGAAAAAGACGGCATGACGGTGGAAGTCGCCATGTGGTGGAACGATTCCTACCACGAAAAGGTGCTGTGCTTCACCAACAACATCCCGCAGCGCGACGGCGGCACGCATCTGGCCGGTTTCCGTGGCGCGCTGACGCGTCAGGTGACGGGCTATGCCGATGCTTCGGGCATGACCAAGAAGGAAAAGGTGACGCTCACCGGCGATGACTGCCGTGAAGGCCTGACCGCCGTTCTTTCGGTCAAGGTTCCCGATCCGAAATTCTCGTCGCAGACCAAGGACAAGCTGGTTTCCTCGGAAGTGCGCCCCGTGGTGGAAAGCCTCGTCAACGAGGCGCTTTCGACATGGCTGGAAGAACATCCGGCAGGCGGCAAGGCCGTGGTCGAGAAGGTCATTCAGGCAGCCGCAGCCCGTGAAGCAGCCCGCAAGGCCCGCGATATCACGCGCAAGAGCAATCTGAGCGTGACGTCCCTGCCCGGCAAGCTTGCCGATTGTCAGGAACGCGACCCGGCCAAGTCCGAAATCTTCATCGTCGAGGGTGACTCCGCAGGCGGTTCCGCCAAGAGCGGCCGTTCGCGCCAGAACCAGGCCATCCTGCCGCTGCGCGGCAAGATCCTCAATGTTGAGCGCGTGCGTTTCGATCGCATGATCTCGTCCGATCAGGTCGGCACGCTGATCACCGCGCTTGGCACGTCGATCGGCAAGGATGAGACGCACGGCTTCAATCCGGACAAGCTGCGCTATCACAAGATCATCATCATGACCGACGCTGACGTCGACGGCGCGCATATTCGCACATTGCTGCTGACCTTCTTCTTCCGCCAGATGCCGGAACTGATCGAGCGCGGCCATATCTATATTGCGCAGCCGCCGCTCTATAAGGTGTCGCGCGGCAAGTCCTCGCAATATATCAAGAATGAGGCTGCTTTCGAGGACTTCCTCATCGAGACAGGTCTTGAAGAAGCGACGCTGGAAATGGCAAGCGGCGAAGTTCGCGCCGGGCCGGACCTGCGTTCGGTGGTGGAAGATGCGCGCACCATGCGCCAGCTTCTGGCCGGTCTTCATACGCGCTATGATCGCCGCGTGGTGGAACAGGCCGCCATTGCCGGGCTGCTTAACCCGGATGCCTCGAAAGACAATGCAACCGCGCAAGCTTCCGCCGATACTGTTGCAAAGCGTCTCGACATGATCTCGGAAGAAACCGAGCGTGGCTGGACGGCCCATGTGACGGAAGACGGCGGCTATCGTTTCGAGCGCATGGTGCGTGGCGTGAAGGATATTGCGTTTCTCGACATGGCGCTGCTCGGCTCTGCCGATGCCCGCCAGATCGACCGCGTGGCGGCACGCCTGTCGGAAGTCTTTGCTGAACCGCCGGTGCTGCGCCGCAAGGACAAGGTGGAGACGCTTTCCGGTCCGATGGGCCTGCTCGATGCAATCTTCGCGACTGGCCGCAAGGGCCTGACCCTGCAGCGCTACAAAGGCCTGGGCGAAATGAACGCCGAACAGCTTTGGGAAACCACGCTCGATCCGAATGTGCGTTCGCTGCTGCAGGTCAAGGTGACGGATGCGACCGACGCGGATTCCCTGTTCTCGCGCCTCATGGGCGACGAGGTGGAACCGCGCCGCGAGTTCATCCAGGAAAACGCGCTGAGCGTCGCCAATCTGGATGTTTGATAGAAAAGCCCCGGAAATCCGGGGCTTTTCATTATTCTATGCAGTAAGTTTATTCGCCGCGACGCTTCTTGGCGTAACCGCCGCCTTCAGGCTTTTTACCGCCCTTTTTGAAGCCGTCTTTCTTGAAGTCGTCTCCGCGGGAGAAATCGCGCGGCTTGTCCCACTTCTCGCCCTTGGAGCGGTCGCCCTTATAGCCATCGCTCTTGTAGCCGTCGCGGAAGCCGCCTTCCTTGAACTTGTCGCCACGCGGCTTGAAACCACCCCGACCTTCGCGCGGAGCAGCGTCGCCGCCTGCACCTGCAACGGCAGTGCGGATCACGAGGCCCTTTTCGCCCGTGCCGCGTTCCTCGACCGAACGGCGGAACTCGTCAGCCTTCGAGGCTGTGATTTCGAAACGGGTTTCGTTGTCGAAAATCTTGATCGAACCGACATCACGCTTCGATACGTCACCTGCCTTGCAGATGAGCGGGAGCAGCCATTTTGGATCGGCGCGATGCTTGCGGCCAGCGGAGACCGAGAACCACACGCCGTCAAACGATGCATTGCGGTCGAAACGCTCGCCCGGTTCGCCACGATCACGGCGGTCGCCACGGTCGAAACGATCAGAACGTTCGCCTTTTTCAAAACGATCCCCCCGTTCAAAACGATCTTTGGGCTTCTTGCCGCCAACCGGATGCACCGGCGCGTCAGAAACTTCTTCCGCTGCCGGGTAGGAAGCCACTTCGCGGTTGAGGAAAGCACTCGCAATCTGTTCCGGCGTATAACGCTCGGTCAGCGCCTTGAGGAGATCCTGATATTCTTCTTCAACTGGCTGGTTGAAGACTTCGGCATTCAGGATGCGCTCATTGGTCTTGCCCTGAACAGCGGCGATGCTTGGTGCGGGAACCGTCTGCGCATCGAGCTTCGCCATATGCAAAAGACGCTCGGCGGTGCGGCGGCGCGAGAACGGCACGACCAGAACACAGGTGCCCTTGCGACCGGCGCGGCCAGTACGGCCCGAACGGTGCAGCATTGTTTCCGGGTTGTTCGGCAGATCGGCGTGAATAACCAGATCGAGATTGGGCAGGTCGATACCGCGCGCGGCAACGTCGGTCGCGACGCAGACGCGGGCGCGGCCATCACGCATGGCCTGAAGCGCATTGTTGCGTTCGGCCTGGCTGAGTTCGCCTGACAGGGCCACGACGGCAAAACCGCGATTGGAAAGCCGGCTCGCCATGTGCTTCACCGCTTCACGGGTCGAGCAGAAAATGATCGAGTTCTGGCTATCGTAATAGAGCAGCGTATTGATGATCGCGTGGTCGCGCTCATGCGGCGGCACCGGCATGGCCACATAATCGATGTCGGCGTGCTGGCTGGTTTCGCTCTGGACGGTGATGCGCAGCGCATCGTTCTGGAAGCGCTTGGCAAGCTGGGCAATCGGCTTCGGCACGGTTGCCGAGAACATCAGCGTGCGACGGTCTTCCGGTGCTTCGCCGAGAATGAATTCGAGGTCCTCGCGAAAGCCCATGTCGAGCATTTCGTCGGCTTCATCAAGCACGACGGCACGCAGTTCCGACATGTCGAGGGCATCGCGGGTGATATGGTCGCGCAGGCGTCCGGGCGTGCCGACAACGATATGGGCGCCACGTTCGAGCGCACGGCGTTCGGTGCGGATATCCATGCCGCCAACGCAGGATGCGATGCGCGCGCCGGTATCGGCATAGAGCCATTCCAGCTCGCGACGAACCTGAAGCGCCAGTTCGCGCGTCGGGGCGATGATCATGGCAAGCGGAGCAGCCGCATCGCCAAAACGCAGCTCATCTTCGAGGATGGTGTTGGCCATGGCGAGGCCGAACGCGACCGTCTTGCCCGATCCGGTCTGTGCGGAAACGAGAAGGTCGGCATCGAGCGTTTCGGGAGCCAGAACAGCATTCTGGACGGCGGTGAGCGTATTATAACCGCGAGCGGCTAATGCTCCGGACAGAGCCGGAGCGATGGTTTCGGGCAAAGACATGAACCACTTTCACGAAAAAAGCTTCTCAAGTCGTATACCCATTGGTCGCGGACCCACTTGTCCACGACTCCCCTGACGACCACCGAAGCAACAGAATTGATGCTTCCCTATAGGGTTGGGCCTACCACGTCAACCGTTTAAGGCTTTAGTTCCCCCGGTCAAGCGGTTCGACGCAGCAGATCGCCGGTCATTTCGGTGTCCAGAGAATGTGGTCCATCCGCCCGGCAATTTCGTCGAAAAAGCTCGAAAATGAACCACATTTCCTTCGCCTTTTCTCCTCGTATCCAAACGGATGGCCTCACACCATTTTCACCAAATTAATAGGTCCTGACCCTAGTGAGCCTCATCCCAGTTATGCGCTGCACGCGCATCGACATGCAGCGGCACGGCAAGCGAGACGGCAGGCATTGCCGCATTTTCCATCACATGACGCACGACCGGAATTGTCTTTTCGACTTCATTATCAGGCACTTCGAAGATCAGTTCGTCGTGCACTTGCAGCAGCATGCGCGCGGCGAGATTTTCCGACCTCAGCGCATCCTCCATGCGGATCATGGCGCGACGGATGATATCGGCAGCCGAACCCTGAATGGGCGCATTGATGGCGGCGCGTTCGTTGAAGGCGCGTATCTGCGGATTGGATGCCCTGATATCGGGATAATGGGCGCGACGGCCAAAAATGGTTTCGACATAGCCATGCTCGCGCGCGAAAGCCTTGGTCGCCTCCATATAGTCCTTGATGCCGGGAAAGCGCTCGAAATAGGTGCGGATATATTGCCCGGCTTCCTCACGCGGGATTGAAAGCTGGTTCGCCAGACCGAAAGCGGAAATGCCGTAGATGATGCCGAAATTGATCGCCTTGGCGCGGCGGCGCACTTCCGACGGCATGCCCTCCACCGGCACGCCGAACATTTCCGACGCCGTCATGGCGTGAATATCGATGCCGTCGGCAAATGCCTGTTTCAATTGCGGAATATCAGCAACATGCGCGAGAACCCGCAGCTCGATCTGGCTGTAGTCGGCCGAAATCAGCTTGTTGCCGGGTTCGGCGATGAAGGCGGTCCTGATCTTGCGGCCCTCGGCGGTGCGCACCGGAATATTCTGCAAATTCGGGTCCGATGACGAGAGGCGCCCCGTCGATGTGGACGCCATCGCATAGCATGTATGAACGCGCTTCGTTTCGGGGTTGATGAAACCCGGCAGCGCATCCGTATAGGTGGATTTGAGCTTGGTGAGCTGGCGCCAGTCCACGATCTTGCGCGGAAGCGGATGGCCTTCGGCGGCAAGGTCTTCCAGCACCTGCGCGGAGGTCGACCACTGGCCGGTCTTGGTCTTGGATGCGCCCGGCAGACCCATCTTGCCGAAAAGAATGTCGCCAAGCTGCTTGGGCGAACCAATGGTGAATTTCTCGCCCGCAAGCTCGTAAATTTCGTCTTCATAGGCAGCGGCAGCCTGCGCCAGATCGCCGGAAAGGCGCGAAAGCACCTGCCGGTCGACGGAAATGCCGCGCTCTTCCATGCGCGCCAGCACATCGATCAGCGGACGCTCCAGACGTTCATAGACCGACATCAGCCCTTCCGCCGCAAGGCGCGGCTTAAGCACCTGCCAGAGACGCAGCGTGACATCGGCATCTTCCGCCGCATAGGCCGTCGCCCGGTCGATATCGACCATATCGAACGTTACGGCGCTCTTGCCGCTGCCCGCCACGTCCTTGTAGGCAATCGGCGTGTGACCAAGCCAGCGTTCGGACAGCGGGTCCATGCCGTGGCTGCCGGTGCCTGCGTCCAGTACGTAGGAAATCAGCATCGTATCGTCGAACGACACGGTGTTGATCCCGTAGCGTCGCATGACCAGCCAGTCATATTTCATGTTCTGCGCGATCTTGAGGACCGAAGCGTCTTCAAGCACCACCTTCAAGGCAGCCAGCGCTTCGCCCAGCGGAATCTGCCCCTCGACCATGCCGCCGCCCAGAAGATCACCCGCACCGGATTTGTGCTGGAGCGGAATGTAAGCGGCCCTGCCCGGCGCCAGCGCCAGCGAAAACCCGACCAGTTCCGCCTGCATCGGATCGACCGAAGTGGTTTCCGTGTCAAAGGCCAGGAGGCCGGTTTCCATCGCTTCAGCAAGCCAGAGCTTCAATGTCGCGATATCGCGAATGCAGGTATAGGCACTCGTATCGATCTTTTGCGCGCGCGCTGCTTCGGCACGTTTTTCGGCAAGCGCTGTCGGCCTGTACCCGGCTTCTGTCGTGGAAACGGTGACCGTTGCCGTCACGGCAACGACCGTCACTTCGCCATCCGCCTTGGACGGAACATCCATGTCCGGCCCGTGAATATCGGCGGTGGATGCGTCGGAGCCCCAGCTTGTTTCGACATGGCAAGGCTCGACGGCTGAAGCGTCCGTGTCGGTCGCCTCGGCCACGCGGCGAGTGAGCGAGGTAAATTCCATAGCCTTGAGGAAACCGATCAGCTTCGGCCCGTTCTGCGGCTCCAGCACAAGCCCATCCAGATCGACGTCCAGCGGCACGTCGTTCTTCAGCGTCACAAGCTCGCGCGCGATCTTTGTCTGGTCGGCAAAGGCCAGAATATTCTCGCGGCGCTTGTTCTGCTTGATTTCGGAGGCGCGGGCCAGAAGCGTGTCGAGATCGCCGAATTCCTCCAGCAACTGTGCCGCCGTCTTCGGCCCGATACCGGGAATGCCCGGCACATTGTCGGTGCTGTCGCCGGTCAGCGATTGAAGGTCGATCATCTTTTCCGGCGGAACGCCCCATTTTTCGATCACTTCGGGGATCGAAATCTGCTTGTCCTTCATGCTGTCATACATCGACACGCTTGGCGTCACGAGCTGCATGAGGTCCTTGTCGGACGAAATGATCGTAACATCGCCGCCCGCTTCCGCCGCGATGCGGGCATAGGTCGCGATCAGGTCGTCGGCCTCGAAACCTTCCTTCTCGATGCAGGGCAGGTTGAAGGCGCGCGTTGCCTGGCGGATAAGGCCGAATTGCGGGATCAGGTCTTCCGGCGGCGCGGTACGGTTGGCCTTGTAATCGGGATAAAGCTCGTTGCGGAAGGTCTTCGACGAATAGTCGAAAATGACCGCAAAATGGGTCGGCACCACGCCGACATCCGTGTTGCGCGCATCCTTCAAGAGCTTCCACAGCATGTTGCAGAAGCCCGAGACGGCGCCGACCGGCAGACCATCCGTCTTGCGGGTCAGCGGTGGCAGGGCATGATAGGCGCGGAAAATATAACCCGAGCCGTCAACGAGAAAGAGATGATCGCCTTTTTTCATAAGGTAGAATTAGAGGAAAGCCGCGATAAAGGAAACCGCTCCCTTGTCAGGAGAAACAACCGTCCACGTGAAAGAAATCCATCACGTCGCGATAACGGGTTTGTTACAGATTTGTAATCTTCCGTGCCCTTGAATAGCCACAGTTGAAAGGCCAAATTCAGGTCATCGACAGTTCGTCGGTCGCCGGTTTTCTGACCCGTCCCCCGTTGGATACCGGATGTTAGCGGCAGCCTCATTTCCCCTCTCCGGGCTGCCGCTTTGAGTGTAGTGATATGGCCGTTACGGTAACCCCCTCACCGTAACGGCCAATTCATTTTTCGGAGAGCGTCTTCCCCTCGAATTGGGTTTCTTCTTGCCGACGCTGGTTGTAGTGTGCCGCCAGTTTACGTTACGACTCGTCAGGAAGTTTTCATGTCCCAGCAATCGTCTACGCCATCGCTCGACAAAGTCCTCACCCATCTCGACAACAATCTCGACAAGAGCCTCGATCGCCTGTTCGATCTCCTGCGGATCAAGTCGATTTCAACCGATCCGGCTTTCAAGGCCGATTGCCGCAAGGCTGCCGAATGGCTTGTCGAAGACCTGAAGACAATCGGCTTCGATGCAAGCGTGCGCGACACGCCCGGCCACCCGATGGTGGTTGCTCATCACGAAGGCGCCACAGCCGATGCGCCGCATGTTCTGTTCTACGGGCATTATGACGTGCAGCCGGTTGACCCGCTCAATCTGTGGGAAAACGATCCGTTCGACCCCGCGATCAAGGATGTGGGAAACGGCCGCAAGATCCTGACCGGGCGCGGCACGTCCGACGACAAGGGCCAGCTCATGACCTTTGTGGAAGCCTGCCGGGCCTACAAGGCCGTGAATGGCAATCTGCCAGTCAAGGTGACGTTGCTGTTCGAAGGTGAGGAGGAATCCGGTTCGCCCTCGCTCAAGCCTTTCCTTGATGCCAACAAGGAAGAACTCAAGGCCGATGTGGCTCTCGTCTGCGACACGTCCATGTGGGACATGGAAACACCCGCCATCAGCGTCGGCTTGCGCGGTCTCGTCGGTGAGGAAATCGTCATCAAGGCAGCCGACCGCGATCTGCATTCCGGTTTCTTCGGCGGCGCCGCGGCGAATCCGATCCATATCCTGACCAAAATTCTGGCCGACCTGCATGACGAAACCGGACGCATCACCGTGCCGAACTTCTATGAAGGCGTGGAGGAAACCCCGACGCAGATTCTGAAGTCGTGGGAAGGACTGGGCCGCACGGCAGAGAATTTCCTCGGCCCCATCGGCCTTTCCATTCCATCCGGCGAAAAAGGCCGCAGCGTGCTCGAACTCACCTGGGCGCGCCCGACGGCGGAAGTCAACGGCATCACCGGCGGCTATACCGGCGAAGGCTTCAAGACCGTCATCGCGGCACAGGCTTCGGCCAAGGTCTCGTTCCGCCTCGTGCACAATCAAGATCCCATCAAGATTCGCGAAGCCTTCCGCGCCTTCGTGAAAGAGCGCGTGCCAGCCGATTGCTCGGTCGAATTCCATCCGCATGGCGGCTCGCCCGCCATTCAGCTGCCCTATGATTCCCCGCTTGTTTCCAAGGCCAAGGACGCGCTTTCCGACGAATGGCCCAAGCCAGCCGTGCTGATCGCCATGGGCGGCTCGATCCCGATTGTCGGCGATTTCGACAAGTTCCTCGGCATGGAATCGCTGCTGGTCGGCTTCGGCCTTGAAGATGACCGCATCCATTCGCCCAACGAGAAATATGAGCTGAACTCCTTCCATAAGGGACAGCGCTCTTGGGCAAGAATCATGGCGGCTATCGCCTCCAAGTAGGGCAAGAATTATGGCGGCTATTGCCGCGAAGTAAGGACAACTGCATGACAATCCGTTTTCATAAAAACGATCTGCCGAACCTCGATCATTATCAGGTGGACGCGGTCGCCATCGACACCGAGACGCTGGGCCTGAACCCGCATCGCGACCGGCTTTGCGTGGTGCAGATTTCGCCCGGCGACGGTACGGCGGACGTGATCCAAATCGAGGCCGGACAAAAGAAGGCGCCCAATCTGGTGAAGCTTTTGAAGGATCGTTCGATCACCAAGATCTTCCATTTCGGGCGCTTCGATCTGGCGGTGCTGGCACAGGCTTTCGGCACCATGCCGCAGCCGGTCTTCTGCACCAAGATCGCCTCGAAACTCACCCGCACCTATACGGATCGCCACGGCCTGAAAGAGCTTTGCAGCGAACTTCTGGAGGTTTCGATCTCCAAACAGCAGCAGTCTTCCGACTGGGCGGCGGAAATACTATCGCAGGCGCAGCTCGAATATGCCGCGTCGGACGTCCTCTACCTCCATCGCCTGAAAGCCGTGCTTGAGCAGCGGCTTGAGCGCGACGGTCGCACGAAACAGGCCGAAGCCTGCTTCAAGTTCCTGCCGACGCGCTCGGAACTCGACCTGATGGGCTGGCCGGAAGACGATATTTTCGCGCATTCGTGATGAAATCAAACGGCGGCGGCAGCCGCCGTTTTCTTTTGCGGTTGGCCGTCGATATAGGCCCAGTCGGGACGGCGAAACAGGAATTTGCCGTAACCACTCCACTGGATAAGACCATAAAGAATGACCGGCCCAATGACACCGCTTGCCGTCGTCAGAAGCGAGACGGTGCCAATATCGCCGATACCGAGTTTCAGCAGCACAGTGCGGGCAATGGCCATCGGCAGGAAGAAAGCCAGATAGACGACAATCGAATGCGCGCCGAGCCAGCTCAAGCCTCGATGCAGCCAGTTTGCCGCTGGCAGGAGGCTGAGAAGCGAGGAAACCGAAATGATTGCCAGCGCGCCCACCACTCCGAGCAGCAGGGAAACCACCGGCAGGTCGCTGACAGCACCGCGACCGTTCAGAAGATCGCTTGCGGGCGATATCAGCCCGGCGAGACTTTCCGGCACCGGCATGAAGACGAGTTCATATTCCACAAAACCCCAGACGAGCAGACCGGCAATCCCGATGAGCGGGCGCTGGCGCAGCCAGTCTGCGGCCCGGAAAATGGCGGGCGCAAAAGCATAGCCCGCATAGAAATAGACGAAGCGCGAACAGAATTCGTCCACCATGACCCAGCCGGTATGGACCGGCAGAATTTCGAGAAATGCCAGCGCGGTGAAGGTGACGCCCATCGGCACGCGCTTCAAAAGCCGCGTCGCGATGAAGAAGACGGGCAGGATATAGATGAACCAGAGCGTCCCGAACGGCTCGATGAATGCCAGCAGATAGGCGTTCACCACACCCGACATTCCCGCCTCGCTGGCGATGCCGGGCGCCTTGAAGGCGAACTGGATCGTCAGCCACAGAATATAGAAATAGAGAAAGTGCACGACCTTGCGGTCAAGGTAGCGCCGCCAGGGCCTGTCGATGACAACACTGAGGAAGAGGCCTGAAATCATGAAGAAATCCGGCATGCGGAACGGCTTGGCGAAGGCGACCACATAGTGCATCCAGCCTTGCGCGCCGGCTGCCTTCTCGACACCGAGCGTCGAGTGCAGCATCACCACGAAGATGATGCAGATGCCCTTGGCAATATCGACCCAGTCGACCCGCCCATTCAAACCCTGGATATGATGCATTTGCGGCCCCCGGCAAGTTTTCCCGCTCTCTATAACCCGAACGGCGGCATAATCACATACCGAAGGACTTGCGTGAACCTGCGCCATATTGCGCCTCGATCATATCAAGACTCATCACAAGGCAATCACAGGAACGTGTATTGCTTCTGTCACATTCCGCTTGATGTGTCCCGTTTGCTACAGACTTTTGGCAGTAATCGCTTATATTAGGGACAAATATTGGTTCTGAGACTTTCCTTTAGGAGGTTTATCATGAAGCTCAAGGCCCTTCTTCTTGCATCGACTGTCGCCCTTGTGGCCGCTACGGGCGCAAAGGCTGCCGACGCCGTCATCGAACAGGAACCAGCCCCTGTTGTGGTTGCTCCGTCCTTCACCTGGACCGGCGCTTACATCGGTGGCCAGATCGGCTACGGTTGGGGCAAGTCGAACTTCGACGGCGATATCTACAGCTTTGGCGACATCAAGCCAGACGGCTTCCTCGGCGGCGTTTATGCCGGTTATAACTTTGATCTCGGCAACAATATCGTTCTCGGTATCGACGGTGATGTGACCTATAACGACGTTTCCAAGGGCGTCGACGTTTTCAACGGCGATCTCGCAGTCGGCGACTTCGAAACCAAGCTTCGCTGGTCCGGTGCCGTTCGTGCCCGCGTCGGCTATGCGGTTGACCGCTTCATGCCTTACCTTGCTGGCGGCGTGGCCTTTGGCAGTGTCAAGAACAGCGGCAGCATTGATGGCGTCGGAAGCTTCTCCGAAAGCAAGACGCTTACCGGCTGGACCGCTGGCGCCGGCGTCGACTACGCGGCAACCGACAACCTGATCGTTCGCCTCGAATACCGCTACACCGACTACGGTGACAAGGACATCGACTTCGGCGGCCTGAACATCAATCAGGACTTCAAGACCAACGAAGTTCGTCTCGGCGTTGCATACAAGTTCTAATTCGGATTGAACCGAGTTTCGAAAAGGCCCCGCATGCGGGGCCTTTTTTGTTTGGGTGCCATGACAAAAACTTGAACAACACCCATAAGAATATTAGCGTATAATTGCTTTTCCTAAATAAATAATATTAGTATTTGATAAATATATAATATGAAATTACTCCGAAATAATCAGTAATTATTTTATGTTGCCATTTTACTACATACATTGACGGCAAACGAACTTATATCCTTGGTGGATATTCACTGACATATATTTCAAAGGGCCCTTCCATGAATCTTAAAGTCATTCTTAGCGCATCCCTTATCGCAATTGCCGCTAGCAGCAGTGCCTTTGCAGCGGACGCGATCATGTCGCAGGAACCTGCTCCGTTCGCAGCGCCGGTCTTTTCGTGGGGCGGCGCCTATATTGGTGGCGAAATCGGCTGGGGCTGGGGTCGCGGCAAGCTGGATGGCGACTTCGACAGCTATTCCGAATTCAAGCCGAACGGCTTCATCGGTGGCGTCTATGCCGGGTACAATTTCGACATCGGCAATAATGTCATCCTCGGTATCGACGGCAATTTCGACTATAACGGCCTGAAGGAAACACACGACTATTTCAGCGTCGGCGGCCGCCCGATCCAGACCTCGCTTGAATCGAAACTGGAATGGTCGGGCGCGGTGCGCGCGCGTGCCGGTTACGCGATTGACCGTTTCATGCCTTACATCGCAGGTGGCGTGGCGTTCGGCAGCGTCAAGAACTCCGTGGCCATTGGCGACAACTATAGCTACAGCGATAGCAAGACGCTGACCGGCTGGACCGCAGGTGCGGGCATCGATTATGCGGCGACCGACAATATCCTGCTGCGCCTTGAATACCGCTACACCGATTTCGGTAACAATGACTTCGATTTTGGCGATATCAGCACCCGAGGCTCCTACAAGACCAACGATATCCGCCTCGGCATCGCCTACAAGTTCTAAGCAATACAAAGCTTACAAACAGGAAAGGGCTCCACTCGGGTGGGGCCTTTTTTGTGCATGGCTGATTTAGGCTGCAAACCACAAGTTAATTCGTCACTACAGCCTACACCCCTTCAAACTGCCGCATTTACCCTGCACCGGATTAGGCCCTTGTTTGCTTTTTCGGCGCAAAATCCCGTAAAGCACTCAACAACATTGAAATTGACCGGTCCGCATCACGATTGGACCGGCGAGCGGGTGGGCGGATCCAGACTGACATGGCATCGCGTGACGACAAAAACCGGCGCATCGAACCTTCCTTCGGTGGCGAAGAGAAAAAAGATGACGAGGTTTTTCGTGTCGATGAGGAGGACCGCATGGCACGCGCACAGCAGCGCCGACGCAGGCAACCAAACGAAGCTGAACCACGTTCTTCGCGACGCGGCAAAAGAAAGCCGCGCGGCTTTTTCGGCTTCCTGCGCCGTTCGATCTATTGGTGCCTGGTGCTTGGACTTTGGGGCGGCATCGCCTTTGCCGGCATGCTTGTCTATTTCGCCGCCAAGATGCCGCCGACGACCGACTGGGCCATTCCCGACCGACCGCCCAATGTGCGCATCGTCGATGTCAACGGAAACCTGATCGCCAATCGCGGCACCACCGGCGGCGAGGCCGTGGGGCTGCATGAAATGTCGCCCTTTATCCCGAAGGCCGTCATCGCAATCGAGGACCGGCGCTTCTACTCGCATTTCGGCATCGACCCCATCGGTCTGGCCCGCGCGGTTGTAACCAATGTCGTTTCGGGCCGCGCGGTCCAGGGCGGATCGACACTCACCCAGCAGCTCGCCAAGAACCTGTTTCTTTCTCCCGACCGCACGCTGGAGCGCAAGGTGCAGGAAGTCATGCTCGCGCTGTGGCTCGAGCATAAATATACCAAGGACCAAATTCTGGAAATGTATCTGAACCGGGTCTATCTCGGTTCCGGCGCTTTCGGTGTCGATGCGGCGTCGCGGCGCTATTTCGCCAAGTCGGCCAAGGACGTGAACCTGATGGAAGCGGCAACACTTGCCGGTCTCCTGAAAGCGCCCTCGCGCCTGTCGCCTGCCCGGGATCCCGAAGCCGCCGCCGCGCGCGCCAAGCTGGTGCTGGGCGCGATGCGTGAGGAAGGCATGATTGATGACAGCCAGATGGCCATCGCCGAGAGCGAGCCGATGACGCGCGCGTCGTCCTACTGGCAAGGCTCGGAAAACTATGTCGCCGACAGGGTAGTAGCCGAGCTTCCCGAACTGATCGGCGAAACGAAAGACGACATCACCGTTCAGACCACGATCGACCTCAATCTGCAACGCGCTGGCGAAGAAGCGATCAAGGACCAGATTTCCCAGAACGGCAAAAAGATGAATGCCAGCCAGGGCGCGCTTGTTTCCATCGACAGCACCGGCGCGGTTCGCGCCATGGTCGGCGGTGTGGATTACGCCACGAGCCAGTTCGACCGTGTCACCGATGCCCGCCGGCAACCCGCATCCTCCTTCAAGCCCTTCGTCTATCTGACGGCGCTTGAACAGGGCAGGACGCCGGACTCGGTGCGCAATGACGCCCCGGTCCGCATCGGCAAATGGACGCCCAGCAACGATAACGGCAAATATATGGGGCAGGTCACGCTCGCGACCGCGCTTTCCCATTCGCTGAACTCGGTTGCCGCGCAGCTCGTGATGGAAGTCGGCCCGCAGACGGTGATCGACACTGCGCATCGGCTCGGCGTTCAGTCCAAGCTCGAAGCCAATGCCTCGCTGGCCCTTGGCACATCGGAAGTGACATTGCTGGAACTGACCGATGCCTATGTGCCCTTTGCCAATGGCGGCTATCGTGCGCCGGTCTATTTCATCACCAAGGTAACGGACGCGGACGGCAAGGTTCTTTACCAGAAGGAAGACGGCGTTGGGCCGCGCGTCATCGACGAGCGCAATGTCGGCATGATGAATGCGATGCTGCGGCGCACCGTGGAGGACGGGACCGCAAAGCGCGCCGCCTTCGGCTGGCCCGCCGCAGGCAAGACCGGCACCAGCCAGAATTTCCGCGATGCGTGGTTTGTCGGTTATACGGCCAATCTCACCACCGGCGTATGGTTCGGCAATGATGACGGCAAGGGGATGAAGCGCGTATTCGGCGCGACGCTTCCCGTCGCAGCCTGGAAAAGCTTCATGAAGGAAGCACACAAAGGCGTGCCCATTGCAGAGCTTCCGGGCCACTACGACATCCAGAACGTTGTTCCCGGCGGCAGTGACGGCATCGATCCGAACGCGCCTTACGATCCAAACATGATGCCGCAGGATTCCTATGGCAACCAGCCGATAGCGGGCAATGGCGATGACGGCTATTGGCCGCCTGCGCCGGATTCTCCGGTTCGCAGCGGCATCCAGCAATCAAGCCAGGCAGGCTATCCGCTTGCCGAACAGCCCGGCGCGGCCACATACCCCGCCAATGCCAATGATAATTATCGCCCGATGCCGCCCGGCGACGTAGGACAACCGCAGCAGTCGGGAAAATCCACGACATTGCTCGATATCATCATGGGCAATTCGCAGTAGATAACCGATGCCGGCCTGCTGGCGGCCTTCCTCGCGATCAAGTGAAGCCGCCTCAATGCAAGCTTGCTAATTCTTCTCGAATTCTTGAGCGGCTTGGTCTATTCAAGATTGGAGAGCGAGGTTTCCATGTCCCAAGTCACCAAAACAGCCGTTGCCGGTTCCGATACTCCCAAGGCGGATGCCGAGCGCAAAACACTGGTCCTGACCGGGGCCAGCCGTGGCATCGGCCACGCGACAGTCAAGCGTTTTTCGCGTGCCGGGTGGCGCGTCATCACCTGCTCGCGACAGGATTTTTCCGACAATTGCCCGTGGCCCGCCGGCCCGGAAGATCACATCAAGGTCGATCTGGCCGATCAGGAAGACGTCGGCAAGGCAATTGCCGAAATCCGCCGCCGTCTGGAAGCAGATGGCAGCAAGCTTCATGCACTGGTCAACAATGCAGGCATCTCGCCCAAGGCCGAGGGCGGACGCCGCATGAACTCCATCGAAACGCCTATGGCCGTCTGGCGCGACGTGTTCCAGGTCAACTTCATGGCGCCGATCATGCTGGCGCGCGGCCTGTTCAAGGAGCTGGAAGCAGCACAGGGCTCGGTCGTCAATGTGACCTCGATTGCGGGCAGCCGCGTGCACCCCTTCGCCGGAACCGCCTATGCAACGTCAAAGGCCGCATTGGCCGCGCTGACCCGCGAAATGGCGTCCGACTTCGGCCCCTATGGCATCCGCGTCAATGCCATTGCACCGGGCGAAATCGATACGGCGATCCTTTCGCCGGGCACCGACAAGCTGGTGGAACAGCTTCCCATGCGGCGCCTTGGCAAGACATCGGAAGTTGCGGAAACCATCTACTTCCTTTGCTCCGAAGCTTCATCCTATGTGACCGGCTCGGAAATTCATATCAATGGCGGCCAGCACGTCTGACATCCAAACAAGGTGCGAAGATTGAAATTCTCCGCGCTTTTGTGTTTATGTTTGTTTCAATCGATTTAACAACTGAGTTGTGTCTACATGATCCTATGCTGCGGTGAATCCCTGATCGACATGCTGCCACGCGAAACCGCAGCGGGCGAAACCGCCTTCCAGCCCTTCGCGGGCGGCTCGGTCTTCAATACGGCCATCGCGCTTGGGCGTCTTGACGTTCCGACCGGTTTCTTTTCCGGCATTTCGTCGGATTTCTTCGGTGATGTGCTGCGCGATAATCTGGCGCGATCCAATGTCGATTATTCCTTCGCCGCAATCTCGGATCGTCCCACCACGCTGGCTTTCGTGCGTCTGGTTGACGGGCAGGCACGTTATGCCTTCTACGATGAAAATAGCGCAGGCCGCATGCTCACAGAAAGCGACATGCCCTATGTCGATGATGCCGTCGATGCCATGCTTTTCGGCTGCATCAGCCTGATTTCCGAACCGTGCGGCAGTGTCTATGAAGCGCTGATGACACGCGAGGCACCGAGGCGCGTCATGTTCCTCGACCCCAATATCCGCGCAAGCTTCATCAGCGACCGTGAAAAGCATCTCAAGCGCATGAAGCGCATGATCGCGCTTGCCGATATCGTGAAACTTTCCGACGAAGATCTTGCCTGGTTCGGCGAAAAGGGCAGCCACGACGAGATCGCCGCCGAATGGCTGAAGCTTGGGCCTAAACTGGTGGTCATCACCAAGGGGGCGCATGGGGCCGATGCCTATACAGCCAAGGCAACCGTGCACGTGCCGGGCGTGAAAGTGGATGTGGTCGACACTGTTGGCGCGGGCGACACGGTCAATGCAGGCATCCTTGCCAGCCTTCACAATCAGGGTCTGCTCGACAAGGATGCGCTTGCAGACCTTTCCGAAGACCAGATTCACTCTGCTGTCGCGCTGGGAGTCCGGGCTGCTGCCGTGACCGTCTCGCGCGCAGGGGCAAACCCGCCATGGGCGCACGAGATGAAGGATTGACGCACGGAACGAGCGAGATCATGGCTCAGAATATTTATGACCGCGACGATTTCTTCACCGCTTACAGCCAGCTGCCGCGCTCGGTCCATGGATTGGAAGGCGCACCGGAATGGCCTTTTGTCCGTTCGCTTCTGCCCGACCTGAAAGGCCGCGACATTGCCGATCTCGGCTGCGGCTTTGGCTGGTTTTGCCGCTTTGCCCGCGAGCAGGGTGCCGCTTCCGTCATCGGCTATGATCTTTCGGAAAACATGCTCGAACGCGCGCGCCGCGACACCAAGGACGATGCTGTTCGCTATATTCAGGCAGATATGGAGGAGCTGGAGCTTCCGGAAGCGAGCTTCGATCTCGTCTATAGTTCGCTCGCCTTTCACTATATCCGCGATTTCCCGCGTCTTTTGAAAACGATCCATGCGGGCTTGCGTTCGGAAGGCCGTTTCGTATTCACGATCGAGCATCCGATCTTCATGGCGCCATTTGCGCCGGGCTGGATCGAGGATAAGCAGGGCCAGAAGCGCTGGCCAGTCGATCATTATGCCGTGGAGGGCGAGCGGCGAACCGACTGGCTGGCCGAAGGCGTCATCAAATATCACCGCCGTCTCAGCACCACGGTCAATGCGCTGATCGACGCCGGGTTTTTCATTCACCAACTGGAGGAATGGCGTCCGTCGCCAGAGCAGATCGCGGCATGGCCAGCCCTGTCGGAGGAAATGGAGCGGCCTATGTTGTTGATAGTTTCCGCTAGCCGACAGACGGCTTGACCCGTCACATTTCACGCTCTTTATAGGGGTGGGCGGGACACGAATCAGACTGGCGAGGAGAAACCATGGACGTGTTGCGCATTGCTGCCTTTTCGCAAGGCAATCAGGGTGGCAATCCCGCTGGAGTGTTGATCGCCGATCACCTGCCCTCCCCGCAAGACATGCAGAAAATCGCCAAGGATGTCGGCTTTTCCGAAACCGCCTTTGCCGCGCCGGAAGGCGACAGCTGGCGCGTTCGTTATTTTGCGCCCGAAATGGAAGTTCCGTTCTGCGGCCATGCCACCATTGCTCTCGGCGCTGCATTGGCCATGCGCGAGGGCGACGGGCGCTTCGCGCTCAAGCTCAACAATGGCGATATCAGCGTCGATGGCCGCAAGGAAGGCGAGCTGTTTGCGGCGAGCCTGCAATCGCCGCCAACCCGCCAGCGTGCGGCCAACGACGCGGAAGTGGAGCAGGCTTTGGCACTGTTCAGTTTCGAAAAGGACGATCTGGCGCCCGGTCTTGCACCTGCGCTGATCCACGCCGGGGCGGACCATATCGTGCTGCCGCTTCGCTCACGCGAGAAGCTCGCCTCAATGCACTACGACATGGCGCGCGGGCGCACGCTGATGAACCGGCAGGGCTGGACGACGATCCTGCTCATCTATTCCGAGACGCCAAAGCGCTTCCACAGCCGCAACCCGTTTGCATCGGGCGGCGTTTATGAAGATCCGGCGACGGGTGCCGCGACCGCTGCCTTTGCTGCTTATCTGCGCGACAGCGGCTGGCCGCATGGCGGCGAGATCGAAGTGTTTCAGGGCGAGGATATGGGCAGCCCGTCGCACCTGCGCGCCCAGATCGGCAATGAGCGCGGCGGCTCCATTCGCGTTTCCGGCACAGCGCGGCTGATGGAATAGAGCTAGAGCATGTCTCCCGAAAGTGGAAACCGGTTTCGGGATAAAGACATGCGTAAAAACCGATAGATCCGCCGCAACTCGTCAGACCTTGACGAGCTGCTCCACCCGCTCCTCATTTCCGAAGAATTTGAGATAGCGCGCCACTTCCTTGGGATCGCCGGTCGCCTTTTGCGGATTGTCGGAAAGCTTGACCGCCGGATGGCCGTTGGCATCGATCACCTTGCAGACCAGCGAGATGGCATTCAGTCCCTCGATTTCCTTCGGGGCGCAACCTGCAAAATCATTGGTGAGATTGGTGCCCCAGCCGAAGCTCATGCGCACCCGTCCCTCGAAGTGACGATAGGTCTCCTCGATCGTATCCACGTCGAGCGCGTCGGAAAAAATCAGCAGCTTTTCGCGCGGGTCCTTGCCGCGTGACTTCCACCATTCGATGATGCGCTCGCCGCCTTCGATGGGCGGGGCGCTGTCGGGGCGGAAGCCGGTCCAGTCGGCAACCCAGTCCGGCGCGTTGCGCAGGAACGCGGCCGTGCCGAAGGCATCGGGCAGCACGATCAGGAGATTGCCGCCATAGTAGCGGTTCCAGTCCTGCAACACGCGATAAGGCGCCGAGCGCAGTTCATCGTCATTCTTGGCGAGTGCTGCCAGCACCATCGGCAACTCGTGCGCATTGGTGCCGAGCGCTTCAAGGTCCGTATCCATGGCAAGCAGCACGTTGCTGGTGCCGGTGAACGCATCGCCGATGCCTTCCTTCAAAGCTTCGACGCACCAGCGCTGCCACAGGAAGGAATGACGGCGACGCGTGCCGAAGTCCGAAATCTTCAGGCCCGGAAGCTGGCGCAGGCGTTCGACCTTGCTCCACATCTTCGCCTTGGCGCGGGCATAAAGCACGTCGAGCGAGAACGGCCCTAGGTTTTTCATCGCCGCGCGCGAACGCAGTTCGTTGATGATGGCAAGGGCTGGAATTTCCCACATGGTCGTGTGCGACCATGCGCCATGGAAATGCAGCTCATACTGGCCGTCCTTGCGGCGCAGCTCATATTCCGGCAGCTGGAAATCATGCAGCCAGTTCAGGAACTCGGGCTGGAAAATCTGTTTGCGGCCATAAAAACTGTTACCCGCCAGCCAGATCATTTCCTTCTTGGAGAAGCGCAACGTGCGCGCATGATCAAGCTGCGCGCGCAATTCGCCCTCATCGATTTCATCGGCAAGGCGCACGGAGGTCGTGCGGTTGATGAGAGAGAAGGTTGCGTCCACCTTGGGGTAAAGGCCCCAGATCATCTGCAGCATCAGAAGCTTGTAGAAGTCCGTATCCAGAAGGCTGCGGACGATGGGATCGAGCTTCCATGCGTGATTATAGACGCGGCGCGCAATATCAGTCTTGGCCATGACGGCCTCCATTGCATGATCATATGCTTCAACCAAACCAAATGCTTGGCAGCAAAAAGAAAGGCGGGTTTTCACCCGCCTTTCTAATCGGTTCACTTCTGTTTGGGAAGCTCCACGATGATTTCGTGTTCGCCGTCCGGCTTGATGGGCACACCCTCTTCCGGCTTGCCGACCTTACGGCCATTGAGCTTGATCACCTTATCCTTCCCACCGGCCACGACCTTGACGCGGTAGAGGGCTTCGCCGAAGCGGAGTTCCGCTTCATAGCCGTCCCATTCCGGCGGCAAGGCCGGATCGAGATGCAGGCGGTCACCGCGCTTGGTGACGCCGAGGATGCCCTCCGTCGCCACGCGATAGAACCAGCCGGCCGAGCCGGTATACCAGGTCCAGCCGCCCTGTCCGCGACGCGGCTCGACGGAATAAATGTCGGCTGCGATCACATAAGGCTCGACGCGATAGATATCCGGGTTGCGGCCATGGCTGACCGGGCTGATGAGCGAGAACAGCTTCCATGCTTCCGCCATCTTGCCCATGCGAGCCAGCGCCAGAATAGCCCAGGTCGCACCGTGGGTATACTGGCCGCCATTCTCGCGGACACCGGGCGGATAGCCTTTGATGTAACCCGGCTCCTGCACGGTTCTGTCGAAAGGCGGCGTGAAGAGGCGCAGCAATTCGCCCTCCTCATCCAGCAGGTACTTTTCGAGCGAGGCCATGGCCTGCTCGGCGCGCTTCGGATCGGCAACGCCCGACAGCACGCTCCATGACTGGGCGATGGCATCGATCTGGCACTCGTCGCTGTCCTTCGAGCCAAGCGGCGCGCCGTTGTCGTAGAAGCCGCGGCGATACCATTCACCGTCCCAGCCGTCGCGGTCGAGCGCCGCCGTCAGGCTTTCCAGATGGGCTTTCCAGATGTCGACGCGCTTCTTGTCCTTGCGCGCTTCGGCAATCGGGATGAACCTGCCGAGCGTATAGGCGAGGAACCAGCCGAGCCACACGCTCTCGCCCTCGCCCTTCACGCCGACCAGATTCATGCCGTCGTTCCAGTCGCCGCCAAGGATCAGCGGCAGGCCGTGCTTGCCGGTCCGCGTCACCGCGAGATCAAGCGCCAGGGCGCAATGCTCGTAGAGGCTTGCCGTGTCCTTTGAGATTTCGGGCTCATAGAAGGCGTCGTGTTCACCCTCCTCAAGCTTGCGCCCTTCGAGGAACGGCAGCTTTTCGTCGAGGATGGCGCGGTCGCCCGTCGTCTCGACATAGAGCGACGTACCATAGCCGAGCCAGACGACATCGTCCGAGATCAGCGTGCGGACGCCTGCGCCCGTGGCAGGCAACCACCAATGCTGCACATCGCCTTCCGGGAACTGGCGCGATGCGGCATTGAGGATCTGCGCGCGGGCAAGCGTCGGATCGATGAGCAGCAGCGACAGCGTGTCCTGCAACTGGTCGCGGAAGCCGAACGCACCGCTTGCCTGATAGAAGGCGGCACGCGCCCAGATACGGCAGGCAATCGCCTGATAAGGCAGCCAGCCATTGACCAGAAGGTCGAAAGCCGGATCGGGTGTTTTCACCTGAACGCGGTCGAACAGGCTTTCCCACTGTTGCCTTGCAGCGGCAAGCCTGTCGCTGAACGACACCTTGCGGGTCTCGGCGATCAGCGTCTTTGCCTGCTTCTGGTCCGCGGCATTGCCGAGCAGGAAGACGACCTCACGCGCTTCACCGGGGCCGACTTCAATATCGAGGGCAAGCGCAGCACAAGGGTCGCGGCCTGCTTCGACCGTGCCCGAAAGCGCCTTGCCAGCCAGCACGACCTCAGGCCTGTCCACCGAACCGGTGGTACCGATGAACTCGCTGCGGTCGGCAGTCACGGATTGCGGCTTCTCGGTTGCCGCAAAGAAGGCGATCTGCCCGGACTTGTCGGGATGATACGGATTGCCTGCAAAGAGCGCGCCCAGTTCCTCATCCTGCGACGGCACGATGAAAGGCACGTTCTTGGAGCGGGCATTGCCCAGCACCCATTCCACATAACCATAGACGCGCAGCTTGCGCTTGGAGCGCCCCTTGTTGGTGATGGTCAGGCGCGAAAGACGCACCGGCTTGTCCGCATCCACGATGTGGGTCAGGTCAAGCGCCAGTTCGCCATGCTGTGCCCCGAAGTTCGAATAGCCGTGGCCATGGCGCGCTTCGTAAGTCACCGCCTCGTCGCGCAGCACGCTTGCGGTTGGCGCAAAGGTGCGGCCCGTTTCACGATCGAGGATATAGATCGCCTCGCCCGGACGGTTCGTGACCGGATCGTTCGCCCATGGGGTGAGCTGATAATCGCGGCTGTTGCCTGCCCAGGTGAAGGCCGAACCTTCCGCCGAGACATGGAAACCGAAATTCGGATTGGCAATCACATTGATCCACGGATGCGGCGTGGTGGTGCGATTGTTGATGCGCACCACATAAGAGCCATCCTCGGCAAAGCCGCCATAGCCGTTCCAGAAGCGGAGATCGTCGCCCGACGGAGCCGGACGGTTCACCGCAGGCTTGACCACAGGACGGCGTTCTTCCGTCCCACGCTCGATGGCGACAGGCGCGAGACCGGCAGCGCCCAGCCCCTGAGCGGACATCTGTGCCGAAGCCTGACCGCCAATCGCGGTCTTGGCGTCGCGCGCAGCCAGATCGACAATGATTTCCTCGCTGCGGCGCAACTGCTCGGCCAGCGAGCCGTTCTGTGCGTGCATGACGATGCGGGCCGAAGCCAGCAACGTGTTGTAGCTTTCGTCGCTCATCTGGTCGCGGCGCACCGCGAAGATGTGCGGCTGGCCACCGCCACGGGCGCGGAACCCTTCGACGATCCAGTCGATGGCGCGCTGTGTATCCTGCGCATAGGAGAAAGCACGCTCGTTGACCGCAACGACATCGACGGTCAGGCCCTTCGAGCGCCAGTATTCCTGCGCGCGCAGCACACCGCGCAACACGTCGAGATCGGCTTCGTTGTCGATGCGCAGCGCGAAGATCGGATAATCGCCCGAAATCGACATCGGCCAGAGGTCCGACTGCTTGCCAAGGCCGCTGGCGATGGTTTCCGGCGGCTGACGCAATGTCCGCTCCGGATAAAGCAGATAGGCGGCGACCTTCTGGTAATCGGCAGCTTCCGCCGGCTTGATGCCGATATGGTAGAGCTGCACCTGCGAACTGGTCCACGACAGGGAATATTCGCGGGCGAAGGTTTCCGGATGGCGATGCAGCGCCACGGCGTGTTCCACCGCATCGCGGCTGCCGCCTGCGAAGGTCCAGAAAACGAGGCTCACCTTTTTATGCGCCGGAACGCGGACGCGCGTGCGCACCGAAGCAATCGGGTCGAGCACGCAGCCCTGACTGCCGGTGAACTTGGCGCCCGGATCGAAGGCAGCCGCATCGCGCAGGCTGCGGCCGCGCCCGACAAAGGCACGGCGGTCGGTTTCGACTTCCGTCTCGCGGATCGAGCCGGAAAGATCGGTCACGAAATGCGCGACATGAATATCGGGGTCGGACGGCCCGCGCTTGCGGCGCTTGGCATAGATGGTCGAACCGTTATCGGAGATTTCGGTTTCCACGAACATCTTGGCGAAGGCCGGATGGGCGGCGTCGCTGTCGCTGTCGGTCAGCACCAGTTCCGCATAGGAAGTGACCTCGATCATGCGGTCGCGGGCCGACGTGTTGATGATGTCGAGCCTGCGGCCCTCACCATCGGATTCCGACGACACGATGACTTCCATGACGGTCTTGATATCACCGGCGGTCTTGTAGAATTCCGCCTTGTCCTCGGTGAAGACTGTCTTGGTTTCCTCTTCCGGGTTGCGGACCGGCTCGCCGGTTGCCGACCACCAGTAGCCGCTTTCCATGTCGCGCAGGAACAGGAACGTGCCCTGAAGGTCTTCCGACGCATCGGCGTGGAAGCGGGTGATGTCCCAATTGTGCCAGCGGCTGTAGCCCGAGCCATTGGCCGTCACCATCAGCGCATATTGCCCGTTCGACATCATATGCGTGGTGCGCGGCGCCTTGAACGGCTTGTCGACGATCCGCATCGGCGCGTCGTCGAAACCGCCGGAATCCACGCGCATCGGGTTTTCCGTCTTGGCGTAGATCATCGGGATTTCGCGCGGCGCCTTTTCCTGCAGCAGCAGTTCGGCAGCCTCGATCACCGGATCGGAGTGGAAGCGCTCGCGCATCCGGCCTTCGAAGATCACGTTGTTGACCGCGATGATCGACATGCCATGATGGTGGGCATAGTAGTTCTTCACGACCGCACAGGTTTCGCCTTCGCGGACACGCGACGGGGTGAAGTCCACCGAATCGTGGAAGCCGTAGCGTCCAAGCGCACCGAGCTTGGCAAGGCGCTTGAGGTTGGCGACGGCTGCGGCAGGCTGATATTGCGCGGCAAGCAGGCTCGCATAGGGGGCGATGACGGCGTTGCGCGACAGGCCGCGCTGCAGGCCGAGGTTCGGCACGCCGAAATTCGAATACTGGTAGTTCATATGCGCGTCGCGCGCATTGAACGCCGCTTCCGAAATACCCCATGGCAGGCCGCGCGAGGTCGCATAGTCGATCTGGCGCTGCACCACGAGCTTGTTGGTCTGGTCGAGCAGAGAACCGAGCGGCTCGGACATGACCAGCGGCGGCATCAGATATTCGAACATCGAGCCGGACCAGGAGAGCAGAGCGCCCTTCCAGCCCACCGGCACCAGAAGACGGCCAAGCTTGAACCAATGCTCGACCGGCACATCGCCCTTGGCGATGGCAAACAGGCTCGCCAGGCGCGCTTCCGATGCGAGAAGATCGTAGCAGCTTTCGTCCAGTTCGTTTTCCTGCACGCGGAAACCGATGGAAAGCAGGCGACGTTCTTTCCGTTCCAGGAAGCCGAACTGCATGTCGAATGCCAGCTGGCGCGAACGGGTTGCGAGATCGCGCAGGCGCTCCCGCAGCGCGTCCGTGTCGTGTTCGCCGATGGAATCGTCCGTATGCGCCTTGCAGGTATCGACCAGAATGCGCGCCCATTCCACGGCTTCGGCGCTTGCCGGGGTTTCAATCTCGCCGTCGAGTTCGTCCATCAGTCGGACGATGTCGGTCGCGAAAAGCGACAGGTTGATAGTGCGGAAGGACGCCGTTTCCGGCTCGTCCTTGATGGACAGCACGGCGCGGCGGAAGTTGGCGATCCGCTCTTCCAGGCGGCGGCGCAGAGGACGCAGAATCCGGCGGTCGTCCGGGATTTTCGCGATTGTCTCTTCAAGGATGTCGTTGACATCGAGAATGCCGTCGAGGTCGCCCTGCATATAGACGGACGGCGCTTCCGCCCATTCTTCCATGGCCGAGGAGAGCGTGACCAGATGGCCGGCAAGATTGCCGCTATCCACCGCCGAGACATAAAGCGGACGCATCGGCGTCAGCGTGTTGGTCTCGTACCAGTTATAGAGATGGCCCTGATATTTCTCCATCTTTTCGAGCGTCGTGACCGTCGCCTCGACGCGATCCAGCGTTTCGCCGAAGCCGATCCAGCCGAAATCGCGGGCGGCAACAACCGACAGGAGATAGACACCGATATTGGTCGGCGATGTGCGCTGCGCAACGATCGGCGCCGGGTCTTCCTGGAAATTGTCCGGCGGCAGATGGTTGTTTTCCTCGTTGGCGAAATCGGCAAAGTAACGCCAGGTCCGGCGCGCATAGCGGCGCAGGTCGGACTTGTCGGAAGAAAGCACTTCCAGCGTGTCCTGCGGCTTGGCCGACCGGCTGACCAGCCAGGCGATCAGCGGCGAGGCAAACCAGATGACAGCGAAAGGTGCCGCGATCAGCGCGGCATGGCTTTCAGCGGCAAGCGGGACGAAGATCGCCAGTCCCGCAATGGCCATGGCCGGCCACATGAGCTGGAAATAGAACAGCAGCGTATCGGGCGAGGTTCTCGCCTGCGCCGCCGTGCGCCATTCCAGAAGATTGCGGTGCGAGACGAACAGGCGATAGACGGTGCGCGCAATGGCGTCCGCCATCAGGAACGCCGAATGGGCGATGAAGGTGGTGCGCAGCGCCACATCCGCCGTGCCAAGCGCAATGTCGGTCAGCACCGACTGCGCATGGCCTTTCAGCGAATAGTCCATGTTACGCGGAATGAGATTGGTGACAATCCCGAAGGTGGGCGCCACGAACATGGAAAGGATGAGGAAGCCCTGCCATACGGCAGCGGGCCCGATTGGCAGCACGCTCCAGCCGACAACGGCTGCAATCAGCCACAGGATCGGATTGAGCGAGCGGCGCAGATTGTCGACCATCTTCCAGCGCGTGATGGCGCTGACACCGGCATTGGTGGAGAATAGCCACGGCAGAAGCTGCCAGTCGCCGCGCGCCCAGCGATGGTGGCGCGACACGTCGACATTGTAGCCGGTCGGATAATCCTCGACCACCTCGACGTCGCTGACGAGAGCGGCGCGGGCATAGCCGCCTTCGAGAAGGTCGTGGCTGAGCAGCGTGTTTTCCGGCACGCGGCCCTTCAGCGCGGCCTCGAAAGCATCGATGTCGTAAAGGCCCTTGCCGGTGAAGGTGCCTTCGCCGAGCAGGTCCTGATAGGTGTCGGATACGGCAAAGACGTAAGGATCGATACCGCGATTGACCGAGAAGACGCGCTGCAGGAACGACGCCTCGTCGCCGGTGGTGAGCGAAGGCGTGACGCGCGGCTGGAGAATGCCGTAGCCGCGGATGACCTTGCCGGTCTTTTCGTCGATGATCGGGCGGTTCAGCGGATGGCTGAGCTTGCCAGCCAGATGCGTGACGGATTCCGGCGTCAGACGCGTATCGGCGTCCAGCGTCATCACATATTTGATTTCCTTCGGCAGGCGCTCGTCGGCGGGGAAGAAGCTGGTATCCTGATCGCCGCGCAAGAGCAGGTTCAGCTCATGCAGCTTGCCGCGCTTGCGCTCCCAGCCCATCCAGCAATTCTGCTTCTCGTTGAACAGGCGGCGGCGGTGCAGAAGGAAAAAGCGCGGCTGGTCGTCGCCGGTATAATGCTCGTTGAGCTTGGCGATTTCCTCCCGCGCATATTCGTAGATTTCCATATCCGCAGGCGTGATCTCGTGCTTCGCATCGGTCCAGTCGCTGACCAGCGCGAAATAGATTTCACCACGCGGATTGGTGAGATAGTGCACTTCGAGATTGCGGATCTGCTCGTCGATGGAATCACGCGAGGTGATGAAGGTCGGCACCGCGACCAGCGTGCGCGCCTCTTCCGGCAGGCCTTCCTTATATTCAAAACCGATGAGCCGTGTCGGTTGCACGAACCACGGCACCAGCGCATTGAACAGCGAATAGGACGCATCCATCGCCGGGAAGAGCGCCAGCAGCGTGAACAGCGTGCGCAGATCGGTCGAAAGACCGGCGCGGATCATGCAGTAATTGACGAGAGTGAGAATCAGGATCGTGAAGATCGCCGTGGGAATGAACAGGCCCCAGAGGCCAAGCCCGCGATAGAAACGCAGCGCCTTGACGCCGAAAGGCGCGTGATAGCCGCAGACTTTTTCCAATTCCCTGCGGCCTTCGCCGGAGAGGTAATAGGCGATGGCGCCCTTGCCCTCAGCTTCCGGGTGCCCGGCCTTTTCGGCGCGGTGGCCGTCCTCGGCCAGCTTGAGCGCCGCCCATGTGATATCGATTTCGCTCATGTCCGAATAGCGGGCGAGCTTTTCGATGGTGACGCGATAGGCGTTGCGGGAGCGGAAATCCAGAAGCTCGAAATCGCTGTGGTCGCGCAGGATCGCATCGACCTCGTTGACGGTTTCGAACCAGGTTTCCCAGTCTACATCGTCAATGGACTTGAGCGAACGGATCACGTTGCCCATCGTCACGCCGCCGGTGGACTGGCGGGCATGTTCCTCGACGATGGCGTCTTCGGGGTTGCTGCCTTCCTGTTCCAGTATCCGTTCCAGCCAGCTTGCAGCAGCCGTTGTGTCGGTGGAGGCGGAGCGCAGGCGATAAAGAAGATGGGTCGCGAAGGTGCTGTCGCGGGCGGCATCGGCATATTGCGCCAGGACCGAATCCAGCTCAGTGCCATCGGCTGCAACCACAATGCGGTCGGCGGCGGTATTGGCGAGATTGCGCATGATGCGCGCGCGGTCGACGCGCAGCGCCAGACGCCGCGCATTCTCGATCAGGAAATAGCGCACCGCGGAAGGCAGCGCCCACAATTCACCGATCTTGAGCGGTTCGACGGTCTGGAAACCCTTGACGATGGCCGTCAGGGTCTTCAGCGAAAAATTGCTGTCCGTATGGGCGACATAGAGCCAGGCCAGCGCGAAAATGCGCGGCATGCCTTCATAGTGCCCGGTCGCAGCCTTGTAGAGCGGCAATTGGCGGATGAAGCGGCGCGGCAGATCGCGGCGGGCCTGCTGCACGTTCTTGTCGATCTGGTAATGGTTGTCGAGCAGCCATTGCGCGGCTGGCGTGATGGTTTCGCCCGCGCGCGACGCCGCATCGGAAGCGCGATAGGCGTGCAGGATCAGCTTGCCGTTTTCAGACAGGCGCTGATCGAACGGGAAGGCAATATAGCCTGGCAGCGGAATGTCTTCGCCCCGCGCCACGGCAGCGGCAAGCGCGCCAAGTTCTTCCTCGGTCTTGTATAAGGCCCGGATGGGAGATGGCTGCTCGGGCGGAATCCCGACCGACGCACGGTGTTCGCTGGATTCGGGTTCCATCGAAGGTTTCTGCATCGGCGATTTATTCTCGGTAGAGGTTGATCTGGAGAGCGAAGAAGACAATTCCGGCATCTGCCTTAACAGCCTTTCCGAAGGAAATGAGTTATCTGCGGCGGGTGGATACTGACATTAGTCCGAATTTTCATTTCAGGGAAACGGCAGTATCCGTGATCGGTTCCCTGAATGTCGAGCGCATTTGGCCAAAATGCGACGGCGCAATGTGCTGATATTCAAACCGTTTAAATCGCAACGCACAATTCTTTCCGCCCATTAATTTTGCGTTATGAAATTCCCCATTCCCTGCAACCCTAACATATTGAAAATAAAAATAATACTACCGCAGGTAACGCCTTGCAAAATTTCAGCGCCGCACGGCTCGTGCCCGCCGATAGAAAAAAGCCCGGCAGATGCGCGGGAATCACCGCCTGTCTGCCGGGCCTTGCGTTTTGGTTCACCGCAAAGTGACGATCAGGAACCGGTGTCCTCCGCCGGAAAAAGCTTCCAGTAACGCGGACGAAAAGCGATGCGGCTCTTTTCCGCGGCAGGATGTTCGGCTGGAATTTCGATCTCAACCCGCTCGCGTGCGCCGCCGACTTCCAGTTCGACGCGCCGCTTGCCGCCCGAACGGCGGCTTGCCACCACCGTGCCAGCGATGCAGCCGCCGCAACCGTCCAGCAATTCGACATCGTGCGGACGGAAGAAGAGCTGCGCATCCCCGTCCGCCACGCCCTCAGCGGTCAGGCCGATATTGCGGTCCACCAGCCAGACCTCGCCCTTTTCCACCCGCACCGGAAGCGTGCTCGATTCGCCGATAAAGCCGTAGACGCCGGGGGAATTCGGATTGTCATAGACTTCGTCCGGTGTGCCGACCTGCTCGATACGGCCCTGACTCATCACCACCACGCGGTCGGCAAGCTCCAGCGCCTCGTCCTGATCATGGGTCACGAAAACGGTCGTATGGCCGGTCTTGTCGTGGATCTCGCGCAGCCAGCGGCGCAGTTCCTTGCGCACCAGCGCATCGAGCGCGCCGAACGGTTCGTCGAGAAGCAGGACTTTCGGTTCGATGGCCATGGCGCGGGCGAGCGCCACGCGCTGGCGCTGGCCGCCGGAAAGCTGCGCCGGATAGCGCTTTTCCAGCCCCTGCAACTGCACGAGATCGAGCAGCTCCAGCGCGCGGCTGCGAATGGCCTCACTCGACGGGCGCGTCGCGCTCGGGCGAACCTTGAGGCCGAAGCCGATATTGTCCGCAACCGTCATATGGCGAAACAGCGCATAATGCTGGAAGACGAAACCGACATTGCGTTCCTGCACGCTCTTCTGCGATGCGTCCTCGTCACCGAAAAAGATGGTGCCTTCAGTCGGGGTTTCCAGCCCGGCAATGAGGCGCAAAAGCGTGGTCTTGCCTGAGCCGGAAGGCCCGAGCAAAGCGATCAGCTCGCCGGAACGAATATCCAGCGAAACATTATGCAACGCCGGGAAGCGAGCGAACTCCTTACGCACACCGGCAACACGAACTTCCATTCCCAATCCTTTCCCCTGCCGCCATGCGGCCATGCTTCTTCAAATGTTAGTGCCCGTTGCCGCTACCGGCCAGTTCATCGCCATAGCGCAATTCCAGCGCCGTCTTGATGGCGAGCGTCAGCAGCGCCAGAAATGCCAGGAGCGACGCCACCGCGAATGCGCCGACGAAATTATATTCGTTGTAGAGAATTTCCACATGCAGCGGCATCGTATTGGTGAGGCCGCGAATATGTCCAGAGACGACGGAAACGGCGCCGAATTCGCCCATTGCACGCGCATTGCAGAGCAGAACGCCATAGAGCAGCCCCCATTTGATGTTGGGCAGCGTCACATAGCGGAAGGTCTGCCAGCCATTGGCGCCGAGCGAAATCGCCGCCTCCTCGTCGCCGGTTCCCTGTTCCTGCATCAGCGGGATCAGTTCACGCGCAACGAAGGGAAATGTGACGAACACGGTCGCCAGCACTATGCCCGGAACGGCGAACAATATCTCGATCCCATGCCGCGACAGCCACGGACCGAGCAGGCTGTGACTTGAGAACAGCAGCACGAAAACAAGGCCGGAAATGACCGGCGACACGGAAAAAGGCAGGTCGATCAGCGTCGTCAGCAACGCCTTGCCCTTGAATTCGAACTTGGCGATAGCCCACGCCGCCGCAATGCCGAACACCAGATTGAGCGGCACGGCAATGGCTGTAACCAGGAGGGTCAGCTTTATCGCGGCCCAGGCGTCCGGCTCGACCAGCGCCGCCAGATATTCACCCGCGCCCTTGCGGAAGGCTTCCACGAAGACCGCGATGACCGGCAGGATGAGGAAAAGCGCCAGAAAAGCCAGCGCCAGAGCGATCAACGTGATGCGCGTCGGCAGACTTTCGGTGACGGCGCTTCGGCCTTCGCGTGAGGAGGAAGCGGCAGGTTCATTCGCCATGACCATATTTCCTCCGTGTCCACGACTGGATGAGATTGATGAAAAGCAGCATGGCGAAGGAAAGCGCCAGCATCACCGTGGCAAGTGCTGTCGCCCCGGCATAATCATATTCCTCAAGCTTGATGACGATCAGAAGCGGGGCGATTTCCGAGACATAGGGCGTGTTGCCCGCGATGAAGATGACCGAGCCATATTCGCCGACGCCGCGCGCGAAGGCGAGCGCGAAGCCGGTAAGGATCGCCGGTTGCAGGCTTGGCAGCAGCACCCGCCAGATCGTCTGGAAGCGCGAAGCGCCAAGCGTTGCCGCTGCCTCTTCGACCTCGCGGCTGATTTCCTCCATGATCGGCTGCACCGTGCGCACCACGAAGGGCAGGCCGATGAAGATCAGCGCGATAACGATGCCCACCCGCGAGAACGCAACCCGGATGCCCAAGGGTGCCAGCAGGCTGCCGACCCAGCCATTCGGCGCGTATATCGCGGCAAGCGCGATACCGGCCACCGCCGTTGGCAGCGCGAACGGAATATCGACGATGGCATCGACAAAGCGGCGCCCCGGAAAGCGATAGCGCACCAGAACCCAGGCGAGGATGACGCCGAAGACGACATTTACCAGCGCCGCGATGAAGGCGGTGCCGAAGCTCGTTTCAAGGGCTTTCAATGTGCGCTCGTCGGTGATGAGACGCCAGAAGCCGAAAAGACCGACTTCGGAGGAACGCAGCACCAATGCCGCAAGCGGAATGAGTATGAGAAGGGTCAGATAGGCAACACTGAAGCCGAACGTCAGCCCGAAACCGGGAATGACGCTCGGCCTTCGAAAGTGCGACCCTGCTCTGGCCCGTGCAGGGAGCGAAGTCATGCGCTGGTTTGTTCCCTCTTTATTTATTTGCCGGGCTTGTAGAGCTGGTCGAAGGTTCCTCCATCGCCGAAATGATAGGGCTGCGCCTTGGCCCATCCGCCGAAAATGGGATCATCGATCGTCACCAGCGTCAAGTCGGGAAACTTGCGCTGCTTGTCGGCGGGAATGACATCAGGCTTGGACGGACGGTAGAAGTGCTTGGCGGCAAGGGCCTGTCCTTCCGGCGAATAAAGATATTCGAGATAGGCCTGCGCCAGCTTGGTGGTGCCGTTTTCCTCGGCATTCTTGTCCACGACCGCGACCGGCGGCTCGGCCAGGATCGACTGCGGCGGAACGACGATGTCGAAGGCGTCCTCGCCAAATTCCGCGACCGAAAGATAGGCTTCGTTTTCCCAGGCAAGCAGCACATCGCCCAGCTGACGCTGCACGAAAGTGGTCGTCGCGCCGCGTGCGCCCGTGTCCAGCACCGGCACATGACGGAACAGCTCGCCGATGTAATCCTTGATCTTCTGCTCGTCGCCGCCGTATTGCTTGTGGGCCCAGGCCCATGCGGCGAGGTAGTTCCAGCGCGCGCCGCCGGACGTCTTCGGGTTCGGCGTGATGACCTCGACGCCATCCTTCACCAGATCGCCCCAATCCTTGATGCCCTTGGGATTGCCCTTGCGCACGAGGAAAACGATGGTGGAGGTATAGGGGGCGGAATTATTGGGCAGGCGCTTGCGCCAGTCCTTGTCGATCTTGCCCGACAGCGCGGCAATGGCGTCGATATCGCTTTCTAGCGCCAGCGTGACCACATCGGCCTTGATGCCGTCGATCACCGAACGCGCCTGCTTGCCCGACCCGCCATGGGAGGCGCGAATGGTGACGGTTTCGCCGGTTTCCGCCTTCCAGTGGGCGGCAAAGGCGGCGTTGTAATCCTTGTAGAGTTCACGCGTCGGATCATAGGACACGTTGAGAAGCGTCTGGTCGGCAAAGCTTTGCCCGACCGTTCCGGCCAGCGAAACGGCTGCCACCAATGCCGCCAGAGTGAGCGAAAATCTCGATATCTTCATGACCGCCTCCATGTTTCATTGGTCAAGACAGTATCAGAGCTCTTTGACGACAGGATGCCACAAGCCGGTCGTTATTTGAAACGACTTCGAAAAATCCGCGCAGTTTTAAGGAGATTTCGAGGATAATTTTTTCACCGGCAGCTCGAAACATACCGGCGATAGCATCATTCACTCATTGGGCCGACGCGGGTTTGACGGAAAGCGCCGGCGTGCCGCTCGTGGCCAGTTCAAGCTCAGACTGCCTCGGCTCGTTCCAGCCCATGAAATTGTAGAACGTGTAGCGCCAGAGACCGATTTGCTCGTGAAGCGCCACATCCGTCACAAGGAAATACAGGGCGGTTGAAGACATGTTGGTATGGGAGCCCGTCAGAAAACCGGCGGCGACCGGCTCGGGCTTCACGCCGAAATGGGCCAAATAAAGAAGATCACGGGTCAACATGGGCGCGGCCTGCAACAGTACGACCCTGGCCGGTCTGATCTCGCGCAGGATCGCAGCCGTGTTTTTGGAATTCTGCCAGCTGTTGCGGCTCTTTTCGTCAAGCAGGATGGAAGCCGGATCGATCCCCACCTTTTCAAGCTGCACGGCGATGGCCGCGGCCTCGGAAACGCCGGTTCCGCTCACATCCGCGCCGCTGGCGATGAACTTGCAGCTGATCCCCTTGTCGACGCACTGGCGGTTCATGGCGGCTGCCGCCAGAAGCGGAGCATAGGAGAAGGCCAGCGGCTTGACCGCTTTCTGGCCGCGCTCGTCAACGACCTGCGTTCCCATGCCGAAGATGATGAAGGCGGTATTGTCTTCAAGCGGCGTCTGCAATTGCGACGAATAGCGCGATTGCAGGCGGTTCATCAGGTAATCCGGGACCAATCCTGAAGCAATCGCGCCATAAAGAATGATTGCAAGGCCAATCAGTACAGTACCCGTCTTGCGCCATTTGAAACATAAAAGGATTAAACCGACAGCGGAAAAGAAAAGCATGATATTGATCGCCATGGAAAATCACCGCGTTCGATATAATAATATTTCATCAATCGGCAGGTTTGTGATATACGTGAAAAAGTTACTTGAAAACAACCCCAATAATTTCGGAAATACGATCTGTTTGTTGTGAGAAGCCGCTGTTCAGCATGCGCGATGCCCCAAATGGGTGAGGCCCGAACTGGGGTTGCGGGGGGCAAGTATTGGTCCGGGCCTCCGCCGGTCTGACGACCAGCAGGCTAACAACGGGCGAAACCTGTTTCGGTTGCACGAAAACTTCATGGGACGGCGAATATTTTTTCGCTTTCGTTTGCAAGCGCTTCGGGCGCTGCCCGATCGCTCTTGAACCACGCCGTCGAAGAGCTATTCTTCCCCGATGATTGGCTGACCAAAGGATTTTCATCATGGCATTTGGCAAACGCTATATAGGCACGCTTTTCGTGACTGCGGGTCCGGCATTGGTGCTGGCATCCTCTGTCTACGCGCAGGCTCAGGAGGTAAACCCGATCGAACGGGTCGATTATATCTGCGAACGCGGGATCGTCGTGCCTGCCACCTATATCCGCAACGGCAGCGGGCCCGGTTTTGCGGTCATCGATGCCGAAGGCAAGATGATCGCGCTGCAATGGCACGACAATCTCAAGAAATATGTCGCCGTGGACGAACAGGACAGCTATCGCTGGAGCGACAATGACGGTCAGGCGGTACTGAGTCACCTCGAAGCCGATCACACGGCCAAGGAAGTGACGCTGCTTTCCGCCTGCCGCGCAGACGATTCGGAGGAATAGCCCGGAAACGGATCAGGGGACGAGATAATGCTTGTCCCACTCGTCCTGGGGCACTTCATCGCCAATGTCGTAGCGGAAGGAAACGATATTGATGTGATCCTTGTCGGCCTTGCAGACAAAGGACAGCCTGTACCAGTGTTCATGACTGCGGAATGCCGCGCCATCGGCCTTGATGGAATTCTTCTTGGTCACCGGATCGGAAAAGGCGTAGGCCAAAACCTTGTCGACGGAAAACTTGCCCTGTTCCCGCGTGATGCGCTCCATGGCTTCCACGTCGCAACGCTGCTCCAGGCGGGTCGCCGGGTCGAGCTTTTCAAGCTGGGCCTTTTCGGAGGCATTCATGGCGAAGGACGGGACAACCGCCATGCCGAAGGAAAGGAAACCGGCAAGGGCGGACGCAGGCAACACAACAGACATGCATTTCATCGGATTTTCGGGAACTCCTCAACCGCTCATATTTTCGATGGCAATAATACGCATCTTTTACAGCGATGTCTGGATTATCACCGGAAAGTTATCGCTGGCCAACAGGAGGCTACTACCCCGTCCCGCTGCGGACCAGCCCTTCCACATAGGTTCGGTTGCGCCCGCCTTTCTTGGCGGCGTAGAGAATCTTGTCAGCCTTGTCGACCGTCTGCCAGAAATCGCCCTGCTCGGACAGGCGGACACAGCCGATGCTGCATGTGACGTTGATTTCCTTCGGCAGGCACTGGAAAGGATGTCCTTCTATATTGCGGCGTATTCCTTCCAGAAGCTGGAAGACATTATCGGCCTGCATCTCATGGACGCAGATCACGAATTCCTCACCGCCTGTTCGGGCAATCAATGACCGCTCGCCAAGGAGCTTGCGCAGGATTCCTGCAAATTCTTGCAGCACAGCGTCGCCTGCCGCGTGGCCATAGGCATCATTCAGCGCCTTGAAGTAGTCGATATCGCATACGGCGACCCAGCCCGACTGGCCGTTTTTTGTGTGAGAAAGCGCGTTATAGCGCATTTCCAGACCACGCCGGTTGAGAAGCCCTGTGAGCGGATCGCTGTCGCGTTCACGCGAAAGCTCGGTGATACGGTCATAGCCGGCTGCCCCCAGCAGGGCGAAGCCGGTCAGAACCGCCGCGACGGCCGTGGAAAACACCGTCCATTGCCAGAAGACGGTCCGGGTAAAATCGTCATCATTGACATTGCCAAGCAGGGAACCTGCGGTCAAAAACGTGCGCGGCAGGAAATGCAGCGCCACCAGAACCAGCATCGCCCCCAGCAACTTGTCCACCAGCGGCCCCCTGAACAGCCGCCGCGCTCGCCATGCGAACGAGAGAATCAAGGTCGCCATCCCCAGGTTGAGCACATAGACCCGCGACAGAAGATCTGGCTTGACGTAGCAATAATACCAGACGCCGCCGACGATGAGCGCGAAACTCAATGCATAGAAGGCGGGCTGAAGGCGCAAGCCGCTTCGCTGCAGGATGCCATAGCCGCCAGCCAGCGCGCCGCCCACATAGAATGCGGCGGAAAGCACCGTGTTCAGATTCTCATCCGCAGGAACATTGCCAAGCTGGACCAGCATGGCAATGCCAATCAGCAGGAAACATGCGCCATACGGCACGAGAAACCGGCGCCCGCGATCGGAAAGCCACGCTGTGAAAAAAGCGAGCGAGAAGAGCAGCAGAACGGCAGGAAGAACAAATTTCATATAAATAATGCGCGCGAGCCACAACTTTGGGAAGAAGCCTTATCGCGCCCTCTCAAGAAAATTACAATTACGTAAATTAAAACATTTCTATGAAACAGCCATATGAGGACGGGCGGCGCGCCCTCAGGGCGAGGATGCTGGACCGAATATCGCGCGTTCCGTCGTGCTTTCGCTCTTGATTTCGTCGGGCGGTCCGTGTTTGTAACCTGCAAACGCTGCCGTAATATGCGCTATCATGCGCATCACGCGGTCCCGTCGCGAAAGGAAGAGACATGAAGCCCGTTTTCCTGCAATTGCAGTGTGCGCCCGGCAAGACCTATGAAGTTGCCGATACACTCTTTCAGCGCGAAATCGTTTCCGAGCTTTATTCCACCAGCGGCGAATTCGACCTTCTGGCCAAGATCTACATTGCCGAGGATCAGGATATCGGCAAGTTCATTGCCAAGAACGTCCTCGACATTCCCAACATCGTTCGCTCGCTGACGACGCTGACCTTCACCGCGTTCTGACACCGCGCCCGAACCGGCGGCAGGCCGGGTAAAGATTTGATTCACCATTCGCGCATTATCATGTCGGCGAAAGGAACCTCTGCTTGCGCTCGCGCATTTCCTGCGTGAAGGGCTTACCTCAAAAAGGAGGCAGCGAGACCAGTGATGAACGATCTTGGACAGCGGCGGGTACTGGTGGTGGAAGACGAGGTTTTCGTCGCCCTTGACGTCGCCGCGACTGTCGAGGATGCCAACGGAACCGTTCTTGGTCCCGTCGGTACCGTCCGGCAGGCGATAGACATCATCAACCGCAACGAAGTCGACGCGGCCATTCTTGATGTGAACCTTGCCGATGGCGATGTGGAAGCGGTGCTGGACCGGCTGAAAAGCCGCGATGTCTTCGTGGTCATCCACACCGGCGGCGGATTGCCCGCCCGTCTGGCGGACCGCTACCCGGAAGTGCCGGTTTTCCAGAAGCCGATCCCGCCCTCCGTGCTGACGCGGGCGCTGGCCTCCGCCCTGGCTTCGCACATGGCATGATGAGGCAGGATGCGGCCGACATTTCCCGATTTCGCGACAGTGCTGAAGGAAGTCGAGGCTGATCAAGGCCCGGCGAGCGACAGCCGCGGCCCGCAATTCGGATTTGCTTCCGCCGTCTTTTCCGCAGGGTTTGGCGATGCGCCCGCAACATCGCGCCAGCCGGACGATCTGCAAAGCCTGTTCGATATTGAACCCCTGCCCGAGGCCGCGCCGGTCCGGGAACGACAGGCGATGGAAGCGCGCATGAAAAAACAGTCGCCGGAAGCGATCCGCCGGGAGCTCGACCTGCGCCCCGGCCTGAAACGCGCCGAACTTCAGCAGCGTCGCCGCAGCTTTGCCGCCAGCAACCATCCAGACCGCTTGCCGGAAGAGTTTCGCCCCGCCGCCGAACAGCGGATGAAAACCGCAAACGCCCTGCTCGACGCCGCCATGGCCAGCACCCCATTGTAACACCAAGCAATTTCGTTACGTTTTCAACGCAAAATCTTTTGCATTATGACTGCAACGTGCTAGATTGCCTTGTCTGTGCCTGCGAAAGCTGTCGCACGCCGGAACCCTTTCCGTTGTCCGCAAGCCTGCGAATGGTCCTGCCTCCCTCCTAAAATGGGACAATATGGGGCAATTTGCGCTTTGCTCAGCGGGGGCGGTTCTGTCATAGCGGTTAGAATTAGAATAGTTCCTAAAAGGTTTGAAAATGCCTCCTTATCGTTCGCGTACAACCACCCACGGTCGCAACATGGCCGGCGCGCGCGGCCTATGGCGCGCCACCGGCATGAAGGATGAGGATTTCGGCAAGCCGATCATTGCCGTGGTGAACTCGTTCACCCAGTTCGTGCCCGGCCACGTGCACCTGAAGGATCTCGGCCAGCTCGTTGCGCGCGAAATCGAAAGCGCTGGCGGCGTGGCAAAGGAATTCAACACCATCGCGGTCGATGACGGCATCGCCATGGGCCATGACGGCATGCTCTATTCGCTGCCGTCGCGCGAGCTCATCGCCGACTCGGTCGAATATATGGTCAATGCGCATTGCGCCGATGCGATGGTCTGCATTTCCAACTGCGACAAGATCACCCCCGGCATGCTGATGGCGGCGCTCCGCCTCAATATCCCGGTCGTGTTCGTTTCCGGCGGGCCGATGGAAGCAGGCAAGGTCGTCTGGGACGATCAGGTCAAGAAGCTCGACCTCGTAGATGCGATGGTTGCCGCCGCCGACGATCACTACTCCGACGATCAGGTCAAGGCCATCGAACGCTCCGCCTGCCCGACCTGCGGTTCGTGCTCGGGCATGTTCACCGCCAATTCGATGAACTGCCTCACCGAAGCGCTCGGCCTGTCGCTGCCGGGCAACGGTTCCACGCTCGCCACCCATGCCGACCGCAAGCGTCTCTTCGTGGAAGCCGGTCATCTGGTTGTTGATCTCGCGCGGCGTTATTACGAACAGAATGACGAGAGCGTGCTGCCGCGCTCGATTGCAAGCTTCCCGGCCTTTGAAAACGCCATGACGCTCGACATCGCCATGGGCGGTTCGACCAATACGGTCCTGCATCTTCTCGCCGCCGCGCAGGAAGCGGAAATCGATTTCACCATGGCCGATATCGACCGCCTGTCGCGCCGCGTGCCGGTGCTGTGCAAGGTCGCGCCTGCCGTCGCCAATGTGCATATGGAAGACGTGCACCATGCGGGCGGCATCATGGGCATTCTCGGCCAGCTCGATCACGCGGGCCTGCTGACCACCGATGTTCCGACCGTGCACAGCGAAACGCTGGGCAAGGCGCTCGACCATTGGGACGTGACGCGCACCAACAGCGAAATGGTGCACAAATTCTATTCGGCTGCTCCCGGCGGCATCCCGACACAGGTTGCCTTTTCTCAGGAACGCCGTTTCGATCATGTCGATACCGACCGCGAGAAGGGCGTCATCCGCTCCAAGGAACATGCCTTCAGTCAGGACGGCGGTCTGGCCGTGCTTTACGGCAACCTCGCCGAAGACGGCTGCATCGTGAAGACGGCGGGCGTTGACGATTCCATCCTGAAATTCTCCGGCCCTGCCCGCATCTTCGAAAGCCAGGATTCGGCCGTGCTCGGCATTTTGAACGGCAAGATCAAGCCGGGCGACATCGTGCTGATCCGTTATGAAGGACCGCGCGGCGGCCCCGGCATGCAGGAAATGCTCTACCCGACCAGCTATCTAAAATCGAAGGGGCTGGGCAAGGCTTGCGCGCTTGTCACTGACGGGCGTTTCTCGGGCGGCTCATCGGGCCTTTCGATCGGCCACGTCTCGCCGGAAGCAGCCGAAGGCGGCACGATCGGCCTGGTACGCGAAGGCGATATCATCGATATCGACATTCCGAACCGCAAGATCCATCTGGCAGTGGACGATGCAACGCTGGCAGAACGCCGCGCCGAGCAGGACGCCAAGGGCTGGAAGCCAGCCGAGGAACGCAAGCGCAAGGTTTCCACCGCCTTGAAGGCTTACGCCGCCATGGCGACCAGTGCCGCCAAGGGCGCGGTAAGGAAACTGCCGGATTAAGGCTCGCAGATTTCATATGACCTACCCGCTCATAGTATTATATCATGAGCGGGTGGTATAATTATCAATCTTTTATCAATTTATTTAACTCGTTACCATTACCCCACATTGATTTAGCGTTATTTTTTTCAACAACAGGCCACTTCCGAGAAATGTAGAATATAGCAGACTGAATATAAACGCTAACATTTCCATAACTCTTTACCAATGACTTTCTTCTTGCTGCATCTCCAAATCTACCTATAAATATAGCCGCAACAGCTCTAAGTGTTTCATGACAGCCTCCATCAGAAAATATGCTATTTACATCGCGTACTAAGGAATCTTCGACAGCTTCTCTTTGCAAGAGCGAAGCTAAAATCCACATCCTTTGCCAGTCATATCTATCGGAATCCTGAATGGCTTCACATAAAAATGTATAAACATCTTCATCTTCCATAAACCTAGATAAATAAGCACAGTATAATTGCGACATTGACGGCCTGTCGTCAAATGACTTCAAAACGTGATCAATGGCATAATCTGACGACGCTTTTGTAAAGATCGGCAAACAAAATCGCTCTATACTCTCTTCGTGCCCCGAATAATCATCTATTCCATCAAATAGCTTTTTAGTCGCTTCAATCTTTAAAAAGTCATCTTCATCTTCTGCATCGTCAGATGTTTCGCTTTCCTCGTCATCTTCATCGTCCTCCTCCCAGCGCATTTGAAAACCATAACTGACATCAAAGCTCTCTCTATCCAACTGCTGCGAGACCTCATCGATAGCTGTACGAAATAGGTCCTCTAAATCTGGTTCCTCCACGACCAACAATTTCTTTGGAATGATGGCAGACTTTGCTTCATTTAGGGAAAGATCATAGCTTCGCAACTCAGGGATCAATGCTCGAACTAAAGTTTCAGCTTCACCAACACTTCTAACAAATATATAAACGTCATCGACGTATCTAGCAGAAGGGACACCCTTATCAGCTAGGAATCTATCCAAAGGCTCCAAGTAAAAATTACCTAGTAGATCACTGGGAAAAACTCCCTGTATAATACCGCGAGACGATCTGTCACCAGAAAACGATGTTAAAATATTCTCTAATCGCTCGACAAAAGGCTTCTTTAATCCAGCATCCGCCAGGACATTCACTAGCGTATGTTGGTTAATAGAACCAAAAAAGTTTGCTATATCAATTTTTAAAACATACTTAACTCTTTCTTTAGATGTCTTCTTCCTCATATCTTGCTGGAACGCATCCCAACAAACACGCGTTGGCCGAAACATCTTTTCAGGATTTTCTGCATCTAGTATGTGGCTATAAGATCTATTTTTATCTGTCTTTTTTGAAATTATTTCAGCGGCCTCGTCCGAAATAATTTGATAAACCAATCTATCTTTTGGCATCAATATGCTACCTGGACGCGAGTAATTTGGCCCAGGCCTCGGCGGCTGAGAAGATATCTTGATACAACTAGATTTCGGAACCTCTATAGTTACAGGTAAACTCGGAATATATTTTCCAGACGAAAGTTCACCTTTAACTAAATCTATCAAATTGTCCTTTTTTTGCCTCAATATATAACGGATATGCGGTGCAAATATAAAATCTGACCTTATATCATTTGAAATGCGTTGGATTGCTAACTCCCAGTCTATCGCATCTAAATATCTTTTTTCCAAGCCAAATGGCGAACCAACCTTAAGTGCCCCCAATTTCTCCCCCTAACGCTAATTGTATTCTATCTACTACCCAAAATTGGCATCAGGTCGTTCTTTACCGATTCCGGCGTAAACGGGCCGACATGCTTATAGACGATCTTGCCTGTCTCATCGACGAGGAAGGTTTCCGGCACGCCATAGACGCCCCATTCGATGGCGGAACGTCCGGCGCGGTCGGCGCCGACGGCAGCAAACGGATTGCCGAGATCGCCGAGGAAGCGACGCGCATTTTCCGGCTGGTCCTTGTAATTGAGGCCAACCACGCGGATGCGCTCGTCCTTGGCGATTTCCATCAAGAGCGGGTGTTCCTGACGGCAGGGGACGCACCATGATCCCCAGACATTCACCAGCGTCAGCTTGCCCTTAAAATCCTCGCTGTCGAGGCCCGGAACAGGCGCGCCATCGCGCGCCAGACCTTCGACAGGCGGCAGGTTGGTCTGCGGGGCCTGCTTGCCGATCAGCGCGGACGGTATCGTCGTATTGTCCTTACCCGACAGAAGCTGGACCGCGAACACCGCCGCCAGCCCGACGAAAATCGCCAGCGGCAGCAGGGCAACCCAGGTGGAGCGCTTTTTCGGCGCGACGGGCTTTTCGGTCGTTTCGGTCATTGTGCCTTACCGGGGGATTTTGCGGAACGGCGGCGCACGCCCTGCGCTTCAAGCCGCTTCAATTCGTTTTTCTGGATGCGCTGATCAATCAATATCCAGCCGATGGTGACGGCGAGCGCTGCAAGCGTGATGCCATAGGAGGCGAGAACGAAGCCAAGATGGTTCATACTGCGCCCTCCTGTGCCTTGAGATTACGGTCTGCGCTGCGTGCCGCAAGTTTCTTCATCGACGCCACGCGGCGACGCCAGATTTCATTGCGCATGGCCATCATGTGCAGTGTGAAGAACAGAAGCGAGAAGCCGATGGCCATCACGAAAAGCGGGCGCAGCATGGACGCATCGATGGTCGGGCCGTCCATGCGGAACACCGAAGCTGGCTGGTGCAGCGTGTTCCACCAGTCGACCGAGAATTTGATGATCGGGATGTTGATGAAGCCGACCAGCGTGAGCACGGCCACCGGCTTGGCGCTCTTTGCCGGATCATCCATGGCGCGCGACAGCGCGATGATGCCGAGATACATCAGGAACAGCACGAAGACCGAGGTCAGCCGCGCATCCCACACCCACCACGTGCCCCACATCGGCTTGCCCCAGAGCGAGCCGGTGGCCAGCGCAAGCGCGGTGAAGACGGCGCCCAGCGGCGCGGCGGCGCGGATCGACACATCGGCCAGCGGATGCCGCCAGACCAGCGTGCCCAGCGCCGAAACGGCCATGATCGAGTAGCACATCATGGAAAGCCATGCGAAAGGCACATGGATATACATGATGCGAACCGTCATGCCCTGCTGATAATCCTCCGGCGACTGGAAGAATACCATATAGAGGCCAGCCGCCAGCAGCAGCGCGGAAAGCACGGCCAGCCATGGCAAGACCTTGCCCGCAAAGGCAAGGAACCGCGTGGGATTGGCCAGATCGAGCCAGCTCGTGGTCTTAACGGCGTCTTTGGTCATGTCTTTTTCCATGGCCTCTATTTACCTGTCCCCCCCGTGCCGTTCAATTGACCGAAATCAACTGCGTCAATCGGTCGAACTTTTCAATCCGCCGAACTTTTGAGCGCCGCGCTTGCAGCGAGCGGCCCGAGGACTGCAAAGAACAGGGTGAGTGCAGCAAGAATGAGGAATGGCGCCAGAAAGGGCGCATTGTCTACCGTCGCCCCTTGCGAAGCTGATACACCGAAAATGAGCACCGGAATGGTGAGCGGCAGAACGATCACCGACACCAGCAGCCCGCCACGCGGCAGCGCCACGGCAAGCGCCGCACCCACCGCGCCGATAAAGGCGATGGCAGGCGTTCCCACCAGAAGCGTCAGCGATGTCGCGCCGATTGCCGATGCATCCATGTTCATGAACAGGCCCAGCATCGGCGATGCGATCACCAGCGGCAGCACGCTTGCCACCCAATGCGCCACGCATTTCACGAAAACCGTGAAGGCCAGCATGTGACTGTCCGCGCCGATCAGCAGCAGGTCGAGCGAGCCGTCCTCCCGGTCGGCCTGAAACAGCCGGTCCAGCCCCAGAAGCGTTGCCAGCAGCGCGCCGATCCACAGCATGGCGGGACCGATGCGCGCCAGAAGATTGAGGTCCGGCCCGACGCCGAAGGGCATAACGGCAATGACCGCGAGGAAGAACAATATGCCGATCAGCGCGCCGCCACCGGCGCGGAAACTGAGGCGCAAGTCTCTCAGGAAAAGCGCCAGCATCAGGCGACCTCAAGCGAATAGGCGGCCATGTCGAGCGCACGCACGCCAATACTTCTTTCCAATGCAGTTTCGGACGGGAAACCGGTTTCCACTTTCCCTGAAACTGCATCCAAGCCTAGCGGAATATGCGTGGCGGCGACGATCATGCCGCCCTCCCGCATATGGCCGCGCATGATTTCCGCAAAGCGGGTTTCCGACGCCTTGTCGAGACCCGCAGTCGGCTCGTCGACGATCCAGAGCGGACGGTGGCTGACCAGAAGCTTGGCGATGGAAACACGGCGCTTTTGCCCCGTCGACAAATAGCCGAACGGCAGATGCTCCACGCCGGGAAGGTCCACCGCCTCCAGCGCTTCATCGATCTCCATCTGCGCCGCACCGTTGAAATTCTGCCAGAAGGACAGGTTTTCCCGCACGCTGAGCGCGGGCTTCATCGCATTCTGGTGGCCGAGATAGTGACAGGCGGCGCGCACCGGCACGGCCACACCATCGTCGGTGAGTTCCACCCTCCCCGCTTGCGGGGCGAGCAGGCCGCAGATGATTCGCAAAAGCGTGGACTTGCCGGAGCCGTTGGGGCCGGTCACCACCAGCGCCTCGCCGTCACCGAGCGCAAGAGAAAGGCCCGCGAAAATCGTTTCGCCGCCCCTTTCGCCCGCCAGATTTTCGGCTTCCAGCCGCATTTTATACCCTCTAAGCCCCAATGGATAAGCGCCAGACCAATAGAACCGGAAGCCCGGAAGATCTGCGCAAAGGCATCGCAACATTTCGCCGCAAGGGGCCGAATTCACGATATTCTGTCTGGAATCGTTTTAGAAAACTCTCTATATGAGGGCTACCACGCCAGCGGTCGGCGTGGAAACCATTTTTGGCCGATCTCAACCTGTTGCCCTTAAGGACGCAGGCTTCGGGACGGACAGCGGAAATGACTGCACCCGCACCTTGGCGCGTCCTTGAAACGCTAGCCTAGGCGTTCGTCCTGGTTTTCCGGCCAGCAGCATAAGGACGAACGCAGTGTCGCACATCGACAGCTTTAAATGCCGCAAGACCCTCACCGTAGGGGGCAAGGACTATGTCTATTACAGCCTGACCGAAGCCGAAAAGAACGGCCTCGAAGGCGTTTCCAAGCTTCCATTCTCCATGAAGGTTCTGCTTGAGAACCTGCTCCGCTTCGAGGACGACCGCTCCGTCAAGAAGTCGGACATCGAAGCTGTTGCCAAGTGGCTGAACGACCGCGGCTCCGCAGGCGCGGAAATCGCCTATCGCCCGGCGCGCGTTCTCATGCAGGACTTCACCGGCGTTCCCGCCGTCGTTGACCTTGCAGCCATGCGCGACGGCATCAAGGCGCTCGGCGGCGATCCGGAAAAGATCAACCCGCTGGTGCCTGTCGATCTGGTCATCGATCACTCGGTCATCGTCGACGAATTCGGCAATCCAAGCGCATTCAAGGCCAATGTGGACCTCGAATATCAGCGCAACGGCGAACGCTACCGCTTCCTCAAGTGGGGCCAGCAGGCATTCCAGAACTTCCGCGTCGTTCCGCCCGGCACCGGCATCTGCCATCAGGTGAACCTCGAATATCTGGCCCAGGCCGTCTGGACCAAGGAAGAAGACGGCGCGACCGTCGCTTATCCCGACACCTGCGTCGGCACCGACAGCCACACCACCATGGTCAACGGCCTTGGCGTTCTGGGCTGGGGCGTCGGCGGCATCGAAGCTGAAGCGGCCATGCTCGGCCAGCCGGTTTCCATGCTGCTGCCGGAAGTCGTCGGCTTCCGCCTGACCGGCAAGATCAAGGAAGGCGTGACCGCGACCGACCTCGTGCTCACCGTCACGCAGATGCTGCGCAAGAAGGGCGTCGTCGGCAAGTTCGTCGAATTCTTCGGCGAAGGCCTCGAAAACATGACGCTGGCCGACCGCGCCACCATCGCCAATATGGGCCCGGAATATGGCGCGACCTGCGGCTTCTTCCCCGTCGACCGCGAAACGCTCAACTACATGAACACCACCGGCCGCGACGAGCATCGCATCGAACTGGTCGAAGCCTATTGCCGCGCGCAGGGCATGTGGCGTGAAAAGGGTGCAGCCGATCCGGTCTTCACCGACATTCTCGAACTCGACATGGGCGACGTCGTTCCGTCGATGGCCGGTCCGAAGCGTCCGGAAGGCCGCATCGCGCTGGAAAACATCGCTTCCGGTTTCGCAACCTCGCTCGAAAACGAGTACAAGAAGACCACCGGCCAGACCGCGCGTTATGCCGTTGAAGGCGAAGACTACGATCTGGGTCATGGCGATGTGGCGATTGCCGCCATCACGTCCTGCACCAACACCTCGAACCCGAGCGTGCTGATTGCTGCTGGCCTTCTGGCTCGCAACGCCGTTGCCAAGGGCCTGAAGACCAAGCCTTGGGTCAAGACGTCGCTTGCGCCTGGCTCCCAGGTGGTTGCCGCCTATCTTGAATCTGCCGGTCTGCAGAAGGATCTCGATGCGCTCGGCTTCAACCTCGTCGGCTTCGGCTGCACGACCTGCATCGGCAATTCCGGTCCGCTGCCTGCGCCTATCTCCAAGACGATCAACGAAAAGGGCCTGATCGCGGCTGCCGTCCTGTCCGGCAACCGTAACTTCGAAGGCCGCGTTTCGCCGGACGTTCAGGCTAACTACCTCGCCTCGCCGCCGCTCGTCGTCGCCCACGCTCTTGCCGGTACGGTCACCAAGGACCTGACCAAGGAGCCGCTTGGCGAAGACAAGGACGGCAATCCGGTGTTCCTGCGCGACATCTGGCCTTCCTCGCAGGAAATCCAGGACTTCATCGCCAAGAACGTCACCCGCAAGATTTTCTCGGAAAAATATGCGGATGTGTTCAAGGGCGACGAAAACTGGCAGGCCGTGCAGGTTCCTGCGGGCCAGACCTATGCATGGGACGACAATTCGACCTATGTGCAGAACCCGCCTTACTTTGTCGGCATGGGCAAGTCGGCCGGCACGATCGGCGACGTCAAGGGTGCCCGCATTCTGGGCCTCTTCGGCGACAAGATCACCACCGACCACATTTCGCCAGCCGGTTCGATCAAGGCACAGTCGCCTGCTGGCAAGTACCTGCTCGACCATGGCGTCGGCGTCGCCGACTTCAACCAGTACGGCACGCGTCGCGGCAACCATGAAGTGATGATGCGCGGCACCTTCGCAAACATCCGTATCCGCAACCACATGCTGGGCGAAAACGGACGCGAAGGCGGCTACACCATCCATTATCCGTCGAAGGAAGAAACCTCGATCTACGATGCTGCCATGCAGTACAAGGCCGAGGGCGTGCCGCTCGTCGTCTTCGCAGGCGTCGAATACGGCAACGGCTCTTCGCGTGACTGGGCTGCCAAGGGCACCAACCTGCTCGGCGTCAAGGCCGTGATCGCGCAGTCCTTCGAGCGTATCCACCGCTCCAACCTCGTTGGCATGGGCATTGTGCCTTTCGTCTTCGAGGAAGGCACGAGCTGGCAGACGCTGGGCCTCAAGGGCGACGAAATCGTCACCATCGAAGGCCTTGCCGATGTGCGTCCGCGCCAGAAGGTCGAAGCCTCCATCACCTATGCCGACGGCACGGTGAAGAAGGTTCCGCTCATCTGCCGCATCGATACGCTGGACGAGCTGGACTACATGAAGAACGGCGGCATTCTGCAGACCGTTCTGCGCGATCTGGCCGCTTAATCGGCATCAGTTTGAAAATCAAAAAAAGCCGCCGGATTTCTCCGGCGGCTTTTTTGTGCCGGATAAGGCTCTCACTGCAACGTGAATTCCTATTGATTGTAGAACTTCTTACATAATAGATGTCAGCGACAATTATTGCAGGATGAAACCAAGTGATACTCCACCCCCCTTTATACGGGACAGGTCCATGGCTTGCAGGCGAGCATCTGCCCGGCTGGCGTAGCATCTGTGCCGTTCTGGGGCTGGCATTCACCGGCTGCATCTCCATGCAGGGGCTTGCCAAGGCGCAAGACAGCGGCAAGAAAACCGCCGTTCTGGAGCTTTACACCAGCCAGGGCTGCAAATCCTGCCCGGAGGCCGACCGCAACCTGGCCAAATATGCCGACGATCCCAATGTCCTGGCGCTGTCGTTCCACGTCAATTACTGGGATTATATGGGCTGGCGCGACACCCTTGCCAGTCAGGAAAACACCGACCGGCAGAACGCCTATCGCAATTCCTTCAATGCGCGCATGATCTACACCCCGCAAGCCGTGATCAACGGTACTGCCGAAGTGAATGGCCGCGACAGCAAAGCCATCAAGACGCAGATCGCGGCCAACAAGCTGGATGTGCCGGTTTCGATCACGCAGCTCAATGACGGGCGCCTGTCCATCGATATCGGCGCGGGCAAGAAGCCCGACGCGCCCGTGCACGTGGTCCTGTTCTATTTCCGCGATTCGGTGACGATCCCGATCACGGAAGGGGAAAATGCGGGTGAAGCCGTCACCTATCGCAATACGGTCAGCGATACCGCCACGATCGGCATGTGGGACGGCAAGGCGCTGAAGATCGAGATTCCGGCTTCGGAACTGAAGCGCAAGGATGTATCAGGCTGTGCCGTGGTGCTTCAGGAAACCCGCGATGACAATTCGCTCGGCTCCATACATGGCGCAGCAATGTTCAAGCAGACAAGGCCGGTCGGCCTGTAGGCAGCCGGTTGCTGAACGCAGCAAGGCGCGCTTTGGGTGTTTTTCTTCCAGGGAGTTCAGCGGAGAAAGGCGTGAGGCCTAGCAGGGCCGTTGATTCAGCTTAGAGCACGTACGATCTCTGATTGAATCAGGTCAGCGCTCTAACCTTTGTTTTTGACGCGCATCTTGTCCGAAAATCGTTTCACACTTTTCGGGATGCGCTCTAAGTCTTTGGCGCGCATCTTATCCGAAAACCGTTTCACACTTTTCGGGATGCGCTCTAGGCCGGAAAAGGTTGGTTCGGTCCGAGCAGGTCCTTTGGGCGGGGGGCTTGGGGTCGGACTTGCCCGAACCGAACCGTCTCAGGCAACGTGTAGATGCTGAAGCCATAATCAGGCTGCAATGCGAAGCTGACAAGGCGAAAATGTGGCCAACAATCACCATTGCAAACACCCATTCTCTTTTCGTGAATGACCGCTCGCAGCGGCTAATCCCTATTTATTGGGGGCTTCGTTCGAGCCATAAGCGCCTGCAAAAACAGGCTCGCGGAAGCGCCCCTTGAAATTGCTTCACAAAAGCATCACCCTGTTGTCATGCGCCGATCCGGTTCGCTTCACCACCCTTGCTGATACCGATCCCGGTTGTACGCAGTTTGTTTTTGAGCCTGTCCGGTTCCGGTCGGCGCTCCGCAAAAGGCTGAAAGGAAGGAAATGGATACGTCAAGCGCAGCGAATGAGGATTCGTCGTCCCCATCACCCTCGTCTGCTTCGCCAAAGGTCGTTCCCCTCGACCGCGCGCGGCCTGCTCCCGTCAGTTTCAACCGGCATGAACTCGGCAAAATCCTGAATATCTATGGCCGCATGGTCGCCTCCGGCACGTGGCGCGACTACGCCATCGACCATCTGAGCGACCGTGCCGTGTTCTCCATCTTTCGCCGCGCAAGCGAGATGCCGCTTTTCCGCATCGAGAAGAATCCGAAGCTGGCGCAAAAGCAGGGCGCCTATTCAGTCATCGCCGCAAGCGGGCTTATCATGAAGCGGGGCCACGAGCTGGAGCGCGTGCTGCGCGTGTTCGACAAGAGCCTCAAGCTCGTGGAAAGCTGATCCTTCGACAAGCTCAGGATGAGGACAGCGGCGGCGTTCCCGGTTCCGTTGAGCGTCCGCCATTGAGCGGCAACTGCATCAGCACCGTATCGAGCCAGCGTCCGTGTTTGAAGCCAGAACCCTCGATGCGCCCGCAATGGGCAAAGCCCAGGCTTTCATGCAGCCTGACCGAACCGATATTCTGTTCCCCGTCTCCAATCACCGCCAGCAGTTGCCGGAAGCCCAATGCGGAAATACGCGCGATAAGCGCGCGCAGCAGAAGCTTGCCGACGCCCTTTCCCTTGGCATTGGGAGCGATATAGATCGAGTCCTCCGCAAGCCAGCGATAGGCTGGCCTGACGCGGAAATAGCTCGCATAGGCATAGCCGAGAATCCGGCCCTCCTCCTCCGCCACGAGGATCGGAAAGCCCTGCTCTACGAATGCCGAAAACCGCCTTGCCATTTCATCCCTTGTCGGCGGCTCGATCTCATAGGAACCGGCGCCGGTCAGCACGGCATCGGTATAAATCGTAGTGATGGTTTCGATATCGGCAGGCTGGAAATCACGGATGACGGGCATGTTGTAACCGCAAGGGAATGTTGGAGCTTCCCAACATGCATCAGAAATTGCCTGCACAAAAGCAAAAAGGGCAGCGTTTCCGCTGCCCTTTCGTTCAAGCACTCTTCGGCTGATTAGTCACGGTTGCCCATGAACTGCAGCAGGAAGGTGAACATGTTGATGAAGTCGAGATAGAGACGCAGCGCGCCCATCACGATCTTGCGGCCCTGCGTATCCGAAGCATCGCCTTCGTAATACATTTCCTTGATCGACTGCGTGTCGTAGGCGGTGAGGCCTGCGAAGATCAGGACGCCGATCACCGAGATTGCGAATTGCAGCGCGGTGGAGCCGAGGAAGATGTTGACGACCGATGCCAGGATCAGGCCGAACAGGCCCATGATCAGGAACGAACCCATTGCGGACAGGTCGCGCTTGGTCGTGTAACCGTAAAGCGACAGCGCGCCGAAGGAAGCAGCCGTCACGAAGAAGGTGCGAACGACGCTCTGGCCGGTGAAGACCAGGAAGATCGACGACAGCGACAGGCCGACGAGGGCGGCATAGCCCCAGAAGACGGCGTTAGCGGTCGAGACCGACATGCGCTCGATGCGGAAGCTCAGGAAGAACACTGCCGCGAGCGGCGCAAGCATCACCACCCAGCGAAGCGGGGACGTGTAGAGCGCCACGCCAAGGCCGGTGAGCATCTTGCCGTTGGCGAGCTGCGCGACGGCTGCGGACGGATCCGTGGTGGTTGCGAGTGCGGCAACGGCGAATGCGGCAAGGCCGGTAACGGCCAGGCCGATAGCCATCATGTTATAGACGCCGAGCATATAGCTACGCAGGCCCTGATCGATGCCTGCATCGGCACGAGCGCCGCCTACCGGCCTCTGCTGCGCCTGAATATTGCGAAAGTCAGCCATGACTTAAATCCTCTTGCCATGTCCCGTCCGGTGTCGGGGCGCTCCCAAAGTCGAGCCGCCGCCAGGCGCCGCTGGCGGGACTCCAGCATGCCTGCCTGACATTATGGGGATTTCGGCCCTCTCCTACAAGTAGTTCCTGTAAAAAAACGTGATGTAGCGACTTGAAAGGCGAACCGCATTATCCATGCGATCCAAGGGGTTAAGCTTATTTTCTGCCTTTGCGTTACAAATCGTTCATATGATTCTGAGCACCTTTGCGGGCTTCTGGCCCAAAACGCGCCATGTTCCCGCAAGGCCGAAGCCGACCGTCAGCACCAGCGCCATGGCCACCGTCATCAGCGCCACATCGGGCAGGAAGCTTGCTTTCAGCTTCATGATTTCGACGACGACATACCAGCCCGCCGCGCTGCCGGCGGCAAGGGCAAAAAGGGCCGTCGCCAGCCCGAGCAGCATATATTCAAGCACATAGGCCGTAATCAGCGTGCCGCGCGTGGCGCCCAACGTCTTCAGCACCACCGCGTCGTGGACGCGGGCGCGGTTGCCCGCCGCCAACGCCCCGCCCAGCACCAGAACCGATGCGGCAAGCGCAATGGAGGCGGCGGCGCGGATGGCGGTGGCAAGCTGGCCGATCAGATCATTGGCGACATTGAGCGCATCGGTCACGCTGACCGTGGTGACGGCGGGCCATGTTTTCGTGACCTGCCGCAGCACATCGGGCGCAAGGTTTTTCTGCCCGTCGGGAATGGTGAGCGTCGCCAGCCAGGTGGCAGGCGCACCGGCAAAGGTATTGGGCGAAAACACCATGACAAAATTCATGGCCAGCGTTTCCCACTGCACCTGACGGAAGCTTGCGATCTTCGCGGTGATGTTGCGGCCAAGCACATTGACCGTCACCGTGTCGCCAAGCTTCAGGCCCAGTTCCTTGCCTTCGCGCTCCGCGAAGGAGACCAGCGGTTCACCATTGTAACCGGGAGACCACCATTCGCCTTCGGTCAGCGTCGAGTTTTCAGGGACTGTATCGGAAAAAGTTATGCCACGGTCGCCACGCAGCACCCAGGCAGCTTCCGGCGGAATGGTCATGTCGCGCACATTCTTACCGTTGAAGGCCACAATGCGCCCGCGCAGCATCGGGCCGGAGGTGAGCTTGCCGTCAGGCACGATGCCGCTGACCAGCTTGGTGAAATCGCCGATATCGCGGTTCTGGATATCGACAAAGAAGAAATCCGGGGCTTGGGCCGGAATATTCTCGGTCACCTGTCGGCGCAGATTGCCATCGATCAGCGCAATCGCCACCATCAGCGTCAGGCCAAGGCCAAGCGACAGCACCACGGAAGGTGTCAGCGCGCCGGGACGATGAATATTGCCGACCGCAAGCCGAAGTGCGGTCGAGCGCACACGCGGGACACGGCGGGCAAGCCAGCGAATGCCGTCCGCGACCAGCCGCAGCACGCCGAAGGCAGCAATGGCCGAGACGATGAAGATCGCCGCGATGCGCCGGTCATAGGCGACGTAAAGCGCCAGCCCCGCAAGCGCTGCAATCAGCAGAACGGCGAGAGCGAGATAGAGGAACGGCGGCAGGCCGCGCTGTTCAAAGCCCTGCTCGCGGAACAGCGCCGTCGCCGGAATGTCCCGCGCCCTGCCAAGCGGAATGATCGCGAAGGCAAGCGTGGTGATGAGGCCAAAGACGGCGGCCAGCGCCAGCGCTCCCGGAAAGAAGCCGCCGCCACCGGCGACCGGCAGATAATCGGCAAGCGCCATTGCTGCCGCATAGGGAATGATCGCCGCCAGAATCAGCCCGAGCGCGATGCCGATCAGGCCGATCACCATGATCTGGACGAGATAGACCAGCACGGCGAAACGCGCGGGCGCGCCGAGCGACTTGAAGGTGGCGATCACGCCGCGCTTGCCGTCGAGATAGGCACGCACCGCATTGGCGACGCCGACGCCACCGACGATCAGCGCCGTCAGCCCCACCAGCGTCAGGAATTGCGAGAAGCGCTCGATATTGGCACTGAGCGCTGGCGCGGCATTGGCGCGGGAACGAATGTTCCAGCCCGCATCGGGAAAATCGGCAGCGGCCTGCCGCCTCACTTCGGCGATTGCCGCATCCGTCGCCCCGTCCGGCAGGGCAACCTTGTAGATGTGATCGACAAGGCTTCCGGGTTGGATGAGGCCGGAAGCCCTGAGGCCATCCAGCGAAACCAGAAAGCGCGGCGCGAAATTGAAGCCGGATGACAGCAGGTCCGGCTCGCTCTCAATCAGGCCGCGCAGTTCAAAGGCTTGCGAACCGAGCAGAACCCTCGCGCCGAGCGACAGGTCCATGCGGTTCAGAAAATCCCGCGTCACGGCGGCACCGTAGACGCCGTCCTTCTCGCCCATCATGGAGCTAAGCGATTGCTGCGGCTGGACTTTCAATTCACCATAGAGCGGATAGGCGGCGTCGACCGCCTTCACCTCGACCAGCGACTGGTCGGAGCCATCGGGCAGGCGCGCCATGGAGCGCATCGTGGCGCTTGCCGCGACCTTGCCCTGCTTGTCGATGAAGGCGCGTTCTTCCGCCGTTGTTTCGCGCTGATTGAGCGCAAAGCTGACATCACCGCCCAGAATGGTCTGGCCTTCCGAGGCAATGCCGGTGCTGACCGAGCGCGCCACCGAATTGACGCCGCCGATGGCAGCAACGCCCAACGCGATACAGGCGAGGAAAATATAGAAACCGGCAAGCCCGCCGCGCATTTCACGCAGCGCAAAGCGGAGAGCGAGCGAGAAAGACCTGGCCGCACTCATGCGCCTGCCGCCAGCGTTTCGAGGATGGAGCCGCCCTGCGCGGGTTCCTCGATCCGACCCGAACGCACCGGAATTTCAATGTCACAGCGCGCCGCAAGCGCGGGATCATGCGTGACCAGCACCATGGTCAGGCCATTTTCGCGCTGCTTGGCAAACAGGAGATCGGCAATCTGGCGACCCGTCGCGGTGTCGAGATTGCCGGTCGGCTCGTCGGCAATCAGGATTTTAGGCGAAGGCGCCAGAGCGCGGGCAATCGCCACGCGCTGCTGCTCGCCGCCGGAAAGCTCGGACGGATAATGGGTGAGCCGCTCGCCGAGACCGACGGCGCGCAATTCGCGCTCAGCCACCTCGAAGGCATCGCGGCGACCGGCAAGCTCCAGCGGCACGGCGACATTTTCAAGCGCGGTCATGTTGGGAATGAGGTGGAAGGACTGGAACACGATGCCGATATTCGCGCCACGAAAAGCAGCGGCCTGATCTTCGCTCATCCGGCTGATCGTCTCGCCCGCAATCTTCACAGTTCCGTTATCGACATGTTCCAGACCGGCCAGAACCATCAAGAGCGTGGACTTGCCGGAACCGGACGGACCGACGATACCGACCGACTGGCCTTGCGATATATGAAGGGAAACGCCCTTCAGCACGTGGACCAACGAGGCGGCGTGCCCAAGGGTCAGATGAACGTTCTCAAGTTCGATAATCGGGCCAACAACCTGTTCCGTCACGCAGTTTTTATCCTATATGAATAATAGCGCGCCACAAATTTGAACCTATGTTGCGCCAATTATTGAAGAGAAGTCCGGCGGGCCAGTTGCCCACAGCCCCTCAAATATGGGTTTTCGACGATGTGTTTCAAACTCTCAATTCCGGCATGGCTCCCTGTTTTTGCGGCGATTGCATCTTTTATGGCGGCAAGCCCCGTCATTTCGGCGCAGGCGCAGGAAGAACCGACCGGCCTTGAAGACGCATTGCCGACCGAGCAACTGTCCCAGATCAGGATTGTCGGCTTCGGCGACAGCCTGATGGCGGGCTATCTGCTGCCTTCCAATGCCGCCTTTCCGCAGCAGCTTGAAAAGGCGCTCAACGACAAGGGCATCGAGGTTTCGATCGAGAATGCGGGCGTGTCGGGCGACACCACCACGGGCGGTCTTTCGCGGATCGACTGGTCGGTTCCCGATGGCACCGATCTCGTGATCCTTGAACTTGGCGCCAATGACGCGCTGCGCGGCATCGAGCCCGACATTACCGAAAAGAACCTCGACGAAATGCTGGCGCGCCTCAAGCAGCGCGGCATTTCGGTCATTCTCGCCGGCATGATGGCCCCGCCCAACATGGGCAAGGATTATGCCGCCAAATTCAACCCGATCTATCCGAAGCTGGCGCAGAAATACGGCGTGCCGCTCTACCCGTTTTTCCTCGACGGGGTAGCAACGAAGAAGGAGTTTCTGCTCGAGGACGGAATGCACCCCAATGAGAAAGGCGTCGAAACGATGGTGACCAATTTCATGCCCACTATCGAAAAGAGCCTGACGGATATGCAAAACAAGGGGACATCGGGAGGCTGACGCCAGCCGGGAGCATAAACAGCTTGCCCCCGACAGGAAACTTTGATTCGCTCTAGCTGCATCGGCAAATATCGAATCATCGATGGAACGATGCACTGACACTCTGGGTTAGAGCGTCTTTCACGCATCCAGCCGGATGCAGGCGCTCTGACAGGGAACGCTTCGAGGAGGATGCCTTATGCCGCGTCTTTTCACTGCCCTCGAAATCCCGCGTGATGCCGCGCTTTCGCTCTCGTTGTTGCGAGGCGGTCTTCCCGGCGCACGCTGGATTGATGTCGAAAACTACCACATAACGCTGCGTTTTATCGGAGATGTGGAAGGCCACGTGGCCGACGAGGTTGCCAATGCGCTCGATCGCGTGCGGCGGCCCGAATTCATGCTCAACCTCTCGGGTGTCAATGCGTTCGGCTCCAAAAAGCCGCACAGCATCTATGCGGGTGTATCCCCCTCGCCTGAACTCAATGCTTTGCAGGCGGAAATCGAACGTATCTGCCAGCGGCTGCACATTCCCGCCGATCCGCGCAAGTTCACGCCGCATGTGACGCTGGCGCGGCTCAGAAACGCCCGCATCGACGATGTGGCGCGTTATCTGTCCTCACGCGGCAACTTCGCGACGCTGCCCTTCAAGGTGGGACGGTTCGTGCTGATGTCGTCGCGCGATTCGGTTGGCGGCGGGCCTTACATCGTGGAAGAAGCCTGGCCTTTGGTCGCCGTTTCCCGCACGGGCCAGAACTGGTCGGCAAGTGCGATGGAAGCCGCCAGAACCATCCGGTAGACCTTTTCGAAATCCCCGGTCCCGCCGTAATAGGGATCGGGGATTTCAACCGCCCGCCCTTCGGCAATCTCGGTGAAAAGCCCGATATGCGCGCTTGCATTTGCGGGCTGTCGCCCGGCGATCATCCGCATATTGTAGCGGTCCATCCCGAGGATCAGGTCGAAACGGCTGAAATCACCTGCGATCAGCTGGCGGCAGCGCTGCCCCGAAATATCGAGACCATGACGCGCCGCAACGCTGATGGAGCGCTCGTCCGGTTCCTCGCCGGTATGGTAGCCATTGGTTCCGGCGGAATCGACCAGCACATGGCGAATGCCGCGCTTTTCAAGCACCTGCCCCATCACGCCTTCGGCCAGCGGAGACCGGCAGATATTGCCGGCGCAGATGAAAAGAATGCTGTTTGGCGCTGATGCGGTCACTGATACGGTCACGGAACTCTCGCGTTCATGATAAGTTGTTTCAGAAACCGCAACATAGGCGAAAGACGATGACACGCAACCGGCTGACGGAAAACGAACTGAACGAAGCGCTCAAGGATCTTGACGGCTGGCAGAAGGTTGACGGACGCGAGGCGATTTCCAAAAGTTTCAAGTTCAAGGATTTCAACGCCGCCTTCGGCTTCATGGTGCGCGCAGCGCTTCACGCGGAAAAGCTCGACCATCACCCCGAATGGTTCAATGTCTATAACCGCGTCGATGTCACGCTTGCCACCCACAGCGAGAACGGCATTACCGAACTCGACGTCAAGCTTGCGCGCAAGATGAACGCCCTGGCCTGAAGTTAAAGCTTTGAGATATATACATAAATCTTCCGGCGATCATAATTGAAGCTGCCGTCTGGATTGCGGCTGGAATAGGGAAGAACGCGGGTCAGATTGATGCGGTCCTGCCAGTTCTGGCCAAGCTTGCCGCCATGGACGCCACGGATATAGACGTCGCCGAGCGAAATGGCGGCGTGGAAAACGTGGCCCGCCTGCACGTCATAGAAGCCGATGGCCTTGCCATAGGGCAACGCCGAATAGCCGTTCCATTGTTCGCCCGCCCGGAAATTCAGGATGGGTATCCAGTTCTGGCTGGAGGTGCCGCGCAGGGTGTTGAGCGAGATTCCAGCGCCGAAGAGGAACCGCAGATAGACGGCGGCATCGTAGCACCCGGCCTCGAACAGATCGATGGTGATGTAATCGTCCTCGCTTCCGGCGGCCAGCAGCTGGTTGCCGCGAAACAGCCGTGTTGAGCGGTCGCTGCGGATGAAGTTTTCGCCATAGCCGGTCAAATGCATCAAAACCTCCATTCATGCGGCATCGCTCCAGCGTGAAAGCGATCCGGTCGAATCTGTATTTTGGGGATTTGGCGGGGGCCTTGTAGCTGATGGTTCTGGCAGGATCGGGCGGGGGGAGAAATGGTCCGGACTTGCACCGGACTTGCCCCGGACTTGCAAGAGCGACGCAAACTCCCCATTTTCAACCGGTCACAACCTGCATTCGATGATCGGAATCAGGACGACAGGAGTTGAACGAGAATGGATGACGTCAGAATCGGTGAAATCCTCGAACCCGGCAGCGAGAGCGAATTCAAGAAGCGCAGCGAGCGGGTGAAGAACGGATTCTGGAAGGCCGCGCGCCGCGCCGGTCGCATGGTGCCGTTCATGGACGAGGTTGTTGCTGCCTATTACTGCGCGCTCGACCAGAAGACGCCGACCCGCGTGCGCATGACGCTGATGGCCGCACTTGCCTATTTCGTCCTGCCCTTCGACGCCATTCCCGATCTTCTGGCGGGTATCGGCTTCACGGATGACGTTGCCGTGCTGATGGCGGCGCTGACCGCCGTTCGCGCCCACATCACGCCCGCGCACCGGCTGGCTGCGAAGCAGGCGTTGGAGGATCAAGTAGGGCAGTAGGGCAGTNNCTTAACATACTGCCTTACTGCCCTACTGCCTTATTGCCTTATCGCCTTACTGACGCCGCTTTCTTTTAATTCAACTTCCCCCAAGGGATGGCGGGGCGACTTGGCTGCTCATTCAAGTTTTCTTTCGAAACTTCACCGTTTGGTAACCCAGATTAAGGCATTTTAATCGGCAACTGAGCGGGACGGCGTGATGAACGGCGGCATCCCGATATTCAAGTTTGAAGCAAACGAAAGAGAACCGGTAAAAACCAATGCTTGGAAAATCGATCGTCGCGGCTTCTGTGTTCATGATTGGGATGGCGGGCTCGGCACTCGCCCAGACCCCGAGCCAGATCAGCCAGTTCAATGCCTGGGGCGCCTACAGCTATCAGTCGGGCAACGGCAAGGTCTGCTATGTCCTCTCCGTGCCGACCCAGAAGGCCCCGGCCTCTGTCGATCACGGCGACAACTTCTTCCTCGTGAGCCAGAAGCCCGGCCAGAACATCTCGTTCGAACCGCAATTCATGGCCGGTTACGACCTCAACGCCAATGCCAAGGTCGTCGTTTCCATCGGCAACCGCAGCTTTAACATGTTCGTCAACGGCAAGTCCGGATGGATGGAAAATGCTGCCGAAGAGCCGCAACTCATCGCAGCCATGCGCGGCGGTTCGGAAATGAAGGTGCAGGCACAGTCGAAGCGCGGCACCAAGACCAACTACACCTATTCGCTCAAAGGTATTTCGGATGCGCTGAAAGCCATCCAGAAGTGCAAATAATCCACGCGACTGGATGACTTTCAAAGCCGGGCCTTCAAGTCCGGCTTTTTCTTTTGCGCTGCATTCATGCATGGCAGCCTGGATTTCGTGTGGCCGGATTTCGTGTGGCCCGGATTTCGTGTGGCCCGGATTTCGTGTGGGATGACGAATGCGATATTGTGTGCTATTAGCGCGCGCATCAGGATCGCAATGTCGGCTGTCCGACCCTATTTATCCATGAATTCGGGCCAGATTATCTGGCGAAGCTTATCGAGGCGCTCAAGGCGCTCGTCTCCAACAGTTGAAAACAGATGTCCATTTCGTTCGACCTTACCATTGATGATACGCGTGACCAGCTTGCCCGCCATGCGCGCGCCAGCCTGGAGGCAAAGCCGTCGCTGATCGGCATGTCGCGCGAGGAAATGGCCGAAGCGCTGATCAAGGTCGGCGTGCCGGAACGGCAGACGAAAATGCGCATCAGCCAGCTCTGGCACTGGCTCTATGTGCGCGGCGTTTCCGATTTCGCCGACATGCGCAATATTTCCAAGGATCTGCGCGCCCTTCTGGCGCAGCATTTCACCATTCAGCGCCCCGAAGTGGTCGAGGAACAGATTTCGCAGGATGGAACCCGCAAGTGGCTGTTCCGCTTTCCGCCGCGCGGTGCCGGTCGTCCGGTCGAAATCGAAAGCGTCTATATTCCGGAAGAAGGCCGCGGGACGCTGTGCATTTCCTCACAGGTCGGCTGCACGCTCACCTGCTCCTTCTGCCACACCGGCACGCAAAAGCTGGTGCGCAACCTGACCGCGGAAGAAATTCTGGCGCAGCTTTTGACCGCCCGCGACCGGCTGGGCGATTTCCCGGACAAGGACACGCCGGATGGCGCCATGGTGCCTGCCGAGGGCCGCAAGATCACCAATATCGTGATGATGGGCATGGGCGAGCCGCTCTATAATTTCGAGGAAGTGAAGAAGGCCCTGCTGATCGCCTCCGATGGCGACGGCCTCTCCCTTTCCAAGCGCCGCATCACGCTTTCGACCTCCGGCGTCGTGCCGGAAATCTATCGCACCGGCGACGAAATCGGCGTCATGCTTGCCATTTCGCTGCATGCCGTGCGCGACGAATTGCGCGACATTCTGGTGCCGATCAACAAGAAGTATCCGCTGGAACAGCTGATCAAGGCTTGCCGCGAATATCCGGGCCTGTCCAATGCCAAGCGCATCACCTTTGAATATGTGATGCTGAAGGACATCAATGACAGCCTGGAGGATGCCAAGCTTCTGGTGAAGCTGTTGCAGGGCATTCCGGCCAAGATCAACCTGATCCCCTTCAACCCATGGCCCGGCACGAATTACCAGTGCTCGGACTGGGAGCAGATCGAGAAATTTGCCGATTATGTGAATGCGGCTGGCTACGCTTCGCCGATCCGCACGCCGCGCGGCCGCGATATTCTCGCTGCCTGCGGCCAGCTGAAATCGGAATCCGAACGCCTGCGCAAGAGCGAACGCCTTGCGCTGGAAGCAATGATGATCGCAGGGCACGGCGAATAAACCGAGGGGGAGCGCGCTTGAACGATACTTTTGACTACATAACGCGCTTCGTCATCGTGGTATTCGGCTATTGCTGCGCTGTGCTGGCGGCAGGCTGGTTTCTGGCCGCCATCCTTTTCCGCACCCTGGGCGTCGATTCGCTCATGAATGATTTTATCTCGTTCGCCACGGTAGCCGTCGATTCAGACGGCGGAACCTATTGGGCCACAACCAGCTTCTGGGGCTCCGTCTTCGTCGGCGGGTTCGCGCTTGCCATGCTGGCTGGCGGGTTCAGCTTCGTGCCCGCCCTCGTCCTTATCGTTCTGGCTGAAGCGCGCGGTTACAGGTCGTCGCTCTATTATTGCGTCGCGGGAACGCTGATCGGGCTTGCCGCCGCAAGCGCATCGCTGCCCTTCAGCGACACTCGCAGCGTGTCGGAAAGCTCGCTCTGGATTGCCGCCATAGCAGGCGCCGGCGTCGTCGGCAGCTTCGTCTACTGGCTGCTCGCAGGCCGCAAGGCCGGACGGCTTTTATCCCATCCGGCAGAGTAAGCGTTTTACTTCGCCTGCGCTGTGATGATCTTCAGCGCGAAGGCGGAAAATACACCCGCAAACATCCAGTCCACGATGCGTGTCACGGTCGGGTTCTTTTTCAAAAGCCCGGCAAAGCGGTCCGCCGCCACCACCATCGGTATGGTGAAGGGCAGCGCCATCGGAATGAACGACAGGCCAAGGAAGAACAGCTTGCCCATGGCATGCGGGTCGTGCGCGGAGACGAACTGCGGCAGGAAGGTCATGTTGAACAGGATGATCTTCGGGTTGAGCAGATTGATGCCAAGCCCGGTCAGCCAGTTCTGGAACAGCGTATGCTTCTTGCCGCCGTTCTTTTCCGGCGAGAAGGCCGATCCCTTGCGGATGGCCTGCACCGCGAGCCACACCAGATAGCCCGCACCCACGATCTTCAGCGCCGTAAACGCAGCCGGAGAGGCGATGATCAGCGCCGAAAGGCCGAGCGCCACCATGGTGGTGTGAATGACGATGCCGGTGCTGGCGCCAGCCATGCAGGCAAAGCCCGCGGCCTTGCCTTCAGAAAGGGCGCGCCCGACGAACAGCGTCATGTCCGGGCCGGGGGTGATGGAAAGGATCGCGGTTGCAATCGCGAACTGGACAAAGATCGTCCATTCAGGGATGAAGGTCAGATTTGTCAGAAAAGACATCGAGATGTGCTCCAAGAGATGGCGCACGCTAGAATAATTTCCCGGCAAAGGGAACAGCGGAATGGAGACCGGAATGCTGCTGATCGTGGGGACCGTCCGCCTGCCGCCGGAAAACCTCGGCCGGGCGCGCAAGGCCATGCTGGCCATGATTGCGGCCAGCCGGGCGGAGGATGGCTGCGTGGACTATGGCTATGCCGAGGACGTGCTGGAACCGGGCCTGATCCACGTCAAGGAGTTCTGGCGTGACCGCGCCTCGCTCAACCGGCATTTTGCCTCCGCCCATATTGCCGAATGGCGCGCCGCCTGGCCCGAGCTTGGCATCGGCGACCGCAATCTGGTTGTTTATGAGGTCGGCGAACCGCAGGCTACATGATACCGCATCAGTTTTCGCGATAAGTCGCAGCCCTTCGGCTTGCGCGGCGCTTGGCAACTGATAAAAGACTTGCGGATATATCAGTTGGGTTCCACCAGAGCCTCAACCGCACCGCATTGGACGGAAGTAACTATGAGCAAGCTGAAAGACGTTAAGAAAGTCGTTCTCGCCTATTCGGGCGGCCTCGACACCTCGATCATCCTGAAGTGGCTTCAGACGGAACTGGGCGCGGAAGTCGTGACCTTTACCGCCGATCTGGGCCAGGGCGAAGAACTTGAACCGGCACGCAAGAAAGCGGAAATGCTGGGCATCAAGGAAATCTTCATCGAGGACGTGCGCGAGGAATTCGTGCGCGATTTCGTCTTCCCGATGTTCCGCGCCAATGCCGTCTATGAAGGCGTCTACCTGCTCGGCACCTCGATTGCCCGCCCGCTGATCTCCAAGCACCTGATCGATATCGCCAAAAAGACCGGCGCCGACGCCATCGCGCATGGCGCGACCGGCAAGGGCAACGACCAGGTCCGTTTCGAGCTTTCGGCCTATGCGCTGAACCCGGACATCAAGATCATCGCCCCATGGCGCGACTGGTCGTTCAAGAGCCGCACGCATCTGCTCGAATTCGCCGAACAGCACCAGATCCCCGTCGCCAAGGACAAGAAGGGCGAAGCGCCGTTCTCCGTCGACGCCAACCTGCTTCACTCCTCGTCCGAGGGCAAGGTTCTGGAAGATCCGGCTGTCGAGGCGCCGGAATATGTGCATATGCGCACCATTTCGCCGGAAACCGCGCCCGACAAGGCAACGATCATCAAGATCGGCTTTGAAAAGGGCGATGCCGTTTCGATCAATGGCGAGCGCCTGTCGCCTGCGACTCTTCTTGCCAAGCTCAACGACTATGGCCGCGACAATGGCATTGGCCGTCTCGACCTCGTGGAAAACCGCTTCGTCGGCATGAAGTCGCGCGGCGTCTACGAAACGCCGGGCGGCACGATCCTGCTTGCCGCGCACCGCGCCATCGAATCGATCACGCTCGACCGCGGTGCGGCGCACCTGAAGGACGAGCTGATGCCGCGCTATGCAGAGCTGATCTATTACGGCTTCTGGTTCTCGCCGGAACGCGAAATGCTGCAGGCCGCAATCGATCACAGCCAGCGCCATGTCGAAGGCGAAGTCACGCTCAAGCTCTACAAGGGCAATGTGATGGTGATCGGCCGTGAATCGGAAAAGTCGCTCTATTCCGACAAGCTCGTCACCTTCGAAGACGATCAGGGCGCCTACGACCAGAAGGACGCGGCAGGCTTCATCAAGCTCAATGCGTTGCGGTTGCGCACGCTCGCCGCGCGCGACAGGAAATAAGCCCGATTGGCTGATCCAAGCACCCTCGTCCTTCGAGGCTCGCTTCGCTCGCACCTCAGGATGAGGGTTACTGCGGGCGCTACCGCCCTTCACCTCATGGTGAGGTGGGAATGAACCCTGAGCTTGTCGAAGGGGAAATGAGCCTCGAACCACGAAGGTGAAGGGTCAGGGAAACCAACATGCAAAACGCCCTCCCCACCGGAGGGCGTTTTTCTTTATTCAGGCCGCATGTTTGATGCTGGCCAGCATCTTTTCCTCGCCCGGACGCAAGGTCAGCACCCGCACGCCGTTCGAGGTGACCGCCACCGTATGCTCGAACTGCGCCGACAGTTTTCCGTCGCGCGTCACCACCGTCCAGCCGTCCTTTTCCTGCTTCACCTTGGCCGTTCCCTGATTGAGCATCGGCTCGATGGTGAAGACCATGCCTTCGCGCAGGCGAACGCCGGTGCCGGGCTTGCCGAAATGCAGGACCTGCGGTTCCTCATGCATCTCGCGACCGATGCCATGGCCGCAATATTCCCGCACGATGCTGTAATCATGCCGCTTGGCGTGGCGCTCGATGGCATGGCCGATATCGCCCAAGGTCGCGCCGGGGCGCACGGCGGCAATTCCTTTCCACAGCGCCTCATAGGTCACCCGGACGAGGCGCGAGGCAAAGGGCGCGACTTCTCCGACCATGTAGGTTTTGCTGGAATCGGCGATATAGCCGTCCTTTTCCAGCGTGATGTCGAAATTGATGATCTCGCCGTTTTGAATGATCTCGTCATGCGACGGCATGCCGTGGCAGACGACCTCGTTCTTCGAGCTGTTCAGCACATAAGGATAGTCATACTGCCCCTTGCTGGCAGGCCGCGCCTGCAATTCGCGGGTGATGTAATCCTCAACCAGATCGTTGACCTGCATCGTGGTCATGCCCGCCAGCGGCGTGCGGTCGAGAAGGGCAAAAACCGAGGCCAGCAGCGCGCCGGATGCCGCCATCTTTTCCACTTCGGCTGGTGTCTTGGTCATGACGGCTGCTGCACTGCCAGAACCGGCAGCTCGACCCGTGCCGAGCGCAACTGCATCTGCACGATCTCGTTGAACGACAGGTCGGGATGCGCCTGCGCCAGCATGCCGATCTTCATCCAGTATTCTGCCTGCGCATTGATCGAACGGCACATGACGTCGCTCGCCTTGCGCAATTCCTCGTGCAGCTCGTCGCCAATCTTTACGATACCCATGGCAATATCCAGTGTAAGCGTTTTATATACGAACCATATATAAATCGTATAAATCCATTCATCAAGCCTTCTACTCTTCCTTCTCAGGCAATCAAAACCCTTGCATTTAATATGGCACCGTACTATATGCCGACGTATGGAAATTATCGAGCAAAAGCATCATGCCCTTCTGGGTGAAATGGAACGCCGGCACAGCCCGTCCACCGACGCGCTGAAAGCCTGCTTTGAAGTCTTGTCGCTTGCTGCGGCCATTGACCGGGATTGCGCCAACCGGCTGGCGCCGCACAAGCTTTCGGAGGGCAAGTTCGTGCTGCTGTTTCTGCTGCACAATGCGCCCGACGGCCTCTCGCCGCACGAGCTTTCGGAACGTGCAGGCGTGACGCGCGCCACCATCACCGGCCTGCTGGACGGGCTGGAGCGCGACGGTTTCCTCAAGCGCCACGCGGATAGCGAGGACCGCCGCAAGCTGGCTGTCCGGCTGACACCCGAAGGTTCGCTGCTGGCGCAACAGCTTTTCGAACAACATACCGCATGGATTGCAAGCCTGATGAGCGATCTCTCGTCAGGCGAACAGCAGCTTCTCAGCACCTTGCTGCGCCGCATCTGGAGCCGCACCGATGCCGGTCGCTCCTTCAAGATCAATGAAACTCTAAGGGATATGACATGACCTATTACCTCGCCGAGCTTTATTCCCCGAAAGCTGGCTGGCACGCGCTTGATGCTGAAGGCAGGCAGGCCTTTTTTGAGAAAGTCGGCGCGGGCATGGGCGGACTTGCAGCGCTTGGTATCGAGGCTTTGGCATTGGGACCCGTCGACGCGACAAAGCCTTTTGCGCCCGATCAGAGTTTCTTCGCCATCTGGCGCTTCCCGGACGAAGCGGCCCTCGACATGCTGATTACCGGAATCACCGCCACCGGCTGGCACGATTATTTCGACACGATCAATGCGGCTGGCGCTGGCACCGACCTTCCCGGCCATCTGGCGCAATTGGCAGGCGTGCCTTTCCGGGAAGCCCCCTGAAGCCGCCGGAGCGTATTCCCCCATTCCAGAACGGTTCCTGTTTTAACGGAATCGTTGGAACCGCTCTATCCATTCGTTTTTACGCGCCTCCCGAAAACCGTTTCACACTTTTCGGGAAGCGCTTCTTCAGGGGAATTTTTCTGTCCACACATGCGCGCGGCTGATCCCGCTTGACTCTTGCCTCGCTCGATTCAATACTAGAACAAATAGAGAACAATTTGACAGGAAACGAACGTGAGCGGCATCGACATCGCGGCGTTGCGGCGCATGGTTACGGCCATTGCAGGCAATGATCCGCAAGGCAGTTTTGCCCGCAGAACAGAAAGCAGGCCAGGAAGCGGGACGGAAGCAGGCTTCGGTCGCGCACGCAGTTTCACGCTCGGCCTTGCCGGGGCCGATGCCGCCTTTCCGCATGGTCTGGCGGGCGATGCACTGCATGAGGTTTTTGCCGAAAATCCGGGCGCGCATATGGCTGCGACCGGCTTTGCGCTGGCGCTGGTGCTGCGGGCGACGCAGGATGGAAGGCCGGTCATCTGGATCGAGGAGGAAAGTGCGGCGAGCGAATATGGCGGGCTTTATCCGCCGGGGCTTCACGCCTTCGGGATCGATCCGTCGCGGCTTCTGATCGTGCGCTGCCCCAGCGCGCAGGATGTGCTGAAGGCGGCGAACGATGCGCTGGAGGCAGGCAGCGGCGGCAAGGCCTCGCATCTGGTTTCCGGCGTCGTCGCCTCGGTGACCGGCCAGCCGAAATGTCTCGACCTCACCGCATCGCGCCGCCTGCTTCTGGCGAGCGAGACCGCGCAACTGCCAGTCATCCTGCTCAGGAGCCACCGGACGGCGGTGCAAAGTGCTGCCGTCAGCCGCTGGCGGGTGGCGCCCGCGCCATCCCGCTCCAGCGGAGCGAACGCGCCGGGAAAACCGGCCTTTTCCGCCGTGCTGGAGCGCAACCGCCACGGCACATGCGGGCAATGGATCATGGAATGGAACAATGAAACCCTTGAATTTGGCACAAGAGAACGGGATGGCAGAACGCTTGTTTCTCGCCCTGTGGTTTCCGTTTCTGCCGACCGACCGGCTTCGCCGCGCCGTTCCGCATGACGGCAGGGAGCGCCTGCCCCTGGTGGTGACCGAGCGTACGGCCAATGCATTGCGCCTGACGGCGGTGGATGCGGCGGCGGCAAGGCTCGGCCTTTTCCCCGGCATGGCGCTGACCGATGCGCGCGCCCGCGTGGAAAGGCTGGACGTGGCGACCGCCGCGCCGCAACACGACGCGGCATTGCTCAAGCGCCTTGCCCATTGGTGCGAGCGCTATACGCCGCTCGTCGCCCTGGATGAGCCGCATGGCCTGATGCTCGATATAACCGGCTGCGCGCATCTGTTCGGCGGGCTTGCCACCATGCGCGCCGACGCCATCCGCCGCATTGAACGCGCCGGGCTGAAAGTGCAGGCGGCGATTGCCGATAACAGTTTTGCCGCGCGGCTTCTGGCGCGGGGAACGAAGGGCGGCGTGTTCAGCAAGGCGGAGGCCGACCGCCACCTTCCCCGCCTGCCGCTTTCCGCGCTTGAACTGACGCAAGCGGCGGAAACCGGCCTCAAGCGCGCCGGGCTGAAACGGATCGGCGATGTGATGGGGCTTCCGCGCGCCGCGCTCACCGCCCGTTTCGGCACCGATCTTGCCACAAAGCTCGACCGGCTGGCGCGGCAGGAGCGCGCGCCGATTTCCCCCTTGCGCATCATGCCGCTCAGCATCGCCGAGCGCCGCCTGTCGGAGCCGGTGACGGGGATGGAACTGGTGGAGCATATCTTGCTGGAACTGGCGCAGGAACTGTTCACAAGGCTGGAAATAGAAGGCAAGGGCGCGCTTCTGGTCGAAGCTTCCTTCTTCCGGGTCGATGGCGAGGTGCGCCATGTCCATGTCGAAACCGGCCAGCCGCTGCGCGACGACAGGGTTTTCCTGCGCCTTGCGCGCGAAAGGCTCAACGCCTTGACCGACCCGCTCGACGCCGGGTTCGGCTTCGATATGATCCGGCTGGCCGCACTGCGCAGCGGCGCGATAGCCCATCGCCAGACCGGACTTGACCAGCATGAGGAGGATGAAGCCGGTTTCAGCCAGCTTGTCGACCGGCTCTCGGCGCGGCTTGGACAGGACCGGGTTCTCGTTTCCTTTGCACGCGACACCCATATGCCGGAGCGCGCTTTCGGCCTTGTCCCTGCCCTGCATCGATCGCGGAAAACCGAAGCCGGATATCGCAGCCAGGCGGAACTGCCGGGCGATCCGCCCGCGCGTCCCATAAAACTGTTTCGCCCGCCGCAGCCGATCGACAGCGTGGCGGAAGTGCCCGACAGCCCGCCCTCGTTCTTCCTGTGGCGGCGGGTGCGCCATCAGGTGCGCCTTGCCGAAGGGCCGGAACGGATCGAGCCGGAATGGTGGCGCGCAATCGGACAGGACGTGCCGGAACTGCGCGATTATTACCGGGTCGAGGACGAAAACGGCCAGCGCTTCTGGATTTTTCGCGAGGGGCTTTTTGACGGCGCCAATCATCCGCGCTGGTTTCTGCATGGGTTGTTTGCGTGATGGTTCCTTATTTTGAAATGGCTGCCGCCAGCAATTTCTCCTTCCTTTGCGGTGCTTCGCACCCGCAGGAACTGGTGGAGCGTGCGCATGAGCTTGGCCTGTCCGGCATCGGCATTGCCGACCGCAACACGCTGGCCGGTGTGGTGCGCGCCCATGCGGAATGGAAGGAGATTCGTAAGAAAAGCGATTTCCGGCTGTTCATCGGCTGCCGCCTGTCCTTCATCGACGGCACGCCGGAGATGGTCGTCTATCCGCGTGACCGCGCCGCCTATGGGCAATTGTGCCGCCTGCTGAGCGAGAGCAAGACCCGCGCCGCCATCAAGGGCGAATGCCACCTCGAATGGGGCGACCTCCTGTTTCGCGCGCGGCAATTCCAGATCGCGGTTTTTCCTCCCGAGGAAGACCAGCCGGATTTTGCCACGCGGCTGGCGGATATCGCCAAGGCCGCCCCCGGCTCGGTCTGGCTGGCGCTCGCCCTGCCGCATCAAGGGCAGGACGGACGCCGCGCGGAACGCACCGCCCGTTTCGCAGCCGCAGCCAATGTGCCGCTCATCGCCACCAATGACGTGCTCTATCATCACCCGGACCGCCGCCCGCTTCAGGATGTGCTGACAGCCACGCGCCACCACACGACCGTTTTCGATGCCGGGCGGCTTCTGGAAAAGAATGCCGAGCGCCACCTGAAGCCGCCGCATGAAATGGCGCGGTTGTTTCGCGATTATCCTGAAGCCATCGCGGCGACCGCTGATTTCGCCGCGCCCATCACCTTCCGGCTCGATGAGCTGAAATATGCCTATCCCGATGAACCCATCCCGCCCGGCAAGACAGCACGCCAGCACCTCCATGATCTCACCTGGGAAGGGGCGGCGCGCCATTACGGCGCGGACACGATTCCGGAGAAGGTGCAGGCGCTGATCAACAAGGAACTGGCGCTGATCGCCCAGCTTCAATACGAGCCCTATTTCCTCACCGTCTATGACATTGTGAACTATGCCCGCAAAGAGAACATTCTTTGCCAGGGGCGCGGTTCGGCGGCCAATTCCGTTGTCTGCTTCTGCCTTGGCATTACCGGCGTGAACCCGACGGAAGTAGATCTCCTGTTCGAGCGTTTCATCTCCGCCGAACGCCAGGAACCGCCGGATATCGACGTCGATTTCGAGCATGAGCGCCGCGAACAGGTGATGCAATATGTCTATGACCGCTACTCAAGGGACCGCGCGGCCATTGTCGCGACCGTCATCAGCTATCGCTCGCGCAGCGCCATCCGCGATGTCGGCAAGGCGCTGGGGCTGACTGAAGATGTGACGGCGGCGCTCGCCAATACGGTATGGGGCATATCGGGCGGCGGCATCGACAAGCAGCATATCAGGCAGGCGGGCCTCGATCCCGACAACCCGATCATCCGGCGCGCGGTGGAACTCGCCATCACGCTGATCGGCTTTCCGCGTCACCTGTCGCAGCATGTCGGCGGCTTCGTGCTCACCCGCGACCGGCTGGACGAAACCGTGCCCATCGGCCCGGCGGCGATGAAGGACCGCTCCTTCATCGAATGGGACAAGGACGATATCGACGAGGTGGGACTGATGAAGGTCGATGTGCTGTCGCTCGGCATGCTCACCTGCATCCGCAAGGCATTGGACCTCATTCACCAGCACAAGCCGCAGCTTTATGGTGGCGAAAAGCTGACGCTGGCCAATCTGCCGCGCGAAGACAAGCGTGTCTACGACATGCTGTGCGCGGGCGATTCGCTCGGCGTGTTTCAGGTGGAAAGCCGCGCCCAGATGAACATGCTGCCGCGCCTGCGCCCACAGGAGTTCTACGATCTCGTCATCGAGGTCGCCATCGTGCGCCCCGGCCCCATTCAGGGCGACATGGTGCATCCTTATCTCAGGCGGCGAAGCGGACAGGAACCATCCACCCTGCCCTCGCCTTCGCCGGAGCATGGACCGGCGGACGAATTGCAGCAGATTCTCGGCAAGACCAAAGGCGTGCCGCTGTTTCAGGAACAGGCGATGCGCATTGCCATGGAGGCTGCAAAATTCACGCCCGAGGAAGCCAACCAGCTGCGCCGCGCCATGGCCACCTTCCGCAAGATGGGCACCATCCATACGATGGAGACAAAGATGATCGAAGGCATGGTCAGGCGCGGCTATGAGCGGACCTTTGCCGAAAATTGCTTCAACCAGATCAAGGGGTTCGGCGAATATGGCTTTCCTGAAAGCCATGCGGCGAGCTTCGCGCATCTGGTCTATATTTCCGCCTGGATCAAATGCCATCACCCGGAAGTGTTCGCCGCTGCCCTTCTCAACTCCCAGCCCATGGGTTTTTACGCGCCCGCCCAGATCGTGCGCGATGCCCGCGACCATGGCGTGACGGTGCTGCCCGTCGATGTGAACTTCAGTCACTGGGACAATATTCTGGAGGATACGCTCGATATCCGACCGGCGCTGCGGCTCGGCTTTCGCCAGATCGACGGCTTTGCCAAGCGGGACGCCGAACTTCTGATTGCCGACCGGCAGGAGCCTTACCGCACCATCGAGGACATGCATCGGCGGCTGCGGCTCGACCGGCGCACCTTCACGCTTCTGGCCGATGCCGATGCTTTCGGCTCGCTCGATATCGACCGCCGCGCAGCACTCTGGGCGGTGCGCCGCCTGCCCAATGACGAGACGCTGCCGCTGTTCCGCGCCGCCGCCACCAGCGAACTGGCGGAAGAGCCGCGCACGAAGCTGCCCGAAATGGCGGCATCCGAGCATGTGATTGCCGATTACGAGACCACGCGGCTTTCGCTGAAAGGGCATCCGCTGCAATATCTGCGCGAGGGGCTGGCAGCGGAAGGCGTTTCAACCTGCCGTGCCGTGCAGGAAGGTGCGGACGGACGCCGCATGAAGGTGGCGGGTGTCGTCACCGTGCGCCAGCGCCCCGGCAGCGCCAAGGGCGTGGTGTTCCTTACCATCGAGGATGAAACCGGCATCGCCAATATTGTCGTCTGGCCGAAGATCATGAAGGCGTTTCGCCGCGAAGTGATGGGCGCGCGGCTGATCCATATCGAAGGGCGCATCCAGCGCAGCCCGGAAGGGGTGGTGCATCTGGTGGCGGCAAAATTGCAGGACCGTTCGGCGGCCTTGATCGAAATGAGCGGACGCGAAGCCCAGCGCCTCGTCGCGCCGTCGCAGATGGCGCATCATCCGCGAAATGTAAAAATCATGCCGAACTCACGCGACTTCCATTAGGATTCAGCTTCTGACGGCCTGCAAATGGCGCTTTGCTGCGCTTCCGGTGCTCATGTACCTTAAAGTACACTCCGCTCCGGTTCTCGCAAAACACCATTTTCGGCGCGTCATAAGCTGAATCCGGGATGCCGCCCTTTTCGTTAGTTCCACGCGCCAACGAAAAGTACATGAGCACCGGAAGCGCAGAAGTGCGCCATTTGCAGGCCGGCAGAGCCGAAATAGAGCGGGCTTCAGTTCCATGCGCCGACAAAAAACACGGCACAATAATGCAGCGCCGCGCCAACCACGACAAAGCCGTGCCAGATGGCGTTCTGGAACCGCAGCCGCTCCCAGACATGGAAGATCACGCCCAGCGAATAGACCATGCCTCCGGCTGCAATCAGCCAGAAGACCGCAGGCGGCAGCGACTGCACCATGGTGTCATAGACCATGACGCCGCTCCAGCCGAGCGCCAGATAAAGCAGGATCGACAGCCGGTCGAAACGCCCCGGCATGAACAGTTTCAACATGATGCCGACGAAAGCCACGCCCCACACGAACAGCAGCAGCGGCAGCGCGCGGTCGCCCATATGCATGGCAAAAGGCGTGTAGGTTCCGGCAATCAGGAGGTAGATCGCCGAATGGTCGAAACGGCGCAAAAACCATTTGGTCGGGGAAACCGGCCAGATATTATAGACAGCCGAAATTCCGAGCGCCGCCAGAAGGCTCGCGAGGTAGACGCCGGATGAAATCGAGGTCGCTGCCGGCATGTTCGGCAGGAAATAGACCAGCATGGCAATGGCACCGCCAAGCGCCAGCCCCACACCCAGAACATGGATGATGCCATCGGCCCACAATTCGGCCCGGTCATATTTCCACTTGATGGGGTGCGGCAGTCTTACATTCATGAAATTTCCCTGTCGTCGGTTCCAGAGCGCGTTTCGAACTGATTGAATCAGATCGGCGCTCTGGTCCTTTGTTTAACGCGCATCTTTTCCGAAAACCGTTTCACACTTTTCGGGATGCGCTCTCAACAGGAAACTGCCATTACATTGCAGCGTCAAGATGACAGTTCGTTCAAGCAGGTTTACTGCGCTGGCGTGTAGGAAGCCTGGATGGGTGCCACGCCCGGAAGCGGTGCGGCGGCACCTTCCGGCAAGGAAGCGGGCTCGATGGAAGCGGCTGCCTCACGGGTCGGGCCGCTGCGCTTCCAGCTGCCGTCAAGGCCGGTTTCCTGCAACAATCCCTTGCGCTTGGCGTCGTAATAATAGCCGCGCGCATAATAGCGGACCGCCTGGCTCTCGTCGCCGCCCGCCACCTTGTAGGCACCGGACAGATAACGAACCGCATATTTCAGGTTGGTTTCCGCATCGAGCAGGCCCTTGGGCGCGCCCGTATAGCCCATGCCGCGCGCGGTGGGATGGCTGATCTGCATCAGGCCCCAATAGGGCCCGTTGCGTGCGCCCGGATTGAACCGGCTTTCGCGGTGCACGACCCGGCGCACCAGACGCTCGGGCACATCATAGGCGACGGAATATTTGGTGATGAGCGAGTCCAGATTCTTGGGCGCGCTGTCCGGCGTCTCGAAAGCCATATTGGCGGCAACGGAAGCAGGCGAAGCTGCGGCCTGTGCGCCTGCATAGGCCATCATCGGTTCAGACTGGCCGCGAATGCCGGGGATGGGAACGACGGCGGGCAGCACCGGATCGGAAGGATCGGTCACAGCCGCGACGGTCTGCGTTCCGGCGACAGCAGCAGCGCCCGCATCGGCTGTCGCCGTGCCTGCGGCCGCATCTGCCGTGGCGCCAGCGGCGCTGCCTGCGGCGGCGACGGTCTTGCCGGACGTATCGGTCTGCGTGATCAGCGCGGTTTTCACCGGCTTGCCATTATCGGTGGTGTTGCAGGCGCTGAGCGCCACGGCGCAACCCAGAAGCAGAATGCCCTTGCGGACCATAGCAGCGGAAGAAGAAAGCTGGAGACGCATGACCGGACCCGTTCTCAGGAATCGAAATCTTGTTCGATGCGTTTTTCAAGCTCGACCAGATCGGCGGGCAGAGGCAAGCCGCTTGCGCGCAGCGCATTGAGCTTCTCGCGAACCGTTTCGCGGATTTCATGAGCGTCTTGCGGCTGATTCACCATTTGCTCGAAAAGCAGCGCAATTTCCGCCTTGATGTCCTCGAATGCCATCCAGATCCTCTTGGCTTTACAGGCGTCGAAAAGCGCCCGTTTCAGTCAATATTCTTTCGGTCGATGAGGATCATGTACCATGCAAAAGACGGCAAACGGAAGCGCTAAACGTCAGGGCGCGGTCAAAATGAATATTTCAAATGGTAACAAAAATATTAACGCGCTCACAGGATGCGGTGCAGCACCATATCTACTGCATTGAAATTCAAGGCAAAAATAGCAAGATCATCGAAGTCCAGCCCGCCATTCGGATCGAAGAGATAAATGCTCGTCCAGACGAGCGCGATCACGAGCAAAATTGCCAGAATCATCAGAATCAAAAGGCGTCGCCCGAGCGCGGCCTTGCGGCCCGCTCCTTCCGGCGGCTGTTTGGCCATAGTCACTTGCTGCCTTGTTCAATCGTCATTGGTGGCGTTCAGTTCATCGGGCGGGGTGCCGTGTTCCGGCTCCGCCGCGAGGTAGCCCTCGCGCACCAGCCATTTGCGCAGGATAAGCGTCACGGCCTCGGTCTGGTTCAGGCCGGGATGTTTTTCAGCGACGAAACGCTCCAAAGCGTCGTGCACGTCCTCGGGAAGATAGATGCTCATTCATACTCCTCCGGCTGTTCAAACGACTGTTACGGACAGTTCCCCCACGCCATCCACCTTGCCTTCCAGACGGTCGCCGCGCTTCACCGGGCCGACGCCCGCAGGCGTACCCGTAAAGATAAGATCGCCGGGGCGCAGCTCAAAGAGCGACGACAGGTAGGCAATGGTTTCCGCCACTTTCCAGATCATCTGGTTGAGGTCGCCCGACTGGCGCGTCTCGCCATTGATGGAAAGCGAAATCGCGGCCTTTTGCGGGTGGCCGATTTCCGACACCGGCACGATGGCCGAACAGGGCGCTGAATGCTCGAACGCCTTCGCCACTTCCCACGGGCGACCGGCCTTCTTGGCCACCGCCTGCAAATCGCGGCGCGTCATGTCGATGCCGACGGCATAGCCATAGACATGGTCCAGCGCCTTTTCGAGCGCAATGTCGGTGCCGCCAGCCTTAAGCGCCACCACCAGCTCGATCTCGTGATGCACGTCCTCGGTCTTCGGCGGATAGGGGAAATCGCTGCCTTCGATCACCAGATTGTCGGGGTTCTTCTGGAAGAAGAAAGGCGGATTGCGGGTCGGGTCTCCGCCCATTTCGATGGCGTGATCGGCGTAGTTCTGGCCCACGCAATAGATGCGGTGCACGGGAAAGCGCGCATCCGTTCCCTTCACAGGCAGAAAAGGCTGCGGGGGCGGCGCGAAAACATAAGTCGTCATGGGGAACTATTCCGGTCGGAAACTGATGAAGCGATTTCTGCCATCATGCAGACGCAGGCGCATCGCCGCAACCCTTGAAAGGCGCAATTCCCTATCTAACGACAAAATCCGCCGTGCGCGACTGCGCCACCACCAGTTCGGCATTGGGAATATCGTTGGAAAGGGCGCGGTTCCGGGCCGTTTCGGCATCAAAGCCGAAGCTGAGCCAGCGATCGGTCAGGCGGCGCTCCAGCTCGTCGAAAGGCACGTCCAGATAGACCGTCATGTCGAAAAAGGGACCAAGCTGCGCCCACGGCTCCCGGTCGAGCAGCAGGTAATTGCCTTCGACCAGAAGCACGCGATGCTGCGGCCCGACCGCGGATGCGGCGGCGCGCGAAAGCTCCAGCGAGCGGTCGAAAACCGGGATGAAGACTTCGCCATCCGCCTGTTTCAGCCGTTGCAGCAACGCCGCGAACCCGGCGCAGTCGAAGGTCGGCGGCGAGCCCTTGCGGCTCAGCAATCCGCGCTTGTCGAGAATGGCGTCATCGAGGTGAAACCCGTCCATGGGCACGACGATGGACGGCGTTTCGCCGCCCTTGTTGATGGCATGGAGCAGATAGTCGGACAGGGTGGATTTTCCGGCTCCCGGCGGGCCTGCAATGGCCACGATCAGGCGGTCGCCGGTTTGCGCCAGCCGCGCAAGAATTTCCGAAGGCAGGGCCTCGCGCTCGATAGGCGTCATGTCCGGTTTCCGTGATTCGTCCTGTCAGCCTATCAGAAACTCAAGCCGCTTCCTTCGGCCTCATCGCGCCGGTCATCAGGGCGACCGCGTCCGACATGGAATATTCCTTCGGGTCGATGACCGTCAGGCGGCGTCCGAGCCGGTGAATATGGATGCGGTCGGCGACCTCGAACACATGCGGCATGTTGTGCGAAATGAGCACGATGGGCATGCCGCGCCGCTTCACGTCCAGAATGAGCTCCAGCACGCGGCGCGATTCCTTGACGCCGAGCGCCGCCGTCGGCTCGTCCATGATGACCACCTTGGAGCCGAAGGCGGCGGCGCGCGCCACCGCCACGCCCTGACGCTGGCCGCCCGAAAGGGTTTCCACCGCCTGGCCGATGTTCTGGATGGTCATCAGGCCCAGTTCGGACAGTTTTTCCCGCGCGATCTTTTCCATCGCGCCGCGATCCAGCATGCGAAACAGCGAGCCGAGCGGCCCTTTGCGGCGGATTTCGCGGCCGAGAAACAGGTTGTCGGCGATGGAAAGCGCAGGCGACAGGGCAAGATTCTGGTAGACCGTCTCGATGCCAGCCTGCCGCGCTTCCATCGGCGAATGGAAGCTGACGGGCTTGCCGTCGAGCAGGATTTCTCCCTCGTCCGGCCTGATCGCGCCGGACAGCGCCTTGATGAGCGAGGACTTGCCCGCGCCATTATCGCCGATGACCGCGAGGATTTCGCCGGGATAGAGGTCGAAATCGGCATGGTCGAGTGCGGTAACGCGGCCGTAGCGCTTGACCAGCCCCTTGGCCGACAGAACAGGCGTGGTGTTCGTTTTCATGCGGCAGCCTTTCTGATCCACTGGTCGATGGCGACGGCGGCAATGATGAGAACGCCGATGAGGAGATAGGTCCATTGCGGGTCGGTGCCCCACAGGCGCAGGCCCAGCGAGAACACGCCGACGATCAGCGCGCCGAACATGGTGCCGAGGATGGAGCCGCGCCCGCCGAAGAGCGATATGCCGCCGATCACCACGGCGGTGATGGATTCGATATTGGCGAACTGGCCAGCGGTCGGCGACACGGAACCAAGACGGCCGATCATCGCCCAGCCCGCAAGCGCGCAGATGATACCGGCCAGCACATAGACCGACATGAGGATCGGCTTGACCGACACCCCGGAAAGCTGCGCCGCTTCCGGATCGTCGCCGATGGCATAGACATGCCGTCCCCAGGCGGTGTGGTTCAGCACGTACCAGAGCAGCAGGACCAGAAGCACCATGGCGATGACGCCATAGGTGAAGACCGCGCCGCCGATGCGGATGCTCTCGCCGAAAAATTGCAGGATCGGCGCTTCCGCCGTGATTTCCTGCGCGCGGATGGTTTCATTGGCCGAATAAAGGAAGTTGGTGGCGAGGATCACCTGCCACATGCCGAGCGTCACGATGAAAGGCGGCAGGCGCACATAGGCCACCAGAAAGCCGTTGATGAAGCCGCAGAGCGCGCCGGTGGCAAAGCCGCAGAGAACGGCAAGCTCGGCGGGAAGCCCATAGCGGAAGGTGAACTGGCCCATCACCACCGAGGACAGCACCATGATGGCGCCGACCGAAAGGTCGATACCGGCGGTGAGGATCACCAGCGTCTGCGCGGCTGCGACGATGCCGGTGATGGCGACCTGCTGCAAGATAAGCGTCAGCGCGAAGGCGGAGAAGAACTTGCCGCCCAGCGTGACGCCGAAGATCAGCAGCGACAGGACGAGCACGATCAGCGGCACGGCAGCGGGATTGTGATGCAGGAAACTGCGTATCCGGTAAAGCAGCGACCGGTCGCCCGCATCGAAGGAGGCAACTTCCGCCGCGCTCTGCGACAGCGTCTTTTCATAGTCCTGCATGGACGGTTTTTGTGCAGCGGAAGCCGCCTGTGGCTCACTCATCTCTGTCTCCTGCCCGCAGAAAGGACCGGCAAATCTTGCGATCTGCCGGACCCGAATCCAAAGAGCCTATCAGCCCCAGCACTTGTCGAGCGCGGTCTTGGTGTCGATGGAAGGAACGCCTTCGACCGGCTTGTCGGTGACGAGCGACACGCCCGTATCGACAAAGTCCTTGCCTTCGGTCGGCTTCGGCTTTTCGCCGCTGTCGGCGAACTTCTTGATCGCTTCGATGCCGAGTGCGGCCATCTGCAACGGATATTGCTGCGAGGTCGCGCCGATCACGCCAGCCTCGACATTCTTCACGCCGGGGCAGCCGCCATCGATGGAAACGATCAGCACGTCCTTTTCGCGGCCCACGGCCTTCAGCGCCTCATAGGCACCGGCGGCAGCCGGTTCGTTGATGGTGTGGACGACATTGATGTTCGGGTCCTTCTGGAGAAGGTTTTCCATCGCGCGGCGTCCGCCTTCCTCATTGCCGTCGGTCAGGTCGCGACCGGCAATGCGCGGATCATCCTCGTCGCCAAGCTTGGTCTTGTCCTTCGGATCGATGCCGAAGCCGGTGGCAAAGCCCTGGTCGCGCAGAACGTCGACGCTCGGCTGCGATGCGGTGAGGTTGAGGAAGGCCACATGCGCGTCCTTGGCCTTGTCGCCAAGCGTCGCCGCCGCCCATTTGCCGACCAGCTCACCAGCCAGGAAATTGTCGGTGGCAAAGGTTGCGTCCGCCGCATCGGCAGGCTCAAGCGGCGTGTCGAGCGCGATGATAAGCATGCCCGCCTCACGCGCCTTTTGCAGCGACGGCACGATGCCCTTGGTGTCGGAAGCGGTGATCAGAATGCCCTTGGCGCCATCGGCGATGCAGGTTTCAATGGCCGCGACCTGGCTTTCGGAATCGCCGTCGATCTTGCCCGCATAGGTCTTGAGATTGACGCCCAGCTCCTTGGCCTTGGCGATGGCGCCTTCCTTCATCTTGACGAAGAACGGGTTGGTGTCGGTCTTGGTGATGAGGCACGCGCCGACATCGGCGGCATTGGCCGCGCTCAATGGAATGGCGGCAGCGCCAAGCGCGAAGGCAGCAAAGGCTGCCGACAGAACTGTCTTCTTCATGGACTCCTCCCAGATTGAAACCGGTTCCTGTTCCCCCGGCATGGGTGAAGCAAAACACGGCTTTAAAACAGAGTCAATTAATAAATCCACTTGATTTATTAATATGCTGTGTCACTCTGGCAGGCAGAGGAGAGAGGATCGAGGAGGCAGGCGACAGGCTGTCACTTCATCCCGGACCTATCTTAAGCGATTGTTTTTATTTGATGTACGGCACAATAGGGGTTTTTCTCCTTCGAGGTTTGGTTTAGGAATTCCCGCGCACGCCATGGCCGCATTCCGATTGCACTCCATGGGCCGGAATCTGGGAGAGGCTATGGTCAGGCATAAAGTTGAACGCGAGCCGGACAGCGGATCAGCCGATACCGTTCCCGGTACAGTTTCCGGCGCTCTTTCCGGTACAGTTACCGGTACAGTTCCAGGTACGCTTTCCGGCACGCTTTCAGGCACTCCGGGTCCCGCCATGCTGCAATTCGCCGGGCCGGGCGCGAGCGTCAATCGCGGTTCCAACCAGATTGGCGTGCGCGCCTATAATGAGCGGCTGGTTCTGGCGCTGGTGCGCAGGCACGGCGCGCTCGCCCGCGCCGACATTGCGCGCCTGACCGGACTTTCGGCGCAGACGGTTTCCGTCATCATCCGCGCGCTGGAAAAAGACGGCCTCATCACGCAGGGCGAACGGGTACGCGGCCGTGTCGGTCAGCCTTCCATGCCGATGCGCCTTGCCGCCGACGGGGTTTTCTCCTTCGGCCTCAAGATCGGGCGGCGCAGCGCGGAAATCATCCTGATGGATTTTCTGGGGGCGATCCGCGAGCGGCGGCACATCACCTATCGCTGGCCGGTGCCCGATGAAATCCGCAGCTTCACCCTCGAAAGCGTCAACGCCTTCATTGCCGCGCTCGAACCGGCCAAGCGCGACCGCATCGCCGGGCTTGGCGTCGCCCTGCCCTTCGAATTGTGGAACTGGGTCGAGGAAGTGGGCGCGCCAGCCGAAGACCTGGATGCCTGGCTCGGCGCCGATCTGGTCAGCGATTTCGCCCATGCATTCTCGTTTCCGGTCTTCATCCAGAATGACGGAACGGCGGCTTGCGGCGCGGAACTGACCTTTGGCCGCGGACCCGAATTCACCGATTTCGTCTATTTCTTCATCGGCTCGTTCATCGGCGGCGGCGTGGTGCTGAACAACACGCTCTATCCCGGACGCACCGGCAATGCGGGCGCGCTCGGCTCCATGCCGATGCGCATGCGCGGCACGTGGGAGCACGGCGAGACCTTGCAGCTTATCGACACCGCCTCGCTGTTCGTCCTCGAACGCATGTTGCAGGAGCGCAACCTGCCGTCCGACGATCTGTGGCTTTCGCCGGAAAACTGGCGCAATTTCGGCACGCCGCTCGACGAATGGGTGGCGCTTGCCGCGCGCGGGCTGGCCCATGCTGCGGTGGCCGCCGCCTCCGTCATCGACTTTCCAGCCGCCGTCATCGACGGCTGGCTGCCGGGCAATGTACGCCACCGCATCGTGGAAGCAACCCGCGTCGAGCTTTCATGTCTCGATTTGCAGGGCTTGCGCGCGCCTGAGATCATCGAGGGCAAGGTCGGCGTCCATGCCAAGGCGATGGGCGCGGCAAGCCTGCCGCTTTCCAACCGCTACCTGTTCGACCAGAGCGTGCTGTTCAAGGATGCAGGTTAGGCTACAATGACGAATTAACTTATGGTTCGGTATGGACGAAAATGGTTCAGCTTTAGGAGCGGAACCGAAGATGGGGTTATTCCCCCATCGAGGTATCGCGACGCAGAGATGGAGCATTTTCGTCATATCGCGAAGCGACGTGGTGTATTTTCCCGCTGAATGCGTCGAAACTCCCTTATGGAGGAACAACTCCATGCGGTCGCTTCTCCTGTTCAGCAGGAAAATACCCTCACGCCGAACCTCAAGCTAATTCGTCATTGTAGCCTCACTCCCTTGATCGCCTTGTCGATGTCCTTCTTTGGACCATAAAGCGCAAGGCCGACCAGATCGGGCGCGTCGGCATTTTCGGCCTTGAACACGGCACGGTTGGCGACGTCGTGCCCGGTATCGAACATGGCGCGCACATAGGGCGCACGGATGAGATCGCGCTGGATCGACTGCTGCCAAGCCCGTTGCAGCACCTCCGGCGTGGCCGAGAAGATCAGCATCGGCTGGCCGAGCAGACGCGCATGCTTGCGGCCTGCCGCATCCTCATAAGGGTCGCCCATGGCGTGCGGAACCGCGCCGGATATGCCGGTCGCGATGAAGGCGGTCACGTTCAGCTTCTGCCACACAGGCAGATCGTGCAGGACAAGAATGGCTACTTTGGTATCGAAAATCATCGGTTCTTCCTCTGTTCGAGGACAGAACTAGCCCTTTGCGGCTGCAATTTCTGGAACGTTTGTGCGCCCCCGGCGATAGGCAGCAGGCGTCATGCCATAGGCGCGGCGGAACCAGCGCCCCATATGGCTCTGGTCGGCAAAGCCGCTGAGTGCCGCGGCCTCCGCCGGCGGCACTTTTTCGCGCAGCAGGCGACGGGCTTCGGCAAGGCGCAACTGCACCAGACAGGCATGCGGCGAGGTGCCATATGCGCGCCGGAACCCGCGTGAAAGCTGGAAACGGTCGGCGGCTCCCACGGCTTCCGCCAGTTCATCGAGGCCGAATTCCTCGTCGAAACGCGCCCGCAGATACTCCATCGTGCGTGCTGCGACCGGATGCGGAGCCGCCCCTTTTTCTGCCGCGTCCTGCCCCAGATGCCGAGAAAGATGGCTCGTCACCTGATCGCGGCTGTCCTCGATCATCAGGCGCGGCGCTTCGAGGAAGATCGCCTCGCAGGCGCGGGCGACCGCACGGAACAGTTCTTCGTCATCGGCCAGCGTGTCGCGAAAGCCGATATGGGCATCATTGCCGCCCATCGCGGTCCTCACCAGCGATTGCGGCATATAGAGCATGTTATAGGCAAAACCGTCCGCCGCGACCGCCTGCCCGTCATGGCGTTCGCCGGGCTCGATGAGAATCACCCGCCCCGGCGTGCTTTGCCGCCGCCTGCCCCGGCAGAAAAAATCCTGCACGCCCGCATGGGTCACGCCGACGAGCCATTCGTCATGGAAATGCATGTCATAGGCGTGGCTGTGAAAGCGCGCGTCAACAGCTTCGAGGCCGGTAGCGTCGTCGCGTTTCAGCCGCATTACATCGCGCGGACCATTGATGGGGCGAGCATTGTCGGTCATGGCAGAATTTGTAGCATGGCGAGCGACAAACACACGCTTTGTTATTTTCAATCAATAAGTTTGATATAGAACGGTCTTAAAACCGTTCTATCTGTTTGTTTCCACGTAGTTTCGCACGGAAAACCGCTTCGCACTTTTCCTGAAACTGCCTATGTTGTCTTGCAATGACCGCAAATGCCGACAAGGTGTATTGTACCAACTGATTGAATCAACCGGGAAAAACATGACCGTAACGACAATCGCGACCACGCCATACCAGGACCAGCAGCCGGGCACTTCGGGCCTGCGCAAGAAGGTTCCGGTGTTCCAGCAGCAGAACTATGCTGAAAACTTCATCCAGTCGGTTTTCGATGTGCTGGAAGGCTTTGCCGGCAAGACGCTCGTGGTCGGCGGCGACGGACGCTATTACAATCGCGAAGTGATCCAGAAGCTCATTAAGATCGCCGCCGCCAACGGCTTTGGCCGCATCATGGTGGGTCAGGGCGGCATTCTTTCGACGCCCGCCGCCTCCAACATGATCCGCAAATACAAGGCTTTTGGTGGCATGGTGCTTTCGGCCAGCCACAATCCCGGCGGTCCGAATGAAGATTTCGGCATCAAGTACAATATCGGCAATGGCGGGCCTGCGCCGGAAAAGATCACCGAGGCGATCTTCGCCCGCTCAAAAGTGATCGACCAATATAAAATTGCCGATGTGGCGGACGTCGATATCGACAGGATCGGCACCACCCGGATCGGCGATACCGAGGTCGTCATTTTCGATCCCGTCACCGACTATGCCGAACTGATGGAAAGCCTGTTCGACTTCGATGCCATCCGCGCCATGATCAAGGGCGGGTTCCGCATGAAGTTCGACGCGATGCATGCCGTGACCGGGCCTTATGCCAAGGAAATCTTCGAGAAGCGGCTTGGCGCGCCGGAGGGCAGCGTGGTCAATTTCGTGCCGCTGCCGGATTTCGGCGGTCATCACCCGGACCCGAACCTCGTTTACGCCAAGGATCTCTACGATCTGCTGATGTCGGATAATGCGCCGGATTTCGGCGCGGCTTCCGATGGCGACGGCGACCGCAATCTCATCATCGGGCGCGGCATCTTCGTCACGCCATCCGATTCGCTTGCCATGCTTGCCGCCAATGCGCATCTGGCGCCGGGCTACAAGGACGGCATCAAGGGCATTGCGCGCTCCATGCCGACAAGTGCAGCCGCAGACCGCGTGGCGGAAAAGCTTGGCATCGGCATGTTTGAAACGCCGACCGGCTGGAAGTTCTTCGGCAACCTGCTCGACAATGGCAAGGTGACGATCTGCGGCGAGGAAAGCTCCGGCACCGGCTCCGACCATGTGCGCGAGAAGGACGGCCTGTGGGCCGTGCTGCTGTGGCTCAATATCCTGGCGGTGCGCAAGCAGAGCGTGAAGGATATCGTCGAGGAGCACTGGGCGCGTTTCGGGCGCAACTATTACACCCGCCACGACTATGAAGCGGTCGATTCGGATATCGCAAAGCAGCTGGTTGCCGATCTGCGCGGCAAGCTTGCCGCCCTGCCCGGCACGACCGTCAACGGCCTCACGATCGAGAAGGCCGACGACTTCGCCTATCGCGACCCGGTCGACGGCTCGGTGAGCGAACATCAGGGCATCCGCATTTATTTCCCCGAAGGTGGCCGCGTGGTGCTGCGCCTGTCCGGCACGGGTACGTCGGGCGCCACCATCCGCATCTATATCGAGCGCTATGAGGCGGATGCCGCGAAGCACAATCTCGACACGCAGGAAACGCTGGCTCCCTATATCGAAGCGGCAGAACAGATCGCGGAAGTGAAAAAGCGCAGCGGGCGTGACGCGCCGTCGGTCATTACCTAGGGCAGTAGGGCAGTAGG
>UCNG01000020.1:1220-224872 GCA_900473915.1 Hyphomicrobiales bacterium | reverse complement strand
CATACTCCCCTACTCCCTTAACATACTGCCTTATTGCCTTACTGCCCTACTGCCTTAACCCCCTACTCAAAAACAATCTCCGGTGCTGCACGAGCGCCCTTGCCGCCCTTCATGTTGTCCCAGACTTTGCGGGCGATATCGCGATAGATTTTCGCGTGTTCGCTCTCCGGGTCCTTGACGGTGATCGGCGTTCCCGCGTCCGAATAGGCGCGCACATCCATATGCAGCGGCACTTCGCCGAGGAACGGCACGTTCAGCCGTTCGGCTTCCCGGCGCGCGCCGCCATTGCCGAAAATATCGTAGCGGGCGCCGGTGTCGGGTGCGATGAAATAGCTCATATTCTCGACGATGCCGAGAAGCGGCACATCCACCTTGCGGAACATGTTCAAGCCCTTGCGTGCATCGATCAGCGCCAGGTCCTGCGGTGTCGAAACCACGACCGCACCCGCCAGCGGCACCTGCTGCGCCATGGTGAGCTGCGCGTCGCCGGTGCCGGGCGGCATGTCGACCACCAGAACGTCAAGCTCGCCCCAGGCCACTTCGCGCAGCATCTGCGTCAGCGCCGACATGACCATCGGCCCGCGCCAGATCATCGGCGTTTCCTCATCGACCATGAAGCCCATGGACATGACCTTGACGCCGTAGTTTTCCATCGGCTTCAGCGTGCGGCCCTCGATCGTTTCCGGACGGCCGGAAAGGCCGAGCAGGCGCGGCATGGACGGCCCGTAAATATCGCCGTCGAGAATGCCGACCTTCAGCCCGTTGGCGGCAAGGCCGAGCGCCAGATTGACCGCCGTGGTGGATTTGCCAACGCCGCCCTTCCCCGATGCGACGGCGATGATCGCGCCGACGCCCGGAATGCCGGGTTTTGCCGCCGGGCGCGGCTGGGGTGCATGTCCATGCTTGCCCTGTCCCGAAACCGCGACGGGGCGGGGTGCCGATTGCGGCTTTGGCGGCGGCGGCGCATCGTCGCTGGTACGACCGCCCTTCTTTTCCGCCGTGAGCGTGACCAGCGCGCCAGTGACGCCCGGAATTTCCTTCACGGCCTTTTCAGCGGCAAGCCGCATCGGCTCCAGCGCGTCGGCGCGCTCGGCAGGAACCGTGATGGAGAAGAAGACCTTGCCGTCGGCAATGAAGATATCCGACACCAGACCGAGCGACACAACATCGCTTTCGAAATCCGGTCCCGTCACGGCCCTCAGCCGCTCCTGAACCTGTTCGCGTGTTACGCTTGCCATTTCGATTCCTTTAATGAAGGCAGTAAGGGAATAGGGGAGTAAGGGAGTATGTATGGAACATATTGCCCTACTGCCTTATTGCCCTATTCCCTTATTCCTTATGCCCTTTTCATCAAAAGGCCAATGCCCACTCGGGCTCGTTTCAAGCGGCCTTCTCGCAGACGGCAGCCTCGGGGCGATGGCCCATGAGGTAAAGCGCGCAGGTCGTGCGCAGCATGGAGGCGAAGTTGGGGATCGCGCCATTGGCCTCCAGCGCTTCATCGTAGAGCGTGGATATGAAGCGGGGCGTCGTCAGGTTCTGGCTGGCCGCGATCTCGTCCAGCAGGCGCCAGAAGGTGGCCTCCAGCTGAATGCTGGTGGAATGGCCGCCTATGCGCACGGAGCGATTGATCTGCCGGTAGCCTTCCGGGTCCTGCTCGGCGAAAACCTTGCACATGGGCTCCTCCGTTCTTTAAGAGCACGAACTTGGCTGTGGTAGCCGATTGCCACCACGCCGCAGTTTTTTCTACCATAATCGACAACCAGCAAGACAATCGCAAGCCGCTTTTGACGAAGCGGCAAAGAAACAGGAGTAGCCTGTGGCCAAAGCCATTCATTCGATGATCCGTGTTCTCGACGAGGAAAAATCCGTTTCCTTCTACAAACAGGCTTTTGGCCTCGATATCGCCGAGCGCATCGATTTCGAAACCTTCACGCTGATCTATCTGCGCAATGCCGAAGTCGATTTCGAAGTCGAGCTGACCGTCAACAAGGGCCGCACCGAGCCTTACAATCTGGGCGACGGCTACGGCCATCTCGCCGTCGTGGTCGATGACGTCGATGCCGAACATGCCCGCTTCACGGAACTCGGCTTCAAGGTCGGCAAGCTCGTCGATTTCAAGAACAACGGCGTGCAGCTTGCCCGCTTCTTCTTCGCGGAAGATCCGGACGGCTACAAGATCGAAGTTCTGCAGCGCGGCGGCCGCTACCAGTAGGCCCGCCCGATCGTCTTTCACGGCCTGGAGGAGAGGCTGTGATGGACGCAAATGCCAGCGCTCCCGGTGGTGAAAATCTCCGGGAACGCACAGCCAGCCCGCCCATTCCGGACGGGCAAGCAATGGAGGAGAACCGAATGACAACCGTTTTCGACGGTCTTTCCAGCCGGGAGAAAAAGACGCTGTCGCGCCGCGACATTCTCAAGCGCGGCGCGGGGCTCAGCCTCGGCGCCATGCTGGTCGTCAGCGGCAATGCCGTTATCTGCCCGCAATTCGCATGGGCGCTTGAGACCACCACGCTCAAGCCCGAAACCATGGCGACCCTGATCCAGCTCGCACGCGACATCTACCCGCACGACAAGCTGCCCGACCGTTTCTACGCCATCGCCGTCAAACCCTATGACGCGGATTCCGCCAAGGACGAGACGCTGAAGAAGCTGATCGAGGACGGCATTGCCGATCTGGACAAGCGGGCCGGAGCCGGAGGCTATCTGGGGCTTGGCTGGGAGGAAGAGCGCGTCGCCATCCTGCGCGATATCGAGAAAAGCCCCTTCTTCCAGAAGGTGCGAAGCGGGCTTGTGACCGGCCTTTATAACCAGAAGGAAATCTGGCCGCTCTTCGGCTACGAGGGCGAGGCCTATACCAAGGGCGGCTACATCCAGCGCGGCTTCGACGATATCGAATGGCTGTAAGCGCCCCGGCGCTAAAAATGCACCAGTTACAAAGCGGCATCCCCGTCCTGCAAGCGCCTTGCTTGCGGAAACGGGAAAGCATTGGGAGGAAACAATGGCTGCTCCATATGATCTCAAGGACGACAAGGTCGTCGTCATCATCGGCTCGGGCGCTGGCGGCGGCACGCTCGGCAACGAACTGGCCCAGAAAGGCATCGATGTCGTTATTCTGGAAGCGGGAAAACGCCATGAATTCGAAGACTTCATCAATGACGAATGGGACAGTTTCGCGCAGCTCGCCTGGCTCGACAAGCGCACCACGTCGGGAAGCTGGCGCGTGTCGCATGATTTTCCCAGCCTGCCCGCCTGGATCGTGAAGGCGGTTGGCGGCACTACCACGCACTGGGCGGGCGCATCGCTGCGTTTTCAGGATTACGAGTTCCAGACGCTCACCCATTACGGCAAGATCGAAGGGGCGAACCTGCTCGACTGGCCGATCACACTCGCCGATCTGGAGCCCTATTACGCCAGGGCCGAGGACAAGATGGGCGTCACCCGCACCAACGGGATCGAGGGCCTGCCCGGCAACAATAATTTCAAGGTCCTGAAGGCCGGTGCCGACAAGCTCGGCTACAAGGAATGCCATACGGGCCGCATGGCGATCAACTCCGCGCCGCGCGACGACCGCATGGGCTGCCAGCAGACCGGCTTCTGCTTCCAGGGCTGCAAATGGGGCGCGAAATGGTCGACGCTCTATACGGAAATCCCGAAGGGCGAGGAAACCGGCAGGCTGGAAGTTCGCCCCGAATGCACGGCGCTGAAGATCGAGCACAATGCGGCGGGCAAGGTGACGGGCGTGCTCTATGCCGACAAGGACGGCAAGCAGCATTTCCAGAAGGCGCGCGTGGTCTGCGTGGCGGGCAATTCGATCGAAAGCCCGCGCCTGCTGCTCAACTCGGCCTCGTCGAAATTCCCGGACGGCCTTGCCAATTCATCGGGACAGGTGGGGCGCAACTATATGCGCCACACCACCGGCTCGGTCTATGCCTCGTTTGAAAAGCCGGTGCACATGTATCGCGGCACGACGATGGCCGGCATCATCCGCGATGAGGCCGCCCATAATCCGAAACGCGGTTTCGTCGGCGGCTATGAGATGGAAACCATCTCGCTCGGCCTGCCCTTCATGGCTGCCTTCCTCAATCCGGGCGGCTGGGGGCGCGGCTTCACCTCGGCGCTTGACGATTATGTCAACATGGCGGGCCTGTGGATCGTCGGCGAAGACATGCCGCAGGAGAAAAACCGCATCACGCTCAGCAAGGACGTGAAGGACGAACACGGCCTGCCGGTTCCCGATGTCTATTATGACGACCATGCGAACGATATCGCCATGCGCAACCACGCCTATGCGCAGGGCAAGGCGCTCTACGAGGCCGTCGGCGCGATCCGCACCTTCCCGACGCCGCCCTATCCCTCAACGCATAATCTGGGCACCAACCGGATGAGCGCAAAGCCGCAGGATGGCGTGGTGAACAAGCACGGGCAGACGCACGATATCAAGAACCTGTTCGTTTCCGACGGCAGCCAGTTCACCACCGGCGGGGCGGAAAACCCGACGCTCACCATCGTGGCGCTCGCCATCCGTCAGGCAGACTATATCGCCGAACAGATGAAGAAGCGGGCGATCTGATCCGCCCCCGTTTCTGCCCGACCGGGAAAGGAACCGGCGCGACCAATTCGCGCCGGTTCTGTTTGATGCTTGGCAAAGACGGCTCGCATGGGCTAGGTAAACTCGGCTTGCATGGAGAAGCTTTGAGTGAAAACGAGCATCGGCCAATATCGGATGTCTCTGGCGATACGCATCCTCAGCGTATTCGCCCTGATGTTCGTCGCCTTTGCGCACAAGCCCGTCGACCTCAATGCGCCCGACAGCTACCTGCTGGCCCAGTACCAGTTGCCGGATGGCAGCTATCCGGTGCTGTGCATCGGCGACCATGGCTCCGATCCGAGCCAGCAGGATCATGACAAGCATTTTAGCAACAATAGTTGTGAAGCCTGCCGGATTTCGTCCGCCTTCCTGTGCCCCGCGCCAGCCGGTTCCACCGGCGCCGCCCCGCATATCGCCATGGCCAACGGCATCGTGCCGCCGCAGCCCATCCTGCGGCACAGCACCTATCCGCCATCGGCCCCGCCGCAAGCGCCGCCTCTCGCCTGAATATGATCGTTTGAGCGAATGCATCTCCGCATTCCGGAATGAACGCGCCCGAACCCTGTTTCGGCGTGCCTAGCAATGATTATTCAGGTTTGAAACAATGAAAAACCATCGTCTTTTCGCCTCCGCAATTTCGCTTGCCGCGCTGTGCGCTTCCGCAGGTCTGGCTCAGGCCCATTCCTCGCTCGACCAAAGCGAAGCCAGGGCAGGCAGCTTCTACAAGGCGACCTTCCGCGTGCCGCATGGCTGCGACGGCATGGCCACGACCGAGGTTCGGGTGGAACTGCCGGAAGGCTTCCTCTCGGCGCAGCCGCAGGTGAAGCCCGGCTGGAAGATCGAAACTGTCAAGGGCGATTATGCGCAGAGCTACAAGGTGCACGGCAAGGACGTGACCTCGGGCGTGAAGGAAGTCCGCTTTACCGGCGGCGATCTGCCGAACGATTTCTATGACGAGTTCACCGTCGTCGGCCAGCTCGCCAAATTCGACAAGGACACCACTCTCTCCTTCCCGGTGACGCAGCTTTGCGGAAGTGCAGCTTCGGTCGCCTGGACGGAAGTGGCCAAGGAAGGCCAGAACCCGCATGATCTTGAGCATCCCGCGCCGCAGGTGCTGGTGAAGGCCGCTGATGCTGACGGCCATGGCGAGCATGGCCAACATGACAAGATGGGCAAGATGGACCATGCGGCGATGGACATGCCGACGAAACTCGGCGACCTGTCCATCACCGGCCCATCGGTGCGCGCCATGGTCCCCGGCGCCAAGGTCGCGGGCGGGTTTCTCACCATCGCCAATGACGGCAAGGACGCCGACAAGCTGGTTGCCGTCACCACCGATGGCGTGAAGCGCGTCGAAATCCATGAAATGTCGATGCAGAACGATGTGATGAAGATGCGCCCGCTGGAAGGCGGACTGGACATTCCGGCAGGCGGAAAGGTCGAGCTGAAGTCAGGCGGATATCACCTCATGTTCATCCAGCCGGAGAAGCCATACAAGGAAGGCGAGACCGTGCCGGTGACCCTCGAATTCGAAAAGGCCGGCAAGGTCACGATCGATTTCCCGGTAACCGCGCAGAACGGGAAAAAGGACGAACATTCCGGGCACTGACCGGCATATCACCCTTTGCGAACCCAACGTTGAAGGAACACGATCCCCCAGCAGCGGGCGTGTGATATGCGATCCCCCTCTCCCTCCGCGCATCATGCGCCCGTTTGCCGCAACCGCTGAACCCCCGCAGCGGTTGCGTTCCTCCAGCAATGATATAAACATGACCATTAAAGTCTAGAATAATTCCAAACAATTGAAATCTAATGTGATTTTAAAGATGAGTAATTGACTCCAGTTGGATTTTCAGGCTTTTATGAACATGCAGATTTTCACCCTTTGATGTCTGGGCCTTGAACCCTTTCGATTGGAGGACCCTATGATTGGTCTCGGCGAATGCCGGTCCGCAAATGTTGACGGCCTGCCCTGGCAGCTTCGTCTCTTGCCGACCGGATATTGCAATGTGCGGACAGAAACGGAACGTTTCTCGGACAGGTCCGGCCCGCGCATCACGTCATGCTCCCGCTTCTTCGGGAGGCAGACATGAACATGCGCATATCGCAACTGAACGGCGCCAACAGCGCAGGCTATTTCGACCGCCTGCCGGAAAAGCTGGTGCTGGAAGGTTATCGCCGCTGGACCGCGGGTTTCGAGACGGGCTCGATCATTCCGTGGGAAATGACCTGGGGCCTCTATTCGGAAGTGCTTGGGCCTTCGGAAGCAAAGCGCGCCGTGGGTGAGCTGTCGCATTTCATCCGCGTTCTGCGCCATTGCGCCAGTTGCCCGCTGCGCGCTTTCCCCTTCGATTCGCACCATGTCTGCCGCGAGGAATGCCTGACGCTGGGGCTGATTTCCGGCATTCAGAATCAGGATGCGCTGCTGCTCGAAACCTGTCTTGAGGCGATTGCCTGCCAGCGCCACTGCGACGATGTGGCAGGGGCTGCCCGCAATTTTGCCGATACGCTGGCTGATTTCGGCCAGACTTTGTTGCCAATACCGATTCATGCCATCGACAGCGCTTTGAATTTTACGCAGCGCGCGACTTTTCATTGACCCGACACGGGCCGGAAAAGTGCCAGCGTCTTGCGAATGAACGTGATTCGAGATTTTAGTCGCCGCCCATCGGCGCAAGGAGATAGAAATGCAGGCCAGAACCGAACGACGTCTCGGCATTGCCGCCGCCCTCGTCCTGACCGCAGGAGCGTTCGTCATGCCGGGCGTATCCACCCAGATCGCGCAGAACGACAGCGCGCCGCAGCACCAGATTCATATGGCTTCGGCTGAAATCCTGCGCGCCGAGCTGCGCCATTTCGTCGAGCTTGGCGAGGCCATGCCGAAGTCGGTGCGCTTCGAATAATCGTGCTGACACTGAAACAGAAAAGGCCGCGCCTGATCTGGCGCGGCCTTTTTCGTTCAGCAAACCAAATACTTACGCTACGATGATCGGCGCCTTACCCTGCACACGGTTGTAAAGATCGATAATGTCCTGATTCATCAGGCGGATACAGCCCGACGACATGGACTGGCCGATCGACCACCATTCCGGCGAGCCGTGGATGCGATAGCCGGTGTCGCGCCCGTTCTGGTAAATATAGAGCGCGCGCGCGCCCAGCGGGTTTTGCGGACCGGGTTCCTGACCGTTGCGGTATTTTGCCAGTTCCGGCTTGCGCTGGATCATTTCCGGCGGCGGCGTCCAGACCGGCCATTGCTTCTTGTATTGGACATTGGCACGCCCCGACCATTCAAAGCCCGCCTTGCCGATGCCGATGCCATAACGCAGCGCTTCGCCGCCCGGCAGGACATAATAGAGCAAATGGTCCTTGAGGCTGACGACAATCGTTCCCGGCGCCTGTCCCGTCGGGTCCGGCACGATCTGGCGGCGGAACTCCTTCGGCACTTTCTGATAGGGAATTGCCGGCAGCGAATACGGCCCTTCCTGCACGGCGGCATACATCACATCCGGCGTGGTGATATCGCGGTCGATGCTGATCTGCGGACGCATCGGCGTGATCCCGCCCGTCGACATCGGGTCGACATTCATCTGGAAGGCCGACATGTCCATCGTCTGACTGCACCCGGCGGCACCGGTGAGGAGGATGGCTCCGGTGCCGAAAAGGAAATGGCGGCGGCTCAGATCGTCAGTGAACTTGGTCATGCAGATTACCCGGACTCAAGGGTTGAAACACAGCCGTCAAGCGACCGCCATTACTTGACAGCAATTTGCGTTCTTATGGTTGAAGAACGGTTAAACAACTCGCGCGAACGTGTCTGAAAATTGCAGTTTAAAGCTAAAATTGCAGCAATGATCCATATTAAATCGATTTAAAAATCAAGGCGCATGCGGCGAAGATGTGTCATTAATGGTTTTTTCATGGCAAAATTATGATTTTCGCTATTTTTGATTGTATTTCGATGGCAAAGGCCGGGTCGCAAAACCCGGCCTGTCCCGCTCATTGTTTGCGGCGGTCAATAATCTTTTTCGTAGAAAATGCCGCCGCTGGAATCGCCTTCCGCACCAAGGGCGCCCTTGGCTTTCAGGTTGCGGGTAATGTCGAGATTGATGGTGCCCTTGGTCGAGCCGCCCGACCCTGCTTCCACGCCGAGATAAATATTGTCGCGGATATAGCGTCCGGCGCGAACTGCCGTCTGGCCCTTTTCATCCGTCACCACATCGAGGTCGTCGAGACCTGTCCCGGCGCGCAACTTGTTCATCAGCGAGTTGTTGGAACCGCCCGCAAGTTCGGCTGCGGCGGCGGCAAGCTGCGCGATCTGGAACGCCGACAATTCACCGATGGAGCGCTTGAAGATGAGCTGCGCCAGCACTTCATCCTGCGGCAGTTCCGGCGTCGAGGAGAACTTGATGTCGAGATTATCGACCGTGCCCGTCACCGTCACGATTGCGGTGATTTCATTGCCTTCGGAACGGGCAACGAAATTGAGCTGCGGGTTGAGATCGCCCACCAGCGTGACATGGCCCTCGTCGAAGGTGATGCGCTGGCCGAGAATGCCGATGCGACCGCGGATCATGTCGAAGGAGCCGACCGGCTTGATGTCGGTCACCGGCCCGGTCAGGCGAAGGCGTCCGCCCAGTTCCGTGTCAAGGCCGCGACCGCGCACGAAAATCTGGTTGGGTGCGCTGATAAGAACATCGAGGCGCGGCACGGTCGGGCGCGACGTCGGTGTCGGCACCTTGCTCTTGCGCGTTTCGACCTTGGCGCGATCAAGCGTAGCCTGAACGTTTTTCGGCGTATTCTTGTGCTGCACCGGCACATAGGCCGCGCCGCCGCCAAGATTTTCCGGCACCGAGATTTCGGCCCGATCGACGTCGATCCGGCCTGAAATCAGCGGGTCGCGCATCAGCGGCCCATTGATCGTGATCCCGCCATTGACGGTCGCCACCACCAGCTTGCCGTCGGCATAGCGGGCGCGGTCCAGCTTGATTTCGATATTGGCCGGGAAATTCGTCTCGGCATTGGTCGAAATCGTGCCGCTGGCGGAAACCGCTCCACCGCTGCCAAGCGCGGCATTGACCTGGCGCAGCGTGATGGTTTCCCCATCCATGCTGCCCATGACATTGATATTGTTCAGGCGGACATTCGTATCGGGATCGACAAAGGTTGCCCCATTGGTGGAGAACATGCCGCGCAATTGCGGACGGTTGAAGCCACCCGAAACGCTGGCCGTCAGCGTCAGCGTGCCGTTTGCCTGTGCGCCGCGATCAGCCAAGAAGCGGTTGGCGAGCGCCAGCGGAACGCTGCCGTTGACATTGACGCCAAGCCCCTGCCCCGAAAACGGCACCTTGCCATTGGCGGTGACATTGAGGCCGCGCGGACCATCGACGGTCACCGACGAAAAGTCGATGGCCATGGCTGCATAGCTGCCCGCAGCCTGCAAGGTGAGCGGCGCGAGCCCGTTGTCGCGCAGCGGCTTGGCCGCAAGGCCGGTGCCGCGCAGGTTGAAGGTCGCGGCCGGATTGGTGAGCGGCCCGGTGACACGCGCCGTGCCGGTGACATTGCCAGCGAGATCCTGGCCCTTGACCGCACCGTTCAGCGCCGTCAGCGGAAGATTGGCGAGATTGACATCGACCGCCAGATCACCTTTGCCAAGCGGCACGCCGCCATTAGCGCGGACATCAATGCCGCCCCCTCCGGTGACATGCGCATCGACATTGAGCCGGTTATTGGCGGAAGTGCCCTTGGCATCGGCGTTGAGGGCAGCAATGCCCTGCTTCTTGAGCTCGGCTGCCGTCACGCCGCGCGCCGCCATGTCGAAGGCGACATTGGGCGCATCCTTCGTGCCGGTGATGCGGGCCGTGCCGTTGACCGTGCCGCCAAGCCCCAGTTCCGGCTTGAACGTATTGGCGAGCGCCAGCGGCAGATTGGAAAGCGCGACTGAAAGATCAAGACGGCCATCGATGACACCGTTGACCTTGACCTGACCCGCGCTGGCATCCGCGCCCGTATTGATGATGATATCGCCGAAGGAGATTTCCTCGCCCTTCATGGAAATGGTGGCTGGCGCGGCCAGATTGGCGCTGAGCGTGCCCTGCTTCACATTGGCCGAGGCGAGACCCAGTTCAAAACCGCCATCCTTCGGCTCAAGCGAACCGGCAACGCTGGCAACCGTGCCGATCTTCAATTTGGTATTGGCCGTGAAATCGGTCTTCGACCCGGTCGCATTGGCCTTGGCGTCAAAACTGTCGATGCCGAACGTGCCGACAAGAATGTCGCGCGCCGCGGCATTGCCGTCGACCACCGGCACACCGAACAGATCCCTTGCCGTCAGGGCAATATCCGCCGAGGTGATGTGGTTGCCATTGACCTTGATGCCCTTGGCATTGGCGGTGACCGATGCATTCTGGCGACCGTCGCTGGCGTCGAGCGTGATATCGGCATTGGCCGCGCCGGTTGCTTGCGCAAGCGCCAGAGCCGCGGCCGTGGAAATATCCGGCGCATCCAGTTTCAGCGCGCCGGTGAAAAGGCCCTTCGCGCTCTGGGTGACATTGCCGGAAAGATGCGCGCCGCCCGCATTGAAGACAAGGTCGGTCAGGCGCTTCTCGTCATTGACGATATCGATCACGGTCCCCAGATCGATGCGCTGGCCATTGAGGAATGCGCTGCCGGCAAGCTTGCCGGAAAGGGCAGCCCCTGTCGTTGCATTGCCGTCGAGCATGGCGTTGAAGTCGAGACCGCCTTCGGAAAGCTTGCGCCCGGCCAATGTGCCCTGCGGTGCGTCGGCGCGAAGTGCCAGCGCGATCAGCTTGTCGTCGCCGCGCGCGCTGCCCTTGACCGTCATCCGGCCCGATGCCTGATCGGAAAGAAGCTTGAGATCGGACAGCATGACGCCGAAATCGAAATTGGCCTTGTCGGACGCAAAAGAACCGTTGGCGGTGATTTCGCTCAACTCGTTGCCGATGCGGAAATCACGCGCCGAAAACCCTTCGCTGCTGCGGCCAAGCGCGCCGCCCAGCGTAACCGCACCGTCGAGAATGCGGTCGACGGCTTGCGTGCTGGTGCGCATGTTCTGCGCCGTGCCATTGAGGTCGAGCTGGAAAGCGCCGCTGATCGGGCGCACGATGCCCTTCGCGTTGACATCGATGCTGCCCGCGAGATCGCGGCCAGCCAGAGCGCCGAAAGGCGCAAGGCTTGCCACCTTGGCGGCGATGTCGCCATTGAAGGCGAAGTCGTCAATATTGCCCTTGAGATCGAGGCTGAGGCCATTGCCGGAAATATTGGCCTGTGCAAGCTCGACCGGCGAACCGGCGCGCCATGCGCCGTCCACAGCGAGCGCGATCCTGTTTCCAAGCGCCTCGGCGATTTCGGCGCGTTCCGCCGAAATGCCATCCATCCCGCCGTTGACCTTGAAGGTGATATGGCGATTGGCGGCATCGCTCAGGTTCTCGGCAACGCCGCCCATGTCGAGCGCGATGTTGCGGGCAGAAATCGTTGCGTTCTTGAGACCGGCAACGGCAAGCGTACCCGTCCAGTCATTGGTCGGGCGATCACCGTAGGCGATCTGGAATTTTGCGTTGTCGATATAGGTTTCAGCGCCCTTGACCGGCAGGAGAACGCGGCCCTTGCTTTCATCGGCAATGGAAGCGTCAACGCGCAGCCTGTTCAGGAAGCGGTCATTGCCGGTTTCGGCGGAAGCCTTGAGCTTCAAGGCGGCGCTGTTCAGCGCCAGATCGTCGAGGCGGAAACCGCCTGCATCCTTCAGGAAGCCATCGGCGGAGAGCACCGTTTCGGCACCGAAGAAATCGCGGAATACCGGCGGCACCAGAACCGCAATCGGACCGTTGAAACGGGCGGAGAAAACGCGGCCGCCATCAGGCGCCTGACCTTGCCGGTTCAGGGTAAATTCGCCCGTCAGCGTGCGGCTGCCATTGGTGTCGAGCGCCAGATCAACCTTCAATCCGTCGAGCGGACCGGCGCCGGTCAAGGTGAGATCGACGGGCGGATGACCGTCAATGTTCAACAGGTTGGCGACGATGCCATTGGCCGGTTCGGAGACTTTCAGGTCGAGATCGACCTTCTGGTCGGCATTGGCATAGGCCGCGCGCAGCGCGAAAGTGCCGCCCGGACCGTCGAGGCGCTTGATGTCGAAACTGGAATCCAGCGAGCCATCGGCAAGCGACAGGCGGCCATTGGCCGACACTTCCGATTCGAGGCCGAAAATGTCAGGCCCGAAATGCAGGCGCGCTATGGCAAGCTGGTCGAGATTGATCGAAATCGGCAGTTCCGGCAGGCTGAAGCTGGACGATTCCGGCGATGGCAGGCTGTTGTCCGGCAATGGTTTGCGAATGACGTCGATGCGCTCGGCGGCCAGCGACTGGATGCTGAGACGCCCGACCAGAAGGGCGGTGCGGCTCCAGTTCAGCTTGGCATTTTCGATGCGCAGCCACACGCCTTCGCGGTCGGCGATGGTGATCGAGCCGACGGTTGCTTCCGAAGACAGAACGCCGCTGATGCCTGAAATGGAGATGCGGCGGTTCGGCGCGGAAAGCTGGCTTTCCACGAAGGACAGGAAATAGGATTTCTCTTCTTCCGGCTCTGCCTGCGCGCTGTCAGGCTGCTGCGCCTGCGCGTTAGCCTGAGCATTGGCCTGCGCTGGGGCCAGCACCGGCGTCTCCCGCTCCGGCCAGCCGAAGATGACTGCCGTTGCGGCGAAAGCGATGAAGGCGATGATTGCGAGAAATCTGGTCAAAACGCCTGTCCTATACCTACGTACAAGCCATAGCTCGGATCGCCCGAGCGGCGGTTGAGCGGAACGGCGACATCAAGGCGGATCGGCCCGAGGCCGGTCAGGTAGCGCAGACCGCCACCGACACCGACACGCATCTGTTCCGAGAAATCGGGAAAGGATTTTTCGCCGACATAACCGGCATCGACGAACGCCACCGCGCCGATGGAATCGGTGATGCGGGCGCGCACTTCGCCATTGGCCTCGACGAGCGAACGCCCGCCGACGATCTCGCCATTGCCGGCGCTGACGCCGATATTGCGATAGCCGTAACCGCGAACCGAGCCGCCGCCGCCCGCGAGGAAGAGCTGGCTCGGCGGCAGGTCCTCGATGGACGCGCCGACAATCGAACCGACCTTCAGGCGGCCCGCGAGAATCACCCGGTCCTTTTCGCCCAAGCCGTAATAGGTGCGGCCTTCGGCGGTGAAGCGGGTGGCGAAATTGCCGTACTGGAATTCATAGAAGGGCTGGATATTGCCTTCCAGATAGAAGCCCGAACTCGGGTCCGGCTTGTTGTTGCGGCTGTCATAGAGAAGGTTGCCCTCAAGACCCGCCGTGGTGAAAGTGCGGTCGCCGAACACGTCGTCGTTGAAGCGGCCATGGCTGGCCTTCGCGTAAAGCGCGCCCGACAGTTCGTCGCTGAATATCTGCGTGAAGCCGGTCTTCGCATTGACCGAGGTTTCGGTATAGGCGTCCAGCACCTCACGCTTGGCATCGAGGGAAGCTACAAAATCCGTATCCGGCGTATAGACGCCGGGCTTGGTGAAGCTGGTGCCCAGAAGATAGGTGAAGTTCTGCGGATCGAAGGAATTGTCCTGCGTGCCGCCAATACCGCTGACCTTGGCGTCGAAACGCAGGCGCTCGCCGCGCCCGAACAGGTTGCGGTGCATCCAGTAGCCGGTGAGGCCGAAGCCGTCGATGGTCGAATATTCGGCACCGAAGCCGAATCGGCGCGGCTTGCGCTCCTGCACGTTGAGCGTCATCGGCAAGCTGCCGTCCGGCTCGATCTTTTCGGCTTCCTCGAAGCTCATCGCCCGGAACACTTCCATGCGGCCAAGACGCTTCTTGGCCTTTTCGATATCGTCGGGGTCGTATTCCTGGCCTTCTTTCAGGCCTGTCATCCAGGCAACGAATTGCGGGTCCATGCGCGCCGTACCAAGCACGCTGACCGGGCCGTAATGCGCCTTCTGGCCGGGATCGAGCGACACGTCGGCGGAAACGCGGTTGCCGTCATGATCGGCGACGATGTCCTCGCCCGTCACACGCGCCTTGGCATAACCCTGCTGGCGCCATGCCTCGACGGCAAGACGCTCGGCCTTGATGACCGTGCCCGAACGCGCCACCTGTCCCGGCGCGAATCCGGCGTCTTCCGGCGACTGCACGTGATCGCGCTTGTCGACCGGCGGCGGCGCGATATTGGAAATCGCGGTGCGGGAAAACAGGAATTGCGGGCCGGGATCGACAGAGATCGCGACCTTCGCATTGTCGGGAATGTCCGCGTCCGGTGGAATGTCGTTCGCCTCACGGCCATCGACAAGGATGGATATGGTGCCGCCATAACGGCCCTCGCCATAAAGTGCTGCCAGAATGCGGCGATAATCGCCGCGCGCCTTGGCTAGCAGGCCAGCGGAGCCCGAGGCAGGCTTCTCCTGATCGGTGACGAGGCCCGACGCGCCTTCAATGGTGGATTTCAGGTCGGCTTCCGTGCCGTCCGCATTCTTGCGGTCGCCCGTGGTCGTGACCTCGACCGTATAGGTCTTCGGGTCGATGATATCCGGGTCTTCCTTCTTGGCTTCGCCCCACAGATGGATTCCGAACAACTCGAATGCCAGCGCAGGCGACACCGTGAACGAGGAAAAATGCGCCGCCAGCAAAAGCACGGCGATGCTTCTTCCCTGTATCGTCCTGTTACTCCAAGTCATACGCGTTACTGTCCGGTTTCTGTCTATGCGGTCGCCTGGCAGCGTCCCGATCATCATCCCCAGCCCAGGACGATTCAGGGATTACCATGGGGAGAGCGGAACTCCAAGCGACAACGCTAGATATGGACCATTTCAGTCAACGGAGTATTAACGTTACCACACTCTCCCGGTTGCTCGCGCAGGTTGAGTGGAACGCGCCCATGCATTTTCTGATGATTATCGAAAATTCCCCAAAAGCGCGGCCCGCCGGCGGGGTGTCGGCGGGCCGCCCATCAGGTCACGGGAGGAGGGAGGAGGATGACCTGACGAAGTGTTCCGGCTGTCAGCGGCCGGAGTGGATCGGGCGCATATTGCCGAAATGGCCGCCGCCAAAGCCGTGATTGAATGCAGGCCGGTTATATGTGGGCCGATTGAAGCCGCCGCCGTTGAAGCGCGGCCTTACCGGCCCCGGCCCCCAATAGTGGCCAGCCTGCCGGGTCCGCCATGCGGGTCCGACGCCCCAGTGCGGGTTCCAGTGATTGCGACCGCCGCGCCAGGACTGGCAGTTGCGGCCGATGCAGCCATTGTAATAGTTCGGACCGCCGCGCCAGCCATATCCCCGATAGCCAGGCCCCCAATAGCCGCCGGTTGCCCAGCCGAGACCGAGACCCGCGCCAAAGCCCGGCGCCCAGCCATCATAGTAGCCATTATCGACGATGACAGCGGTGGACGGCGCAGCATAGGAACCGAAACGGACATAGCGTGCCGACACAAAGCCAACGCTGCCGCCACTATAAATCTGGCACCAGCCATTGCGGCAGGAACCGGCATTCACGCTCGCCCCGGCAGGAAGTGCGGCAACACGGGCATAATTGGCGCCCGGCCCCGAACGGACATTCACCGCAGCCGAAACATAGGCCGTGGCCGCGGAAGCAACAGCGGGCGCGACCAGAAACGCCGCCGCAACAGCGACGCCGAGAAAACGATTTTTAGTAAGCACTCTTTTAAAAAACGACATCGCATATACTCCAGATTTGCGAACAACCAGAGACGAATTAAGTATCAAACACAATAGCGACTATATATAGTATAGCAAAAAATGCAAATTACTATACATGCGATGGTAAATTTAGGCCTTATATTATCATTTCCTACACTTTAATTAGTACCGTGCAGACTTAGCGTTACCGGGTTACCAATCTATTTTACATAAATTTTACTACAATTTTATCGAATGCATTCCGGCACCCCAGCGCACAAAGAAAAGCGCCCCGGAATGAACCGGGGCGCCACGCGGCTTTGGGGGGAGAGAGGGAGGATAAAGCCGCGATCACGGGCCGTCAGGCCAGTTGTTTCACGAAGCTCACAGAAGCATTCCCCGCAGGCGTTGCGATGCAGGGAATGCCCTTGACGAAGCTTATGGCAGGTTGCGCACGTCTTCCGGCGACATGTACATCGGCATCATATTGGTATCGAGGTGATGCATGACCCAGATGGAGCCGGCAAGCACGATGGCCAGAATGATGACCGTGAAGATGAGCGCCAGAATGTTCCAGCCGCCTTCCGACCTCGGATCGAGGTGCAGGAAGTAAACCAGATGCACCAGGATCTGGACGACGGCGAGACCGAGCACGATGGCAGCGGTGGTTCCCGGCGTGAAGTAGCCATTCATGGCCATCATGAATGGAACGACGGTAAGGGCGACCGCCAGCACGAAGCCGATCAGATAGGACTTCAGGCTGCCGTGGCTTGCGCCGTGGTCGTGTGTTTCGTGTGCAGAGCTCATCACAGTACACCCAGCAGATAGACAAGAGTAAAGACGCCGATCCAGATGATGTCCAGGAAGTGCCAGAAGAGGCTGAGGCACATCACGCGCGTCTGGTTCTTTTCGGTCAGGCCATCACGCAGAAGCTGGCCGGAAAGAACCAGGATCCAGATGAGGCCCGACGTGATGTGAAGACCATGGGTTCCCACCAGCGCGAAGAAAGCGGAGAGGAACGCGCTGCGGCCCGGTCCGGCACCTTCGTGGATCAGGTGATTGAACTCATAGACTTCCATCGCGAGGAAGGCAGCGCCGAGCAGGAAGGTCACGCCCAGCCAGAACAGAAGGCCAGCGCGGTTCTTCTTGAACATCGACAGCGTGGCCAGACCATAGGTCAGCGACGACACCAGGAGCAGCATGGTTTCGATCAGAACGAAGTTCAGATCGAACAGTTCACGGCCGGTCGGACCGCCCGCGAACTGATGCGCCAGAACGGCATAGGTTGCAAACAGCCCCGAGAACAGGACGCAGTCGCTCATCAGGTAGATCCAGAAGCCGACCAGCGTGGTCGACCCTGCATCGTGATGGTCCTCGTGAGCGGGGTGCTCGTTTCCGCCCCTGAACGGAGCAACGGAGGGAGCGGCGGTTGAAATGCTTGCGCTCATCGGAATCAGGCCTCCTGAGCAGTCAGTTGCCGGGTACGGAGGTCTTCGACTTCCTGCACCTCTTCGGCCGAGACGTAAAAGTCCCTGTCATTATTGAAGGAATGAGCGATGGCAACGGCCAGCACAGCGAGGGCGGAGGCGATTGCCAGCCACCAGATGTGCCAGACCAGGGCAAAGCCGAGCGGAATGTTCAGCATGCCGATGATGAAGCCGGTGCCGGTGTTCTTCGGCATATGAATGCGCGCGAACTTTTCGGTGCGGCGCACATAGCCGTTCTGCTTCATATCCCACCAGCTGTCATGATCGCGCACATGCGGAACTTCGGCGAAGTTGTAGAAGGCAGGCGGCGAAGCCAGCGACCATTCCAGCGTGCGGCCCGTGCCCCAGCTGTCGCCATTGGTATCGCGCAGCTTTTCGCGGTCGCGGATCGAGATGGCGATCTGCAGAACCTGGAACACGATGCCGCAAAGGATGATCGCAACGCCGACGGCGGCAACGATGAGATAGATGTGCCATGCCGGGTTTTCGGTGTGGTTCAGACGACGGGTCATGCCCATCAGGCCGAGCACGTAGAGCGGCATGAAGGCAAGGATGAAGCCGACGAGCCAGCACCAGAAGGCGTTCTTGCCCAGACGTTCGTTCAGCTTGAAGCCGAAAGCCTTCGGCCACCAGTAGACGACACCGGCAAAACAGCCGAACAGGACGCCCGAAATGATCACATTGTGGAAGTGGGCAATCAGGAACACCGAGTTGTGCAGCACGAAGTCTGCCGGAGGAACAGCGAGCAGAACGCCCGTCATGCCGCCGACGACGAAGGTGCACATGAAGCCGATGGTCCACATGATCGGCGTTTCCATGCGCACGCGACCCTTATACATGGTGAAGAGCCAGTTGAAGACCTTCGCCCCTGTCGGGATGGAAATGATCATGGTCGCCACGCCGAAGAAGGCGTTGACATTGGCGCCGCCACCCATGGTGAAGAAGTGGTGGACCCAGACCAGGAACGACAGGATGGTGATGGCAACGGTGGCGTAAACCATCGACTTGTAGCCGAACAGGCGCTTGCCGGAGAAGGTTGCCACGATTTCCGAGAAGATGCCGAAGCACGGCAGAACCAGAATATAGACTTCCGGGTGGCCCCAGATCCAGATGAGGTTCACATACATCATCGGATTGCCACCGGCATCATTGGTGAAGAAGTGGAAATCCAGATAGCGGTCGAGCGACAGAAGCGCCAGCGTGACGGTGAGGATCGGGAAGGCCGCAACGATCAGCACGTTGGAGCAGAGCGCGGTCCAGGTGAAGACCGGAACCTGCATCATGCCCATGCCGGGCGCGCGCATCTTGATGATGGTGGTGATGAGGTTGACGCCGGAAAGCAGCGTGCCCATGCCGGAAATCTGCAAGGCCCAGATATAGTAATCCACCCCGACATCCGGGCTGAACTCCTTGCCGGAAAGCGGCGGATAGGCCAGCCAGCCGGTCTTGGCGAATTCGCCGACGCCGAGCGAGATGTTGATGAGGATCGCACCGGCAACCGTCAGCCAGAAGCTGAGCGAGTTGAGGTAGGGGAAAGCCACGTCGCGCGCGCCGATCTGAAGCGGCACGGCAAAGTTCATCAGGCCGACGATGAAGGGCATCGCCACGAAGAAGATCATGATCACGCCATGGGCGGTGAAGATCTGGTCGTAGTGGTGCGGCGGCAGGAAGCCTTCATTGGCGCCGGAGGCAAGCGCCTGCTGGGCGCGCATCATCACCGCATCCGAGAAGCCGCGGAACAGCATCACCAGCGCCAGAATGATATACATCACGCCAATGCGCTTGTGGTCGACGGAGGTGAGCCAGTCGTTCCAGAGCGGCGCCCATTTGCGGTAGTAGGTTATGGCTGCAAGAAGAGCGAGCCCCCCGCCAGCCACCGCGGCCAAAGTGACCATGATGATTGGCTCGTGATAGGGTATCGCTTCGAGCGTAAGTTTTCCGAACATTTTTATCACGCTTCGATTGGAGCAATTCCGGGGCGGCGCAAGAGCGCCATCTTTCCGGAACCGCGTGAAACAAGGGATTGAATGCGGATGGCCGCGACCCCTGCGGGGTCACGGCGCCATCGGCAAATCAGTTTGCTAGCTGCGACAGGCGCTGCGGCTGCACGGCGCAGATGATGTCGTTCGCCCACTGGCTGAAATCGACAGGCGAAGACTTGCGCAGATTGGCGCGCGCTTCGCGGATCATCTGCTGGCGATGCATTTCATCGTCGAGGCAGACGGACTTGCCGTCCCAGCAGCGGTTGACGATGTTGTGGAACAGCGCCTTGTCATTATAGGTGAAGAACTGCACCGGATGCTTTTCGCTCGGCTGCACCAGCGAACCGTAGCGCGCGCCGTTCAGTTCCTCGCCGTTTGCCTTGGCCTTCACATCGGCAACCCACTTGTCGAAGTCGGCCTGATTGTAGGCATGCGCCTTGAAGCGCATCTGGGCAAAGCCCTGGCCGCTGTAATTGGCCGAGATGCCGTCGAATTCGCCTTCATGATTGGCAACCAGATGCAGCTTCGTCTGCATGCTCGGCATGGTGTAGACCTGGCTGCCGAGCTGCGGAATGAAGAAGGAATTCATGATGTTGCTGGAGGTCAGCTTGAAGTTGACCGGCACATCGACCGGCATTGCCATTTCGTTGACGGTGGCGATGCCCTGATCGGGATAGATGAAAAGCCATTTCCAGTCGAGCGCGACGACCTCGACATTGATCGGCTTCGCGTTCGATTCCAGCGGACGATACGGGTCGAGCTTGTGCGTGCTGATCCAGGTGACCGTGCCCAGAACGACAATGATCGCCATCGGGATGAGCCAGACGGCAAGCTCGATCTTGGTCGAGTGATGCCAGTCGGGCTGGTAATCCGCCTTTTCATTCGAGGCGCGGTACTTCCATGCGAAGTAAAGCGTCATGAAGATGACGGGAAGCACGACAAGCAGCATGATGCCGGTCGCAAAGAAGATGAGATCGCGTTCTGCCATGCCTATTTCCCCTTTCGGAGAAAGCAGGACCTGGTTCTCGCAGCCTGCGAGAAACGCCGTGAGGGCCATGACGGCGAACGAAACGATCGTCCGGGGGGTGCCGTGTTTCATTTGTCTTTCCATCCTGCGCGCAGAGTGTCATCTCCGGCGCATGCGTCATTTCCTAGTTTTCGGTAAATTCTGAAATTTCCAAAAGTACCGTTATAACGAATAACCGCATTTGTCACGTGTCTGACGAAAATTGTGCTGGATCGTAATGTCGCGCCCAAAAACGGGCATTTTGTATGAATAATCGAAGCTGACGCTGATGCGCGCCACTTGTCAGGCAATGTCTGGTGCAATGATCGATCTCCCGATCAGGGATCGATGTTCCGACGGATCGGCCGGCTGGGGCGCTGGCCATCGGATGCGCGGTGCCAATAGGCCCAACGCACGGGGTTTGCAAGGTGAAAACCACTGTTTTTCCGTTGAATAAACGGGATTGTGATGGGATTTTACCGAATCCGCCGCAAACGGGCCGCCACGTGTTTCTCACCGAATTCATGAAAATGCTCAATCGCCACACGGGTTTAACAGGCGCCCTCCAACGCATAATCCTGATCGTCCGGGGTTCGCTCTACCCGGTTTATGTTTTATTGATATTCACGAGGGAATTGGGGGTAGAGATGATATTTGCCGAAATGCCGCTCGATGAAGCCGAAGGTGCAATCCTTGGCTATGCGACGACCGCGGGTGCGCTGACCTTGCGCAAGGGCACGGTTCTTGATGCGCTCAACCTCGCCCTGCTGCGGGAGGCGGGTGTCAGTTCGGTTCTGGCCGCGCGTCTGGAACAGGGTGATATCGGCGAGGACGAGGCGGCACTTGCCATCGCGCGCATAGTCGCGTCCGCTGATGTGGAAATCGGCAATGCCGCAACCGGGCGCGTCAACCTGCATGCCCGGAAGAATGGCGTGTTTTCAGCCGATGCGGACCGTATCGATGCCATCAACGCGCATGATGCGCGCATTTCCATCGCAACGCTGCGCAACCATGTGCGGGTGGAAGCCGGGCAGATGATCGCCACCGTCAAGATCATTCCTTTTGCCGTGCCGCAGACCCTGCTGCATGAAATCAGCCTTGATGCGCGACCCGCGCTGCATGTCTATCCCTTCAATGGCGCGCGGGTCGGCCTGATCCAGTCGCGCCTCCCCTCGATCCGCGAGACGGTTCTGGAGAAGACCCGCGAACTGATGGAAAAGCGCGCGGCCCGGAACGGCGGGACGCTTGTTTGCGAAAAGCGCGTCGCGCACGATCAGGCGGCGCTGGCTGCGGCAATCGCGGATGTGGGCAGGGCCTGCGACATCATCGTGATTTTCAGCGCTTCGGCGGTTGCCGACGAAGCGGATATCGTGCCGCAGTCGATCCGTATTTCGGGCGGCGAAATCCTGCGCATCGGCATGCCGGTCGATCCCGGCAACCTGCTGGTCCTGGGACGACACGGCGGAAAATATATCGTCGCCGCACCCGGATCGGCCCGCAGCGCCCGCGAAAACAGCCTCGACCACGTTCTGGATCGCCTGATGGCAGGAATTGCGCTTTCCGCCGATGATCTTTCCCGCATGGGCGTGGGCGGGCTGGTATTGTAGGCTGCATCGGTGCAGCAATCCCGGAGCCTGAATCAAAAAGCGGCAGGCCGCGTTGAAAATGGCGATCTTCGAGTACCGGAGCGGAGCGTACTTAAAGGTACGCGAGCACCGGAACGCAGAAAAGCACCATTTGCAGACCGGCATGGCGACTTTTGGAACAAGTTCTCAGATCGCATAGTCGAAAACCAGTATGCCTTCTATGCCGCCATCGGCTGCTTCGACGAGGCTTTTGCCGACTTTCGCGTGTTCGGGATGCGGAAGATAGGCGTCGCGCGCCGCGCCGTCCGTGAAATCCACGACGAAGCCGTGGCGAAATCCCCTTTCGAGATTTTCAGGACTGTTGTTTTCGCCAGCCGTGATGGACAGGATGCCGCCGATCTTGTCCTTGAGCGCGACGACGGACTGCAATCTCTCGTCGATCTGCGCGGCTTCGAGTTCGGGCCTGAATTTGATGAGAACGATGTGGCGTATCATGAATGTCTTCCGTGATTGAAGAAGATCGCGCAGTCGCCGGAAATGGCGGCAGGCACTGACGCGAAAAAGGCCGGGCTGAACCCGACCTTCCGCTTTCACCTGAGTTGCGCCAGTACATCCGTGGTCACGATCCCAAGTGAATTCCCGATACGCATATGGATATAATCCGTCTACGTTTCAGGAATATGACATTGCGGGCAGCGGCCAGATCGCTCCAAAACCGGCTCAACCCGGCCCTGCCCCGACAGTTTCGGCCCACAAACCGTTGCCTGCAACCGCCGTATTCTCATGTGAGCGCCGCGTCGCGCCCAATTCCTTCGGCATCCATCCCGCTCGGCGGTCCGGTGCCTCAAGCCTGTCCCACAGAACTTGCCGTCAGGCCGCCATCGGCGCTTCGGCCAGTCCCGGATGATTATAGTTCCACACCTCGATCAGGCATTGCCGCATCAAATCGAGATCAACCGGACCGATCCGGCTCAGCACGAGATCGAGTTCGTCAGGCTCAACACCCCGGTTGAGCAACTCGACAATTGCCTCGATCAGAATTCTTTTATCGTCAAATCTGTAGCGCTGCATAAACCTGCTCCGCTAACTGCCCCATCCATGGTCACAGATTAAACAGACATGGTTAACCGAAGCTTAAGCCCACGAAAAACCGCCCGCTCCACCGACGCCCACACCCGGACAGACGCTTGTTCCAACAATTTCCCGCGCACAGCTGCGGGACCCTAATTAAAAAATAACTTAAACAGAAACATCAAATTCTTGTCTGTACGGACAAGATTAAGACAAATTTTTAGTATATTTCCCGCAAAAACCAAGTAGAAAATTTCCAGGCGGTTTATTTTATTATATTATTTCATTCGAATGAGGCTCTATGTCGTTCTTTCGCAGATATATGGATTGGTCCTTTACTCGTGTCCGGCTTATCGCGCTTGGACTGCTCATCGGCGCAAGCGTCATGGGCGGTTATCTTTATACGCTGCAATATAAGGGCAATGTCCACGCCGTCGTTGCCGGGCAGGCCTATCGCTCCAACCAGCCCGACCCGGCGCGCATCGCTTCGTTGCAGAAGCTTTACGGCATCAAGACCATCATCAATCTGCGCGGCGCCGAACCCGGGTCGAAATGGTATGATGAAGAAATTGCAGCCGCAGAGACACTTGGTATCAATCACGTCAATTTCGGCATGTCATCGCGACGGGCGCTGGACCTTGCACAAACCAGAGAGCTGATCGCCCTCATGCAGAATGCGGAAAAGCCGGTGCTCATCCATTGCAAATCCGGCGCCGACCGCACCGGCCTCGCCGCAGCGCTCTATGTCGCGGCAATCGCCAAGGACAGCGAAAGAAAAGCGGAACGGCAGCTGTCCATCGCCTATGGGCATTTCGGTTTTCCGCTGAGCCCCACCTACGCGATGGACAAGACATTTGAGGCTATCGAAGCCGAACTCGGCTTTACCGGGTCCTGACCACGCCACAAACGCAAAACGCCGGGGCCAAACCCCGGCGTTTTTCTGTTTATTTGAACCGCGCATCTTATCCGAAAACCGTTTTCCACGTTTCGGGATGCGCTCCCTTTCAGGCAACGACCTTATTCAAGGCCGACGATCTTGCCGCCATCCCACTTGAAGATGTCGAAGCTCGGCGAGCTGAGATCGCCGTTTTCGCCGTAGGTCAGCGTGCCGATGGCGGTTTCGATCGGCTTGCCGTCATGCAGCGCCTTGGCGACGGCTGCCGAGTCATCGGCGGAACCGGCGCGTTCAATGCCGGCCTTGATGACTTCAACGGCGGCATAGGCGTTCATGGTGAAGGCTTCAGCCGGGATGTTCTTGGCCTTCAGGGCTTCGATAGCATCCTTGGAGGCCGGGTTCTTGGTGGCGTCCTTGGCGTTGGTGAAGAGCGTGCCCTGCGCGTTGGTGCCGCCGATTGCCCAATATTCGGTATTGGACAGGCCTTCGCCGCCGAGAACCAGAGCCTGGAGACCGGCATCGTGCAGCTGACGCGACAGCAGGCCACCTTCGGCATGGTAGCCGCCGAAATAGACGATGTCAGCACCGGCAGACTTCAGCTTGGTGACGAGCGCGGAAAAATCCTTGTCGCCCGGCGTGACGGAATCATAATGCACTTCCGTGACACCGCCCTTGTTGAGCGCCGCCTTGAAAGCGTCGGCCAGACCCTTGCCGTAAGCACCCTTGTCGTGGATCACGGCGACCTTCTTGTCCTTGAAGTTCTTCAGGACGTAATCGGCCATGACTTCAGCCTGCTGGTCGTCGCGGCCGCAGGTGCGGAACACGTTTTCCAGCTTGCGGGCAGTCAGATCGGGACCGGTGGCGGTCGGGGTGACCATCAGCACGCCGTTTTCCGAAAACACGTCGGAAACCGGAATGGCGACGCCGGTCGTGACCGGGCCGACGACGAACTTGACGCCGTCGCCAACGATCTGGTTGGCGGCGGAAACGCCCTGCTTCGGCTCACCGGCATCGTCGGCAAATTTCAGGACGACTTTCTCGCCCTTGATGCCGCCCGCCTTGTTGATGACTTCCACGGCGGTTTCCGCGCCCTTCTTCACCTGATCGCCGAAAGCGGCGACAGGACCCGTCAGCGGTGCAACCACGCCGATGGTGATGTCTGCATAAGCGGCGCTGGCAAAGCCGAGAGTGGCTGCGAAAGCCACGCTGGAAAGAAGTTTCAGGTTCATTCTTTTTCTCCTTTGGTGGGGCGGCGTCCTCCGACGGCCCCGAGACAACCCATGCCGGTCAAATCTCAGCGCATCTGCGCTGCCGAATTGCCGGGCCCTCCCTTTTGTTCATCGCATGATCTCAAAGGGTCGATCTAGAGCGCCAGACGCTCCAAATCATATGCATCAATGCGCATCTTGCCCGAAAACCGTTTCACACGTTTCGGGATGCGCTCAAAAGCACACCACACCGCCGCCTCGAAGAGGCCAGAGCCATAATATTATCCGAAATTGCATCCGCCCTTTCGGAATCATGCTCCAGAACGGGAGCGCGCTTTCATGATATAATAAGAATGCATTTCCGGCTTTCGATTGCAAGCGCCAAGTACCCGCAACTACAACGAAAAACCGCCTCCTCCTAAGTCGTTCCTCCCTCTTTTTTCCATGTCGGTGATCGCTTCGCAAAAAAGGCCGCGATCCCTTCCGCGGCCTCCGGTGTCTCCCATGTATCGGCAAGGCGGGTGAGCGTCATGTCGATCACCGCCTCGTCTATCGGCGCGCCCAGCGCATGGACCAGCCGCTTGGATGCGGCGACGGCTGCGGGCGCGGTGGAAAAGTAAGGTTTTATCTCCTCCTCCACCGCCGCATCGAGACGCTCCACCTCGACCACATCATGCAAAAGGCCGATCCGCCGCCCCTCCCGGGCATCGAACAGCCGCGCCGAGGTGAATGTGCGCAGCGCATTGGCCTGCCCGATACGCGCCACGACATAGGGGCTGATGGTTGCGGGAATAAGCCCGAGCCTTGTCTCCGTCAGTCCGAAACGCGCATCGCAAACGCCAATCGCCGCATCGCAAACGCTGATGAGACCGACGCCCCCGCCATAGGCCTGCCCGTTGATGCGCCCGATCAATGGCTTTGGCAGATCGCGCAGCGCTTTCAGCATGAGGGCCAGCTTGCGCGCTTCTTCAATGCGCCGTTCACGCGTCGCCTTGACCTGCTCCTGCATCCAGCCCAGATCGCCGCCCGCGCAAAAGCTCATGCCTGCGCCGGTCAGGATCACGATGCGTATGACTTCGTTATCGCCCAGATGCAGCGCTGCGCTGGTTAGCTCATCGATCATCAAGCCCGACAGCGCATTGTGCTGTTCGGGCCGGTTCAGCGTGAGCGTCGCCACGCCACGTGGGTCGACCGCAATCTGGATGGTTTCGAAGTCGCTCATAATTGCTCCTAGGCCGCTTTATCTTGCCGCAGCGCTTGCGCAAAAAGTGCAGCCGATCTCAGTTTTTGAATATCGAGACCGGTTTCGAAACCAAGATCATGCAGCATTTCGGCGACCAGCACCGTATCGACATTGCCCTTCGCACCCGGCGCGAACGGACAGCCGCCAAGCCCGCCGACGGAAGCATCGAACACGCGCAGGCCTTTCTCCAGACTAACGCGGATATTGTCGAGCGCCCGCCCGCCAGTGTCATGATAATGACCGGCAAGGCTGTGCGCCGGGGCGATGGCCAGCACCGCGTCCAGCATGGCCGCAACCTTGTCCGGCGTGCCGCGCCCGATGGTGTCGCCAAGGCTCACCTCGTGACAGCCGAGCGAAAAAAGCTGCTCAGTCACATCGGCAACTGCCTGTGGGGTAACCGGCCCGTCATAGGGGCATTCGACCACGCAGCTCACATAGCCGCGAATGGCCAGGCCGTCATTGATCGCGGCACCGATGACAGGCGACAGGCGCTCGATGCTTTCGGCAATCGTGCAATTGATATTGGCTTTGGAAAAGCCTTCCGAGGCGGAAATGAAAACCGCTATTTCGTCGACATTGGCGGCAGCAGCAGCCTCATAGCCCTTCATATTGGGCACCAGAGCCGAATAACGCACGCTGTCGGCGCGCCTGATCCCGGCCATGACTTCCCGGCTATCCGCCAGTTGCGGCACCCATTTGGGGCTGACGAAACTCGTTGCCTCGATGCGCGAATAGCCGCAATCCGACAGGCGGTCGATCAGCGCAATCTTGTCGGCGGTTGGCACAAAACGCTTTTCGTTTTGCAGACCGTCACGCGCTGCCATTTCGACGATTTCAACGTGTTCAGCCATGTTGCTCCTCCAGCTCGACCAGCAATGCGCCTTCACTGACCTGATCGCCCGCCGTAACGGTTACGGATGCGACCTTGCCGTCGCGCGGCGCAGTCAGTGACAGTTCCATCTTCATTGCTTCCATCGTCACCAGCGGATCGCCCTTGGCGACGCTCGCACCTTCCACGACGGAAACCAGCCGCACCAGCCCCGGCATCGGCGACAGGATGCGGCTCTCGCTCGAGGCATCCTCCTCCGCGCCTATCGACTGCACATGATGAAATATGGTGTCGCGACCTTCGAATTGCACCGTCACATCATGTCCGATGCGCGAGACCGACGCCTCCGATACGCGACCATCGAGGGCGAAACGGACGAGACCGTTTTCATGGGCACGGATTTCCAGTTCGCCGAAAGCAAAGCTGAAACGGTTGCCGCCTCCGGCCGCAAAGTTGACCGTGCGGCGCTCGCCATGATGATCGAGCAGAACCGAGCGCGATGCCTCGCCCCATAGACGAAAACCGCGCAGGCTTCCCCATGGGTCGCCTTCCTGCGGCGCATTCAGGAGATCGAGCGCACCAAGCGCGGCCAGCGCAAAGGCGATATCCGAAGGCTGCTTTTCGGTGAAAAGCGCTGCCGTCTCGCGTCCGATCAGCCCGGTATCGACATCGCCAGTGCGGAAAGGGTCGAGATTGCAGAGCGCCGACAGGAACTGGCGGTTGGTGACAAGACCGGCAATGCGGGTCTTGCCAAGCGCCGCATCCAGCCGGTTCAGCGCCTCTTCGCGGGTTGCGCCATGGCTGATGATCTTGGCGATCATCGGATCGTAGAACGGCGTGATCGTATCACCGGTGCGAACGCCGGAATCGACACGCGCATTTTCCGGCGGGGCAAAGAGCGCAAGCTTGCCCGTGGCGGGCAGGAAATCCCGCGCCGGGTCTTCCGCATAAAGCCGCGCCTCGAAAGCCCAGCCGTTTATGGAAAGTTCGTCCTGACGCTTCGGCAGCGCCTCACCCGACGCCACGCGCAATTGCCATTCGACCAGATCAAGGCCCGTGATCGCTTCCGTCACCGGATGCTCCACTTGCAGGCGCGTGTTCATTTCCATGAAGAAGAAGCGGTCGGGCCGCAGCCCTTCCGACACATCGGCGATGAACTCCACCGTACCCGCGCCGGAGTAACCAATCGCCAGCGCCGCCTTTACCGCCGCCTCGCCCATGGCGACGCGCATATCCGGCGTCATGCCGGGCGCAGGGGCTTCCTCGATCACCTTCTGATGGCGGCGTTGCAGCGAGCAATCGCGCTCGAAGAGATGCACCGCATTGCCGTGATTGTCGCCAAAAACCTGCACCTCGATATGGCGCGGCTTCGCCATGTATTTTTCGATCAACACTGCGCCGTCGCCAAACGAGGCTTCCGCCTCGCGTCGCGCGCTGTCGAGTGCTGCGGCGAAATCGGAGGCCTGATCGACCCGGCGCATGCCCTTGCCGCCGCCGCCCGCGCGCGCCTTGATCAGCACCGGATAGGTGATCCGGTCGGCCTCGCTTTTGAGAAAGGCGCCATCCTGATTGTCGCCGTGATAGCCCGGCACGACAGGCACGCCCGCCTTTTCCATCAACGCCTTGGCGGCATCCTTCAGCCCCATGGCGCGAATGGCTTTGGCCGATGGACCGATGAAGACAAGTCCCGCGGCCTCCACCGCATCCACAAAGCCTGCATTTTCGGAGAGAAAGCCATAGCCCGGATGGATCGCCTCTGCGCCAGTTTCCTTCGCCGCCTTGATGATCGCATCGACATTCAGATAGCTTTGCGCCGAAATGGCAGGGCCGACGCGCACCGCCTCATCGGCCATCTCCACATGCAGCGCATTGGCATCCGCATCGGAATAGATGGCGACCGTGGCAATGCCGAGCTTGCGCGCCGTCCGAATGACCCGGCAGGCGATTTCTCCGCGATTGGCAATCAGTATCTTTTTGAACATCATTCCTGCCCTCGCGGGATGCGGGCGGAAAACCGCTTCACACTTTTCCTCATCCCGCGCCCTCACATTCTAAACAGGCCGAAACGCGTCGGCTCGACCGGCGCGTTCAGCGTGGCGGAAAGCGACAGGCCAAGCACTTCGCGGCTCTTGCGCGGATCGACAATGCCATCATCCCACAGCCTTGCAGATGCGTAGAGCGGGTGGCTCTGGCGCTCGAACATTTCGAGCGTCGGGCGCTTGAACTCCGCCTCTTCTTCCGCCGACCACGTGCCGCCGGTGCGCTCGATCCCGTCGCGCTTGACGGTCGCCAGCACGCCTGCCGCCTGCTCGCCGCCCATGACCGCGATGCGGCTGTTCGGCCATGTCCACAGGAAGCGCGGCGAGTAAGCCCGCCCGGCCATGCCGTAATTGCCCGCGCCATAGGACGCGCCGATCAGCATAGTGATCTTCGGCACATTGGCCGTCGCCACCGCTGTCACCAGCTTGGCGCCGTGCTTGGCAATGCCTTCCGCCTCATATTTGCGCCCCACCATGAAGCCGGTGATGTTCTGCAAAAACACCAGCGGAATGTTGCGCTGGCAGCAAAGCTCGATGAAATGCGCGCCCTTCAGCGCCGCTTCCGAAAACAAGACGCCATTATTGGCGATGATGCCGACCGGCATGCCGTAGACACTGGCAAAACCGCAGACCAAGGTGGTGCCGAACCGCGCCTTGAACTCATCGAAATCCGAACCATCGACAAGGCGCGCAATCACCTCGCGCACATCATAGGGAATGCGCGTATCGGCCGAGACAACGCCCAGAATTTCCTCCGGGTCGTAAAGCGGCGCGGTGCCGTCGCCCCTTGGGATAGAACGTTTTTCGCTGTTGAGATTGGCGGCAATCGCGCGCGCGATTTGCAAGGCATGGGCATCGTCATTGGCCAGATGATCGGCGACGCCAGAAAGCCGCGTGTGCACGTCGCCGCCGCCAAGATCCTCCGCGCTCACCACTTCGCCGGTCGCGGCTTTCACCAAAGGAGGACCCGCCAGAAAGATGGTGCCCTGATTCCGCACGATCACCGTCTCGTCGCTCATGGCCGGCACATAAGCGCCGCCTGCCGTGCACGATCCCATGACCACGGCGACCTGCGGAATGCCCGCCGCCGACATTTGCGCCTGATTGTAGAAAATGCGCCCGAAATGATCGCGATCTGGGAAAACCTCATCCTGATTGGGCAGATTCGCGCCACCGGAATCGACCAGATAGATGCAGGGCAGGCGATTTTCGCCTGCAATCTCCTGCGCGCGCAGGTGTTTTTTCACCGTGACCGGATAATAGGTGCCGCCCTTCACCGTCGCATCATTGCAGACGATCATGCAATCGCGGCCCGACACGCGCCCGATGCCGGTGATAATACCGCCGGAAGGTGCTGCCCCGCCATACATGCCATGGCCGGCCGTCAGGCCCACTTCCAGAAAGGGCGAACCCGGATCGAGCAATTGCGCGACACGCTCACGCGGCAGCAGTTTTCCGCGTGCCACATGGCGTTCACGCGCCTTCTCGCCGCCGCCATCCAGCGCAATATGGGCAGCATCGCCCACCACGTCGATAGCCGCCAGCATTGCCTTGCGGTTGGCCTCGAAGCTGGCGCTTCGGGTGGAAATTTCAGATTTCAGGACCGCCATCAACGGGTCTCCTGAAAGAGTTCCCGTCCGATCAGCATGCGCCGGATTTCCGATGTGCCTGCGCCGATTTCATAAAGCTTGGCGTCACGCAACAGGCGTCCGGTCGGGTAGTCGTTGATGTAACCATTGCCGCCCAGCGCCTGTATCGCCTGCAAGGCCATCTGGGTGGCGTTTTCCGCCGTATAGAGAATGCAGCCCGCCGCATCCTTGCGCGTCGTCTCGCCCCGGTCGCAGGCTGCTGCCACGGCATAGGTATAGGCGCGCGAAGCGTTGAAGATCACATACATGTCGGCAAGCTTGCCCTGCATCAGCTGGAATTCGCCAATCGGCTGGTCGAACTGCTTGCGCTCATGCACATAGGGCACGACGACATCAAGACAGGCCGCCATGATACCGAGCGGCCCGCCCGCCAGCACCACGCGCTCGTAATCAAGCCCAGACATCAGCACATTGACGCCCTTGCCCTCGGTTCCGAGCAGGTTTTCGGCTGGCACTTCGCAATCCTGAAACACCAGTTCACAGGTGTTGGAGCCGCGCATGCCGAGCTTGTCGAGTTTTTGCGCTGTCGAAAACCCTTTGAAGCCTTTTTCGACGATGAAGGCGCTGATGCCGCGTGGGCCTGCCGCCGGATCGGTCTTGGCATAGACCACCAGCACATCGGCATCGGGGCCATTGGTGATCCACATCTTGTTGCCGTTGAGGACATAGCGGTCGCCCCGCTTTTGCGCCTCAAGCTTCATCGACACGACGTCGGAACCGGCCCCCGGCTCGGACATGGCCAGCGCGCCGACATGCTCGCCGGAAATAAGCTTCGGCAGATATTTTGCGCGCTGTTCGGGCGAACCGTTGCGGGTGATCTGGTTGACGCAAAGATTGGAATGCGCGCCATAGCTAAGCCCAATGGAGGCGGAAGCGCGGCTGATCTCCTCCATCGCGATGCAATGCGCCAGATAGCCCATGCCAGCACCGCCATAGTCTTCTGGCGCGGTAATGCCGAGCACGCCAAGCTCACCCAGTTCACGCCAAAGATGCATGGGAAATGCGTTATTGCGGTCGGTTTCGGCGGCAAGCGGCGCAATGCGCTCGTCCGCGAAACGGCGCACCGTATCGCGAAGGGCTTCGATCTCCTCGCCAAGACCGAAGTTTATGCCCCCATTTTGGCCCAAAGCAAACATACTCGTCCTCCACAAGTTCTGCCCGGCGACCATCTTTTACCAAGATGGCTTATGTTGAAGGCAGAGTGTCCCGTGGCGGTCAAATAGGCAATGGGGTTGCGCGGCGTTCTGTGGCTATTTATTGCCGCTTGACGAAATTTTATTTCGCGATGTTTTGAGCATCAGTTTTCCTGAAGTTCTGCCAGATCGCGATAAAGCTCCAGTGCTTGCGGGTTGGCCAGCGCCTCGCGGTTCTTCACCTCGCGTCCATGCACAATGTCGCGCACGGCCAGTTCCACGATCTTTCCCGACTTGGTGCGCGGAATATCCGATACGGCAACGATCTTTGCAGGCACATGACGCGGCGTCGCGCCGGTGCGGATTTTGGCCTTGATGCGCGCTTTCAGGTCGTCATCGAGCGCCACGCCTTCGGCAAGCCGCACGAACAGCACCACACGCACATCATTGTCCCAATCCTGCCCGATGCACAGCGCCTCGGCCACTTCCGGCATCTGCTCGACCTGATTGTAGATCTCCGCCGTGCCGATGCGCACGCCGCCCGGATTGAGCGTGGCATCCGAACGCCCATGGATGACGATGCCGTCATGCCCGGTCCATTCGGCAAAATCGCCATGGCACCAGATATTGTCGAAACGCTCGAAATAGGCGGCCTGATATTTTGCGTCGCCCGGATCGTTCCAGAATTGCAACGGCATGCAGGGAAAAGCCTTCGTGCAGACGAGTTCGCCCTTTTGCCCGCGAACCGGCCTGCCGTCATCATCCCAGACATCGACGGCCATGCCGAGACCAGCGCCTTGAATCTCGCCCTGCCAGACAGGCTCGGTCGGCACGCCCAGAACGAAGCAAGAGACAATATCCGTGCCGCCGGAAATCGAGGCCAGATGCACATCCGGCTTGATCGCTTCGTAAACGAAAGCAAAACCTTCCGGCGACAAGGGCGAGCCGGTGGACGAAATCGTGCGCAGCGCCGACAGATCATGCGTCTGCCCCGGTTTCAGCCCGGCTTTCAGCACTGCGTCGATGAATTTCGCCGAGGTGCCGAAATAGGTCATGCCTTCGGCCTGCGCATAGTCGAACAGCGCATTGCCATCGGGATAGAAGGGCGAACCGTCATAAAGCAAAAGCGTTGCGCCGGAGGCAATGCCTGACGCCAGCCAGTTCCACATCATCCAGCCGCAGGTGGTGAAATAGAAAAAGCGGTCGCCCTCGCGTAAGTCCGCGTGAAGGCTGTGTTCTTTCAAATGCTGCAACAGCACGCCGCCCGCCCGATGCACGATGCATTTCGGAATGCCGGTCGTGCCGGAGGAAAACAGAATATAGAGCGGGTAATCGAAAGGCAGTCGGGTGAACTCGACGTCTTTCGCCCGGAACGGCTCAAGGGCCGCATCGAGCGCAATAGCCTTTTCCGCCTTGTCGGCGACAGCGTCCGCTTCACCCAGATAGGTGACGATGACAGCCCGCTTCAACCCCGGCAGTTTTGCCGTCACTTCGGCAACCTTGTCGGCCACGTCGATGCGCTTGCCGTTATACCAGTAGCCGTCGCAGGCGAAGAAGAGCTTCGGCTCTATCTGGCCGAAACGATCCAGCACGCCCTGCACACCAAAATCCGGCGAACAGGATGACCAGACCGCGCCAATCGAGCTTGCCGCCAGCATCAGCGCCACCGCTTCCGGCATATTGGGCATCATGCCCGCCACACGGTCGCCGGGCTGAACGCCTTCGGTCAGCATGAATTGCTGGAGTTTGGAGACCAGTGCGTGGAGATCGTCCCATGTCAGGCGGCGCTCGACCTTGTCCTCGCCGCGAAAGACAATCGCCTCGCCATCGCCTTTGTAACGCAAAAGATTCTCGGCGAAATTGAGCTTCGCCTGCGGAAAGAACCGCGCCTCGCGCATATGACCTTCATCGATCAGCGCCTTGCCGCCGCGGTCGCCGATGACGTCGCAAAAATCCCAGATGAGCGTCCAGAATCCGGCACGATCCTCCACCGACCAGCGATGCAGCGCGGCATAATCCGGCAGGCTGAGGCCCGACCGCTGTTCGGCGCGAATGCGGAACTGCTCCAGATTGCTGGCGGCGATGCGCCCCGCATCCGGCTGCCACAGGGGGCGGTCATGCGAAAACTGCGTGGGGACTGCGTTGGTGCTCATCATTCCTCCCAGAACCAGGCGGAGCCGGACCCTCACCCGATCAACTCCATCACGGATTTCTAAAAGAGAGTTTCCGATCCGTCCATGCTTTTCCATGGCATGGCACTCAAGGGCGCAGCAAAAGGCATCAGGGCGCATCATTGCCGCACGAGCAGTGAGTATCTTGCCTTGCGAAAAAACGGGGCCTATTTATTGCCAGCATCGGATGCAACTTCATGCCATCCGGTGCAAAAGAAATATCCAGTTCTCAGGGCGGGGTGAAATTCCCCACCGGCGGTAACGGGTGAAACACCCGAAGCCCGCGAGCGCCTGACACGAAAACGTATCAGGGTCAGCAGATTCGGTGCAAATCCGAAGCCGACGGTCATAGTCCGGATGAGAGAGAACGAGGTTGGAATCATGCCTGGCTGGACGGCTTGCCGTCTTCGTCCTGCAGTTTTTCTTCCCGTACCCTGAGGTAGCAGGCTTGAAAAAGGGAAGAAACCGTTGAGCCAACTTGCCTCTGCCCCAACTTTGAAACCCACCGTGCGCGGCGCGGCGCTGATGGTCGCGGCCTGTTCGGCCTATGCCGCAGTCAATGTCGCCACCCAATGGGCTGGAACGCGCACCGGCATTCCATCGGTCATCATTGCCTTCTGGCAATATGTGATCGCCCTGGTGCTGACATTGCCCCTGCTCATTCGCGATGGCGCAAGGGCCTTGCGCACCAGCCGCCTCGGCTTCCACGTCGTGCGTGTCGCACTGGCCGCCGCTGGCGTGCAGGTATGGATTTACGCGCTGGCCCACGTGCCGATCTGGCAGGTGGTTGCGCTATCCATGACATCACCCTTCTTCGTCATTCTGTGCGCGCGGCTGTTTCTGCGGGAAAAGGTGACACCGGCGCGCCTGCTCACCACCTTCGCCGGATTTGTCGGCGCGCTGATCATCATCGCGCCGTGGTCGGATTCCTATACGGTCTACTCGCTGCTGCCGATCCTCGCCGCAGCGCTCTGGGCCGGCTATTCGGTGATGACCAAATATCTGACCCGTTTTGAAAAGCCCGCCAGCATTTCGGCCTATATGCTGGTGCTGCTCACCCCCATCAATGCGGCGCTCTGGCTGGCATCGGGCCTCAGCATGTCGGCAATCACCGCACCCGGCGTCGAGATCTGGTCCATATTGATCGTCATCGGCGCTTTCACTGCCCTGGCGCAATATTTCCAGATTGCCGCCTATTCGATCGCGGATGCGGTTTATCTGCAGCCGTTCGACGATCTGCGACTGCCGATCAATGTTGTTTTCGGCTGGATCGTGTTTGCCGCCACGCCCGGCATCAACTTCTGGCCGGGAGCGGCCCTCATCGTCGGTGCATCGCTCTATCTGATGCGGCAGGATAGCGGCACGACGCGCACCGCCTGACCGACCCTGCAGGGCTGTCTATCGAACGACAGGCAGGCAGCCCTGCGTGGTTTCGGCAGAGCCGCGCTCGTATCTGCCGAGCCAGGTGTCAATTCTTTTCACCAGCCAGCGGTGAAGCGGATTCTCGAACAGGTGATAGGCGGCGGCCGCAATCAATACGCTGGCAACAGCAGCCCCACAAATGACCAGAACCGCGCCCGCCGTCGTCTCGCTCCAACGCTCGGGAGCTATCCGGAAAAACAACATCCCCACCAGCGGATGCAGAATGAAGATGCCGAAGCTGTAACGGGAGAATTTTGCCAGCACGCTCCATTGCAGCGGCGTATAGATGCCCTGACTGGATGCGAGATAGAGTGCATAAACGCCCGTATAGACGAATGCCAGCCGTAACGGGCCTTCCAGCGTATGGGGTTCCCCCGGTCCGTTTTCCGGGTGGCAGAACAGAAAGACGGCGAGGCAGACGGCAAGCAGGCCTTTGACGACTGCGCCGGGCATGGGCGGATGCACCCGCCTTGCAAGCCACATCCCGAAGAGGAAGGAAGGCAAGGTGCGGAACACGCCCACATTGGATATTTGTATGCGGGTGAGCGACAATACGCCAAGTTTCTGCGCCAAGTATTCACCGCCGATTGCCGCAACGATGACGCCGACCAGAACCCAGCTTCCGAAACGGCGAGTCAGCATGTCGAACAGGGGAAACGCCAGATACATGGCGAAAAGTGCGCTCAGGGACCAGCTCACATAATTATAGGAGGACGTGCTGCCCAATCCCCAATTGTGGATCAGCAGGAGCTGGGTCACCCCATCGAGCCAGCTCGTACTGGGATTGCCCAGAGGATGCAGGATTCCCGCTGCCGTGAGGGCGGACAGCAGCGCGAAACACGAGAAAGCAGCCACATGCAGCGGATAAATCCGCGCCAGCCGCTTTCCGACAAAGGCAACATATCGGGGCCAGCTCCAGAGATAATTTCGCCGTCTTGCCAGAAAAAGCCCGGAAACGATAAAGAAGATATCGGTAAAATAAGAAAAAGCTAATATAAATTCAGTCAACACTTCATTCTTCACCGGAACGCGGAAAGAAAAATGAAAGACGGCGATTCCGATACACAATAAAAACCGCAGCCCATCGAAATCAGGAAGCCTGCTCATTCGAAATAGCCATGCTGAAATACTTTGGAAATTCACTTACCAACTTTTTGGGATTTGTCGAGCGCATATGCCCGAAAAACCCGGTTAAATGTCACCGAGATCATTTTGACGCACGAACACGTCTGTCCGAGGACAGATATCGCGTCGATGGATAGGGGTATGTCTTCTGGAATTTCAGGAAGGATTTGGTGGAGCCAAGCGGGATCGAACCGCTGACCTCCTGCATGCCATGCAGGCGCTCTCCCAGCTGAGCTATGGCCCCATCAGACCTCTTTCGAGGTGGGCCAGGCAGGACTTGCTGCCCGGTGTGGCGGCTTATTAAATGGCGTTCGCGAGAAGATCAAGAGCTAAATCGCAACTCTTTTCACATCTGCCAAAAATAATTCACAGATCGCGTCAGTCTTCCATGCGAGACGCGCCCAAACGAAACGAGGCGACCCGAAGGCCGCCTCGCAAAAGCATCATATCCGGAGCGGCTGAATGGATCAGCCTTCTTCGTCGTCGCCGCCGACGCCACCGCCGAGAATGCCCGACATATCGTCGTCCTCGTCTTCCTCTTCTTCGAGGAAGGTGTCGTCATCGTCATCGCCCAGATCGACATCGTCGTCGTCGATATCCGGCAGATCGTCGCCGCCGCCCTTGGTTTCGTCGTCAGCATCCTCGAGCGAGACGAAATCCGGCTTTTCCAGTGCCGTATCCAGTTCTTCCTCTTCGGTTTCCTCTTCAACGACACGGCTTTCAAGCGTGGAATCGAAATAGGAACGCGGATAGGAAATGCCGGTGTAAGGCGAAACGATCGGATCACGATTGAGATCGTAAAATTTCTTGCCCGTTTCCGGGTCGATACGCTTGGTACCAAGTTCAGCTTTTGCCACGTCTAGCCTCGTTAATTTGCACGGGGACACAAATTCAAAATATCGCGCCGGGATGCCTGCCTCGAAGCATACAGCCCATCACCATGCTGCTCACTGAACCATATGGCAAGGGGCAAGTCTTAAGCGCGTTTATAGTGTTGTCCGGTGCATAAACGCAATTTGGCGCGTTTGTCAAAGCCAAACGCACGCGCATACGCAGACTCTTCCGCCTCCGTGTCGCCCGCGCCGCGTATTCGCGGATGACCGCACAATATTACTATGCTAGGGAAGCCCCGCTTATCTCTCAATCCCGGCGCGTGTCCGCGCCAAAATGTGACTGTGAAAAATCCATGTCCCATTCTGCATCCCCGAAACCAGCAACCGCCCGCCGCTCGGAGGCACTTACGGGCGAAATCCGCATTCCGGGCGACAAGTCCATCTCGCACCGCTCCTTCATGTTCGGCGGTCTGGCTTCGGGTGAGACCCGCATCACCGGCCTTCTGGAAGGCGAAGACGTCATCAATACCGGCAGCGCCATGCAGGCCATGGGCGCGAAAATCCGTAAAGAGGGCGATGTCTGGATCATCAATGGCGTCGGCAATGGCTGCCTGCTGCAGCCTGAAGCCGCGCTCGATTTCGGCAATGCCGGAACCGGTGCGCGCCTCACCATGGGCCTTGTCGGCACCTATGACATGAAGACCTCCTTTATCGGCGACGCCTCGCTGACCTCTCGCCCCATGGGCCGCGTGCTCAATCCGCTGCGCGAAATGGGCGTTCAGGTGGAAGCAGCCGAAGGCGACCGCATGCCGCTGACGCTGATCGGCCCGAAGACGGCCAATCCGATCACCTATCGCGTGCCGATGGCATCCGCACAGGTGAAATCCGCCGTGCTGCTCGCCGGCCTCAACACGCCTGGCGTCACCACCGTCATCGAGCCGGTCATGACGCGCGATCATACCGAAAAGATGCTGCAGGGCTTTGGCGCGGACCTGACGGTCGAAACCGACAAGGATGGCGTGCGCCATATCCGCATCGTTGGACAGGGCAAGCTGACCGGCCAGACCATCGACGTGCCGGGCGACCCGTCCTCGACCGCCTTCCCGCTCGTGGCCGCCCTTCTGGTGGAAGGTTCGGACGTCACCATCCGCAACGTGCTGATGAACCCGACCCGCACCGGCCTGATCCTGACACTACAGGAAATGGGCGCCGATATCGAAGTGCTCAATGCCCGTCTCGCTGGCGGCGAGGACGTCGCCGATCTGCGCGTCAAGGCCTCGAAGCTCAAGGGCGTCGTCGTTCCGCCGGAACGCGCACCGTCGATGATCGACGAATATCCGGTGCTGGCCATTGCCGCCTCCTTCGCGGAAGGCGAAACGGTCATGGACGGTCTCGACGAACTGCGCGTCAAGGAATCGGATCGTCTTGCAGCCGTTGCGCGCGGCCTTGAAGCCAATGGCGTCGATTGCACCGAAGGCGAAATGTCGCTGACGGTCCGTGGCCGTCCCGACGGCAAGGGGCTGGGCGGCGGCACGGTCGCAACCCATCTTGATCACCGCATCGCAATGAGCTTCCTCGTCATGGGCCTTGCATCGGAAAAGCCGGTGACGGTCGACGACAGCACCATGATCGCCACGTCCTTCCCCGAATTCATGGACATGATGCCGGGACTGGGCGCGAAGATCGAACTGAGCGGCGCGCAATGATGCCGTTTATCGTCGCGATCGACGGACCGGCCGCCTCGGGCAAGGGAACCCTTGCCCGGCGCATCGCCATTCACTACGGCATGCCGCATCTGGATACGGGGCTGACCTATCGCGCCGTCGCCAAGGCGCTTCTCGACAAGGGTCTGCCGCTCGATGACGAAGCGGTGGCGGCTGACGCCGCGCTCAATCTCGACCTGCGCGAGATGGACAAGGCCGTCCTTTCCGCGCATGCGATTGGCGAAGCTGCCTCGAAAGTGGCCGTCATGCCGAAGGTCCGGCGGGCGCTTGTCGAAGCGCAGCGCAATTTCGCCAATGCGCTCCCCTCAAGCGTGCTTGACGGGCGCGATATCGGCACCGTCGTCTGCCCCGATGCAGCCATAAAGCTCTTCGTCACGGCATCGCCGGAAGTGCGCGCGGAGCGTCGCTATGAGGAAATCGTGGCGCGTGGCGACAAGGCCGACCTTGCGGAAATCCTCGCCGACCTCAGGAAGCGCGACGAGCGCGACACGAACCGCATCGATTCTCCCTTGAAGCCCGCGGAAGACGCGCACTTGCTTGATACGAGCGAAATGAGTATAGAAGCGGCATTTCTGGCCGCAAAAAAGCTGATCGATCACGCTTTGGCGCAGCATCGGGGATAAATCCGGCAGGTTTTCAAGCCTTTCGGATATCTTTGTGCCCTGAAAAGCTGGATTATCCTGAGTTCGGACCTATATAGGCTGCACTCATACTGAAAAGCCTGACTTCGCGTTCCACGCGCCGGTTGTCTGCAAAGACGGGGCCGAGGTCTGGCATAACGCAACACTAACCCCCGGCGCTGCATCCGATGAATTTTCCGGATGCACCAGGAGTATTCATGTCAGATTTCAATCCATCCCTCGCAGATTTCGAATCGCTGCTGGCGGAATCCTTTGCCACGAACGACCTTGCTGAAGGTTATGTCGTCAAGGGCCGCATCGTAGCCATTGAAAAGGACATGGCGATCATCGACGCCGGTCTGAAGGTCGAGGGCCGCGTGCCGCTGAAGGAATTCGGCGCCAAGGGCAAGGACGGCACGCTGAAGCCGGGCGACGAAGTGGAAGTTTACGTCGAGCGCATCGAAAACGCTCTGGGCGAAGCTGTCCTGTCGCGCGAAAAAGCACGCCGTGAAGAAAGCTGGGTCAAGCTCGAGCAGAAGTTCGCCAATGGCGAGCGCGTCGACGGCGTCATCTTCAATCAGGTCAAGGGTGGTTTCACCGTCGACCTCGACGGCGCTGTTGCCTTCCTGCCGCGTTCGCAGGTCGACATCCGTCCGATCCGCGACGTCACCCCGCTCATGCACGTCCCGCAGCCGTTCGAAATCCTCAAGATGGACAAGCGCCGCGGCAACATCGTTGTCTCGCGCCGTACCGTTCTTGAAGAAAGCCGTGCGGAACAGCGTTCGGAAATCGTCCAGAACCTCGAAGAAGGTCAGGTCGTTGAAGGCGTCGTCAAGAACATCACCGATTACGGTGCGTTCGTCGACCTCGGCGGCATCGACGGTCTGCTGCACGTGACCGACATGGCATGGCGCCGCGTCAACCATCCGTCGGAAATCCTCACCATCGGCCAGACGGTCAAGGTGCAGATCATCCGCATCAACCAGGAAACCCATCGTATCTCGCTCGGCATGAAGCAGCTCGAGAACGATCCTTGGGATGGCATCGGCGCGAAGTACCCGATCGGCAAAAAGATCACCGGCACCGTCACGAACATCACCGACTACGGTGCGTTCGTCGAAATCGAGCCGGGCATCGAAGGCCTCATCCACGTTTCCGAAATGTCGTGGACCAAGAAGAATGTCCATCCGGGCAAGATTCTTTCCACCACGCAGGAAGTCGAAGTCGTTGTGCTCGAAGTTGATCCGGTCAAGCGCCGTATCTCGCTCGGCCTCAAGCAGACCCTCGACAATCCGTGGACGACCTTTGCCCAGAAGTACCCTGTCGGCACCGTTGTTGAAGGCGAAGTCAAGAACAAGACCGAATTCGGCCTGTTCATCGGCCTCGACGGCGACGTTGACGGCATGGTTCACCTCTCCGACCTCGACTGGAATCGTCCGGGCGAACAGGTCATCGAAGAGTACAACAAGGGTGAAGTCGTCAAGGCTGTCGTTCTCGACGTTGACGTCGAGAAGGAACGCATCTCGCTCGGCATCAAGCAGCTTTCCGGCGACAAGGTCGGCGAAGCAGCAGCTTCCGGCGAACTGCGCAAGAACGCCGTTGTGACCTGCGAAGTGACTGCCGTTACCGACGGTGGCCTCGAAGTCCGTCTCGTCGACCACGATCTGGAAAGCTTCATCAAGCGTTCGGATCTGTCGCGTGACCGCGACGAACAGCGTCCGGAACGCTTCACGGTCGGTCAGAAGGTCGACGCCCGCGTCATCGCCTTCGACAAGAAGACCCGCAAGCTGCAGGTCTCGATCAAGGCGCTTGAAATCGCTGAAGAAAAGGAAGCTGTCGCTCAGTACGGTTCGTCCGACTCCGGCGCTTCGCTCGGCGACATCCTCGGCGCCGCGCTGAAGAAGCAGGAAAAGAACTAATCTTTTCCGGTTTCGACCGAACATGGAAAAGCCCGCTTTTCGGCGGGCTTTTTCTTTTGCCATTGGTCACGGATGCCCGAAACGGGGTTTCATCCTCCGTGATTCTTCAGGCATCTGGCATGACCTGCGTCCCCACTTTCTCCAGTATTTCCTCGCGCTTTTCCGCTGTCAGATGATCGAGAAAGAGCACGCCGTTCATATGGTCGATTTCATGCTGGAAACAGGTGGCCAGAAGCCCCTCGGCATCAAGTATGCGCCTTTCGCCCTCCAGGTCCGTATAGGAAACAGTGATCCGCGCAGGGCGTGAAACCGAGCCGCGGTAGGAAGCCCCGACAGACAGGCAGCCCTCATCGTAGCTGCTTTTTTCCTCTGACGCGGCGATGATTTCAGGGTTGATGGCTATGATGGGGTTACGCTCGCCATTGCGATATTCCACATCGACCGTAGTCAGGCGCAGGAGCCTTCCAACCTGCACGGCGGCGAGGCCCGCGCCGGATACCTCATACATCGTTTCGAGCATGTCCCGTGCAAGCTGACGGATGCCGTCATCAATGGCTTCGACAGGCAGGGACGTCTTTCGCAGAAGCGGGTCGGGGATCATGGTAAGCGGCAACAGGGCCATGGCAACCTCTCACTTGTTGGTTGCCGCATCGCACCATGTTCTCAAGCCCGCAACAATCGCAATTATTGCGGTGTCGATTTATGCCATCAGGCGATGCCCAGCATATGGATAAGCCCGAGACTGATGAAGCCAAGCGCAAGCAGGGAGAGAATGGCGGTCAATGTCACGCGGCCACCGGCTGCGGCCACGGAGCGCACATCGACGCCAAGGCCGAGAGCCGCCATCGAAATGATAGTGAGGATGGTCGAGGCATATTGAATGCCGGGCAACAGCGCTTCGGGTATCAGATGCAGTGAATGCAGCGCCATCATGCCCAGAAAGCCGATGATGAACCATGGCACAAGCTGGAAGAAGCCGGGCTTGGCGTTCGCATCCTTGTTTCCGGCAAGAAGCGCGAGAACAAGAATGACAGGCCCCAGCATGAGCACGCGCACGAGCTTCACCAGCGTACCCAATTGCACGCTGACCGTTGCGACCGGCGCGGTAGCCGCCAGAACCTGCGGGACGGCATAGACGGTCAGCCCCGCCAGAACGCCATATTGCGTGTGTGACAGGCCCAAAAGCGGCACCAGCAGCGGCAGGAGCAGCACAACGACAACACCAAGAATCGCGGTGAAGGCGATGGAAGCCGCCACATCCTCGCTGCCCGCGCCAATGACCGGAGCTGTGGCGGCGATAGCCGAGTTACCGCAGATGGAATTGCCGCACGCAACCAGCGCCGCCATGCGATGGGGCAGCTTCAGCAGACGCCCGATGCCGTAGCTCAAGGTGATTGCCACGGCGACCACCGCCGCAATGCCGAAAATGAGGCCGGAACCAGCCTCGATGACCGCGCTGGCGCTGATCGAGGCTCCGAGCAGCACGACGGCGATTTCCAGAAGCAGCTTGGCCGAGAAATTGATGCCCTTGCTGAAGCGCGGGCCGGGGCGCGCCAGGCTTCGCACCGCCGTTCCCAAAAGAATGGCGATAACAAGAGCTTCCAGCCACGCCCGCCCCGCATAATGCTCCTCGATTTTTTCCAGCGCCAGCGCCGCGGCGGTGACGGCAATGCTCAAGCCAAGTCCGGGGAGGATGTTCTGGATTTTGGAGTATGTCATTTTTGGCATTTCAATTCTGATGGTTTTCATTCGCATTGTCCTACGCAAAACCGCTTCGCACTTTTGCTGGAAATGCTCCTATGAGAAATATTTTCCGATCAGATGCCTGATTTCTGCTGTTCATTCCATTTCATTATATGGCATATTTCATTCGATAAAATCGAATGATTGTAGCTATGACACTGGAACAACTGCGAATTTTCATAGAAGTTGCCGAGCGTGAGCACCTCACCCGAGCCTCGGAAGCCCTGCATCTGACCCCTTCGGCGGTCAGTTCGGCCATCCGCACGATGGAAGACCGCTACGGCGCGACCCTCTTCAACCGCATCGGACGGCGGATCGAGCTGACCGGCGATGGACGCATGTTTCTGGATGAGGCGCGGGCCACGCTTGCCCGCGCGCGTTCCGCCGAGCGTATGCTGTCGGAACTTGGCGGCGGCAAGCGCGGCATTCTCGCCATCCATGCCAGCCAGACCATTGCAAGCTACTGGCTGCCGCCCTTTCTGGCGCGATTTCACGCTGCCTATCCGCTGATCGATGTGCGGCTGACGCTCGGAAACACGGAAAGCGTGACCCAGGCGACAGAGGAAGGCGTTGCCGATATCGGCCTCGTGGAAGGAGCGGTGCAGGCACCGTCGCTATCGATCACCAAGGTTGCGAGCGATCAGCTTATTCTGGTGGCGCGTCCCGACCATGACTGGGCAGGCGGTGGGAAGCTGAACTGGGACAGGCTTTTTGAAGGAAGATGGATTTTGCGCGAGCAGGGTTCTGGAACGCGCAGCGTTTTCGAGGACGCCATGCGCGCTTCCGGCTACAATCCGGCGCGGCTGCATGTGGCGCTGGAACTGCCCTCCAACGAAGCCATCTGTTCGGCGGTGCGCTCCGGCGATTATGTGACCGCCATATCGGAGCTTGTCGCCGCGCCGCATCTGACGGCGGGAACACTGGTAAAGGCCGACTTTGCTCTCCCGCAACGCCAGTTTCTCATGCTTCAGCACAATGACCGCTACAGGACCAAAGCCTTGCAGGCTTTTGCCGATCTCATTCAGCGAATCTGACGCAGCAATTCCGGTTGCGGGAAGCAGGTGGAAGCCATGCCGTTCCTGGCCTGCCACAGGCCGATGGAGCGGCGCGTCTTGAAGCCGGGCAACCCGTCCGGCTTGCCGACATCATAGCCCAGCGCCTGCATGCGCTTCTGCATTGCGCCAATATCGGAACGATACATGGAGCCGACATCGCCCCATGCACGGCTGAAATCGCCCGCGCCATAGGCGATGCGATCACCGACATGGCCGATAAAGAGCGCATAGAGATCGCTCATATTATAGTCCTTGAGCACATAGAAATTCGGGCTCACCACGAAGGCCGGGCCGTAGCGACCGGCAGGCATGAGCAGAAACCCCTCGCCCTTCATTTCATTGGCCGGAAATGGCTTGCCATTCACCCTGGTGACGCCGAGCTTCGCCCATTCGCCTATCGTCTTGCCCTGATCCGGCCCCTCCAGCGAGCAGGACAGGTTTTGCGGAACATTGACCTCAAAGCCCCAGTCGCGCCCTTTCTGCCAGCCATGCAATTTCAAATAATTGGCGATGGAGGCGAGCGTGTCGGGCACCGAATTCCAGATGTCGCGCTTGCCGTCGCCATCGAAATCGACGGCATGTTTCAGATAGGAGGTCGGCATGAATTGCGGCTGGCCGAGCGCGCCCGCCCACGAGCTTTTCATGGCGCTTTCGTCGATATAGCCCTTGGAAGCGATTTCGAGCGCGGCGATCAGCTCCTTGCGAAACATGTCCTTGCGGGTCGCCATAAAGGCCTTGGTGCCGAGAACTTCATAGGCATTATAGGGAATCTTCACCGTGCCGAAGCCGGATTCCCGGCCCCATACGGCAAGCAGGATCGGCCCCGGAACGCCATATTTCTGTTCGATGCGCTTCAACAGCCCGGCATATTGGCCGTAGCGCGCCTGCCCGCCGTTCGTGACCGACGCCATGGTCTTTGCATTGAAATACTTGCCTGGTGCACCGAATTCAGCCTGTTTCTGCTCTTTCGGCGTCGAAGGCTTTTCGCCGGGAATGACGAGATCGGGCAGTTTCCAGTTGATCGAGACACCCGCGAAAGCCTGATCGAACACGGCGCGGGACACACCTGCCGCCTTCGCTTCCGGCCAGAGATCCTTTTCGAGCCAGTTGCGATACTGGCTTTCGATCTGTGCCTTCGAGGGCGCGGCGATGGCGGGAGAAATGGCAAGACTGGCAACCAGTCCGAGAGCAATCTTCAGGCTACGCTTCCAATTTCCCGCTGCCATGCATGTCTCCAAACCTAGATTTGTTTTGTCGCGTTATCCTACGGAAAACCGTTTCACACTTTTGCTGGAAATGCTCTAAAGTGTCGTTCTGGCCCGCAAGGCGGCGGCAAGCGTGCCTTCATCCAGATAATCGAGTTCGCCGCCGACCGGAACGCCGTGGGCAAGCCGTGTCACGCGCACATCGAAGCTCGACAGCTGGTCGGTGATGTAGTGCGCGGTCGTCTGGCCTTCGACAGTGGCGTTGACCGCCAGAATCACTTCCCTGATTTCACCGGCGGCGACACGCTCCACCAATCCCTTGATGTTGAGATCGTCCGGGCCGATGCCATCGAGCGGCGACAGGCGACCGCCGAGAACGTGATAACGCACATTCATCGTGCCAGCGCGCTCCAGCGCCCAGAGATCGGACACGTCCTCCACGACAATCAATGTCGCCGGATCGCGGCGCTCATCGGTGCAGATCGTGCATGGATCGGACGTATCGACATTGCCGCAGCACGAACAGATGCGCACCTTTTCGGCAGCCTCCTGCATGGCGCCGCCAAGCGGCACCAGAAGCGCTTCCTTCTTCTTGATCAGATGCAGCGCCGCGCGACGGGCCGAACGCGGCCCTAGCCCCGGCACGCGGGCCAGAAGCTGGATCAGACGTTCGATTTCGGGACCGGCTATTCGTTTGGACATATTTTAAGGCAATAAGGCAGTAGGGCAGTAAGGCAATAGGGAAAACAACAGCAGCGGCGTTTCAGGCAGATAAAACATACTGCCCTAATGCCTTACTGCCCTATTCCCCTAAAACGGCAGCTTAAACCCCGGAGGGATCGGCAGGCCGGCGGTGAGCGACTGGGTCTTTTCGGCCATGGCGGCTTCGAGCTTGACCTTGGCGTCGTTATGGGCCGCGATAATCAGGTCTTCGAGGATTTCCACCTCGTCTTCCTTCATCAGCGACGGGTCGATCTTCAGCGCCGACAGGGTGCCCTTGCCGGAAAGCGTGATCGTCACCAGCCCGCCGCCCGAAGAGGCGGAGGCTTCCATATTGGCGATCTCATCCTGCATGGCCTTCATCTTGGCCTGCAATTCCTTCGCCTGCTTCATCATGCCCATCATGTCACGCATGGGTTCACTCCATCATTCCGTAGTTCAGTCGTCTTCAGACGGTGCGTCCGGTGTTTCCGGTATTGCATCGAGGTCGATATCCTCGTCGTCATTCTGTTCCGGCACGGCAATGCGCACGTCGGTGATTTTCGCGCCCGGAAAGGCCGCCAGAATCGCAGCCACATCAGGATCGGCGCGGGCGTCGGTCACCAGATTGTCGCGACGCTCGGTTTCAGCCTCGGAAATGGTCTGCCCCGCCACGTCGCGCGCGACGGTGACGATCCAGCGAATGCCGGTCCAGTTGAGGAGGCGCTGCGAAATATCGCTCGGCAGCGATTTCGGCGCATCGTCGGTCAGGCCGATTTCAAGACGCCCCGGTGCAATGGAAGCCAGACGCACACAGTTCTTGACCAGAATCTTGAACTGCATGTCGCGGTGCTTGTCGGCAAGGGCGACAACATCATGCAGGCTGTTGATCGGCACCGAGGGCTGCGGCGTGGACTCGACAGCCGGCTGCGCGGCCTGCACCGGCTGCGCCATTTGCGCCGTGGTTTCCACGATGCGCATGGCCGTGGCTGGCCCGCCGGAAGCGGGAGCCATCGAAGATGCGCCAACCGCGTCGGTGGCAAAACGCGCTTCGGGCTGACCGCCGCCATTTGGGCGCGGATTGCCCGGCTGTGGGCGCGGCGCCGAAACCGAACCATTGTCGAGACCGCGGATTGCTTCATCCAGCGTTGGCAGATCGGCGGCATGGGCAAGGCGAATCAGCAGCATTTCCGCTGCCTGAACCGGCCTGGTCGCCGTATCGACTTCGGCAATGCCCTTGAGCAGCATCTGCCATGTCCGCGACAGCACACGCACCGAAAGTTTCTGCGCGAAGTCACGACCGCGCACGCGCTCGTCTTCCGACAGCGACACGTCTTCCGCCACATCAGGCGTGAAACGCAGGCGCGTGACCAGATGGTTGAAATCGGCAAGATCGGTCAGCACGACCGAGGGATCGGCGCCGACATCATATTGGGCGCGAAATTCCGTCAGTGCGCCAGAAACATCGCCGCGCATCAGCATTTCGAAGAGATCGATGATACGAGCGCGGTCGGCAAGGCCCAGCATGGAGCGCACGGCTTCCGCCGTGACGCTGCCCGCGCCATGTGCGATGGCCTGATCGAAGATCGACAGCGAATCGCGTGCCGAGCCTTCGCCCGCGCGTGCGATCATGGCGAGCGATGCGTCATCCACCTCGATCTGCTCCGCTTCCGCAATGCGGCGCAGATGTGCGGCAAGCGTGCCCGATTCGATGCGGCGCAGGTCAAAACGCTGGCAGCGCGACAGGACCGTGATCGGCACTTTTCGGATTTCGGTCGTGGCGAAGATGAACTTGACGTGCGGCGGCGGCTCTTCCAGCGTCTTCAGCAGGCCGTTGAAGGCCTGATTGGAGAGCATGTGCACTTCGTCGATGATGTAGACCTTATAGCGCGCAGAAACCGGGCGGTAACGGACCTGCTCGATGATCTCGCGAATATCGTCGATGCCGGTATGCGAGGCGGCGTCCATCTCGATCACATCGACATGCCGGCCTTCCATGATCGCCTGGCAATGTTCGCCCGGCACGGTAAGCTCGATGGTTGGCTGGTCGATCGTATCGGTCTTGTAATTGAGCGCGCGCGCCAGAATGCGCGCCGTGGTGGTCTTGCCAACCCCGCGAACGCCGGTGAGCATCCATCCTTGAGCAATGCGGCCCGTCTCGAACGCGTTTTTCAACGTGCGGACCATCGGCTCCTGGCCGATCAGATCATTGAAATTCTGCGGACGGTATTTGCGGGCGAGAACGCGATAGGCGCCATCGGCGGATTTCGTGTCCATGAGCTGCCCTTCCGTTCTTCCTGTCCTACTTTTCTCACGCCAGTTTGAACCGGGCGTATGAGCCCCGTCAACACGGGACAAGAACCGTCAACAATTGAGAAAAGGGTGGGAGGCTGGCACGGCGACCCGTGCCTTGCTCGTTAGGGCTGCTTCCTTCCGGACCTGACCCGGTTGGCGAGTGGCTCGTCCACCACCAACCTCCCGGTCTGCATATCGTCAATCGTTGCGCAAAAAGCAAGCACTGAACGAAAAAAACTGATAGGAATCGGCCTATGGGACAATTTGAACTCGACAAACGGCTCAATGCCGACACTTTCTCTGTCGCCAAGCTTGGCCTGTGCGAGCTTCGGCTGATGAATGACCGGCGCTGGCCATGGCTGATCCTGGTGCCGCGCCGTGCTGATCTCGCCGAAATTCATGACATGACGCCGCTCGACCAGACCATGCTGACCTTCGAGACGGGCATCGTGGCGCAGGCGCTCAAGACCGTGACGGGTTGCCAGAAGATCAATACCGGCGCGCTCGGCAATATTGTGCGGCAGTTGCACCTGCACGTCATCGCCCGCAATGAAGGTGACGCAGGCTGGCCCGGCCCCGTCTGGGGTTTTGGCACACGTGAAACCTATAACGAAAAAGACGCCGAAAAATTCATCGCCGACATTCGCGCGGCGCTTTAGTTTGTTTTCACGTGCATCCCGAAAACCGTTTCACACTTTTCGGGATGCGCTTTAACTCCCCACGAGTCCGAGACAATCATGGCTTTCCGTCTTTATGACCTGCCGGAAATCGAGCCGAGCCGATATGTCGGCTTTGCCGGTAACCGTATCGACCGCCTGTCCGAAAAGCGGCAGGATAATTCTGCCTTCACGGCACTTGAACTTCCAGAGACGAGAATCATGCTGCTGGGCGGCAACAGGCTGCTGCTCGACTATGCCGATGAGAAAGCGCCCCGCGCCTTGTTCCGTCTCGGCGAAGCAAAGGAATTTGCGCCCGATCTGCAAGAGCCGATCCTGCTCGGCCTTCAGGACGGCGTGCCGCTTGTCGCGCTGACGACGCCGCTCGACCCGGAAGCGGTGGAAGCGCCTTTCCGGCTGCAGGATTATCGCAGCGTCTATACGGAAGGGCTGGTATCGGCCGAGCTGCTGGGCGCATTGGCGCAAGCCGCCGCACTCACCGCATGGCACGCCAATCACCGTTTCTGCGGACGTTGCGGCACGAAGACCGAAATGCGCGCCGGCGGCGCCAAGCGGCAATGCCCCAATTGCGGCGCGGAGCATTTTCCGCGCACCGATCCGGTGGCGATCATGCTGCCGGTGCGCGGCGAAAAATGCATTCTGGCCCGCGGGCCGCATTTCGCGCCCGGCTCCTATTCCTGTCTTGCGGGCTTTATCGAGCATGGCGAAACGATTGAGGCTGCCGTGCGCCGCGAAAGTGTGGAGGAAATGGGGCTCTCTATCGGCCGTGTTGCCTATCATGCGAGCCAGCCCTGGCCCTTCCCCTATTCGCTGATGATCGGCTGCCATGCCGAGGTTTTGAGCGACGATTTCACCATCGACCGCTCGGAGCTGGAAGACGGCCGCTGGTTCTCGAAGGCGGAAGTGCGCACCATGCTGGAAGGCACGCATGAAAACGGGCTGCGGGTGCCGCCATCCGGCGCCATCGCAACCCATTTGATAAAAGCCTGGGTCTACGACCCAAGCTGACTACTCTGCGGCAAGCAGCTGCGTGCCGCGAATATCGCTGCCCTGATAGACACCGAGGATGCGGACTTCCTTGGTGAAGAAGCGCAGTTCTTCCAGCGCAAGCTTCAGATTGGCGTCTTCCGGATGCCCTTCGACATCGGCATAGAACTGCGTGGCGATGAAACGCCCGCCGATCTGATAGCTTTCGAGCTTGGTCATGTTGATGCCATTGGTGGCAAAGCCGCCCAGTGCCTTGTAGAGCGCTGCCGGGACGTTGCGCACGCGAAAGACAAAAGTCGTCACGATGCGCTCGCCGTTTTCGGGACGCGGCGCCCATCGGCTGTTCTTGGACAGGACCACGAAGCGGGTCACATTGTCTTCCGAATCCTCGACATTTTCTTCCAGAATTTCGAGACCGTAGAGATCGGCGGCAAGGCGCGGCGCGAGCGCTGCCATGGAGCGGTCCTTCATATCGGCGACGAGGCGCGCGGCTCCCGCCGTATCGCCCGCGATGACACCCTTCCAGCCATTCTGGCGGATGACGTTGCGGCATTGGCCAAGCGCGTGGACATGGCTGTGAACGGTCTTGATTTCCTCCCGTTTGACGCCCGGAAGCACCATCAACTGGAAGTGGATCGGCAGGAAATATTCGCCGACGATATGCATATCGGCCAGCGGCAGCAGATAGTGAATATCGGCGACGCGACCGGCCAGCGTGTTTTCGATCGGGATCATCGCGAGGTCGGCGGCGCCGGTTTCAACCGCGTTGAAGGCATCCTCGAAAGTCGGGCACGGCAAAGGCTCCATGTCGGGAAACATGTTGCGGCACGCCGTATCGGAATTTGCGCCCGCTTCACCCTGGAAGGAAATCCTGTTGGTTTTCATCGTGTCCATGCTTTCTCAAATGCCGCTGATCGGCAGCCATCAGCTACCCTGTGCCACCAGAATGCGCGCACGGTCAAGGTCGGCCTGCGTGTCAACGCCGAGCGGCACCGTCTTCACCAGTTCCACATCGATGCGCATTCCAGCTTCGAGCGCCCGCAATTGCTCCAGTTTCTCGCGCTTTTCCAGCGGCGATGGCCCGAGCGTCACAAAGCGCTCCAGCGCCGAGCGGCGATAGGCGTAAAGGCCGATATGGTGATAGAGCGGACCTTCACCATAGGGGGCTGTCGCTCGGGTGAAATAGAGCGCGCGGAGACGGCTATTGCCTGCCAGCGGCGAGCCTACGATCTTCACCACGCTCGGATTGGTCTTTTCCGATTCTTCCTCGATTTCGACGCCGAGCGTCGCAATGTCGGCAGGTCCGTCTTCCAGCGGCAGAAGCGCGCGCCGGATGATGTCGGGGTCGATGGTCGGCAGATCGCCCTGAACGTTCACGACCGCATCGACCTCACCCGCCGGATCGACTTTCAAAAGCGCTTCGTAGATGCGGTCGGAACCGGATTCGTGATCCTCGCGCGTCATGATGGCTTCATGGCCGTGCGCGGTCACGACCGAAAAAATCTCCTCGCTGTCGGTTGCAACCACCGTCCGGCCCAGTTTTGCAGCCGCGGCACGATCAGCCACATGGACGATCATCGGCTTGCCGCAAATATCGGCAAGCGGCTTGTTCGGCAGGCGCGTGGAAGCCATCCGTGCGGGAATCAGCGTGAGGGTCTTTAAGGTCTGCAACATGATGGCCTCTTGAGAAGAATAAGGTCGCGAACGCCTTGTAACGCGCTTTGCCGGAGCTGGAAATGCATCAAAAGTGTCAAAAAGTCACGGGTCCGGTCACCCTTATAGGTGTTGCATCGCCCTGGCAAAAGACCTAGTTTCCGCCCGATGCCGGGGAGAGAATTGCGACCTTTATTAAAGGCTTGCATGCCGGCTAGGAGAGCGTTCTCGGGGAGAGCGTTTTGGTAGAGGGAGCGCTGACCGGCGATGAATTCAACCCGGACTAACAAGTTTATCATGGCTTTTCTGGCAACGGTGTTCGTTGTCATGACGACGGGCATCCTGTCCGATTCGCTGTTTCATTCGCCTGTGCCTGAAAAGCCGGGCTTTGCCATCGAAGCGGCGGAAGCTTCGACTGGCGAAGGGGGCGCTGCACCGGCCAAGGAAGAAGTTTCCATTGCGACGCTGCTGCAGTCTGCCGATCCGGCACGCGGTGAAACCGTGTTCAAGCGTTGCGCTGCATGCCATACCGGTGAAAAGGGTGGCGCCAACAAGGTCGGTCCGCATCTGTGGGATGTCGTGAACCGCCCGGCTGCCTCCGTTGAAGGTTTTGGCTATTCGGCTGCGATGAAGGAATTCGGCGCTGCTGGCAACAAGTGGGACTTTGAGCATCTCAACAAGTTCCTGACCTCGCCGAAGGGCTTCATCAAGGGCACGGCCATGGGCTTTGCCGGCGACAAGAAAGACAATGAGCGCGCCGATCTGATCGCTTATCTGCGCACGCTGTCCGACAATCCGGCTCCGCTGCCGGCCGCTGATGCGGCGCCTGCTGAAGGTGGCGATGCAAAGCCGGCCGAAGGCGCACCGGCAGGCGGCGAACAGAAGCCTGCGGAACCGGCACCGGCAAACTAAGCCGACGACACACAATGACGATCAAAGCCCGGCTCGCCGGGCTTTTTTCTTGCTCCCATCAAATTTATTGCCCGCATGCCTTTCTTCCTCCGCAAAATCCCATAAGACTTCTCCTAATATATCCGAAACAGGAACGGAGAGGCTGGATGAGAGCTTTTTGGGCGGGTGCGTTCGCGGTGGCCATGCTTGCGAGCACGGTTTCAATGGTTCGCGCAAATGACGCGGAACCCCAATGGCGATATTCTTCCAGCCTGCTTGGCGAGCCCAAATATCCAGCCGATTTCAAGCATTACGACTATGTGAACCCAGATGCCCCGAAGGGCGGCACGCTGAACATGGTTGCCGTCGGCACCTTCGACAGCCTCAATCCATTCGTGGTGCAAGGGGTTCCTGCCGCAGGACTGTCGGACTTCGGCGGCGGGATGCTTTACGATACGCTGATGACGGATTCGGTCGATCAGGCCTCGACCCAATATCCTGTGATCGCCGAGGCCCTGCAATATCCCGACGATTTTTCCTGGGTGAAGTTCAAGCTCAATCCGAACGCCAAATGGCATGACGGACAGCCAATCACCGTCGATGACGTGATCTGGTCGTTTGATGTGCTGAAGAAGCAGTCGCCGCTATACAACAAATATTATGGCGACGTGGAGAAGGCGGAAAAGACCGGCGAACATGAGGTGAAATTCACCTTCAGCCAAAAGGGCAACCGCGAATTGCCGCAGATCATGGGGCAGCTTGCCGTTCTGCCCAAACACTGGTGGGAGGGCAAGGACGCGCAGGGCAGGCAGCGCGACATCACCCGCCCGACGCTCGAAATCCCGCTTGGCTCCGCCGCCTACAAGATCGAGAGCGTGACGCCCGGACGCTCCATCACCTGGGCGCGCGTCGATGATTACTGGGGCAAGGATTTGGCCGTCAATGTCGGGCGCAACAATTTCGACCGCCTGCGTTATGAATATTATTTCAACGAGGATGCGACCTGGGAAGCCTTCAAGAAGGGCGGTCAATATGATTATCGTCTGGAAAACCGCGCGCAACGCTGGGCCGAGCAGTATAATTTCCCCGCCGTGCAACGCGGCGATGTCATCAAGACGTCGTTCCCCTACCATGCGGTCGGGCGCATGCAGGGTTATTTCCTCAATATGCGCCGCGACAAGTTCAAGGACCCGAAGGTGCGTCAGGCGCTGACCTACGCCTTCGACTTCGAATCGATGAACCGCCTGCTGTTCTTCAACCAGTACAAGCGCATCAACAGCTATTTTGCAGGCAATGAACTGGAACTGAGCGGCCCGCCGACGCCCGCAGAACAGGCCATTCTGGAAACGGTGAAGGATTCGCTTCCTGCCGATGCGCTGACCAAGGAATTCAAGCTGCCGGTCTATGACACGCCGCAGGCGACGCGCGAAAACCTGCGCACCGCGCTGAAACTCTTTTCGGAAGCAGGCTGGACATTGCAGGGCAACAAGCTCGTCGACGCCAAGGGCAATCCATTCACCATCGAGTTTCTCGGCAAAGACCCGACAGACGAGCGCATCTACAATCCATTCGCGGCAAGCCTGCGCAAGATCGGCATCAACGCCACCGTGCGTATCGTCGATACGGCGCAATTTCAGGCACGCGTCAATGATTTCGACTATGACGTGATTACTTCCGTCATCCCGCAGACGGCTTCACCGGGCAATGAGCAGCGCGACATGTGGGGCTCCAAGGCCGCCGACTTCAAGGGCAGCCGCAACTATGCGGGTATCCAGAACCCCGCCATCGACAAGCTGATCGACCGCGTCATCTATGCCAAGGACCGCGATGAGCTGGTCGCCTCCTCCCATGCGCTCGACCGCGCGCTTCTGTGGAACTATTACGTCATTCCGCAATGGTATTCCGACAAGATCAATGTGGCTTACTGGAATAAATTCGGAATGCCTGAAAAGCAGCCCGACTATGTTGGGATTGACCCGTTCTCCTGGTGGATAGACCCTGCGAAGGAAGCCAAACTCAAGACCGGCAGTGAATGAGGGCCGACGAGAATGACAATCTTTCGCATGAACCGCCGCCATTTTCTGGGGCTTTCTGGAAGTGCTGCTTTTGCCGCCTTCCTGCCACCGAGGGCCTTTGCCGACATACCGACGGGCAAGGCACTGCACGGACTTTCGGCTTTCGGTGACCTGAAATACGGTCCTGATTTCACCCATTTCGACTATGCCAGCCCCGAAGCGCCGAAAGGCGGCACCTTCAACTTCGCGCCGTCGACCTGGGTCTGGAACCAGAATACCGACACGTTCAACACGCTCAACACTTTCACCTTCCAGGGCGACGCGCCGCCGCGCATGGAACTGACCTTCGATACGCTGATGGCTTCGGCGCTGGATGAGCCGGATTCTGTCTATGGCCTCGTCGCGGAAAGTGCGACGCTTTCCAAAGACCGGCGCAGTTGCATCTTCAAGCTTCGCAAGGAAGCGCGCTTTCACGATGGCTCGCCGATCGAGGCGAAGGACGTGGCGTTCACCTATACGACCATCAAACAGAAAGGCCATCCGAACCTGCGCCAATATCTGGCAGGCGTGGAAAAGGTTGAGGCTACCGGCAAACGCGAAGTGCGCATGCGTATCGGCGAGGGGCGCGGCGCGAACGCCCTTCTCGATGCCGTGCTGGTGCCGATCCTGCCGGAAAGCTGGTTCAAGGACCGCGATTTCGAAGCCACGACCATGGAGCCGGTGCTCGGTTCCGGCGCCTATAAGGTCGGCAATTTCGCCGCCGGTCAGTTCATCGAATATGATCGCGTCGAGGATTATTGGGCGAAGGACCTGCCGGTGCAGAAAGGCTTCAACCATTTCGACCGCATTCGCATCGAATTTTTCCGCGACCGCCAGCCGCAGTTTGAAGCCTTCAAGAAAGGCAGCATCGATTATCGCGAGGAGCTTGCTTCCAAGAACTGGGCGACGGCCTATGATTTCCCGGCCATCCAGCAGGGAAAGGTCATCAAGCGCACCTTTCCGCCGGAAAAGCGCCCGTTGATGCAGGCCTGGGCGCTGAACCAGCGTCGCGAGCGGTTCCGTGATCCGCGTGTGCGTGAGGCAATCACGCTTTGCTTCGACTTCGAATGGACCAACGAGCATCTGTTCTATAATATCTATACTCGTGCGCAGTCCTGCTTTCAGGGATCGGATTTTCAGGCAAGCGGCCTGCCGACGCCCGATGAGCTGAAAGTGCTGGAACGCTATCGCGGCAAGCTGCCCGACGCCATTTTCGGCGAAGCCCTGCTGATGCCGGTATCGGACGGATCGGGACGCGACCGGAAACAGTTCGCAGAGGCCATCAAGCTGTTGGAGGCGGCGGGCTTCGAGCGCAAGAACGGCCAGTTCCACGACAAGGATGGATCGAAATTCGCGCTCGAAATCCTGAGCAATTCGGAGGGGTTCTCCCGCATATACAACCCCTATGTGCAGAAACTTCGCGCCATAGGCATTGATGCGAGCCACCGGCTTGTCGATGCAAGCCAGTACCAGGCACTGGTGCAGGATTTCCAGTTCGACATGGTGGGCATGGCGTTGCAGTTCAGCCCGACACCGACCCAGGAATCGCTTGCCGGCACATTTGGTTCCGAATCGGCCAGAATGCCGGGCAGCTACAACCTTCCCGGCACGGAAGATCCGTTGATCGACGCGCTGATTGCAGATATCGGCGCAGCTTCGACGCGTGAAGAACTCGTCGCCACGATGCGTGTGCTCGATCGGTACTTGCGTATCCGGCGCGACTGGATTCCAAATTGGCTAGGAGCGAATCATCTCGTGGCCTATTGGGACCGGTTCGGTTTCAAGGAGCCGAAGCCGGATTACGGCTTCCCTGTCGAGACGCTGTGGTGGATTGATAAAGAAAAGGCAGAAGCTGTTGGCAAGCCATAAGACTGATCTGAACCTGCGGAGAAAAACCGGCTGATGGGCGCTTATATTCTCCGCCGTCTGCTTCTGATGATTCCGACTATTTTCGGCATCATGGCCATTTCCTTCGCCGTCGTTCAGTTCGCCCCCGGCGGTCCGGTCGAGCGGGTAATCGCGCAATTGTCCGGTCAGGGCGGCGATGCTCTCGACCGCCTGTCCGGCGGTGGCGGCGATTTTGGACAAAGTGCCGTCGATAGCGGTTCGGTCAATTCCAAATATCGCGGCGCACAGGGGCTGGACCCGCAATTCATCGCCGATCTGGAAAAACAGTTCGGTTTCGACAAGCCCCCGCTGGAACGTTTCGGCCAGATGCTGTGGAACTATCTGCGTTTCGATTTCGGGCGCAGCTATTTCCGCGATATCAGCGTGATCGATCTCATCAAGGAAAAAATGCCGGTTTCGATCTCGCTCGGCCTGTGGCTGACTTTTCTGTCCTACATGATCTCCATACCGCTCGGCATTCGCAAGGCGATCAAGGACGGCTCGCGCTTCGACACCTGGACCAGCGCCGTCATCATCGTCGGCTATGCTATCCCAAGCTTCCTGTTCGCCATCCTGCTGATTGTGCTTTTCGCGGGCGGCTCGTTTTTCGACTGGTTCCCGCTGCGTGGCCTCACTTCGCCCGATTTCGCGCAGATGTCGTTCTGGGGCAAGATCGGCGACTATCTGTGGCACATGGTTCTGCCGGTGACGGCACTCGTGCTTTCCGCCTTCGCGACGACCACGCTTCTGACCAAGAATTCGTTTCTGGAAGAAATCCGCAAGCAATATGTGACGACCGCCCGCGCCAAGGGACTGACCGAGAATCAGGTTCTCTATGGTCACGTCTTCCGCAACGCGATGCTGATCGTGATCGCCGGTTTTCCGGGTGCCTTCATTTCGGCTTTCTTCACCGGCTCGCTTCTGATCGAAACCATCTTCTCGCTCGACGGGCTTGGCCTCCTTGGCTACCAGTCGGTCATCAACCGCGATTATCCGGTGGTCTTCGCCAACCTCTTCATCTTCTCGCTGATCGGCCTGCTAGTCGGCCTCCTGTCCGACCTCACCTATACGTGGATCGATCCGCGCATCGATTTTGACCGGAGGGACGTGTGATGACCGACACCACCCTCGCCACCGCAAAGCCGGTAAAACGTCCGTTTCTGTCGCCGCTCAACAAGCGCCGCTGGCAGAATTTCAAGGCAAACAAGCGCGGTTACTGGTCGCTGTGGATTTTCCTGTTCCTGCTTGTCGCAGCCCTTTGTTCCGAATTCATCGCCAATGACCGGCCTATCCTCGTTTCCTACAAAGGGGAACTGCTGGCCCCAGTCTTTGTCGATTACCCGGAAGAAAAATTCGGCGGCTTTTATGCCGTCACCGACTATCGCGATCCGGTGATACAGGACGAGATTAACAATAATGGCTGGGCTATCTGGCCGCCGATCCGCTATTCCTACAACACCGTGAACAGCGAGATACCAGAAGCGGCCCCGTCGAAGCCATTCTGGCTTTATTCGCCGGAAGAGCGCTGTCAGCGCTACAGCCAAGGCGTGAGCGATCCCAACTGCCGCTTCGGCAATTTCAACCTGCTCGGCACCGACGATCAGGCGCGCGACGTCTTTGCGCGCGCGCTCTACGGCTTCCGCATTTCGGTGCTTTTCGGCCTGATCCTCACCTTCTTCTCGGCAATAATCGGCGTGACGGCGGGCGCAGTGCAGGGCTATTTCGGCGGCTGGGTTGATCTTCTTTTCCAGCGTTTCATCGAAATCTGGTCCTCGATCCCGGTTCTCTACCTGTTGCTGATTATCGCGGCGATATTGCCGCCCGGCTTCTGGGTGCTGCTCGGCATTATGCTCCTGTTCTCATGGGTGGCCTTCGTCGGCGTCGTGCGCGCTGAGTTTTTGCGGGCGCGAAATTTTGAATATGTGAATGCGGCGCGCGCGCTCGGTGTGAAGAACGGCACCATCATGTGGCGGCATCTGTTGCCCAACGCCATGGTCGCGACACTGACCTTCCTGCCTTTCATCCTCAACGGCTCGATCACCACGCTCACCTCGCTCGACTTCCTCGGCTTCGGCCTGCCGCCCGGTTCGGCTTCGCTGGGCGAACTTCTTGCCCAGGGCAAGAACAACCTTCAGGCGCCGTGGCTCGGCATTACCGGCTTCGTCGTCATCTCGCTGATGCTGTCGCTTCTGATCTTCATCGGGGAGGCAACACGCGACGCCTTCGATCCGCGAAAGGCATTTCAATGAGTGGGCCAATGAGTGGCGGATCAATGAACAATCCTCTCCTGTCCGTCCGCGATCTGTCGGTTGCCTTCCGCCAGAATGGTGAGGAACGCGTTTCTGTCGACCGCATATCCTTCGACATCGCCGAAGGCGAAACGGTAGCACTCGTCGGCGAATCGGGTTCGGGCAAATCCGTCTCGGCCCTGTCGATCCTGAAACTGCTGCCCTACCCTTCCGCCAGCCATCCTTCCGGGGAAATTCTTTTCAACGGCAAGGATCTGATGAAGGCTTCGGAGCCGGAACTGCGCCGCGTGCGCGGCAACGACATCACGATGATCTTTCAGGAGCCGATGACCTCGCTCAATCCCCTGCACAGCGTGGAGCGGCAGATTGGCGAAATCCTGAAAATGCACCAAGGCATGGGCGACGCCCAGGCACGGGCACGCACACTTGAACTTCTGCACGAAGTCGGCATTCGCGAACCGGAAAAGCGCCTGTCCGCTTTCCCGCACCAGCTTTCCGGCGGACAGCGCCAGCGCGTCATGATCGCGATGGCCTTGGCCAACAAGCCGAAACTGCTGATTGCCGACGAGCCGACCACCGCGCTCGACGTTACCGTGCAGGCGCAGATATTGAAGCTGCTTGCCGAACTGAAAGCCGCGCAGGGCATGTCGATGCTGTTCATCACCCACGATCTCGGCATCGTGCGCAAGATCGCCGACAAGGTCTGCGTGATGAGCAAGGGCAAGATCGTCGAGGCCGGTTCGACGCAGGACATTTTTGAGAACCCGCAGCACACCTACACCAAACACCTGCTTGCCGCCGAACCGAAGGGCGAACCGCCTGCTGCCGATCCCGCCGCGAAAACGGTGATGGAAGGCAAGGACATTCGCGTCTGGTTCCCGATCAAGAAAGGTTTCCTGCGCAAGACCGTCGACCATGTGAAGGCGGTAGACGGCATCGACGTGACCTTGCGCGCCGGACAGACGCTCGGCGTGGTCGGCGAATCGGGTTCCGGCAAGACGACGCTTGGCCTGGCGCTTTCGCGCATGATCTCATCCAAGGGCGAGATCAATTTCGACGGTCGCGACATCGCCAAATACAGCTTCAAGGACATGCGCCCGCTGCGCCGGGAAATGCAGATCGTGTTTCAGGACCCGTTCGGCTCGCTGTCGCCGCGCATGACCATCGCCGACATCATCGCCGAAGGGCTTCTGGTGCACGAGCCGAAACTTTCCGCAGACGACCGCGATACGCGTGTCGTTGCGGCTTTGAAGGAAGTGAACCTCGATCCTGAAACCCGCTTCCGCTATCCGCATGAGTTTTCCGGCGGCCAGCGCCAGCGCATCGCCATTGCGCGCGCTCTTGCGCTGAACCCGAAATTCGTCATGCTGGACGAGCCGACCTCGGCGCTGGACATGAGCGTGCAGGCGCAGGTTGTCGATCTGTTGCGCGCATTGCAGAAGAAGCACGATCTTGCCTATCTTTTCATCAGCCACGATCTGAAAGTGGTGCGGGCACTGGCCAATGATGTACTGGTGATGCGCAACGGCAAGGCAGTCGAATATGGCGCGGCAAAGGATGTTTTTGCCAATCCGCAGACCGATTATACCAAGGCGTTGATGGCTGCCGCTTTCCACATGGAAGCAACACAGGGAGGGGTAAAACAATGAGCGAAACCAAGGACAATATTCTTCTCGCGATCACCGACTGGGACCCGGAAATCTGGCTGAAGACGTTTCGGGATCACGCGCCAGACCGTCCGGTAGTGACGGATCGCACAGAAATTGACCCCTCCATCAAATATGCGTTGGTGTGGAAGCAGAAGCCGGGCTCACTTGAGAAGCTGCCTAATCTGAAAGTCATCTTTTCACTGGGTGCGGGCGTCGATCACGTCTTCCTCGATGACCGGATCCCCGATGTGCCGTTAGTGCGCATCATCTCTGACGATCTCACCATGCGCATGACGGAATATGTCGTCTGGCAGGTGCTGGACCACCACCGTCTCGGACAGCGCTATCGCAAGCAGCAGCAAAATCATGTCTGGCACGAAGATCGCCGCCAGCCCGCCGCGCATGAAGTGACAGTCGGCATCATGGGCCTCGGCGTATTGGGTCGCGATGCGGCGGAAAAGCTGAAAACGCTTGGCTTCAACGTGACCGGCTGGAGCCGCCGTCCGCAGGACATCGATGGCGTACAGACCTATCACGGCAAGGACGGCTTTGGGAAATTCCTCAAGACGCCGGATATCTTCGTCTGCCTGCTGCCGCTGACGCCGGACACGAAGGGCATCCTCTCCATGTCGATGTTCGCGCAATTGAAGAGTGACGGGCCGCTCGGCGCGCCGGTGCTGATCAATGCCGGGCGCGGCGGATTGCAGAATGAGGCGGATATTCTGGCCGCGCTCGATCGCGGTCTTCTGTCGGCAGCTTCGCTCGATGTGTTCACGCAGGAACCGCTGCCAACCAACAGCCCGCTTTGGGACCATCCGCGCGTGACGATCACCCCGCATGCGGCGGCAAGCTCATCGGCGACCGCTCTTGTGCCGCAGATCATCCGCCAGATCGAAGCTTTTGAGCGCGACGGGACGCTGGAACACGTTGTGGATCGCAACACGCAATATTAGAGCCGCCTATGCGGTCTCTTTTCCCTCATCCTGAGGAGCCTTCTGAGTTTGTCGAAAGGAGGCGTCTCGAAGGGCGAGGGGAAGCGCGGCGACAGCGAAAATACACGGGTTTAAGGAGCGATCCAGATAATTCCATCCTCGCCGACCGTCACCCGATGGCCGGCGAGTTGCTTTTGCGCCTCACGTTCAAGTTCAATGGCAATCGGCACACAATGCCCCATTTCACGGGCGACGATCAGGCCAAGCAGCAGGATCGCATCCGGCTCATGCAGGACAATGGCCGCAGGCGCATGGCCGCTATGGACAAGCTCCAGAAGCACCGCCGCCGCCGATGACGACCCGATGGTTCCCGGCAGGCACAGCACGCGCCCGGCGATGCTCTGTCCATGCTCGGGATGGCGCACATCGGCAATGCGACCACTCTTGGGATCGACACCGCCCCAGAAACTGATCGGTGCGGACAAGACCAGCGCCTCAGCCTCCGCGCCTTTTCCGGCAACAAGGATCGTGGTTTCGAGCCTGCTCATGCCGCTTGCCCCTCAAAAATGGGACGCCCTGTGACCGCACTTTCCACGCATTCCTCCAGCGAGGCATAAAGCACCCCATAGCCGGTATTGCCGGGTGCATAATGGGCGAACTTGCCGGAATTGGTCATCAGGACGGCATCATTCTTAGCTGGCAAAATAGGCGTTACCACCACGCATGTATCGGCGACGATGACGACGCCCGCCTTCTCCAGCGCCTGCCTGCGCCCGCCCTTTTCAAGTTCAGCCAGCGCATGGCGCCCGGTGCAGGCATAAAGCGGCACGGCGAGCTTGCGTTCCGCGATGGCGCGCTCCAGGCGGTCAAATTCCGCTATCGAAAGATGCGGGCTGCCGATGGCGACCGCATCGATATGATCCACCCGTTCGACCGTCGAAAGCCGCTTGCGCGTCATCTCGATCATGTCTCGCGTGACCAGAATGACACCTTCCGGCTTCTGATGCTGCAAGGCCGTTTCAAGATCGGGCGCTTCCGGGGTCACGCCCGCGATATGGAACAGGCCGACGGCACCAACCGACGCCGACGCCGCACCGAAAGCCTTGAGATCGTCCTCATCGGGATGGACAGGACTGCCAGCGACGACACCAATATTCGTGCCTACGCTGCGCCCGAACAGATTGCCGAGAATGGGCCAGGCCACTTCGGAGCGTAGGAAGGCGGGGTCAATGGCGGAAATATCGAGAACCACCGTAGCGCGGCGGTTTTCCGGGCGGTGCAGGCCATAATCCGGCGCGCGGCCTGCAATGGCGCAGGCGATATCGAGAAAATCGCCATAGCGATTGGTGCGCGCGCCCAGAACCGAATTGCAGAAGACGACTGCGTTGGATTCGCCCCAAGCCACATCCGTGCCCTTCTCCGGGCGATGTCCCGCCTGATAGGGGGCGCAGGTCCATGTCGGTTCGCAGCCGAGCTTGATATAGGCGCGCATCATGCGCCTGGCCATATCCGCCTCGTGAGCCGGCAAATTATTTCGCGAACAGCCGGTCAAATCGATGGAACCGACATTGAGCGTGGAGCGCACCTTCACCTTCGCGCCGCCCTCTACCAGCTTCTCTGCAAAAAGCGTTCCACTGTCGCCATGATAAAGCGCGCCATCGATATGGGCGGATGCGACCGGAATGAGATGCGGAGCCCCCATCAATCGTGCCGTGTCGGCCACGATGCGCATGGCCATCGCAGCGCCTTCGCCCTGTTCTCCGGCAGCGATGGAACGCTCTTCATCGGTTAATGTCAGCGCCATGCTCAGCCCTTCTTGCGCGCCTTGTAACGAATGGTCTCAAAACGGACATTGAGCGCATTATAGAGCAGCAAGCGACCGACCAGCGGCTCGCCGATACCGGTAATGAGCTTGATCACCTCCATCGCCTGCAAGCTGCCGATCACACCGGGCAGCACACCGAGGACGCCCGCTTCCGCGCAGGTTGGCACCGTTCCCGGCGGGGGCGCTTCCGGAAAAAGATCGCGATAGGACGGGTTGGGCCTGCCGTCTGCGCCGGTTGCATAGGGCATCAGCACCGTGACAGTGCCATCGAAACGGCCCATCGCGCCGGTGACCAGCGGGCGCCCGACTTTCGCGGCGGCATCGGCCAGAATATAGCGCGTGGTGAAATTGTCGGAACCGTCCACCACAACGTCATAATTGCCGATCAAGGCTTCGACATTGTCCGCATCGAGGCGAAGCTGGTGGCCTTCAACCTTCACATGCGGGTTGATGCGGGCAATGGTGGCAAGCGCGCTTTCCACCTTGGGCTGGCCGACGCTTTGTGTGTCGTGAATGACCTGACGTTGCAGGTTCGACAGCGACACCGTGTCGTCATCGATGATGCCGAGCGTGCCGACACCGACAGCCGCCAGATATTGCAGCACCGGCGCGCCAAGCCCGCCAGCGCCGACAATCAGCACGCGGGCGGCCTTCAGCTTCTGCTGGCCCGGACCGCCGATTTCCGGCAGCACGATATGACGCGCATAGCGTTCAAGTTCTTCGGATGAAAAGGGCTTCGATGGTGCGTTCATGATGGCCGAACATATGCCTCTACCGACGCGCTGTCAGCGGATATTTTGCCTCATATACGTGTCAGTTGACCGGCCGCGACATTGAAAAACTGCGCCTCGCCTTCAAGCGCTTCAAAAAGCGCGCGATCAGTGCCGGTCATGAAAGCCTGCCCGCCAAGTTCATCGAGAATGCCGAACAGGGCAGCACGGCGTCCCGTATCGAGATGCGCGGCGATTTCATCGAGCAGGAGTATAGGCGCCATGCCGGAAAGTTCTGCCGTCAGCCGCGCATGAGCAAGCACCAGACCAATCAGCAATGCCTTTTGCTCGCCGGTGGAACAGAGCGCGGCGGGCATGGATTTGGGCCTGTGCTGGACGATCAGGTCGGTGCGATGCGGACCATCAAGCGTGCGGCCCGCCGCCCGGTCGCGCGCACGGCCATCACGCAGAATGCGGCGGAAATCTTCTTCGAGGTCAAGCGCCGCCTCGACATTGATTCTCTGCTCGAGCGCGCCTTCCAGAAAGCAATCGGCCTTCGGAAACGGTCCTTCAGCGGGAAGTCGTTCGATCATCGCCGCGATCAGACGCATGGCCTCGGCGCGGGCGGCTGCAATGGCTATGCCAAGCTCCGCCATCTGGCTTTCAATCGCATCCAGCCATTGGTCGTCATTGTTGCCGTCGCTCAGCAGACGATTGCGGCTGCGCATCGCCTTCTCATAATCAAGCACACGCTTGCCATGGGCTGTATCGATGGCGAGCACCATGCGGTCGAGAAAACGCCGCCGATCAGAAGCGCCGCCGGTGAAAAGCCCGTCCATGGACGGCACCACCCAGAGAATGCGCGCATAATCAAGCAGATCGTCACCGGAAGCGGCAATACCATTGATACGGACCCTGCGGCCACCCTCGCCGCCGCCTGCGGTTCCGGTCCCGATTTCCGCCTCGCCATAGATCATGCAGTCGAGCGCGGCATGGATTGCAAAGCCGTCCAGCGAATTGGTGCGCGCCACATCGTCATAAGCGGCGCGCCGCAGACCACGTCCCGGCGACAGAAAGGAAACCGCTTCGATCAGATTGGTCTTGCCGGAGCCGTTTTCGCCGGTCAGCACCACGTGACCGGGGCCAAGCGGCAACGACAATTCCGCATAATTGCGAAAATTGGAAAGTTTAAGCCGCCGGATCGAAACGCGATCCGGGCGGCTTTGATCAGGCTCGGGCCTATTCACTTTTCTGTTCTTTAAACACGCATAGGCATGAGCACGTACAGCACATCGTCATCACCCGTGTCGCGCACCAGTGTCGGCGAACCGGCATCGGCCAGCATGAAGACCGCATCCGAACCCGAAAGCTGGCTGGTAATGTCGAGCAGGTATTTCGAATTGAACCCGATATCGAGCGGATCGGCATCGTAGTCCGCAGCCAACTCGTCGGTTGCGCTGCCCGAATCCGGGTTGTTGACGGTGAGCGTCAGCTGGCCATCGGCAATCGAAAGCTTGACCGCGCGGCCACGTTCGCTCGAAATGGTCGAGACGCGATCCACGGAGGCCGCAAATTCCTGGCGGCCGATGGTGAGCTTCTTGTCGTTGCCGGACGGAATAACACGCTGGTAATCCGGGAAAGTGCCGTCGATCAGCTTCGACGTGAGGACCACCGATCCAACCGTGAAGCGAATCTTGGCATCCGACAGCTCAACCGTAACGACTACATCCGGCACATCGACCAGCTTCTGCAGTTCGGCGACCGTCTTGCGCGGGATAATGATGCCCGGCATGCCTTCCGTGCCGGACGGCGCTTCCAGTTCGGCGCGCGCCAGACGGTGACCGTCGGTCGCGACAGCGCGCAGCTTCAGCGCCCCGTCGCTTTCGATGGCATGGAAGAAAATGCCGTTCAGATAATAGCGGGTTTCTTCCGTCGAGATCGCGAACTGCGTGCGGTCGATAAGACGCTTCAGCGCCTGTGCCTCGATGCGGAACGAGTGAGTGAACGCGCCTGCGGTCAGCTCCGGGAAGTCAGACTGCGGCAGGCACTGCAGGCGGAAGGACGATTTGCCGGAGATGACCGACATGGAACCGCCATCCGGGTTGGTCGAGAGCATGACTTCGGCACCGTCCGGCAGCTTGCGGACGATGTCATAGAGGAGATGCGCCGGAACCGTGGTGGCACCAGCCTGCTCCACCATGGCGGCAGTCGCTTCATTGACCTCAAGATCAAGATCGGTGGCTTTCAGCGCGAGGCTTGCGCCCTCGGCCTGCAAAAGCACGTTCGACAGAATCGGTATCGTGTTGCGGCGTTCCACGACGCGGTGGACGTGGTTGAGAGATTTGAGAAGGTTCGATCGCTCTAGGGTAACACGCATGTTCAAACGCACTCGCTCGCTGGGACAGGCCAACTGCATCTGACGGGCAGGCAGGCGGCCCCTGTCGATAAGGCGCCCGGGGCGCCAGAAGGTCCGTTAAAGTGGCAGATTTTTAAGGAGAAAAGCAAGCCCGCGCCGTGTCGGAAAGCGACAGGGCCCGGGCTTTTTGTTGATAACCGCCGTTGATAGCGGGGAAGGTTACCGATTAGGCTGCCTGATCGTTGATAAGACGCTTCAGAAGTTCGAGTTCCTGCGCCAGCTTGGTATCGGCACCGACCAGATCCTCGATCTTGCGCACAGCATGAAGAACCGTGGTGTGATCGCGACCGCCGAAGCGGCGACCGATTTCCGGCAGCGAGCGGGGCGTCATCATCTTGGCGAGATACATCGCCACCTGACGCGGCTTGACGATGGTGCGCGTGCGGCGGTTCGACAGCAGGTCCTGCTTCGAGACATTATAATGACGCGCCACGATGCGCTGGATTTCCTCGATGCGGATGCGCTTTGGCTCGCCAACGCGGGTCAGATGGCCGAGCAATTCATCGACGCGGTCGATGGAAATATTCGGCTCGAAAGACTGGCGGAACAGGAGCTGGTTGAAAGCGCCTTCCAGTTCGCGGCCCGATCCGGTGACGGTGCGGGCAACGTGCGAGAGAATCTCTTCGCCGATGGTGAGGCTCGGATCTTCCGCCTGTGCAGCGGCCAGACGGCGGCGCAGCATTTCGACCCGCATTTCATAGTCGGGCGCAGCCACTTCGAGCGCAACGCCACCCTGAAGGCGCGAACGGACGCGCACATCAAGCGATTCCAGTTCGGACGGCGCGCGGTCTGCGGCGACCACGACCTGCTTGGCGCTGTCGAGCAGCGTGTTCAGGAGATGGCAGAATTCGTGCTGGATCGACTTGCCCTGCAGGAACTGCATGTCGTCGATCACGAGAAGATCGATATCGCGAAGCTGCTCCTTGAAGGAAAGCGCGTTGTTGTCGCGAATGGCGGTTGCAAAGCGCCACATGAAATATTCAGCCGTCAGATAGACAACGCGGGCCTTTTCCTGGCGCTGGAGCGCGGCAGCGGCGATGGCCTGCAAAAGGTGGGTCTTGCCGAGGCCGACAGAAGCATGGATGAAGAGCGGATTGAAGCGCACGGCGCTGGAACCGGCTTCGGCAATGGTACGGGCTGCAGCGAGCGCCACGCGATTCGATGCGCCATCGACAAAGCTGTCGAACGTATAGCGCGGGTCGAGCGGCGAACCCAGAACCGCGCCGGAGGCCGTTGCCGATTCCGCGACCACCGCGGAGCCTCGTTTTTCACCAGCCGCTTGGCCGCCAAAAGACTGGCCGATCGGGAAGACCACCTTTTCGCGCGGAGCGACGACAGGCTTGGCGTCCGCTGCGTCACAGGCTTCCACGGGAGCGGCGCTGCGTACCACGCGGCTGACGCCGCGAACCACCACTTCGACTTTCAGAATCTGGGGGTTTTCTTCCTGCCACAGCTCGGTCAGCAGTTCGGAATAATGATTGTTGATCCAGGAGCGCAGAAATGCCGTCGGAACCGATAGGCGGACAATGCTCTTGGAAATGTCATCAAGCTTCAGACGACCGAACCAGCTGGAATAAATCTCGGTACCGACGCGGGCTTTCAGCTTTGCCGAAAGGCGCTCGAAAACCTCGTCACCTGCATTGCCGCTCAACTCGACCAGGCTCTTGTCATTTCCGCTAGCAGAAGATCCGTGGATACGGTTCGCATGTGCATCATCACCCATCGTTGCCGTCGATTTGCCGGTCATCATTGCCATCGTCTCGCCTGCCTTCACATTCGTACGCGCCGTTTTCTGACGCTTGTCATTTTTTCCTGTCCGAACCGCAGATTTATCATCCGTCTAGCCAGCAGGTACTCACTCACCAAGCCCGGCTCTGAAGCTCTGGGCCCAACACAAACTCAAACGGTCCCATCAGGACCAACACCCGGATACTCCTTCCCGGCGACCTTTTTACGACTCACAACACTTTTACCGGAGGCTGATTGCCCGGAAAGAAATCCGCCACAACCATTCAATTGTCGGGGACATGCCTAAAACGGCATTCCGGTTAATGAATGGTAAGCAATCAACCATGAGGATCGGGACCTTGAGACCAGAATATAACACCCGCGGGCTGTGACGCCCACGCCGACAAACTCGTTATTTGATGCTAACTCCGGGCCGATGGCCCACCCCTCTTATGCCCTGACTTTAGCGAAGCCCGACTGCAAAGGGCAAGCCTCAGAAAACCACATTTTTTTGCCAAAAGCTCTTGCAGGCCCTCCCCATAACAGGGGGGAATCGGACGCCAGCGAAATAACACCTTTGGATTCAATGCGTTTTCATAGGACAATTTTTAGGTGGTCCTGATATGTTCCGTCCGAAAAATAAATTTAAAAATATTTCTTGACTCAAACACCCTTCCGAGTCCCTAAACCAGCCTGTGGATAACAGTGGATAATAATCTGCAACTATTTGAAAATACTAATTAAATATCGCCGCAGACGATTGACATCCTTTAAAAAAAATCCAGCTAGCCATTGAAATATCTCTTCAATTCCAGGTGGAGAGAAAGAATGCCGTTTGCCCGAAAAATGCTCAAAAAAGAAAACCCGGCTAACAATGAGCCGGGTTTCGAAACCAATCCATTAGAATGGATGAATATTTAGGCGTACTTAGGCGCTCAGAGCCTTAACGCGCTGAGCAAGGCGGGAAACCTTGCGCGAAGCGGTGTTCTTGTGCATCACGCCCTTGGTAGCAGCGCGCATCAGTTCAGGCTCAGCAGCCTTGAATGCGACTTCAGCAGCCTGCTTGTCGCCGCTCAGCAGAGCGTCTTCCAGCTTGCGCACGAAAGTGCGAACGCGCGAACGGCGGGACTTGTTGATTTCGGTGCGGGCAGCGATCTTGCGCACTGCCTTCTTGGCCGAAGGAGTATTGGCCATAAATGCCTCTCTTTTTTCTGTCAGCTAGCCAGGGGCAAAAACCGCCGGGCACAAAACCTCTAGGGCAGCCGAGAAAAATCCTTTGGGCCGCCGATCCGTGGGCGGGCTTATAGATCAGCTTTGGCGCGGCGTCAACGTGGATTCTGCCCCGAAGCGCGATCAAAAAGCCGCAAACCCGGCCCGGAAGTCCCTCCAGCGCGGCTGGGAGGCTTCCGGAAAGTCCTGTCAGGGGCGGCCATTGAACCGCCAGCCGGTCAATCAGCGATTCTTGAACGACGGCGTCCGCTTGTCGATGAAGGCCGCCATGCCTTCCTTCTGGTCTTCGGTCGCGAACAGCGAATGGAACTGGCGCCGTTCGAAGCGAAGCCCCTCGCTCAATGTCATTTCATAGGTGCGGTTGACCGCTTCCTTGGTCATCAGTACCGACGGACGCGAGAAGGAGGCGATGCGTTCGGCTGCCTTCAGCGCCTCTTCCAGTAGTTCTTCCGGTGCGACGACCCGGGAAACGAGGCCGCTGCGTTCAGCTTCGGCCGCGTCCATCATGCGCCCGGTCAGGCACATATCCATGGCCTTGGACTTGCCGACATAGCGCGTGAGACGCTGCGAGCCGCCCATGCCGGGCATGACGCCGAGCGTGATTTCCGGCTGTCCGAATTTCGCATTGCTGCCCGCGATGATGAAATCGCACATCATGGCCAGCTCGCAGCCGCCGCCGAGCGCATAGCCCGAAACCGCCGCGATGATCGGCTTGCGGACGCGGTCCACCTTCTGCCAGTCGGCGAACATGTCCTGAAGATAGGCACCCACGAAATCGATCGGCTGCATTTCCTTGATGTCGGCACCCGCCGCAAAGGCCTTTTCGGAGCCGGTCAGCACGATTGCGCCGATCTTGCCGTCCGCATCGAAAGCACCGAGCGCCTCCGTCAGTTCGTCGAGCACCTTGCGGTTCAGCGCATTGAGCGCCTGCGGGCGATTGAGGCGGATAAGGCCAACGCCGCCGCGTGTCTCAACGATGATCGTCTCATAGGCCATGGGTTTGAACTCCTCCATCAACGGCTAGCTAGAGCATTTCCAGCAAAAATGTGAAACGGTTTTGCGTTGGAAAATGCGACAAGACAAATAGTTAGAGCGGTCGGCGATTCCGTTAAAATTGGAACCGTCCTCGTTGGCGCGCAAGGTGGACCGGCAGAACCACTTTTTCAAGCATTCATTGCTGGCAGGAGGCACAGAAAAAAGTCGAACGTCCAGATTGAACCGCCCGTTCCACAAAGCCGTTGCAGGCGGGATTTCGGCACGGCTCACCCTCGCGCCCATAGACGGAGAAGGCGTGCTGGAAATAGCCGAGCGCGCCATCCGCCTGAATGTAATCCTTGAGCGTGGAGCCGCCTGCGGCAATGGCTTCCGCAATCACCGTGCGGATGTCGGAAGCAAGCCGGTCCATGGTTTCGGGGTCCTGCGCCACGGACCCGGCGGCGCGCATCGGCGACAGGTGGCTGCGCCAGAGCGCCTCGCAGACATAGATATTGCCGAGGCCGGCAATGAGGCGCTGATCGAGCAGCGCGGCCTTGAGAGGTGCCTTGCGGCCCGCGAAGAGTTCCGCCAGGACAGCGCCGGAAAGCAGATTGCCTGTCGGCTCTATGCCAAGGCCTGCGAGCAGCGGATGACTGTCGAGCGTGCCTTCTTCGGCAAAGAGCATGAAGCCGAACCGGCGCGGATCGTTGTAGACGATGCGGGCAGAAGCGCCATCGGCGCGCCGGAGGTGAAACACCACATGATCATGCGCACTCAGCTTGGAACGCTCATGATGGAATTCGCCGGGCGTGCCGCTGCCATCATCGGTCTCGATGCGAAACGACCCCGACATGCCCAGATGACTGATGACCGAAAGGCCGTCGTCGAGATGGATGGTCAGATATTTCGCACGGCGGCCGAGCGCTGTGACACGCCGCCCGGAAAGACGTTCGACAAAGCGATCGGGAAAGGGAAAACGCAGGTCCGGTCGGCGCTGTTCGACCTTCGCGACGGTCGCGCCCTCCATGACGGGCTGCAGACCACGGCGAACCGTCTCGACCTCTGGTAATTCGGGCATTGAAAACTGATCCTGAACAAGAGCCATGCATCGGCTTTGCCTTTATATGTTCAGTTTTATTCGCAATGCCAAGGGCTCAGCAATTGGTGCAGGGGATCGTGTTCGTGTAGCGCGGCGCCAGGTAATAGGTTTCGCGCATCGGAATGCTCGTGGAAATCCATGCATTGAGCGGCTTGTAGTCGAGCTCGACATCGACCTTGATGAAATACGATCCCTCACTCAAGAGGTTTGACGGAAGATCGCCGACGGCACCCTTTTTTGCCGCAAAATCCGCGACATTGGCATAGGACCAGTCGACCTTCGGCGTAAGGTTCTTGGCAGTTGACGTGCCGTCGATCCTGATTGCGGTGATCCTTATCTTCGGGCTGCTCCGGCCATAGGGCAGAAGCGAGGCGCGACCGATATTGAACATATTGTTCAGATCTTTTGTCGTGACCGACAATTGGCGCGCAACCAGATCGGCAAGGACGCTCGCCGAGCGCGACACTTTCTTGTTGGTATCCACCCCGTCGGCAAGGTCGACGGAGCCCAGATAAATCAGAAGCAGAAGGGGCGCGATGAGCGCGAACTCAACCGCTCCCAAGCCGCGCCGGTCACTCAGAAATTTCCGAATATAATTACGCATGACAATTGGCCGCTCTGGTGATCGCTGTTGTTTCAGTTCGGAAAGGGTTCGTTCTGCCAGGTAACGGTTGCAAAGAGCGGCATGGTGCCGCCAGCCGCATGAGGACTTTTGACCAGATAAAGGATGTTCGTCAGCAAGGGCCAGGCGTAAACCACGTTGAGCTGGTTGATTGTCGAGGTTCCGCTCGTACCGGAAATGCCTGTCCGTGTGAGCCGGCCCTCCTCATCGAGAATATCGTCCGTCGGAACCTTGTCGAACCCGTCATAGGTTCCCAGATTGAACGAAAGATTGGGACAGCCCGCAGCGACCATGAACTGCATTTGCTGGCAGAGTTCGGTTCGCAGGGCTTCCTCGCTGATCGGGGCGTCCTTGATCTGGATCTCGCCGATCTTTCCCGCCGTCTGCAACTTGCGCGCCACGCTCTCCGTCGCATTGGATATGACCTGACGCGCCGCAAAACTCACGCCGACTTCGATCGTCGCAAAAACGATGAGCAGGAATGGAACGATGAGCAGCGAGAACTCCACCACAGTCACGCCGTCTTGCGCGCGCGCGAACCGGCGCACGCCCTCGCTCGCCCGCGCGAGATGACGTGCCAAAATCCCCATAGTCATAACCCCACCCAACTCCGCCTGAATTCGATTGGGCGTATCGTTACAACAGGACAACCTGAAAGAGTATTAACGGAAACGAGACCTCACACCGGAAGACGGCTATTTGTCGTCAAAACCGTTTTTCGTGGAGGCTTTTTCGCAATAGGGCGTGCAGGAAAGCGTTTGCACTTCGGCCTGACGGTAAATTCGCGTCGTCCCGCGTGTATTGCGGGAAACCACCAGTTCGCGATCAAGGATCGGTTCGCCCTGCTTGTCCATCACAACAATATTGGTGACGCCAAAATCCCTGCCGGTCAGGACGATGGTCTGCGCATCCTGAACGACCGCATCGGCAATCGACGGATTGCCGATCACGACGCTGTCGGCGGGACGGGCCAGCCGCAATATGCGCGCCTGGCTGGTTTCAAGGGCAATATAGTCTTCCGCAGATGCCGGTGCGCCAGCAAAGACGGCCATGAATGCAGCGCCCATGGCCGACAGCATGCCCAAGCCACCCAAAGAAAACAAACGACGCGTCACGCGACATCCCCCGCTAATATAATGGGCCAAGCTCATGAAGCCCCATCAATATAATGAGCAAAGAATGAACAGGATTGGTGAAGGAAGGATTAAGTCGCCCCCCCCCAATCAGTGCAGACCGCGCCCGCAATTTGCCAAAGATTAACCAATCGCGCGATTGTCGTCGCCTCACAAGCCCTGCAGCATTTCGTTAACCATACCCGTTAAGAAGGCCACAATTCCTCTCTCCTATGCTTCAGCACATCCGAATTAAAGCGCACTTCCAAAAACCAGCGCAATCGGAACAGCGAGGAGCATGCGATGCCGACATTGATGACGCGTTTCATGAAGAACAGGGCCGGTTCGACAGCCATCGAATATGCGCTGATCGGCACGCTCGTTTCCATCGCGATCATCAGCGGCGTCGCGCTCATGGCCGGCAATGTCGGCGAAAAATTCAACGATACGGCAAGACAGTTCGAGCAGGCGACAAACCGCTGAGCATCAGCGAGCAATTGCGTGCAAACGGTGCGGTCACAGGCGACGCGGGGGCGGCAATGACAGCAACAGCCATGACGGCAATCTTCGCTCTGGCCATGGTGACCGCCATGATCACCGACCTGACGTCGATGACGATCCGCAACCGTGTTTCCATCGGACTGACACTCGGTTTTCTCCTGCTCGCGCCACTTTGCGGCATTGCGCTTTCCGATTTTGGCTGGCATCTGGCGGTTGGCGGCATTGCGCTCATCATCACCTTTTTGCTCTTCTGCCTTCGCGCCATGGGTGGCGGAGACGCCAAGCTCATCGCGGCGACGGCCTTGTGGTACGGCCCCAATCCCGGCCTCATGGACTATATCGTGATGGTTTCGATCCTCGGCGGCGTGCTCACGCTCACGATCATTGTCTACCGGATGGCTCCGCGTCCGCTTCTGGCTGACCGCTTTGCCTTCATGGGAACGCTGGCCCGCAAGGACGTAGGCATTCCCTATGGCATTGCGCTCGGCGCTGCCGGTCTGTGGACGTTCCCGCTATCGCCGGTCGGAGAAACGATGAGAGCCTCCATGGCGGGGATATTTTGAGCGCATCGATGCGCAACGCCCACGTGTAATTTCAATCTTTCTTTATGCGAATAAGATTATATTAACCATAATTACACGATTGCCAGTGCAATTTTGGAACACGTCATCGAGGCGTGGGGATTTGCGCGGGGCACATCATGAAATCAGCTCGACTGCTCATTTTAGGAGTAGCCGTTCTTGCGGCTGGTGGAGCGGGCTATATTGCCATGAATCTCGCCACGCCGCCGCCTGCGCCTGTCGTCGCCGCGCCTGAAGCCCCGCAGATCAAACTTGAGGACGTGCTCGTCGCCACCGAAAATCTTGGTGTCGGGGCAGAACTTACATCGCAGATGCGCTGGCAGCCCTGGCCAGCAGAGGCCATCAGCGAAGGCTACATCACCCGTGCGAGTGAACCCGACGCCATCAACCAATTGAGCGGCGCCACGGTGCGGCTCCAGTTCTTCACAGGCGAACCGATCCGCAAGGCCAAGCTTATCGGCCCCGGCCAAAGCTTCATGTCGTCGATCCTGCCGCCCGGCATGCGCGCCGTCGCGACGCAGATCAACGCCGAAAGCTCGGCTGGCGGCTTCATCCTCCCCAATGATTTTGTCGATGTCATCATGACCCGCCGCAAGCCGGACAGCGGCGATAAATCACTGGCGCCCTTCACCACGGAAACCGTGCTGCAGAATGTACGGGTTCTGGCCATCGATCAGGCCATTCAGGAAGACGAGCAGGGCCGCAAGGTCATGGTTGGCCAGACCGCGACGCTGGAAGTCACGCCGGAACAGGCCGAAATCATCACCGTCGCCCAGCAGATGGCCGACCGCCTGACGCTGGCGCTTCGCTCGACGCAGGATGTTGAAGACAAGGATATCAAGCAGGCCGATTATCTGGTGTCTTCGCCCACTCGCAGCGGGACGATCAAGGTCATCAAATCCGGCAGCGTTACAGAAATAGGACCGCGCTCATGAGAAAAACAAACCGCGTGCGCCCGTATTCCGCAAAGATCGCGCTGTTAGCCGGCGCGCTTGCCGCCGTTTCCATGCCGCTTGCCGACATGACCGCAATGGCCGCGGCCGGCATCGTCAAGGTAGGCGGCCAGCAGCGCTCGCAGACGATCAAGCTTGGTCTCAACAAGTCGGTCGTTCTCGATCTTCCGCAGGACGCCTATGACGTTCTCGTCTCCAATCCTTCAATCGCCGATGCGGTAACGCGGACCTCGCGGCGCATCTATCTTTTCGGCAAGCAGGTCGGCCAGACCAATATCTTCGTCTTCGGTCCAAACGGCGAACAGGTCGCATCCATCGATGTCGAGATCGAGCGGGACGTGAGCGGGCTCTCGTCCCAGCTGAAGCGTCTCATTCCCGGTTCCGACATTCGCGTCGAACTCATCAACGACAATGTGGTGCTAACCGGAACCGTGCAGACCCCGCAGGATTCGGCGCAGGCGGCCAAGCTCGCCGGTCTTTTCGTTTCTGGCGGCGAGGCTACAACCGGCCAGTTCACCACGACTGCATCCGCGCCAACGGATGGCGGCGGCGTTGCCATCAATAACCCTGACCGGGGACGGCGCCAGAGCGCCATCGTCAATATGCTCACCATCGTAGGCGAAGATCAGGTGACATTGAAAGTCACCGTTGCCGAGGTGAGCCGCTCGGTCATGAAACAGCTTGGCATCAATATGAGCGGCAGCGGCGTTTCGAACGGCATTTCCTATGGCGGGATTTCCGAGAGCATTGCAGGCGCCATTGGCAACAACCTGTCCGATACCGGCTTCGGCCTCGCGACGAGCAACTTTTCCGCCTATCTGCGGGCAATGGAATCGGCTGGCGTGATGAAGACGCTGGCCGAGCCGACGCTGACCGCGATCTCCGGCGAAAAGGCGGCTTTCAATGTCGGCGGCGAATATAATGTCATCAACAGCGTGACCTATGATGACGACGGAAAACGCACCAATCAGCTGGCCAAGATCAATTACGGCATCGGTCTGGAATTCATGCCGACCGTGCTGGGGCCGGGACGCATCAGCCTGAAAATCAGAACCTCCGTGTCGGAGCCGACAACGGAAGGTGCGGGCACGACAAACAAGATGGAAGGCGTTGGCGCGAGCGTCCTGTCGCTGCGCAAACGCGTCGCCGACACGACTGTCGAGCTGCCGTCCGGCGGTTCCATGATGATCGGCGGCCTGATCCGCGATGAAGTGCGCCAGTCGGTTTCGGGCTTTCCGGGCCTTACCAAGATTCCGGTCCTGGGCGCGCTGTTCCGCAGCAAGGATTTCATCCGCAACGAATCCGAACTGGTGGTGATCGTAACGCCCTACCTGGCGCGACCTGTCGCCCGCCAGCAGCTTGCGCGGCCTGACGACAACCTCAACCCGGCCAGCGATGGCGCGGGATACATACTCGGCAAGGTCAATCGCGTTTACGGCACGATGGAAACCAAATTGCCGCCCGGTCGCTACAACGGCGTCGTCGGTTATATCTACAAGTGAGCGGGGACAGATCATGACCTATTCAGCCAAAGGCTTTTTCAGGATTTCGGCCCGGCCAGCGCTCGTCGCCCTGTCGCTTGCCCTTCTCGCAGGCTGCGCGAACCGCCAGCATGTTACCGTGGGTGCCCTGCCGGACGATTACCGCACCAATCACCCGATCACGATTGCCGAGCGGGAGCAGGTTACCGATATTCCGGTCGCGCAGGCCGACCGGAAACTGAGCCCGATGCAGCGCGGCATCGTTCAGGGCGCCATCGCCAATTATCGACGCAACGGCTCCGGCATGCTTTATGTTCTGGTGCCTTCAGGCGCGTCCAATCAGGCCGCGGCCTATCGGCTCAGCACCGAAGTGTCGGCAACACTGCGTCGCAGCGGCATCAAGGCGAACAATATCGCCATCGAAAACTATCCGGTCGAAAGCCCCGATGCGGCAGCGCCAATCCGCATCAGCTATTATGCGATCACAGCAGGCACCACGCCGTGCGGACGCTGGCCGGACGACCTCGCCAGCACGCCCGAAAACCGCCATTACGCGAATTTTGGCTGCGCCTCGCAGAACAATCTGGCCGCGCAGGTCGCCAATCCGGCTGATCTTCTGGGGCCGCGCACCATGTCGCCTATCGATTCGGATCGCGCGACGGCACGGCTCAACGGCATTCAAGGCTATGTGAAAATGTCGCCTGCCCAGACGCAAAACTGGCGCGAACCCCGCAGCCAGCAGGCCGAGTATTAAGAGGGCGCCATGAGTAACTTCGCGTTCGAACCGGAGGAAGAAGCGCCGGAAACAGGTCGTGCGCCGATCATGCTTGAAAATGTGCGTCCAATCCCGCGCATTTCCATTCAGGCTTTCTGCGTGAACGAAAGCGTCGCCATTCCGATTGAGCGCGCAGGCGGCGACCGGCGCATGGCGAAGACCCATCTGAAAGTGATGATGGGCGGCATTGCGGCTGCAATCGAATTCTATCAGACCGCTTCCACGCCCAATCTGATTATCGTCGAATCGGCGTCCGAACCCAATGTTCTGCTCGAAGAACTGCAGCAATTGTCGGAGGTCTGCGATCCCGGCTCGAAGGTCATGGTGATCGGCCACTCCAACGAGGTCTGGCTTTATCGCGAATTGCTGCGGCGCGGCGTTTCGGAATATATCGTAGCGCCTGTTTCACTCGCCGATATTCTGGCCATCGTGTCCTCGATCTTTCTCGATCCCGGCGCGGAACCGCTCGGCCGCTCCATCGCATTTATCGGCGCGAAAGGCGGCGTCGGCGCATCGACCATCGCCCATAACGTCGCCTGGTCGATTTCCAACATGTTCCGGCACGATGTGGTGCTGGCGGACATGGACCTGCCATTCGGCACGGCAAACATCAATTTCGATCAGGACCCGACGCTCGGTATTGCCGATGCCGTCTTTTCGCCGGAACGCATTGACGAGGTCTATCTCGACCGGCTGCTCGTCCAATATGGCGACCATCTGTCGATCCTCGCGGCACCGTCGAGCCTGGAGCGGACATTTGACTTCGCTGAAGACGCCTTTGCCGAATTGATCGACGTTGCCCAGCGCAATTCTCCGCTGGTCGTGCTGGACGTGGCGCATGGCTGGAGCGGATGGACACGGACGACCTTGATGCGGGTCGATGAAGTCGTGATCGTCGCAACGCCCGATCTTGCCAATCTTCGCAATACGAAGAACCTCCTCGACACGCTGGCGCAGCTGCGCCCCAACGATGTGAAGCCGCATCTGGTGCTGAACCAGATGGGCATTCCGAAGCGACCGGAAATCGCACTCCCCGATTTTACCGAACCGCTTGGCATCGATCCCATCGCCACCATCGACTTCGATCCGCAACTTTTCGGCAATGCCGCCAATAATGGCCGGATGATCGCAGAGACCAATCCCGAAAGCCCGGTTGCCGAAGCCGTCAGCCATATCGCGCATGTGGTGACCGGCAGGGCTGATGTGCAACCGCGCAAGAAGAGCGGCATTTCGGGCCTTCTCGGCAAGTTTGCACGCAAAACCAGGTAACGGCAGGGAATCATGTTCGGCAGAAGAGGGAACGATACGGGAAACGGACCGGAAAGCGGAAAGCGATCGCCCGCGCCCAAACCTGCCACGCCTGCTGCAATGCCCGCATCGGCGCTGCCAACAGCGCAATCGTCCCGCATACAGGCAGCTATTCCTTCGACGCCAGCGAAATCCCCCATCCAGGCCGGCACGCAAGGACGTGAAAAGACCGAGAGCTATTACGACACAAAATCGCAGGTCTTCTCCGCGCTGATCGACACGATTGACCTGTCGCAATTGTCCCGCATGGCGCCGGATGCCGCGCGCGAGGAAATCCGCGATATCGTCAATGACATTATTGCCATCAAGAACTTCGTCATGTCGATTGCCGAGCAGGAAGAACTGCTCGACGACATCTGCAATGACGTGCTGGGCTATGGTCCGTTGGAGCCGCTTCTTTCCCGCGACGACATTGCCGATATCATGGTGAACGGTTCGCGCCGCACCTATATCGAAGTGGATGGCCTGCTGCAGGAAACCGGCATTCGTTTCCGCGACAACCAGCAGCTTCTCAACATCTGCCAGCGCATCGTGAGCCAGGTGGGACGCCGCGTCGACGAATCGAGCCCGATCTGCGATGCCCGCCTGCCGGACGGTTCGCGCGTCAACGTCATCGCGCCACCGCTGTCGCTCGACGGTCCGACCCTCACCATCCGCAAGTTCCGCAAGGACAAGCTGACGCTCGACCAGCTGGTGCGGTTCGGCGCCATATCGAATGCCGGGGCCGAACTCTTGCAGATCATCAGCCGGGTGCGCTGCAATGTCATCATTTCCGGCGGCACCGGCTCGGGCAAGACCACGCTTTTGAACTGCCTGACACGCTATATCGACACGCATGAACGCATCATCACCTGCGAGGATTCGGCTGAACTGCAATTGCAGCAGCCGCATGTGGTGCGTCTGGAAACCCGCCCGCCCAATCTGGAAGGCGAAGGTGAGGTCACCATGCGCGATCTGGTGAAGAACTGCCTGCGCATGCGTCCCGAACGCATCATTGTCGGCGAAGTGCGCGGTCCTGAAGTGTTCGATCTCCTGCAAGCGATGAATACGGGCCATGACGGTTCGATGGGCACGATCCACGCAAACAGCCCGCGCGAATGCCTCAACCGCATGGAAGCCATGATCGCCATGGGCGGCTATGTTCTGCCGCAAAAGACCGTGCGCGAGATCATTGTCGGTTCGGTCGATATCATCATCCAGGCGGCACGCCTGCGCGACGGCTCACGCCGCATCACACACATCACCGAAGTGGTTGGACTGGAAGGCGACGTCATCACCACCCAGGATCTCGTTCTCTACGATATCAAGGGCGAAGACGCTTCCGGCCGCATTCTCGGCAGCCATAGCTCGACCGGCATCGGGCGTCCCGCCTTCTGGGAGCGCGCCCGCTACTATAATGAGGACAGCCGCCTTGCCTCCGTGCTCGACAGCATGGAAAGGGCCAATGCATGACGGGGCCGACCAGCGTTGCGATGTTCGTGGTGCTTGCCGTCATTGCCTGTGCTGCTTTGTTCTATGCGCTCTTTTACGACAAGCTCGGCAAGAAGGATCAAGCGGCGCGGCGCTTTGAGACCGTACGCAACAGCGGCTCGGAACGGGCGATTACGCGCAGCGAGCGCGACAGAAACGCCGACATCCAGAAGCGCCGCAAACAGCTGCAGGACAATATCAAGGATCTGGAAGCCCGGCAAAAGCAGCGTGAGAAGAACCAGAAATACCCGCCCCTGCGCATCCTGCTGACGCAGGCAGGACTCAATCTCACCTTGCAGAAATTCTATCTCTATTCCGGCGCTGCGGCCTTTCTTGTTACTTTCATTGCGCTGCTTTTCGGCGCCCCGATGCTTTTCCTGCCCGGTATCGCCGTTGCCGGTTTCTTCGGCCTGCCGCGCTGGTTCGTGCTGCACCGGCGCAAGCAGCGGCTGAAGAAGTTCCTTGAGGAATTTCCCAATGCGCTCGACGTAATCGTGCGCGCAACCCGCGCCGGGCTTCCGCTCAATGACGGCTTGCGGCTCATTGCGAGTGAGGCTGTGGAACCGGTCAAGAGCGAGTTCAAGAAGGTGGTCGAGGCGCAACAGATCGGGCTTTCCATCCCCGAAGCGGTCGGCAAGATGCCCGATTCCATGCCCTGCCCCGAAACAAACTTCTTCGCCATCGTCATCCAGATTCAGGCACAGGCGGGCGGCAATCTTTCCGAGGCGCTCAACAATCTGTCAAAGGTTCTGCGCGACCGCAAGAAGATGAAGGCCAAGGTCAATGCGCTCTCTATGGAAGCCAAGGCTTCAGCTGCGATTATCGGCGCCTTGCCCTTCATTGTCATGGTTCTCGTCTATCTGACGAGCCCGCAATATATGACGCTGCTTTTCACGTCTTCGACCGGCCACATGCTGCTCGGCATTGCGGCTGTCCTGATGCTGACCGGCATATTCATCATGAAGAACATGATCAACTTCGATATGTGAGGCGCCGGATATGATTTCTCTCCTCACACAGAAATTGTCCGATCCACAATTTCTGATCGGCGTCCTGATTACCGTCGCGGTTTTTGCAACCGTGGTGACGATCCTTATGCCGGTCCTCAGCAGCAGCGCGCTCAAATCACGCATGAAGTCGGTCGCCATCGAACGCGAAGCCATTCGCTCACGCGAGCGGGCCCGCCTCGCCGCCGAAAGCGACCGTCGCAGCAGCCTGCGTCATCAACAGAAGCAGGGCATCCGGGAATTCGTTGAAAAGCTCGATCTCAAACGCGCATTGGCCGATGAAAAGACGATCGCTTCGCTCAGGCAGGCGGGCTTCCGGGGGCAAAATCCGCTCAACATCTTCCTGTTCCTGCGTTTCGTGCTGCCTTTCGGGGCAATGGCCATTGCCGCCATCTATATTTTCATGCTCGGCGTGCTTGCCGATCAAACATTCTTCGTTCGCCTACTCGTCTGCATTTTTGCTGGCTATGCCGGCTTCTATGCGCCCAACCTCTATGTCTCGAACCGCGCAACCAAGCGCAAGCAATCCATCCGGCGGGCATGGCCGGATGCGCTCGACCTGATGCTGATCTGCGTTGAATCGGGCATGTCCACGGAAGCGGCCTTTCGCCGGGTGGCCGACGAAATCGGCATCCAGTCCGTCGAGCTTGCCGAAGAACTCATGCTGACCAATGCCGAGCTTTCCTTCCTGCCGGAGCGCCGTCAAGCCTATGAAAATCTCGCCAATCGCACGGGTCTGGAACCGGTTAAATCCGTAACGCAGGCCCTGATCCAGGCCGAGCGTTACGGCACGCCGGTGGCGCAGGCGCTGCGCACGCTTTCTCAGGAAAGCCGTGACCTGCGTCTGCTGGAAGCCGAAAAGAAGGCTGCGGCCCTGCCGCCAAAACTCACCGTGCCGATGATCGTTTTCTTCCTGCCGGTGCTCTTTATCGTCATCCTCGGCCCTGCCTTCATCCAGATTTCGGCGCAAGGCGGATTGTTCGGCGGCAACTGATAAAGAAGCGTCAGCCCTTCGGCTTGTCCTTGAGCATGTTCCAGGAGTTCTGCTGGGCCAGCATGGAGCGGAGATAATCCGTATTGGCCTTGGCCTGCTGCGGAGAAATCTCCTGCGCGGCAATCGCCTCCGCTTCCTGAAAGCGGCCTTGCAGGCCGACCGACAGGGCCAGATTCTGGCGCACGCGGCTATCGGCGCCGGGAGCGGCTGCGGCCTGCTTGAAATAGGTTTCCGCCGTCCGCGCATCACCCGCCAGCAGATAGGACATGCCCATATTGGAGATGACTGACGGTTCATTCGGCTGAAGCTGCAGCGCCTTTTGATAAGTCGCGCGGGCTTCTTCCTTCCGGCCCATCTGGTCGAGGATGGCACCTTCTGCAGAAACCAGTTTCCAGTCGGGATAGGCCGGATTTTGTGCACGGCGAATGGCATCGAGCGCGCCGTCGAACTGTCCAGCACCGGCAAGCGCCTTGCCGTAAGCCGCAAGAACAGCCTGATCCTTCGGATAGACGATGGCAAGCGCCCGCATGACGGCCAGTGCCTGATCGTTGCGGCCAAGGCGCGCCAGCACATTGGCGTAATTAAGCGCCGTCTGGCGATCCTTCGGATTGCGTTCATATTGCGCGCCGAGCCGCCCGGCCATGGCTGCAAGCTGCGCGTCGTTCATGTGATCGAAAGTGGCGACGGTTGCGGCGCGGCGCACCGATCCGGTCGTGGTCCGGTCTACCGATGTGCAGCCGGAAAGCAGAAACGCCGAAAGAATACAGGCGAAGCCAAGACGTGTTGCGATGGCGTCTTTTCGAACGATACTCAGCATCCCGCCTCTCCCGCTAAAGCGTGTCGCGCATCCAACATGCTTTAGTCACCCTCAAGCCCAATTCCTGCTAAATCAATAATCTGTTAACCCTAATGATTGGTTAATAAAGCGATTGCGGTTTTGGTTTCCGCGCGGCAATAATCGCGCTATCTGTTTGTTTTAGCGCGCATCTTGTCCGAAAGCAGTTTCACACTTTTCGGGATGCGCTATTTGTTTGTTTTTGTGAACTTCCGACAAAATCCAAGCGCTTTTGCCGGACATCGCTTACTGGCCAGAAAGAGCATCATGTCTGTCGAACTTCTCTCCCGAAAATCCGAACAAAGCCGTCCAATCTGGTTTACGCCGAAAGGCGGCCTGGACACTTCCGGGCTTCCCGCCGGGGCCGTTGCGTGGGCCAGAACCAACGGTTTTGATGGCGAGGCCGGACGCGTGCTCGTCCTTCCCGGTGCAGACGGATCGTTATCGGGAGCGCTGTTTGGAACCGGAGACGCGGAAAAGGGCAGCCAGTCGAAGCTTCTCGCCGGAAAGCTCGCCCGCAGTCTGCCAGAAGGGGACTGGCACTTTGAAGGCGCTGTCGATGACGCAGCGCTCGCCGTTCTTGGCTTTCTGATGGGCGGCTATAATTTCACGCGCTATCGCAAGGCCAATGGCAAGGCGATCCGCCTGGCCTTGCCTGACGGTCTGGATGAAGCCGAAATCCGCCGCATCGCCAGTGCAGTCACACTGGTGCGCGACCTCATCAACACGCCAACCAACGATATGGGGCCGGATGCGCTCGAAAATGCCGCCCGCGAACTGGCGAACAAATACAAGGCTGACATTGCCGTCATCGAAGGCGATGCGCTTCTGGAGAAGAATTTTCCCATGATCCACGCGGTCGGTCGTGCTGGGGCTATCGCGCCACGCCTGATCGATCTTGGCTGGGGCAAAGCAGGCGATCCAAAAATCACGCTGGTTGGCAAGGGGGTCTGCTTCGATACGGGCGGTCTCGACATCAAACCGGCAAGCGGCATGCTCCTGATGAAGAAGGACATGGGTGGAGCCGCCAATGTGCTGGGCCTCGCCTCAATGATCATGGATGCACAACTGCCGGTGCGGCTGCGCGTGTTGATCCCGGCGGTGGAGAATTCGATTGCCGGAAATGCCTTCCGGCCAGGTGACGTGCTGCAAAGCCGCAAGGGGCTGACTGTCGAAATCGGCAATACCGATGCGGAGGGCCGCCTGGTTCTTGCCGACGCGCTTGCGCTTGCCGATGAAGAAGAGCCTGCACTCCTCATTGACATGGCGACCCTGACGGGGGCTGCGCGTGTTGCGCTCGGGCCCGATCTGCCGCCCTTCTATACGCATGATGACGGGCTTGCCGCTTCGATTGCGCACAACGCGGATGCGACGGCGGATCCGCTGTGGCGGATGCCGCTTTGGAAGCCCTATGCGCAAAAACTCTCCTCGCGGATTGCCGACCTCAATAATGTCACCACCGACGGTTTCGCCGGATCGGTGACGGCTGCACTCTTCCTCGACAGATTTGTCGAGAAGGCTGAAAAATGGGCGCATTTCGACATTTTCGGCTGGGTTCCGGTCGAAAAACCTGCCTCGCCTGTCGGCGGCGAAGCGCAGGCCATTCGCGCTCTTTACCAGCTTTTGAAAGAACGCTATCCGGCACGCTGAATCCGCTTGCCTGAAACGCCGAAAGCAGATTGAATAAAACGGTTCCGAAACAATCCCCATTTTGGTGGAGCCGGATGCCAATTGAGTTGAAGCCGTTGCAGGCGCTGACATTGCTGAGAACCCTGTCGCTGGAACAGGTGCGCGACGAGATGCCCGATCTCACCACGCGACAGGCAGCCATTTTGCTCACCATCTATCTGGAGCCCCCACCGCATACGGTTCGGGGGCTCGCAGCGAAACTCAATGTCACCAAACCGGTTATTACCCGCGCGCTCGACACGATGGGCGCGCTCGACCTTGTTTCCCGGCATCGTGATGAAAAAGACCGGCGAAATGTGCTAGTAAAGAGAACGGTCGCCGGTGCACTTTATGTTGAAAGACTGGTTGATCTGGTGATCGCCAAAGCCAGGGAGTTACCACTTTGACCATGCTCGATCGCCGCCTCAATGCCTACCGCCCCGACCTCGCCGATGAACGGCTGACCGGTCAGGTGGAAGCGGCGCGTTTTGCGGCGGGAACGCCGATGAAGGTTTTCGCCCCGGTTGTCGATCTGCGTTCCGAACCGCGCATGGATAACGGACCGCAGACGCAGATGATCTTTGGCGATTCTGTCCGCGTCTTCGAGGAAATGGACGGCTGGTCGTGGGTTCAGGCGGAGCGCGACGGCTATACCGGCTACGTCTCCGCTTCCGCGCTGGAACGTCCGGCGGGCGATGCCACGCATATGGTGGTGGTGCCGCGCACCTTTGTTTATCCCGGCGCTGACCTCCGCTTGCCCCACACCAAGGCGCTGTCGCTCGGTTCACGCACGCGCATCGTCGGCGCGGCCGAGACGCGCGGTACGAAATATGCCGTTCTGGAAAGCGGCGAGGCGCTGATCGCAAGTCATCTTGCCCCAATCGGCGAACATGCGGCGGACTATGTGGCCGTCGCGGAAACCCTTCTTCACACGCCCTATTTATGGGGCGGCACCTCGGGCTTCGGCATCGACTGCTCCGGCCTCGTGCAGCTTTCCATGTGGGTGGCAGGCCGAAAAGTTCTGCGCGATTCTGACATGCAACAAGCTTCGCTTGGCGAAGTCGTCGTACCTGATGCAGCTTATTCGAACCTGAAGCGCGGCGATCTCGTCTTCTGGAAGGGTCATGTCGCCATCTGCGCATCGTCCGACATGCTGATCCACGCGAGCGGCCATACGATGACGGTTACGCTGGAACCGCTACAGGAGGCGATCAAGCGCATCGCCTATCTCTACGATCTGCCGACACTCATCCGCAGACCCTGAAAATGAGACCGGGGACCGATGAAGGGAACGACGACAATGACGATAGCCGCCCTGCTGGTCGGCTTTGCCTTGTCTTTTCCCTCCACCGTTTCGACTGAGAGAATTGCGTGCATGACCATTCCCGCGTCACCTGCCGCCTTTGCCGAAGTCAACGGCATCGAAATGTATTACCGGATCGTCGGCAAGGGCCCGCCTATCCTGCTCATTGCCGGCGGCTTGTCCGACCAGCATGTATGGGATGCGCAGCTACCGATTCTTGCGCGCCATCACACCGTCATCGTTGCCGACAGTCGCGGACAAGGCCGTTCCACCCGCACCAGGGAGCCGATCACCTACGGCTTGATGGCCGACGATTATGTGGCGCTGCTGGATTTTCTCAACATCGACAAGGTTGATCTTGTCGGCTGGAGCGACGGCGGCATTATCGGCCTCGATATCGCCATGCGTTATCCCGAACGGCTGGAAAGCCTGTTTGCGCAGGCGGCGAACGTGACGCCTGACGGCAATACCGGCTATGTCGAAGCGCGGACCCAAGGAAAACCGATACCGGAACTGCGCCATTACGAGAGCATCGACAAGGAAATCCATGCACTGTGGGCGAATGAGCCGAACTATACGGATAAGGATTTGTCCGATATCCGGGTGCGCACGGCGATTGTGATCGGCGACCGCGATACCGCCATCACGCGTGAACATACGGAATTCATCGCCAGCCAGATACCGGGCGCGCAACTGATCATCCTGCCCGACGCCGGACACGGCGTTCCGGTAGAGAATCCGCGCCTTTATGCGCATACGGTCCTGCGTTTCATCAACGACAAGAACGCCGAAGAAACGCAGACCGCGAGCCGGAAAAATTAAATCCGGTTCGGCAATACGCGGTCGGGCGGGCGATGCCCGTCGACAAAAGCCTTGATATTGATGATGACCTTGTCGCCCATGTCGATGCGGCCTTCCATGGTGGCCGAACCCATATGCGGCAGCAGGACGACCTTGCCTTTTTCGGCAAGGGCCAGCAGGCGCGGATTGACCGCCGGTTCGTTCTCGAACACGTCCAGCCCTGCCCCGGCGAGCTTGCCTTGTTCAATCAGCTCGATCAGCGCATTCTCATCGATGATCTGGCCGCGCGCCGTGTTGACCATATAAGCGGTCGGCTGCATCAGGGCGATGCGGCGAGCAGACAGCAGATGGAAAGTGGCAGGCGTCGACGGGCAGTTGACCGAAATGATGTCCATCCGGGCCAGCATCTGGTCCAGACTATCCCAGTAGGTCGCTTCCAGCTCTTCCTCGACCTGCGGATTGACGCGATTGCGATTGTGATAGTGAATGGAAAGCCCGAAAGCCTTGGCGCGGCGGGCGACAGCCGTGCCGATGCGCCCCATGCCGACAATGCCGAGGCGCTTGCCCCAGATGCGCCGCCCGAGCATCCAGGTCGGCGACCAGCCCGGCCATTGCCCATGACGCTCGTTGAGGACGTTCGCGCCTTCCACCAGACGCCTTGGCACCGAAAGCAGCAGCGCCAGCGTCATGTCCGCAGTGTCCTCGGTGAGCACCTTTGGCGTATTGGTAACAGTGATGCCACGCTTTGCAGCGGCTGCGACATCGATATTGTCCACGCCATTGCCGAAATTTGCGATGAGCTTGAGATTGGGGCCAGCCTGTTCGATCGCCGCCGCGTCGATGACATCCGTGATGCAGGGCACCAGAACGTCCGCTTCCTTCATCGCAGCGATGATTTCCGGCTGATTCATGCGGTGGTCGTCTATGTTCAGACGCGCATCAAACAGTTCCCGCATCCGGGTTTCCACTGGGTCCGGCAATTTTCGCGTAAGAACGACCAGCGGTTTCTTCTTGTTCGACATCTCCACCCCATCGTTGAGCAAAGCCCCCCGGAACAGCCTGTATTGTAAACAACGGACAGGTTGCGCTCCAAGGAATTTCCTGCACATTCCCAGCGGAAAACCGACTCCCACTTTTCCGGGAAATGCGTTAACCGAAGCTTCATGTTGAGACCTCCTTAACCAAGGCGGTGCAATATGGGATATTGCTTCGGCTGAACATCTCTATCAAGGCGAAGCGATAAAGACAAAGAAAAACCGGAAACTTTAGACGCCGCCTGGAAAATCCACAGTGATTTTCCAGAAATGTGCAATTAAAATCAAATAATTAGGTCGTATATCGATCTGTTGCATACAGATGGAGGCACGATCTGAAAACAGGACGGCAACGTCGCCTCGCAGCCCCCTTCAACTGCTGAAGCCGCTACCGTTCTGTCGTGACAGGACGGCGAGAGGTCGCAGTTTGTACAGAGTACTTTCGCAACGCTTTTTGATGGCCACGCTTGGCTGTCTGGCATTTTTTCTCATTCTGGCGCCGCTCGGCGCTTCGCACAGCCATGGCGCGCAGGCCGCAGAGTCAGCAGGCACGACTGTCGGCGCGAGCGGACTGCCGGTGCCGCGTTTCGTCAGCCTTAAACCCGCGCGCGTCAATCTGCGCATCGGGCCAGGACGCGACTATGCGGTTTCCTGGCTTTTCATGAAGGCAGGGCTGCCGGTCGAGATCATCCAGGAATATGACAACTGGCGTCGTATCCGCGATGCGGACGGCACGGAAGGTTGGGTCTACCAGTCGCTTTTATCCGGCAAGCGAACCGCCATCACGGCCCCCTGGCTCAAGAACAATCAGGGTTCGATGATCAATATGCGCCGCGAGGCCAGCGATACAGCAGGACTTGCCGCCGAAATCGAGCCGGGCGTGATCGGTACGGTGCGCGAGTGCACCGGCCAATGGTGTCGGGTGGACATGGGTGGCGTTCGCGGCTGGATAAAGCAATCGGATCTCTGGGGCGTTTATCCGGGCGAAGTCTTCGACTAGCCCTCTGCCATGGGATTGGATAGCGGAACCGGCCAAACTTGACTTCGCCCGACTCCGACCGATATGGTGAAGCGGTTGAATTTCGAAGGAGTTTTATGCGCAGACGTTCATCGCTGCCGTTTTAACGGATTTGAACCCACCCGCGTGGTGGAATTTTTGCGTATATCCAAAACTCTGGAAAATCATGAAAAATCACGAAGTGACAATCCGTGCCTATAAGGCATCGGACAAGCAATCCTTATCGTCCATCTGGTATCGTGCCTCCCTGGAAGCCCATTCTTTTCTCGGAGAAGATCGACTTCAACAGCAGCGCCAGCTTATCGAAGACGTCTATCTCGAAAAGGCGGAAACATGGGTTGCCACGATTGATGGCAGGCCAGCCGGTTTTATTGGCCTTCTGGATTGCTTCATCGGCGGGCTGTTTGTCGATCCCGACCTTCAAGGTTCTGGTGTGGGCCAAACTCTGGTCCGCCACGCCTTGGGATTGAAGAGCGAGTTATCGCTTGAAGTCTATGCCGACAACGAGCGGGCCTGTCGTTTCTATAGCCGCATGGGCTTCAAGGTGATTGGCGAGCGGTCGGAAGATGACGAAGGCCTACCCTTCCGCAACATTCGGATGGAACTGAAAGGCTGACAAGCGAGCGGGGCGAAAACCGCCCCGCTTCCACTCAGAATTATTACCAGGCAGGAATCACCGATCCCTTGAACGTTGTGGCGATGAATTCCTTCACCTCATTGCTGTGATAGGATGAGATCAGGGTTTTCACCCAGTCGGCATCCTTGTCTGCGGTGCGAACGACGAGAATATTGATGTAAGGCGCCTTTTCGCCTTCCCGCACCAGCGGATCGGTTGCCGGGTTCAGGCCGGCTTCCATGGCATAATTGGTGTTGATGACGGCAGCATCGACATCTTCCATCGAACGCGGAAGCTGCGCCGCATCAAGTTCCACGAATTTCAGCTTCTTGGTGTTCTCGACGATATCGAGGGCGCTGACCTTCAGCCCCTTGGCCGGATCGAGCTTGATGATGCCGTTTTCAGCCAGAACGAGCAAAGCACGGCCGCCATTGGTCGGATCGTTGGGGATTGCAATCGTCGCGCCGTCGGCCAGTTCGGAGATATTCTTCAGTTTCTTCGAATAAACGCCCATCGGGAAATTGACCGTCTCGGCAACCATCACGATGTCGAAGCCGCGATCAGCGACCTGATTGTCGAGATAAGGCTTGTGCTGGAACGAATTTGCTTCCAGCGCGCCATCCGCGAGCGCCATGTTCGGAATGACATAGTCCGAGAACTCCTGAATATCGAGTTCAAGGCCGTTCTTCTCGGCGACTTCCTTGACCTTTTCCATGATCTGGGCGTGCGGCCCCGGCGTAACTCCGATCCGGACGGTCTTGGCAAAGGCGCTGCCAGCGGTAAAAACGGCGAGAATGGTCGCGGCGACGAGTAGTTTACGCATGATTTCTCCTTGAAAGGTGTACAGCCGAAACCTGGGAGGCGATTCAGCCTGAGCGAGGGAACTTTACCTCTTTTCAGCCCCATGCGATCCAATAGGCAACAAAAAAGCGGCCATCGCCGCTTTCTTTTCAATCCGCTGATAGATGCCCGTCGCTATCGGCTCACTATTGGCCTCTGTTACTGGGTCTTGCGGCGCAGACGAACGATAATATCGACATTGACGATTTCCATGCCGTCCGGCGCATCCGGCATGTTGGCAACAGTCGGCTGCCCCTTCTCGCCATGCGGAATATCGAACACGACATTTTCTCCTTCAAGGAAGAAATGCTGGTGGTCCGAGATATTCGTATCGAAATAGGTCTTCGAGCCTTCGACCGCGATGATGCGCAGCATACCGGCTTCGGTGAACTGGTGCAGCGTGTTGTAGACCGTCGCCAGAGACACCGGCACGTCGGCCATGACGGCCTCTTCGTGAAGGTCTTCCGCAGACAGATGGCGATCGCCCTGGGCGAAGATCAGGCTCGCAAGCGCAACGCGCTGGCGCGTCGGACGCAGGCCCGCGCGGCGGAGCTGCTCTTCCATCGAGACCGTCGAGTGGGTATGTGAAGACTGCATATTCACCGTTGGTTCCGTCACAAGCTTGTAGCAAAATCATCAATCGTCAAACGGGCTGTTGCCCATTGCATACTGACATTGATATATGCCGTTGCGAAATAACTATCAATAGCCTTGGGAATTGCGCGGTTTTTCGGATAAACCCCGGATTAATCCAATGCATGATTTTACTGCCGGAAACAGTCTATGGTAGGGATGTTCCGGTGAAACCTACAATCGGGCCGGATTGCCGGTCGATACAGAATGAACCTCAAGGGAGGCGTAATGGCAGAACAGAAATCAAGCTACGGGTATGAAGAACTCCTGGCCTGCGCACGTGGCGAGATGTTCGGCCCCGGCAATGCTCAGCTTCCCTTGCCTCCGATGCTGATGGTCCATCGCATCACCGATATTTCCGAAACCGGTGGCGAGTTCGACAAGGGCTATATCCGCGCTGAATATGACGTGCGGCCGGACGACTGGTATTTCCCGTGCCATTTCATGGGCAATCCGATCATGCCGGGCTGCCTTGGCCTCGACGGCATGTGGCAGCTGACCGGCTTCTTCCTCGGTTGGCTGGGCGAACCGGGTCGCGGCATGGCGCTCTCCACCGGCGAAGTGAAGTTCAAGGGCATGGTGCGTCCGCATACCAAGCTTCTTGAATATGGTATCGATTTCAAGCGTGTCATGCGCGGCCGCCTCGTGCTCGGCACGGCTGACGGCTGGCTGAAAGCCGATGGCGAAACCATCTACCGGGCAACCGATCTGCGCGTCGGCCTGTCCAAGGACAGCGAGGGCCAGTAAGGCGCCTCAGTCACCATCATCCACGAGCGCGACTGCAAAAAAGTGAACAGTTTTCATGCGGCCGCGCTCAAAACATGCGAAGATCGCACCTATGTAACCGCGAACAGGCGGCAATCCGCATGACGGACACGCCCTCACGGATCAGGTGTAAAGGAGAACGCGATGCGGCGTGTGGTCGTAACGGGTATGGGGATCGTATCCTCGATTGGCAACAATACCGAAGAGGTGACGGCTTCGCTTCGTGAAGCAAAATCCGGCATCTCCCGGGCTGAGGAATATGCCGAGCTCGGTTTCCGCTGCCAGGTGCACGGGGCCCCGAATATCGACGTCGAAGCCCTCGTCGACCGGCGCGCAATGCGTTTCCACGGCCGTGGCACGGCCTGGAACCACATTGCCATGGATCAGGCGATTGCAGATGCCGGACTTTCCGAAGAGGAAGTTTCCAACGATCGCACCGGCATCATCATGGGTTCCGGCGGTCCTTCGACCCGCACGATTGTCGATAGTGCCGACATCACCCGCGAAAAGGGTCCGAAGCGCGTCGGCCCGTTCGCCGTGCCGAAAGCCATGAGCTCGACGGCCTCCGCAACGCTTGCGACCTTCTTCAAGATCAAGGGCATCAACTATTCGATCTCCTCGGCCTGCGCCACGTCGAACCATTGCATCGGCAACGCGTTCGAAATGATCCAGTATGGCAAGCAGGACCGCATGTTCGCAGGCGGCTGCGAGGATCTCGACTGGACGCTTTCCGTTCTATTCGACGCCATGGGCGCCATGTCGACCAAATATAACGACACGCCTTCCACCGCATCGCGCGCCTATGACAAGAACCGCGATGGTTTTGTGATTGCAGGCGGCGCTGGCGTTCTGGTGCTGGAAGACCTCGAAACGGCGCTGGCACGCGGCGCCAAGATTTATGGCGAGATCGTCGGTTACGGCGCAACCTCCGACGGCTATGACATGGTGGCTCCATCCGGCGAAGGTGCTATCCGCTGCATGAAGATGGCGCTTTCGACAGTCAAGACCAAGATCGACTACATCAATCCGCACGCCACCTCGACGCCTGCCGGCGACGCTCCTGAAATCGAAGCCATCCGTCAGGTCTTCGGCTCGGGCGATGCATGCCCGCCGATCGCCGCGACCAAGTCTCTGACCGGTCACTCGCTGGGTGCGACGGGCGTGCAGGAAGCCATCTATTCGCTTTTGATGATGCAGAACAATTTCATTTGCGAAAGCGCACATATCGAAGAACTGGACCCTGCCTTCGCGGACATGCCTATCGTTCGCAAGCGCATTGACAACGCTCAGCTCAACACCGTGCTCTCCAACTCCTTCGGATTTGGCGGCACCAATGCGACGCTGGTTTTCCAGCGTTACCAGGGCTGAGGGAGAGGGAAAATATGGAAGGTCTGATGAAAGGCAAACGCGGCCTCATCATGGGGGTCGCGAATAATCACTCACTCGCCTGGGGAATTTCAAAGCAACTCGCAGCACAGGGTGCAGAGCTCGCCTTCACCTATCAGGGTGATGCGCTCGGCAAGCGCGTAAAGCCGCTTGCTGAACAGGTCGGTTCCGATTTCGTGCTGCCCTGCGATGTTGAAGATATCGAATCGGTCGATGCGGTTTTTGCCGAAATCGAGAAGAAGTGGGGCAAGCTCGATTTCATCGTTCACGCCATCGGCTTTTCCGACAAGAACGAACTGAAGGGTCGCTACGCAGACGTCACCACACGCGAAAATTTCAGCCGCACCATGGTGATTTCCGCCTACTCCTTCACGGAAATGGCACAGCGCGCCGAAAAGCTCATGAAGGACGGCGGCTCGATCCTGACGCTGACTTATGGCGGATCGACGCGCACTATCCCGAACTACAACGTCATGGGCGTTGCCAAGGCAGCACTTGAAGCCATGGTTCGTTATCTTGCTGCCGATTACGGCCCGCAGGGTATCCGCGTCAATGCGATCTCGGCTGGTCCCGTGCGCACGCTGGCCGGTGCCGGTATTGGCGATGCACGTGCGATCTTCAGCTATCAGCGCCGCAATTCGCCGCTGCGCCGCACCGTCGATATCGACGATGTGGGCAAATCGGCCGTCTATCTGCTGTCCGACCTTTCGAGCGGTGTCACCGGCGAAATCCATTATGTGGATTCGGGCTACAACATCGTCTCCATGCCGACGCTGGAAGAGCTGAAAAGCTCCGACGCCGAACGCGGCGAGTGATCTTCGTTTTGCTCAACAAAAAACCCGGCTGAGATGCCGGGTTTTTGTTTTATTTCTTCGCATCGAAGATTTTGAAACCATTCGCCTCTTCAAGAAGCGTCACGTTCTTGAACAGTCCTTTGAGCGTCGTCTCATAAGGCAGCTGACGGTTTGCGACCATCAGCAGCCGTCCGCCGGCTTTCAACCGTGAAGCGGCAGCGGCAATGAATGCCTGCCCAAGCGAAACATCCGTCACCCGCCCCTCATGGAACGGGGGATTCATGACCACAGTGTCATAGATACCCGTCAGCTTCTCGCTGGTCACATCGAACCAGTTGAAGCTGATCGGCACCGATGGAGCAAGTCGCTCCAGATTGCCACGTGCGGCTTCCAGCGCCTCATAATCGGCTTCATAAAGGTCTATCGCCTTGATGCGATCAGCAAATTTCAGGCATTGCGCAGCCAGATAGCCCCAGCCAGCGCCCAGATCGGCGACGTTGCCGAAGACGATCCTTTCCATATGCGGCACGAGCAGCGCCGAACCCTTGTCGATGACGCCGTGCGAGAACATGCCGGGTTCGGTCCGGAACACCTCGTCAATATCGCTCGCAAGCGGTTTGAGCGCCGCGATGAAGTCATCGGTCAGATCGGCAGGCCTTCTTAGCCAGAACACCACAGCATGGTTCTTCGACATGCGATCGCTGATTTCGGCAATATTGCCGACCCATTTCCGGAAACTGTCGATGCCCAGCTTCTTGTCACCGGACACAGCGATCCAGCCGCCCGGCTCAACACGCGCCAGAAGCTCCGCAAACCATGCCTCGTTGCGTCCGCGATGTTTTCCGAGCAGGAGTAGCCCCCCGGCGAAACGGCGCTCCTCATCCAATCTAAGGCCTAATCTGGGAACTGCCTTGAAGCCTTCCTTTTCCAACGCAAGCCAATCAGGGCGCCAAGGCTGCAGGAAAGTGAGCGCCTGTTTCCATTCGTCTTCCAGGCGCCGGTCAGCAGACAAGCCGCAGGCAAGAAAGGACTGGCCTTCTTCGGGCATATCCAGAATGCCCTGATCGAAGGGGAGAAAGAGGGTTTGTTGTGCCGGTGTAATCATGGCTCATCCATGATCTTGAAATGAATCCCATGCAACAAAAAAGCGCGCCCGGAGGCGCGCTTTCCAACGTCAGAAAAGACGCAACGCTTATTCAGCGTCAGCTTCTTCCTTCTTCTTTTCCTGAACGATTTCCTTGCCGGTTTCCTGATCAACGACCTTCATCGACAGGCGAACCTTGCCGCGTTCGTCAAAGCCCATCAGCTTGACCCAAACCTTCTGGCCTTCCTTGACCACATCGGTGGTCTTGGCAACGCGGTCGCTAGCCAGCTGCGAAATGTGAACCAGACCGTCACGCGGGCCGAAGAAGTTCACGAAAGCGCCGAAGTCGGCGGTCTTGACGACCGTGCCTTCATAGATTTCGCCGACTTCAGGCTCAGCAACGATCGAATGAATCCACTTCTTGGCGGCTTCGATTTCCTTGCCGTTGGACGAAGCGATCTTCACCGTGCCGTCGTCCTCGATGTTGATCTTGGCGCCGGTCTTTTCCACGATTTCGCGGATGACCTTGCCGCCGGAACCGATCACGTCGCGGATCTTGTCGGTCGGGATGTTCATCACTTCGATGCGCGGAGCAAATTCGCCCAGTTCGTCACGCGAGGTCGACAGAGCCTTGGCCATTTCGCCGAGAATGTGGACGCGACCGCCCTTGGCCTGCTCGAGGGCAACCTTCATGATCTCTTCGGTGATACCGTCGATCTTGATGTCCATCTGGAGCGAGGTGATGCCGTTTTCCGTACCGGCAACCTTGAAGTCCATGTCGCCGAGGTGATCTTCATCACCCAGAATGTCGGACAGAACGGCGAAGCGTTCGCCTTCCTTGATCAGGCCCATGGCGATACCGGCAACCGGACGTGCGAGCGGAACGCCTGCATCCATGAGAGCCAGCGACGTGCCGCAGACGGTTGCCATCGAAGACGAGCCGTTCGATTCCGTGATCTCGGAAACGGCGCGGATCGTGTAGGGGAACTGTTCAGCGGCAGGCAGCATCGGATGGATTGCGCGCCATGCGAGCTTGCCGTGACCGATTTCGCGACGGCCCGGCGAACCCATGCGGCCGGTTTCGCCGACGGAGTAAGGCGGGAAGTTGTAATGCAGCATGAAAGGCTGCTTGTAGGTGCCGGTCAGGGCGTCGATCATCTGTTCGTCTTCGCCGGTGCCGAGCGTGGCGACGACGATAGCCTGCGTTTCACCGCGGGTGAACAGGGCCGAGCCGTGGGTGCGCGGCAGGATGCCGACTTCCGACACGATCGGGCGAACGGTCGAAAGGTCACGTCCGTCGATGCGGCTGCCGGTGTCGAGAATGTTCCAGCGAACAATCTTGGCCTGCAGATGCTTGAAAATGGTCGCGAACTGTTCCGGCGACATTTCGGTTTCTTCCACGCCTTCGGGGAAGAAATGTTCCTTCGCCTTTGCCTTGGCGGCATCGACAGCAGCGTAACGGGCCTGCTTTTCGGTGATCTTGTAAGCGTCGCGCAGATCGTTTTCGACAACGGCCAGCATCTTGGCTTCGAGAGCCGACAGGTCTTCCGGCTGGAAGTCGCGCGGTTCCTTGGCGGCAACTTCAGCGAGCTTGATGATCGCGTCGATGACCGGCTGGAAGCCCTTCTGGCCGAAAACAACGGCGCCAAGCATGACTTCTTCGGAGAGTTCCTGTGCTTCCGATTCAACCATCAGCACGGCTTCCGACGTACCGGCGACGACCAGATCGAGCTTCGATTCCGGCATTTCGTCGATATTCGGGTTCAGAACATATTCGCCGTTGATATAGCCGACGCGCGCGCCGCCAATCGGGCCCATGAAAGGCACGCCGGAAATGGTGAGAGCAGCGGAAGCGGCAACCATCGACAGGACGTCCGGATCGTTTTCCAGATCGTGCTGGACGACGGTGACGACAACCTGCGTGTCGTTCTTGTAGCCGTCGACGAAGAGCGGACGGATCGGACGGTCGATCAGGCGCGAAACCAGCGTTTCGTTTTCGCTCGGACGACCTTCACGCTTGAAGTAACCGCCAGGGATCTTGCCGGCAGCGTAGGTCTTTTCCTGATAGTTGACGGTCAGCGGGAAAAAATCCTGGCCCGGCTTCGGCTCCTTGGCAGAAACGACAGTCGCCAGAACGACGGTTTCGCCATAGGTTGCGAGAACCGCACCGTCAGCCTGACGGGCGATCTTGCCGGTTTCGAGCGTGAGCGGACGACCGCCCCATTCGATTTCTACTTTATGGGTATTGAACATATCTTGTCCTCATGTGGTGATGCCGCGCAAAAGCGCCTGAAGGCATCGCCGGGTTGGCGGACAGGCCACGGGCAAGACAACGGGAAGCTCGCGGAAAATCAAAACGAACTGCCTGCAATCCTGCCCCATGACTGGTCCAGTCGTGAGCCGTTTGGCTCTCGGGCATCCGATCCGGGAGCACCATGCCGCCGAACCGGGTTTCAAGGGCCACGAATAGCCCCATTCAAAATCAAACGGGCGACGTTTTGAGGCGTCGCCCGATTTCAACCTTAACGGCGCAGGCCGAGACGGCCAATCAGCGCCTGATAACGCGCTTCGTCAATGCCCTTGACATAGTCAAGAAGGCGACGACGCTGCGAAACCAGCTTCAGGAGGCCGCGACGCGAATGATTGTCATTCTTGTGGCCCTTGAAGTGTTCGGTGAGGTTGGCGATACGCTCGGAAAGAACGGCAACCTGTACTTCAGGAGAACCGGTGTCGCCTTCCTTGGTGGCGTATTCCTTGATAAGTGCTTGCTTGCGCTCAGCAGTAATCGACATCGTAACACCCTTTCTAGATGAGAGGAAAACCTGACGCCCGGGCCGGGATGTCGTCCAGCGCGGGCCATTTACACGATTGACATGCTTTTACGCATGATCGATGAGGGGCATATAGTGCAAAATCGGCAGGAATGCCAGCCTCAATTCAATTTGCCGCCTCACTGCACGCTTCCGACGAAATCTCAGCCTGTTGTGAAAACACGTTTCGGCTTGAATTGCCCGTGCTCGATATAGCCGATGGCGAGCAGTTTTCCGCGTGTGGTGACACAGGCTTCGTCCGCTTCCAGAGGCGCATCGCGCCCGCGCAAGATCACCGGATTGCCCAGACGCACGCGCTGGGCCTGATCGTCGGTCAATGGCACCTGCGGCAGGCAGTCGAGCGCGGCGCCCGTATCGATGACCAAAGCGTCAATCGCCGAAAAATCGCGGCGAGGCGCGGGTTCAATGATATTGCCGTCCTCATCCTTCGGCGGGAGCGGCGGCCATGCCTGTTCCAGTTCCGCCAGCGTCACGGAATCCTCTTCCGTGAACGGCGCGACCTCTATGCGGCGCAACTCCGAAATATGACCGTAACAGCCAAGATCGCGCCCCATGTCGCGCGCCAGCGAGCGCACATAGGTGCCCTTGGAGCATTCAACTTCGAATTCGGTGCGGTCGGCATCCGGAACGCCGACGATTTCCAGACGGTCGATCTCGACTTCGCGGGACGGGATTTCGACCGTTTCGCCTTCACGGGCGAGGTCGTAGGCGCGCTCGCCATCGATCTTGATCGCCGAAAACTGCGGCGGAACCTGTGAAATGACGCCGGTATAATTGGGCAACAATGCTTCTATATCCGCACGCGTCGGGCGCTTGTCAGAGGTCTTGGTCGGCTGGCCTTCCAGATCGTCGGTCGAACGTTCCTCGCCCCAGCTAACCGTAAAACGGTAGATCTTGGTTCCGTCCATGACATAAGGCACGGTCTTGGTCGCTTCGCCCAGCGCTATGGGCAACATGCCGGAAGCAAGCGGATCGAGTGTACCGGCATGACCGGCTTTTTCGGCGTTGAACAGCCACTTGATCTTCGAGACCGCCTCGGTCGATCCCATCCCCTTCGGCTTGTCGAAAATGACCCAGCCGGATATCGGACGACCTTTTTTCTTGCCCCGTCTTGCCATGCTTTATTCGTCTCCATTGCGGGAGGTTTTGTCCTCGCCGTCTTCGTCTTCATTATGGGTCAGGTCGCGGGCGACTTCCGGCGAGCGGAGCAGCGCGTCGATCCTGGAAAAATTGTCAAAGCTGGTATCGGCCCGAAAGCGGAATTCCGGCATATACTTCATCTGGCTGAGGCTGGGCGCCATGCGGCCACGAATGAACTTCGCATTTGCCGCCAGCGCCTTGATGACCGCCTGCGTATCGGCATCGCCAAGCGGCGTGATGAAACAAGTCGCGATCTTGAGGTCAGGCGACATGCGTACTTCCGAAACGGAAATCACCGTGCGGGCAATGAGATCGTCGCGGATTTCTCCGCGCTGAAGGACCTGCGCCAATGCGTGGCGCACCTGCTCGCCCACGCGAAGCTGGCGCTGGGAAAGGCCGCCCGAGCCTTTTGGATCTGGAGAACGTGCCATGGCTATATCCTCGATAAACAGCCGCCAATCGGCATCCAGCCACAGAGGACTGTCCGACAACATGACTACAAATTGGCAGGCGCAATAATACGCAACTTACCACAATCCAGCCGGGAGTCAGACCCTCTGGACCGGATAACGAAAAGCCGGGCCACCTCTCGACAGCCCGGCGGGATAGTTTTTAAAGCGTGCGCGAAACGTGTTCGACGCGGAAGGCTTCGATGACATCGCCTGCGCGAATGTCGTCGTAGTTCTCGAACGCCATACCACATTCCTGACCGGCCGGAACTTCCGACACTTCGTCCTTGAAGCGCTTGAGCGTCTTGAGCTTGCCTTCGTGGATAACCACGTTGTCGCGGATGAGGCGGACGCCTGCGCCGCGCTCGACCTTGCCTTCGGTGACACGGCAACCGGCAACCTTGCCGACCTTGGTGATGTTGAAGACTTCGAGAATCTCCGCATTGCCAAGGAAGGTTTCGCGGCGTTCCGGCGACAGGAGACCCGACATCGCTGCCTTAACGTCATCGATGAGATCATAGATGATGTTGTAGTAGCGGATTTCGATGCCCTGCTGGTCGGCTGCGTCGCGTGCCTGCTTGTTGGCGCGGACGTTGAAGCCGATGATCGCGGCATTGGAGGCCTCGGCCAGCGACACGTCGCTTTCCGTAATACCGCCTGCGCCCGAATGGACGATGCGGGCGCGAACTTCGTCCGTGCCGAGCTTGTCCAGCGCATTCGAGATCGCTTCGATGGAGCCCTGAACGTCGCCCTTGATGACGAGCGGGAATTCCTTCGTGCCCGAAACCTGAAGCTGGTTCATCATCTGCTCGAGCGAACCGCGCGCACCCGACTGGCGTGCAACCGCCTTGTCACGGGCCAGACGCTGGCGGTACTCAGCGATTTCACGGGCCTTGGCTTCATTGGCAACGACGGCAAAGCGGTCACCCGCCTGCGGCGTTCCCTGAAGACCGAGGATTTCGACCGGCATTGCCGGACCGGCTTCCTTGACATGCTCGCCACGGTCGTTGACCAGGGCGCGCACGCGGCCCCATTCGCTGCCTGCGACAAGAATGTCGCCCGGATGCAGGGTGCCCTTCTGAACAAGAACGGTAGCAACGGAACCGCGACCGCGATCAAGCTGGGCCTCGATGACCACACCTTCGGCGGTACGGGTCGGGTCGGCCTGCAGATCGAGCATTTCAGCCTGAAGCAGAACTGCATCGAGCAACTTGTCGAGGTTGATCTTGTTCTTGGCCGACACTTCGACGTCGAGCACTTCACCGCCCATCGATTCCACGAAGACTTCGTGCTGCAACAGGGCAGTGCGAACCTTCTGCGGATCGGCAGCCGGCTTGTCGATCTTGTTGATCGCCACGATGATCGGAACACCCGCCGCCTTGGCGTGATTGATCGATTCAATCGTCTGCGGCATCACGCTGTCGTCAGCTGCAACCACCAGAATGGCAATATCGGTCGCTTGCGCACCGCGGGCACGCATCGCGGTAAAGGCAGCGTGGCCCGGCGTATCGATGAAGGTGATCTTCTGGCCATTCTGTTCGACCTGATAAGCACCGATATGCTGGGTGATGCCGCCGGCTTCGCCCGACACGACATTGGCATGACGAATGGCATCAAGAAGCGAGGTCTTGCCGTGATCGACGTGGCCCATGATGGTCACGACCGGAGGACGCGAAACCATGGCAGCCTGATTGTCTTCCACGTTGAAGATACCTTCTTCAACGTCGGATTCAGCAACGCGCTTCACGGTATGACCGAATTCTTCAGCGATCAGCTGCGCGGTATCGGCATCGATGACGTCGCCCGGCTTCATCATCTGGCCCTGCTTCATCAGGTACTTGATGATATCGACGGAGCGCTCCGCCATACGCTGGGCCAGTTCCTGCAGCGTGATGGTTTCAGGAATGGTCACTTCACGCGAAATTTTCTCGCGCGTTTCCTGCATCTGCGAACGCTTGAACTTTTCCTGACGACGACGCATCGCCGACAGCGAACGCGACCGGCCTTCCTCTTCGAGGTTGCTGGTGAGCGTCAGCTTGCCGCGGCGGCGATCATCCTCGCCCTTCGTGGCTTTTGGTGCGCGAACTTCCGGCTTCGCGGGAGTACCGCGACGGACTGCGCCACGACGATCATCGTCGTCATCCGACTGACCAGGCTTGCGAAGCTGGCTCTGCGGAAGCGGCTTGCCCGGAATCGGGGCTGCATCGACGAGGCTTGGCGCCGGGCGCGGTCCGCCCTGTTGCGGACGGCCACCTTGCGGCGGACGATTGCCCTGTGGGCGACCAGCCTGCTGCGGGCGATTACCCTGCGGACGTGCATCGTCACGGCGTTCGGTGCGGGCTTCTGGCTGCGGCATACGCTTGGCAGCTTCTTCCTCGGCCTTGCGGCGGGCATCGGCTTCAGCCTTGAGACGGGCTTCTTCTTCCGCCTGACGACGAGCAGATTCTTCGCGTTCCTTGGCGCGGCGCGCATCTTCCTCGGCGCGGCGCTTGGCTTCCTCGACCGCGCGGGCGCGTTCTTCAACTTCACGAACCTGCGCTTCCTCGAGCGCACGGCGACGTGCATCCATTTCGGAGCGCGACAGCGTGTTCAGCACCATGCCGGAGCGGTCGGACGGGCGCGGACGCTGAGCCTGCTGGCCACCGGGGCGCTGCTGGGTCGGGCGCTGCTGCGCGACATGCGGCTTCGTTACCGAAGCAGCGGGTGCCGCCGGCTTCGGTGCCGGAGCTGCGGGCGCTGGCGCACGCGCTGCCGGAGCGGGCTGTGCAGGCTGGGCAGGCTGCGCGGCCTGTGCCGGTGCGGGAGTTGCGGGCGCGGGAGCCGCCGGAGCGGGTGCTGCAGGCCGCGGGGCCGCTGCCTCGACTTCCGGCTTCTCATCAGGCCGCGAGAATTTGCGCTTCTTCGTTTCAACGACGACAGCCTTCGTGCGGCCGTGGCTGAAATTCTGGCGCACGGTGCTCTGCTCGACGCCTGGCCGCTTCATGGTCAGCGTCTTCTTCGTATTAACGCTCAGCGTCTTGTCGTCGTTCGTTTTATCGCTCATTACGTTTCCGTTTCCTTCGCGGCTCCGGCCGCTCTACTCGAGCTTTATCCAACGTGACGGGGTCATGTTGGATAAAGCTCCAGTCATCCGCTTCAACGCGCAATCCGATCCAGGGCTGCCAAAGCCCCTCCAGAGTTGCGCTCTAAAGCGTGTCGCGTTTCATCAAACTCTTACGACACGCTTTACGCTTTTATTTTCATGCATGTCTTTATCCCAAAACCAGTTCCCACTTTTGGGAGACATGCTCTAATCCAGGCCCGACGCGCTTTCACCACGATAGCGATGCAACATAAGTGCCCGCTTTACGAACCCGGCTGCCGCCTTTCCCTCAAGCACGGCTGCATGTATCACATTTCCGCCCCCAAATGCCAAATCCATTTCTTCTCCCGTAAAAAGAGAGAAAGAAGGGATTTCAGGACCATCCAGATGCACCACGGCGCGGCGAGCCTGATCAAGCTTGCGCACACCGTCGGCGGCGGCTTCCTTCGCATGCAACACCATGGCGGCTGTCCCGGTGCGGATCGCCTGATCCACTTTGGTCGAGCCAGAAACCACAGCCCCGGCCTTGCGAGCCAGAGCGAGGCTGCCAAGGGCAGATTTCGTCAGCAACTGGTCTACCAGTGCGCCAAGATCCGCCTGCGGCGTCACACCTTCTTTCAGCGCACGCGCAAAAAGCTTGCGCTTGACCGCCTCATCCACCAGACGACGCTCGGCCTTGACCCAGCATCCCCTGCCCGGCAGGTTCCTTTTCAAGTCCGGTACCACGGAACCATCGGGACCGGCCACGAAACGGATCAGATCATCGGCAGAACCGCTTTCGCGCGTGACGATACAGGTTCTGTCATTCATGTCCTGCTCCACGCGAACTCCAGTCTTGCCATATTGCGGTCTGCCCGCACATCAAATCCAACACGGGGACCCAACGCGGGCGCTGTACCAGAGCAAAAGCCCTACCACAACCCGTAAGATGGCCGGAACCGCACTCGAAAGCCGACTGGCCGATCAATTCGAATGAACGACGACCATTTTTCAGAGCTTAATTGCGAGAGCCGCACAGCTTACGCCTGAATTGCTCCAGACGTAAGAAGCCACGCGGCTCTTTTTATTCCAGCCGCTTCTTAAGAAGCAGCATCCTCTTCACCGGCTTCTGCTTCAGCGACTTCTTCCTGAGCCGATGCCAGTTCTTCTTCCGTGATCCATCCTGCCTTCAAACGCGCAGTCAGGACCATCTGTTCCGCATCGACGCGCGAAACGTCGAAAGCCGAGAAGATGCCGCTATGAGCGACGGTTTCGCCGTCCTTGCGTTCGCGCCAGCCAACCAGATCGTCGACGGCATAGCCGGCAAAGTCTTCGATCGTCTTGACGCCGTCCTCGCCAACAGCCACCAGCATCGCGGTGGTCATGCCCGGCAGTTCGCGCAGTTCGTCGGCAACGCCCAGTTCCTTGCGGCGATCATCCTGTTCGCTTTCGATGCGATCCAGATATTCGCGGGCACGCTCCTGGATTTCGCCAGCCGTATCCTCATCGAAACCGTCGATGGAGGCGATTTCGCCGGGCTCTACATAGGCCAGTTCTTCAACCGATGCGAAACCTTCGGAGGCCAGAACCTGACCAACCATCTCGTCAACGTTGAGCGCTTCCATGAAGAGGGTCGAACGTTCAGCGAACTCCTTCTGGCGACGTTCGGATTCTTCGTCTTCCGTCAGGATATCGATGTCCCAGCCCGTAAGCTGCGAAGCCAGACGCACATTCTGGCCGCGACGACCGATTGCAAGTGATAGTTGGTCATTCGGGACGACAACTTCAATACGTTCGGCATCTTCATCGAGAACAACCTTGGCAACTTCAGCAGGCTGAAGCGCGTTGACGATGAAGGAAGCTGCATCCGGCGACCATGGAATGATGTCGATCTTTTCGCCCTGCAGTTCGCCGACGACGGCCTGAACGCGGGAGCCGCGCATGCCCACGCAGGCGCCGACCGGATCGATGGAAGCATCACGCGAGACAACCGCGATCTTGGCGCGGGAACCCGGATCGCGGGCAACCGACTTGATTTCGATGATGCCGTCGTAGATTTCCGGCACTTCCATGGTGAAAAGCTTCGCCATGAAGGACGGATGGGTACGCGACAGGAAAATCTGCGGGCCACGCTGTTCGCGGCGCACGTCGTACACATAGGCGCGAATGCGGTCGCCATAACGGAAAGCTTCACGCGGGATCAGTTCGTCGCGGCGCACGATGGCTTCGCCACGGCCCAGATCGACGATCACATTGCCGTATTCGACCCGCTTCACAGTGCCGTTGACGATTTCGCCAACGCGGTCCTTGTATTCGTCATACTGGCGGTCACGCTCGGCTTCGCGCACTTTCTGCACGATGACCTGCTTTGCCGACTGCGCGGCAATACGGCCAAAATCCATCGGCGGAAGCTGGTCGGCAATGAAATCACCGATCTGTGCGTCGGGATTGCGATCACGGGCGGTGAAGAGCGAAATCTGCGTCGCGTAATCTTCGACGTGCTCGACAACTTCAAGCAGGCGCTGCAACTTGATCTCACCGGACTTCGCATTGATGTCCGCGCGGATGTTGCTTTCCTGGCCGTAACGCGAACGCGCCGCCTTCTGAATCGCATCGGCCATGGCCGCAAGAACGATCTCGCGGTCGATCGACTTCTCGCGTGCGACCGCATCGGCGATCTGCAGAAGCTCCAGCCTGTTAGCACTGACTGCCATTGGACTCTCCTTGGTGTCGCATCCGGCTCCTCAAGATGCCGGACGCCTGAAACTTATTCTTTATCTTGGGCTTCGTCCGTTGCGGCTCCGCCGGACTGTTCGTCCGCTTCATCGCTACCGAGATCGTCACCCGGAATGCGGCCTTCGCGCAGGGCCTTGTCCTTGCGCAGCGCATCGCGGATCAGGTCATCAGTCAGAACGAGGCGCGCATCCGAGATCAGGTCGAATGGAATGCGCACGACAGGTTCGCTGCCATAGGAAATCTGATCGCTTTCGATCACGACGGATTCCGCATCGCCCAGAACGATACGGCCACGGAACTTCTTGCGGCCTTCATGGACGATCGAGGTTTCCACCTTTGCAATGTGACCGGCCCAGTCGGCGAAGTCCGACTTGCGGACCAGCGGGCGGTCGATACCGGGAGAGGAAATCTCCAGATGGTATTTTCCGTTGATTGGATCTTCCACGTCGAGAACCGGCGCAACCGTGCGGCTGACAAGCTCGCAATCGTCGACCGTCATCGTGCCGTCGGGACGCTCGGCCATGATCTGCAAGGTCTGGCCGTTGAGGCCGGAAAGGCGCACACGCACAAGGCGGAAACCCAGCGTATTGATCACCGGCTCCACAATGCCTGCCACTTTCGCATCGATGCCCGTTTCGCGAATGATACGCTCATCTGCCCTTGCGGCTTCAATTGCCTGTTCCTGTTCCGTCACTCGATAAACCTTTTTACAGAGCCGTAAGTAACAAAAAAGAGCGGGTCCGGCAGGGCCCACTCTTGTTCAAACGACCAAGAATTTGAAACCTATATACCAGCGGAAGCGGATTTTTTCAAGACCGCTTCTGCTGTTCGATTCATTCCGTACGCGGTCAGCAGCTTCATCGGCGGATGAAGGTCAGATAGGCGGCGCGCCGACCTTCACGAAAAGCCTTCGCTTCGTATCGTGTGCCCGGCCAGCCTTCATAAGCCTCATTCCAATCGGACGGGCCTTCCGCCTGCCACTCGAAAGCGGGATGACGGCGGCAATGCTGGAGGGTCCAGTTGACATAATGTTCTATATCCGAGGCAAAGCGGAATTTCGCACCGGGCTTCAGCACGCGGGCGAAGCGGTCAAGATTGGCGTCGCTCACAAAGCGACGCTTCCAGTGGCGTCGCTTGTGCCAGGGATCGGGATAGAAAAGATCAATGCCGGAAAGGGACGCGTCGGGCAGCCAGTCCAACACCGCCGTTGCATCCTCGTCATAGAGACGCAGATTGTGTCGCGGTTCGCTGTCCAATGCCGCCAGCATCTTGGCCATGCCGTTGACGAACGGCTCAACCCCGATGAAACCCGTCTGCGGATAGCGGCCTGTCTCATGGTGCAGATGCTCGCCGCCGCCAAAGCCGATTTCCAGACGCACGGCATCGACCTTTGTTTCAAAAAGCGTGCGCAAATCCTGCGGTGCCGGGTTTTCGACATCGATCTTCAGGCGCGGCAGAAGGTCCTCGAACAGGTTCTTCTGATGGCTGCGCAGAGGCTTGCCGTGGCGACGGCCGAAGAAATTTCCGGCACCGCGCAGAGGATGAGATTCTTCGGTCATATTTTATCCGTGGCATCATAGCAGGTTCGAATAACAGAAGAGCGCGATCCAAGACCGCGCTCCTCGAAAATCGTCGGGACACATAACGCCAAGCGGCCCGTGATGCAACTTTCCGCCGGAAGTTACGCCACCGCCGCCTTCAGCGCCTTGGTCAAGTCCGTCTTCTCCCAGGAGAACGAACCGTCACGGCCAGGCTTGCGTCCGAAATGGCCATAGGACGAGGTTTTGGCATAGATCGGCTTGTTGAGGTCGAGATGCTTGCGGATACCCGTCGGCGACAGATCCATGACCTCGCGAAGCGCGTCCTCGACAGCGGATTCAGCAACCTTGCCGGTGCCGTGCAGATCGACATAGACCGAAAGCGGCTGCGCGACGCCAATGGCATAGGAGAGCTGGATCGTGCAGCGGTCGGCAAGACCGGCGGCAACCACGTTCTTGGCAAGATAGCGCGCGGCATAGGCAGCGGAGCGATCCACTTTGGTCGTGTCCTTGCCCGAGAAAGCGCCGCCGCCATGGGGGGCTGCGCCGCCATAGGTATCCACGATGATCTTGCGGCCCGTCAGGCCCGCGTCGCCATCTGGCCCGCCAATGACGAACTTGCCGGTCGGATTGATGTACCAGTTGCAATTGGCTGCTATCGGGAGGTCGCCCAGCGCTTCCCGGATATAAGGTTCGACAACCGAACGGACCTTTTTCGAATCCCAGCTTGCATCCAGATGCTGCGTGGAAAGAACGATCTGCGTGACCTCGGCGGCCTTACCGTTCTCGTAGCGCACCGTGACCTGGCTCTTGGCGTCGGGACCGAGCTTGCCAGCGTCGCCCTCGCCCTTGTGGCGGGCCTCAGAGAGCTTTTCGAGAATCTTGTGGGAATAATAGATCGGCGCCGGCATGAGGTCCGGGGTTTCGCGGCAGGCATAGCCGAACATGATGCCCTGATCGCCTGCACCTTCCTCGCCCTGACGGTCGGCGGCGTTGTCCACGCCCTGGGCAATGTCGGCGGACTGCGGATGCAGAAGCACGTCGATCTTCACTGTCTTCCAGTTAAAACCGTTCTGTTCGTAACCGATTTCCCGGATCGCCTTGCGTGCCGCCGAGCGGAAACGCGAAGGATTGATCAGCGGATGCCCGGCGGCATCATGGGCGATCGTTCCGTCCTTATTCTTCTTCAGGAAAGTATCCGGCACGCGCACTTCGCCGGCAATGACCACGCGATTGGTGGTGGCAAGCGTTTCGCAAGCAACACGAACAGACCAAGGATCGACGCCGGTGCGGCGCGCTTCCTTGTAGATCATGTCCACAATTTCATCGGAGATGCGGTCGCAAACCTTGTCCGGATGACCTTCGGACACAGATTCGCTGGTGAAGAGATAAGAACTGCGCGACACGGGTAACCCCTCTTGAAAATCCAGCGGAGAATATTTCCGCCATGGAAACACAGTAGCGCCCGGAACAGGTTCCAGCGTTCCGGGCACGGTAATGTGTTAGCGAAGTTGGGATTAAACCGTCAATGCATATTCTTGTTGCGACAGTGCCCCGACGCGAAAATTCGTTCCAGATGGCATTTTCTGCCTGTTCCGGCGCTGTGAAGCGCAAAGTCCGGCGGGACATGGCCATGTCCCGCACATATCGCTCTTTCCGGATATGCTATCAGTCAGCGTCCGCCGCGAGCGACTTCACGAGATCGATGATCTTGCGGCGCACTTTGGGATCTGAAATTTTCGTGAATGCGCGGGTCAGCTGGACACCTTCATTGGAATTCAGAAAATCCACGACATAGGTCGCTTCATTGTCCTCTGCAAAACCGGACTGGTTCGAGGAGCCCGGCGCATCTTCAAAAAAGAAGGAAACCGGAACGTTCAAAATCGCCGAGATCGCTTGAAGACGGCTTGCACCGACGCGGTTGGTGCCTTTCTCGTATTTCTGGATTTGCTGAAAGGTGATTCCGAGGTTTTCGCCGAGTTTTTCCTGACTGAGGCCCAGCATGTTACGGCGGAGACGGATGCGGCTGCCGACATGCACGTCAATGGGGTTGGGCTTCTTTTTGTTCTCAATCATACAACTGTCACTCCTCGCAGCTGCGAGCTTTCATTCATGCTCTGTTCATCTGAACAGCGATACTAATAAGTTTTGGGAGGTAGTCTGACGATTTTCCGCAAAAACCGTCGCCGCCGAGCCATAACATCGTAACAATATTAGTCTGTCAATGAAAACGCCTGCCGTTTGGCAGTCGGAAAGCCACGCTCAACACGAGTAAGGTTAACAGCGCTACCAGAGATTGTCGCGACCCGGGTGGCGTGCCCCAAAATGGTGCACGAGTTGACGGTAGGTAAGCGTCAATGACCCCAACAGCATCGTGAGCGAGGCCATCGGTGATTCGACCATAGGCATCAACAATAGCTGAAAGACCATTATTGGCTGCGCGAATGAGGGGCAGGCCTTGCTCCACGGCGCGGACCTGTGCCTGCCGGAAATGCTGGTACGGTCCCGGTGTATCTCCATACCACGCGTCATTTGTCACATTGATGATGGCGCTTGCCCTCTGGCCCGAATATCCGAGTTCGTCGGGGAAAATCGCCTCGTAACAGATCAGCGGCAAGAAGGTTTTGCCAGCTTTCGCGTTCAGCGCCCGGCGCGTGGTGCCAGCGGTAAACCCACCGGGCATTTCCACCACCTCCTGAAGCCCGAGCCTGCGAAGAAAATTCTCATAAGGCAGATATTCGCCAAAGGGGACGAGATGCACCTTGTCGGCGGCGTCGACAATGACGCCGCGATCATCAATCGTATAGATCGAATTATAATAACGCGGCTCGTCGCCCGCTGCCCCCTTCTCTTCACGGACAGCACCGGTCAGCAGCATCTGCCCGTCCTGCAAAACCTCGCCTATGCGCGACAGCGCTTCCGGCGTCGAGGTGAGAATATAAGGAACTGCTGTTTCCGGCCAGACGATGACATCGGGCTTCGGCTTGCCTTCGGCAGGAGCCTCACCTGCCAGTGATACCAGCTTGTCAAAGATCGACCGGCGCTCCGCATTATCCCATTTCATGGTCTGGGCAATGGAAGGCTGCACGATGCGCACTGCGAGCGAGCCCTTTTCCTCTCCGATGGCGGGAGCATGTGAAAGCGTCCAGGCACCGAAACCGAGGTGGCTGATGACAAGTATAAGCGCAGCCGCAATGCCCGTCTTCGCAAACCGCCCGCCGATGAGCAGTGCCGGGGCGGCAAAGACGAAAACAGCCGCTGCACTCATTCCGATCAGGCCCACCACGGCGACCGACTGCATCAGGAGCGGAGTCGGCATGACGGCATAGCCAATGGCGTTCCAGGGAAAGCCGGTGAACAGGAAAAGGCGTAGCCATTCTGCCAGTGCAAAACCAAAAGCGAGCGCGACGATGCGCCCCAATCCGTCCGACCAGAAGATGCGGGCAACCGCGGTTGCAAACGCATAGAACAATGCGAGAAAGGCGGGCAGGCCCAGAACAGCGAGCGGCAAGGCCCAGGCAAACTGGTCCGCATCGACCAGCAGCGCCGTACCGATCCACCACAATCCGGAAACGAAATAGCCGAAGCCAAACCACCAGCCAACCATGGCTGCGGGAAGGAGGCGGCGAACCGGCCCGGCATTGACGGTGGCGATGGCGCCATCAATCAGCCAGACCAGAATGGGAAACGAGATGAAGCCAGCGACAAAAACATCGAATGGCGGCTGGGTCAGCGTGGCGAAAGCGCCACTGAGAAAAGCGGCCAGCGCACGACGCCAGCCGCTCGAAAGAATAATCCTCCCCGCCAGCCTTTCGATCATCCGGCCTCTTTGGAGGTGTCGGTTGCTGGTTCGGCTTCACCCGGTCTGGCTGAAACGACTGCCCGTTGCTGGCGACGGCGATCGGCTGCGGAGAGCGGCACGATCCGCACCTTCTTCACGCGACGCGGATCAACTTCCAGCACATGGAACTCGTAACCCGGAATAGCCTGCACGACCTCGCCACGAACCGGAATGCGCCCGAGCACGGAGAAGATGAGACCGCCAACGGTGTCAACGTCCTCGCCATGTTCGCCCACTTCGAAAGACGGGCCGATTTTCGCGGCCAGTTCTTCCAGATCGGCACGCGCATCGACAACGAACACGCCATCGGCCTCTTCGGCGATCATGATTTCTTCGTCGTCATGTTCGTCTTCGATGTCGCCGACAACCATTTCGACGATGTCTTCCAGCGAGACCAGACCGTCGGTTCCGCCATATTCGTCGATGACCAGCGCCATCTGTATATGGGTCGCCTGCATGCGCGCCATCAATCCGCTCGCCATCATGGATGGCGGCACGAACAGGACCTTGCGCATGAGATTGAGTTCACCGATCGTCTTGGTGAGATCGATGCGGCCCATGTCGAACTTCGCGGCCTTGTCTTCGGCTGTCGCCTTGCTGCGTGTGCTGCTGCGGCGCGTGGTCTTCTGGCGGGCCTGCTTCGTGATGTAATTGAGAACATCGCGGATATGGATCATGCCGCGTGGATCGTCCAGCGTCTCGGCATAGACCGGCATACGCGAATGGCCGGATTTTTCGAAAAGCTCCAGCACTTCCCACAGCGGCGTGGAGATTTCCACCGCCTCGACATCGGCGCGCGGGATCATCACGTCTTCGACGCGGATTTCGCGCAGGCGAAGGATATTGTGCAGCATCGCCTTTTCTTCTGGCGAGAATGCTGAATCCTGCTCGCTTGCCGTGCTGGAAAGGGCATCAGCCAGATCTTCGCGCAGCGAAGATGATTGGCGCGAACGCATGAACGGGAAAATATTGGACAACAGGGAACGCTTCTCGGCCACTACGGGCCGCTGCGTACTTTGCCCTTCGGCGTCTTGAGTCTCGCTGCGATTTTCGCCAGCGGACGGAGGGTGCGATGTTTGATCAGCCATGGTCAATCGTTGTTCGTGTTCTAATCGGATACAGCATAAGGGTCGGGAATGGCAAGAGCATGAAGGATTTCGCGCTCGCGCGCCTCCATCACTTCCGCTTCCTCATCGGTTTCATGATCGTACCCCAAAAGGTGCAGAAACCCATGCACAACGAGGTGCGCAAGATGGTTTTCGAGCGGCTTGCCTTCCTCCTTCGCCTCACGCTCCACCGTCTCGCGCGCGATGACGATGTCGCCCAGCATCGGGCCCGGCTGAGAACCGGGCTTCACCGGAAAGGCCGGAAAGGACAGAACATTGGTCGGCTTGTCCTTGCCACGCCATTCTGCGTTCAGGGTCTGGATTGAGGCATCGTCGGTGAAAACCACACTCAGTTCGCTTGCCGCGCTTTTGAGGCCCAGTCTGGTCCAGGCGGCTTCGACCGGCTTCCTGACGAGACCTTCAAGGCTCGCCTCGTCCGGCCAGTTGCCGGCTTCAATCATGATATCGATATGGATCGCGTTGTCTGACACGTTATGCAGCGGTCGCCTTCCAGCAGACCGCTTCGTCCTTTCAATTGTATGAGAGCTGCCTGCCCAAAAGGCAGACAGCATTTTTTAAATCGTAATTCCGATCGGCAATTGCAAGATCATTCCGAACGCGCGTGCTGTTTGCCGTCGCGATCGTAGGCACCGACAATGGCCGCCACAAGCGGATGACGCACGACGTCCTTTTCTGTGAAGCGCACTTTGATGACGCCCTCCACGTCGTCCAGCACGCGCAGCGCCTCTACCAGCCCTGATTTCTGGCCCGGCGGAAGGTCAATCTGGCTTGGGTCGCCAGTCACGATCATGCGCGATCCTTCACCGAGACGGGTCAGGAACATCTTCATCTGCATGGAGGTTGTGTTCTGCGCCTCATCGAGAATGACCGCAGAATGCGCCAGCGTACGCCCGCGCATGAAGGCAAGGGGCGCGATTTCGATCACACCGGCGGTAATGGCACGCTCGACCTTTTCCGCTGGCATCATGTCGTAAAGCGCATCGTAAAGCGGGCGCAGATAGGGATCGACCTTTTCCTTCATGTCACCCGGCAAGAAGCCAAGGCGCTCGCCTGCTTCCACAGCCGGACGCGAAAGAATGATCCGCTCGACAAGACCACGCTCAAGAAGCATGGCCGCATGGGCAACAGCAAGATAGGTTTTGCCCGTACCGGCGGGACCAACGCCGAACACCAGTTCCGACCGGTCGAGCGCACGCATATAGGCATCCTGCGTCGGCGTGCGGGCGAAGATTGTTTTCTTGCGCGTGGAAATCTGGGCGGCGGAAAGCTTTCCCTTGTTTTCCATCGTTGGCAAGGTGAGCTGGTCGTCGGCGGCAATAGCCATGCGCAGCGCGCCATCCACATCCGACACCGTCAGCTCATGGCCCTTCTGCAGCGTTTCATAAAGATGGTCGAGCGCGCGGCGCGCCTGTTCGGTCGCGGTCGGCTCGCCCCGGATCGACAGCTGATTTCCCTTGGAGCGGACATCCACGCCAAGCTTCTGTTCGATACGGGCAAGGTTTTCATCGAACTGACCGTAAAGCGCGCTGGCAAGACGGTTGTTATCGAAGGTGAGCACGATATGGGCCATATCCGAGGCCCCGGTCGTCGGGCTTTTTTGCGTTTGATTGGTTGGCTTGGCAGATTTCAGCTTTTCCGTAGCGCTCAACCGTATCTCCTTAAAGCACAATCCTGAAAAGTTGCAGACTTCTCAGACCAGATTATGGGTGAACACAAACCGTCCACGCATTGCAATCACAGTCTCGACAGGATTACCGGCAAGCGACTCAAGACGCCGAAATTTTCTGCCTCGGCATCATCATGCCTTCAGGCCAGTTTTTGCGCAATAAGGCTATTGGTCCCTGTGGAGGTGATTTTCACATGAATGATGTCGCCGATCCTGTCATTATTGCCATCGATGATGACAGGCAGGAGCCATGGCGAGCGGCCCACCATCTGACCGGCCTCGCGGCCGGGCTTTTCCAGAAGCACATCCATCTCGCGACCGATCATGGAATCCTGGAACGCATATTGCTGTTCCGACAGCAGCGCCTGAAGGCGCTGGAGACGCTCGTCCTTCACCGCTTCCGCAACATGATCGTCCAGATCGGCGCCGGGCGTACCGGGGCGCGGAGAATATTTGAACGAATAGGCCTGCGCGTAATTGACCTCCCGCACGAGCCGCATCGTATCCTCGAAATCCTGATCGGTTTCGCCGGGAAAACCGACGATGAAATCGCCCGACAGCGCCATATCCGGGCGCACTTCACGAATACGCTCGATCAGGCGCAGATATTCATCCGCCTTGTGACGGCGGTTCATTGCCTTGAGAATCCGGTCCGAGCCGGACTGCACTGGCAGATGTAGATAGGGCATCAATTGCCGCAGGTCGCGATGGGCGGCAATCAGGCTGTCATCCATGTCGCGGGGGTGGCTGGTCGTGTAACGAAGGCGCGCAATGCCGGGAATGCGCGCAAGGCGGAACAGTAATTCGCCGAGGCCCCATTCGCGGCCATCGTCGCCAGCGCCGTGCCAGGCATTGACGTTCTGGCCAAGTAGGGTCAGTTCACGCACGCCGCTATCGGCAAGGCGCTCGGCTTCCGCCACGATCTGCTTCACGCTACGCGAAACCTCGGAACCGCGCGTATAGGGAACCACGCAGAAGGTACAGAACTTGTCGCAGCCTTCCTGCACGGTCAGGAACGCGGAGACACCGCGCTTGCGCGTTTCCTCGCGCTTGGGCGACGGCAGATGTTCAAATTTATCTTCGAGAGCGTATTCCGTCTCAACTACCTTTTCGCCGCCGCGAACCCGCGCAAGCGCATTGGGCAGGCGATGATAGGTCTGCGGCCCGATGACGAGATCGACATTCGGCGCGCGGCGCAGGATTTCCTGTCCCTCAGCCTGCGCGACGCAACCCGCGACGCCAATGGTCAATTCCTTGCCATTCGCTTCACGCGCATCCTTCATCTTCCGCAGACGACCAAGCGCGGAATAGAGCTTTTCCGATGCTTTTTCGCGAATATGACAGGTGTTCAGCAAGACCAGATCGGCATCGTCCGGTGTGTCGGTCGCGACATAACCTTCCGCGGCAAGGCTGTCGGCCATGCGCTGGCTGTCATAGACATTCATCTGGCAGCCATAGGTCTTTACGAAAACCTTGCGCGCGTTGGGGCGCTCTGCCGTGGGGTCGAGATCGGTAATATTGTCGCTCATGCGCGGCTATCTACAGCTTTTGTCGCCATTTTGGAAGGTGACAATCTGACGGCTGTCACTCTTCGGGAATATCGCGGCCCAGCAATGCACTTTGCAAAAGCGCGCGCACCCGGTTTTCCATTGTGCGAGCAAGCGCCTTGCGATCGGTCCCGGCCGTTACGACGACAGGTTCCCCGAAACGCACTTCGACGTCTATCGCCCCCTCCCGCAAGATACCTTTGAGATGCGGCATCAGCTCGACATCGCCCGGCCATGAGGCAATCGGGCGGAAATAACGGCCCATCGCCATGCCGTGAACCCCGGTATAGGCAATGGCGACCGGTTGAACCATGACTTCGGGTAGGTTCGCTTCCTTGATCGCAGCATGCGCCGCGCCGAAAAGAGCTGTCTTGAACGGCAAAACGCGATTGCCATCCGATGTCGTGCCTTCGGCGAACAACACCATTGCGTCCTCGGTTGCCAGACGCCGTGCAATCTCCGACGTTTGCTCTCCTGTCTTGCCGCGCCGCTCGCGCTCCACGAAAACCGTGCGCTGCAGAACGGCGAACATGCCGAAAACCGGCCAGCCGCGCACCTCGGACTTCGCAATAAACGATACCTGCCCCACCGCCGAGAGTACGACAATGTCGCTCCATGAGGTATGGTTGGAAACAAGGAGAAGGGGGCGGCCCTCGTGCATCTGGCCAACAGTCCTGATGCGGAAGCCGAACAGGCGCGCCACGACGCGGTGGAAGAAGTTTGGCAGACGGCGCTTCCACCCGTTCTTCATTTTCAGAAACAGATATTGAAACGGGATCAGCGACAGGCTCAGCGCAACCATGGCCGCGACAACCAGAAATATCCTGATCGCGCCGATCATTGCGCCCTCTTCAGGTCACGCCGGAGGATGAGCGCTGCCGAGCGGCCGTTCGGCGTTTCGTAATAGGCAGGACGGTCGCCGACTTTCTGGAAGCCGAGGCGGCGATAAAGGGCTTGCGCGGCGACATTCGCCTCGTCCACCTCGAGAAAAAGCGTTTCGGCCCGTTCCTGATAAAGATGGCGCAGAACGGCATCCATCAGCGCACGCCCGACGCCCTGCCGCTGCACGTCGCGCGCGACGGCGATGGTGAGGATTTCCGCTTCTCCAGCCACAAGACGCGCCAGCACAAAGCCACAGGCGTCATTGGGTTTACCTTCCGTACGGGCAACGAAGCCGAAAACCGTATCCTGTGCAATCAGTGACCGGAAATCGTCGGAACTCCAGCCATGAAGGAAAGCAACGGCGTGAACGCGCTGGATCGCATGACTGTCCTGGGCGCGCAATGGTTCTACCGAAACCTCCCTGCGACCGAAACGGCCGAACGGCAAGCCCATCATCGGCTATTCCCCGGCACTCTTCCGCGGCAACGCAAATCCGACCTGCGGCTTTGCATCGGGTCCGCGCATGTAAAGCGGCTTCGGCGCATCCCCCGGCTGGCGGGAACTTGCCAGACGCGCATAGGTGCCGATTCTTGCAGTCGGCTCTACCGGGCCCAGCGCGAAGCGGCCGCCAATTGCTTCATTGATTGAGCGAGCGGCGGAGCCAGCAAGAACGGTATTTTCCACTTGGGAAGCTGCGTGAGCCTCTGCTTCCTCCCGCGACAGAACCAGCGGCTCTGCGCTGGCGGTCCCCTTTGCGTCGAACGATTGCGCATAAATCTCGCCGCGATGAGCGTCGAGAAAGACGAATACCGGTTTTTCCGGGCTCTCGATCCGGGTTTCAGAGGCAAGCGCTTCGAAGGCTGTTATCCCGATGGCCGGAACGCCCAGCGCCAGCGCGAAACCACGGGCCGCCGAGACACCGATACGAACGCCGGTAAACGATCCCGGTCCTATATTGACCGCCACCCCATCCATGTCGCGGAGCGATAGTCTCACTTCCGTCAAAGCGCGTTCGACATAGGTCATCAATACTTCCGCGTGACCCTTGCCAATGTTTTCGCTCACATCGGCAAGCACCACATCGCCATCGGAATCATAGACGGCAACAGAACACCACGAAGCGGCAGTATCGAGCGCAAGTATCTTCATGCGCAACCGGGTAAATCAGAATTTGCGCTGCGACAAGCCGTAACTTGGTGGAAGCCGGACCGGCGCCGTTTTTTAGCCATTTCTCACGGAACAAAAACTGCCCACATGCATTTCACCCTCGGGTGCGGGAATGTTTTGCGTTGCCTTGAAGGCAACGAAGGCCCCTCCGGCAAATTGAGCCTTCTAAGGATCTGGCGGGTTCGTTTGTGCTGGAATAGCTGCCCACGATCATGAGCGACATTCTCCCAGTCTCTCCAAGCCGGATCGAGCAAAAGGATGTGAGGATAAAATGTCCAACAAGTCGATGCATGCAACCCGCAACGATCTTCCTTCCAATACGAAGACGACAATGATCGCCCTGCTCAACGAAAATCTGGCCGCGACAATCGATCTTGCCCTCATCACCAAGCAGGCTCACTGGAACCTCAAGGGGCCGCAATTCATCGCCGTTCATGAAATGCTCGATGGTTTTCGCGGCGACCTCGACGAACACGTCGATACGATTGCCGAGCGTGCCGTACAGCTTGGTGGAACAGCCTATGGCACCACGCAGGTCGTGGCGAAGGAAACCAGATTGAAGCCCTATCCGACCGACATTTATGCCGTTCATGACCATCTGCTGGCGTTGATCGAGCGTTATGGCGATGTCGCCAATTTGCTGCGCAAATCGATCAAAGATGCCGACGATGCCGGCGATGACGACACGGCGGATATTTTTACCGCGGCTTCCCGCAGCCTCGACAAGGCGCTGTGGTTCCTCGAAGCTCATGTTCAGGAAAAGAACTGACCGAACGGATATAGTGCAAAGGCCGGGAAATCCCCGGCCTTTGCATGATCAGTTAGCCCATTCGCCGCCGCGCATCACCGGCTCCCGGGTTCCGCCCGCGTTGATGCCATCCACGTCGATCTCGCCGGAGCCGATCATCCAGTCGATATGGATAAGGCTCGAATTGCCGCCCTGCGCCTTGATCTGTTCCGGCGTCAGCTTGGCGCCGTCGATAAAGCATTTGGAATAGCATTGGCCGAGCGCGATGTGGCTCGCTGCATTCTCGTCGAACAGGGTATTGTAGAACAAAAGCCCGCTCTGCGAGATCGGCGAGGAATGCGGCACCAGCGCCACTTCGCCCAGACGACGCGCGCCCTCATCCGTATCCAGCACCTTGTTGAGTACTTCTTCTCCGCGGCTTGCCTTCGCCTCGACAATGCGTCCGCTCTCAAAGCGAACCGCGATATTCTCGATCAGGGTGCCCTGATGTGACAAAGGTTTGGTGCTGGTCACATGGCCGTCGACACGCAGGGCGTGGGGCGTCGTAAACACTTCTTCCGTCGGAATGTTCGGATTACAGGTAATGCCGTTTTTCGCCGTGGAAGCGCCGCCGTGCCATTCATGGCCGTCGGCAAGCCCGACAGTCAGATCAGTGTTCGGGCCTTTGAAATGCAGGGCGCGATAAGCCTTGCCGTTCAGGAAACGGGTGCGCGTGCGAAGCGCTGCATTATGCGCGGCCCACGCGCCGACCGGATCGTCGACGTCGACACGCGAAGCCGCAAAGATCGCATCGGCCAGCTTGCGGGTCGCGATGTCCGCAGGGTCGTTCGGAAACATGAGCTTTGCCCATGCCGGGTTGGGATAGGAGACGATGTTCCAGTTGATGTCGAAACCGGCAATCTTTTCCAGCGCCGGCTGATAGGCCTTTGAATTGGCGCGGTTGGCGCGTGAAACCTTGGCCGGGTCCTGACTGGAAAGAAGCATCGGATTATCGGCGGCGATGGCCAAGCGGGCAGCACCGTCTGCATAGGCCTTCGCCATGCCTTCATAAAGCCAGTTGGCCGCGCGGTCGAAACTTGCATCGGGTGCGTTCTCGTAGCGGGCGAGAGCCAATTCGTCATCCGCGAAGAATGGCGTCACCAGTCCGGCTCCGGCCTTGTAGGCATGTTTGGCGATAAGGCGAACCAGCGGCAATGCGACGACCGGCGCGGTGATGACGAGATCCTGCCCCTCGCGCAATTGCAGACCGACACGAACGGCGACTTCCGCAAGACGTTCAAGTTTCACCGGATCGATGACTGGGTTCAGCTGTTCATGAGCCATGGGTGGAAGACCTCTTTTGATATGGAATCACCGACAGTTTATCAGACGGCATAATTTCACCACCTTTTTTCCTGCCTTTCCGCTATAGTATTCACGCGGTCAGTTGCTGAAGAATGCAGAAAGTAATGAATAAGAAAGTGCTTATCTTACTGGGCGTTACCGGCCTTCTGGCCGGCTGCGTGACGATGACGCCCGAACAGCGCCGTGCGGCTGACGAGCAAACCTGCCAAAGCTATGGCTTCAAACCCAGGACCGATGCTTTCGCCAATTGCCTCATGCGGCTCGACCTCGATCGCAGAGCCGACAGGCGCGCCTGGCAGAACCGGGTGGATTTCTACGACACGCCGATGGTGATCTATCGCCCGATATACCGGCCCTGACGCCTTGTGGCGAAAAACGGCGACCATCAGTCAAAATCAAAACGCCGGCCTGAAGCAAACAGGACCGGCGTTCTGATTGATCAAGTGCAGATCAGCTTTTTATAGCGGCGCTTCCGGCCTGTCCTGAGACAGGAGAAGCGCGCCGATGGCGTCAGCCTGCTTCTGGCTTGCCGGACCATAGCCGAGCGATGTCGGCTGCGGAGCGGTCGTATCGAATTGCGGCTGATAGGAGGCCATTTGCATGTGGTTCTCCTGCTGAGTTGCAGGGACACCGCGATGACGCGCCAGGCGATCACCGCGAGCCTGCGGACCGGCGCCGCCGTTCTGTTCCGCGCTTTGAGCCTGGGAAGCCTCCGCGAGCGCCACCTGAACTGTCGGTGCTGCGCCCGGAACCGGACCCGTCTGCGGCAGGGTCACATCATAGGATGGATCTTGAGGAACGGAAGGCGATTGCGGCGAATAGGCGAGCGCAAGATTGTATGGTTCCTGCGGAACCGGATTCTGAAGCGAGCCGTCGCGATTGCGCTTTTCATAGAAGGAATTGCCGCCAGCGACGAGCACATAGTGCATGTTGTTGTAGGGGAACTTCAGGCCCGCCGTATGGAAGAACATGGCGTTCTTGAGCTTCGGATGACGCTGCCCCTTCAAGACTGCATCGGCAGTTGCCTGAACATCAGGCAACGCCTTGGAATTCATCTTGCGGGTGAGAACACCGGGCGCGAACTGGTTCTTCTGACCGACCACACCGCAAATCGTATCAGGATAACGGCCCGATGCGAGACGATTCATGACGACCGTGCCGACAGCCAGAAGCCCGTCGGGACTCGAACGGTTGGATTCGAAGAACATCGCGCGTTCAAGACATTCCTTGTCACGCGCGGTGTAGGTGTAGGTCTTCACGCCATTGACGGATTTGACGTGGCTTGCCGCCGTCTTTTCCGAATTGGCTTTTCCCGAAGTCCCGGTCGTCGTGCAACCGGTCACCACGAAAGGCGCAACCACCAGCCCGATAAGAACGGGCAATTTCCACTTCGCGGCGCGCGTCAATGGCTCAGTCTCATGTTAGGACCCTTAACTGATCCAGTCATACGTTCAGGCAGACACATCCGAAACGATGCGCGCGAACGTCTGACTGCGGTGCAAGTCAAAGAGGACGAAGATCAAAATCGCTCATCCTACTGTCACTCAATCGAATTCAAGGTTTTGGAATTTTTAGGCCAAAAAAAGGCGAAGCGTCAAATCCCAACGATGCAGGAAGCAGCCAGACAGCCTCAAATGAATCCCGAATCGAGAGTGCGAATATGCCTACAAGCCATTTAAATATATTAATAATTTATTAACGAGAATTACGAATTCAGATAAGATATTGATTTAATGCGATTCAAATTCTCGCAATACACGCCATATCGCTGCCTTAATTCGTGTTTGCTTGGATAGTTTTCCCAACCACATTCATGCTGCTTCAAATGACCTGCAAAAATTGGGTTTTTCGTGGTTCCGTTGGTTGCTGTCAACTTTGGAAACATATTTGTAACATCGCGTGAAAACGCACAATTGGCGCGAGTTTTGAACCCGGCTGATGCGAATCGGGTCAGCATTGCCCAGGGCCTATCACCCGTGAAACGGCCCGCCACGATGAACGTGACGGGCCGATCAAGAGCTGTACTTGAGAGTTTCGAAACGGTGTCGATCAACCGAAAGAATAACCGGCGCCGCGAACGGTCCGGATCGGATCAAGCGCACGACCGACATTGATTGCCTTGCGAAGCCGCCCGACATGGACGTCCACGGTGCGATCATCCACATAGATATCGGGACCCCAAACGCCATCCAGAAGTTGGCTGCGCGAGAAGACACGGCCGGGCGACATCATGAAATATTCGAGCAGCCGGAATTCCGTCGGTCCAAGACGAACTTCCTTTTCCTTGCGGTAGACCCGATGCTGCTGACGGTCCAGAACAAGATCGCCCACTTTCAGCACGTGAGACAGGATGCTCGGATTGGAGCGGCGCAGCATTGCCTTGACGCGTGCCAGAAGCTCCGGCGTTGAAAAGGGCTTTACGACATAATCGTCAGCGCCGACGCTTAACCCCCGGACGCGTTCGCTCTCCTCGCCACGCGCCGTCAGCATGATAATCGGCAGGCGCTCGGTTTCCGGCCACTGGCGCAGGCGACGGCAAAGCTCAATGCCCGATACGCCCGGCAGCATCCAGTCCAGAATAAGCAGATCCGGCACATTCTCGCGCAAGGCGATTTCGGCCTCGTCGCCGCGCAGCATCGTATCGACCTGATAGCCCTCTGCCTCAAGATTGTAGCGAAGCAGAACGCTCAGCGCCTCTTCGTCTTCCACCACAGCGATTTTGGGTGCCTGTGACATCCAGTATTTCCCTATCCAAATTCGGCGGGCGGTGGATACAATCCCCCCAATCGACCGCGTGCCGCCGCGCTATTCACACATTCTCAACCGCCGGACCAAAGTCCGGCCGGTTGCAGTTCAGGGTTTACGCGCCTCATCCACGACAATACCGTGGCTCAGGTCTTCCTTGGGTCGCTCAGCCGGCATTTGCAGGCCAGTCACGATGTAATAAACAGTCTCCGCGATATTGGTCGCGTGATCGCCGATGCGCTCGATATTCTTCGCGCAGAACAGAAGATGCGTGCAGGCGGAAATATTGCGCGGATCTTCCATCATGTAAGTCAAGAGTTCGCGGAACAGAGACGTGTACATGGCGTCAATTTCGTCGTCGCGGTCGCGAACGACATTGATCTGCTGCACCGAACGCGACGCATAGGCGTCGAGAACGTCCTTCAGCTGGGTCAGCGCCAGTTCGGCCAGCGTTTCCAGACCGCGATAAAGCTTTACCGGCTGACGTGATTCCGAAACGGCGGCAACACGCTTGGCAATGTTCTTGCCCAGGTCGCCGACGCGCTCCAGATCGGCGGAGATGCGGATCGAGCCGATGATCTCGCGCAGGTCCACAGCCATGGGCTGGCGCTTGGCGATAATCATGACGGCCTTGTCATCGATCTCGCGCTCGCTGGCGTCGAGGATAAGATCGTCAGAGATGACACGCTGCGCGAGCGCATTGTCCGCATTGACGATTGCGGCGACCGACTGCTCGACCATACGTTCCGCATGTCCGCCCATCTCGGCGATCTTATGGGAGAGAAACTTCAATTCCTCGTCGTAGGAACGAACGGTATGCTGAGACGGCATAGTAGACCTCGTAATAAAAATTGCGGGGAAGCCGCACTGTCTGTTGAAACGCAGTTCCGGATCAGCCGAAGCGTCCGGTGATGTAGTCCTGCGTGCGCTTTTCGGTCGGCGCGGTGAACATGGTTTCCGTGTCGCCCACTTCGACCAGATTGCCGAGATGGAACATGGCTGTGCGTTGCGAAACGCGCGCGGCCTGCTGCATCGAGTGCGTGACGATCACGATCGTATAGTTCTGGCGCAGTTCATCGATCAGCTCTTCCACCTTCGCAGTTGCGATCGGGTCGAGCGCCGAGCACGGTTCGTCCATGAGGATGACTTCCGGGCTGACCGCAATCGCGCGCGCAATGCAAAGGCGCTGCTGCTGGCCGCCTGAAAGACCGGTGCCCGCATCGTGCAGGCGGTCCTTCACTTCTTCGAACAGGCTGGCCTTCTGCAGGCTCGTCACGACGATTTCCTCCAGATCAGCCTTGGTGCGGGCAAGACCGTGGATGCGCGGGCCGTAAGCGACGTTCTCATAAATCGACTTCGGGAACGGATTCGGCTTCTGGAACACCATGCCGACGCGGGCCCGCAGTTCAACGACATCGATCTTCGGATCGTAAATGTCCTCGTTGTCGAGCGTGATCTTGCCGCCGACCTTGCAGCCTTCGATCGTATCATTCATGCGGTTGAGCGAACGCAGGAAGGTAGACTTGCCGCAACCGGAGGGACCAATCAGCGCCGTGACCATCTTTTCCTGGATTTCCAGATCGACGTCGAACAGAGCCTGCTTCTCGCCATAAAACACGCAGACCTTGTCGCCCCGCATCTTTATGGAACTGGCGTTGGCGTTCATTTTTTCTCCTACGGCTTTCTCGAGAGATCGTTCAGTCATCAGGTTCATAGCTTGCGACTCCCGTTTACCAGCGGCGCTCGAAGCGGCGGCGCAGAATGATTGCTGCAATATTCATCACGGCCAGAAACAGAAGCAGGACGATGATAGCGCCTGACGTGCGTTCAACAAAGGCACGTTCTGCTTCGTTTGCCCACATATAGATCTGCACCGGCAAAGCGGTCGCCGGATCCATCGGTGTCGACGGCACATCGGCAACGAATGCTACCATGCCGATCAGGAGGAGCGGCGCGGTTTCACCAAGCGCATGGGCGAGACCGATGATCGTGCCGGTCAGGATGCCGGGTGCGGCCAGCGGCAGGACATGGTGGAACACCATCTGCGTCTTCGATGCGCCGAGACCGAGAGCTGCGGAGCGAATGGACGGTGGCACGGCACGCAGCGCGGCACGCGTTGCGATGATGATGGTGGGAAGCGTCATCAATGTCAGTACCAGACCACCGACCAGCGACGCAGAGCGCGGCAGGCCGAAGAAATTGATGAAAACCGCAAGTCCGAGCAGACCGAACACGATGGACGGCACGGCCGCCAGATTGTTGATGTTCACCTCGATCATGTCGGTGAACCGGTTCTTCTTGGCGAACTCTTCCAGATAGATCGAAGCAGCAACGCCGATAGGCAGCGAGAGGCCGAGAACGATGAGCATCATGTAGAGCGAGCCAACCAGCGCAACCCCGAGACCGGAGGTTTCCGGGCGGCTGGATGCGCCGAACGTAAACAGACCCGTATTGAAGGCCTCCTTCATGACGCCTTCTTCCGAAAGCGTCTTCATCCAGCCGACCTGACGGTCGGAAACCTTGCGGCTCGTCTCCGGCACGGAAAGATCGATCTGTCCCTTGAAGGCGGAATCGATGTCAGCGCCTGCCAGAACCGGAACGGTCTGCGTCGTCCCGATGAGCGACGGATTGTCCATCACGATCTTGCGCAGCTGAATGCGTACGCCGTCGGAATAGAAGCGGCCCAGATCGCGCATAGCCGGCCGGTCGGTCGTGGAAACACCAAGCTTTTCGGCCAGGGCGTTGCGAACCAGCAGCGGATAGTTGGCGGTGATCAGCACATTCGGATCGGTAGCACGCTTGTTGCCCGGATCGATCACCTTTTCCTCAAGCTTGACCGGCAGATAGAGCGTCGTCTGCCAGAAGGCAGTATAGCCCTTGGAAAAGACCGAAAACAGGAGCGCGCACAGGAAGAACACACCGATGGCAATTGCGGCAATGCCATAGTAGCGGAAGCGGCGTTCAGCAGCGTAGCGACGCTTGATTCCAATATCGCGGCGTGCCGGCCGTGCCGTGGCGCCGCTGGTGTTAAAGGTCGTATCGGTCATTATTCGTACTGCTCCCGGTACTTGCGCACGATGTGCAGCGCAAAGATGTTCATGATCAGCGTCAGGACGAAAAGCGTGATGCCGAGTGCAAAGGCCACCAGCGTCTGCGGCGAGTTGAACTCAAGGTCGCCAGTGAGCTGATTGACGATCTTCACCGTGATGGTGGTCATCGCCTCGAATGGATTGATGTTGATGCGTGCCGCAACACCTGCAGCGAGCACCACGATCATGGTCTCACCGATGGCGCGGGAGGCGGTCATCAGAAGCGCGCCGACGATGCCAGGCAATGCCGCCGGAAGGACCACCCGCTTGATGGTTTCGGAGCGGGTCGCGCCGAGGCCGAGCGAGCCGTCACGCAACGCACGCGGCACGGCGGTGATGATGTCGTCGGAAAGCGAGGATACGAACGGGATAAGCATCACGCCCATGACGAGACCGGCGGTCAGGACGCTCTGCGCCATGATAAAACCCTGCCCGCCTGCAATGGCAATCGAGAGATCGCGCAGGAAAGGTCCGACAGTCACGAGCGCGAAGAAGCCGTAGACGATGCTGGGAATGCCCGCCAGAAGCTCCAGAACCGGCTTTACGATGGTGCGCACGCGAGGCGAAGCATATTCGGCCATGTAAATGGCCGCGAACAATCCGACCGGAACCGCGAACAGCATGGCCACGAATGCGATATAGAGCGTGCCTGCCAGAAGCGGGATGAGACCAAACTGGCCCGTCTCGCCACCCGACCCGGCAGCGGCAAAGCGCGGGTCCCACACCGTGCCGAAAAAGAAGTCCCACGGCGAAACGGACTGGAAGAAGCTGATGGTCTGGAACAGCATCGAGCAGATGATGCCGACTGTCGTCAGGATGGCGATGCCGGAGGCTGCAATCAGGCCCCAGAGAACGATCCGCTCGACATTGTTGCGCGCACGCATGCGCCGGCTGATCGTGGAAAGCCCGAAGATCAGGCCCGCGACGGCGATCACCAGAGAAACTGCGGAACCGATGGTGTGCGTCAGCGCCGTTGCCTTTTTCAGGTACAGCGCGATCGGCACCATATAATCCGCGCCTTCGGTCGCGAGCGCCACGCCCTTTGCGCCCAGAAGCGTGCGAGCATCCTGATAATTCGATGGAAAGCTTTCCAGTTCGGTTGGCGTCAGCCGGTCAAGCCCGCTGGCCAGACCGCGAACCATGCCGAGTTGCAGGCTGCGATTGGTGAAGGAACCTTCCTCAATGGCATCCGGCAAGCGGGCGGTCGCACTGTGATCGATATAAACCGACGTTCCAAGGGCCCATATGGCGAGGAACAGAACCGCGGGCAACGCTGAAACGAGGAAAACCCACCAGCCGTGATAATGCGGGCGGGAATGCATTTTCTCGGTCGGCGAGGCTTTTGCGGAAGCCGACTGCGCCTTGTCCAGTGCAACGGCACGCTGGCGGCCTATGAAGAATCCGATCAGCCCGATTGCAACGATACTGACGAGAACCAGAAAGAAGGACATTCAATTTCCCCGGTTGCCCTGATGAATGCGGATGGCTTTGAGGTGCAGCTTCCACCCATGCCGTTCCGCGCGAATGCGCCTGTCATAATATAAAGGCGCGAAAGGAGAAGAACGCGGAGATTTCTCATCCCCGCGTTCCACAGATCAAAACTTACTTCGCAGCCAACGTCTTGCCTTCGGCGAAGCCAGCGCGCTGTGCTTCACGTTCTGCATCCGGGGCCGGAACCAGACCGTATTCGGCGAGCGGGCCGTCAGGACCGATCATCTGGTCGTTGAGGAAGAACTCAACATATTCCTTGAGGCCCGGGATGACGCCGAGATGCGCCTTCTTCACGTAGAAGAACAGCGGACGCGACACCGGATATTCGCCCGAAGCAACCGTTGCAGCGGAAGGGGTAATGTCGTTGACGGTGGCGACCTTCAGCTTGTCGGCATTGTTCTCGAAGAAGTAGAGGCCGAAAACGCCAATGCCGGTCTTATTGGAGTCGATGCGAGCCAGCGTTTCAGCATAATCGCCATCGATGTCGACAGCCTTGCCGTCCTTACGCACTGCGATACAGGCGGAAGCGGCAGCCTTGTCGTCGAGGCCGGTCTTCTTGATTTCGTCCAACGCGCCGGAGTGCTTGCAGCCGTCGGCCAGAACTTTTTCCTCAAACACTTCGCGGGTGCCGTGCTTTTCGCCCGGGATATAGGCGGCAATGTCCCAGTCCGGAAGGTTCGGGTTGACCTGGTTCCACTTGGTGTTCGGATTGTCGACCAGCTTGCCATCTACGACCAGCTTGGCTGCGAGCGCCTTGTAGACATCTTCCGGCTTCAGCTTCCAATCCGGACCCTTGGCGTCGGTCGCAAACACGATGCCGTCATAGCCGAAGCGTACTTCCTGAACGTCCTTGACGCCGACGTCGATGCACGACTTCAGTTCCGAGTCCTTCATGGCGCGCGATGCATTGGCGATATCGATGGTGTTTTCACCGACGCCCTTGCAGAATTCCTTGATGCCTGCGCCCGAGCCGCCCGATTCAACAACCGGCGTCTTGAAGTTCGGGAAGGTTTCACCGAACGTCTCGGCGACGATTTTTGCATAAGGCAGAACGGTCGAGGAACCGGCAACCTGAATCTGATCGCGCGCCTGGGCGGCGGAAACCGACATAACGGCAGCGATGGCGAGCGCTGCGGTCGAGGAAATCATCTTGTTCATGAGCTGCGGCTCCTGTTGTAAAAGACATATGACGATGTGGCGTCGTTAGCCCTCTACGCGCTCTATATTACATTCATATGACACTATTGTTACAGGTTTGTATCAGAGCCGTTTGCCAATGGTTTTGTGGGGTTTCAGGGACCACTGAACCGGCAAGGGACAAGACGGCATTCATCCGCCCGCAAGAGGGTCGGGTTTTCGAATGCTTGGACCCCGCCACGCGAATAACGGCTCCCAATTTCCGGCCAGTTTACGCAGCCGCATTTCCCGACCTATGCTTCGAATGACACGGTGACAACACAAGGTTTCCACGTGACCTATCCACGTCTGTTCAATCTCGTCTGGATAACAGCGCTCGCAAGCTGGTCGCTGCCGTCTTATGCTCAAGGTGGGCACCCCGCGCTCACCATTGCTACCGAGGGATACTTTCGGCCCTACAATCTCACACAATCAGACGGCACGCTCGACGGTTATGAAGTCGAGCTTGGCAAATATCTTTGTCAGACGATGAACGTCGAATGCAATTTTATTGCCATCCCTTTCGATGCCATCATCCCAAGCCTGCAAGCTGGAAAAGCCGATGCAGTCATGGGCGCCCTGTCGGCGACGGAAGCGCGCGAGAAAATCATCGATTTCTCCACCTCCTATGCCCGCACTCCGCAAGTCTTCGCCACCTTGCGCGACAGTCCTTATAGCGGACTTTCTCATTCGAACGAAAACCTCGACCTTTCCGGCAATCAGGCAGACACCGAAAAGGTTGTTCGGGACTTTGCCGCAGAGCTAAAGGGAGCAACTATCGGCGTTGTGGGAGGATCGATAGCCCAGATGCTGGTCGATACCTATTTCAGCCAGGGAACCACGATCCGTGAGTACAAGACCGCCGAACAAGTCGATCTCGACCTCAAAAGCGGACGCATCGATATGCAGGTTACCGCGCGGTCCTATCTGAATACGATCCAGAAGACGCCAGCCTACGCGAATGTAGTCATGACCGGGCCACTTTTCAAAGGCGGCCTGCTCGGGCGCGGGGTCGCTGTCGGCCTGCGCAAGGACGAAGCTGATCTCAAGCACCAATTCAATTCTGCAATCATGGCAGCGAAGGCCGATGGCACCATCAAAAGACTGTCCGAAAAATGGTTCGGATTTGATGTGACGCCGTAAGGCGGATGAACTTACTCGTTCGGGCGTGACAATACATAAGCGGCGGAACCCAGCATGAACAGCGTCACCGCTCCTGCCAGCAGCCAGCCGGGTTTTGCACCCCACCAGAACAGGCCATAACCGACCGTCATGCCAAGACATGCGTAAAGCTTGGCGCGCGGCGGGATGGCGCCACGCTCGCGCCATTTGATGACCAGCGGTCCGAAACGCTGATCGGCCAGCAGCCGTGCCTCGATCTTTGGCGAAGACCGCGCAAAGAACCATGCGGCAAAAATGATGAAGATCGTTGTCGGCATGACCGGCAGGAAGGCACCCACAATTCCAAGTCCGAGCATGAGAAAGCCGAGGCAAAGATAGACGATCCGCTTGCTCGCCGAAATCGCGGGCGAAGCGGTATGGATCCTGTCTTTTTTCGGGTGGTCCTGCATGGCGTTCCGTCGTCTGATCTGAACGCTTATAGCAGGAATTCAGCGGTTTCGTGCAGGGTGACACTAGTCAAAGAAACGTCATCTCACCATCTTTCGGGCCTGTGGATAACTTTTGAAGTTCGAGGGGAGTTTCTGGAACACAGTCAGAAATTGCAAATTTGCCCCCAAAACGCCTTAATTTGTCAACTTCGCCGCCGGCGCTGAAAACTTACCTTGCAAATAAAAATTGCACCTTGGGCGGGCTCGGCTACCGGACACGCAAGCAGCTTTTCTTGCGATCCGCGCGCGAAATCAAGGTGCAGCAAAGCCGCGCCGCAGATTCCTAACGAATCGTAAACAGCTCTACAGCAATCAACCCAAACACTTCCTAATATTCCTGTGTTATGTTTGAGATATGAAGTAAACAACGGCCAGTATAGGATGATTTTCCCTAGGCGATATAGATTCATTTATCGCACAATGTTCTCATTCGAACCACGCCAGCGCCACATTTAGATTCCAGTTCGGAACCGTCTTTCTCAGCGACAACTGTGGGACACCCCGTTAACAACTAGTGGAACTGGCATGACTTTCAAGACCCGTATGGCTATGCTTGCCGTTGCGGCAACCGGTCTTCTCTCGGCCACCGCAATCGAGGCTTCAGCACAGCAATGCGGCGGTGCCTCCTGGTACGCCCTCACTTCCCGCACGGCTTCGGGTGAACGCATGAACCCGTCCGGCCTGACCGCAGCACATCGCACCCTGCCGCTTGGCAGCAAGGTCAAGGTTACCAATCAGAGAAACGGCAAGTCGCTTGTCGTGCGCATCAACGATCGCGGCCCGTTTATCAAGGGACGTGTTCTCGACCTGTCAAAGGGTGCCGCAGGCCGTCTGGGTTTCATCGGCGCGGGACACACCAAGGTCTGCTTTACGCCGCTTTGATTTCAGCTGCACTTCGCCTGACTGCTGGATCTATTTCCGATCCAGCCGGTCGGTGAACCAGCGGGTCAGCTTGATCCAGACCTCGTCCTTTTCGGCTGCATCCTCGATACCGTGTTCGAGATTGGGATTGTCGTTGACCTCGATCACCACAACCCCATCGTCCGTTTCCTTCAGGTCGACGCCATAGAGTCCGTCGCCGATGCAGCGTGCAGCCCGCAAGCCGGTTTCCAGTACCGATGGCGGCGCATCGCCCAGCGCATAGGAACGAAATCCGCCTTCCAGCGGCTTGCCGCCCGTATCGTGCTTGACGATCTGCCAGTGGTTCTTCGCCATCATATACTGGCAGATGAACAGCGGCTTGCCGTCAAGAACGCCAACGCGCCAGTCGAACTTCGTCGGCATATATTTCTGCGCCAGCAGGAGATCGCTGTCCTCCAGCCATAATGTGGCGAGCGCTTTCAGTTCGGCAAAATCCTTCACCTTCTTCACGCCGCGCGAAAATGACGAATCCGGTATCTTGATGACCATCGGAAAGCCGAGCATATCGGCGGCTCGCTCCAGATCTTCCTCGCCCGCGATCATCACCGTTGGCGGAACCGCCACATCGTTCGCCTGCATCAATTCGTGCAGATAGACCTTGTTGGTGCAGCGGATCATGGAAATCGGATCATCGATCACCGGCATGTTTTCCTGCTGCGCGCGCCGTGCAAAACGGTAGGTGTGATTGGAAATCGACGTCGTTTCGCGGATGAACAGGGCGTCATAATTGGCAAGCCGCGGCAGATCACGCTTGCCGATCGGTTCCACCTCCACGCCGAGCCGCGCCGCAATCCTCGCCCAATGCTTCAGCGTGGAAACTGTCGAGGGCGGCATGGCCTCCTTTGGATCGCACAGTGTTGCAAAGGAATAGCGCGCCGGTACCTTGGGGCGGGCGGCACGCCACTCACGCTGGGTATAGCGATCGAGCGCCTCCTCGAAGCGTTCTTTCTGCGCTTTGCTAAACTTCGCGATATTTGCAAAGCCGATCTTCTGGATTCGCGCCCATTCACCGGGCTTGATCGTGACTTCCAGCGAGGGCGCGCGAAACCAGTCGAAGAGCAGCCGTCCGAACCGTTCAAACTCGGGATCGTCGGCAAGACCGAAATGCACATGGATTGTTTCCGGCGCTTTTTCCGGATGCTTGCCGAGCGCCCTGTTCAGCATGTCTTCCAGTTCGGGAACGGCGTTTTCATAGAGCCGGCGCTCCGATAGATCGATCATCGTTTCCACGGAGGGAATGATGCGATGGCCCCGCGCTTCGGCCAGAAGCGAAGCGTAATAGCCGCGGCTCTGATAAGCGTAGGAGCGCGACAGATTGATGATGCGCGGGCGCAACTGCCCATTGAATAGCGCGGGATGCGCGAGATAATCGCGCGTGGTCATGACCTTATGCGGCGTCGCCCCATTGTCGATATCCGAGAGGCGTCCTACCAGAATGACGCAGATCGTCATCAGTCCGTCCTTTTTTCCAGAATAACCGCCGCCCTGAGCCCATCGCTGCCAAACCGCGCAATGCGGTCGAAAATGTGAAAGGGAACAGGAACATTTGCAGCATCGGCGATGGTTTCGCCGAGCTCTTCCTCCACCCAGGGGTCGTGAATGAGAATGTGCCGTCCATCTTCACCATGGGCCAGAACCCAGTGCGGCACCTTCTTGCCGAACATATGATAACCGCTGATCAACACGATCACCGCCGCTCCACGGCGCAAGGCAGCCAGAATGTCGTGCAGCGTGAAACCGCGATAGTCCACGGGAATGGCGTAGGCTTCCGTGCGCTGGCGAAAATCGGTCTGCGCCAGTTGCATGACCTTGCGTTTTTCTTCCGATCGCACCGATTGCAGAAAAAGCATGTCCTCGATGGAGACGATGATCGATGCTTTCAGGCCGCGCTCATGCGCGGCGACGGCTAGCCCGAAAGGCTCGCAACCGCCCGGTCCCGACATCATGTAGATCGTCGTTGCATCCCGCCAAAGGCGGACCTCCAGCACGGGATCGAGCCGCGTTTCCCGATTGTGCCGGGCAAGCACCATCATCAGGCAGGCCGCACCGCAGGTAAAATCAGTCGTCTGCTCGTAATAGGGAAAGGCAGTAACCGGCGAAATATCACCGCGAACCGTCTTTTCAAAGCGCAGCGCATCCGAATGATCCGCATAATAATCGAGATAACGTCCAATGGGGCGATAACCGTGGCGCTTATAGAGCGCGATGGCACGCTCATTATCTTCGCGCACCTCCAGCCGCAGCAATGGACGGTCGTGGTCGTAAGCTGCCGTCTCAGCGGCCTGTAACAGAAGCGATCCTATACCCTTGATCCCGACCTCAGGATCGACGGCTATGGAATATAGCCGTGCAAGCGCGGTGCCATGACGAAACAGGATCATCGCATAGCCGATGACTATGCCATCCACCGTTGCAACGATGGTTTCCGCTGTCGGCCGCGCAATAAGGGCGCGAAATGAACGGCGGGAAATCCTGTCAGTCTGGAAACAACGTTCTTCGATGCGCAGGAGCGCATCCATGTCGTCTGCCGTGGCCTTGCGCGTCGTTGCGCCTGTCATTTTTGGGCCTTTGCAAAGGGATCGTTCCGATCCGGTCGAACACCAACAATTGGCTTATTCGAGGCAAAAGACAAGCGCCCGGACCGTGGCAAAATTATGGGTTGTTTTCGCCGCCCAAGCTGCTCCCTGTCCGCCCGCAAAATCAATCAAGGATTGTATAATTGAAAGATACCCGTATTAACCATTAATTAAGAAGTCGGGCGATCCCGGGGCGAACCGAATTGACTCCACACTATTTCAGACATTAACGTTTCGTTAATAAATGAGTAATGGCGAGAGCCAAAGGGCGTTGAGTATGTTTTGCGTTGTTCGCTCGATCACAAAGATTATGGCAGCCGCTGGTTTCGCAGCGTCGCTGCTGATGGCAAGCTTTGGCGCAGAAGCCGCCTCCGGTGATTTCATGCAGACCGGCAAGCTGACCTCGCAGCCGATCGGACACTATGAATTTTGCAAGCGCGAAGTCAAGGAATGCGGCATTACCAGCCGCGACACCCGCCCGCTGCAGCTCAACCATTCGAACTGGCAACGCATCGTCGAAATCAACCTTTCGGTCAACGAACGTATCAAGCCGATGACCGACATGGAAATCTACGGCGTTGAGGAATATTGGGCCTATCCGACCACCGTTGGCGACTGTGAGGATTACGTGCTGCTGAAGCAACGCGAATTGCAGAAGGCTGGCATTCCGCTCACCGATCTTCTGATAACCGTTGTTCGCAAGCCGGACGGCGAAGGACATGCGGTCCTCACCGTTCGCACTGATCGCGGTGACTTTGTTCTCGACAACCTGACCGACGAAGTCATGCGCTGGAACGAGACGGACTACACCTATTTGAAGCGTCAGGCCACCAACGATACCGGTCGCTGGGTCACGATTGAAGGTCCGGACAATCTGCTCGTCGGCGCAGTGCGCTGATATCGAAACTTCCCTATTTGTTTTGAAGACGATCCGGAATGTGCTATTCATTCCGGGTCTAAAAAGGAGAGATCGGTGCGGTTAGCCCGATCCCCGTTGCAAAGCGGGTCCTGGCCTTCGCGATTGCTGTCATTTCGACAGAGGCGTCGAGTCCCTTGATCTTCCACTCCGATGCAATGGTGCATGGGAGAAAAAGAGGTCTTGGTCATGAAACAGCAAATCTCCGTCATCACTATCGGTATCGTCGATCTTGCGCGCTCGCGTCGTTTTTACGCCGAGGGTTTCGGTTGGGTGCCGGTTTTTGAGAACGAAGAAATCATCTTTTATCAGATGAACGGTTTCGTTCTCGGAACCTTCCTGAAAGCCTCCCTTGAAGCCGACATGAACCGCGATGGCCTTTTGCAGCCGGGCGCATTTTCCCTTGCGCATAATGTGGCGCAGCAAGCGGACGTCATGCCGCTGATGGACCGGCTGGTTGGGGCTGGCGGAAAACTGTTGCGGGCGGCCGATGCACCGGTCCATGGCGGTTATCGCGGTTATGTCGCCGATCCCGACGATCACGCCTGGGAAATCGCCTGGAACCCGGCCTGGGCCATCGACGAACATGGCTTTGTGACATTCGGGATTTGAATTCGTCAGGGTGACCACAGGGCGCTTTTTAGGCCCTGTGGTTCCGATGATGCGACGATTGGGGCCGCGCATGACAAAAATCTATTTCATTTCACATCCAGAAGTCGTGATAGATTCCGCCAAGCCTGTTCCGTCATGGAGTCTGTCAGAGCGTGGCCTTGAACGCATGCGTTCCTTTGCCGGCAGGCCCGAGCTGCGATCGATCACGTCGATCTGGTCCAGCACCGAAACAAAGGCAATTGAAGCTGCCGAAATTCTGGCTGGCGTTCTGGGAATTGCTCCCTCCACGGATCGCCGTTTTAACGAGATCGACCGAAGCGCCACCGGCTTCCTGCCCGCAGAGCAACATGAAATCATCGCCGACCAGTTCTTTTCAGCGCCCGAGGCGAGCATTCACAGCTGGGAGCGAGCCATTGATGTGCAACAGCGCATCGTAGAGGGCTTCAAAGCAGTGAGGCGAGTCCTGCCCTCTGGCGACATCGCTATTGTTGGCCATGGCGGTGCCGGTACGCTTCTTCTCTGTTTTCTTGCCGGTCTTCCGATCAGCCGCCAGTATGACCAGCCTTTTCAAGGGCACTACTGGAGCTATTCATGCGAGGACAATGCTGTCCTCCATCGCTGGAAGCCGATAGCGCCGCGCTGATCGGCTTTGTTATCGCTTATGCTGCGGAAACCAGCCTTTCCGCACCCATGCGGTAGGAAATGGCGCTGGCAAGATGGATGCGGCCGACCTTGTCGCTCCCATCCAGATCGGCCAGCGTGCGGGCGACCTTCAGAATGCGATGATAGGCACGGGCAGAAAAACGCATCTGTTCGCTGGCGTCGCGCAAAAGCTTGAGACCTGCCGCATCCGGTTCCGCAACCGTTTCTATCAGCTTGGCTGAACAATAGGCATTGGTCATGAAGGGTTCCAGACCGAGCGCTGAATAACGCTCGGTTTGTATTGTGCGGGCGCGCGCGACGCGTTGCGCGACCGTCTCGCTCGTTTCCGATCGCGATGGCTTGATGAGATCGAAAGCGGAGACGGCGGGCATATCCACCCGCAAGTCGATACGATCCAGCAACGGGCCTGAAATGCGCGCCTGATAGTCAGCCTGACAACGCGGGCCGCGTGCGCAGACATGGCCGGGTTCGCCCGCCATGCCACAGCGGCAGGGATTCATGGCCGCAATCAGCTGAAAGCGCGCCGGATAGCTGGTGCGATGATTGACGCGCGCAATCAGACATTCCCCGGTTTCAAGCGGCTGGCGCAATGAATCCAGCACTTGGGGGGAGAACTCCGGAAACTCGTCCAGAAACAGCACGCCATTGTGCGCCAGCGATACTTCGCCCGGTCGCGCCCGCAGCCCGCCACCGACCATTGCCGCCATGGAGGCTGAATGGTGAGGCGCGCGGAATGGACGGCGATCCGACAGTTTTCCACCTGAAAGCTCGCCCGCTATCGAGGCGATCATCGAAACGTCCAGCAATTCGCGCGGGGAAAGGCGCGGCAGAATGGAGGGCAATCGCTGCGCAAGCATGGATTTGCCCGATCCCGGCGGCCCGACAAGCAGCAGATTGTGATTGCCCGCAGCCGCGATTTCAAGCGCTCGCTTGGCGGTCTCCTGCCCCTTTATATCGGCAAGGTCGAGTTCCGTTTCACCGGAAATCCGCATGGATGGGTCCGGCCGGGTCAGGACCTGCGTGCCGCGAAAATGGTTGGCAAGGGCGATCAGGCTACGCGGAGCCAAAATATCAATGTCAGCGCCCGCCCAGGCCGCCTCCGGCCCGCAGGCATAAGGGCAGATGAGCCCCTTTTCTTCCCTGTTAGCGCCAATCGCGGCAGGCAGCACACCTGCCACTGATGTTATCGAACCATCGAGCGACAATTCGCCCAGAACGAGATAGGACTGGATCGCATCTGCTGGAATGGCGCCGATCGCCGCCATAAGCCCGACGGCAATGGGCAAATCATAATGCGACCCTTCTTTCGGCAGGTCGGCAGGCGCCAGATTGACCGTCACCCGTTTGGTCGGCATGGAAAGCCCGGAAGCGTGCAATGCTGCCTGCACACGCTCACGACTTTCCGCCACGGCCTTGTCCGGCAGGCCGACGATGGACATACCCATCTTGCCTGGCGCAACCATTACCTGCACGTCGACAGGTACAGCCTCTATGCCCTGAAAAGCAACCGTTCCAACCCGCGCGACCATGTGCCCCCGCTCGCCACGCACCACATCTCTTAAGTGAGTAAATACTCAAATACAACTTGAAGAGTTAAGCACGGACGAGCGGCAAACACAAGAACGTTAAGAGAACAAATTAGCGCTTGGCCTCGACCGCATCCCAAAACAGGGCCGCAATATTGGTCCCGTCGAAACGCTGGATTTCCCGGATACCGGTCGGAGAGGTGACATTGATTTCAGTCATGTAGTCGCCGATCACATCGATGCCGACCAGAATGAAACCACGCTCCTTCAGCGAAGGGCCAATACGCTCGCAAATCTCGCGTTCACGCGGCGTCAGCTTGCTCTGTTCGGCACGCCCACCGACATGCATGTTGGAACGGGCATCGGTTTCCGACGGTACGCGATTGATTGCGCCGACAGGTTCGCCGTCAATCAGGATGATGCGCTTGTCGCCGGCGCGCACGTCCTTCAGATAGCGCTGCGCAATGAACGGCTCCTTGAAGAGCTGACCGAACATTTCCAGAAGCGAGGTCAGGTTGCGGTCGCCATCGGCCAGATGGAACACGCCCGCACCGCCATTGCCGTAAAGCGGCTTCAAGATGATGTCGCCGAACTCGCGACGGAAATCCATGACTTCCTGCGGGTCCTTGGTGATCAGCGTTTCCGGCATCAGGTCAGGAAACTCGGTCACGAAGATTTTTTCCGGGCTGTTGCGCACCCATGCCGGATCGTTGACCACCAGTGTCTTCGGATGAATCCGCTCCAGAAGATGGGTGGTTGTGATGTAGTTCATGTCGAAGGGCGGGTCTTGACGCAGAAGCACCACATCCATTTCCGACAGGTCGCGGCGGACCGGCTCGCCCAGCGTGTAGTGATCGCCCTTGATGTCGCGCACTTCCATCTTTTCGAGGCGAGCGGAAACGACGCCATCACGCATCGAAAGCCGGTCCGGCGTATAATGATAAAGCTCATGACCGCGCTTTTGCGCCTCGAGCGAGAGGGCGAATGTGGTATCGCCCGCGATATTCACCGTGCTGATATGGTCCATCTGGACCGCGACTTTGAGAGCCATGATTTCCTCGCGATTCGAAGTTGCGGGAAATCTAAAACGGAATGGTCAGGCAACATAGCCCTTTCTCTCAATCCGGCGCGGACTTCGTTTGTGCTTTTTGCCAGTGCGTGAAGTTGAACTGGATCAGTTTTCATCCATTGTCTATGCTTGATGCAATTGCTGCGGGCGTCTCGGGAGGAAAATGTGACCGCTGTTAAAACTACCCTGTTTGCCGACCACGTAGCGGAACTGGGCGAAGGCCCCGGCTACGATCCGCTGAGCGGTAATGTCTGGTGGTTCGACATTCTCGGCCAGAAACTGATCGAGAAGAACTGGGACAGCGGCGAAACCCACGTCCATGCGCTCGGCATGAAAGCAAGCGCCCTCGCCGTGATCGATCGCGACCGGCAATTGATCGTCAGCGAACACGGTCTGTTCGTCCGTGAGCGCGCCAACGGGCGCTTGACTCTTCATCATCCGCTTGAAGCAGACAACGAAATCACTCGTTCCAACGACGCGCGCGTGCATCCTTCGGGATCGTTCTGGATCGGCACGATGGGCAAGAAAGCCGAGCCCGATGCGGGCTCCATCTGGTGGTATCGCGAAGGCCAGGTGAAAAAGCTGTTTTCCGGCATCACGATCACCAATTCGATCTGCTTTTCCTCCGATGGCAGGGTTGCCTATTTCGCCGATACGCACCGCAATATCATCTGGCGGGTCGATACCGACCCCGAAACCGGATTGCCAGTATCGGACAAAAGCGTCTTCCACCACCGGGCCGAAGAAGGCGGCGTCGATGGCTCCGTCGTCGACGCGGAAGGCACGCTGTGGAATGCCTGCTGGGGCGGCAGTTCACTCAATGCCTATTCACCGCAGGGCCGCCTGATCCGTTCCGTTGCGCTGCCGGTGAAACAGCCCTCCTGCCCGGCTTTCGTGGGGCCGGATGCAACGGCGGTAATCGTGACGAGCGCCCATGAAGGTCTTGATGAGGAAACCCGCCGTTCAGACCCTAATGCCGGAAAGGTGCTGTTGCTGGACATGACGCTGGCCGGACGGCACGATCCGCCGGTCCGGCTATAGAAAAGGGCCCGACTGGGCCCTTTGATTTCAGATACCTTCGACGATGACGATCTCGCCGTCAGCCACTGTCTGGCGGATTGCCTTCGCCGCCTGATATTCCGGCGAATTGTAGCAATCAAGCGCGTGCTGCATGGTCTCGAATTCGATGATCACATTGCGGGCGCGGCCCGGCCCCTCAACGGCTTCAGCCTTGCCGCCGCGCGCGATGAAATTTGCGCCAAAACGCTCAAAGGCCGGTTTTGCTGTCGAAACATAATCCTTGTATCGCTCGGGATCACGGACATCCACACGGGCAATCCAATAGGCTTTCGTCATATTCTCTCCTCCAGTTTCTCTTACGCAACCGAGCGCATTTCTTCGAGAATGGCAAGAGCCGCCGCGTTCCGATCAGCCGCACCGACAATCGGGCGCGCAACGACGAGATGGCTGGCACCGGCTTTCAATGCATCGGCAGGTGTCATGACCCGCTTCTGGTCACCCTTTTCCGAACCGGCGGGACGAATGCCCGGCGTAACGATAGCCATATCCGGGCCCACCGCCTGACGGATGGCTGCAGCTTCGGCGGCAGAAGCGACGATGCCGCCCATACCAGCCTCGCGTGCCTGACGCGCCCGTTTCAGCACCAGGGCTTCCGCGTCGTCAGAATAACCGGCTTCCCGCAGATCGACATTGTCCATTGATGTCAGGACCGTCACGCCCAGGAGGCAGAGATTCGATCCCCTCGCGGCTTCCACCGCTGCCCGCATCGCCTTCGGATAGGCATGGAGCGTGAGCATGGAAACGCCCATTTTCGCGACATTTTCAACGCCCTTTGCAATGGTGTTGTCGATATCGAGCAGCTTCATGTCGAGGAAGACTTTTTTCCGCGCCGCCACAAGGCTTTGGGCGAAATCGAGACCACCGGCAAAAACCAGCTGGTAGCCGATCTTGTAGAAGGAAACGGTGTCGCCCAGTTCCTCGACTACTTTCTCCGCCTCGGTAATAGTCGGCACGTCAAGGCCCACGATCAGTCGATCGCGCAAATCTGTCGTCGTCATGAGAGTCTCCGTGGTGATTTTTACTCTCTTCGCACAACAGGCCCCGATACGAAAGAGACGGAATCAGCTTTTTGCTTCTTCCACCCGCGCGATGAGGCTGCGGCAGACAGCGGAGAGCATTCTGGCGCTGCGCTCTTCTTTCAGCGTGCCATCCTCATTGAATGCCACCGATGCATGGCCGACCGAACATTGCTCGGTGACGATCTGCACGCCGACATTCATTAATACCGCACGCAAATGATAAAGTCCCCGCATCCCGGCGAACATGCCATCCGAACTCGAGCAGAGGCCGACCGTCAGACCGGCATAGGGCCGAAACGGCTTGTCCCCATCCCTTGAAATACGGCTGACCCAGTCGATGGTGTTTTTCAGAAGAGGCGGGATCGAGGCGTTATATTCCGGCGAGCAGATCATCAGTCCGTCATGTTCGGCGAACAGACGACCGAGTTTCATGGCGTTCTCGGGAACGCCATGCTCGTTTTCCAGATTCTGATCCATGATCGGCAGAGGATAGTCGGCAAGCGTGATGCGCGTTACTTCGGCACCCTGCGCCCGCAATTCCATTTCGGCTGCATCGGCCATATGCCCGGAAAAAGCGCCAACGCGAACCGACCCCGCGAAGACGAGAATACGTGCAGTCATGCTAAAACTCCGCGAGGAAAAATCTAAACCCGAAGAAAAATCTAAACCAGTGGGCTGCGATAAACCCAGAGCTGTGCGGGCGGCACATTCCGCACCACGAAATCATAGTGCTGGACGGTATAATTGCCGCGACCGGCAGGAACCGGCGGCAAGGGGCCGTAGGTGATCTGCATCAGCGGGCGCCCGCGCGGAATATGCGAAAGCAGGCTTTCCACGAGCTGGATACGCCGCTCCATGGGGAAATTGAGCATGGGAACGGCAGAAATGATGCAGTCGAATTTCTGGTCCTTCTTTTCACCCAGCGCCGTATCGAGATCGAATGCGTCACCCTGGATGATATTGACCTCCGGAAAGATCGTATTCAGGTGGTCCACGAAATCCTGCGAATATTCGATGGAATAAAGGTCGGCAGGTTTCACGCCCTGTTTCAGGATCGCCTTGGTGATAACGCCGGTACCCGGCCCAAGCTCCAGAACCGGAAGACCTGAGCCGGTATCGATAACGCTCGCCATGCGGCGCGCCGTAATGGAACTCGTCGGCAAAATAGCGCCGACCGCTTTCGGTCCGTCTATCCATCCCTTGAAAAAACGGATTTCCTCATCGAACTTTGCGGCCAGTTTCCTGCCGAGCTGTCCTGCCATTCTCGCTGCTCCCATTGTCGTTATCGGACAAGTTTATGCCGCTTTGAATTATCTAAGCAAGGCGTGAATAAGGAAAAGAACAAAAAAGGGAGCCTTTCGGCCCCCTTTATTACTCTCCGATACCGTCGAAGAATTCCTTCATCCTTGAAAAGAACCCTGCTGATTTCGGGCTGTTCTCCTGAGAGGAGAGTTTTTCAAACTCTTCCAGCAGTTCGCGCTGGCGTTTGGACAGGTTCTGCGGCGTCTCGATGTCGATCTGTATATAAAGATCGCCGACAGCTGCCTGGCGCAGAACCGGCATGCCCTTGCCCTTGAGGCGGAACTGCTTACCGTTTTGCGTGCCTTCCGGAACCTTCACACGCGTCTGCGTGCCGTCGAGCGTCGAAACTTCGAACTGGCCGCCCAGCGCTGCCGTCGTCATCGAGATCGGCACCTTGCAGTAAAGGTCGGAACCATCGCGCTGGAAAAACTCATGCGGCTTGACCGAAAGGAAAATGTAGAGATCACCCGACGGGCCGCCGCGCATACCGGCTTCCCCTTCACCGGCGAGGCGAATACGGGTGCCGTCCTCGATACCTGCCGGAATATTGACCGACAGCGAACGTTCCTGCGTCACGCGGCCCTGACCGTGGCACTTGCCACAAGGGTCCTTGATGATCTGACCACGGCCGTTACAGGTCGGGCAGGTGCGCTCCACCGAGAAAAAGCCCTGCGCGGCGCGGACACGGCCCGAGCCGGAGCACATAGTACAGGTGGTGGGCTGCGAACCGGGCTTAGCGCCGGAGCCGGAACACTCGTCGCAGGTGATGGAGGTCGGAACGCGGATCTGCGCGGTCTTGCCCGCATAGGCTTCTTCCAGCGTCACTTCCATATTGTAGCGAAGATCGGCGCCGCGTTCGCGTCCGCCATTGGAGCGGCGACGACCGCCGCCCATCATCTCGCCAAAAATATCTTCGAAGATATCGGCAAACCCGCCGCCGCCAGCAAAACCGTTGCCGAAGCCGCCACCCATGCCGCCATTTTCAAAGGCCGCGTGGCCAAACCGGTCATAGGCGGCCCGCTTTTGCGGGTCCTTCAGCGTTTCGTAAGCCTCGCCGATTTCCTTGAACTTGCGTTCAGCTTCTGGATTATCCGGATTGCGATCCGGATGATATTCCATGGCGAGTTTACGAAAGGCTGTCTTCAGCGTCTTGTCGTCTGCTGTTCTTTCAACACCCAGAGCTTCGTAGTAATCGATCTTCATCAGTTCGTTATCCCGGCGACAGGAACGCGCCTTTTGCTTTCACGGACATCGTATCCCGAAACCGGTCCCCAGATTCGTGCGACACGCCCCAAAAGCGTTCAACACTTGTCAGGGGCCAGCGTTTCCAATTGTTTATTTATCGAAGCGCCTTCCGATCCGATATGTCAGAGCGGCACTCCGGTTTCCAGCATCAACACCACTTTGTCCGAAACCGTCTCATGATCTTCAAGATGTATGCAGGCCAGAGCGATTTTTCAAACAGAGGCTGATTTTCTCGGTATTTTCCACCGACACCGGCCAACATGCAGGCTTATACAAAACCGGCAAATATGAACATCTCAAAAATTGGCAAAAGCCCGGGGCAGAACCCCGGGCTTGAGCGTATTGAGCCTGAATTTACGACTTCTTCTTGTCGTCGTCGATTTCTTCGTAATCGGCGTCGACAACATCGTCGTTTGAAGCCTTCTCTTCGCTAGCGCCAGCAGCGCCGGTTTCGGCAGCCTGAGCGGCTTCGTACATGGCCTGGCCAAGCTTCATGGAAGCCTCTGCAAGCGTCTGCGTCTTGGCCTTGATGTCTTCTGCATCATCGCCTTCAAGCGCGGTCTTGAGGCTTGCGAGCGCATCCTCAATGGCCTTCTTGTCGTCAGCCGAGACCTTGTCGCCATATTCGGCCAGCGACTTTTCGGTCGAATGAACGAGGCTTTCAGCCTGGTTCTTCGCTTCGACGGCATCGCGACGCTTCTTGTCGGCTTCGGCATTGGCCTCGGCGTCCTTGACCATCTTTTCGATGTCGGCATCGGAAAGTCCACCGGACGCCTGAATGCGGATCTGGTGTTCCTTGCCCGTGCCCTTGTCCTTGGCCGTCACGTTGACGATGCCGTTGGCGTCGATGTCGAAGGTCACTTCGATCTGCGGCACGCCACGCGGTGCTGGCGGAATGCCGACGAGGTCGAACTGGCCAAGCATCTTGTTGTCGGCGGCCATTTCACGCTCGCCCTGGAAGACGCGGATCGTCACGGCCGACTGGTTGTCCTCGGCGGTGGAGAAGGTCTGCGACTTCTTGGTCGGGATCGTGGTGTTGCGCTCGATCAGACGGGTGAAGACGCCGCCCAGCGTTTCGATGCCCAGCGAAAGCGGGGTCACGTCGAGCAGCAGAACATCCTTGACGTCGCCCTGCAGAACGCCAGCCTGAATGGCCGCGCCCATGGCGACGACTTCGTCAGGATTGACGCCCTTGTGCGGTTCCTTGCCGAAGAAAGCCTTCACGACTTCCTGAATCTTCGGCATGCGGGTCATGCCGCCGACCAGAATCACTTCGTCGATTTCGCCAGCCTTGAGACCAGCATCCTTCAGTGCTGCCTTGCAAGGCTCGACGGTGCGCTGGACGAGATCGTCGACCAGGCTTTCGAACTTGGCGCGCGATAGCTTGATGGCAAGGTGCTTCGGACCGGTGGCGTCCGCCGTGATGAACGGCAGGTTGACTTCGGTCTGCTGCGAGGACGACAGTTCGATCTTGGCCTTTTCGGCAGCTTCCTTGAGGCGCTGCAGGGCAAGCTTGTCGTTCTTGAGGTCGATGCCGCTTTCCTTCTTGAACTCGGAAACCAGATACTCGACCAGACGCATGTCAAAGTCTTCACCGCCCAGGAAGGTGTCGCCATTGGTCGACTTCACTTCAAAGACGCCGTCGCCGATTTCGAGGATCGACACGTCGAAGGTACCGCCGCCAAGGTCGTAAACAGCGATGGTCTTGCCATCGTTCTTGTCCAGACCGTAGGCGAGCGCGGCAGCAGTCGGCTCGTTGATGATACGCAGCACTTCAAGACCAGCGATCTTGCCGGCATCCTTGGTTGCCTGGCGCTGAGCGTCGTTGAAGTAGGCGGGAACGGTGATAACCGCCTGCGTAACCGTTTCTCCGAGATAGGATTCAGCAGTTTCCTTCATCTTCTGAAGGGTCATCGCAGAGACCTGCGACGGGGAATATTTCTTGCCGTGGACTTCAACCCAGGCATCGCCATTGTCGCCCTTGACGATATGGTAAGGGACAAGGTCCTTGTCCTTGGTAACCATCGGGTCGTCAAAACGGCGGCCGACAAGGCGCTTGACCGCAAAAATGGTACCTTCCGGATTGGTGACGGCCTGACGCTTTGCAGGCTGGCCGATGAGACGTTCGTCACTGTCGGTGAATGCAACGATCGAAGGGGTTGTACGCGCACCTTCGGCATTTTCGATGACCTTCGCGGTTTTGCCGTCCATGACGGATACGCAGGAGTTGGTCGTTCCCAGATCGATACCAATAACTTTAGCCATATTTCTCTCCATTCAGCAAACCGCCAAGACCTCTACCGAGCGTTCCGTGGGCGGTTCCTATCGGTTTCACAATGCTCTTTTCACGATGAGCGCCCGAACACCGAACCGGTTTCCAGACGCACATCAATGCCCTGTGCGAGGCGTATATAAGAAACGCGGTTTTTCACTGCAAGTCACAAGAGCCGGACAAAGACAGATTCCTTGCCCGATATTCCTTACAGGATCAACGGACTGTCTCGCTCATGCCGGTTTTGCCCGCACGATAGATCGCATCGATGAATTTCTGGTTCGCCTTCGAGCTTTCAAGCGAGAACAGTCTGGCATCCCTGTCGCCGCGTGCGGCGCGCACAAAGCTTTCGGCCTGAAGCTGGTAATGATTGGCGTCACCAAACGACCATTCGCTCGCTCGTGTGTGTCCGGCATCGAAAAGCGCGATGCTGCCATGGCCATATTTACCGGTATTGAACGGCGCATAAATCTCGATGAAGCCCTTGTCGCCATGGAAAACCATCGTCTGGCGTCCGGCAAGTTGCGTCGCGACATAGAAGGTCAGGTCAAAGCCGTCAAAACGCGCCGAAACATTGGCATAACGGTCGGTACCGAAAGCCGGATCATATTCCACCGACGCCTGGACCGAGAGAGGCTCTTGACCGGTTACCATGCGGGTTACCACGGTCGGATAGACGCCGATATCCGGCAAAGCGCCGCCGCCCAGTTCCGGCTGGTTGCGCATATTTCCAGGATCGACATTGAAATAGGAGAAGACACCCTGCACGTGGCGCAACCGGCCGATAGCGCCTTCGGCCAGAAGTTCCTGCAACTTGATCCACTGCGGGTGATAATAGACCATGAAGGCTTCAGCTATCGTAACCTTATGCTTGTCACGCGCGGCGACAAGCTGGTCGATATCATCGGCCTTGAGCGCGACCGGTTTTTCACACAGCACATGTTTGCCAGCTTCCGCCGCCTTGAGGCTCCATTCGATGTGCTGTGAGGTCGGCAGCGGTATATAGACGCCATCAATGGCGTCGCTCGCCAGAAGCTCCTCATAGGAACCGAATGCCAGCGGTGCACCAAAACGATCGGCGACAGCGCGCGCACGTGACTGATCCCGGCTCGCGACGGCATGAACGACGCCATTCTCGGAGGCGCAAAGCGCGGGAATCACCTGCGTGACACCGATCTTGGCGGTTGAAAGAATACCCCAACGAAACATGCAATTCCCTCATCTATAAAGAGTTCAATCCGTCACGTCCCAGCCCTGAACAGTCAGTTCCGGCCAGAATTTGAGCGCGCGGTCGGCCTTGATCTCATATGTTTGGCGGTTATCGATGGCACGATTGGGCCGAAGGCGAAATGAAAAAATATCGTCGAGGCCGAAAGGGGCGTGGATGAGCAGTTCGCCCTCTGCCGCCTCACCCTCGTTTGCCAGCCGCGCGCCGACGCAATGGGCGATCGTCGAATAGCGTTCTATCGATTCGGTGGCGCAACGAAGTGGTGCATAAGGCTGTCCGAAGCGCTTTTCGAACCACAGATGCACCCGGGCCTGATTGCGGATCTCCACCGGAAGCGGAAAACCGCGAAATATCTCGGCACCGCGCGCCACAACCGCATCCTCCGCTTCCCAGGAAAGATCGTGGCCGTCGAAATAAATAATGTCGAGGTCCTTGATTCCATGCAGGTCCGGCCGCCCAGTCAGCCGGTTCCAGATGGTGTTGTAAAGCGCACCGGAAACGACCCAGAAATCGGAAACCTTTCCTCCCAGGTCATGCAACCGATGCAGCGCATCGGCCAGCATCGGACTTTCCAGCACCATCTGCGAAAAGGCATTCCGCTGCCGAGAGGGCGAGAGGCCAGCGTAGCGCAAATGCACCGGCAGCGTGTTCATTTATCGGTTCCTGTCCCATGGCGATAAAAGTCGATGAATGCGCGCAATGCCGGGCGCATCTGGCGGCGGCTTGGATAATAAAGGTGGAACCCCTCGAAGGGCGCGCACCAGTCTTCCAGAACCCGGACCAGCCGACCCTCGGCCAGAAAATCCCGCGTATAATCCTCGAACAACCAGACCAGCCCCGCGCCGGCGAGCGCCGCCTCGAGCAGGATGCCGTTGTCGTTGGCGATCAGTGGTCCTTCGACGCCGATTTCCACGATCTGGCCGTTCTTCTCGAACTCCCAGCGATAGAGCCGCCCTCCCGGGAAGCGCTGACGCAAACAGCGGTGCCGCGCCAGATCGCGCGGATGCGAAGGGGCCGAACGGGCTTCGAAATAGGCGGGCGATCCCACCACGGCGCCGCGCTGGGGGCCACCGAGCCGTACCGCGATCATGTCGGCTTCCAGATTTTCGCCTAGCCGCACACCCGCATCGAAACCGGCAGCGACGATATCGGTGAAGGCGTTGTCGATGCGCAGGTCCAGCGTGATGTCGGGATAGAGCCGGACGAATTCACCAAGGCGAGGCGCAAGCATCAGCTGCGTGGCAACGAGCGGGGCGGAAATGCGCAGGATTCCCGCCGGGCGGTCCTTCGTCTCCAGCGCCGCGCCCAGCGCCTGATCGATCTCCGCCAGCGCGGGCGCAAGTCGCTCCAGAAGCCGACGGCCCGCCTCCGTTGGCGCGACGCTGCGCGTCGTGCGCGCCAGAAGGCGCACGCCCAGACTGTCCTCCAGCGTAGCCACCGCGTGGCTGACGGCTGAGGGGGCAATCGCCAATTCCCGCGCCGCACCCCGAAAACTTCCATGCGCGGCAACAGCGGCAAGAACAGCAAGCTGTGACAGTTGGCTTCGATTCATTGTTATAAATTACAGAACAAGCCGTGAAAATAAATCGGTATTATCGAACTGACCTCCCTGTTTTATGGTTCACCGCAAGATCCCTCTGGACTGCAGCCACCCCGAAAGTGCTGCCAGCCGGCCCGTCTCCCGATTTTCCCGCACAATTTTCAGTACTTTCAATCAGTCATTCGAAAGGAACTACAATGCAACAGCGTAAACTCGGCCCGCAATTGAGCGTCTCCGCCCTTGGTTTCGGCTGCATGGGAATGACCTATGCCTATGGCGGACAGGACGAGCAGGACGCGATCCGCACGCTGCATCACGCCGTCGATCTCGGCGTGACTTTTTTCGATACGGCGGAGGTCTATGGCCCGTTCGAGAACGAGAAGCTCGTCGGCAAGGCGCTGAAGCCCTTTAGGGAGCGGGTGACGATTGCAACGAAGTTCGGCTTCAAGATCGAAGACGGGCAGATGAAGGGTGTCGATAGCCGTCCCGAACATATTCGCGACGTAGCCGAGGCTTCCCTCAAGCGGCTCGGTATCGATGTGATCGACCTGTTCTACCAGCACCGCGTCGACCCATCCGTGCCGATCGAAGATGTGGTCGGCACCTTGAAGGACCTCATCGATGAGGGGAAAATTCGCGCGATCGGCCTTTCCGAAGCGGGCGCCTCCACGCTGCGCCGCGCACATGCGGTCCACCCCATCGCCGCGCTGCAAAGCGAATATTCGCTATGGGCTCGCGATCCGGAAGAGGGTGTTCTGCCGGTCTGTCGCGAACTCGGTATTGGTTTCGTACCCTATAGCCCACTCGGGCGCGGCATGCTGACCGGCACGGTACGCTCGCAGTCAGACCTTGCAGAAGACGATTTCCGCAAGACGCTGCCGCGTTTCCAACCGGGTAATCTGGAAGCCAACAACCGGCAGGTGGACCGCATCATCGAGATCGCGCAGGAAAAGTAGGTCACACCCGCACAACTGGCGCTGGCTTGGGTATTGAGCCGGGGTGATTTCATCGTGCCTATCCCCGGCGTGCGCAAAATCCGTCATCTGGAAGACAATGTGAAAGCCGTCGACGTTGTGCTGACGCCGGAGGACCTGCAACGCCTGGACGAAGTGTCCACGCCAAACCTGATTGCAGGCAAGCGTTACAACGAACAGCAGCTTGCGCTGACCGGTCTCTGATCAGATGCCCCAAACGAAAAGGGAGCCCGACCGGCTCCCTTCCTCTTTACATCCGGCGCAAGGCTGGTGGCGCGAGGGTCAGAAGCCCGCCCAGCGTCATGGCGAAGCCCACCCATAGCGGCGCATGCAGGCCATAGCCGGCTTCCATCGCCTGTCCGCCGATCCATGGTCCGAGCCCGAGACCGATATTGATGACCGATGCATGCATCGCGTTCACCAGCGCACCCGGATGTGCAATCCGCATAACCCGCGCAATGAAGGCGGGGTTGAGGGCAATGCCCGTCAGGCCGATCATCACGATGGCGAGAATTGCAGCAGGCTTCAATTCTGCGAAAAGCGCGAAAATCAGCATGGCCGCTAGCATCAACACCAGTCCCACGGCGATGGTGGGGATCGTATGGCGATCCGCAAAGCGCCCGGTGACATAATTGCCGACGATATTGGCGCCGCCATAGACCGCGAGCAGCAATGGCACCTGCATGGCCGAGAAACCGGCAAGCTGCACCGTGATCGGCGACAGATAGCTGTAGACGGCGAAGGACGAGCCGATGACGAGCGCACTGGTGGCATAGGCAGCCCAGAGTTTCGGCTTGCGCATTTCCTTCAGTTCGGAGCGCAGATCGGCCTGCGGCGCATCGGGTGAGGATTCGATCTTGATCGCGATGACAAGCGCGCAGACCAGGATCAGAACCACAATTGCCCAGAAGCTCGCCCTCCAGCCGAACGCATTGGTGATTGCCGTTGCGATGGGCACGCCGAAGACAGTGCAAAGCATGAGGCCCGCAAAGACGAGCGACGAGGCGCGTCCGCGCAATTCCGGTCCGACAAGCTGCGCCGTAATGGCGAGCATCAGCCCAAAGCTTGTGGCCGCCGCCATGCCGGTCAGAACACGCGCGACGAGCAAAACCTGGAAGCTACTGGTGGACGCCGCAACACTTTGCGCTGCCGCATAAAAGACCAGCAAAAGCAGAAGCCCGCGCTTGTTCTCGATCTTGAGCGCCAGAAACAATATCGTCACCAGCGGCCCGCCGACCATCATGCCGAGAGCGTAAAGCGATATGAGATTACCGATATCGGCAATGGAACGGTCGAACGCCACCTGAAGGGAGGGCAGCATTCCCGAAATCATAAGCTCGGAAGTCGTGAGCGCAAAAACGCCAAGACTGAGACAGTACACGACCAGCGGGATTGCCCGCGCCTTTTGCGCGGACGCAGAGACCCCTTCCGCCGCCAGGGCGGAATCGCACGTATCGTTCATGGGACGAATCCTATTTATATAGTATAGATTACATAATTAATATCGACTTGCCCGAAAGGGTCAAGAGAATTATATAAGGATGATTATAGAAAGGGAGAAAAATGGTTCCACGCGGACGTCCGCGCAGCTTCGACCGCGATGCGGCGCTGGACAAGGTGATGAAGGTTTTCTGGGCCAAGGGGTATGAATGCGCCCAGATCAACGATTTCACGACCGCCATCGGCATCACGCCGCCGAGCTTTTATGCCGCTTTCGGCAACAAGGAGCAGGCATTTCGTGAGGCTGTCGACTATTATCGCCGCACCATCGGCGCCGTCCCTTTCGACGCGCTTGAAAATGCGCCCACCATTCATGACGGCTTGCGCCAATGGCTGGAGAAAACCGCCGACAGCGCCTTTGCCTGCCCGGCGGGCGGCTGCATGATCAGCGTCAGCTCGATCCAATGCAAACCGGAAAATGTGCCTGTGAAGGAATTTCTCCAGGCCATCCGTCACGCCAATCATGAGCGGCTTTCAAAGCGCCTGCAACGAGCTGTCGCGACAGGCGAACTGCCTGCCGACGCCGATATTGCGCAGATGACCGAGTTTTATCACATGATCCAGCAGAGCATTTCCTTTGAAGCCCGCGACGGCAATTCGCGCGCCGCGGTGCAAAAGATCATCGATATGGCAATGCTGGCCATGCCTGCCCGTGCAACCGGGACGCCTGATCTCGTCAATTGATCCACCCCAGCAAGAGAAAATAGAAACGAAATCAAAACCGCTCGAAATAGCGCATATCAATCCTATTTCAAAAATTTAAAATACAAAAAGCGCCAGCCTGAATTTATCAGGCTGGCGCTTTCATCTCCATCACATGGCAGTCTTTATCCGCGAAGAACACCGCCGGTCTGTTTGGCGACACTTGCCACGACCTGTTTCGACAGCGTTTCCAGATCTTCATCCGTCAATGTGCGGTCCTGCGGCTGCAACAGCACTTCGACTGCAATGGACTTCTTGCCTTCACCGAGCGAGGCGCCTGTGAAGATATCGAAAACCTGAACGCCAACGATCAGTTTCTTGTCAGCAGACGAAACCGCCTTCACAACATTTCCGGCCTCGACACTTGCATCCACCACGAACGCAAAATCGCGCTTGAGGCTCTGGAACTGCGAGAGGTTGAGTGCGGGCTTGGTGCGGGTGGATTTTGCCTTCGGCTCAGGGATCGCATCGATATAGACTTCAAAGCCGCAAAGTGCGCCCGAAACATCAAGCGCTTCCAGCGTATCCGGATGGAACTCGCCGAAATAACCAAGCACGACCTTCGGTCCGAGCTTCAGCGTGCCCGAACGACCCGGATGGAACCAGTCCGGCCCACCAGCTTCGATCTGGATGCGATCCACCGGCGCACCGGCAGCTTCCAGTGCGGCCAGCGCATCGGCCTTGGCGTCGAACACGCCGACGGGTGCCGCATTGCCAGCCCAGAAACGACCAGAGCCGTCAACCTTGGCCGTGCCGCGACGCACGCCACCGGCAACCCGGCGCTGCTTGTCCGGTGTGTCGCCTTCATAGATGCCCGACACCTCGAACAAGGCCGTATCGCCAAAGCCGCGATCCGCATTACGCTGTGCCGCAGCCAACAGGCCCGGCAGAAGCGACGGACGCATGTCCGACATATCGGCAGCAATCGGGTTGGCAAGCTTCAGTTGCGAAGCGCCGCCGCCGAACGCCTTGGCCTGCGCTTCAGAAATGAAGGAATAAGTCACGGCTTCCATCATGCCGCGCGATGCCAGCATGCGGCGGGCATGGCGGGTGCGGATTTGCAGCGTCGTCAGAATACGGCCATTGACCGCGCCGTGGCTCGGCAAGGGCTGCGGCGCAATCTGATTGATGCCATGAATGCGCATGACTTCTTCAACGAGATCGGCCTTGCCTTCCACATCGCCGCGCCATGACGGAACGGTTGCCTTGATGACCTTGCCGTCACCTTCGACGCCGAAGCCGAGACGCTTCAGGATATCGAGCGAGATTTCGTAAGGCACGTCGATGCCGGTCAGGCGCTTGACTTCCGAAACGGGGAAATCGATCACGCGCGGCTCCGGCTTGCTATAGCCAACCACATCGAGAACCGTCGGCTTTCCGCCGCAGAATTCCAGCACCAGCCTGGTCGCAATTTCCGCACCCGGCACCATCATTTCGGGATCAACGCCGCGTTCGAAGCGATAGCGCGCATCGGTGACGATGCCGAGTTCACGCCCCGTGCGCGCGATCATGCGTGGGTCCCAAAGTGCTGATTCAATCAGCACATCGACCGTGTTCTCGTCGCAGCCCGAATGTTCGCCGCCCATAATACCGGCAATGGATTCCGGGCCGTTTTCATCGGCGATAACATACATGCCCGGCTTGAACTTGTATTCGCGCTGATCGAGACCGAGAATGGTTTCTCCGTCCCGTGCCTCGCGCACCGTCAGATTGCCCTTGACCTTGGCCGCATCGAAGACGTGCAGCGGACGGCCCTGATCGAAAGTCACGTAATTGGTGATGTCCACCAGCGCGTTGATCGGACGCAGGCCGATAGCCTTCAGGCGCTGCTGCATCCATTTCGGGCTTGGGCCGTTCTTCACGCCCTTGACCATGCGCAGCGCGAAGCCGGTGCAGAACGGGTTTTCGGCATCCTGATCCAGAATAACCTTCACAGGCGTTTCGCCCTCACCCTTGACCGCTTCCGGCAATGTATCTTTCAGCTTGCCGAGGCCGGCGGCGGCGAGATCGCGCGCAATGCCGCGAATGCCTGCGCAATCAGCGCGGTTCGGCGTCAGACCGATTTCGATGATCGGATCGTCAAGGCCCATATAGGCGGCAAAACTGGTGCCCACCGGCGCATTTTCCGGCAGGTCTATGATTCCGTTATGCTCGTCGGACAATTCCAGCTCGCGCTCGGAGCACATCATGCCGAAACTTTCGACACCACGAATCTTGCCGACCGACAATGTGACGTCGAGACCCGGAACATAGTCGCCCGGACGGCCCAGAACGCCGACCAGACCGGCGCGTGCATTGGGCGCACCGCAGACGACCTGAACCGGCTTGCCGTCACCCGTATCCACGGAGAGCACGCGCAGCTTGTCGGCATCCGGGTGCTGAACGGCGGTCAGCACCTTGGCGATCTTGAAGGCCTTGAAAGCGGCGCGGTCATCGACCCCATCCACTTCCAGACCGATATCGGTCAGTTTTTCGACGATTTCATCCAGTGTCGCATCGGTTTCAAGGTGATCCTTGAGCCAGGAAAGCGTGAATTTCATGATCGTGTTCTTTCCTAAATTTCAGCGTTTGAGCACTTCGACCACGCGAAAGCGCTCGCAAAGCAATTTCATGTCCGGAGAAAAGCCGCCGTTGCGGCGAAAATAGGCTTCGTGTCCATTTCGCCAGTCATCCAGTGGACCTTCCCCCTCATCTTCCGCAAATGCGGCATCAACTTCATCAAAGCGGCGCACCGTCAGTTCGACGGTTTCCAGCACCGCAGCAGGTCGACCCTGACCGTCCAGAACCACATCGCGGCGACCGATGACCGGCATCGGCTCACCGTCTTCCCCGAAAGAGGCAAGCGCGGCACAGGTCGCGGTCTTTCGGCCCGCCAGCACCAGCGCAAGCAGCTCATCGGCAAGTTCCGGCGAATCGCCAAAGGCGAAGGTCACGGCATCGCGATAAGGTTCGGGCAGTTGCGTCATGCACTCAGACCGCCGAACAGCGTCGGAATGTCGAGCGGACGGAAACCGTAGTGCTCGATCCAGCGCACATCGGCGTCAAAGAAGGCGCGCAGATCAGGCATGCCATATTTCAGCATGGCAATGCGGTCGATGCCCATGCCCCAGGCAAAGCCCTGATAGACGTCCGGGTCGTAGCCGGAAGCGCGCAGCACATTGGGGTGCACCATGCCGCAGCCCAGAATTTCAAGCCAGTCATTGCCTTCGCCGAACTTCACATGCGGGCCGGAACGGTCGCACTGGATATCCACTTCAACCGATGGCTCGGTGAAGGGGAAGAAGCTTGGGCGCATGCGCATCTTGACCGAAGGCACTTCGAAGAATGCCTTGCAGAACTCTTCCAGCACCCATTTCATGTTGGCGACAGTGGCCGACTTGTCGACAACCAGACCCTCGACCTGATGGAACATCGGCGAATGGGTGGCATCGGAATCCATGCGGTACGTCTTGCCCGGAATGACAATGCGGATCGGCTCGTCGCGGCCTTCCTTGTCGCGGATGGCGGCGAACTTCTCCATGGTGTGCACCTGCACCGGCGAGGTATGGGTGCGCAGAAGCTTGCGCTCGCCCTTCTCGTCCGCATTGAAGAAGAACGTGTCGTGCATCTCGCGCGCCGGATGGCCTTCAGGAAAATTCAGCGCCGTGAAATTGTAATAGTCGGTTTCGATATCCGGACCTTCGGCAATCGAGAACCCCATATCGGCGAAGATTGCCGTGATCTCGTCGATCACCTGCGAAATCGGATGAATGCGGCCGCGCGATGCAGCACTTTCGCGGACAGGAAGCGTTACATCTACCTTCTCGCGCTCAAGGCGCTCTGCAATCGCCTGACGACGCAGCTCGGTCTTGCGCTCGGTCAGCGCCTCGGTAACCCGGTTTTTCAAACCGTTTATGGCCGGTCCCTGCGCCTGACGTTCTTCAGGCGTCATGCTGCCCAGCGTCTTCAGCTTTTCCGAAACAGAACCCTTCTTGCCAAGGGCCGCGACACGGACGGCTTCAATCGCCGGCTCGTCAGCCGCCGCCGCAATGTCTTCAAGAATCTGCCGTTCGAGTTGTTCTAGATCACTCATTGTTTAAATCCCTGTCGCGCCTGCGGCACGCCACGCCTCTTGGTTCATATCCCTGTCGCGCCTGCGGCGCTCCACGCCTCTTGGTTTAAATCCCTGTCGCGCCTATGACGCTCCACGCCTCTTGTTTCCAGTTGCCGGTTGCGCCTGCGGCACCCCAAAAAATTCCGCTTTGCAGCCAAAGAAGCTTTTTCGTTACTCTCTTTGACCTGATTGGTGAGATGCATCAAGATTTGCGTCAAAAAATTCCATCGCCTGCAAAAGCCGTCTTCCATCGCCGCCGAGAAAAATGCGGCGGAACAGCCGCAGCGGCGCGATGGTAAATCGGAAAAATCCGACGATTTTCTCCAGTTCCGGCAGCACCGCTGCCGGGGCTAGCGCCCGGTAAGCTGCAAATGCCTGTTGCGGCGTCTCTGCAAGCCGCGCCTGCGCGGTAATCTGGAAGAACAAAAGCCAGACGTCGCGCGCCTGTGCGGCGGCAAGCGGCATGACCGTTTCCGGCTCCTCCTCGAAATCGAGAAAACCCGCTACGCCGTTCTTCTCGAAGAAATCGCGCGGGTGCGGACGCCCGTGGCAAAGCCCGACTGCATGCGCCTCGCCCAACGCGCGCGCGCAATGGATGAGAAGCGCGTCATGTGCTTGCGGATCAACATGGCCCAGATGGTCGAGCCGATCCTGAATGATCGGTGCAACATCGCTCAGAACCAACACCGCTCCATGGCGGTAGACGATCCTTGGCACCTGAAAGCCCGCCTGCATAAAGGCGCTCATCTTGCGCTCTTCGCGGTCGCCCATGCCTGCTTCTCCGATATTTTTCGGGCTGCGCAGGAAGGGATAGGGAAGAAGCGGCGAAATCAGGCTGTGCAGACGCTTCGGGAGCGGACGCCTTTCGGCATCATAGCGTTTGATCCAGACACGATGACCGCCAATGACAGCGCTGGAAATGCGCTTGCCCTGGCTTTGGACGAGCAGAACCAGCAGGCTGCGGAGATCGTCCGCATCCAGATCCAGTCTCAGCTTGCCCGGTTCATCCTTCATGCCCGGTTTGCACTCCCCAAAAAGGAAAACCCGCGCCAGCCGAGCCAGCGCGGGTCCCCAAAATTATCGATACTGCTTGGGAAAGGCGGCTGGCTTAGCGGACAGCGCCTTCAAAAGCGTTCGGCGTCTCGGTGTTCTTGAGATACTCAAGAGCCTTCTTTGCCGAAGCAACCAGCGCACCGAATGCATCCGGTTCGTGGATTGCGATGTCGGACAGAACCTTGCGGTCGATTTCGATGCCAGCCTTGGCCAGACCGTCAATGAAACGGCCATAGGTCAGGCCCTGCTCACGGACAGCAGCGTTGATGCGCTGGATCCAGAGAGCGCGGAACGAGCGCTTGCGGTTCTTGCGGTCGCGGTAAGCATACTGCTTCGAACGGTCAACTGCAGCCTTGGCGGTGCGGATGGTGTTCTTGCGACGGCCACGGAAACCAGCAGCCTGATCCAGAACCTTCTTGTGCTTTGCGTGGGCGGTAACGCCGCGTTTTACGCGTGCCATGTTATGATCTCCTTCTCAGACTAATCTTAGAGGCCGTTCGGCAGGAACTGCTTCACGATCTTTGCATCGGCATCGGCGAGAACCATGGTGCCGCGTGCATCGCGAATGAACTTGTTCGAACGCTTGATCATGCCATGACGCTTACCAGCAGCTGCGGCCTTGATTTTGCCGGTGCCGGTGATCTTGAACCGCTTCTTGGCGGCCGATTTGGTCTTCATCTTGGGCATTTTGCTACTCCTTTGTTTAGTCCCCGTCGTGCCTGCGGCACTCCACGCCTCTTGCTTCAAGCGGCGTCGGTATCCGCAACCGACCGGAACCCTGTTTTCACTTCCGGACTGACCAAGCCCGAAAAGCATACGAAACCGCCACGGCATGCCCTGCCGGGCGGTTCGAACGCGGCCTTATAGGCTCAAAGGCCGCAAAACGCAATGCCCGAATTGGGCTGAATCGCGATCTAAACGTCAATAAAGATGGAGGAGCACCGGCAGAACTTGTGTGTCCTGCAAATATTCCACGAACTCGAAAAACGGATAGGCGACGAAAAACACCAGGCCATCCGTGAAGGTCCGGTAAAGCCGGTCAGGACGGACGATCAGTTCCTTGTCGTCACGAAACAGCGAAGGCTTCGGGAAGAAGCGCGGGACGCTGGCGCAATAGGCTTCATACGGCTTGCCGAAATTCTGCTTCAGGAACTTCTCTTCCGTGCGGATGACGACCGAGAAAGCGAGATAGCAAAGCACGCCGAAAGTGATCGCGATGATGAGGCTGCCTGTCTGCGCGCCGATACCCATCGCACCTATGCTGCTGAAGACGTAAAGCGGATTGCGCGTGACCGAATATGGACCGCTCTGCACGATTTCCGCGCTCTTGCGTCCGCCGATATAGAGGGTGCACCACATGCGGCCAATAATGGCGGCAACGATCAGGCTGAGACCGAAAGCCTCGATATATTCGTGAAAATGCCCGGTCGACTGCGAGCCTACGAACAGCAGCGCCACGACCAGAAGCACCACTACGGCACCGATCGCGAGGCGCCGCCGCTGCTGATATTTCCCCAGTTCGCCCAAAGTCTTCATTGTGTTTCCATGATCCTAGGTTTGTCCGGGCAAATGAAAAGCCGCCCGAAGGCGGCTTTTCCAAGGCATTTCGCAAAGTTCAGCGCGGAGCGAGAACCATCATCATCTGACGGCCTTCAAGCTTCGGCTCGGACTCGACCTTGGCGATTTCAACAGTGTCTTCCTTGACGCGCTGCAAAAGCTTCATGCCAAGTTCCTGATGCGCCATTTCGCGTCCGCGGAAACGCAAGGTAACCTTGACCTTGTCGCCTTCCTCAAAGAAACGCAGAGCAGCCTTCATCTTCACCTCATAATCATGGGTGTCGATGTTCGGTCGCATCTTGATTTCCTTGATTTCAACCGTTTTCTGCTTCTTGCGCGCTTCGGCGGCCTTTTTCTGATTCTGATATTTCAGCTTGCCGAGGTCGACGATCTTGCAAACCGGAGGCTCTGCATTCGGCACGATCTCAACGAGATCGAGACCTGCTTCTTCCGCCATGGCCAGCGCTTCCTGAATGGAAACGTCGCCATGGTTCTGGCCTTCGGCATCGATAAGCTGAACCCGGGGAACCCGGATATCACGGTTGGAGCGCGGTCCGTCTTTCTGAACCGGCGTCGCTCTGAAGGGTCGGCGAATGGTCGTTATCTCCTGAATTGTTACGTCTCATGCGGTCGGATGCTTGCTGCCAGACGGCATGTCCCCGATCAAACCGCAGTTGATCGCGGAAATGTCGTCAAGCAGGCGGCGAAGTCAATAGCATCTTTGACAGGAAAAATCACCCCCGCGTGATAAACGTACTTTTTATTATCATTTCGCGGCGAACAAGCGGCATATCGGTCACATTTGCCGTCATTTCAAGGGCCTCGCCTCACATGGCGGGTTTTCTCTCTTTTCCGAACATGCCAAAACGTTCCCGGAAAATGAGGAGATCTAACATGAGCGTTGCGGGGCCGGAATTCATCGACGTGGATGGAGCAAAAATCGCCGTGCGGTACAGGGCAGGTGACAAGGCACCAGGCGTCGTCTGGCTCGGCGGATATCGTTCGGACATGCTGGGCACCAAAGCCGTTGTCCTCGACGAATGGGCGGCTGAGACCGGACACAGCGCCTTGCGTTACGATTATTCCGGCCACGGCTCCTCCGGCGGCGATTTCAATCAGGGCACCATCTCGCGCTGGCTGAGCGAAAGCCTTGCCGTTTATCGCAAATTTGCCAAAGGTCCGCAGATTCTGGTCGGGTCCTCCATGGGCGGCTGGATTGCGCTGCGCATGGCGCAGGAGCTCATGAAGGAAGGCAACCCGCCTGCCGGGATCGTCCTGATCGCGCCTGCTCCCGATTTTACCGCCGTGCTTGTGGAGCCGACACTTTCCGAAGCGCAGAAAAGCGACCTTCAGGAAAAAGGCTATTTCGAAGAACCCTCCGAATATTCGCCCAATCCCTACATCTACACTCGCGCCTTGATCGAGGACGGACGAAAGAATCTGGTTCTCAAAGGCATCATCGAGACGGGCTGTCCCGTGCACATCCTGCAAGGGATGCAGGACCCGGATGTTCCCTACAGGCATGCGCTGACACTGGTGGAGCATCTGCCGGTCGACGACGTGACCCTGACGCTGGTGCGTGACGGCGACCATCGCCTGTCGCGACCGCAGGATCTCGATCTTCTGATCCGCACCGTGTCCGGTCTGGCGGAACGCATCGGCGAACAATCGTAACGGAGCACAGTCATGCGGTTTTCGGTTTTCGCTTCCTCCGCGGTTGCGGCCATTGTCGGCTTCGGCGGCACGCTGGCGCTCATCATTGCGGCAGCGCAAGTGCTGGGCGCCACGCAGGCTGAAACCGCAAGCTGGGTCACGGCGATCTGTCTCGCGATTGCCGCTTCCTCCGCATGGCTCAGTATCCGCTACAAGATGCCGATCATCGCCGCCTGGTCCACGCCGGGGCTGGCGCTGATCGGAGCCAGCGCCGGCTTCACCATGCCGGAAGCGGTCGGCGCTTTCATCGTGACTGCATTGGCACTGGTCGCCACCGGGCTGATCCGCCAGTTGTCGGTGCTCGTTTCACGCATCCCGGCTTCCGTCGCATCGGGCATGCTGGCGGGTGTGCTCCTCAGTTTCGTCATTGCCGCCGCCAAGACCGTGCCCGGCGATCCGGTTTTCGTCCTGCCGCTGGTGGCGCTGTTCTTCATCATCCGCCTGTTCAATCCGTCGCTCGCCGTCATTGCCGTTCTGGTCATCGGCATGGTCTTTGCTCTGGTCACGGGGCGGTCGCCCGCGCTGCCCGCGCCTGAAATTTCCACGCTCACCCTCATCTGGCCGCAGTTTCACATGGGCGCGATGATCGGTATTGCGGTCCCGCTCTATCTGGTGACCATGGCGTCGCAAAACCTGCCGGGCTTCGCCGTGCTGCGCGCTTCCGGCTATGAGCCGCCTACCAGTGCCTGCCTGCGGGTAACCGGCCTGTTTTCACTGTTGACTGCTCCTTTTGGCGCATCCACCACCAATCTTGCCGCGATCTCGGCAGCACTTTGCACCAACCCGGACGCGCATCCGGATCACGCCAAACGCTGGCTGACCGGGCCGGTCTATGCTGCGATCTATGTCGTGTTTGCCCTCTTCGGAGCGTCACTGGTCGCAATCTTTGCCGTATTGCCGGTGACGCTCATCGCCCTTGTTGCCGGGCTTGCCCTGACCGGCCCGTTCATCAACGCCATGTCACTGGCGCTGAAGGATGAACAGGAGCGACTTGCCGCGACCATAACCTTTGCGGTGACAGCCTCCGGCATGGCGTTTTTCGGCATCGGTTCCGCCTTCTGGGCGCTGATAGCCGGACTTTGCGTCACTTTTCTTGAGCATCTCCGCAAAAAAATTTCGAATTAATCACATTGGTTAGGGGACGTATGGCCTGAATCCGCAGGTTGCATTCTTGAAAAGCCGCAATCTTCTCACCACGTCGATATCAAGCCGCCAGAAGAAATGCCCGCATGGGTGGGCTGGCTGGCCCTGGTTTCGCGCATGTAGCCGAACGATTGTCGAACGGTTTGATGGCATGCGCTTTTTTTGACGGAGCAGACCATGACCAATACTGCATTGATCCGCCCGGCATGGACGCCAGCCACGATTGCGCTGATGGTGCTCGGCTTTTTCCTGTTCTGGCCGCTTGGCCTTGCCATGCTCGCCTATATCCTCTGGGGTGATCGCCTCGAAGGATTCAAGCGCGGTGTGAACGAGAAAACCGATTCCATGTTTGGCTCGTTCCGCAACTGCCACAAGGGCGAAAGCTTCAACTTCGGCGGCACCACCGGCAACGAGGCCTTTGATGAGTGGCGTCGTGCCGAGCTGGAGCGACTGGCCGAAGAACGCCGCAAGCTTGAAGAAGCACGCGCCGAATTCGAAGCCTATGCCGCAGAATTGCGCCGTGCCCGCGATAAGCAAGAATTCGACCGCTTCATGGCCGAGCGCCGTGCCAGCGCGAAGAAGACGCCTGCCAAGGGTGGCAAGAACGACATCACCGATGTTTGAAATGCCCTAACGCCCTGAAAACCTTGGAAACGGCGCGGTCAAACCGCGCCGTTTTGCTTTGAGCTGCAAATTTTTCTGGCTTTTTGAACGAATCGCTTATTCTTGAATGATGGGCCTTTCCTTTCTTCGGCAAATCAGCGGCAAAGGGGCATCCGCTGGGACGACAACCGTTCGCAGCGAACGCATTCACGCGGTCGCTGGGCGGGAACTTCCCTTGCGCGTTTTCGAAAATCCCCGTGCCAAACGGCTGACCTTGCGCATCGAAACCGGCGGCAAGGGATTGCGCGTCACGGTTCCGCCCGGACTTCCCGAGCGCGAAGTGCTGAGTTTCCTCAATCGCCATGAAGGCTGGATCGAAAGCCGCATCGCAAAACTGCCAGACCAGCCGGGCGTGCGCGCCGGTATCAAAATCCCCTTGCGCGGCGTTCCGCACAAGATCGTGCACCAGCCGGGACGCGGCACGACCGAGCTTCTTGAAGGCAACATCCTGCTCGTCCATGGTGACCCGGCACATCTGCCGCGCCGCGTTGCCGATCACATCAAGCGCGAGGTGAAGCGCGAGATCGAGGCGCTTGTCACCCGCCACACCGCCGCTGTTGGCCGCAAGGCGAAAGCGGTGCGTTTCAAGGATACGAAAAGCCGCTGGGGATCGTGCACCTCGGACGGCGTCCTTTCCTTCTCCTGGCGCATCGGCATGGCGCCTGCCCCGGTGATCAATTATCTTGTCGCCCATGAAGTGGCCCATCTCATCGAGATGAACCATGGGCCCAAATTCTGGAAACTCTGCCATGAGCTTTGCCCCGACACGGAGCGCTGCAAGGCTTGGCTGAAGCGCAATGGCAGCGCATTACAGGCTATCGACTTTACATGAACCCATCCATAATGACCGCCGCCAAGGTGCTGTGGGATTATCACTGCATCTATGATCCGCTGGAAACCGCCGATGTCATCATCGGGCTCGGCAGCTATGATCCGCGCGTGGCCGAAAGAGCAGCCGATCTTTTTCTCGAAGGCATGGCGACCTGGCTGGTATTCACCGGCAAAAGCGGTCACTGGACGGAAAAGCTCTATAAGACAAGCGAAGCGGAAGCCTTTGCCGAAATCGCCATCAAGCGCGGCGTGCCGGAAAAAGCGATCACGATCGAGCCCAATGCCACCAATATCGGCGAAAACATAAGGTTCAGCCGCGAAAGGCTTGCGCCCGGCGCCATCAGCGCCATCCTTGTGACAAAGCCGCAGACCCAGCGCCGCGTTCTGGCGACCGTGGCGCGCCAATGGCCGGAAGCGCGCGCAAGCATCACCGCTCCCCTCACCGCCTTTGAAGACCAGCCGACGGCGGATCATCCGGTCGAAATGCTTATCCATGAGATGACTGGCGACCTGCAACGCATTCTGGAATATCCCGCCAAGGGCTACCAGATCGCGCAGGCAGTTCCCCTTGAGGTCATGGAGGCGTATGATTTTCTGATTGCACAGGGTTTTGACGGGCATCCGGTCCGATAGCAACTTGAGTAGTGCCCTGATTTGTGCGACGGGAAACCTATGGTCCTTGATATCAAAATATGCGGGTTGAAGACGCCGGAGGCCGTTGCCGCCGCCCTCGACGGCGGGGCGACGCATATCGGTTTCATCTTCTTTCCCAAAAGCCCGCGCCATATCACGCCGCAGACAGCGGCAAGCCTGCGCGATGCGGTCAAGGGACGCGCGCTTGCGGTTGTCGTTACAGTCGATGCCGACGATGAAACGCTGGATGACATCGTGAAAACGGTGAAGCCCGACATTTTGCAGCTGCATGGCCACGAGACGCCGGAACGCGTGGCCTCCATCAAGGCGCGTTATGGCCTGCCGGTCATGAAGGCTTTTTCGGTGCGCGAGGCCAGCGATCTAGCGCCGATTGCGGCCTATAAAGGCATAGCCGACCGTTTCCTGTTCGATGCCAAGCCGCCGAAGGGATCGGAGCTTCCGGGCGGCAATGGCGTGTCATTCGACTGGGAACTTCTGGCTGCGCTTGACGCGGATATCGATTACATGCTTTCCGGTGGATTGAATGCGGACAATATCGCAGAGGCGCTGCACAAGACCCAGGCGCCCGGTATCGATATATCGTCCGGCGTCGAGCGCGCGCCCGGCGAAAAGGATGTGCGCCTCATCGAGAATTTTTTCCGGGCTGTCACTGACGCCCGCAGACAGCCTGAAATGACGGAGCGAAAGCGTTGAACAAGCCGGTTGAACCCAATTCCTACAAAACAGGCCCCGATGAAGAGGGCATGTTCGGTATTTTCGGCGGACGCTTCGTTGCCGAAACGCTGATGCCGCTGATCCTCGAATTGCAGGAAGCCTATGAAACGGCGAAGAACGATCCTGAGTTCAAGGCGGAGCTGAACGCGCTTTCCACCTACTATGCCGGTCGTCCTTCCAAGCTCTATTATGCCGAAGGCCTGACCAAGCATTTGGGCGGCGCGAAGATTTACTTTAAACGCGAAGACCTCAATCACACCGGCAGTCACAAGATCAATAACTGCCTTGGCCAGATTCTGCTGGCCAAGCGCATGGGCAAGACCCGCATCATCGCCGAAACCGGCGCTGGCCAGCATGGCGTGGCTTCTGCCACCGTTGCCGCGCGTTTCGGCCTGCCCTGCGTGGTCTATATGGGCGCAACCGACGTCGAGCGCCAGAAGCCGAACGTGTTCCGCATGAAGCTGCTCGGCGCCGAAGTGAAACCCGTCACTGCTGGCAACGGCACGCTGAAAGACGCAATGAACGAAGCCCTGCGTGACTGGGTGACGAATGTCGAAGACACCTATTACCTGATCGGCACTGCTGCCGGTCCGCATCCCTATCCGGAACTGGTGCGCGACTTCCAGTCGGTGATCGGCAACGAGGCACGCCAGCAGATTCTGGAACAGGAAGGACGCCTGCCGGACGTGATCGTGGCAGCGGTCGGCGGGGGCTCCAACGCCATCGGCCTGTTCCATCCGTTCCTCGACGATGCCTCCGTGAAGATCGTCGGCGTGGAAGCTGGCGGGCGCGGTCTTGACGGTGACGAACATTGCGCCTCGATGAGCGCTGGCCGTCCCGGCGTGCTGCATGGCAACCGCACCTATCTCCTCCAGAACGTTGACGGCCAGATTCTCGAAGGCCACTCTGTTTCTGCTGGTCTCGACTATCCGGGCGTCGGGCCGGAACACTCATGGCTGAAAGACAGCGGGCGCGTCGACTATGTGCCGATCCTCGACGATGAGGCGCTCGATGCATTCCAGCTTTGCACCCGCACCGAAGGCATCATCCCTGCCCTCGAATCCGCCCATGCCATCGCGCAGGCCGTGAAAATGGCCCCGACCATGGGCAAGGATCAGGTCATGATCGTCAATCTGTCCGGTCGTGGCGACAAGGATGTCCACACGGTCGGCAAGCTTCTCGGCATGGACATCTGACATGGGCAACGACGTCGCCGAAATCTCCGTCTACAAGCCGCGCGCCGCATGGTTCGACGGCCTGACGACGTGCGGTCCGGCGACGATCAAGCTCAACATCATCGAAGCCGATCCGGCCAATCCTGTCGCGGAAGCCGCTGTCGGCCTCGCTCGCAGACAGATTGAAACCGCCGCCGAAAAGCTCGCCGCCCTGCCGCATCTGGGCGTGGGTTTCGCGATTCTGCATCAGGGTGAGGATGGCCTGTGGCTGCTCCTGCACTGGTGGCTCGAGGGCGGCATTGCCACGGAAATCCTCTGGCAGTCGGAACTCGGCGACGAGGTGGAATTCATGCCCGCACAGCCGCTCTTGATGGCCTGCGTGTGGGAACTGGGAATCATAGACTTTGAACGGCGCGCATGGATGGAAACGGCGATGGCGGGCAAGCCCGTTGCCGACTATCTGGCGCGCACTTTGCCACGGGGCACGGTATGACTACTCGCATCGACACCAAATTCGCTGAACTGAAGGCCGAGGGCCGTCCGGCGCTCGTTACCTATTTCATGGGTGGCGATCCGGATCTCGAAACCTCGCTCAAGGTGATGAAAGCCCTGCCAAAGGCCGGTGCGGACGTGATCGAGCTTGGCATGCCATTTTCCGATCCGATGGCGGACGGTCCGGCTATTCAGGCGGCAGGCCTTCGCGCTCTCAACGCTGGCCAGACCTTGGCGAAGACGCTGCATATGGCGGCAGAATTCCGCAAGGAAGACGACACGACTCCGATCGTGATGATGGGCTATTACAACCCGATCTATATCTATGGCGTGGAGCGCTTTCTGGCTGATGCCAAGGCTTCCGGCGTGGATGGGCTGATCGTTGTCGATCTTCCTTCCGAAATGGATGCCGAGCTTTGCATTCCGGCCATGAAGGCGGGCATCAATTTCATTCGCCTCACCACGCCGACCACCGACGACAAGCGCCTGCCGAAGGTGCTGCATAATTCATCGGGCTTCGTCTATTACGTCTCGATGAACGGCATTACCGGTTCGGCCATTGCCGATACGGCAAAGGTTGGCGAAGCCGTGCGCCACATCAAGAAGAGCACCGATCTGCCGATCTGCGTCGGTTTCGGCGTCAAGACGCCGGAGCACGCCGCAGCCATCGCCGCCCATGCGGATGGCGTCGTCGTCGGCACGGCGATTGTCAACGCGATTGCCGGTGAACTGGACGAAAACGGCAAGGCGAAGGGCGATCCTGTCGCCGCCGCAACCCGGCTTGTCCACGCTCTTGCAGAGAGTGTTCGCGCCACACGCCTTGAAGCCGCCCAATAAATCGTCCATTTAGGGCACATCTTAAAAGTGCTAGGCGGCTGAAGCTCTTTGCCGAAGAACAAGAAACGGAACCAAATGTCATGAACTGGATCACCAACTACGTCCGTCCGAAGATCAATTCGATGCTCGGGCGTCGTGAAATGCCGGAAAACCTTTGGATCAAGGATCCGTCGACCGGTGAAATGGTGTTTCACAAGGACCTTGAGAGCAACCAGTTTGTGATTCCCTCCTCGGGCCATCACATGCGCATCAAGGCAAAGGATCGCCTGCGCTTCTTCTTCGACAATGGCGAATACACCACGCTTGAAGCACCAAAAGTGCCGGTCGATCCGCTGAAATTCCGCGACGAGAAGAAATATATCGATCGTCTCAAGGATTACCGCACTCGCACCGGCATGGATGACGCCATCGTCAACGGCATCGGCACCATCGAAGGCCTGCCGATTGTCGCCACCGTTCAGGATTTCGGCTTCATGGGCGGCTCGCTTGGCATGGGCGCCGGCGAAGCGATCATCCAGGGCTTTGAAAAGGCCATCGAGCTGAAGCGTCCCATGGTTCTGTTCGCCGCCTCCGGTGGCGCACGCATGCAGGAAGGCATCCTGTCGCTCATGCAGCTTCCGCGCACCACGGTTGCCGTGGAAATGCTGAAAGAAGCAGGCCTGCCCTATATCGTCGTCCTGACCAATCCGACCACCGGCGGCGTGACGGCTTCCTATGCCATGCTGGGCGATATCCACATCGCCGAACCCGGCGCACTGATCGGCTTTGCCGGACCGCGCGTCATCGAACAGACGATCCGCGAAAAGCTCCCCGAGGGCTTCCAGAGCGCCGATTATCTCATGGAACACGGCATGGTCGACATGGTCGTCTCTCGCCTTGAATTGAAGAGCACGATTGCGCGCCTCCTCAAGATCATGACCAAGCAGCCTGCCAACAGCGATACTCCGGACGCCAAGAAGACGGAAGCAAACAGCAAGGCAGCCTGATCGTGACAGAAAAAGCCGCCGCCGCAATCGAGCGGCTTATGCAGTTGCATCCAAAGGGATTTGATCTTTCCCTGGACCGCATCCGAGCTCTTCTGGAAAAGCTCGGTAACCCGCATCTGAAACTGCCGCCGGTCATCCACATTGCCGGAACCAACGGCAAGGGATCGGCGACCGCTTTCTGCCGTGCGCTTCTGGAGGCAGGCGGCTTCGACGTTCACGTCCACACTTCGCCGCACCTTGTCCACTGGCACGAGCGCTATCGTCTGGCGGCGCCCGGCGGCGGAAAGCTGGTCAGCGATGATGTTCTGGCCGACGCCATAGAACGTGTTGCAGCGGCCAATGGCGGGCAGCACATCACCGTTTTCGAAATCCTGACCGCTGTGGCCTTCGTGCTCTTTTCCGAGCATCCGGCGGATGTCGTCGTCATGGAAGTGGGCCTCGGTGGGCGTTTCGACGCCACCAATGTCATTACCGATCCCGCCGTCTCGCTCATCATGCCGGTTTCCATCGACCATCAGGCCTATCTCGGTGACCGTGTGGAGCTTATTGCCGCCGAAAAGGCTGGCATCATCAAGAAGGAATGCCCGGTCGTCGTCGGCTTCCAGCCCTTCGATGCGGCGCGGGAAGTGCTTGTCTCGACAGCAGACCGGCTTGACTGTCCGGTTTCGGTCTACGGACAGGATTTTCTCGCCTTCGAAGAGCATGGTCGCATGGTGTTCCAGAACGAGGATGGCCTGATCGACCTGCCTCTGCCGCGCCTGCCCGGACGCCATCAGATTTCCAATGCCGCAGCCGCAATCGAGGCCGTGCAGATGGCCGGTTTCAGCCTGACCGACAAGGCAGTCGAAAAAGCGCTGATGGTGGTGGACTGGCCTGCCCGCATGCAGCGGCTTACCCATGGCGCGCTCGTGGATATGGCCCCGGCAGCATCCGAAATCTGGCTTGATGGCGGTCATAATCCGGGTGCGGGCGCCGTGATCGCGGAAGCCTTCGGCGATCTAGAAGAGCGCAATGCACGCCCGCTGTTCCTCATCACCGGCATGATCAACACCAAGGACCCGGTCGGCTATTTCGAAGCCTTTTCCGGCATGGCGCGGCATGTTTTCACCGTGCCCATCCCGTCCAGCGATGCGGGCATTCCCAATGACGAGCTGGCGGTTTCCGCGCAGAAGGCCAATCTTTCGGCAGAGCCCGTGCATTCGGTTGCCAATGCGTTGAAACTTTTGCGCGACACATGGCCTTCGGATGAAGCGCCGCCGCGCATCCTGATTGGCGGATCGCTTTATCTCGCGGGCGAAGTCCTGCGAGACAACGGAACCCCGCCTGTTTGACTGGCTGGTTTGCCGGCAACAAGTAGGAGATGCGGCCAGAGCCTTCCGGTAATAGAATAACGAGCAATCTGCCTCACTCCACGGGAGGAATCGAGATGAGGACGTTTGTGTTTTTAATTCTATTCGTTGCCGTTGGCGGGGCAACGACACACGCTTTCGCTCAAGCGGGCGGCAATGGCGGCGATGGAGGAAGCGCAGGGAATGGAATGCCGGGATGTGACGGCGGCACCAACCCCGCCGCTGACGGAAAATTCTACATTCCGGGAACGCATCAGGAATGCAATCCAAGCGACGACGACCGAGCCCGCGCTCGGAAAAAGTCGAAGTAAGTCCGAACTCTTTCTCGCACCAACAAAAAACCCGGCTCGAAGGCCGGGTTTTTTCATTTCTTGGATGCGCTGATTAAGCAGCAGAAGCCTTGATCCAGTCGGCAAGGCGGCTCTTGGGAGCAGCGCCGACCATATTGGCGGCGAGTTCGCCGTCCTTGAACATCAGAAGCGTCGGGATCGAGCGCACGCCGAACTGCGCGGCCAGTTCCGGATTCTCATCGATATTGACCTTGGCGATCTTGACCTGACCGGCCATTTCAGTCGCGATTTCGTCCAGAGCCGGAGCGATCATCTTGCAGGGACCGCACCATTCAGCCCAGAAATCCACCACGACAGGCTCGCTCGACTGAAGAACGTCCGACTGAAAATTGCTGTTATCGACCTTAACGGTTGCCATAGGGCTATCCTCTTTTCTCTCCAAGAACGGCAGACATCTTTTCAGACTCACAACACATTCCGCTCTTTATTCGCTATATCATGTGGCGTGTCTGCTGCCATCCGTCAAGTTCTGGTTCGTCACCTTTACTTGAGAGTCTTTCAGGGACTGCAACGCCTCGTCCAGAATCGCATCCGGTAACGGCATCAAAAACGGGCCTTCGGTGAACAGAAGCGCCGTTTCGACAATCCGCCCCGGATAGAGCGGCGCCAGCAATTCCCGGTAGAGCGCAAGCTGAGCCCGATAGGCGAAAGGAACCGCTTCGATGGTTTTCGGCGGTGGTCGATTGGTCTTGTAGTCCACGATCAGCACCCGGTCTTCGCCAACGCTGATACGGTCTATCTGGCCTGACACCGCGTGATCGCGATCGCCAAGCTCGATCGTGCCCATGATGGCCACCTCCCCGCGTGAGCCTTCGGCAAAGACAGGCGCATAGGTCGGATCATCCAGAATGGTCCGCACACTTTGCCATGCCATCCGGCGCTCGGTTTCCGGCCAATCGGCGGCGATCCGGTCAAGATAGTCATGCGCAAGCGTTGCACGGTCAGCCTGCGGCACATCGGGCAGATATTGCAGCAGCATGTGGATTGCCGTGCCGCGTCGCAGCGCAAAGGCGGGCGTTCCGCTGCCGGGCCCCAGAACTGGCGAAATCACGTCGAGCGGCGGTTCCTCATCCGCTTCGATCAGCGCAGACGCGCCCGACGGCGCCAGCGGACGCGGCAATCCGGTTTCCGGCTTTATCGGGCGCAGATAGTCGAGCGGCAGTGACGGCAGTTTATGCTCTTCGGCTCTATCCTGATCGGCAATCTCGACCATTCCGCGCGGCGTATTGCGATAACGCCGTGCGGCAACTTTCAGCACGGGATGCACGAATGTCTCGGCCTTGATGGCCAGCGCATCTTCGACTAGGCGATGCCATGTCTCTCCGCTTTCACGCGTGCCGCGATAGCCGCAGATGATGAGCCGATCTTCGGCCCGCGTCATGCCGACATAGAGCAGGCGGCGATATTCTTCCTCGGCCCGCGTCTTCAGCTTGTCGATCTGAGCGGCTGTGAAGCCAGTCTGGTATCCGGCATTGGGTTGCCAGAGATAGCCTTTCACCGGCGGATCACCGTTCGAAAAATCAAACGGAATGAGCTTTGGCGCACGACTGCCGGTCCAGACAGCGCTTCCCGGATCGACCAGAAACACCACCGCTCCTTCCAGCCCCTTGGCGGCATGGACGGTCATGATGCGCACTTCATTGCGCCCCTGATCGAGTTCGCGCTTGATTTCCGGCGATGCCGCTTCCAGCGTTTCAAGGAAGGCCTGCAAGCCCGGCAGACCGGCGCGCTCGGCGGAAAGCGCATAATTCTGGAATTCATCGATAATGTCGCCAGCCTCCGGCCCCAACCGGGCCAGAAGTTTTCGCCGCGCACCATCCGCACTCAATATGCGTGCATAGAATTCGAACACCGGCATGGTGTCAGCCATATTGCGCCAACGGCTCAAGGTCTTGTGCACTTCGGCCAGCGCGGCATCGCCACGCGAGACCTGATAAAGCCGCTCGAACAATGTGAGGCTTGAACCTCGCGGATGGGCAAGATCGAAAAGCTGGTCGTCATCCCAGCCGAACAGCGGACTTTTCAGGACCGATGCCAGCGAAAGATCATCCGAAGGCTGCAACACGAAACGCCCGAGCGCCATCAGGTCCTGAATGGCAATATGGCTGGTGAGCCGCAGGCGGTCGGCGCCTGCCACCGGAACGGACAGGTTTTTCAGCGCCCGCGACAGGGCCGGCATGAACTGGTCGCGCTTTCGCACCAGAACCATGATGTCACGCGGCATGATCCGCCGGTTCTGGCCCGGAATAGCTTCGCCGCTATCCAGCCAGTGGCGAATGGTGGCGGCTATCTGATCCGCCAGCCGGACGGCGGGGGCGGCCAGATGATCGACCGGCTCACGCCAGTCGTCAGGTTCCTCTACCACTTCCGGCGTCAGCATATCCCAGATTTCCACCTCGCCCGGCGCGTCGGAACGAATGGCCTCATGCACCGTTGCGCCCGCAAGGCCGCGATTGGCTTCGGGTCTGGCAAAAACCTCGTCGACCGCCTGCAAAACATCGGGCGCGGAGCGAAACGAGAAATTGAGGCTGACGCGCTCGAATTTCAGCTCCGCATCTTCCGCCCGCAGACTGACGGAACGCCCCTGCGCCGCAAAATCCTCCGGCACCGCGCCCTGGAACGAATAGATCGATTGTTTTTCGTCACCGACGGCAAAGAGCGTGCGGCTGATATTGCGCTGGCCGAGGCCGGAGAAAAACTCTTCCGACAGCATGCGGATCACCCGCCACTGGTCGGGGCTGGTATCCTGCGCCTCGTCGACCAGAATATGGTCGATGCCGCGATCGAGCTTGTACTGCACCCACTGCCCTGCCCCGTTGCGGGCAAGCAGCGCCACGGTTCGGGTGATGAGGTCTTCGAAATCGAGCAGGCCGCGCTGACGCTTCAGGTCGTGATAGCGTTGCAGGAGATTGTCGATCAGCGTGAGCGCAGCCAGATTGAGCCGCACCAGACGCAACTCCTTCAGCCGGTCGAGCCCCTGTTCGACACGCGCCGCCGCCGCGTCGAAATCCTCCTCAAAATCCGGCAGAAGCTTTTTCACCGCTGCCGAGCAGACATAGGAACCGGATTTGGGCTCGCCGGTACTTTTCAGGAAGGCGGCGCGCAACACGGATTCGCGGTCGCGCTGGTTCGTCACCTTGTCGAAACGCCGGAGTTGCAGCGCAAAATCCTGCGCGCGCGACGCCCCTTTCTGGATCGACATGATGAGATCAAGCGCATCATCGGAAAATTCCGGTATCGGCCAGAGATCGGCGACAAGATCGTCTTCACTGGTTTGCGGATCGAAGCGGAAAGCACGATGCAGGGCTTCGCTTCGATGGGCCGCTACGCCCAGTTCGGCGATATAGGTCTGCAAGCCATTGCGCCTGCTTACCGCTTCATCCAGCAGCGATTGCAGGCCCATCTCGCCCGCTGCCTGCAGGACATCGGCAAAGGCAGCGGCGAGCTCCATGTCACCGCCGCCATGCGCGGTCTCCAGCAACTGGCGCCGCGCTTCACCGACAAGAGCGGCCTGCATCAAGTCGTCCATCATCTCGAAATGACCGGCAATGTTCGCCTCAAGCGGAAACTGGTGCAGGATCGCTTCGCAGAAAGCATGGATGGTCTGGATTTTGAGCCCGCCCGGCGTTTCCAGCGCGCGCGCGAACAGCCGTCGCGCTGCGGCAAGACGGGCATCGCCCGGCCTGCGCCCTTCCAGCGATTTCAGACGTTCGGCCAGTTCGATATCGGGCAGGACCGCCCATTCGGAAAGCCGCATGAACACGCGGTTCTGCATCACCGCCGCCGCCGCCTTGGTGTAGGTGAGGCAGAGAATCTTGGATGGATCGGTGCCTTCGAGTAGAAGGCGGATAACCCGTTCAGTCAAAACATGCGTCTTGCCGGAACCCGCATTGGCGGAAACCCAGACGGACGCTGCCGGGTTTGCAGCATTGCTTTGCGCTCGCAGCGTTTCTTCCGGGATAAAAGGGTTTTTTTTCATGCCTCGCCCTCCCCGCCCGCGTCGCCACCGGCTGACCATTCCAGCACTCGCGCCAGATGATCGTAATCGCCTGTCAGGTCCGTCTCGCGGAACGGCAATGCACGGGAAAGATAGCCTTTTTCCGGCTTCTGATATTCGGCCAGCAGTTGCGCCAGCCGCTGCCAGGATTCCTCGCCAAGCGCCGGGGCGGTTTTTTCCGATGGCGGTCGTCCGATCTTGAGGATGGATTCCGGCTTTACCTCGCCGCCCGCCTTGAGACGGACATAGGTGAGGTCCGAAGCGCGGACCGACCCCAGTTCACGAAATGCTCCGCGCACCAGAAGTGCGGCTTCCAGCGCCAGCTGTGGCGACAGCAGCACATGCGCCTGTTTGGGCGATGGTGTCGAGCCGGTCTTGTAATCGATGATTTCGGCTGTCCCGTCGCGCATCAGATCGATACGGTCAGCGCGGCCGGAAAGCGTGACGCCAAGTCCTTCAACCTCACGCTTGTCGGAGGAAATCTCGGCAAAGCGGGTCTGGACATTATAGGCGCGCTCGCGCTCCCAGGCCAGAAACTGCGGAATGAGCGCCGTGAAGCGCGGCCACCACACGGCCTCGATTTCGGTCGGCAGATCCATATCGGCAAAAAGAATGCGGCCAAGCTCCATCAGGCGTTCGGCGGCATCGGGTGCCAGCGGATCGATTGCCTCTTGCGTGAAATGACCCAGAATATCGTGGAACAATGTGCCACGTTCTGCCGCCGCCGGATCACGGATCAAAGGCTCAAGTGGCCGCAGTTTCAGTATCTTCTTTGCAAAGATCGCATAGGGATCGCGGCGCAGCGTTTCGATTTCCGTCACCGAAAAATGCTTCGGGCGGGCAGCGACAGGCGGGGCCGGTTCCGGGCGCTTGACGAAAGGCACGTCAGGTGCCTGATCGATTTCCCGTGCCCACTGGATGAAACGCGCCCCGCGCCTGCGCATTTGTGCAGTCACATCAGCGCCCAGCACCGTTTCGAGCCGCTGCAGCCAGCGCGAGGCAACCGTTGGCGCATTGTCGGAACGCTGCGAGCGCGTCAGCACGACATGATCCATGCCCAGCGCCATCTGGAAGTCGTGGGCGGCAAGGCCGGTGCGCCGTTCGGGTGGATCGAGCGCGATCATCGACTTCATCGGGCGCGACATGAACGGATCGTTGCGGGTGCGGGCAGGCCAGCTTCCCTCATTGAGACCGCCGATCACCACCGTATCCATGGTTTGCAGGCGGGCTTCCAGCGCACCCCAGATGAAGAGGCGCGGATGACCGCCCGGATGCGGCTTGACCGTCTCACCCGCCATCAGCGCATCCAGCACGGCTGGCCATTCCGAAGCTTCGAAATCAAGCCCGGCTTCGCTTGAAACCAGACCGCGCAAAAAGGCGGCGAGCTGTTCTCCGCGTTCGCCGGAATAAAAAGGCGCGACGCTGGCCTTTTCGTTGCGCGCCAGATTTTCCAGCGCCTCGACCGTGGCGCGCGCGATTTCGCCGATCTCGGTCCTGCGGCCAGCGAGGACGAAAGGTGCGAGCGGCGCCACGGCATTCGACAGGCTTTCGCAAAGATTTCGCGCAGCTGCGATCATATCCGGCGTAACCGTGTCATGCCATGCCGGTTGCCACGGCTGGCTGGCGCTCTCCTCCAGCCGCCGGTCGAAAAATGCCGGAAGATCAAGCACGGAAGCGCGGCCCGTGCCGCCGCGAAAGGCGATGAGTTCGAGCGTTTCGGCGGCAAGGCGGCGTTCGATGCGGGGGGCCTCCAGCCGCAGCAGCGGATGCTTGACCAGCGCCAGCAAGGCAACCGGATCGCCCGGATCAAAGACCGTTTCCACCAGCAGCCGCAGCAATGTCGTGGTTTCGACATCGCGCAGATGCCGACCGCCCGAATCGTCGGCATCGATGCCGAAACGGGCAAGTTCACCCACCACGCGCCTGGCCAGATTGCGGTCGGCGGTGACGAGCGCCGCCGTCTTGCCTTCCTCATTGATCGCATCACGCAAGGCAAGCGCGACGGCGAGCGCCTCTTCGCGTTCGTTGGCGGCTTCAATCAGGTCGATCGTCTGCGCGGCGGCGTGCAGGCTATCAGCCTCTATATCGAGCTTGCCCCACGCATCGGTCGTTTCCGCCGGACGAAGCGCCTCGCTCACTACCCGCTCGCGCAGGCGTTTGGAAGCTGGCATATCGTCCAGATGTTCCACATCCTCGCGCAGGGTCTGCATTGCATCGAGAAGCTTGCGCAAACCGAATTGCGGATGACCGAAGGTGGACGGATTGTCGGTCGCCGATGCCAGCAGCTGCCAGGCTGCATCGTCGAGATCGCGGTCCAGCCCCGGCAGCACCACCGCGCCATTGGGCAAGTCCGCAATGGCGGAAATCAGTTCCGCAGTCGCCGGTATGGAACCCGTGGAACCCGCCACGATAACCGGACCGGCGGGCGGATGAGTGCGCAGCCGCTTTACCTCACTCCATATGAGATCGTTGCGATGCGCGGCGGGGTTTGAGAGCTTGCGCTCCGCCAGAATATCCGGCCACAGATTGGTGACGATATTGAGAAAGCCGAGCGTGACCTGCCACCAGTCGGCGAGGTCTTCGGGGGCAATGCTCGCAAGCTCGCTCCATGTAGCTCCGTCGGTTTCGACCTGATCCATCAACCCCGCCAGATCGCGGGCAAGCCAGATCGCATCGGCAGTGGTTGCCGGAACGGAAACGTCGTCAACGCCAAACAAGGCACGCACATGCGAGGGCAGCGATTCCCGCCACGGACGGATCAATCGCGCCAGAAGCAGAAGCCGCTCCGCCGTGCCGATAGGCGGATTGATGTCGAACACGCCCGACGAACCGGCATTGAAAAAAGCGGCATCCTCATCCACATCGCCGAGCGGTTTTATCGTCGGCAATATAGCGCTTCTAGCTAGATTCTTATCTACTAAAATCGATCTTAGCGCACGCGCCGCACGGCGCGTCGGCACGTAGATGGTTGCATTGGCCAGTGCCAGCGGATCGGAAGGATTGCCGGGAAAACCTTTGACCAGCCGCCCTTCCAGAAGGGCATTGGCAAAGGCTGGCAAAAACGATGTGCCGGGAGGAATTGAAAACAGGCGCTGTTTCCCATCTCTGGGTCTGCGTGCGCTCATGCGCTCTACCTCCTTATGCAAATGCGGTAAGTGCGGCCTCCGCCTCGCCGATGGCGTCCGGCGTGCCGACGGTCAGCCAGTGCCCGGTCATTGGCATACCATAAAGGCGACCCGCCGCAATCGCCTCGTCGAAATAACGGTTGAGCGAGGACACGACCGGCTCCGCGCCATCGAAGATGCGTGGATTGATGATTCCCGCACCGGCATAGATCACCGGCTCGCCGGAGACGTCACGCGCACGACGCAGATGTCCCTTCTCGTCGGCAACGAAATCGCCCTTGCCTTCATAGCCGGTTTCCTGATCGAGACGCGCCGTCATCAGGAGAATATCCATCCGCTCCGCATCCCAGACCTCAGCCAGCGCCGTAAGGTTGGGGGCCATCTCATCGCCGACCCAGAATGTATCGGCGTTCAGAATGAAAAAAGGCTGCGTTCCCAGTATCGGCAGTGCCTTCACAATGCCGCCAGCGGAATCGAGCAGCATGTCGCGTTCATCCGAAATCACGATCTCCAGATCGTTGCGGTCCCGAAGATGCTCTTCAAGCTGGTCGGCCAGATAATGCACATTGACGACTGCGGTGCGGATACCGGCGCGTGCCGCCGCATCGAGACCCCAGTCGAGCAAGGGCTTGCCCGCCACCTTGACCAGCGGCTTTGGAATGGTTTCGGTGATGGGGCGCATGCGCTTGCCAAGACCGGCAGCAAGAACCATTACCAGTTCAGGCATTTTCATTGCGCGGCCTCTTCCTGCTGCATCAACCCCAATTGCTCAAACCATGCCGCCACAGGCGCCATGACCGGATCTTTAAGCACACGTCCGAGATAGTCGTGAATGCGCGGCAGATGCTCCAGATAAGCCGGCTTACCATCGCGCTCGTCAAGCCGCACGAAAAGCCCCAGCAGCTTGGCATTGCGCTGTGCACCCATGGCCGCATAGGCCTTGCGGAACAAGCTCTCATCGAACGCATGCCCGAGCGCCCGACGCTCGTCGCAATAGGCTGCGACCACGGCCTGCTCCAGCTCCGGCGAAATCGTCACCCGCGCATCGAGCGCCAGCGAGGCCACGTCATAGGCTGCTGGCCCGATCATCGCATCCTGAAAATCGATGACACCGATTCTGTCCCTGCCTTGCGCCTCCGGGAACCAGAACAGGTTCGGCGAATGATAGTCGCGCAGGAGCAGGCTCTTCTCGACATCAGCAATATCGGCGATCACGCAATCCCATCCCGCTTCGAAAGCTTGCTTTTCTGCGTCTGTGAGCTGCCTGCCCATCATGCGTGGCGCATACCACTGGCCGATCAGGCTGACCTCAATCATCATCGCATCGCGGTCAAAACCGGCGATGATGTGGTCAGGATGGCCAGGCACCGGCGCGTGATCCGGCCAGGTGACGCCGTGCAGATGCGCCAGAAAACGCCCGGCGGCTTCATAACGTTCCGCGACAGGTTCGCCGGAAGCTGCCCGAACGCCCTCGGTTCCAAGATTTTCGAGAATGAGAAAACCGGCATCAAGATCGGAGGCGCGCATTTGCGGCACACGAAAGCCCTGCCTCGCGAGAAGCCCGTCAACGGCAGCAAAGGCAAAAATGTTTTCCGCCAGATGCGCAATCTGCCGATAGGATTTGCCATCGCGCAGCGGCGGATCATAGGGCATCTGCGGCGCATTCATCAGAATTTCGACACCATGAGCAGATGTGGAGATCGTCTCGTACTTGCGTGGGGACGCATCGCCCTGCAAATAGCGCCGCGTTGCATCGGAACGGCCGTGGCTGTCCAGAAAGGCGCGAATGGCCCGCGAACGTTCCAGACGGCTGATGGCAGCTGCAGGCCCCGACACGGCAATGCGCCGCCCTGCCCCTTCATGGCTCAGCGTGACGGCAAAAGACGGTTCCGGCAAAAAACCCTCGCCCTGCTCCGGCCATTCGGCCAGAACCACGCCATCCTCCATAAATTCCGGCAGTCCCAGCTCATCCAGTTCTTCGCCGTGCGAAATACGGTAAAGGTCGGTATGAGCGACGGGAATACGCAAGGCCTCGTAGCTTTGCACCAGCGTGAAAGTGGGGCTTGGAACGTCCAGTCCTTCATCGTCAGCGATTGCCCGGATGATGGCGCGGGCAAGCGAGGATTTTCCCGCCCCCAGATCGCCGGAAAGCGTGACAAGATCGCCCTTTTGAAGCGCGAGGGCGAAATCTTCACCAAATCGCTGCGTTGCGGTTTCGTCGGGCAAGAAATAGGTGATGCTGGATTGTGAGGCGCTCATGGGCACCCTTTATCTTATTCGGCGGCGATGCGGAAGCTGCGTGTTTCCGATGGAAAGCGGCAAATTACCGTTGTTCCGCGACCGGAACCCGTATCGATATCCACCGATCCGCCATGCAGTTCGACAAAGCTCTTGACGATGGCAAGTCCAAGCCCGGCGCCGCGGCGGCGGCCGCCATTCGGATAGGACTGGAAGCGCTTGAAAACCGTATCGAGGACCTCGCCCGGCATGCCCGGACCGTCATCGTGGACCGCGAAGACGATTTCCGATCCTTCACGCGCCACTTGCAGCCGGATGCTGGAGCCTTCCGGCGCATAATTTGTGGCGTTGGACAGGAGGTTGAAAAGCACCTGACGGACACGGTTGGCGTCGGCCTTGAACACATCCACATCGTCGGCAATGTCGACATCGAGACCGATATCGTGGTCGCGCATCCGCTCGCTGACGCGAGAGGCGGCAGCCGAAATCGCCTCCACGACGGAAACGTCGCCAACCTCCAGTTCCATGATGCCCGCATCGACGGTGGCAAGATCCAGAATGTCGTTGACGATGGTCAGCAGAACCGATGACGACGTGCTGATATGGTCGAGATATTCGATCTGGCGTTCGTTGAGCGACCCGAAAGCCGGGGTCTGCAACAGTTCGGTAAAGCCGATGATGTTGGTCAGCGGCGAACGCAGTTCATAGGAGACGTGCTGGACGAAATCGTTCTTGATCTGGTCGGCCAGTTCCAGCGCCTCGTTCTTTTCCTTCAGCGCCCGCTCGACGCGCACCGTGTCGGTGACGTCGATGAAGGTCAGCATGGTCTGGCCCTTGGGCAGCGGAACCACGGCAAAGGAAAGAATGGTGCCATCGTCCAGCTCCACCTGCCCCATGCGGCCGTCGCGCTTGTCGAGGAAGCCGGTGACGGTGGAGACGAAATCATCCCACAAGCCATTGCCGCCGCGCTCGCTGCATATCCTGGCAATCGACGAGATATGCGTGCCTTCGACGATAAGCGGCATCGGCAGCGCCCACAGATCGGCAAAGGATGGGTTGGAAAGCCGGATACGGCCATCGGAGCCGAACACCGCCACGGCTTCCGCCAGATGGTCGAGCGTTTCGCCCTGCACCTTGATGAGCGTGTTATAACGGCCTTCGAGCTCGAACTTTTCGGTCATGTTCTCGAAGAACCAGGTGACGCCGCCTTGCGGATGCGGATTGGCGACAACGCGCATGGTCCGGGTATCCGGCAAATGCCACATATGTTCCTGCGGCTCGACAGCGCGATAGGCGGAAAGGACGGAATCCTTCCACTTGCGCCATTCCGGCTGTTCGGGCAGCTTGCCTTCCGAACGCAAGCGGTCGAGGATCAGCGTGTTGCTCGGCTGCGATTCCAGCCAGGCCGTATCGAGCGACCAGAGCTTGGCAAAAGCCTGATTGAAGAATTGCAGCTTCATTTCGGGATCGAAAATCGCCACTGCCGTCGAAAGCTGGTCCAGCGTTTCGGCATGGCTCTTCAGCGTGCGGTTCAGCTCTTCGCGCACGGCCTGCACTTCGGTCAGGTCGAAGCCGAGGCCGACAGAACCCGTTTCCGCGCTCACATCGGTCACGTTGAAAAGGCGGCGATCACCGTGCACGACAGCCGTCAATTGTTCCTGCAGGACAGGTTCGGCAAAACGGTCACGCTCCAGACGCTGACGCGCCTGCGCGCCGAACAGCTCACGCCCTTCGGAAATCACCTGGCTTGCGTCGGCCATGTCGACCGCTCGCGCATAGGCCGCATTGACCCATTCGACGCGGCCGCTGGCATCGCGTGCCCAAACCGGCTGGTCGATCCGGTCGAGAAGACGGCGGAAGAGCTCGATACGCTCGGAAAATTCGCGGTTCTGCGCCTGTAGTGCCGCGCGTTCCGCCTGTACGCCCTGGAGGCTCAGGAAACGCGCCACCGCAAAGCCGCCGGAAGTACGACCGCGCACGTCGAGCAGGGTGCCGTTGACGGTTTCAACCGTGAGATCGAAAGACCGCGCCTGTTCGCGCAGCATCGCAATGGCACGTTCAAGCGCCACAACCGATTGCGGGCGCAGCCAGCGGCCAAAGGCCAGAAATGCCGAACGATCCTGCGGCGCCGCACTTTCGTCCGGCAGCAATCCTACAACCTCGGCGCGCGTGCTGTGGCCATCCCAGACCACGATGCGCTGATCCTTGAGGTTGAGCAGGGCCTCATTGCGCTGCGCGACAAGATTGAGGTCGGCGAATTTGGAGCGCAGTTCCTTGTTTTCCGCCGCAACACGCGACCGTTCGCGGATCAGCCAGCCAGCAGAAAGAAGCGCCGCGCCCATCACGCCGAGGAACATGGAAAACTGGATGACCTCGAAAGCGCCGACGCTGCCGCCGCCAAAGGGAAGGGCGATGCGCGCCGATTCCGCGCCTTGCGCAAAAGCAGGTATGGCAGCGAAAAGCGTTGCAAGGGAAACGGAAGCCTTCATCACGGCTTTTTTCAGGGAGAGCCAGGCATGCGGCTTTGCAACATGGGCGGCAGGACGCCATTGCCTGCCAGTAACGATTGCGGAAACATTCCGCAAAATCCCCGTTGCGCCGAACTCTGGCATGTTGTCCTTTTCTCCGCCACCCGGCCATGAAACCCGCCCGAGGGCAGACTGGCCGTATTAAAACACTTCAATACACATCAAAGCCTGACCATACGCACGCCGCCACAGTGCACGATAGTCAACGCGTTTTCAGGTATTCAGGGGATGAATCGTCCTCTCGCTTCCCGCCACAACGGCAAAAAACGCGCAACGCAAACACCCGCTCAAACACCTTGATTCGCCTACACAATACCCTTCCGGCGAATCCACGTGAAGCATCTTGCACGCAAAAAGAAAGACCGGACAGCTTGTCAACCGTCCGGCCTCAACATGTAGTGCAATGCTTAATGTATGGTTAATACCTGTAGTGTTCCGACTTGAACGGCCCCTGTGGAGTGACGCCGATATAGGCGGCCTGTTCCTCAGAAAGCACAGTCAGCTTGGCGCCGAGCTTGTCGAGATGCAGGCGCGCGACCTTCTCGTCGAGATGCTTCGGCAGCACATAGACCTCATTCTTGTAGGCGTCGGTGCGGGTAAACAGCTCGATCTGGCCCAGAACCTGATTGGTGAACGAGGCCGACATGACGAAGCTCGGATGGCCCGTTGCGTTGCCCAGATTGAGCAGGCGGCCTTCGGAAAGCAGGATAATGCGCTTGCCGTCCGGGAACTCGACAAGGTCAACCTGCGGCTTCACATTGGTCCATTTCAGGTTGCGAAGTGCAGCCACCTGAATTTCATTGTCGAAGTGGCCGATATTGCCAACGATCGCCATATCCTTGAACTTGCGCATATGGTCGATGGTGATCACGTCCTTGTTGCCGGTCGTGGTCACGATAATGTCGGCGGTCGAAGCGGCGTCGTCCAGCGTCACGACCTCGAAGCCGTCCATCGCGGCCTGAAGCGCGCAGATCGGATCGACTTCGGTCACCTTGACGCGAGCGCCTGCACCGGCGAGCGACTGGGCGGAACCCTTGCCCACATCGCCATAACCGCACACGACGGCAACCTTGCCAGCCATCATGACGTCGGTGCCGCGACGAATGCCGTCAACGAGCGATTCCTTGCAGCCATACTTGTTGTCGAACTTCGACTTGGTGACGCTGTCATTGACGTTGATGGCCGGGAAGGGCAGGAGGCCCTTCTTCTGCAACTGGTAAAGACGGTTGACGCCGGTGGTGGTTTCCTCCGTCACGCCCTTGATGGCGTCGCGCTGACGCGTGAAGAAGCCCGGCGTTTCAGCCATACGCTTCTTGATCTGCGCGAAAAGCACTTCTTCTTCTTCCGAGCCGGGGTTCGAAAGAACGTCCTCGCCCGCTTCGGCGCGCGCGCCGATGAGGATATACATGGTGGCATCGCCGCCATCGTCGAGGATCATGTTGGACGGTTCACCGTCCGGCCACTGGAAGATCTTGTCGGTATAGGTCCAGTATTCTTCAAGCGTTTCGCCCTTGATGGCGAAAACCGGCGTGCCGGTTGCGGCAATCGCGGCGGCGGCATGATCCTGCGTCGAGAAGATGTTGCAGGAGGCCCAGCGGACCTGTGCGCCGAGCGCCTGCAGCGTTTCGATCAGAACAGCGGTCTGGATCGTCATGTGCAGCGAGCCGGAAATGCGCGCGCCCTTCAGCGGCTGCGACTTGCCGAATTCCTCGCGGGCAGCCATCAGGCCAGGCATTTCGGTTTCTGCGATATCGAGTTCCTTGCGGCCCCAATCGGCCAGGCTAAGGTCCTTGACGACAAAATCTTGGCTTGCGGTCATCGCGTGCTCCAGTCAAAGGCAGTCCCAGCGCGACGAAAAAGCAGTCTGCGGCCGGAATTGCGTTCCAGTATGGAGCGGCTTTCCATGCAGGAAAGCGCCCCGGCTGGCGACTTGACTAGCAGATTGCAGCCAGAAGCACAACGCAATATAAAGAAATCTTTATACGTGCATATCAGGCATGTTTGCCAAGCAGAGGATCAATGACCGTCAAGGGAAGATCGACCTGCAATATTTCGAGCATGTGGCGAAAGCCGGAAACGGGATAGGTTTCGCTTTCCGTGACAAGGGCAACCGTTCGGCCCGCGCCGCCTGTGGTTTGCGGGAGCGCGGCGATCACATCGTCTGCCGGATCAAGAAACCGCCAGTCCGGACGCGCCTGCTCGAAGAATGATCTCAGCCATGGCAGGTGTGTGCTGGAGAGGGTCAGCGTGTCGACGAGCGGGTGGCTTGCGGCAATCTCGTCGCAAAATGCAGCAATCTTCTGTGCAGTTTCGTCCGGTTGCCGAAGGAAAGCGCCGTTTTCCACCAGTTCCACCATTGCAGACGCATTGATCAAGGCAACGTCATCCGGTCTGTCGGCTTCGGCCCGGACAAAACGCGCAAGCTCTTCGCTCACGATCATCGAGCGCACGCCCATGACCGCGATCTTGCCGCTGCGGCTTTTGTCGAGCGCGGCCCGAACCGGCGGCGCCACGCCGTAAACCGGCACCGGAAACTCGCTTTTCAGCGTGTCGAGGACCATGACCGATGGGGCATTGGAAGCAAGCACGATCGTTTGCGCGCCAAGGCCGGTCAGATAGTGGATCGTATGACGCATGATCGAAAGCAGCTCATCGCGGCTTTTGGCGCCATAAGGAAAACTGGCACGGTCGGCGAAATAGATGATGTCGCGCTGCGGCTGGCTGCGCCGGATCAATTCGACCAGAGCGTAACTGCCGATGCCTGCATCGAAAACGGCCACCGGATCATCGAGATCATCGATGGCAGCGGTTCCGTGCTTCAGCATTCTTCGCCAAACTTATCGGCGATGAGCGTCTGGAGCGCGTCGAGCACCGCATCGGCCTGTTCGCCGGAAGCGCTCACATCGATGCAGCAGCCCGGCGATGCAGCGAGCATCATCAGGCCCATGATCGACGTGCCGCCAACCGTCATGCCGTCCTTGCTGACGCGGACATGCGCGTTATAGCCATCGACCAGCTGCACGAACTTGGCCGAAGCGCGGGCGTGAAGGCCGCGCTTGTTGACGATCTCGAAGGATCGGGAAATTGCAGTTTCGGGTTCGTATTCGCCGGTGACGGGCACGCTGGAATGCATGAATTATTTTCCTGTCAGCACCTGGCTCGCAACGTTGATATATTTGCGCCCCGCATCCTGCGCCTCGCGCAGGGCTGTCTTGATGTCGCCCCCGATGCGCACGCTCGACAGCTTGATCAGCATCGGCAGGTTGACACCTGCGATGACTTCGACCTTGCCTTCCTTCATGACGGAAATGGCGAGATTGGACGGCGTACCGCCGAACATATCGGTCAGAATAATGACCCCGCCGCCATTGTCGGCGCGCTCGACCGCGTCAACGATATCCCGCCGACGCTGTTCCATATCGTCTTCGGCACCGATGCACACGGTCTCGAAATTGTCCTGCGGCCCGACTACATGCTCGACAGCATGCAAAAACTCTTCGGCCAATCTTCCGTGCGTGACAAGCACGAGTCCGATCATACTATAAAAGCTCCCGTCGCGTGCCCGCCGCATCACCCCGCCAGAGTGTCAGATGGCACTGAAACCACGCCGGAAAAACGCCGGCGAGTTGTGCATCTTGGCAGCGCAAATCTTGATAGCAAGTGAAAAATTCCCACGCTGCCATGAAAAAAGCAAAATGCCGCAGTGTCGCGAAATATTAATCGATTCGTAACGAAGCCCGTTTCAGCCTTCGTCCGAAGGCCATTTTTCGTAGAACAAACTGGCCTCGATTGCCCGCGAAAGTGCGTTGGAATCGCCATTGGCCGACAAAGCGGGCAAAAGAAGCAGGGGGAGCGAAACGCCCTCGAACTCCCAGGCCTCGCCGCTTGGATAGCGTTCGGCCTCGTCACGGTCCACAAGCCGGACGACGAGATAAAGCGGCGCCGCCTCCGCGAAAGCAACCTTGAAAAGCCCCGCGCCGCGAATCTCCACGCCACCCGCAAGCGCTGCGGGAACACTTGCGACCAGCCTTCCGCTTTCCACATGCAGCAATGTGCGGTCGTCCGCGACCAGCGAAGCGGCCTCGCCGCGAAGGAGGGCCCTTTCCACCAGCGTCAACGCAAGCTCGGTCTTGCCCGCGCCGGAGCGCCCCATGATCATGACGCCGCGGCCCCGCACCTGAAGCGTCGTCGCGTGCAATCCGCTTTTTTCCTCTTCGGGCGTCATGCGCTTGCAGGCAGGTCGACGATGAAACGCGCGCCCTTGAACTGGTCGGGCCTTGCCGGGTCGACAATGTTTTCTGCCGTCAGCGTGCCGCCATGGGCTTCGATGATCTGGCGGCTGATCGACAGGCCGAGGCCGGAATTCTGGCCAAAAGCCTCCGAAGTCGGACGATCCGTATAGAAGCGCTCGAAGATGCGTTCGATATTCTCGATCGGAATGCCCGGACCATTATCCTCGACCAGCACGCGCAGGCGGCTGCCTTCACCGGCAAGCGTCACCACGATGCGCCCCGTATCGTCAGGCACGAAAGACCGGGCATTTTCAATCAGATTGCTCACCACCTGACCGAGACGCAGATCGTGACCGGCGACATAAAAACCCTTCTTTCCGGCGGGAAGCTTGCCGGTATCGAAGACGATTTCGGTGCCGACCTTGTTGCGGCGCACTTCGCGCGCCGCCGTGACCAGATTGGTGAGAAGCGTCTTCATGTCGACACGGTCGATATGTTCGCGCGCCAATTCCGCATCCAGACGCGACGCATCGGAAATATCGGTAATCAGGCGATCCAGGCGGCGCACGTCGTGCTGGATGATGTCGAGCAGGCGCTTGCGCGATTCATCGGTCTTGGCGAGCGGCAGGGTTTCCACGGCGCTGCGCAGCGAGGTGAGGGGGTTCTTCAACTCGTGGCTGACATCGGCGGCAAAGCTCTCGATGGCCTCGATACGGGTATAGAGCGAATCGGTCATCTCGCGAATGGACGTGGAAAGATGGCCGACCTCATCCTGACGTTCGGAGAAATCAGGAATTTCCACGCGGCTTTTCACGCCATGACGAACACGGTCGGCGGCGGCGGAAAGCTTGCGCAGCGGGCTTGCAATCGTCGAAGCGAGGAAGAGCGACAGGATGACCATGACCAGCGACACGACGCCGAACACGCGGAAAACCGCCATGCGTTCGGCCTGCACGATCTTGTCGATATCGTCGCCTTCGGTGGAGAGCAGGAGCACGCCCAAAATTGCGCGCGAACGCTGGATCGGGACGGCGACGGAGACCACCAGCTCGCCCTTTTCATTGCGCCGCTGCGCTGTTTGCGGCGAACCGGCCAGCGCCTTGACGATTTCCGGATAGGCGAGGCCGTTACCGCCCGGCTGTTCCTGATAGACCGGCAGGCCTCCGCCGTAGAACAACTGCGAAATCCACGCTCCGGCGCGCTCCCAGATGGAAGGGGTCTCTTCCTCAATCGGCGGCAGGTCGTAGCGAAGCACCGGCCCAGCCGACGGGAAGCTCGGCGAATAGAGCGCGCGCGAATCGAGCAGCATATTGGCGTAGCGATCATAGATGCGCGCCCGCGTGCTTATCGGCGAAATCAGCCGGCGCAGCAGCGGAGAGACCTTTTCCGGGTTGATCGGAAATTCCCAGTTGTCGGGCGAATCCGGCGAGGGCGTCAGGCTTTGCCCGGCCTGCAGTTCCAGAAGCTTTTCCGGATCGATCATCAGCGAATTGGTGTCGATGGTCGCGGAAGCCGAAATCGCGCCCGCGATGATCTTGCCCTGTGTGAGCAGGCTCTCGATCTTGGCATCGATCAGCCCCTCGCGGAACTGATTCATATAGAGAATGCCGGAAACAAGAACCGCCAGCGCCGCCAGATTGAGAAACAGGATGCGGCGCGTCAGGCTTGAGAACAGATATTGGCCGAGAAACTTGCGCAGGGGCGCGAAGAAGCGACGCCAGAACACCGAGCGCTGCCGCCGGGCCCTGCGTTCGCGCAAATCCGATTTCTGGCCGACAAGGCCGTCGTTCCGGGTTTCTGCGACCATGTCGCTCTGTCTGCTCTCATTAAGCTATCGCCAGACCTCACGGGCTGGCGATATGCAATTATCTATCAGGCCTCGCGGAAGCGATAGCCGACGCCATAAAGCGTTTCGATCATTTCGAAATCATCGTCAACCGCCTTGAACTTCTTGCGCAGGCGCTTGATATGGCTGTCGATCGTACGGTCGTCCACATAGACCTGCTCATCATAGGCCGCATCCATAAGGGCGTCACGGCTTTTCACGACGCCCGGGCGCTGTGCCAGCGAATGAAGAATCAGGAATTCGGTAACCGTCAGCGTGACCGGCTCGCCCTTCCAGGTGCAGGTGTGACGCTCCTGATCCATGACAAGCTGGCCGCGCTCAAGCGATTTTGCCTGCTGCCCGGTCGGCTTGGCCGTGCCGTCGCGGGCGGCGACCCGGCGAAGAACCGCCTTGACGCGCTCGACCAGAAGACGCTGCGAGAACGGCTTGGTGATGAAATCGTCCGCGCCCATCTTGAGGCCGAAAAGCTCGTCGATCTCATCGTCCTTGGAGGTGAGAAAGATGACGGGAAGGTCGGATTTCTGGCGCAGGCGGCGCAGAAGCTCCATACCGTCCATGCGCGGCATCTTGATATCGAAGATCGCAAGATTGGGCGGACGCGCCATCAGACCGTCCAGCGCGGATGCGCCATCGGTGTAGGTCTCAACCCGATAGCCTTCCGATTCCAGTGCGATGGACACGGAGGTCAGGATGTTGCGGTCGTCGTCGACCAGCGCAATTGTCTGCGTTGCCGAGGCTTCCTTCATGCGAACCTTTCTCCTTCAACTAAGCCAGCCGGAATGTCTGGCTGGTGGCGTCGTTCAGCCGCCAAAAGACTGGCAGACTGCTGATCGAGCGCGTGATTACGCATCGATACTATTATAATGCGCCTGCTTGTGCAGTACAAATTAGGTACAAAATGTGGCGGCGCCAGAAGAAGCCGTGAAACGCCGCCCACCGAATCGCGCTTTGGTTAATGCCGATAAGTCCGTCATTCCCGGAATCGAATGGCTCATAACGCACAGGTTAACCGATTTAAAAAAATTTCAAAAATTTTAAATCGATTAAATATTTGAATTGCCACGATTAATCTGTTTCTGACTGCCATCCTCTGTTTTGCGTTCAATCTGGAGACGCGAAATGAGACCGATCAATTGTCAAACCACGGCGGAGACATCATGAGAGAGACCGGCATTCACAACACGGCCGCTTCCATTGCCACTTCAGGACTGAAGGAACTCTCCGCAGTCTTTTACAATCTCGGGCCGGCCCGGCTTTATGAGGAAACCGTCCGCCGGGGCGAAGCCGAACTGTCGGCACAAGGCGCGCTCGTCGCGCGCACCGGCCAGCACACGGGCCGCTCGCCAAAAGACAAGTTCGTCGTGCGCGACGCCGACACCGAAGCTCATGTCTGGTGGGACAACAACAAGCCGATGAGCCGCGAGGCCTTCGACCTGCTTCATGCCGATTTCATCGAGCATGCGAAAGGCAAAGAGCTTTTTGTTCAGGATCTGATCGGCGGCGCCGACGCCGACAACAAGATCAATGCCCGCGTCATCACCGAATATGCCTGGCATTCGCTGTTCATCCGCAATCTGCTGATCCGTCCGGAACAGGAAGCACTGGCTTCCTATGTACCGGAAATGACGATCATCGACCTGCCATCCTTCAAGGCCGATCCGGAACGCTATGGCGTGCGCACCGAAACGGTGATCGCCGTTGACCTGACCCGCAAGATCGTGCTGATCGGCGGCACCTCCTATGCCGGTGAAATGAAGAAGTCGGTCTTCACCGCGCTCAACTACATCTTGCCTGCCAAGGGCGTGATGCCGATGCACTGCTCGGCCAATGAAGGCCCGAACGGCGACACCGCCGTTTTCTTCGGCCTGTCCGGCACCGGCAAGACCACGCTTTCCGCCGATCCGACCCGCACGCTGATCGGCGATGACGAGCATGGCTGGGGCGAACATGGCATCTTCAACTTCGAAGGCGGCTGCTATGCCAAGACCATCCGCCTGTCCGCCGAAGCGGAGCCGGAAATCTACGCAACCACGCAGCGTTTCGGCACGGTGCTGGAAAATGTCGTTCTCGACGAACATCGCCAGCCGGATTTCGACGATGGCTCGCTGACGGAAAACACCCGTTGCGCCTATCCGCTCGACTTCATCCCGAACGCGTCGAAAACGGGGAAGGGCGGCCAGCCGAAGAACATCATCATGCTCACCGCCGACGCCTTCGGCGTGATGCCTCCGATTGCCAAGCTGACGCCTGCACAGGCCATGTACCACTTCCTGTCCGGCTACACGGCCAAGGTCGCCGGTACCGAAAAGGGCGTGACCGAACCGGAAGCGACCTTCTCGACCTGCTTCGGCGCACCGTTCATGCCGCGCCATCCATCGGAATACGGCAACCTGCTGCGCAAGCTGATCGCCGAGCACAAGGTCGATTGCTGGCTGGTCAATACCGGCTGGACCGGTGGCGCCTATGGCACCGGCAAGCGCATGCCGATCAAGGCAACCCGCGCTCTGCTCGCAGCCGCGCTCGACGGTTCGTTGAACAATGCCGAATTCCGCATCGATCCGAATTTCGGCTTTGCGGTTCCGGTCGAAGTGCCGGGCGTGGACACGTCGATCCTCGATCCGCGTTCGACCTGGGCCGACAAGGCCGCCTATGACGCGCAGGCCAAGAAGCTCGTCGACATGTTCGTCACGAATTTCGAGAAGTTCGAAAGCCATGTCGATCACGAGGTCAAGGACGCGGCTCCGTCGATCCGCATCGCCGCGGAATAGCTTTTTCTACGCATGTCTTTATCCAAAAACCGGTTCCCACTTTTTGGAGACATGCTTTTACCATCCTGAGGAGGAGGGAGAGCCCGGCTGAAAGGCCGGGTTTTTCTTTTGTATAAGGGATACAAAGCGGTATATCTCCTTGCCATGGAAGAGAACCGGAACATCATCCGCATCAACAATCGCCTGTCGATCCGTGAAGACGATCTGGAGGAAAGCTTTATCCGTGCCTCCGGTCCGGGCGGCCAGAACGTCAACAAGGTTTCCACTGCCGTGCAACTGCGCTTTCATGCAGCACAGTCGGGCCTGCCGGAAGACATCCTGTCGCGGCTGTTCAAACTAGCGGGGCAGAAGGGCACCAAGGACGGCGATATCCTGATCGAGGCCAATCGTTTCCGCACCCAGGAGCGCAACCGCGAAGACGCGCGCGAGCGGCTGATCGCGCTTGTCGCCAAGGCCGCCGAACCGCCACCGCCGCCGCGCAAGAAAACCAAGCCGACAAAAGGCTCCATCGAACGTCGCCTCAAGGCCAAATCCGGCCGGTCCGACATCAAGAAGGGCAGGGGAAAGGTTTCTTTCGATTAGAGTTTGTCAGGGAAAAGTGGAACCCGGTTTTCCCGAAAAGACAAACGAAAACAAGAGAAGCTAGAGTCTGTCCGGCAGATAGATATCTGCCGCCATGTAGGTGACGGCCTTGCCCGCGAGCAGAACGCGGCCGCCCTTCTGTTCGCACAGCAATTCTCCGCCGCGCTCCGACGCCTGGTAAGCGTGTAGCCGGTTCTTTCCCAGTTTGCCGCTCCAGTAGGGGACGAGCGTGGCATGGATCGATCCCGTGACCGGGTCTTCGGGAATGCCCGCGCCGGGCGCAAAATAGCGCGAGACGAAATCGTACACCGTGCCTTTCGCCGTGACGACCAGGCCGACAGGCCCCAGTTTGGCGATCTGCGCCAGATCGGGAACAAAGGCACGCACGGAGGCCTCGTCCGCAAGCTCGACAAAGATGTTCTCGAAATTGCGGAAGAACCGGCTCCCGTCCCGCCGGTCGAAAAGCGGGGCAATGCAGGCCGGCAGTTCCACCAGAGGCTGCGGGTCGAAACACGGAATGTCGAGGACGTAACCGTCCGCCGAACGGGAAACCCGGATCGTTCCGACGCGGGTTTCAAACGCCATTTCTCCTTCGGCGCCATAATGCGCGGCAAGGACATGCGCCGTTGCCAGCGTGGCATGGCCGCAGAAATCGACTTCCGTCGTCGGCGTGAACCAGCGCAGGTGCCAGCCGTCGCCGGTCCGGCAGGCAAAAGCCGTTTCCGCCAGATTGTTCTCACTGGCGATGGCCTGCATGAGATCGTCGGAGAGCCACGCGTCGAGAATGAGAACGGCGGCCGGATTGCCACCGAACAGGCGGTCGGTGAAGGCATCAACCTGATACATACGCAGCGCCTGTAGCATAGCGGCTCCTATATTTTCCTGAGCGCCACTTCCTCAATCAGATGATCGCTGCCCTTGCGCAGGATCAGATCGGCGCGCGGGCGCGTCGGCAGGATATTATCCTTGAGGTTCTTCAGGTTGATGTTGTTCCACAGCCCTTCGCCGATCGAACGCGCCGCGTCTTCGGAGAGCTGCGAATAACGATGGAAGAAGGATTCCGGATTGACGAAGGCGGTCTCCCGCAGCCGCATGAAGCGGTCGATATACCATTTGTGGATCAGTTCCGATTCCGCATCGATATAGATGGAGAAGTCGAAGAAATCCGACACGAAGGGCACCATCTTGCCGTCTTCCGGCAGATCGCGCACCTGCAGCACGTTGATGCCTTCGAAGATCAGAATATCCGGCTTGTCGACGATCTGATATTCGCCCGGCAACACGTCGTAGCTCAAGTGCGAATAGAGCGGCGCGCGCACCTGGCTCATGCCCGCCTTGATCGCCGACAGGAAGCGCAGGACCGCGCCGACATCGTAACTTTCGGGAAAGCCCTTGCGCTCCATCATGTTCTGCTCGCGCAGAACCGCATTGGGATAGAGAAAACCATCGGTCGTCACGAGGTCGACCTTCGGGCTTGATGGCCAGCGGGCAAGCAGTTCTTTGAGGATACGTGCGGTCGTGGATTTTCCGACCGCGACCGAACCGGCGATGCCGATGATGAAAGGCGTCTTGAACGACTCCTCCATGTTGAGGAACTGCTTGCGCTGCTCAAACAGGAGCTGGCTTGCCTCCACATGCGCCGACAGCAATCGCGACAGCGACAGATAAATGCGCCGCACCTCGTCGAGATCGATGGGGTCGCCCAGCGAACGCAGCCGCTTGACCTCGTCATAAGTCAAGGTAAGCGGCGTATCGGCACGGAAGCCCGCCCATTCCTCAGCCGAGAAGAAACGGTAAGGCGAGTAACGCGACGGCGTTAGCTGGTCCACTTTTTCCCACATATTGTCGCTGCTCTCCCTCAACGCCAATTCTGCACTAACAGCTTCCGGTCCAATTTGCATTTAGGCTTTCGGACGACCGGCTTTTTCCTCAAGGCCGGTCTGCGCCGTGCGGCGTTGCAACTCTTGAAGAACCTCATCGAGCGGCACGTCGGCAACCTTGAGAACCACAAGCAGGTGATAAAGCAGATCAGCGCTTTCGGTGATCACTTCCGCGCGATTGCCTTCAATGGCGGCAATGACCGTTTCCACGGCTTCCTCACCCAGCTTTTTCGCCGCGCGCGACTGCCCCTTTGCCACCAGACTTGCCGTATAGGACGAGCCGTCCGTCACGCTGGCACGCTCCGCGACGATCCGTTCAAGGTCGGAAAGAGTGAAATCGGTCATCGGATTTCCCTAAATATTGTTCTAGAGCGGCTCCCGTTTAAATGGAAACGTTAGAACCGCTCTATCTGTCTGTTTTTACGCATTATCCGACGCAAAACCGCTTCGCACTTTTGCTGGAAATGCTCTAGTGGACTGGATCAAGCCGCATTGGAATGCCCGCTTCGGCCATATAACGCTTGGCCTCGCCAACCGTATAGGTGCCAAAATGGAAGATGGAGGCGGCCAGCACCGCCGTCGCGTGACCGTCGCGAATGCCCGCGACCATGTGGTCGAGATTTCCGACACCGCCCGAAGCGATCACCGGAACGCGGACGCTGTCAGCCACGGCGCGCGTCAGGGCCACATCGTAACCGGCCTTGGTTCCGTCGCGGTCCATCGAGGTCAAAAGGATTTCGCCCGCACCGAGGCCCACCACCTTTTGCGCGAACTCCACCGCATCGATGCCGGTCGCCTGGCGACCGCCATGGGTGAAGATTTCCCAGCGATCGGCTTCGCCTTCGCCCGAAACCTTCTTGGCGTCGATGGCAACCACGATGCACTGATCGCCGAACTTGTCGGCAGCTTCGGCGACGAATTCCGGGTTCTTCACCGCAGCCGTGTTGATGGCCACCTTGTCGGCACCGGCCAGCAGAAGCTTGCGAATATCGGCAACCTGACGCACGCCGCCGCCAACGGTGAGCGGCATGAAGCACTGTTCGGCCGTTCGCGCCACCACATCGAAAATTGTCTCGCGATTGTCCGAGGACGCCGTGATGTCGAGGAAGCACAATTCGTCTGCACCCGCCGCATCATAAGCGCGGGCGGCTTCCACTGGATCACCCGCATCGATCAGGTCGACGAAATTGACGCCCTTGACGACGCGTCCGTCCTTCACATCGAGACAGGGAATTACGCGTGCCTTGAGTGTCATACCGTTGTTCCCTCATCTGCGCGTCCTCGCCGCTGTGCGGCTGCGGACGACGCTGCCCCCAACAGGGATAATGCTTCCGCCGGATCGATGCGGCCATCGTAAAGCGCACGGCCCGAAATCGCACCTTCCAGTTTCGCGGCATCCGGTGCGGCAAGGCGGCGAATATCGTCCATCGAGGCAAGACCACCCGACGCGATCACAGGAATGGAAACAGCTTCGGCAAGCGCCAGCGTCGAATCCCAGTTGATGCCAGCAAGCACGCCGTCACGGTCGATGTCGGTATAGATAATGGCGGCAACGCCTGCGCCCTCGAACTTTTTCGCGAGTTCGACTACGCCCAGTTCCGATGCTTCGGCCCAGCCTTCGACAGCAACCTTGCCGCCCTTGGCGTCGATGCCAACGGCAACCTGTCCCGGAAATTCCTTGCAGGCCTCGATCACCAGCGCCGGATCGCGCACGGCGACCGTGCCGAGGATGACGCGGCGCAGCCCCTTGGAAAGCCACTTCTCGATATGCTGTAGCGTGCGGATGCCGCCACCGAGCTGCACCGGATTTTTCGTGGCTTTCAGGATCGCTTCAACGGCCTTGCCGTTGACGCTTTCGCCTGCGAAAGCGCCATTGAGATCAACCACATGCAGCCACTCAAAACCCTGATCCTCGAAGGCCTTGGCCTGCGCTGCCGGGTCTTCATTATAGATGGTGGCCTGTTCCATGTCGCCGAGCTTCAGGCGCACGCATTGACCGTCTTTCAAATCGATGGCGGGAAATAGAATCATAATCTCAGGGCTTCCATTTCAGGAAATTGGCAATGAGCGAAAGGCCGAGCAGCTGGCTCTTTTCCGGGTGGAACTGCGTCCCGACCATATTGTCGCGACCGACCGTTGCGGTGACATCGCCGCCGTAATCGGTCACAGCCAGCACATCAGCCTTGTTCTTCGCGTCGAACATATAGGAATGCACGAAATAGGCATGCAAGCCGTTCTCGCCGGTCTCGATCCCGTCGAAGACAGGGTGAGAATGTTTCACGTGAATCCTGTTCCAGCCAATCTGCGGAATTTTGAGCGTCGGGTCGGATGGCGTCATTTCACGCACGTCGCCGGCAATCCAGCCAAGACCTTGCGTGATTTCCTTTTCAAGCCCGCGCTCGGACATGAGCTGCATGCCGACGCAGATGCCAAGGAAAGGGTGCGCCTTTTTCAAAACCACATCTTCCAGCGCTTCCACCATGCCGGGAACGGCATGGAGGCCGCGGCGGCAATCGGCATAGGCGCCAACGCCGGGGAGCACGATGCGGTCAGCCTTCGCCACGCGGTCGGCATCCGCCGTCAGGTCGATCTGCGCCGCGATACCGCTCTCATGCGCGGCACGCTCAAAAGCCTTGGTGGCCGAGCGCAGGTTGCCGGAGCCGTAATCGATGATTGCAACACGCATTTTCAGTTTTCTCCGCGATGACCCACGAATCCGATCGTTGAGCCAAATGAGGAATAGATGGGACGAGGGGTTGCCTGAGTCCAGTCGGTGGTCGAGCCGGGGGTCCAGTCGGGGGCAGGCAGGCCCGCAAGCGGTGCGGCTGGCTTGCCCGCATCTTCGAGGCCGTGGAAATAGCGGATTTCCGCTTCTTCCAGATCGGACGCGTCTATGACCGCCTTTTCGACAAAACCCTGACGCCTGAGCTTGGCGATCTTCCAGTTGACGCCTTCCAGCGCGACAAAGAGCGACATGAACAGGGTTAGAAGAGGCACCGCGCCGTCAATGCCGAAGTGGGTCGCAACGAGACCAAGCAGGATCGTGACGCCCAACACAGCGAAGGCTTCGAACCACAGACGCTGCGCCAGCAGCCAGACGAAGGGCAACAGCAGTCCCAGCACATGGAATCCGTCGCGCACGAACACGGTTTGCTCAAGGCTTTTTTGCATCGCAGTTCCAGACGGAAAACCGGTTCCCACTTTTCCGGGAATTGCTTGGGTATCTTCCGGTTCAAGAACGACGAATTGCGCCATCACTCAGCCTTTCAGCGAGCCCTTGGTGGAGGGGATTGCATCCTTCTGGCGCGGATCGGTTTCCAGCGCCGTGCGCAGAACCCGGGCTACTGCCTTGAAGATCGACTCCGCGATATGGTGGTTGTTGGCGCCGTAATGATTGTTGATATGCAGCGTGATGCCCGCATTCATCGCGAAAGCCTGAAAGAACTCACGCACCAGCTCGGTGTCGAACGTGCCGATCTTGGCCGTGGTGAAATTGACGTTCCAGACCAGAAAGGCGCGTCCCGACACGTCGACCGCAGCGCCGGTCAGCGTATCGTCCATGGCGAGGTCCATCGAGGCATAGCGCACGATGCCGCGACGTTCGCCCAAGGCCTTGGCAATGGCCTGACCGAGCGCAATGCCGGTATCCTCGACCGTGTGGTGATCATCGATATGCAGATCGCCCTTGGCCATCACGCGCATATCGATCAGCGAATGTCGGGAAAGCTGCTCCAGCATATGATCGAAGAAGCCGACGCCAGTGGTGATGTCGAACTTGCCGACGCCATCCAGATCGACTGAAACGGCAATGCTCGTTTCCTTCGTGGAGCGTTCGATGCTTGCCTTGCGGGTGCTTTCAGCAGTCATAAGCTTTCCTCATCCTATAGCTTGGAGGCGTTCTAGAACAGCTTGCCCACTTTGCCAATTCCTTTTGCCGGTTTGCCATTTGCAATTCGGCAACGCCTTCTTAAATAATCAGATCGAAATGCGTATAACCGCATAGCAAGGGACCTGTGTTTTCGCCGTCCGGGAATACACAGCTCGCCAAAGGAGCATCCATGATCGACCACAATCCCACAACCATATACGGCACCACGATCGTCACCGTGCGCAAGGGCGGCAAGGTCGTCATTGCCGGCGACGGACAGGTTTCGCTGGGCAATACCGTCATGAAGGGCAATGCGCGTAAAGTGCGCCGCATCGGCAAGGGCAATGTGATTGCCGGTTTTGCCGGGGCCACCGCCGACGCCTTCACCCTGCTGGAACGCCTCGAAGCCAAGCTCGAACAATATCCCGATCAGCTCATGCGCGCTTCGGTCGAACTTGCCAAGGACTGGCGTACCGACCGCTACTTGCGCAAGCTGGAAGCCATGATGCTGGTTGCCGACAGCAAGGTGACGCTGGCGCTGACCGGCACCGGCGACGTGCTTGAACCCGAACATGGCGTGATGGCCATCGGTTCGGGCGGCAATTATGCGCTGGCCGCCGCCCGCGCGCTGATCGACACCGACAAGTCAGCCGAGGAAATCGCCCGCAAGGCGATGGAGATCGCCGCCGATATCTGCATCTACACCAACCACAATATCCTCGTGGAAAGCCTGGACGCAGAATGAGCTCGCTGGCGCAGGCCTCAAAACCGAATGCGCAACGCTGGGGCCTGGGCGCCCTGATCGTTCTCGCCATCGTCGCGGTACAAGCCTTCTGGCTCTATCTCGACGGGCGGATCGCCATGTGCGAATGCGGAACCATAAAATTATGGTCGGGTTCGCTGATGTCCGAAAACTCACAGCATATATCCGACTGGTATACGCTGTCGCACATCATCCATGGCTTTCTGTTCTACTGGCTGTTCACGGTCATCGCACCCAAAGCCCCGCTCGGCTTGAGGCTTGCGGCTGCGGTCGGCATCGAAGCCGTTTGGGAACTGATCGAGAATTCGAATTTCATCATCGAACGCTATCGCGCCAATACGTCCTCGGTGGACTATTTTGGCGACAGCATCGTGAATTCGGTTGCCGATACGGTTGCCGCTGCCCTTGGCTTTTTGCTCGCAGCCAGACTGCCAACGAAAATAACCGTCGCCATAGCGCTGTTCTTTGAAATTCTGGCGCTGATCGTCATCCGCGACAATCTTACGCTCAACGTGATCATGCTGCTGCATCCGTTCGAGTTCATCAAGCAGTGGCAAAGTGGGTTATAATCATGAGTAACTTCTCCCCCCGTGAAATCGTTTCGGAACTCGACCGTTTCATCATCGGCCAGAACGACGCCAAGCGCGCCGTCGCCATTGCGCTGCGCAACCGCTGGCGCCGCCAGCAGCTCGAAGGCCAGATGCGCGAAGAGGTGATGCCGAAGAACATCCTGATGATCGGACCGACCGGCGTGGGCAAGACGGAAATTTCCCGCCGTCTCGCCAAGCTCGCCGGTGCGCCTTTCGTCAAGGTGGAAGCGACCAAGTTCACCGAAGTCGGCTATGTGGGCCGCGACGTCGAGCAGATCGTCCGCGATCTGGTCGAGGTTGCCATCACGCTCGTGCGCGAAAAGCGCCGCGAGGACGTGAAGGCCAAGGCGCATCTCAATGCAGAGGAACGCGTGCTGGATGCGCTGGTCGGCAAGACGGCGAGCCCCGCAACCCGCGACAGCTTCCGCAAGAAGCTGCGCAACAACGAGCTGGACGACAAGGAAATCGAAATCGAGGTCGCCGATACCGGCTCCGGCCCGAGCTTCGAGATTCCGGGCATGCCGGGCGCCAATATCGGCGTCATGAACCTGTCGGACATGCTGGGCAAGGCGATGGGCGGGCGCACCAAGACGCGCAAGACCACGGTGCAGGATTCCTATGCGATCCTGATCAACGACGAATCCGACAAGCTTCTGGATCAGGACCAGATCGTGCAGGAAGCGCTTCGCGTCACCGAAGACGAGGGCATCGTGTTCATCGACGAGATCGACAAGATCGCATCGCGGGAAGGCGGCATGGGTGCAGGCGTGTCGCGTGAAGGCGTGCAGCGCGATCTCCTGCCGCTGGTAGAAGGCACGACGGTTGCGACCAAATACGGGCCGGTCAAGACCGACCACGTGCTGTTCATCGCATCCGGCGCGTTCCACGTCTCCAAGCCGTCCGATCTGCTGCCGGAGCTTCAGGGCCGTCTGCCGATCCGCGTGGAACTCAATGCGCTGACGCGTGAGGACTTCCGCCGCATCCTGACGGAGACCGAAGCAAGCCTGATCAAGCAGTATATCGCCCTGATGGCGACGGAAGAGGTGAAGCTCGAAATCACCGATGACGCCATCGACGCTCTGGCCGATATCGCTGTCGATCTGAATGCAACGGTTGAAAACATCGGCGCGCGCCGCCTGCAAACGGTGATGGAACGGGTTCTGGACGAAATCTCGTTCACCGCTCCCGACAAGACCGGCGCCGTTTTCACCATCGATGCGGCCTATGTGAAGGACAAGATCGGCGGTCTTGCCAAGAACACCGATCTGTCGCGCTTCATTCTCTGACGAAGACGCCTGTAAGTGACCGGAAAGCCACGGCTTCCGGCCACTTGTCAAGGAATGCGCAAAAACCCCTCGACTTGCATCGGGGGGTTTTCTATTTTCCGGCCAATTTACCAGATCTTCACCATATTGGGGCCGTTTCCGCACAATGACCAGATCACTGAACCGCTTTGCTGGCCTTTGCCTCGCCTTTATTGTAGCCAGCCAGAGCGCGCAAGCGGCGACACTCGTCCCTCCCGGCAATCGCAATGCGGAACAGCCGCCGATCCCCGGCGCATCCGCCAAGCGCACGCGTGAACTGAGCACGACCTACGAGAAGAAGTATCAGAAGATCTACGGCCTCCTGAAAAAGGATGCCGCGCTGCGCTCCAAGATCCGGTCAACGGCGGCAGCCTATGGCATCGATCCCATTCATATTGTCGGCGCGATCGTCGGCGAGCATACCTATAATGTCGACGTCTATGACCGGCTGCAGACCTATTACGTCAAAGCCATGTCCTATGTGAATCAGGGCGTGAGCTTCGGCTATAATGGCGAGAGCATCGGCCAGTTCATCAAACGGCCTGAATTTGCCGACTGCCTGAAGCACAAGGACAGCTATTCGCTGTGGTCCTGCCGTGAAAATGTCTGGAACAAGAATTTCCGCGGCAAGTCGGTCGGCGGCAACGCCTATCCCAACAATCGTTTCAGCGCGGTGTTCTTCCAGCCTTTCTATGCGGGCCAGACATTCGGCCTTGGCCAGATCAACCCGCTGACGGCCTTGCAGATGTCGGACATGGTGAACCGCGTTTCCGGCCTGCCCAAGCTCAACGCCGAAGACGGCAACGTGGTCTACAAGACGATCATGGACCCCGATCTGACGCTGCCATATATCGCGGCAACGCTGAAACAGTCGATCAACTCCTACCGGCAGATCGCCGATTTCGACATTTCGAAGAATCCGGGCCTCACCGCGACGCTCTACAATACCGGCGGTGCGGAAGCGCGCGCGCGCGCGTTGGCCAACGAAAATGCCAGGCGAAAGGCAGACGGCCAGAACCCGGTGCTGCCGCAAGAAAATTACTATGGCTGGCTGGTCAATTCGAAGCTCGATGAATTGAAAGCGCTGTTCTGATCACATGCTGAACATTGCAGGGGCTGAACATTGCAGGGGCTGAACATCACAGGGGCTGAACAGGCTTGATCCCGCGACGGCGCTTGCGCGCCGCCTCGATTTCCTCGCTCAGATGCCTGATCGTCTCGCGATCAATGATGCGGATATTGCGCGCCAGCAGATTGGCAAGCTCGGTCGCCTGCGGCGACAGGCCCGACGTATCGATCACCACACGCGGATGCGATACGGCGGCGAGGTTCTGCAACTCTTCCGCCTCGTCCCAGATAATGTTGAAATAGGTGATGATGCGCTGCAGCAGGTCCCAGGTCGGCTGGCCGCGCCGTCCGTGTTCCAGCGCCGACAGATAGGCCGGTGAAACGCGAAGCGCCGCTGCCATGTCCTTCTGCGTCACCCCCCGCTCTTCCCGCAACTCGCGCAGGCGTATCCCAAATGGCGTCATCGCGGCCTGTTTCCTCCGGGTAGTGCTTGCTGGGCCGTGTTCTGGGTCTGGCGGCGAAGCCTGACATAAAGCGCGCCATGCCCGCCATGGTGACGCGCCGCATCCTCATAGGCGCTGACCAGAAGCCTGAACAGCGGCGTGGAAAACCAGTGCGGCACCGCCTGCCGCAAAATGCCTTCGCTGCCGAATGAACGGCCCTTGCCGGTGATGACCATGACATGACGCAGGCCGCGTGCATGCGCGCTGACCAGAAACCCATAGAGCAGGCCGTGCGCTTCGCCCTGCGTAAGACCGTGGAGGTCGATGCGGGCTTCAATATCGACGCGGCCTTTCGCTATTTTTCGATGTGTCGGCTTGTCGAGCGACTGAATCTGCATTTCGCCGAGCGCCGACAAGCCCTTCTTCGGCTTGCTTGCCTCCACCGCAGGCTGGACCTTCGCCTTGGCCGGGCGCTTTTCTTCTTCCGCCATCAATGTCTTGAAATCGGGAAGCGCGTCCGGTTTCGCCTTCGGCTTTACCAGCGGCTTTGCGGTCTTGGCGACCGTTTCCCATAAGATTCGGTCTTCGGGCCGCAGATAATCCTGTTCCGGCTTGTCGGTTGCGCGTGCCATTCAAGCCCCCAGCAGGGTGCGCGGCACCAGCGCATAGAAATCCGCACCGTCCTTCACGCCACCGGCGATCTCGCCGGCAATATCACCGGAGCCGGCAAACAGATCGCCCCGGGCAGGGCCGATGATAGCCGTTCCGGTGTCCTGCGCGATCATCAGCCGTTCAAAAGGCTGGCCGTCAAAGACGGTCACAGTTGGCGCACTGACATGGATCGGCGTCCCGAATGTGTGGAGCAATCTGTCGACAGCAAGCGAACGCCCGGCGGTCAGCGGAACTTTTGCGGCGGCAATCGGACCGGCATCCGGGTCGTCCACCGGCGCTTCCCGGAAGAAAATATAGGACCGGTTCTGCCAAATGAGGTCATCGGCCCGGTCGGGATGTTCGGCCAGCCAGCGCCGGATCGTCTGCATGGAAATTTCCGAGGCCGGAATTTCGCCATTGGCGACCAGAGTGCGGCCAATGCCTGTGAACGGGTGGCCGGATTTGGCGGCATAGGTGATGCGCAGCAAGCCGCCATCGCGCAGTTTCAGGCGCGCCGCGCCCTGCACATGCGCGAAAAAGGCATCGACCCGGTCGGCGACGAAAGCAATTTCCAGCCCTCGGCCCGAAAGGCTGCCCCGTTCGATCGTCCGGCGGTCGTCATATTCCGCCAGGCCGTTTTCCGTCCGGCGCGCAAAGGCAAAGGACGGATCAAAGCCCTCAGGACGAATATCGTCCGTTACCTTCACAAGATCGTCCGGCTGCCGATAGAACGGCACCTTGAACCGGCTGTCGGCGTGAAGAGAGGCTTCGATCTCCGGCTCGTAGAACGCGGTAACAAAGCCGTTTCCCTGTTCGGGAACGATGCGGCAGGGGAGAAAATTCTGTTCGAAGAAAGCCCGCGCTTCCGCCACGCCCGGATTGTCGAGGGCGCGCGCGGCGGCGAAGATCGGCGCCAGCGCTTCGAAACGGATGCCAAGACTGCCGCTCTTGTAGGTCTGGCGGGCAGCGTAATCGGCCGAACGGCGAAATGCGGCGAATGCAGCAGACTGATCGTCGCGGTTCCAGCCCGGACAATCCGAAAAGGCCACCGGGCGCAAAATCCTCGCCAAGCCGTTCATCGCCGCATCCGTCCAGCCAGAGCCGCTCCAACTACACACAGTCATTGGAACAGCGCTATCCCTCTGTTTTTACGCATTATCCGACGCATCGAAGCAGGATAAGAAATCAGTCCAGTGAACTGATTTTCCTGCGTAGACGCTTCGCACTTTTGGCTCAAAAATACTTCAAGCACAAACAAAAAGGCCGCTGCGTTGGGTCAGCGGCCCGATTCATATTTTTCTCTTAATCGTCCGCCTCGGTCGCGACAAGCTTCCAATTCGGATCGCGCGACCGCGTATCGCGGGCAAAAGTCCACAGATCCTTGATCTCGATCACATTATCCGGATCGCCGTCGATCAGCTTGCCGTCCTTGTCATAAGTGGAGGAAATCATCTGGCTGACGATATTGACCGTCACATGCGCTTCCGACCCCTTCATCTCGGCGCCGGTGATTGCCGCCTTGTCGATGCCGACGAAGGACGAACGCACGGTTTCGCCACGGGCTTCGCGCTCATCGATCGCCGAAACGAACCCTTCATATACATCCTTGGAAAGCAGATTTTTCAGGACCTTGCGATCGCCATCGGCAAACGACATCACGATCATCTCATAAGCGATCTTGAGGCCTTCCACGAAACTGGCCGGATCGAACGACGGATCGGCGGTATAAATCGCGCGCAGGCCGTCATTCACGGGCGTGCCAAGAGGCGCCGCCTTGTCGATGGCGGTGAAATCCTTTTCGCCCGTCCGGCGCGGAAGAGAGACGACATTGTCCGTCTCGCTGCTCGCCGGTGCAGCATCGGCACTGCGCGCGGACGTGTACGGATCGAAGGGCGGTTTTTCATTTCCGGTACGACGGCCAAGAACATTCCTCAGCTGGAGAAAGATGATCACCGCTGCGATGAAGAAGAATATCGTGCCAAAATCAAAAAATTCCATGCCGCCTGCCGCTAATTGAAGGAACCGGCGTTTCGCCTTTCCTATCCCTAGAGCATTTCCCGTTCTGATTGAACCATTGGAAATGCTCTATCCATTTGTCCTTACGCGCATCTTTTTCCGAAAACCGCTTCGCATTTTTCGGGATGCGCTGCCATTTATATCCCATACATATAGATCGGCTTACGTCATCATTCAAATCCCGATCATGCGTACCTATTTGATATTGCATGACAGACAGTTTCAATTTCGTTCCGAACCTTAAAAAGTTACAATTCAGGCTAGACTGAACCCCGGAACCAAACAACAAAGGTCGTAACCTCCGTGTCCTCCTCTTTCGCCCCTCTCGTCCTGCTGGCGATGCCTTTCATCGAAATTGCCGGTTTCGTCATCGTCGGCAGCAAGATCGGCGTTTTCGCGACCCTCGGCCTGGTTATCCTGAGCGCGATGCTGGGCTTTTTCCTCCTGCGCGTGCAGGGCATCGGGCTTTTGCAGCGCATTCGCACCGAAACCGCAGCCGGGCGCGTTCCGGATCGCGAAGTGGTGCATGGCGCCATGCTGGTTCTGGCGGCGATCCTGCTGATCGTGCCCGGCTTTGTGAGCAGCGCCATCGGCATTCTGCTGTTCATTCCGTTCATTCGCGATGTCATGTGGGAAAAATTCATGCGCGGCCGCATGGTCGTCGCCACGTCGGCACGCTATTCGCACGGTTACGGGCAGCAGCGCCCCGGCCACAATCCGCGCCAGGACCATGTCATCGATCTCGATCCCGAAGATTACACCGCCCGGCCCGACGATAAATCCGGCAAGTGACAATCGCTGAATGCGCAAATACTAACCTAAAAAGCCTTTCTTGCCTCATGCCCGCGCACATGCTAGCCAAACACTCCGACCTTCCGGAGCGGCTTGCGCGCAGGCTGCGCCGGAAGCGCAAAAATCTTAATCACCGATAGAAGGCATACCGATAATGAGCGATAAGGCCGCGGGCGAAGTAAAGAACGGCAATGGCGCGACGGCCGAGCCGTCCCTCAACATTCTGGCGCAATATGTGAAGGACCTGTCCTTTGAAAGCCCGGGCGCGCCGCTGTCGCTGCGTCCGCGCGAAAAGGCGCCGTCCATCAACATCAATGTCAACGTCAACGCCAATCCGCTGTCCGAAACGGACTTCGACGTTGTGCTGACGCTGGAAGCCAAGGCCGTTGACGGCAAGGACGTCCTTTTCAACACCGAGCTGGTCTATGGCGGCGTGTTCCGCATTCAGGGAATCCCGCAGGAGCACATGCTGCCGCTTCTGTTCATCGAATGCCCGCGTCTCCTGTTCCCGTTCGCACGCCAGATCATCGCCGACGCGACGCGCAACGGCGGCTACCCGCCGCTGATGATCGACCCGATCGATTTCGCGCAGATGTTCCAGTCCCGCATGGCCGAAGAACAGGCCAAGTCGGCTGTGAAGAGCTGATCGCAGGCTTCATGATGCAAGAAAGCCCGGTTTCGACCGGGCTTTTTTCGTTTGGAACGGTTTCGACCTGACTGGATCAGATCGGCGCTCTAAAATAGGTCCTGCCTAGGACAGATATTTCTTCCAGATGGCCTTGTCACCGAGTTCGGCCACGAGTGCTGCGTGAGCCGCTCGTTCCTCATCGGAAATGCGCGGTGCAAGCGGCCTTGGGCGCGCAGCAAGGATGATGGCCGCGCCGCTATCCCCGGCATTGCCGCCGCTTGCGGTTCCCCCCATGCTGAGGCCAAGCGCCGTCTGCTTGCCGCCGATCAGTTCGATATAGACTTCCGCCAAAATCTCGGAGTCGAGCAAGGCGCCGTGCAGGGTGCGGTGGCCGTTTTCGATGCCATAGCGCTTGCACAGCGCATCGAGCGAGTTCGGACCCATCGGGTGCTTGCGGCGCGCCAGCGCCAGCGTATCGACGATGCGTTCCGCCTGGATTTCAGCCTTTCCCAGCCGCGCCAGTTCCGCATTGATGAAGCCAAGGTCGAACATGGCATTATGCGCGACGAGTTTCGCGCCGTCGAAAAATTCCAGAAATTCGTCCAGAATTTCCGCGAATGTCGGCTTGTCGAGCAATTGTTCATTGCTGATGCCGTGCACCGCGAGCGCCTCGGGATGAACCTGACGACCCTGCGGGTTGATGTATTTGTGGAACCTGCGGCCTGTGGGAAACTTGTTGATCAGTTCCACGCCGCCGATTTCGATCACACGGTCCTCAAGCCTTTCCAGACCGGTGGTTTCCGTATCGAAAACGATTTCACGCATTGAAGAACCTCTCGGGAAATATCTTGAGCAGCTATAGCACAGCGGCTGCCGCTATTCGGTCGCGACCGCAGGCTTTCCACTTAATTCCGCGACGATTTCGGTAATCTGGCGGCGCAGATTGTCGAAACTCCCGCTCGTATCGATAATGAAATCGGCGCGCGCGCGCTTTTCGGCGTCCGGTGTCTGGCGGGCGAGAATGGCGTCGAGCTTTTCTTCGCTCATGCCCGGCCTTGCAAGCACGCGGGCGCGCTGCACCTCGGCGGGCGCGGAGACGACCACGATCTTGTCCACCCGCCTGTCGCCGCCGGTTTCGAAAAGCAGCGGAATGTCGATCAGCGCCAAGGCCGCGCCAGTTTCTTCCGCCTCGCGGCGAAAGGCTTCTTCTTCCTCACGCACAAGCGGATGGACGATGGACTCCAGCTTTTTCAGGGCTTCCGGTTTTCCAATGACGGCGGCGGAAAGCTTGTCCCGGTTGACCGCACCGTTTTCAACCGTGCCCGGAAAAGCAGCCTCGATCAACGGGGCCGCGCGACCGGAATAGAGCCGATGCACGGCGTCATCGGCGCTATAGATCGGCACGCCGGCTTCGGCGAACATGTTCGCCGCCGTTGTTTTTCCCATGCCGATGGAGCCGGTCAGTCCGAGCACAATCATAAAGCACCAGCCTTTTTCATATCCGCCAGAATATGCTCACGCAGGGCTTTCGTCACTTGCGGCCTTTTGCCGAACCAGCGCTCAAAACCCGGAACGGCCTGGTGCAGCAGCATGCCAAGCCCGTCCACGGTTGCCAGTCCGGCTTCTTCGGCCTTTTTCAGAAACGGCGTTTGAAGCGGCACATAAACAATATCCGTAGCGACTGCCTTTGGCGACGCCTTGCCCAGATCGAGCGGGAATGTTTCCCCGTCATCGTGGCCGCTCATGCCGAGCGATGTGGTGTTGACGATCAGTCCGGCATCGGAAACGAGGTCCTGCGCCGCATCCCATCCATGCGCCGAGACACGCGGTCCGAAATGGGCCGCAAGATCCTGCGCCCGGCTTACCGTGCGATTGACGATGGCGACTTTCGCAAAGCCACGCGACAGGAGCGCATGAACGATTGCCCGGCTTGCGCCACCGGCCCCCAGGACAAGGGCGCTGTCGGCATTGTCCCAGCCGGGAGCCGACGCATCGAGATTGGCGGCAAAACCGTAGGCATCCGTATTGCCGCCGTGAAGCCTGCCGCCCTCAAGCCAGAGCGTGTTGACCGCGCCGATGGCTTTGGCAGCCTCGTCCAGACTTTCCACGGCGGCGAAGGCTGCTTCCTTGTGCGGAATGGTGACATTGCCACCGGCAAAACCGTTTTCGGCCAGTGAGGAAGCGAAGGAGGCAAAGTCCTCGGGCTTCACTTCTATGGCTTCATAGGAACCGTCTATCCCGAGTTCGGCGAGCCAGAAACCGTGGATCAGCGGCGAGCGTGAATGTTTTATCGGAAAGCCGGTGACAAATGCCTTCTTAGCCATCGATCAGTTTTTCCTTGCGCAGTTCGTCGAGCAGCGGCAGGAGCGGCAGGCCGACAATCGTGAAATAATCGCCATCAATCTTTTCAAAGAGCTGGATGCCGGGGCCCTCGACCTGATAGGCGCCGACGCTGGAAAGGGCGGCATCCCCGACGCGGCCGAGATAACGTCCGACAAAACCGGGATCGAGATCGCGCATCGTCATGCGAGCGATCGAAACGTGACGCCACAGGGTTTTTCCATCCTTCGCCAGCACGACAGCGCTGTTCAATTGGTGGGTCATGCCGGAAAATTTCAGGAGCTGGCGGCGCGCCGCTTCCATATCGGCGGGCTTGTGGAAAATCTTGTCGCCGAGCGACAAGGTCTGGTCGCAGCCGATCACCACCGCGCCGGGGTTCTTCTCGCTCACATCGAGCGCCTTCGCCTCGGCCAGAACCTGCGCGACCTCTTCCGGCGTGGCGCCCGTTTCGTAAAGCGGGGCTTCGACAGCGCGCTCGTCGACCTCCGCGCTTGCCGTTGAAAACGCGATGCCGGCATTTTTCAGCAAGGCCGAACGGAAAGGGCTTTTGGAGGCAAGGATAAGTTCAGTCATGGTCGAAATCCCTTCTGTTCGTCTTTTCGCGCAGCAAAGCGAGGATAGCCGCCGCGGTCTCCTCAATCGACCGGCGCGACACGTCTATGATCGGCCAGCCGTGCCGATTGCATATATTACGCGCATAAGCCAGTTCTTCCGAGATGGAAACGCGGTCCGTATAAAGCCCGGTATCCAATGACGGCACATTGCCGAGCGGCCGGTTCTGGCGGATTTGCGAAATCCGTTCGGCGGTGGCGACCAGCCCGACGATCAGCGGCCGTTTGGTTGTGAACAGGACTTCCGGCAGCGGAATGCCAAGCACGATGGGAACATTGGTGGCCTTGATGCCGCGATTGGCGAGATAAATGCTCGTCGGCGTCTTGGAGGTGCGTGAAATGCCGACCAGAATGACGTCGGCTTCCTCGATGTCATAGGGCAATTGCCCGTCATCATGCTCCATCGTGAAATTGAGCGCGTCGATCCGCCGGAAATAATCGGCATTGAGGACATGCTGCGCGCTGGCGCGGCGGTGCGCGGGCGCACCGAGATAGGATTGAAACGTGTTGAGCACCGGCTCCAGCACGGAAACGCTGGGAACCCCCATTTCCGCGCAGGATTCGTCAATGATCGCCGCCAGTTTCTGGTCCACGATTGTATAGAGGACGATGCCAGGCTCCGCATCGATGCCCTCGAGAACCTTGCGCAGCTGCTTTTCGGTGCGGATCAGCGGATAGATATGCTCGATGGCGCGCGCACTGGCATATTGCGCCGCCGCCGCGCGGCCCGCCGCGAGGAGAGTCTCTCCGGTCGCATCAGAAATCAGATGAAGATGAAAGTAGGAAAGCGGTCTCACCACAGTTTTGTTGCCCTCCTGTTGACGGCTGTGCGTAACGGACGAACGTCTTCCACAAGCCATGGCAGGCGGTGGGAAACTTGGCAAGTCATCCACAGCGGGCCAACATGTGGCGAGTGTTCATCAACATCTGTGGACAAGACTCATGAAAACGCGAAATCCGGCGGTAATTCCCAGCTTTTCCACAAATCGGCATGAACTGCGTCAATTGGTAACCCTTTATATTAAAAGAGGGAATTGAGTTTTCTTTTTATTTGGTCAGACTGTCGGTGAATAATTGCACAGGATGAGACGGCAATTTCGGAACTGTGGGGAAAACCGGGACAGAGCTTAATCCCCGATTCCAACAGACTCTAAGAATCAAAAGATTCCTGAATCATCCCTTCTTTATGAGAACCGGACTGGATAACTTTTGACCAACGCCGGATCAGGCAACCAACAAAGCGGATAAAAATCAGATGAAGCGCAAGGTCTTGAGAGTGATCGACGGCGAAACAGTGTTTCCGCCTCCAATCTGGATGATGCGACAGGCCGGACGCTATCTTCCCGAATATCGCGAGACCCGCAAAAAGGCCGGAAGCTTTCTCGATCTGTGCTACTCGCCCGATCTGGCCGTCGAGGTAACGCTTCAGCCGATCCGCCGCTTTGGCTTTGATGCAGCCATTCTCTTTTCGGACATTCTTGTCGTCCCTCACGCTCTTGGACGCGACCTTCGCTTTGAAGAAGGAAGAGGGCCTTTGATGACGCCCATTGATGCCGACGAGATTTTCTGGCTTGAGACCGAAGGCGTCGCCAAAAGGCTTGAGCCGGTCTATGAGACGGTTCGGCTGCTGCGCGAGCAGTTGCCCGACGAAACCACGCTGCTCGGCTTCTGCGGCGCTCCCTGGACCGTTGCGACCTACATGATTGCCGGTCACGGCACGCCGGATCAGGCGCCCGCCCGTCTTTTCGCCTATCGCTTTCCGGAAGCCTTTGAAAAGCTCCTGAACGATCTTGCCGATGTTTCCGCGGAATATCTCATCGAACAGCTCGATGCGGGCGCAGACGCGGTTCAGATTTTCGATTCCTGGTCGGGCGTTCTCGACGAGGACTGCTTTGAGCGTTTCTGCATCCAGCCCGTTGCCCGGATCGTCCAGAAGGTGAGGGCGGTTTATCCGGAGGCCCGCATCATCGGCTTCCCGAAAGGAGCCGGGATGCTTTATGCGAGCTATCGCCAGAAGACCGGTGTGGACGCGCTTGGCCTCGACTGGTCGGTTCCCCTGTCCTTTGCGGCTGCCTTGCAGGAAGAGGGCGCGGTGCAGGGCAATCTCGATCCGCTGCGCGTGGTGGCTGGCGGCAGTGCTCTGGATGAAGGCGTCGATGCCGTTCTCGAACGTCTGGGCCAGGGCCCGCTGATCTTTAATCTTGGACACGGAATCACGCCACAAGCGCCAATCGAAAATGTGCAGCGCATGATCGACCGTATTCGCGGAGGAAAATCATGAGCCAGACAGCTCCGGAAAATCGCGGATCGGCGGTTGCCATTCGCACAGTCGTTTCGCTGGTCGTGGTCGCGGTCGGCGTATGGGCATTGTTTCACGTGAATCCAGCCGACGCTTATCTCTGGGTCAAATCGCTGCACGTGATTGCCGTCATCGCATGGATGGCGGGGATGCTCTACCTGCCGCGCCTCTTCGTCTATCACGCAGATGCCGCGCCCGGCTCGGAAAAATCGGAGACCTTCAAGGTGATGGAGCGCCGCCTGCTGCGTTTCATCATCAATCCTGCCATGGCCGTGACCTGGATCGCCGGCCTGTGGATGGCCTGGGAAATCTTCGGATTTCAGGGCGGCTGGCTGCATGCCAAGCTGCTTTTGGTTGTTCTCATGTCCGGCTTACACGGATATCTGGCAAAATCCACGCGGCTTTTTGCCGAGGACCGCAATACGAAACCGGCGAAACACTGGAGAATCGTCAACGAGATTCCGACCCTCCTGATGATCCTCATCGTCATTCTGGTGATCGTGAAACCGTTCTGATTGCCTGAAATATTCGGGCGGAAACCTCTCGGGCCTGACATTGTGCCGGGTTTCCGCCATTTTTCTGTTGCAGAAATTTCGTGCTATCCCTACATGAGACTTGCTCTACACGCTGCAAATCAGTATGTAGGAAGCCTCTTCCCTTCAAGACAGCAGGCCTTCGATGCCGGTCACGATCCAAGTGGCCACCTTTCCGAACAACTGCATTTTCTCCTTACATTTTAAAAAGAGTTCCTCATCCATGCAGGAAATGAAACTACAAGAACTGAAAAACAAGACACCGGTGGAGCTGCTGGCTTTTGCCGAAACGCTTGAGGTCGAAAACGCGAGCGCCATGCGCAAGCAAGAACTGATGTTCGCGATCCTCAAGAAGCTGGCAGCCCAGGACGTCGAAATTATCGGCGAGGGCGTCGTCGAGGTGCTGCAGGATGGATTTGGCTTCCTGCGTTCCGCCGACGCCAACTACCTGCCGGGTCCTGACGATATTTATATTTCTCCCTCGCAGCTGCGTCGTTTCTCGCTCAAGACCGGCGATACGGTCGAAGGACCGATCCGCGGTCCCAAGGAAGGCGAGCGTTATTTCGCGCTGCTCAAGGTCAATACGATCAATTTCGAAGATCCGGAAAAAATCCGTCACAAGGTTCACTTTGACAATCTGACGCCGCTCTACCCGAATGAGCGCTTCAAGATGGAACTGGAAGTTCCGACCTCCAAGGATCTGTCGCCGCGCGTCATCGATCTGGTGGCGCCGCTCGGCAAGGGCCAGCGCGGCCTGATCGTCGCGCCGCCGCGTACCGGTAAGACCGTTCTTCTGCAGAACATCGCCCATTCGATCACCGCAAACCATCCCGAATGCTATCTCATCGTTCTTCTGATCGATGAACGTCCGGAAGAAGTGACCGACATGCAGCGTTCGGTGAAGGGCGAAGTGATTTCGTCGACCTTCGATGAACCGGCGGCGCGTCACGTTCAGGTTGCCGAAATGGTCATCGAAAAGGCCAAGCGCCTTGTCGAACATGGCCGCGACGTTGTGATCCTGCTCGACTCGATCACCCGCCTCGGTCGCGCCTACAACACCGTTGTGCCGTCTTCCGGCAAGGTTCTGACCGGCGGTGTCGACGCTAACGCACTTCAGCGTCCGAAGCGCTTCTTCGGTGCTGCGCGCAACATCGAAGAGGGTGGCTCGCTCACCATCATCGCCACCGCGCTGATCGATACGGGCAGCCGCATGGACGAAGTGATCTTTGAAGAATTCAAGGGCACCGGCAACTCGGAAATCGTGCTCGACCGCAAGGTAGCCGACAAGCGTATCTTCCCGGCCATGGACATTCTCAAGTCCGGCACCCGCAAGGAAGACCTGCTGGTTCCGCGCGCCGATCTGCAGAAGATTTTCGTTCTGCGCCGTATTCTCGCGCCAATGGGCACGACCGACGCGATCGAATTCCTTATCGACAAGCTCAAGCAGACCAAGAGCAATGGCGAATTCTTCGATTCGATGAATACGTAATCGGCTCTATAGCGCCATTTGAAACGCCGCACGGGAAACCGTTGCGGCGTTTTTGTTTCACGATGTTTTGCCGAGCAATAGCCGCAAAGCATCCGCGTTTTCGACAGGCGGCAGGCAGACATGGCCCTTGCAGAACCAGGCCGACGGATGCTCCACGTCTGCGGTTCCTCCTGTCGGGAGGTCTATCGTCTTGCCGGGTTCGAAGCGCACGAATTTATCCACGCGCCGGGGATCGGGATTTCGATTCGCTGTCGAAACAAGTTCTCCGTCATCCTCGGCGGCGACGACAAGCGAAAGCGGTTCCGCTGCAAGACGCGCCGCGTTCAATATTCCGATCTGGCCATATTGTTGCGCGAAAGCCCGCCCAAGCGCCTGTTCGATCAGGGTCTCGTTGCTCTGATAAAGTTCGATATTGCCCGTTGCCAGAAACAGTCTTGTCAGCGCTTCGATGATCTGGCTGGTGGCGCTCGGTATCGCTTCATCGTAATCGCCATAGGCGTGCAAAATGACGTCATCGGCGTCCAGCGCGGATAGTCGATAATTACCCGCGCCATCAAGATGCGCATCGTCAAGTGCCTTCTTGAACTTCAATGCGTCATCGATATAAGCCTGCTCGCTCGTTGCTTCATAAAGAGCGATGGCCCCGTTGATCATCGATGCATAATCGGTCGAAAGGGCAGGGTAGAGGAGCGAATTTTCCATGCGGCAATGCGCGATGCGGCCATCCCGAAAGCTGCTCGTGATGGAACGATAGGCTTCCACCGCCAGATTGATCCAGTCCTGTCTTCCAAAACTACGGCCCGCTTCAGCCAGCGCGCGGATGGCAAGTCCGTTCCAGTCGGTCAGCGCTTTCTCGTCCCGTCCAGGACGTATTCGCAATTGCCGGCGCGCAAGCAATTTTTGCTGCGATGCAGCTATCGATGGCGGCAGGATCGCGCTGTCATTGACCGCATGAAGGCGGTTCAGAATGTTGTGGCCTTCCCAGTTTCCGCCCGCCGTGACGCCATAGTAATCCTTGAAGATTTTGCTGTCGTCACCGAGGACCTCGTCGATTTCCTGCTCGCTCCAGACGTAAAACCGCCCTTCCTCGCCTTCGCTGTCTGCATCCAGACTGGATGCAAAGCTTCCATCGGACAGGCGCATTTCCCGGATCAGCCAGTTGATCGTCTCTTCGATTCGCAGACGAAACAAATCATTCCCAGTTTCGGCAAAAGCATAGGTCGCATGGCGGATGAGCTGGGCATTGTCGTAAAGCATTTTTTCGAAATGCGGGACCAGCCATTCGGCATCGGTGGAGTAGCGGCAAAGCCCGCCGCCCAGATGATCGTAAATCCCTCCCTGCAGCATCACCTTGAGCGAGAGGAGGAAATTGTCCCGATGTGTCTCGTTGCGGCTATAGAGCCATGACAGCCACAGATTGTCCATGAAAGGCGCGTTGGGGAACTTTGGCGCTCCCTCCAAGCCGCCACGGGCCGGATCAATCAGGCTGCCGATGCGGGTGGCGATCTCCTCAAATCGCTCCACTTCATTTGTTACCGGGGCGATCTGCGCGGCCAGACGACCTTCCAGATGGTCGAAAACGGCTTGCGCGTTGTGGTTAATTTTCTCTTTATCCTTGTGCCAGAGGTTATTGACCGCGTGCAGAACGTCGACAAAGCCGGGCATGTTGTGACGCTTATGCCGCGGGAAATAGGTCCCGCCCCAGAAGGGCTTGCCATCAGGGCGCAGAAACATGGTGAGCGGCCATCCGCCCTGCTGTCCCATTGCTCCCAGTGCTGCCATATAAATCTGGTCGATATCGGGCCGTTCCTCGCGGTCCACCTTCACATTGACGAAAAGCGCGTTCATGACCGCCGCGACGTCAGGATCCTCGAATGATTCATGCGCCATGACGTGACACCAGTGACAGGCCGCGTAACCAATGGAAAGCAGAATGGGCCGGTCGAGCTCCTTCGCCGCATCCAGCGCCTGCCTGTCCCACGGCTGCCAGTGAACAGGATTGTCGGCATGCTGGCGCAGATAGGCGCTCGGTTCATCGGCGAGGCGGTTGCTGCCAGCGAGGCGATTGCGGTCTGGTTCTGTCATAGGGCTTTTCTTTCACTGCGCGAATGAATATGCCATTCCTTCAGCAATAGTGGCTGCTTCATGCTTATAATTATAGGTCAGGAAATGGAATGAGCGAGGTCGCTTCCCTCCAAGACACGATTTTTGCTTTATCGAGCGGGCGTTTGCCGTCCGGTGTGGCTGTCGTGCGCATCTCCGGCCCGCGCGTTCGATTCGTACTCGAAACGATAATCGGCACCATTCCGACACCACGCAACGCAGCTTACAAGCTATTTCGCTCCCGTATTGGCGATCCGATTGATCGGGGACTGGTGCTGTTTTTCCCCGGTCAGAACAGTTTTACCGGAGAAGACTGCGCCGAATTTCATTTGCACGGCGGCAAAGCGGTTGTCGAAAAACTCCTGACCGAACTGGGCGAGCTGGCAGGGTGCCGCATAGCCGAAGCAGGCGAGTTTACGCGCCGGGCTTTCTCAAATGGCAAGATGGATTTGACCATTGCCGAAGGTCTCGCCGACCTTATCGCGGCGGAAACCGAGGGACAAAGACGTCTTGCCTTGCAGGTGGCTTCCGGCACGCAGCGCGAACTTTATACCGAATGGCGTCAGCGGTTGTTGCGTGCGCGTGCCTTCATCGAAGCGGAGCTGGATTTTGCCGATGAAAGTGATGTGCCGGGTTCGGTGTCGGAGCAGGTCTGGCAATCGCTGGCGCTACTAAAGAGCGAGATCGAAAACCATATTGCAAGCGGCAAACGTGCTTCCATGCTGCGCGATGGATTACACGTCGTTATTGTCGGCGCACCAAATGCCGGTAAATCCAGCCTGTTGAATTTTTTGGCCGGTCGTGAAGTGGCGATCATATCGGAGGAAGCGGGGACCACCCGCGATCTTCTGGAAGTCAAACTCGATCTTGGCGGCATTCCGGTTTACGTGACGGACACGGCAGGGCTGCGCGAAACGGAAAGCGTGGTTGAAAAGATTGGTATTGAGCGCGCCCGGGCTCGCATGGCCGACGCCGATCTGGTGTTGGTGCTGGAAGATATGAATGATCCCATCCCGATCGCAACGGAGGAAACCTCCGCAGCTTTGTGGACGGTGGGAACAAAAGCCGACTTGAACGACACATCATCTAGCGACTGGGCCTATCGAATCTCGACGAAATCCGGGGAAGGGCTGGACCGACTGCTCTCCGATCTGCAAGCATTTGCCGAAGCTCAGATCGGGCAAATCGAAGATGCGGTTCCCACACGCCAGCGCCACATCAATCTATTGCGCTCAACGGTGACGGAGATCGACAGAGCCTTGGCGGGCACACATCTGCCGCTGGAACTTCGCGCCGAGAATATGCGTTTGGCCTCCCAGTACCTCGGACGAATTACCGGCGACGTCGATGTAGAGGAAATTTTAGACGTCATTTTCTCGCAATTCTGTATCGGAAAATGATTCACGTGAAACACGGCGCGTAACCGTTGCCAGGATTGTTTCACGTGAAACATCTGTGGAATATTGCCGTTCCGATTGACTCCCTCACGCATTCATGAGTCGAGCTAACCCGGATATTTGATCGCCCCGGCGCTCACTTTGATCTTTCGTTTCAAGCCCATTCGTGGCAAAGAGACATCTTTCAGAAACGGATTCGAGTTGCGTCAGGATGAACCAAATGAGTTCGACCGAAGCTACAGCCTTTGATGTCATTGTGATCGGCGGCGGCCACGCGGGATGCGAGGCCGCTTCTGCTGCTGCGCGCGCAGGCGCCAAGACCGCGCTGGTGACGCATCGCTTCGATACGATTGGCGTCATGTCCTGTAATCCAGCTATCGGCGGATTGGGCAAGGGGCATCTTGTGCGCGAGATCGATGCGCTTGATGGCCTGATGGGTCGCGTCGCCGATGAAGCTGGCATCCAGTTTCGCCTGTTGAACCGCCGCAAGGGACCTGCCGTCCGTGGCCCTCGAACCCAGGCCGACCGCAAGCTTTATCGACTCGCCATGCAGAAGATGATTGCCGCGCAGGACAATCTGACTGTCGTGGAGGGCGGTGCACAAGACCTGCTGGAACAGAATGGGCGCGTTGCCGGTGTTGTTCTGTCCGATGGACGGACCCTGACATGCGGTGCCGTTGTCTTGACGACCGGCACATTCCTGAACGGGTTGATTCATATCGGCGAGAAGAAAATTCCGGCTGGCCGCATGGGTGAGAAGCCAGCGCTCGGCCTGTCCGAACGACTGACATCGTTCGGCTTTGCGCTCGGCCGTCTCAAGACGGGCACCCCGCCGCGACTGGATGGCCGCACCATTGACTGGCAAAGCCTGGACATGCAGTCTGCCGACGAAGACCCTGTGCCGTTTTCGCTGATGACGGACCGGATCACCACGCCGCAGATCGATTGTGGCATCACCCGCACAACCCCGGAAACCCACGCTATCATTCGCGCCAATTTGCATCGTTCCGCGATGTATTCAGGCTCGATTGAGGGGATTGGTCCTCGTTATTGCCCGTCCGTGGAAGACAAGATCGTTAAGTTTGGCGACCGCGATGGCCACCAGATATTCCTTGAACCGGAAGGTCTGGATGACGATACCGTTTATCCAAACGGCATATCGACGTCGCTGCCCGAGGACGTGCAGCTTGATATATTGAAGACGATACCGGGGCTTGAAAAGGCCAATATGCTGCAACCCGGATATGCGATTGAATATGATTTCATCGATCCGCGCGAGTTGAAGCGCAGCCTTGAAACCCGGAAAGTCACTGGCTTGTTTCTGGCTGGACAGATCAACGGCACGACCGGCTATGAAGAAGCTGGCGCGCAAGGTCTGCTCGCCGGCATCAATGCCGCGCGCCGGGCGTCGGGCGGCGAACCCGTCATTATCCAGCGCACCGAGGCCTATATCGGCGTCATGGTCGATGACCTGACATCGCGCGGTGTCAGCGAGCCTTATCGGATGTTCACCTCGCGGGCCGAGTTCCGTCTGTCGCTGCGTGCGGACAATGCCGATCAGCGTCTTACGCCGCTGGCAGACAGGCTTGGCATATTGGGGCAGGCCCGCAAAGAGCGCTTTGAAGCACGCGAGGCGGCGTTAAGCGAGGCGCGGTCGCTAACCCAATCGCTGACGATTACGCCCAATCTCGCCAATCGTTACGATTTGCGGCTCAATCAGGATGGTGTCCGCCGGTCGGCCTATGATCTCCTGTCCTATCCGGAAATCGATCTCGCCCGGCTGACGTCCATCTGGCCTGAACTGGAAGCCATCGATCCGACAACGCGGGAAGCGCTGGAGATCGAGGCGCAATATGCTGTCTATATGGACCGCCAGAAAAGCGACATCGCGGTGATGGAACGTGAGGAGCAACTGCTTATCCCGGCTGGATTGGATATTGATGGAATATCCGGTCTTTCCAATGAGTTGAAGCACAAGCTCAAGCAGCGCAAGCCGGAAACAATCGCCGAAGCGCAGCGTGTCGATGGAATGACGCCAGCGGCGCTGGCGCTTCTCATCGCACAGATCAAGAAGTTCGGTTATCGCCATAAGGCGGCTGCGGACCTCATCGAAGGGCAGGGCGCTGCATGAGCGCCGATACCCGTTTTGAGAGCCTGAAAGCAATTGCTCCCGCTGTTTCACGTGAAACAGCGGGTCGCTTGATTGCCTTTGAAGAACTGTTTCGCAAATGGTCGAAGGCGATCAATCTCGCATCGCCCTCGACCCTGAATGAGTTGTGGACCCGGCATATTCTGGACAGCGCCCAGCTCTTTCCGCTGGCGAGTGACGCCAAGAACTGGCTGGATATCGGCTCCGGCGGCGGGTTTCCGGGCATTGTCACGGCCTGTTTCCTTGCAGATCAACCCGGTAGCGCTATCGATCTTATCGAGAGTGCGGGGAAGAAGGCGGCGTTTTTGCGCACCGCAGCCGGCCATTTGAACGTCCCGGCACGCATTCACTCAGCGCGCATAGAAGCGATGTGGCAGAAGATCGAGACCCCGCAGGTGGTTACGGCACGCGCATTGGCATCACTGAACGATCTTTTTGGTCTGGCAGAGCCGTGGCTGACCAATGGCGCCAAGGCTCTCTTCCAAAAAGGTCGGGATTATCAGCGCGAGATCGATGAAAGCCGTGTCGGTTGGAGTTTCGATCTGGTACAACATCAAAGTGCTATCGATCAGGCTTCGGTCATTCTCGAAATCAGCAATCTTCGGCGCAAGACCGGTTGATGGCTGAAAATTTCGAACGGGCGGGCAGCAGCAAGGCGACGGTGATGAACAAAATGTCCAGGATCATAACCATTGCAAACCAGAAGGGCGGCGTGGGCAAGACGACCACCGCCATCAATCTGGCCACGGCCTTGGCCGCTATTGGCGAAACCGTATTGATCGTCGATCTTGACCCGCAAGGCAATGCCAGCACCGGCCTCGGCATCGATCGCCGCAACCGGCCATTGTCATCCTATGACGTGCTGACGCAGGAATCGTCCGTTCCTGACGCCGCAATGCCGACCGATGTGCCGAACCTCCATATCGTGCCATCGACGCTCGACCTTCTCGGCATCGAAATGGAAATTGCGCAGTCAGCCGACCGCACGCGCCGCCTGCGCGACGCCTTGCGGTTTGATTCCGGCGTGTCCGAGCGCTTTTCCTATGTGCTGGTCGATTGTCCGCCATCGCTCAATCTCCTGACGCTGAACGCAATGGCGGCAGCCGATTCCGTTCTGGTGCCGCTGCAATGCGAGTTTTTTGCGTTGGAAGGCTTGAGCCAGCTTTTGCAGACCGTCGATCAGGTGCGCTCGTCGATCAATCCCGAGCTGTCGATCCAGGGGATTGTGCTGACCATGTTCGACAGCCGCAACAATCTTGCCGCGCAGGTGGTGGATGATGTTCGCTCTTTCATGGGCGAAAAGGTCTATCGCACCGTTATTCCACGCAATGTGCGTGTGTCGGAAGCGCCGTCACATGGCAAGCCAGCTATTCTCTACGATTTGAAATGCGCTGGCAGTCAGGCCTATTTGCAACTGGCATCGGAAGTTATCCAGCGCGAGCGGCAATTGCAGGCCGCATGAGCCGATCGATTCGATGACGAAACAATTCAGGAATAAGCCGAACGATGAATGACGATCCTTCAAAAAAGCGCCTTGGCCGCGGATTAGCGGCGCTGATCGGTGAGATCGACCGCCCTGCTGAAGAGCGTAAGGCACCGGTTCCCATCGAGCGGAATGTTCCGATTGAGTTCGTGACGCGCAATCCGCGCAATCCGCGCCGCATGTTTTCGGAAGGCGAACTGGAAGATCTGGCGCAGTCGATCAAGGAACATGGCGTTGTGCAGCCGATCGTCGTGCGCCCCGCACCGGGCCAGCCCGACCGCTTCGAGCTGATCGCCGGTGAACGCCGCTGGCGCGCGTCGCAGCGCGCCGGTGTCGATACGATCCCGGTGATTGTTCGTGATGTCGATGACCGTGTGGCACTTGAAATCGCGATCATCGAAAACGTCCAGCGCGCCGACCTGAATGCGGTTGAAGAAGCGCTTGGATATCAACAGCTTATCGACAATCACGATTATACGCAGAACGATCTGGCGCAGGTCATCGGCAAAAGCCGCAGCCATGTGGCCAACACGCTGCGCCTGCTGAAACTGCCGCAGCCTGTGCAGGATTTCATTGTCGACGGCGCGCTTTCGGCAGGTCATGCCCGCAGCCTCATCACGATGGAAAACCCGACCGCGCTGGCGGAACGGATCGTCAAGGATGGTCTGTCGGTTCGCCAGGTCGAGGCGCTCGCGCAGGCGGAAGCACGGGGCGGCGCGGAAGCCAGGCCGGGCAAGGCAGGTCCGGTCGAGAAGGATGCCGACACCAAGGCGCTCGAAAAGCTGCTTTCTGATGTTACCGGCATGAAAGTCGAAATCAATCATCGCGATCGGGGCGGTGAGGTCAAGATACGCTATAGTTCTCTTGAGCAACTTGATGAGATTTGCCGTCGTCTCCAGAGCTGATCTTCAAAGAATATATAAATTGAAAGCTCGCTGCTTATATTTGCGGCGAGCTTTTTCGTTTGTATCGAAAAATAACAGAGGTGACTGATAGATTCTTCTCTGCATCTCAAGTCGAAGTACTCTATCTATTTTCTTTTCGCATTATCCAACGCAAAACCGCTACGTTGGAATTGCTTTGCTATCGCCGGGCGTTTCGAAGTGATTCCACCCCGATTGCCAGCAAGCACTGCCGGATGATCGGAATGGCAAGGCCCGCATTCTGACGGCTTTCGAGAACGGCGCGTTGCAAGCGTTCCATCACGCGCGCAAGGCTTTCGCCGCTCCAGCGGCTGACCGCATTCTCAATCAGCTTCTTGCGGTTGAAGAAGATCGGCGGGCGCGCCGCCGCCACAACCACGGAGGCGCTTTTGCGCTCCGTATCGGCGATATAACGCAAGGTTTGCACCTGCTGGAACTGGCGCATCGCTGTGTTGAGCACGAGAAAGGGCGCGGTTCCGGATTTCGCCACGCGGTCAAAAGAAACTTCGAAGCGTGCAAGATCGCCCGCCAGAACCGCGTCGATCACCTCATCGGTGGAAAGCCCGGCGACATCGCCCACCGCTTCGCGTACATCGTCTATATCGATCCGTTCCTTGCCGCGGGCATAAAGGCAGAGCTTTTCAAGCTCGCCGCGCGTGGCAAGACGATCGCCGCCAAGGCTGGCGCGCAGGAGCTGGCGACCGTCAAGGGTGATCTGCATCTTCCATTCGGCCAGAACGTCGTCAATGACGCCGTCGATCCCGCGGCTGTCGTCGGAATAACAAGGCAGGGCCATGCCCGCAGACGCGTTCTCCACAGCACTGCGCAAACCCGCACCCTTCTTGAGATCGCCCGCTTCGACAAGCACGAAAGTTTCCTGCGGCGGCTCGGTCGCAAGCAGCTTGATCGCTTCGGCCAGCTTCTTCTGGCCAGCGGCGTTCTTGATCCAGATCAGGCGCTGGCCGCCGAACATGGAGATCGTGCGGGCTTCGTCGGCGAGCTTCGCCGGGTCGGCCTCGATCTCGTCGGCTTCCATGCGAATGACGGCAAACGGGTCATCCAGCGGCAGCTTGCTGGCTTCAGCAAAACGGCGCGCGCGTTCGCTCACCAGCCCCTTGTCGGGTCCGTAAAGCAGCACGACCGGGAACGAGCTCGTCGGCCTTGCCAGAAAACTGTCGACTTCATTTGCTTTTTTCTGCGCCATATCCGGTTCTTAGAACATTTCGAGCAGAAACAAAACAGCCGCCGGTCGCGTCGACGGCGGCTGTGAAACATAGCTGTTTGCAAAACCTGCGTTTTGTTTGAGCATGATTTTATCCGATCGAAGCAGGATCAGAAATCAGTCCAGTGGACTGATTTCCTGCGTAGGCGGTTCCCACTTTTCGGAATCATGCTCTATTCGATCAGAAGCGCATCGTCATCGAGCGTCTGGCCGCGCACCTTGCGGAACATTTCGATGAGGTCTTCAACACCGAGCGTCTTGCGCTTGTCGCCGGTCACGTCGAGCAGGATCTTGCCACCGTGCAGCATGATCGTGCGGTCGCCATAATCCAGCGCCTGCCGCATGGAGTGGGTGACCATCAGCGCGGTCAGCTTGTTTTCGGCAATCAGCGTGCGCGTCAGTTCCATGACGAATTCGGCCATGCCAGGATCGAGCGCTGCCGTGTGCTCATCGAGCAGCAGGACTTCCGAACCGGAAAGCGTCGCCATGATGAGCGAGAGCGCCTGCCGCTGGCCGCCGGAGAGCAGTTCCATGCGGTCATGCATGCGGTTTTCCAGCCCCAGATTGAGGCTTGCCACGCGCTCGCGGAACCAGGCGCGGCGGTTCGAATTGAGCGCGTGGGTGAGGCCGCGCGCCTTGCCGCGTGAGGCGGCCAAGGCGAGGTTTTCCTCGATGGTCAGCGTGCCGCAGCTTCCGGCCAGCGGGTCCTGGAACACGCGGGCGACCAGACCGGCGCGGTCGGCGGTGGATTTGCGAGTCACATCCTTGCCACTGATGACGACATTTCCGGCAGTGGGGATGACATCGCCTGCGAGGACGCCCAGCATTGTCGATTTGCCGGCGCCGTTCGAACCGATGACCGTAACGAAGGAGCCCTGATCCATGGTCAGGTTGATCTTGTTCAGTACCTGTTTTTCAAGCGGAGTGCCGCGACCGAAGACGACATCGAGATTGGAAAGTTCGATCATGCGGATGCTCCTCCGCGACGCAGGCGCGGCAATATCAGGGCGAAGGTGACGAGAAGGGCGGTCGCGATGTTGAGATCGGATGCCTGCAGGCCGAATGCCGATCCTTTGGACAGCGCAAATTGGATGGCGATGCGATAGATGATCGAACCAAGCACACAGCCAAGCAGGATGACGAGAATGAAGCGGCTGCGCAGCAGCGTTTCACCGATGATGACCGCTGCAAGGCCAACCACGATGGTGCCCGCGCCGGAGGTCACATCGGCAAAGCCGTTTGTCTGCGCGAAGAGCGCGCCGCCGAGCGCCACCAGTGCGTTGGAGAGCGCCATGCCGAGATAGATCTGCCGGTCGGTGCGAACGCCCTGGGCGCGCGCCATTCTCGGATTGGCGCCGGTTGCGCGCATGGCAAGCCCCATGTCGCTTTCCAGAAAGCGCCAGACGAGGAAGACCGCGATGGCAACCAGCACGAAGAGAAACAGCGGGCGCACATAATATTCGGGAATGCCATGGCCGAAGAACGGCGTCAGCATGGTGTCCTGGCTGATGAGCGAGATGTTGGGCGCGCCCATGACGCGCAGATTGACCGAGAACAGCGCGATCATGGTCAGGATGGAGGCGAGAAGATTGAGAATCTTGAAACGCACGTTCAGCGTTGCGGTCACAAGCCCGGCAGCGGCACCGGCAATCATGGCGATGGCCGCGGCGAGCCAGGGATTCATGCCTCCGAGGATCAGCACGCCGGTGACGGCAGCGCCCAGCGGGAACGAACCGTCAACCGTCAGATCGGGGAAGTCGAGGACACGGAACGCCAGATAGACGCCGATGGCTACAAATGCGAAGACGAGGCCCAATTCGACCGCACCCCAGAAGGCGATCTGACTCACAATGTCATTCCTTGTTTCTCGCCGCGACCAAAACGAACGATTTCCGCTACAGGGCGGTTTTCATCGTCGGCGTTGCGAAAACCGGGAATTCCCGGACGGTCCGCTCGGCCAGATTCAGTCACGACCGGTTTGTTCTGAGTTCGCTTCCGGTGAGCCTGTCACCTGAAACATTTCCCCGGTTTATGCTTGCAGCGAAACTGCATCCAGCCGGGTGCAGGGCACTGCAAATTTCATTTGCCGCATTGCTAGCGGTTTCTTGCTATATCGCTTTGGCGATACAACGCAAAAAGCGCCAGCGCGCAAGCATTATCGCTACAAATGCGCCAAAAAGCGCCATCAAGCGAGTTCATTCCCCATTCCATGGATTCCAGGGCGATGTTGTAAATCGGCGGGGATCGCGGTTTATCGCGCTGCGGTTCGTGCCCATCCCGAAAAGTGGGAAACGATTTTCGGGATGCACGTTAAAAGGAAAACATCTGGAGCGCAGGTCTGATCCATTTGGATCGAAGCACACCAAGGCTTGACGGCTATTGCCTCGTTATAAAAAATAGAATACAGAATAGGTTATACTTCAGTCTATCGTTTTATAATAAGAAATATATAAAATAATATCTAATTATATAGGAATATTCATGAGTAGTGCTTCTTCATTGTTGGACTCTGTTAATCGCTATGGGTTGGTGAGCCGTATATTTCACTGGTCCATGGCTGTTTTATTTATCTTGCAGTTTGGCATCGCGATTACTCTTTCTCTGTCGGGAGAGGGCGCCGTAAGCGATGCGCTTTGGCCGCTGCACCAACAAGTCGGGTTCACTTTGTTTTTGTTGGCCTTTCTGCGTGGAGCATGGGGAATCCTGAATCTCGGCCGTCGGCACCACGCGCCTGGACTGTCGGGAAGACTGGCCGCCGCCGGGCATTTGGTTATTTACGCTCTCATGCTCCTGGTGCCCTTGCTGGCGGTGATGCGGGCGGCAGGGGATCAATACGGTTTTTCATTCCTCGGCGTCGAAATATTCACGCCTGCCGTTGTGGAAAATACGGCGCTGACGGCTCCCGGCAATGCAGCCCACAGCTTGCTGGGCTGGGTTTTGCTGGCGGCGATTGCAGGACATGTCGCGATGGCAATGCTTCACCACTTCATGCTGGGGGATGACACTCTTCGCAGAATGATCGGCCAAGAAGCGAAGCGGTGATCAGTCAAAGCATTTCCAGCAAAAGTGCGAAGCGGTTTTGCGTTGGATAATGCGGGAAAACAAA
>UCNG01000020.1:0-1212 GCA_900473915.1 Hyphomicrobiales bacterium | reverse complement strand
TTTTGCGTCGGACAATGCGGTAAAAACAAAAGGTTGGAGCGCGTCCTATCTGATCGAAGCAGGAGCAGAAATCAGTCCGGCGGACTGATTTCCCTGCTTGACGCGCCCTGCCGGTCAATCAGCGGCTGATGAGGAAATCACTTCCATTCGCGCCCTTCCACCCCAGTTTGGGCGCGTCGCAATTTTCATTGAATGGCCGGCCATGGTTTGCATTCACACAGTCCGCCTGGATAGAGCGAACATTGTTTTGCGCAGCACTCACGCATCCCGCTCCTGTTACCATTATGGCAACAAGCAACGCAGCATTGATGAACTTCATTTTTCTATAGAACCCATGTTTAACGGTGAATGGTACGTGATAATTTCAGTGGCTTTTCACTGAAAAATACTTCTCATTCATTGTTGTTGACGATTTATACAAAATATGTGAGTGTTTACTCACATTGTCTACTCGCATTAGGAAAAATCGCGACATGGCCAAGCTGCGCGCCACAAATCCCAGAAAATCCGCCTCGCAGGAGAGGTCAAGAATGACCGTCGAAGCGATACTGGATGCCACTGCTCGCGTTTTGGTGCGTGAAGGTTATGCCCGGACCAGCACAAACCGCGTCGCCGCGGTAGCCGGTGTGAGCATCGGGTCGCTCTACCAGTATTTTCCAAACAAGGAGTCGCTGGTCGCAGCGCTTGTCGCGCGGCACAATCGCGAAATTCTGGCCTTGCTTGAAAATTCCATGCAGGAATGCGCCTCGGACGACCTGAACAGCGCCATGCGGGAACTCATTCGCGCCATGATCGCCGCGCATCGGGTTGATCCCGAACTCCACCGCATTCTGAAGGAAGAAGTCCCCAGAATCGGAAAACTGGCCGAGGTGGAAGCGATCCGCAAGGATACGCTACATCTGGTTCGGCATTATCTCGAAGAATGCAGGGACGACGTTCAGCTCAAGGACCTTGATACGGCTGCGTTTATTTGCGTAACCACCGTGGAGACGCTGACCCATGCCATAGTTCTCAACGATTGCGGGCATTCCCTGTCCGATGAGGACGAGATTGTGGAACATATTACCCGGATGGTCGCGGGATATCTGGGCACGGCACCGCTGCCCATCCGCCCGATCTTGAAAGAAGCGGCCTGATCCCGATTTTGGCGCATGGCCTCGCACATGATGGGTGGCCCGGCATGGAACGCGATCTTTTGCTGGAAATGCTTTG
>UCNG01000047.1 GCA_900473915.1 Hyphomicrobiales bacterium | reverse complement strand
ATAACATCGAAGTTCTGCACCTCGGCCAGATATTGCGGCGGCGGCACAACGATGATGTTCGGCGGATTGGTCTCGTAGGCGGTCGGATCGAACACGCCATTGCTGATCTGCTGCAGCGCAATTGAGATATCGCGAGCACCGTCCGTATTGATCCCGCCAAGCTGGCGCGTCAGCACCTGATATGTCCGGTCGCCATACTTGGCACTATTCCAGCGAACCCACCGGCCTTCCTTGATCGTATCGAGGAACTTCGGATGAACAACGATTTCAGCCGATGCCTGATAACGAGCGCCACGAATGGCGATATCGGCCAGCCTGTCCACCTGCCGCACATCGGTGACGGCAGCGTAAGGAATGGCACTGGCAAGGGTTTCGCGATCTTCGGCCAGCGCTCCTTCATCGATACGGGTTGCCGCGTCCTTGGTTTCGTAGAAGTCATCCGGCGAAACATAGGAAGCCGCGACAGTGTTGATGAGTTCGGTACGCTTGCGCTTGGCACTGAAGCGAAGCGGTGCTCCACGCTTGATATCGTCGTCTGTGATGGTTGCAACGATGGCCTGCGGAGCGCCAGCAATCGGAAATTCGCCGTCTACACGCTCCACCCACGAGCCGCACATGGCTTCAAGGATGGGCGTTAGGTTGGCGTCGTGGTTGGTGCCGGGGCCATCCTTGGCAATCGCATGGGCGCGATAGCGTTTCGAGCCGTCCGACATGATTTCGTCGCAGATGTTCGCAGCCTGGGTGTATTCTGCCAACGGCAGGCGGCTTGCACGAACAGCCTTGCCGACCATGCGCTGAGTGCCGTTGAAAAAACCGCGCTCCAGATTGTAGATCTGCACGACCGGATTATCGGAATATTCCCACGTGCTCTGATCGTCCCAGCGATGCGGGCCCGATCCGCCCATCGTGCTGTCTTTGCGCCAGTCGTAAAGCGGCGCGCCGACGACTTCGAACAACAGCTTTGCCGGTGAAGTCAGGCCGTCGCCATTCTTGCGCAGTTCGGAAAACACGACGGCATAAGCAACGCCTGCACCACGATGGTTCGCAGTCCAGCGGCCAGCCGGGCGCCCATTGTTGATCAGCGTCGGCTCTGCCTGCTGGTCCATTGTGCCGCAGAAGAACTTGACGCGGACGTTATCGTGATCGTCGCCGCTTGTTCCTTCATTCGGCACAAGCCAATAGCCGTTAGCGTCCTGCTGGCTCAAAATGCGCCATTGGCCATTGTAGCGAACGCGTGGCACCGCTGTGATGCGGAAGCTCGACAGCACGAACACGTCCTGTATCAGACGCCCGCCACTGCCATAGCTGTTGCGGTAAATGTGATGGCCTTCAGTCGCGCAGGTACCGAGAATGACCGAGCGCGGGATATTGGCGCCGTACTGGGTCTCCAGTTCCGAGGCGCGGCTCTGCGTCTTCGGAGGGAACAGCGCATTGACGGCATATTTGAGTGCAATGCCAAAGGCGGTCTGCGCGATACCCGCGAGGATCGGGCTTGCAGCAGCCCATGCGGCCACGCTCGATACAAGACCGCCAATCGCGGTGAAGATAGGCGCTAAAAATGGCATGCGACAGCCTCAATTGGGCGCAACAAAAAAGGCCCGCTGCTGACGGACCTTCAAAGGCGTAAATTGTCGAAGTGGTTACAGGCCGACCTTGTAAGCCTGCTCGATGTCGGTCACGGGAAAGAACGCAAGCCCATGCGGCTGTTTCACCGCGAAGCCGGAGCCACAGATGAACCCGGCCACGTATTCGTCATTGATGCGGATAACGCCCACATCGCCACGGCGGGCAGAGAGACGATTGACCGGCTCAAGCTGGAGATAGGTTTCGAATACGTCCTT
>UCNG01000048.1 GCA_900473915.1 Hyphomicrobiales bacterium | reverse complement strand
CACGCGCTGCGGTTCACATAATCACCTCCCCTATCCAGACCTATTACGACCATCGTAATGCGCAGCGGTCGGGCTGCGACTTGTGCACACTGATTCTACCACGGCGCGGGCTGGTTGCCAAAACTGATCGTACATTTTGCACTACTATCGTACATTTTGTACTTGACTGCCGTTCGTACGTTTTGTACGGTTATCTCAACAAACGAGTTGGGAGACACCCGAAATGAACACGAAGCACAACCTTAAAGTCGGTCAGTTCGTTCGCCTGATTTCAAATCATGAGCGCTCCGGCGAGTGCGGGACGATTGAAGAAATCAACAGCGCAACTGCTCGATTTAAGTTCCACTTCGACGGTGTTGAGACTGTCCAGCCCCTTAACGCTTTCTCCGCCGATACGCTGATCTTTCACGGACTTTAAGCCTTCCGGTTTCCGCCCGGAAGGGCGGTTTCCCGAATGCTTATTCGAGGAGACAACAATGCATCCCTCATACCAAACCACGATTTCAGGAATTGCCAGCGCGATTGCAGGCGTTTCGAACTCCGTCAATCGCCCCCGCTATCTTTCAGACGTTCTCGAAATCAAACAGGCTCGCGGCGACGACGATATTGCCTTCTTCAAACTGCAATGCCGCATGTTTCAGTCCCGCTTTGGCGCGACGATAGAAGGCGCTTACAAAACAGCCCTCAAGGGTGATGCAGCCCTGCGCATCTTCGCGGAAATGCTTGAGGAGTTCATGTGATGCCGGACCACATCACTGAAACCGAGGTCAGGCGGCTGATCGCTGAAATTGAGCACCGGCTCAAGACCGATCCGCACGTACCGACCCGCCGCTATCTCGCTGAAAAGCTTTTCGAACTCACCGACCTTCTACAGGAACAGGAAGGAATTGCAGCATGACGCATACATACGAATACTGGACCGCCGCGCTTGCTAATCCTGAGCAGATCGGGAAGGGCCTGCCTGTTCACGAAGGCGATGCGCAGCCCGGTTTTTACCGCAAGCGCAACGGCAAGGATGGGCCTTGGCTACCGGTCGCAATCTGGGAACAGGACGGCCAGCTTGTTGCAAAGATTGGCGACAAGATGGGCGACCCGGTTGACCTCTGGTCATGGGTTTGCCGTTTCCCTGTTTCCGAGACGGCATATCGCAAGGCCGTCGATGGCAAAGGTTGGGATGATGACGCGCCCGTCGCGTCTATCGGTCATAATCTGCCGGATGATCCCCACGAAGCGCTTAAGCTAGAATTCCAGGCCGAGAAGGAATTGGCCGATACCTTCCTGAAAACGCCTATCACCACTCAGGAGCAGGCCGATAAGGCGGCGGTTTGGTCGAAGAAGCTAGCCGGGATCGCCAAGAAGGC